>NZ_LZKL01000052.1 GCF_001668725.1 Mycobacterium sp. E787 | reverse complement strand
AGGTCTGGGGGAACGGCGGCGCGGGGGGCCACGGCGGCACCGGCTCGACGGGCGACGGCGGCTCGGGTGGTGCCGGGGGCGCCGGGGGGATGTTCGAGGGCTCCGCCGGAGCCGGAGGTGATGGCGGCGCCGGCTCCGTCAACGGCGGCTCCGGGGGCGCCGGCGGTAACACGCGGGGCATCTCCGGAAATGGCGGCGCGGGCGGCGACGGCGGCGACGGCGTCAACGGCGGCGGAGGGGCCGGCGGCCACGGCGGCAACTCCGGCCCCGTACAGGGCACCGCCGGGCGCGGGGGTGACGGAGGCTTCGGCGGCGGAGGCGCAGGCGGGGACGGCGGAGACGGCGGCAACGCTGCCGGGGTGTCCGGCAGCGGCGGCGCCGGCGGGGCCGGCGGCACCGGCCACACCACCGGCGGGACCGGGGGGAGCGGCGGCAACGCCGCGCTTGTCGGTTACGGCGGGGACGGCGGGTCCGGCGGGCAGGGCGTGACGGGCCGCGGCGGGGACGGCGGTAACGGCGGCAGCGCGGAGGTCTTCGGCAACGGCGGGGACGGCGGCAACGCCGGCATCGGCACGCCCGAGGGCAACGTCGGCGCCGGCGGCACGGGCGGGCTGGTCGGCTCGCCGGGTAATGCCGGGTTGGCGTAGGGCACGCCGCCGCTAGGGCCGCGGCGCCCCGAGCCGGAACACCCGCCACCCGGCCCGCTCCCAGCGGGCGACGTCGAGGCAGTTGCGCCCGTCCACGACGACGCGGGCCCGCACCCGGCCGGCCAGGTCGGCGGGGTCGAGGTCGACGAATTGCCGCCACTCGGTGAGCACCAGCACCGCATCCGCGCGCTCGCAGGCCTCTTCGACCGAGACCGCGTAGTTCAGCGTCGGGAACAGCCGTTGCGCGTTGTCCAGCGCCTTGGGGTCATACACGTTGACCGCCGCGCCGTTGAGTTGCAGCTGCCCGGCGACGTTGAGCGCAGGCGAGTCACGCACGTCGTCGGATTCGGGCTTGAACGCCGCACCCAGCACGGCGATGTTGGCGCCCAGCAGCGAACCGCCGCACGCCGTGGTGGCCAGTTCGACCATCCGGGTGCGCCGGCGCATGTTGATGCTGTCCACCTCACGCAGGAAGGTCAGCGCCTGGTCTGCCCCCAGCTCGCCGGCGCGGGCCATGAACGCGCGGATGTCCTTGGGCAGGCAGCCACCGCCGAAACCCAGTCCGGCGTTGAGGAATTGGCGTCCGATGCGGGGGTCGTAGCCGAGCGCGTCGGCCAGCAGGCTGACGTCGGCGCCCGCGGCCTCGCAAACCTCGGAAATGGCGTTGATGAACGAGATCTTGGTTGCCAGAAAGGCGTTGGCGGATACCTTGACCAGCTCGGCGGTCTGCAGATCCGTCACCAGGAAGGGCACCCCCGCGTCGAGCAGCGGACCGTACAGCTCTCGGACCGCCGTCTCGGCGCGCGTCGAATCCGGTTGTATCCCAAGCACGATCCGGTCCGGATGCAGGGTGTCGTGTACGGCGTATCCTTCGCGCAGGAATTCCGGATTCCACGCGACTTCGACGTCGACCCCGCGCGGCGCCAGCGCGGCGGCGCGGTGGTTCAGCTCGGCCGCGGTGCCCACCGGGACCGTCGACTTGCCGATCAGCACCGACGGCCTGCCCAGCCGGGGCACCAGGGCGTCGATGACCGCGTGCACGTGGCACAGGTCGGCGCCGTATTCGCCCTTCTTTTGCGGCGTGCCCACGCCCAGGAAGTGGACGTCGGCGAAATCGGCCGCCAGGTCGTAGTCGGTGGTGAACTGCAGCCGTCCGGCGGCCAGATTGTCGGTCAACAACTTTCGCAGACCGGGCTCGTAGAAGGGGATGTCACCGCCGGCCAGCTTGGCGATCTTGCCCGCATCGATATCGACGCCGACGACCTCGTGTCCCAGTTCCGCCATTCCTGCCGCATGCGTGGCACCCAGGTATCCGGTGCCAAAGACGGTGCATCGCATACCACCGGTGTAGGTGGCCGCCATGAGCTAACTGCATCGCGCCGCTGATCGGGAGGCAAACGGCAGATGACAGCTGGCCGCGAAAGGCCTAGTGGCGGTCGCGAGGGCGGCGTAGCTGGCGATCGCCGGCGTAGCCGGGCGAAGCGGGTCGCCACCGTCGATCTAGTGGTGGCCCCCGAACC
>NZ_LZKL01000051.1 GCF_001668725.1 Mycobacterium sp. E787 | reverse complement strand
AACCACAACAAATGCCTGGAACTGGCCCGCGGCACCTGCGTGCAGTTCGTGCACGGCGACGACTGGCTTCTGCCCGGTGCGCTGGCGACGCTCGCCGGGTACTTCGAGGACCCGGCCGTCGGGCTGGCGTTCGCGCCCCGCCAGGTGGTGGGCGACGACGAGCGATGGCAGCGCCGATACGGCAAGATGCACACCCGCTTTCGCAACCTGCACGAACGCAACGACGGCGCGTCGCTGGTGAGGCAGATCACTCAGCGGGGCGCGAAGGAGAACTGGGTGGGCGAACCGACCAGCGTGATGTTTCGGCGCCGGCTGGCGCTGGAGGCGGGGGGCCTGCGGAACGACATCTACCAGCTCGTCGACGTGGACTTCTGGTTGCGCCTGATGCTGCGATCGACGGTGTGTTTCGCGCCTCGGGAACTGTCGGTGCGCAGTCACATGAAGGGGACGGAAACGACCCACGTGATGAGCTCCCGACGCTACGTGCTCGACCAGCTACGCATCCTCAGTTGGCTGGCCGTCGATCCGGTCTCACCCCGTTCCATCCGGATCCTGGCGCGGCTCTGGTGGTTTCCCGCGTGGCTGGCGCTGGTGGTGGAGATCGCGGTGTTCGGGCCCCAGCGACGGGTGCACCTGAAGGCGTTGGCGCGGGCACCCTTTCACGAGTTCTCTTACGCCCGCAGGCTAGCCATGGATCTCCCCGGTCAGGCCGAATTCGCCGAGCGTGTGTGAGACGTCCTCGCGCAGCGCGTCTTGCGAGTTTGTCCGGCCGGCGAGATAGGCATTGACGGTGATCCAGATCTTATTGGCGCCGCGCCCGGACACCACGAACAGCTGGCCACTCATGCGTTCGAGGGCGCGCCTGTTGATGCCGGGTTCGATCAACCGCCCGGACGCGTAGTCGGCGTCGGTGCCGTCGGGGCGCATCACCGCGGCGGGCATGTCGCCGACGTTGGAGCAACCGATGGGCAGGGCCGCCGCGCCGAGTCCCATTCCGGCGGCCCTGCGGGCCACCCACTTCGGGGTCAACGAGGTAAGCGGCAGCGGCCCCAGCAATTCCTCGGTGAGCTCGGCCAGGTCGGCGAACGCCTGCTTGAACTTGAGACGGGCCTCGCCCAGGTCGGACGCCAGGTGCGTCGGGTCGACCGACACGGTCGGGAAGACCACCGCGTTGCCGCGGGTGTCGGCTTCGGTGCGATCGCTGACGGGAAACGCCAGGGTGACCGTGCCGTCGTCGCAGACGCGTCCCATGCGCACGCCGAGCCTGCCCGCGAATCCGGCGAGGAGCGTGAAGCTGTTCCCGCCAATGCTTTTCGCGCGCGCATCCCACTCCGCCAGGTCGACATGGGCGGTCACCGACGGCACCACGACGGGTGGCTGATCACCGGCCCGCCGGGGCGCCGGCGGTGCCGACCTCATCGAGGCGGCGACGTCGGCGAGCCTGTGCCGGGCGATGCGCGCCGTCGCGGCCACCGCCCGCGCCAGTTCCGGTGCGGACGCGAGGGTTTGCCGGGCGTCCTGCATCATGGCCCGCCGGCGGGCGCGCGAACGCGGATAGGGATAACCCAGGTAGCGGGTCCGTCCGTCGGCCGCGTCCGCGATCGCCTGCAGGATCCCGAGCCCGTCGACGAGGGTGTGCGAGGTGGTCAGGCAAACCGCGGTCCCGCCGTCGTCCAGTGGCAGCACCCCGATGTGCCGGCCGGGCCCGTACTCGGGATCCAGCGGCAGGCAGGCCCGCTCATGCAGCCAGGCGTTCAGGTTTGCCCGGGGGCGTGCCGTCCGGGCGACCTCGATGTCGTCGGGCCCCCGGGATATCACCCACCGATCACGAGCGAACGGCAGCGGGGACGGCTCGACCAGCCGGCCCAGCAGACCGTAGCCGAGATTGCGGTGGAAACGGCGCAAACCGTCAAGATCTGCCGAGCGGTTGTAGATCCAGACGAACTGCACCAGCGCGCCGTAGCCAAGCGCCCGCAGGCCCAGGAAAGAGGCCTGGTCCATGTGTGCGAGTCGGTTGTCCACCGCGCTCACGGTAGTTTATTTGCCGGTTGGGCGGGTCGCTACGGCCCGCACGGCCCGTTGGTACGGTTGTAACCTCGCCGTTCCAGGCCGGAAAGGCTTCCGACGAAGGTAGTGTGTTGCCCGTGGTTCAGTCTTCGATCCCTGCCGTGCTGCGCGAGCGCGCGAGCCTGCAGCCCAATGACCCGGCGTTCACATTCCTTGACTACGAGCAGGATTGGGAGGGTGTCAGCCACACCCTGACGTGGTCGCAGCTGTATCGCCGCGTGGTCAACCTCGGTGAGCAGCTGAGGGCCGGCGGGTCGACCGGTGATCGGGCACTCATCCTGGCCCCGCAGGGGCTCGACTACGTCCTGGGCTTCCTCGGTGCCCTGCAGGCCGGCCTTGTCGCGGTTCCGCTTTCCGTTCCCTACGGCGGCGCGCACGACGAACGCACCATCTCGGTGCTCGCCGACACCTCACCCGCCGTCGTCCTCACGACCTCCGCGGTCTCGGACATGGTCAACGCCTCCGTCGGATCGCAGCAGGGCCAATCCGCGCCCGCAATCGTCGAAGTCGATCTGCTGGACCTCGAGACCCGGCAGCGTCCGGCGGGGCCCAGACCCCGGCCCGGCGCCACCGACGGGTCCGATTTCATCTACCTGCAGTACACCTCCGGGTCCACCCGCACGCCCGCCGGCGTCATGGTCTCCAACAAGAACGTCCTGGCCAATTTCGAGCAGATCATGGGCGATTTCTTCGCGCCCGAGGGCGGGGTCGCGCCGCCCGACATGACGGTGGTGTCGTGGCTGCCGCTGTACCACGACATGGGCCTTCTGTTGGGGATCATCATGCCGATCCTGGCCGGCGTGCCCACGGTGCTGTCCAGCCCGGTCGGTTTCCTGCAGCGGCCGGCCCGCTGGTTGCACATGATGGCAAGCAAGCCATGCACGATCTCTGCGGGACCGAACTTCGCCTACGAACTCGCGGTGCGCAAGACGTCGAACGAGGACATGGCCGGCCACGACCTGGGCGGCGTGCACACGATCCTCAACGGCAGCGAGCGCGTGCAGCCGGCGACCCTGAAGCGATTCGCCGACCGGTTCGCCCCCTTCAACTTCGACACCCGGGCGTTGCGGCCCTGCTACGGCATGGCCGAGGCGACGGTGTACATCGCGACCCGCCAGGTCGGCAATCCGCCCGAGATCGGCCACTTCGACGCCGAGAAGCTGCCTGGCGGCGAGGCGCAGCGGTGCGAAACCGGAAGCGGCACACCGCTGGTCAGCTACGGCGACCCGAAATCGATGCTGATCCGCATCGTCGACCCGGACACCTGCCGCGAGTGCCCGGACGGGAAGGTCGGCGAGATCTGGGTGCACGGCGAGAACGTCGCCGCGGGTTATTGGCAGAAACCCGAAGAGACGGAGCGCACCTTCGGCGCCAAGATCGTCGAGCCGTCGCAGGGCACACCCGAGGGTCCGTGGCTGCGAACCGGTGACTCGGGCTTCTTCTCCAGCGGCGAACTGTTCATCATCGGCCGCATCAAGGACCTCTTGATCGTCTACGGCCGCAACCACTCTCCCGACGACATCGAGGCGACGATCCAGGAGATCACCGCGGGGCGTTGCGCGGCGATAGCGGTTCCCGATAAGGGTGTGGAGAAGCTGGTCGCGATCATCGAGATGAAGAAGCGCGGCGACACCGAGGAGGAAGCCGTCGACCGCCTGCGGGGCGTGAAACGCGAAGTCACCTCGGCGATTTCGAAGTCCCATGGGCTGAAGGTTGCCGACCTGGTTCTGGTGTCACCGGGCTCGATCCCGATCACCACCAGCGGCAAGATCAGGCGATCGCAGTGTGTCGAGCTCTACCGGCAGGACGAGTTCGTCCGCCTGGACGCGTAGGGCTGCTAGAGCAGCGGGTGTTTCCCGCGCCCGTTGCCGTTGCTGCCCCGAGTTGACGGGACGTCCGCACCGAACAGCGGCAGCGAATTGTCGTCACGGTCATCCGCGGCCGTTTGTTCGCCGTGCCCATTGCCGTTGGCGCCGTTCGCGTGCCCGTTGCCGTTGGCGCCGACGGTGATTGGCCGACGGGACAGCAAGTCCTGCCCGAACAGCGGCAGCGACTGAGCGAGATCGTCGTCGCTGTCCCGCTTGCCGCGGCCGTTGGTGGCCGGTGTGGAGTCCGACGCCGAATCGAAAAGATCGTCGGTCACGTGATCCGGCAGACCGCTGAGGTCGAACAGGGGCAGGGCGTGTTCGGGGAGGCGTGCGCCGGACCGCTGGCCATTCTTGGCGGCCGGCGCGGCCTTGGCGGCGCCCGTCGGCCGGCGCGACTTGGTCCGCGACTTGTGGCCGGGCGGAACGAGTTTCAGGCGGACGAGCAGATCGTCGGGGATCCACGGCTGGCCCGCGCCGTTCGTCGCCGGGGAATCCGCCGCCGGGGCCAACGCCTCCCGGCTGGGAATCACCTTCATCCGGACCAGCTGGTCGGCCAACTGGTCGAGCTGTTGCTTCTTGCGCTGGTGGGCCGCGTATACCTGGGCCGGGCTCTTGCCGAGATTGGAGGGCCACCAGTTCTTCTGGCCGATCAGCGCGGCCATGGCCGGCACCGTGATCGAGCGCACCAGGAACGTGTCGATCAGGATGCCCATCCCGAGGATGAAGCCGGCCTCGGCCATGGTGTAGATGCTGGCGCTCATCAACCCGAACATCGAGGCGGCGAAGATCAGGCCGGCCGACGTGATCACGCCCCCGGTCGAACCCACGGTGCGAATGACGCCGACCCGCACGCCGTGCGGGGACTCGTCGCGGATGCGCGAGATGAGCAGCATGTTGTAATCCGCGCCGACCGCGACGAGCAGGATGAAGGACAGGCCGGGCAGGCTCCAGTGCAGGTTCTGCCCGAGGATCATCTGGAACACCAATACGCCCAGACCCATTGCCGACAGATACGAAAGCAGCACGGAGCCAATGAGATACAGCGGCGCGACAACCGCGCGCAGCAAGCCGACCAGGATCAGGAACACGATCATGATCGTGGCGAACACGATGTAGCCGATGTCGTTGTTGTAGTAGTCACGGGTGTCGGCGAGCCCGCTCGGCACACCGGCCACCTGCACCGTGGCGTCCGACAAATCGGTGTTGGGCTGCGCCGACTGCGCGGCCTTGATGATCTTCGGGATCTGATCCATGGCGGCGGTGGAGAACGGGTTGAGCGCGCTCTGGATCAGGTAGCGCGCCGCGTGCCCGTCGGGGGACAGGAAGATCGCGGCGCCCTGCTTGAATTCATCCCTGGTGAGGATCTGCGGGGGGATGTTGAAGCCGGACATCGACGGCTTGTTGTCGGTGTCGTGCTTCATGGTCAGCAGGAATTGCGACGCCTCGTTGAGGCCGCTGCCGATCTGTCTGGTCGAATCGACGAGTTGTTTCACCCCGCCGGCGATGGCGCGGCTGCCGTCGGCGAGGGCGTTGGCGCCCTGCTGCGCATTGGCCATCGTGGACTGCAGGTCCCGGATCGTCCTCATGGCGCTGGCGGCCTGAGTCAGGGTTTGTTGGGCCGTGTTCAGCGTCTGCCCGACCGTCTGCGCCTTGCCGGCCGATTGCAGGTTGTGGGCCATGATCTTGATCGAGTTGAGGGTGCCGTCGTTGTTTGCCTGCACCATCGCGGCCAACCCCGAACGCGAGCTCACGCACCCCGGATCGGCGTTGCAGTCGGGGCTGTTGTTGAGGGCGTTCAACATCGGGGTGGCCCACGCCGCGATGTTTTCGGCGTTCACGGTGGACGTGTTGAGGTTGTCGCCGAGCGTCTTCATCTGCCCGGTGAGGGAGGCGCCCTGGTCGAGCGCGGCGATGGTGCGATCGCCGCCCGCCATTTGCTCCATCGCCGTCAGCGCCGAGACCGCCGGGCCGAGGCTGGTAAGGGCGCCGCTGACCTGATCGCGCAGCATCGCCAGGGCGTCGGCCAACTGGTTGGAGCCGTTGACCAGCCGGTCCAGATCGCTCCCGTGCTCGGTGATCTGGCGGGATCCGTCGTCGAGCTTGCTGCCGACCTCACCGGCCTGGAACGAGATCTTGGTCTGCTCCAGCGGTTCGCCGTTGGGCCGCGTCAATCCCCGCACCATCGTGATGTCGGGCAGCTGGCTCACCCGGGCGGCCATCTGCTCCAGGTCGGCGAGCGCGGCCGGCGTCCGCAGGTCGTGGGACGGCGACTTGATGAACAGCACCATGGGTGTCAGCGCGTTCGCCGGGTAGTGGCGGTTCATCACGTCGTAGCCCTTGGAGCTGTCCACGGACGCGGGCATCGTCTTGAGATCGTCGTAGTTGAAGCGCATCACGGCGGTGCAACTGGCCAAACTGATGAGCACGATGAGGCTGCCGATCAGGTGGATCTTCGGCCGGCGCACCACGCGCGTTCCCATGATCCGCCACATCCGAGTGGTCAGGTCGCGCCGGGGCTTGATCCAGCCACGACGGCCGGCCAGCACCAACAAGGCGGGCAACAGGGTTACCGAGCACAGGAATGCCACGATGACGGAAATCGAAATCGCCGGTCCGACAGTCGAAAACACTTCCAACTTGGTGAAGACCATCGCCAGGAATGCGACCGCGACGGTGGCCGCCGACGCGGCGATCACCTTGCCGATCGACATCAGCGCCATCTTCACCGCTTCGTCGGACGTGTGGCCGCGCCGCACATAGTCGTGATATCGGCTGATCAGGAAGACGGCGTAGTCCGTCCCCGCCCCGACCATGACTGCGGTCATGAGGACGAGGGTCTGGAGGGCGAACGGCAGGCCGATCTCGCTCAGCCCGGACAGGACGCCCTGCGAGGTTCCGATGGACGCGCCGATGTTGATCAGCGGCACCAGCATCGTGACGATGTTGCGGTAGATCATGAAGAGAATCAGCAGCACGGACACCACCGTGCCGATCTCGATGAAGTGCGCGTCCTCCAGCGCCATTTCGGTCGCGTCGGCGATCGTGGCCATCGGTCCGCTGACGTGAGCGGTCAGCGTGGTTCCCGCGGTGACCTCTTTGGCGAGCTCTTTGACGTGGTGGTAGGCCGCGATCGTCGACGGCGCGGTGCCCGCACCGGGGAACGAGATCGGCAGGATGAAGGCTTTGCCGTCCTTGCTGGCCAGGACCTCGCGCATCTGCGGGTTGGTCAGGAAGTCCTGCACCGTGAGCTTGTCGGCCTTGTCTTGGCGAAGCTTGTCCACCAGCTTGGCGTAGACGGCCTCGTCGGCCGGCGTGATGCCGTTCTCGTCGCTGAGCAGGATCATCAGCAGGGAGCCGCCGCCGCCCAACGGATTGTCGCCGCCGCCCTCCCCGGCGGCGTCCGGGGCCTTTTTGGCGTCCCCGCCGGCCTTGGGGGCACCGGGCATGGCGAAGGCCTTGGCCATTTCCTGGTTGACGACCACCGTCGGAGCGTTGTCGGGCAGGGCCTTCGGCTCGCGTTTACTGGCCTGTACCGGCAGCGGCGGAAAGACCAGCGCCAGGGTGACCGCGACTCCGATCCAGCCGGCGATGACAAGCAGGGGCCACCGCACGACGATGTCGCCTATGCGGTCGAAGATTCCCCCAGGCTTGGCTGCCTCGCCCGTGCCAGTCCGGCTCGACACCCAAACAACCCTACAAGTTAGCCCGCGGTCGTGTGGCCTAATCACGATCTGGGCGGTGACCGTGATCCCGCCGTGATCTTGACAGCGATTCCGCTGGTCAGCGCGTTGCTACGCGGCGAGTGAGCGGGCCGATAAGCCGTCCCGGCGACGGGGTCAAGACGCCCATTCGGCGTGTGGCGCCGTGGATCCGTGTAACACTCTCCCCATGGCCATCGGTTACCGCCTGCAATCCAACCCGCTCGTCGGCAAACTCACCACGAAGTACTTTCTGCCGCTCGGCACCCGCCAGGTCGGCGACGACGTCGTTTTCTTCAATTTCGGCTACGAAGAGGACCCGCCGATGGGCCTGACGCTGGCGGCGTCCGACGAGCCCAACCGGTACTGCATTCAGCTCTACCACGTGACCGCCTCACAGGTGGATCTCACCGGCAAGAAGGTGCTGGAGGTCAGTTGCGGGGCCGGCGGGGGAGCGTCGTACATCATGCGCAACCTGGGCCCGGCCTCCTACACCGGGCTTGACCTGAACCCCGCCAGCATCGAGAAGTGCCGGGAACGGCACCAGCTGTCGGGCCTGGATTTCGTGCAGGGCGACGCCCAGAACCTGCCCTTCCCCGACGAATCGTTCGACGCGGTGATCAACGTCGAGGCCTCCCACCAGTACCCGGACTTCCCCGGTTTCCTGAAGGAGGTGGCGCGCGTGCTGCGCCCGGGCGGGCATTTCCTGTACACCGACTCCCGCCGGGCCCCCGTCGTCGCCGAATGGGAGGCCGCGCTGGCCGACGCGCCGCTGCGCAAGGTCTCTGAAAGGGACATCGACAAGGAGGCCAAGCGCGGGCTGGACGCCAACACCCGACGGACCCAGCAGCAGATCAGTGGCCGCCTGCCGGGATTCGTCAACTCCCTGATCCGCTACGGCGTCGGCGTGATGGACTGGGACCTGCGCCGCGCCGGCGGGTTCTCGTACCGCGTCTACCACTTCGTCAAGGATTGATGCGGGGTCAAGGATTGATGCGGGTCCAGCGCGCACCGGAAGCGAAGGGCCGGACTCCGTCATGAAGTTTGCCTTGGCGAGCTACGGAACCCGCGGCGACATCGAGCCCCTCGCGGCCGTCGGTCGCGAACTGCAGCGCCGCGGGCACGAGGTGCGGGTGGGCGTGCCGCCCAACCTGATCGGCTTCGTGGAGTCGGCCGGGCTGCCAGCGCTCGCGTACGGGCAGCGGGATTCCCAGCAGCAGCTGGACGAGGATTTCCTGCACAACTCGTGGAAGTTCACCAACCCGGTCAAGCTGGCGCGCGAGGCCATGGAGCCGGTCCGGGCGGGCTTCGACGAGCTGGGCGCCGCGCTCAAGCCGCTCGCGGACGGGGTCGACCTGCTGCTGACCGGCCAGCTCTATCAGGAAATCGCCGCCAACGTCGCGGAGTATTACGACATTCGGTTGGCCGCCTTGCATTTCTACCCGATGCGGCCCAACGGACACATCGCGTTCCCGGCGCGCCTGCCCGCGCCGCTGGTGCGCTCGACGATGAAAACCCTCGACTGGATGTACTGGCGGTTCACCCGGAGCGCCGAGGAGACGCAGCGCCGGGACTTGGGACTGCCCAAGGCCACTTGTCCTGCGCCGCAACGGATGTCCGAGCGCGGGGCGCTGGAGATCCAGGCCTACGACGAGTTGTGCTTCCCCGGGCTGTCAGCGGAGTGGGGCGCTCGGCGGCCCTTCGTCGGGGCGCTCACCATGGAGTCGCCCACCGACGCCGACGACGAGGTCGCCTCGTGGATCGCCGCGGGAA
>NZ_LZKL01000050.1 GCF_001668725.1 Mycobacterium sp. E787 | reverse complement strand
ACCCTGCCTACCCCCGCCCCCCCCCCCGCCGCGGCCATCAACATGGCCGGGCCTGCAGGTCGCGATCGACCCCGCCGCGGCCATCAACATGGCCTGGCGGGCGGCCGGGGGCGCCCCCGGCCCGCTGGGCGCCAAGCAGGGCGGCAACTACCCGATCGGCGGCGACGGGATCGCCCAGAACTTCGCCGGCGGCAAGGTGTTCTTCAACCCGGCCACCGGTGCGAACGCCCTCGAGAGCGACATCCTCGCCAAGTACGAGTCGCTGGGCGGGCCGGCCGGCAGCGACCTCGGTTACCCCACCGCCAACGAGTCCGACGGCGGCATCGGCCCCTCCAGCCGCGTCGCCACCTTCGCGGCGGCCGACAAGCCGGTGATCTTCTGGACCCCCGATCACGGCGCGTTCGTGGTGCGGGGCGCGATGAAGGCCGCGTGGGACAAGCTCCGCGGCCCCAACGGCAAGCTCGGTGCCCCGGTCGGCGATCAGGCCGTCGACGGCGACGTGGTTTCGCAGCAGTTCACCGGCGGCAAGATCTCGTGGAACCGCGCGAAGAACTCGTTCAGCACCGACCCGTCGAACCTGGCTCCCTTGCTGTCCGGCCTGCAGGTCTCGGGGCAGAACCAGCCGAGCACCGCGGCGATGCCCTCGCACGGCAAGAAGTTCGCCTGGCGCTGGTGGTGGGTGGCGGCCGCCGTCGGGGTGCTGCTGCTGATCGCCCTGTTGGCGCTGACGGCGGTGGGAATGCGCCGGCGCCGCGCCCGCCGCGGCCCCGTCACCGCCGCCTACGAACCCGAGCGCGACGTCCATGCCGGTTACGAGGGCCCGCTTGACGGGCACTGGGAGCGCGAAGACGCCGACCTCGCGACCGACCATTTCCCGGTCGGAGACGTCGCGGCGGCCGAAGGCCAGCCGCACGCCGACGCCGAATCCGCGGGGCGGGTCAGCTGGAGCCGAGCGGCCGGTGGGTACGGCGAAGGCGAATCCGACCACGGCGCAACCGAATTCGAGGATGCAGTCGCCGAAGACGAGAATCCCGACGCGGTGGACACGGATTCCATACCCATCGTCTCGGCGGCGGCACTGTCGGAGGTGGGCTATCCCGACGTGCCCGTGCAGGACCGCCGCGAGGAGGCCGGCTACGAGGGCGCCGACCATGAGGAGGCGGGCTACGAAGAGGCCGGCTACGAGGAGGCCGGTTACGAAGAGGCCGGTTACGAGGAGGCCGGCTACGAGGGGACGGGCCACGAGGAGGTGGGCCATGAGGGGGCCGCCGCCGAGGAGGCCGGGCCGTCCCGCACGGTCGTTCCCGAGGCGGCGGCCGTGGCCGCCGCGGAATCCCGCGTCGGTCGGCACGCTGCCGCGGATGACGAGGAGCCGTCGGAGGTGGCCTCAGCGGCCGGCGGGGCGTCGGCACCCGGTCGGCGCCCGACGATCCGCCTGCCGCTGGACGACCCGTACCAGGTGCCCGACGGCTATCCGATCAAGGCCAGCGCGAGCTTCGGCCTGTACTACACGCCCGGCAGCCCCCTCTATCACGACACCCTGGCCGAATTGTGGCTGTCCAGCGAAGAAGTCGCGCAAGCCAACGGCTTCCACAAGGCCGACTGAGTCAGGGCCGGCCGAGCGCGGCTAGATCTTGCGGATCACCGTGACGACTTTGCCGAGCACGGTGGCGTCGTTGCCCGGGATCGGGTCGAACGCCGGGTTGTGCGGCATCAGCCACACCTGACAGCCCGCGCGCTTGAACGTCTTGACCGTGGCCTCGCCGTCGATCATGGCGGCCACGATGTCCCCGTTGTCCGCGACGTGCTGCTGGCGCACCACGACCCAGTCGCCGTCGCAGATCGCGGCCTCGACCATCGAATCGCCCACCACCTTGAGCAAGAACAGCGTGCCCTCGCCGACCAACTCGCGGGGCAGCGGGAAAACATCCTCGACGGCCTCTTCGGCGAGTATCGGCCCACCGGCGGCGATGCGCCCCAGCACGGGGACGTAGCTGGGCTCGGGCAGGGCGTCCGAGCCCGCGACGTCGGTGACCGGCGCCGCGTCGGTGGCGTCCTCGGCGCCCCGGACGTCCACGGCCCGCGGCCGGTTCGGGTCGCGGCGCAGGTATCCCTTGCGCTCCAGCGTGCGCAGTTGGTGCGCCACCGAGGACGTCGAGGTCAGTCCGACGGCATCGCCGATCTCCCGGATGCTCGGCGGGTAGCCGCGGCTGGTGACCGACGCGCGGATGACGTTGAGAATGGTTCGCTGCCGTTCGGTCAGCGAGGAATCTGCGGGGGGCGAGCTGCTTGATGGGGTGTCGTTGCTGTCGCTCATGCACCGAATGTAGCCGCACCGGGGCGAAGAATCAAACATGTGTTCGACTCGCGTGTCGTGCTGCGGCGGCGGCCCGCCGAAACACCCCCGGAGCGGCCGAATAACAAAGGTGTAACTCTTCGATCGATCGGGTATCTCAACGCCATGTCAGAGGTCGCGCCCCGAAAGTTGTCGGTGGGGTGCTCTAGCGTTTTGCTCGTCCGACACGCTTCGCTCAAATGTTCGGTTATCGAACACACGAGCGACTATAGTCGAACACACGAGCGAGAATGAGTTGACCGGAGGAACGCAGATGACCATCATCCACACAGTCGCGCCGCGTACGTCCGGCGTCCGGCGCCCGGTCAACGGGCCGGCGCAGGGTCTCCGCCACGGCCGGGACGGCCTTGCGCGTTTTCACCGGCCCGGCCCGGCCAGGCCGGCGGGTGCGGCGCCGCGCTACCACGGCACCGGTGTGGCGATGTCGGTTGCCCCGCACCGGACGCGTCGGCCCGTCACGCTGGCGACGACGGTGGGGCTGGCGCTGGTCGCCGCGGCCATCACCCTGTGGCTGGGCCTGGTCGCCAACATCGGGCAGGCGGTCAACGGCGATTCCGCGGGAGCGACCGCCGCGGTCCCCGATCGGCTGGCCGTCGTGCGGGTCGAGCCCGGGGAGTCCCTGCAGGATGTCGCGCACCGGGTGGCGCCCGACGCGCCGGCCCGCCAGGTCGCCGAGCGGATCCGCGAACTCAACGACCTCAACTCACCCTCGCTGGCCGCGGGCCAGACGTTGATCGCGCCGGTCGGCTGACCCGGCGAATCGGCGAAAGGTGTCCGTCCCAAGCCGGGGAGCGCACGGGTACGCTCGGGGTGTTCTGCGACCCCGGATGTGAGCACGGCGAAGGAGCGGTCATGCACTGTCCGTTCTGCCGTCATCCCGACTCCCGGGTGATCGACTCGCGGGAGACCGACGAGGGCCAGGCCATCAGGCGCCGCCGGTCCTGCCCCGAGTGCGGGCGACGTTTCACCACCGTCGAAACCGCGGTGCTGGCCGTGGTCAAACGCAGCGGCGTCACCGAGCCCTTCAGCCGGGAAAAGGTCATCAGCGGGGTCCGTCGGGCATGTCAGGGCCGCCAGGTCGACGACGACGCGCTGAATCTGCTTGCCCAGCAGGTGGAAGACACCGTGCGCGCCGCGGGGTCGCCGGAGGTGCCCAGCCACGAGGTCGGCCTGGCCATCCTGGGCCCGTTGCGCGATCTGGACGAGGTGGCGTACCTGCGGTTCGCGTCGGTGTACCGGTCGTTCTCGTCCGCGGAGGATTTCGAGCGCGAGATCGAGGCGCTGCGCGCGCACCGCAAACTGTCGACGGATCCGGAGCCGGCCGCTCGCTAGGCTGTCGTTATGCCGCCCGATCTGCACCCCGATCTGGAGGCGCTGGCGCCGTTGTTGGGGACCTGGGCCGGTCGGGGCTCGGGCAAGTACCCGACGATCCAGCCCTTCGACTATTTCGAGGAAGTCGTGTTCTCCCATGTGGGCAAGCCGTTTCTGGCTTATTCGCAAAAGACCAAGGCGGTCACCGACGGCAAGCCGCTGCACGCCGAGACGGGATATCTGCGGGCGCCGCGGCCGGGCGAGGTCGAGCTGGTGCTGGCCCACCCGAGCGGCATCACCGAAATCGAGGTGGGCACCTATTCGGTGACCGGCGACCGCATCGACGTCGAGCTGTCGACGGGTTCCGGCGGGACAATCGGCCTGACCCCGACCGCCAAAGAGGTTACGGCGCTTGGCCGGTCGCTGCGCATCGACGGCGACGAGCTGTCCTACAAGGTGCGCATGGGCGCGGTGGGGCAGCCCTTACAGGATCACCTCGACGCGGTGCTGCACCGCCGGGTCTGAGTCGCTCAGTCGACCTGCCGGACACCGTCGTTGACGACGCGCCCCGCCACGCCCACCCACCCCTCGGCGTTCCACGTGGTGTCGATGACCGACCCCTTGCCCTGCGTGATGTGCAGGTCGCGGCTGAGGTAGTCGGTGATCCGCATCGCCGCCGAGCCGGTCGCCTCGTCCTCCGGCACGCCGAGGTTTGCGAAAAACCCCCGCGCACGCACCGAGCCGGCCGGCCGATCGACCCAGGCCCACAGGTAGTGCGCGACGTCGACGGGAAAGTCGGCCGGGTCGGCGGCCAAAACGTCGTCGGCGGAACCGAATTCGTGAATGGCCAATTCCGGGGCCCACTCCGAGCGGGCGCTGATTCGCGTCAGTTCGCCCGGATAGCTCACCTGGACCAGGCCCGCCGGCACCTGCAGCGTTTTGATCGGCCGGCCGTTTTCGCGCAGCCACCACGCCGCGCCGACGGTCGGGTGACCGGCGAACGGAAGCTCCGTGCGGGGGGTGTAGATCCTCGCCTGCGCGGTGGTCGCGCCGGCGGCCGGGATATCGATGAAAACCGTTTCGCTGTAACCCAATCGGGTCGCCAGCCGCTGCCGGTCCGGGCCGCCGACCTGGCTCGCGTCGACCACGCCGAGCGGATTGCCGAAATTCCCCTCCGGATCGGTGAACACACGCACCACCGTCACATCGATACCCATGACCCGACTGTACGAGCCGGGTCAACGCAATTGTCAGGTGGCGCTGCGCTCGTCGGATCCCATGGCGTTCAACACGGCGACGCGGGTGTCGGCCGGGCCGGTGACGGTCTTCTCGCCGCCCCCGGTGCGCAGCAGGCCGCGCAGTGCGGCCTGGTCGTATTCGGCGGGGGCGGTGCTGTCGATGAAGCGCTGGACGATGTCGATGAAGCGGGCGGGGTCGTCGTGGAACGGGAAGTGGCCCGAGTTCTGAAAGATCTCCAGGCGGGAGCCGGGCATCGCGGCGTGTGCCATCCACGCGTGCCGGACCGGGACCACCACATCCTTTGTCCCCCAGACGATCTGCACCGGGATGGCCTCGGTCAGATAACATCGGTCCAGCATGGTGACGATCTGGCCCCGCCAGTCCACCACCGCGCGCAGGGTCCGGCTGAACGCCGCGGAGGCCGTCGGCTCCGGCAGGTCGTCGAGGATGCGCAGCACGTTGGGCAGGTCGCGGCCCAGGCCGGTCGACCCGATCGCCAGGCCCGCCAGCCGCCCCGCCAGCTGTACCGCGGGCAGCACCAGCGGCAGCCGCAGCAACGCCAGCGCCTCGCTGCCCATCGGCAGCGAGGCCAGCCGGAAGACGACGTTGACGTCCTTGGTGACGCCGCCCGCGGCGACGAGAATCAGCCGCTCGACAATGTGCGGGAACTGGTAGGCGAATTGCATGGCCACCCCGCCGCCCAGCGAATGGCCGATGATCGTCACCCGCTCGATGTCGAGCACGGACAGCAGGTCACGCATGCCGTTGGCGTACGCGGCCACCGAGTAGTCGGCGCGCGGTTTATCGGATTTGCCGTGGCCGAGCAGGTCGGGCGCGATGACCGTGAACCGCTGGGCGAGCTTGGCCTGTACGGCATTCCACGTGGTGGAGTTGTCGCCGATGCCGTGGATCAGCAGGATCGCCGGCCCCGAGCCGGCGATCCGGTAGGCCCGCTTGTAGCCGTGGATGGTGCGGAACTCGAGCGTGGGGGCCGTCACCTCGCGCACCGGGCGAAGGTTGCTCTTGCGCTTCCGCTCGGTCATCTCGCCAACCTTGGTGTCGGCCCGGGCTATGGGCGTTTTGAAGAGGCTCAAGTCTGGTCGTCGTCGTTCTTCTTCTCTGCCTGCTGGGCAAGGAATCGCTCGAACTCGGCACCAAGCTCGTCGCCGCTAGGCAGGTCCTCGTCGTTCGTTAGTAACGACCTGTTCTCCTGAGCGTCGATGAAGGCATCGTACTGTCGCTCGAGCGCGGCCACCACTTGAGCCACCTCGGCGCTGGCCTGGACCTGTTCGTCGATTTTGGCCCGGATCTCCTCGGCGGCCTCGGTCAGCGCCGACAGCGGCAGCTCGAGCGACCCGCTCTTGGCCACCTGCTCGAGCAGCGCCTGCGCGGCCGCGGGGTAGTCGGTCTGGGTGAGGTAGTGCGGGACGTGCACGGTGAAGCCGACGACCTCGTGACCGTGTTGGGCCATGCGGTATTCCAGCAGGTTGGACGCGCTGCCCGGCACCTGGATCTCCGAGATCCAGGGCTGGAAGTCGGAGATCAGCTCCTTATTGTTGGAATGCGCCGTCAGCGTGATCGGCCGGGTGTGCGGGACGGCCATCGGGACGGTGCCGAGGCCGATCGTTCGCCGTACGCCCAGGCGCTCGGCCAGCAGGCGCACCGCGGTGATGAACCGCTCCCACTTCAGGTCCGGCTCCATGCCGGCCAGCAACAGAAACGGGGTGCCGACGCTGTCGCGCAGCGCGTAGAGGCTCAGCTCCGGGTCGTCGTAGTGGGTGAAGTGATCGGTCTTGAAGGTCATCAACGGCCGCCGCGAGCGGTAATCCAGCAATTCGTCGATCGCGAACGACGCCACCAGCTCGGCGTCCAGCGCCGCCCGCAGGTGGGTGGCGGCCAGCCTGATCGCGTGACCCGCGTCGGAGAAGCCCTCCAGGGCGTGCACCAGAACGGGGCCCTGGCCGTCGGCCGTCGACAACTGGGGCGCCGGGAATTCCAGCTCGTACATGCCGGGCTGCCCGGGCTGATAGTCGTCGTCGTCCGCGCTGTGATGGCGAGCCATCGGGCTCCCTCCTCTCGGGAATCACTCCAGGGTGCCCTAACAAGTGTCCCCCGAATCGACGGGCACCCCAACTCCGGCGGCAACCTTTCCGGCGGGTTCGACGCTGCCCGCCACCCCATGGTCAGGCATGATGGACACCAAATGCGCATATCGACGGTGTTGCTGTGCTCGGGGGTCGGCCTGGTGACGTTTCTGACGTCGTGCACCAGGCCCGCCGACCATGCCGCGCGCCCCGTCGTCTCGGCCGACGTGGCCACCGCGCCGGTGCAGCGGCTCAGCCAGCCGCAGCAGCGGGCGGTCGCTCGTCCCGTCGACCCGGACCGGCGCGTCGGGGCGATCTTCATCAACGACGGCCCGCTGCACGTCTGCACGGGTGCCGTCCTGCATTCGGCGGGCGGAAACCTGGTGATGACCGCGGCGCACTGCCTGGCGGGGGCGGCCAAGATCACCTTCGTCCCGGGCTTCGTCGGTGACGCCGCGCCCGCTCCGGGCGACATGTGGAAGGCCGACGCGGTCTACCTCGACCCGCGCTGGACCGCGGGCAAGGACCCGCACGCGGACTACGCGATCGCGCGGGTGAGCAACGACACGGGCGGTTCGGTCGAGTCGCGCGTCGGCTTGGCGCTGACGCTGGGCACCGCGCCCCCGCCGGGCAGTCACGTCACCGTGCTGGGGTACGCGGCCGGGGTGGGCGGCTCGCCCATCGGCTGCCAGGCCATCACGTCGGTCAACGACAACGGGTTTCCCTCGCTGGTGTGCGAGGGGCTGGTGGACGGCACCAGCGGCGCGCCGTGGGTCAGCGGCACCACGCTGACCGGGGTGATCGGCGGATTCGAGCGCGGCGGGTGCGCGGCCAACGTCTCGTACTCGGCGCCGTTCGACGTCCAGACCGCGCAACTGCTGGCCCGCGCCGAGGCCGGCGGTCCCGGCGACCCGGTGCCCAACGACCTCGACGACAGCTGCTAGGGACAGTGCGCGCTCAGCGGCGGAACTGCGACAGCGCCCGCATCTTGTTCGTCACGTCCAGCGCGGCGACCTTGTAGGCCTCGGAGAAGGTCGGATAGTTGAACACCGCGTCCACCAGGTAGTCCACCGTGCCGCCGCAACCCATCACGGCCTGCCCGATGTGCACCATCTCGGTGGCGCTGGTGCCGAAGATGTGCACCCCGAGCAGCTTGCGATCCTCGGTGGACACCAGCAGCTTGAGCATCCCGTAGGAGTCGCCGGCGATCTGGCCGCGGGCCAGCTCCTTGTACCGCGCCACCCCCACCTCGTAGGGCACCGAGTTCTTCGTCAGCTCCACCTCGGTGGCCCCGACATAGGAGATCTCCGGGATCGAGTAGATGCCGATCGGCTGCAGGTCGGTGATGCCCTCGCACGCCTCCCCGAACGCGTGGTAGGCGGCCAGGCGGCCCTGCTCCATCGAGGTCGCGGCCAGCGCCGGGAAGCCGATCACGTCGCCGACGGCGTAGATGTGCTCCACCTTGGTCTGGAACTTCTCGTCCACCCAGATCCGCCCGCGGCCCTCCACCTCGAGGCCGGCGTTGTGCAGGTCGAGGTGATCGGTTTGCCCCTGGCGTCCCGCGGAGTACATGACCGTTTCGGCCGGGATCTGCTTGCCGCTGGCCAGGGTGGTGACGGTGCCGGCGGAGCCGACGTCGACGGCGGTCACCTCCTCGCCGAACCGGAACGTCACCGCCAGGTCGCGCAGGTGGAACTTCAGGGCCTCCACGACCTCGGGGTCGCAGAAGTCCAGCATGTCGTCCCGCTTTTCCACCACGGTCACCTTGGTGCCCAGCGCGGCGAACATGGAGGCGTACTCGATGCCGATCACCCCGGCGCCCACGACGACCATCGAGGCCGGCAGCGTCTTGAGATCGAGGATCCCGTCGGAGTCCAGCACGCGTTCCTCGTCGAACTCGACACCGGACGGCCGCGCCGGCCTGGTGCCGGTGGCGATGACGATGTATTCGCCGCTGACGGTGGTCATCTCGCGGCGGCCCGGGTCCTCGACGACGACGGTGTGCGGGTCGACGAAGCGGCCGTGCCCGACCAGCAGGTCGATCCGGTTGCGCATCAGCTGGTTGCGCACCACGTCGACTTCCTTGCCGATCACGTGCTGGGTCCGCGCCAGCAGGTCGCCCGGCGTGATCCTGTCCTTGACGCGGTAGCTGGCCCCGTACAGCTCGCGCTGGTTCATCCCGGTGAGGTAAAGCACCGCCTCCCGCAACGTCTTTGACGGGATGGTCCCCGTGTTGACGCACACGCCGCCGAGCATCCGGCCGCGTTCAATGATGGCGACGGACTTGCCCAACTTGGCCGAGGCGATGGCGGCCTTCTGGCCGCCCGGTCCCGAACCGATGACGACCATGTCGTACTCCTGCATCGAACCCATGGATAGACGATAAGGCCCACAGTCCAGACTTTCTCCACAGACGAGCCGCCCGCCCGCGGCGCGGGCGCACGGCCTGACGGTGCCGGGCGTCAGCGTTGGTGCCCATGACGACGCATCGAGCTGATTTCGAACTCAACCGCCCCGGCGCGCTGATCGCGGCGCTACCGGCCGTTCTCGGCTTCGTTCCGGAGAATTCACTGGTGTTGGTGTCGCTGGACGGCGGCGGCCTGGGATGCGTGATGCGGGTCGACCTGTCCGAGGACGTCGCCGACCGGGTGGGGCATCTCGCCGAGATCGCCGCCGCCGCCGAACCCGAGGCCGCGATCGCGGTGATCGTCGACGCCGACGGGGCGCACTGCCCGGGGTGCAACGACGAACACCGGCAGCTGTGCGCCGCGCTCGCAGAGGCGTTGGCGCAGCACGACATTCGGCTGTGGGCCGCGCATGTGGTGGACCGGGTCGAGCGGGGCGGCCGGTGGCATTGCGTGGACGGCTGCGGCGCCGGCGGCGCGATCGACGACCCCTCGGCGTCGCCGCTGGCCGCCGCGGCGGTGCTGGACGGCAGGCGGCTCTACCGACGGCGCGCCGAGCTGCAGGCCGTGATCGCGGTCGACGCGGCGCGCAGCGCCGGCTTGGCCGACGCGCTGCGGCGGCGGGCGGCCAAGCGGGAGGCGGCGCAGCGCGCCGATCCGGCGGGTTGCGCCCGCCGCGACGTGCGGCACGCGCTGGCCGCCGCCGCGCGCGTCGCGGGCGGCGAGACGCCGTCCGGCGCCGAGCTCGCGGCGCTGGGCTGCGCCCTGACCGACGTGCAGGTGCGCGACACCCTGTACGCGCTGGCGGTCGGTGAGCGCGCCGGCGACGCGGAGTCGCTGTGGGCGCTGCTGGCACGTTCGCTGCCCGCGCCGTGGCGGGTGGAGGCGCTGGTGTTGCTCGCGTTCAGCGCGTACGCCCGTGGGGACGGACCGCTCGCCGGCGTGTCGCTGGACGCCGCGCTGCGCTGCGACCCCGGCCATCGGATGGCCGGGATGCTGGACCAGGCGTTGCAGTCGGGTGTGCGGCCGGAGAGCATCCGGGAATTGGCGGTCACCGGCTATCGGCTGGCCAAGCGGCTGGGGGTGCGGTTGCCGCCGCGACGGGCGTTCGGCCGCCGGGCGGGTTAGTGGCGAGCGCGAGCGCGGCGCAGCCGGGCGAAGCGGATCGCCGCCGGGCCGGGGTAGCTCAGACCTTTTCGACCTTGACGGCGTGGGCCATCTCGTGCGGCAGGGTGACGTTCTCGTGGCCCGGAATCAGGATGGTGACCCCGCCCCCGCCCGGGCTGGTCTCGACGGTCACCCGCGCGTTGGGCACGACGCCGGCGTCCTTGAGGCGGGTGATCAGGTCGATGTCCCCCTGGACGTGTTCGGTGAGCTGCCGGACGACCACCGCGACCGGCGATCCGGCGGGCAGCTCCGTCAGGCGGACCAGGTTGGCCTCGTCGGAGCCGGAATCCGGGCCGACGCCGAGGTCCAACAGGCCGGGGATGGGGTTGCCGAACGGGGAGGTGGTGGGGTTGTTGAGCACCTTCACCAACCGGCGTTCGACATCCTCGCTCATCACGTGCTCCCACCGGCAGGCCTCGGCGTGCACCTCTTCCCACGGCACCCCGATCACGTCGACGAGCAGTCGCTCGGCCAGGCGGTGCTTGCGCATGACGGCGACGGCCAGCGCGCGGCCCTTGTCGGTGAGCTCCAGGTGGCGGTCGCCGGCGACGTGGACCAGCCCGTCGCGCTCCATCCGGGACACCGTCTGGCTGACGGTGGGACCGCTCTGCTCGAGACGTTCGGCGATCCGGGCGCGCAGCGGCGTCACGCCCTCTTCCTCGAGGTCGTAGATGGTTCGCAGGTACATCTCGGTGGTATCGACCAGCTCGTTCATCCAGCACCCTCCATTGACGCCGAGTCTACTTGGCAAGCTGCGCGAATGGGTGCAACGCCTCCCCGGCAAGCAGTATGCCCGCCGCGTGTGACGCAGCGGGCATACCGTCTTGCTACTTGCTTCTGGGCGCGGGCCTCAGCTCGCGTACGACCGCAGCCGATCGGCGCGCTCGCCGTTGCGGAGCTTGGACATCACGTCGCGCTCGATCTGGCGGACGCGCTCGCGGGACAGCCCGAACAGCTTGCCGATCTGGTCCAGCGTGCGCGGCTGCCCGTCGTCCAGGCCGAAGCGCAGCCGGATCACCTGGTGCTCGCGCTCGTCGAGAGTGGCCAGGACGCTGCGGATGTCGGTGTGCAGCAGCTCGGCGATCACCGCGTTCTCCGCGGACATGGCCTCGGCGTCCTCGATGAAGTCGCCCAGCGGGGCCTCTTCCTCGGAGCCGACGGGCATGTCCAGGCTCACCGGGTCGCGGCTGTGCTCGAGCAGGTCGTTGATCTTCTCGATCGGGATGCCGGACTCGGCGGCCAGCTCCTCGTCGGTGGCCTCACGTCCCAGGTTCTGGTGCATCTCGCGCTTGATCCGCGCCAGCTTGTTGACCTGCTCGACCAGGTGGACAGGCAGCCGGATCGTGCGGCTCTGATCGGCCATGCCGCGGGTGATGGCCTGACGGATCCACCACGTCGCGTACGTGGAGAACTTGAAACCCTTTGTGTAGTCGAACTTCTCCATCGCGCGGATCAGGCCGAGGTTGCCCTCCTGGATGAGGTCCAGCAGCGGCATGCCGCGGCCCGTGTAGCGCTTGGCCAGCGAAACCACCAGGCGCAGGTTCGCTTCCAGCAGGTGGCGGCGGGCGGCCTCGCCGTCGCGCACGACGGCCTCGAGATCGCGTTTGCGGTTCTCGCCGAGGCGCTTCCGGGTCTCCAGCAGGTGCTCGGCGTACAGGCCCGCCTCGATGCGCTTGGCCAGCTCGACTTCGCCTGCCGCGTTGAGCAGGGCGGTCTTACCGATGCCATTGAGGTATACGCGCACCAGGTCCGCTGCGGGGCTTTGAGCGTCCAGATCGCCGTCGATCCTGCTTGTGCCGGCATTCGCCATAGCGACCTCCCGTTCGGCTTTGTACTGTCATGTGGTTCAACGACGGACCCAGCCTGGGAGTTCCCGCCCCGCCGCGATCTCACACGCCTTGACGTGCAGAAATGTGCCGACGACCTGAGAATGTCCTGAGAAGTGCGCGCGGCGGCCGGTTACCGGGAACCGGGGTCGTGCTGCTCCCAGGTCGGCGTGTGAGCTTGCGTGCCGGGCGCCCGCCGCGGTTCGAGCGCCCGCTGTTCGGCGCGGGGGAACAGGGGAGTCCGCCGGCGGGCCTCGTCGAAGCGCCGCGGTTCGTCGGAGCGGCGAGGCGGCCGGTCGTTGGCGATCAGCACCGCCATCCAGGGCAAGGGCACCGAGACCGCGACGATCGCCAGGGAGATCAGACCGTTGTGCCAGGCGCCGTACGCGACGGCCGCCAGGATCAGCGCCGGAATCCGAAACGCCATCAGCGTCAGGTACTTACGCACCCGCGCGCGATGCTCCTCCTCGTACGAGGGGGCGGCGGTGGTGATCAGGACCGGGCGGCCGGTGTCGTCAAAGCCGTCGAAGCCTAGCTGTTCGCCGTGCTTCATACCTCCACTCTCCCACAACAGATCCGTTCCGGTAATGGCGAGTCAGGAGGCACAATGTGAGGCATGCGTACCCAGACGATCGAACGCACCGAAACCGACGAACGCGTCGACGACGGGACCGGCAGCGATACCCCGAAGTACTTCCATTACGTGAAGAAGGACAAGATCGCCGAGAGTGCGGTCATGGGCAGCCATGTGGTGGCGCTGTGCGGCGAGGTGTTTCCGGTCACCCGGGCGGCGAAACCGGGCTCGCCGGTGTGCCCGGACTGCAAGCGGATCTACGAGCGGCTCAAGAGGGACTGATCACGCCGCTCGGCGGCGATTCGACCGTCTGCTTGCGGCCCCGCGTCCGCGCCAGCACCCAGTTGCGCAGCCGGTGGGCGTGCGTCTTCGGTGCCGGGAACTCCTCCTGGATGGCGGCATTGAGCTCGGCGCCGATCATGATCGCGAAACCGCCGAAAAAGGCGAACAACAGGAACGCGATGGGCGTGGACAGCGCGCCATAGGTGTAGCCGGTGCTGGTGATCCACCTCAGGTAGATCCGCAGGCCCAGGGTGGCGATCACGAAGACCGCCGTGGCCAGGACCGCGCCGAAGATCAGGCGATGCGACGGCAGCGGCACGGGCAGCGACACCCGGTACAGGATCATCACCCCCACCATCAGGCCCAGGATCAGCGCCGGGTAGTACCCGTAACGCAGCACGTTGGCGAGGCCGACGGGGATGTGTTCGGAGATCTTGCGCGGGCCCAGCACCACCAGCGGGGCGGTCACCACCACCACCAGCAACCCGACCACGTACAGGAACAGCGCGAACAGCCGCTGGCGCACGGGATGCCGCAACGGCGTCTGGTCGTGCGCCTCGACGACGGAATCGACGAACGCCGAGATCGCCGATGACCCCGCCCACAGCGAGATCAGAAAACCCAGCGAAACCACCTCTCCGCGGGCGTTGTTGGCGATATCCCGGATGCTCGGCTCGATGATCTCGTTGACCACGCTGGGGGAGAACACGCTGTGCGCCGTCGAGATCACCCGATGTTCGATGGTGGGCAACATGTCCGGCCCGAACAGCGGCGCCACGTAGGCCAGGGTCCCCAACAGCCCCAGCAGCAGCGGCGGCAGGGACAGCGCCGACCAGAATCCGGCCTGCGCCGACTCGGAGAAAATCGAGTCGTCCCAGCTTTTAGCCAGGGTCCTCAGACTGATTCGCCAGATGTGGTGGCGGGACGGCTTTGCGACCTGATCGCTCATACCCGTCCAGCATTACCGATGGCTGCCCGCACCGCCCACATTGCCGATGGGTGAGTTCCGCGGGACTAGCTCGCGCTGACCTCCAGCACGGCGTCCTGCTCGGCCAGCTTGGCCTCGTGCTGGTTTGCGTGGTGCTGGCAGAAGAGAAGCTCAAGCCCAGAAGGCAGCTTGGCGCGGACTCGAGCCGCGGCGCCGCAACGATCGCAGCGGTCCGCTCTGGTCAGCTCGGGACTGGTCAGAGTTGCATTCATGGCTTCTCCGTTCTCGTACATTCACTGTCTCAGACGTATGGCGTTTTCGCCTTGTTCCCCGATCGTTATCGGGTGTGTCGTTTCTCACGAGCCACCGCGGTTTTGCCGACGTGCCCGTTTAAGGTGAGCGCTGTGGCCCTCACCCCCGGCCTTTTGGTGCACCTGTGCGGCCGCCAGGAGTGGTCCCGCGCCCGTGATCGCGGCGGAATTCACCCGGACGCCGGCGCCGGATTCATCCATCTGTCGACGCCCGAGCAGGTGCACCTGCCGGCCAACCGGCTCTACCGGGGCCGCGACGATCTGGTCCTGTTGCACATCGATCCGGCCCGACTGGACTCGCCCGTGCGCTGGGAACCCGGAGTGGCAACGGATCCGGACTCGATGCTGTTCCCGCATCTGTACGGCCCGCTGCCGGCCGACGCTGTGATCGACGTCACCGCCTATCCGCCGGGTCCCGATGGCGTGTTTCCTCCGGAGCCGGGTTCCGCCACGTAGGCGTCGACCTCGATCTCCACCAGCAACTCGGGCGCGATCAGTGCGGAAACCTCCACCATGGTCGCCACCGGCCGTATGCCGCCGAAGACCTGCGCGTGCACCGCGGCGACCTCACGCCAGCGGGAGATGTCGGTCACGTACATGCGGGTGCGCACCACGTCGGTGAGCGCCGCGCCGGCCTGCTGAAGCGCGATGTCGATGCGCCGCAACGCATCTCGCGTCTGCGCGGCGATATCGCCGGCGGGTCCGGCGCCGGTCGTTCCGGCCACCGCCACGTGCGGGCCGATCCGCACCGCACGCGAATAACCGACCGCCGACTCGAAGTCGGAGCCGGAGGAGATCAGAGTGCGGTTTGCCGGCATGGGATCATAGTACGACCGCAGCGCACGACTTCACTTGCCCGGCAACCATTGTGGCGGGAAGCCGGCGGTGGTAGGAGTGCTCTGTGGGCAAAACACCCGCACCCGTGCCCTCGCGCGCTGTCGCTGTACTGGCGGTGACGACCGCGGTGACCGGCTGTCACAGCCCGGCAGAAGGTTCGTTTCCGACCGTCTCGTTGAACCATGAGGTCCGCGATGGGAAGTTCGCGTTCACCGTGCACCGGGTCAACGTCGGCACACCAGGCATCGGAATCCACACCGCGCAAGGCGCTTTCGTGCTCGTCGACATCACTGTCCGCAACATCGGCGACGAGCTGCGAGCCATGTATTGCCAGAACGAAGAGCTCAACGACCTGGCGGGCAAGACCTACGACGACGCCGTGACCGCCGGCGGCGGCGAAGACACGATCGAAATCAATCCCGGCAAGCAGGCTCGCGTCACGTGCGCGTTCGACGTCCCAAAAGGGATGCTCGCCGCCGCCGTCGAGGTCCACGACCGGGTATGTTCCTCCGGCGCGACCGTCCAGGTGCTCGGGGCGCTCCGATGACGGCGCGCGGCATCTCGCAGGACGCGCTCGTAGCGCAGGAGGCGTGCTTCGCGAGGGCTTTCGCGGCCGGCGACCCGGCGGTCGCGCGGCACCTCTATCAGCCCGACGTGGTGTACGTGAGCCCGACGGCGCGGCTGTTCGATTGGCCTGTCCGCATCGACGGCGTCGAGCGCGCGCTCGAGTTCATCGCGCTCACCATCGCGGACTGCGCCCAAATCCGCTACGAAGCGGCGGAATACGCCATCACACCCGGTGCGGACGCGGCGTTCGTGCGCGTCCAATTCGACTGGGCCCACGGTGGGCAACGCCTGCGCTCGACGTACGTGGTGATCTACCGCTATCGCGACGGCCGGATCGCCCGCCAGGAGCTGTACTACGACCCCAGCGGGTCAGTCGAGGTAGTCGCGCACTAGGTGTTCTTCGTGGGGAGATTGTGAACGCGTAGGCGTCGATGGGTGTTTCCGCCGATGCCGGTGTGGGATCGGCGGCCGTTATTCGCGCAGCGCGAATGGAGCCGGTCCGCGTTCGGCTAGAGCCGGCTTGCGGCGAAGGTCGCGGCCTGATCGACCATCCCGGACTGCACATAGTGATTGTGCGCCGACGTATTCCGTCCGTCGGAGCAAATCGGATCCCCAGGATTGCACAAGTCGATGGTCTTAGCCCCATACAGCGGGCTGTTGTCGGCCAGCGGCGCCCCCGGCGATTTGACCCACGGATTTCCGAAGAGGGCGACCGCGGCAACGTGGTCAGCGACCTCCGGCGGCATCGGCGCGGGGATGAAGCCCTGAGGCGGCACACCGGCTGCGGTGATGAGATCGATCACGACCGCGCCCAGCGAATATCCACCGAGCACCATCTTGGTGTTCGGACAGTTCGCCGCCATGTACTCGACATGGGTGCGCGCATCTATGGCGCCGGCGGAGGCGGAGTTGGCCAAATCATTGCCCCGCGCGGGGTAATTGACCGGATACACCCCGACGGACCTCCCGCCGACCTGCGGCTGCAGCGAATCGACAAATCCCTGCCCTTCCCAGCCAACGCCAGGCTGCTGATCGCTGCCGCGGGCGAAGACCACCTCTATGTCGGGGCATGGGGCTGCGGTTGCGGCGGAAGGAATGCTGACAGATGCCGTGGTTAGGACTGCGGCACCAAGGAATCGAGCAATCTGGCGGGAACTCACGTCTGGTCGGCGTAGTCAACCGGAGTGTCACTCAGTCGAGGTAGTCGCGCAACACCTGCGAACGGCTGGGGTGGCGCAGCTTCGACATCGTCTTGGATTCGATCTGGCGGATGCGCTCGCGGGTCACGCCGTAAACCTGCCCGATCTCGTCGAGGGTGCGGGGCTGGCCGTCGGTGAGGCCGAAGCGCAGCCGTACGACGCCGGCTTCGCGCTCAGACAGCGTCTCCAGCACGGACTGCAGCTGGTCCTGCAGCAGGGTGAACGACACCGCGTCGACGGCCACCACCGCTTCGCTGTCCTCGATGAAGTCGCCGAGCTGGCTGTCGCCCTCGTCGCCGATGGTCTGGTCCAGGGAGATGGGCTCGCGCGCGTATTGCTGGATCTCGAGCACCTTCTCGGGCGTGATGTCCATCTCCTTGGCCAGCTCCTCGGGCGTGGGCTCGCGGCCCAGATCCTGAAGCAGCTCGCGCTGGATGCGGCCCAGCTTGTTGATCACCTCGACCATGTGCACCGGGATGCGGATGGTGCGCGCCTGGTCGGCCATGGCCCTCGTGATGGCCTGACGGATCCACCAGGTGGCGTAGGTGGAGAACTTGTATCCCTTTGTGTAGTCGAACTTCTCGACCGCCCGGATCAGGCCGAGGTTGCCCTCCTGGATCAGGTCGAGGAACGCCATGCCGCGGCCCGTGTAGCGCTTGGCCAGCGAAACCACCAGGCGCAGGTTGGCTTCCAACAGATGGTTCTTGGCGCGGTCGCCGTCGCGGCAGATCCACATCATGTCGCGGCGCTGGGCGGCGGGCAGCTTGTCGCCGCGCTCGGCGTGCTCGGTCATCAGCTGGGTGGCGTACAGGCCGGCTTCGATCCGCTTCGCGAGCTCGACCTCTTCCTCGGCGTTGAGCAGCGCGACCTTGCCGATCTGCTTGAGGTACGCGCGAACGGAGTCCGCGGACGCGGTGAGTTCCGCGTCCTTGCGGGCCTGCCGCAGCGCCTCGGATTCGTCCTCGTCCCAGACGAAATCGCCCGACGCCTTGTCCTTTTCGGAGGGCTCGGCGATATCCTCGTCCTCTTCGGCGGCCTTGGCGGTCTTGGCGGCGGGCGCCGCGGCCGCGTCGTCCTCGCCGTCTTCGGCCGCCTCGAGTTCGGGGTCCTCGCCTTCGGCGGCGACGTCTTCTTCCAGGTCGTCGAGGTTGAGGTCCTCGGCGTCGATGTCGAGATCTTCGACGGGCTCACCGTCGAGGTCGGGTTCGGCGTCGAGATCCTCGACCGCTCCGTCGGTGTCGAGGACCTCCAGGTTGGCGTCGGCCTCGTCGGGAGCGGCTTTGGCGGCGGCCTTCGCGCCGCGGGCGGACGGCGCCTTGGCGGCCGCCTTGGCGGCGGAGCGGGTCTTCTTCGGGGCCTCGCCGGCCGCGCCGGGAGCCGAAGCCTCGTGCCCCTTGGTGGGCTTGGTGGCCCGCGGCGCAGTCTTGGTGGCCCGTTTCGCCGGGGCGGCGCCGTTGGCGGCCTTCGCTGCCGATCGCTTAGCGGGGGACGACGGAGACTTCGTGGCGGTGCGTTTCACCGGCTCGTCGGTTGCCGCACTTGCCTTGCTCGCTGCCACTTACACCCCTTCGTTTGGACGCACTTTCGGTGGGTATGGGCATGGGAAACCGAAAGTGTCTGCTATGTCGAATGTCGGCGTTGATATCGGCGTGCGTGTGGTTGCACGCTTTGTTCTGGGCGGTCGCCGAGCACCATTGTAACGACAGCGGCCGCTTGTACCCGCCTACCGGCCAAAATTCAGTGAGTCACATCCGAAGTGGCCGCCATCGCCGCGCCCACGATGCCCGCGGTGTTCTGCAGCGCGGCGGCCACCACCGGGGTGCGGTTCTGCAGCAGCGGCAGCCACTTGTCGGCCTTGCGGCTGATGCCACCGCCCGCGATGAACAGGTCCGGCCAGATCGCGTTCTCGATGGCCACCAGCACCCGGGTGACCTGCGTGGCCCACTTTTCGTAGCTCCAGCCGTTGCGCTCCTTGACCGACGACGCCGCCCGCTGCTCGGCCTCTTTGCCACCCACTTCGAGATGCCCGAACTCGGTGTTGGGGATCAGCGTCCCGTTGTGGATGACCGCCGAGCCGATCCCGGTGCCGAACGTCAGCAGCACCACCAGGCCCGACTGGTTCCTGCCCGCGCCGTAGTGTTCCTCGGCGAGCCCGGCCGCGTCGGCGTCGTTGAGGATCACGACCTCCTGGCCGTCCAGTTCGGCGCTGATGACGTCGCGCGCGTTGGTCCCGATCCAGGCCTTGTCGACGTTGGCGGCGGTCTGCACGACGCCGTGGGTGACGACGCCGGGATAGGTCACCCCCAGGGGGCCGGTCCAGCCGAACCCGTGGACCACCTCGGCGATGGTCTTGGCGACGGCCGACGGCGTCGCCGGCTGCGGGGTCAACAGCTTGATCCGTTCGCCGATCAACAGCCCGGTGTCCATGTCGACGATTCCGCCCTTGATGCCGCTGCCGCCGACGTCGATGCCGAACCCGCGCCGTTGCGGCTTGCCGGTGAGCGTTGTGGGTGGCGTGTCCGTGGTCGAGTCGGTGCTGGTCATCGAGACTCCTCGGCGAGAATTGGCCTGTCCGCCCACCTTAGCCCGGGCGGCCGCGCCGGTTGGCGGGTCTGCGCGGCGGTGGCGGCTGTGCTGCGATGGACTACGTGACGCGCCCCCCCGAAAAGCAGGCCGAGCCCGCGCAGCTGCGTTCGGTGGCCGAAGAGTTGGCCGCCGAGGCCGCAGAATTCGTGCGGCGCCGCCGCGCCGAGGTGTTCGGCGGCCGGGCCGCGAGCTTGTCCGCGGCGGGCAGCGGCGCCGTGCGGTCGAAGACCACCCCCACCGATCCGGTGACCGTGGTCGACACCGAGACCGAGCGGCTGCTGCGCGATCGGCTGGCCGAGCTGCGGCCCGGTGACCCGATACTCGGCGAGGAGGGCGGTGGGCCCGCCGACGGCGCGAACGGTCCCGCCGGGGCGGTCACCTGGGTGCTCGATCCCATCGACGGCACGGTGAATTTCGTCTACGGCATCCCGGCCTACGCGGTGTCGGTGGGCGCCCAGATCGACGGCGTGTCGGTGGCGGGGGCGGTCGCCGACGTCGTCGCCGGCCGGGTGTACTCGGCCGCGGCCGGGCTCGGCGCGCACGTCATCGACGAGCGGGGGACCGAATCGCTGCGGTGCGCCGCGGTCGACGATTTGTCGATGGCGTTGCTGGGCACCGGCTTTGGCTACTCGCGTCGCCGCCGCGCGAGCCAGGCGGCGTTGGTGGCGCAGCTGCTGCCGGTGGTGCGCGACGTCCGTCGCATCGGTTCCGCGGCGCTGGACCTGTGCATGGTCGCGGCCGGCCGGCTGGACGCCTTCTACGAGCACGGGCTGCAGGTCTGGGACCGCGCCGCGGGTGCGCTGATCGCGTCCGAGGCCGGGGCCCGCGTGTTGGTGACCGAGCCGGACGGCCCGTCGGGCAGCGCCGGGTTGGTGGTGGCCGCCGCGCCCGGGATCGCCGACGAGCTGCTGGCGGCCCTGGACCGCTTCGACGGCCTCGAGCCGCTGCCGGACTGAGCGCCTCAGCAGCTGCTGGCGTGGATCTTTTGCAGCAGGGTGGGATCAGTCGGCTCGGTGGCGCCGGGCTTGAGGCTGGCCAGCACCGCGTCGACGTCGTCGTTGTGGGCCAGCGCGGTGAACTCCGTGCCGAGGGCCAGGTCGACGGAATCGTCGGCGCGGTTGTCGTTGAACAACTCGGTGCACGGCGCCACCAGCCAGACGGCGGCCGCGGTGGCCTGCCCGGCCGTGCCGAAGCGGATCTGACCCTGGCAGTTCAGCCTGGTGCCGGCGTAGACGGGGTCGTTGGCGGCGGTGGGCTGCGCGAAGCCGAGGTCCTTCATGGCGCCCGCGACGTCGCCGGCCTGGCCGCCGCGGCCGCTGGCGTTGAGGACCCGGACCTTGGTGTCGGCGAGTTTGGCGGGCGTGACGTCGGCCATGGCGCTGCGCGACACCTGCTCGCCGAGCTGGGGTGCCGTCGACCCGGCCGGCTGCGGCGGCGGGTTGCACAGCACGGCCTCGTGCACCTTGGCCGGCCGCGTCAGGGCCATCGTCCACACCACGCCGGTGGCCACCACCAGGAGCGCGAGCACCACGATGGCGGGCCGGGGATTGCGCCGCCGAAAGGGCCTACCGCGCTTGTCGAAAGCGGTACCCTCGGTAATTTGTGCGACCACATGTGCACTCTAAATGCATCGTTTGAGACTCGAGGCAAGGGTCAATCCGGGTGTGTGACGTAACTCACACGTTAATGGGGCGTGATACGGGCACGAATCGTTTGGTGGATGCGTTCGACGCTGGTACAAAGCGTTGCTTGAGATAAACGAGGCCTGTTAGAGGGGATAGGGCAGGGGAGAATATGCCTACCGACTATGACGCTCCGCGGCGCACCGAGACCGACGATGTCTCGGAAGACTCGCTGGAGGAGCTCAAAGCGCGACGCAACGAGGCGGCCTCGGCCGTGGTCGACGTCGACGAATCCGAATCAGCTGAATCTTTCGAGTTGCCGGGGGCCGACCTTTCCGGGGAAGAGCTCTCCGTCCGCGTCATCCCCAAGCAGGCCGACGAGTTCACCTGCTCGAGCTGCTTTCTGGTGCAACACCGCAGCCGTCTCGCCAGTGAGAAGAACGGCGTGATGATCTGTACCGACTGCGCAGCCTGATAGCTGCGCTCAGCGTGTCAGCGCCGACAGCACCCGCTCCGGGTGACGGCAGCTCACCAGCCAGTACGGCGTGGGATCGTCCGGGTCATCGAGGACCACCAGCACCATCGGGCCGATCCACGCCCGGTGCAGCACGTAGGCCGCCGGATCGAGCTGGCGGCCCAAAGCCGCCGACTTCGCCGACGGCGCTATCTCGGCGGACCGGGCGATCACGTTGACCGGTAGGTGCGCGTCGGCGGCCCACAGCTGCACGCCGCCCGCCGCGGACGAGTCCTCGGTGACGCGGATCTCGACCCGGCCCAGCCACAGCAGCGCACCCGCGGCCACCACGAACAGCGTTGCGTACGGCAGCCAGTCGGGCAGGGTGCGAACACCGAGGTTGACCTCGAAGGCGATCAGCGCGGCCAGCCCGAAAGCCAGTGGCCACCACCACCACGGCACCCACAGCCGTTCGCGATATCGCACGCTGTGCGGCGCGACGCGCGTAGAGGACACGCGGTCAAGGGTAGTCTGTGGCCCCGTGTCGACCAGTCTGGCCTTGCAAGTCAAAGTTGTCCGCCTCGACCCCGAACTTCCGCTGCCCGCTCGCGCCCACGACGGCGACGCCGGGGTCGACCTCTACAGCGCCGAAGACGTCACCCTGGACCCGGGGCGGCGCGCCCTGGTGCGAACGGGGGTCGCGGTCGCCATCCCGTTCGGGATGGTGGGGCTGGTGCACCCGCGTTCGGGATTGGCTGCGCGCGTTGGGCTTTCGATCGTGAACAGCCCGGGCACCATCGACGCCGGTTATCGCGGCGAGATCAAGGTCGCGTTGATCAACCTCGATCCGGTCGAGCCGATCGTGGTGCATCGGGGGGACCGGATCGCCCAATTGCTGGTGCAGCGCGTCGAGTTGGCCGAGCTGGTCGAGGTGTCGTCGTTCGACGAGGCCGGGCTGGCCGAAACATCCCGTGGCGATGGTGGTCACGGTTCCTCCGGAGGACATGCGAGTTTGTGATGGCTGCATTCGGTAGACGCTCAGACAAAGGCGGCGGCGACCCGACGGACGAGGTCGGGGCCCAGGCTCCCCCCGAGCCGGCCGGCGAGGACGGCGAAGAGCTCGAGGGCCCGTTCGACATCGACGACTTCGACGATCCCGCGGTCGCCGAGTTGGCGCGGCTCGACCTCGGTTCGGTCCTGATTCCCATGCCGGAGGCCGGCCAACTGCAGGTCGAGCTGACCGAGACCGGGGTGCCGAGCGCGGTGTGGGTCGTCACGCCCAACGGTCGTTTCACGATCGCCGCCTACGCCGCGCCCAAGACGGGTGGCCTGTGGCGGGAGGTGGCCGGCGAGCTCGCCGAGTCGCTGCGCAACGACTCGGCCAAGGTCAGCATCAAGGACGGCCCGTGGGGCCGCGAGGTGGTCGGCACCGCCACCGGCGTGGTGCGGTTCATCGGCGTCGACGGCTATCGCTGGATGATCCGCTGCGTCGTCAACGGCTCGCACGAGACGATGGCAGCGCTGGAGCAGGAGGCGCGAGCAGCGTTGGCGGACACGGTGGTTCGCCGCGGCGATACGCCGCTGCCGGTCCGCACGCCGTTGCCCGTCCAGCTGCCCGAGCCGATGGCCGAACAGCTGCGGGCGGCCGCGGCCGCGCAGCAGCAGCAGGCGCAGGAACAGCCGCCGAACGAGCCGGCCGCGCGCCGCAGCGCCGAGGGATCGGCCATGCAGCAGCTGCGCACCACGACCGGCGGTTGACACTCCCTACAGCTCGGCGAGGGCGGCCAGGCAGGCCGCGCCCAGCGCGGCGGGGTCCGCGCCGATCTGGTCCAACGTCACCGTCACCAGCGCCGCGCGCGGTGCCGCGGTGACCCAGTCGACGGCCACCTGCAGCGGATGGATCGGGTCGTCGAGGGCGGCCGCCACCGCCAGCGGTGGCACCAGCCCGGTCAGGTCCGCGCAACTGGGCGCGACATAGGCGGCGGCCTCCTCCATGGCGTCCGGCAATCGGGGCCATTGGGCGCGCCAGGATCGGGCCAGCTCGTCGGCCAGCCACGGCGGGCTGGAGGCGCGCATCTGCGTCGTCGTCGCCGCCAGGCCGTCGGCGCGCAACTGGGACGCCGAATGCCGCGCGGCCAGCGCCGCCGGTGCGGTGCCGGGGGCGCCAGCCCAGGCCGGCAGCGCCGCCAGGACGGCCACGGTGCTCTCGGGATGGGCCAGCGCCCACGCGGCCGCCACCGCGGCGCCGATCGAGACACCGCCGACGCCGATGGGGCCGTCGCGCGCGGCGTCGTCCAACGCGGACAGGTAGCCGTCGATCAACCGATCGGGCCGGGGCGGCGGCGCGATGAGCGTCGCGCCGACGTCGCGCAGCGGGCGAGAAAACGCCCGGTAGACGTAGTCGTCGTCGGAGCCGGTGCCCGGCAGCAGCACCGTCGCGACACCCCGCAACTCGACCGCCATCCCTCGATATTGCCCGGCCGTGCGCACCGGTCCAACTTCCCGTTTGATTCGATTGGCACCGGGGAACCAAGAGGTCTACGGTGTCCGTTGGCATGGAGGAAGCACCGATGCTTTTACAGCACTGTCAGGAGTGGCCATGGGGGCCCAAGGATATTTGCGCCGGCTCACCCGTCGGTTGACGGAGGACCCGGAGCAGCTCGACTCCGAAGAATTGTCCGACGAAGTCGCAAGTACCGGCGCGCAGCGCGCGATCGACTGCGAGCGTGGCCAGGAGGTCACCATGGTCGGGACGCTGCGCAGCGTGGAGACGAACGGCAAGGGGTGTTCCGGCGGGGTCCGCGCCGAACTGTTCGACGGCACCGACACCGTCACCCTGGTGTGGTTGGGCCAGCGCCGCATTCCCGGCATCGACTCGGGCCGCACGCTGCGCGTCCGCGGGCGGCTGGGCAAGCTGGACAACGGGACCAAGGCGATCTACAACCCGCACTACGAAATTCAGCGGTGACCAACCCGAAGGAACGCCTGCTGGAACAGGTGGGCGGGGTGAGTGGCGTCGTCTACTCGTCGCTGCCCGTGGTGGTCTTCGTGGTGGTGTCCGGCCTGTCGGGTCTGCTGCCCGCCATCGGCGCCGCGCTGGCCGCGGCCGCGCTCGTCTTGCTGTGGCGGCTGCTTCGCCGCGAGTCCACCCAGCCGGCGTTCTCCGGGTTCATCGGCGTGGCCGTGTGCGCGCTGATCGCCTACGCCGTGGGGCAGTCGAAGGGCTATTTCCTGCTGGGCATCTGGATGTCGTTGCTGTGGGCCGTGGTGTTCGTGGCGTCGGTGCTGATCCGCCGGCCGCTCGTCGGCTACGCCTGGAGCTGGTCCACCGGCCGCGACCGGGCGTGGCGCGACGTGCCCCGCGCCGTCTACGCGTTCGACTTCGCCTCGCTGTGCTGGGTGCTGGTATTCGGCGCCCGGTTCGTGGTCCAGCGGATCCTCTACGACGCCGACCAGACCGGTTGGCTGGGCGTGGCGCGCATCGGCATGGGCTGGCCGCTGACGCTGCTGGCCGCGCTGGCGACCTACGCCGCGATCAGGGCCGCGCAGCGCGCGATGCCCGCCCGCGACAAGGCGGGCGCCGAAACGGCGGCCGACTGATCAGTCGGCCGCCTCGGTGGCCGGCAGCAGCAGCTTGTGCAGCTCCTCTTCGGCCTCGGCGACCGCGACGAACAGGAGCTCGTCGCCACCCTCGAGCGGCTCGTCGGCCTCCGGCACGATGACGCGCGGGCCGCGCAGGATCGTCACCAGCGCGGCGTCCCGCGGCAGCTGCAGCCGGCGCACCGGCTTGCCGCCCCACGGGGTGTCGTCGGGCAGGGTGATCTCCACCAGGTTGGCCTGACCGCGGCGGAATTCCATGAGCCGCACCAGATCACCGACGGCGACGGCCTCCTCGATCAGCGAGGCCAGCATGCGCGGCGTGGACACCGCCACGTCGACGCCCCAGGCGTCGGTGAACAGCCATTCGTTGCGGGGATCGTTGACCCGGGCCACCACCCGCGGCACCGCGAATTCGGTCTTGGCCAGCAGGCTGAGCACCACGTTGGCCTTGTCGTCGCCGGTCGCGGCGACCACCACGTCGAAGCCCTCCAGGTGAACCGACTGCAGCAGGCTCAGTTCGCAGGCGTCGCCGAGCCGCCAGTGCGCTGCCGGGATGGCGTCGATGTCGACGTGTTCGGGGTTGCGCTCGATCAGGGTGATGTCGTGGCCGTTGGCCACGAGCTCGCGGGTGACCGATCGGCCGACGGCGCCGGCCCCGGCGACAGCTACTTTCATTTGCGCGGTCCCGCCTCGAGGTCCTCACTGGGCGGCAGCGCCGCGATGGCGACCGCCTCGGCGGCGCGGCCGGATATGGCCGCGATATAGACCGTGTCGCCGGCCTGGATCACGGTCTTGGGTTCGGGCAACACACCGGTGCCGAACCGGATCAGGAACGCGACCCTGGCGCCGGTGGCCTGCTCCAGGTCGGTGGCCCGGTGCCCCACCCAGTCCTCGTGCAGATCGACCTCGGCCACGGCGACGGTGCCGGTCGGGTCGCGCCACTTGGCGGTCTCGCTTTCCCGGGTCAGCGTGTTGAGCAGCCGGTCGGTGGTCCACGGGACCGTGGCGATCGTCGGAATGCCGAGGCGCTCGTAAACCTCGGCGCGTTTGGCGTCGTAGATCCGGGCGACGACGCGCCGCACGCCGAACGTCTCCCGGGCCAGCCGGGCCGAGATGATGTTCGAGTTGTCGCCGGATGACACCGCGGCGAACGCGTCGGCGTCCTCGATGCCGGCGCTGAGCAGCACGTCCCGGTCGAATCCCTGGCCCAGCACCCGCTCGCCGGAGAACTCGGGGCTCAGCCGGTTGAACGCGGTGCTGTCGCGGTCGATGACGGCCACGTCGTGGCCGATCCGGGAGAGCGCGTCGGCCAGCGAAGAGCCCACCCGGCCGCAACCCATCACAACCACGCGCACTTGGGGTCCTCTCGGGTGCGTCCTGCGCTGTTCAATCGGCTACCTGGGCTAGCCAGCCGATTCGGTCCGTCCGCGAACATTCTTGCCTACGAAACGCTAGCAAGCTCGGGTGGGCTTACTCTTGGCTCTCGTGTCCAAACTTTCGACCGCTGCGCGCCGGCTGCTGATCGGACGGCCGTTTCGCAGCGACCGGCTGAGTCACACGCTGCTGCCCAAGCGGATCGCCTTGCCGGTGTTCGCCTCCGATGCGCTGTCCTCGGTGGCCTACGCGCCGGAGGAAGTCTTCCTGATGCTCTCGGTGGCCGGGGTGAGCGCGTATGCGCTGACGCCGTGGATCGGCCTGGCCGTGGCCGCGGTGATGCTGGTCGTGGTGGCCAGCTACCGGCAGAACGTGCACGCCTACCCGTCGGGCGGCGGCGACTACGAGGTGGTCACCACCAACCTCGGCGACACCGCCGGCCTCGTGGTGGCCAGCGCCCTGATGGTGGATTACGTTCTGACCGTTGCCGTTTCGACGGCGTCGGCGATGTCGAACATCGGCTCGGCGATCCCCATCGTCGCGGAGAACAAGGTGTGGTTCTGCGTCGGCGCCATCCTGTTGGTGATGGCGCTGAACCTGCGCGGCGTCCGCGAGTCCGGGCTGGCCTTCGCCATCCCGACCTACGCGTTCATCATCGGCGTGCTGGTCATGATCGGCTGGGGTCTGTTCCGGATCTTCGTGCTGGGCAACCCGCTGCGGGCCGAATCGGCCGGTTTCGAGATGCACGCCGAACACGGCCAGATCGTCGGCTTCGCGTTGGCCTTCCTGGTGGCGCGGTCGTTCTCGTCCGGGTGCGCGGCGCTGACCGGGGTCGAGGCGATCAGCAACGGGGTGCCGGCGTTTCAGAAGCCCAAGTCGCGCAACGCTGCCACGACCCTGCTGATGCTGGGCGGCATCGCGGTGACCCTGCTGATGGGCATCATCGTGCTGGCCGAGAAGATCGGGGTGAAACTCGTCGAGGATCCCGCCAGGCAGCTGACCGGCGCCCCGCCGAACTATTACCAGAAGACGTTGGTCACGCAGCTGGCCGAAACCGTGTTCGGCAGCTTTCACATCGGGTTCCTGCTGATCGCCACGGTGACCGCGCTGATCCTGGTGCTGGCGGCCAACACCGCGTTCAACGGGTTCCCCGTGCTCGGCTCGATCCTGGCGCAGCACAGCTACCTGCCGCGCCAATTGCACACCCGCGGTGACAGATTGGCGTTCTCCAACGGAATCCTGTTCCTGTCCGGGGCGGCCCTGTTGGCGATCATCGCGTTCCGCGGCGAGGTCACCGCGCTGATCCAGCTCTACATCGTGGGCGTGTTCATCTCGTTCACGCTGAGCCAGATCGGCATGGTCCGGCACTGGACCCGGTTGCTGCGCACCGAGACCGATCCGCGGTTGCGGCGCAAGATGATGCGCTCGCGGGTGGTCAACACGGTCGGCCTGTTGTCCACCGGCGCGGTGCTGCTGGTCGTGCTGGCCACCAAGTTTCTCGCCGGTGCGTGGATCGCCCTTTTCGCGATGAGCCTGCTGTTCATCATCATGAAAATGATTCACCGCCACTACCACACCGTCAGCCTGGAATTGGAGGAGCAGGAGGCGGCCCAACACGACGTGGTGCTGCCCAGCCGCAACCACGCCCTGGTGCTGGTGTCCAAGCTGCACCTGCCGACACTGCGCGCTCTGGCCTACGCGCGCGCCACCCGTCCCGATGCGCTCGAGGCGCTCACGGTCAGCGTCGACGACGCCGAAACCCGCGACCTGGTGCACAGGTGGGAGGAAAGCGACATCAGCGTGCCGCTCAAGGTCATCGCCTCGCCCTACCGTGAAATCACCCGGCCCATCCTCGATTACGTCAAGCGGGTCAGCAGGGAGTCGCCGCGCACGGTGGTCACGGTGTTCATCCCGGAGTATGTGGTGGGCCACTGGTGGGAGCAGGTGCTGCACAACCAGAGCGCGCTGCGGCTCAAGGGCCGGTTGTTGTTCATGCCCAACGTGATGGTGACTTCGGTTCCCTGGCAATTGAATTCGTCGGAGCGGCTGAAGGCCTTCCACCCGCACGCGGCGCCCGGCGACGCCCGTCGCGGGATCTTCGATTGAGCACCGAGCTGACGCTGGTCACCGGCCCCCCGGCCAACGGGGGCAGCTGTGTGGCCCATCATGACGGCCGCGTCGTGTTCGTCCGCTACGCGTTGCCCGGCGAGCGGGTGCGGGTGCGCATCACCTCCGAGCGCGACTCCTATTGGCACGCAAAGGTTGTCGAGGTGATCGAGCCGTCGGACGACCGCGTCGCCTCGCTGTGCCCGATCGCGGGGGCCGACGGCGCCGGCTGTTGCGATCTGGCGTTCGCCACGCCCGAGGCGGCCCGCGCGGTCAAGGCCCAGGTCGTGGCCAACCAGCTGTCCCGGCTGGGCGGGCACGACTGGAGCGTCCCCGAAACGGGCGCCGAGGAATTGTCGCCGGATGCCGGGCCCACCGGTTGGCGCACCCGGGTCCGGCTGGAGGTGGGCGAGGACCGCCGGCCCGGCTTCCACCGCTACCACAGCGACGAGCTGGTGACCGACCTGCGCTGCGCGCAGCTGCCGCCCGCAATGCTGGACGGATTGTCCCGGGCCGACTGGCCCCCGCGCGCCCAGTTGCACGTCGCCGTCGACGACGAGGGCGAGCGGCACGTGGTGCGCACCCTGCGACAGGGCAAGCGGACCGACACCACGGTGGTCGAGGGCGGCTACGAGGCGGTGCAACGGGTGGGTGAGCGCAGCTGGCGGGTGCCGGTCACGGCCTTCTGGCAGGCGCATCGGGACGCGGCCCGGGTCTACAGCGCTCTGGTCCTCGACTGGGCGCAACCGAGTCCCGGCATGACCGTCTGGGATCTCTACGGCGGCGCGGGGGTTTTCGCCGCGGCGCTCGCCGACGCGGTGGGGGAGTCGGGGCGGGTGCTGACCGTCGACACCTCGCGCTCGGCGACGCGCGCCGCGCGCGCCGCCCTGTTCGACCTGCCCCAGGTGGACGTCGTCACCGACTCGGTCCGCCGCGCGCTGACCGCGCAGCGCGGGAGCGCCGGGGTCGCAGTGCTGGACCCGCCGCGCGCCGGTGCCGGGCGCGAGATCATCGACCTCCTGGCCGCCGCCCGGGTGCCGCGCGTGGTCCACATCGGTTGCGAGGCGGCCTCTTTCGCGCGGGACATCGGCCTGTACCGGGCACACGGCTACGCCGTCGAGAAGATCAAGGTGTTCGACGCGTTCCCGCTGACTCATCACACCGAATCCGTTGCGCTGCTGACCTGTTAGCGCTCAGCTCAACACGAAGTACCGCAGCCACAGGTACAGGGCGGACAGCGCCGCCGAGATCGCCGTCACCAATGCGCCCTTGCGGGTGAATTCCCAGAAGGAGACGGGATTGTCGGCGCGCGCGGCGATCCCGAGCACGACGACGTTGGCGCTGGCGCCGACGGCGGTGAGGTTGCCGCCGAAATCGGTGCCGAGCGCAAGCGCCCACCACAAGGCGCCGGCGTTGACGTGTCCGCCCAGGGCCGGCGCCAGGTCGGCGACGACGGGCGCCATCGTCGCGGCGTACGGAACGTTGTTGACGACGCCGCTGATCGCCAGCGATGCCACCAGGATCACCATGGTGGCCAGCAGCGCGTTGCCGCCGGTGGCGGTGATCGCCAGATGTGCCAGTGTCTTGACGACGCCCGTCTTGACCAACGCCCCGACCATGATGAACAACCCGGCAAAAAACAGCAGCGTTTCCCACTCGACGCTGGACAGGTAATCCGAATGCTCCAGCCTGGACACCAGGATCAGGATGCCGGCGCCCAGCAGCGCGACGATGGAGGGCTGCATGTGCAGCGCCGAGTGGGCGATGAACGCGGCGAACACCGCCACCAACACGATGCCGCACGCGATGAGCAGCCTGCGATCGCGAATCGCCTCCTTCTCCTCCAGCGACATGACGTCGGCGACGCGCTCGGGGTCGACCGAGAAGGAACCCCGAAACAGGCGCGGCAGCAACGCGATCAGGACGGCCATCACGATGATCACGATCGGTGTCAGGTGCAGCAGGAAGTCGTTGAACGTCAAGCCCGCCCTGCTGGCGATGATGATGTTGGGCGGATCACCGATCAACGTCGCCGTGCCGCCGATGTTCGAGGCGAACGCCTCGGCCATCAGGAACGGCGCCGCATTGATGTCCAGCCGGTCGCACACCAACAGGGTCACCGGGGCGATCAACAACACCGTGGTGACGTTGTCGAGCAGGGCCGACCCGATCGCGGTGACCAGCACCAGCAGGATCATGACGCGCAGGGGGGAGCCGCGGGCGCGCTTGGCGGACCAGATCGCGACGTACTCGAACACACCGGTCTGGCGCAGCACGCTGACGATGATCATCATGCCCAGCAGCAAAAAGATGACGTCCCAGTCGATTCCGGTCTCGTGTGAGTAGAAGACGTCATCGGAGTTGATGATCGGCAGCAAGGCGACGACGATCGCGGCGCCGGTGAGCGCCACGACGGTCTTGTTGACGCGGTCGCTGGCGATCAGCGCGTAGGCGACGACGAACACGACGATCGCGATCAAGCTCATCGGTTGTCCCGTGGTTCCGCCCGTAGCCGCTCGATCGCCACATCCACCGGAATCAAGGCTTCAGCGCCGCGGCGAGGACCCGCGATGCCGTGATGACCCCGATCAACGTACCGTCCTTGACCACCGCGACGAGCGGGCTTCTCTCCCGCGCCATGAGGGCCGCCACCTCGATGATGGTGTCGTCGGCGTCGGCCGGCGGCACGTCGAGCAGGTGGTCCGGCAGCACGTCGCGTACCTTCTTGCCGCTCAGCTTCTCCGCGCAGCGGTCGGCCGTAGATTCGTTGAGCACCCCGGCCAGCGAGGGGTCGTCCTGCACGTACCGCGGCACGATGAAGCGGACGACCTGCGAAGCCGGCAGCACCGCGTAGGGGTTTCCCGACGTGTCGGTGACCAAGAGGCCCGGCAGCCGGTGCTCGGCGAGCAGCCGCGCGGCGTCCAGCGCGTCCCCGTCGATGCTGACGATCGGAAAGTCTTCGGCGATCTGCTCGGCGCGCATGGTGCGACGATACGACTGCGGGGGTCGACGCGGTCGGTCGACGGCAAGGATCACGGCGCACTCCGGGTTCGGGGACAACGTGCCGACCAGGCTTCCCGGCGCACCGCGGTCCGAGGCTAACAAGGACCGGACGCGGACTCCGGTCTCCCGTGCGAACGCTGCGTAGACTAACGGGATGCTGGAACAGATCCGCGGGCCCGCTGATCTGCAGTACCTGTCCCAACGGCAGCTCCGCGATCTGGCGACCGAGATCCGCGAGTTCCTGATCCACAAGGTGGCTGCCACCGGGGGACATCTCGGGCCCAACCTCGGCGTCGTCGAGCTGACGCTGGCGCTGCACCGCGTGTTCGACTCGCCGCACGACCCGATCATCTTCGACACCGGCCACCAGGCCTACGTGCACAAGATGCTGACGGGCCGCGCCCACGACTTCGAGAGCCTGCGCAAAAAGGGCGGCCTGTCGGGTTATCCGTCGCGCGCCGAGAGCGAGCACGACTGGGTGGAGTCCAGCCACGCCAGCGCCGCGCTGTCCTACGCCGACGGCCTGGCCAAGGCGTTCGAGCTCAGCGGGCACCGCAACCGTCATGTGGTCGCCGTCGTCGGCGACGGCGCGCTCACCGGCGGCATGTGCTGGGAGGCGCTGAACAACATCGCCGCCTCGCACCGGCCGGTCATCATCGTCGTCAACGACAACGGCCGCAGCTACGCGCCGACCATCGGCGGCGTCGCCGACCACCTGGCCACGCTGCGCCTGCAGCCGGCCTACGAGCACGTGCTGGAACGGGGGCGCGACGCGGTGCGCTCGCTGCCCCTGGTCGGCCAGATCGCCTACCGCTTCATGCACAGCGTCAAGGCCGGCATCAAGGACTCGCTGTCCCCGCAGCTGCTGTTCACCGACCTCGGCCTGAAGTACGTCGGCCCGGTCGACGGCCACGACGAACGCGCGGTGGAGGCCGCGCTGCGCCACGCCCGCGGCTTCGGTCGCCCGGTGATCGTGCACGTCGTCACCCGCAAGGGCATGGGTTACGCGCCGGCCCTGGACGACGAGGCCGAGCAGATGCATTCCTGCGGCGTGATCGACCCGGTCACCGGCCGGGCCACCAAGATTCCCGGCCCGGGCTGGACGGCCACGTTCTCCGAGGCGCTCATCGGCTACGCGCGCAAGCGCCGCGACATCGTGGCCATCACCGCGGCGATGCCCGGCCCCACCGGGCTGACGGCGTTCGGGCAGCAGTTCCCGGACCGGCTGTTCGACGTCGGCATCGCCGAGCAGCACGCGATCACGTCGGCGGCCGGACTGGCCATGGGCGGCATGCACCCGGTGGTGGCGATCTATTCGACCTTCCTCAACCGGGCCTTCGACCAGATCATGATGGACGTGGCGCTGCACAAGCTGCCCGTCACGATGGTCCTCGACCGGGCCGGCATCACCGGCTCCGACGGTGCCAGCCACAACGGCATGTGGGACCTGTCGATGCTGAACATCGTGCCCGGCATCCGGGTGGCCGCACCGCGCGACGCGACCCGCCTGCGCGAGGAGCTCGGCGAGGCCCTCGACGTCAACGACGGCCCGACGGCCATCCGCTTTCCCAAAGGCGATGTGGGCGAAGACATTCCGGCCCTGGAGCGACGCGGGTCGGGCGTTTCGGCCGTCGACGTGCTGGCGGTGCCGGCGACGGGGCTCAACCACGACGTGCTGCTGGTCGGGGTCGGCGCGTTCGCGCCGATGGCCCTGGCCGTGGCCAAGCGGCTGCACAACCAGGGCATCGGCGTGACGGTGATCGACCCGCGCTGGGTGTTGCCGGTGTCCGACGGCGTGGTCGAGATGGCCGCGCAGCACAAACTGGTCGTCACCCTCGAGGACAACGGCGTCAACGGCGGGGTGGGGTCGGCCGTCTCGGCGGCGCTGCGGCGCGCGGAGGTCGACACGCCCTGCCGCGACGTGGGGCTGCCGCAGCGGTTCTACGAGCACGCGTCTCGGGGCGAGGTGCTCGCCGACCTGGGGCTGACCGACCAGGACGTGGCCCGCCGCATCACCGGTTGGGCGGCGGCGCTGGGCACGTCCGTCTCCGAGGCGGAGGTCCGGGAGCCCCTCGACTAGGGCGCGTTGGTCGCGATTGTCGCCGGGCGGCTGCAGGCCTTTTGGGTGTGAATCCTGGGTTTTGGGTGTGAGCTGGTGGCGGGATCCGGGCGAATTTTCCGCCCTGGATACACACGCAAAGCCGAGGATTCACGCTGAACGGCTGTGGCCCAGGACGGGGGCGTGCTAGCTGTCGTCGGCCGGTGGTTGCAACGCCCGGGCCAGCACGGGATCGACGAGTTCGCGCTGCCACGCCCGCGCCTGCCCTGCCCGCAGGAACTCGTCGACGGCCTCATCGGGGTCCGCGGCGGGCTGCCAGTCCCAGCACAGCCGTCGCACCAGGTCGGGTGAGACCAGGTTCTCCGTCGGGACTCCGACCCGCTCCGACAGCTCACCCAGCGCCGCCCGGGCCGCCTCCAGCCGGGCGGCGGCCTCCGGTTTGCGCCTGCTCCACCGCGCCGCCGGCGGCGGCCCGTTGGGCGGTTCGGCGTCCTCCGGCGGCTCCTGGCTGCGCCGGGCCGCCTCCAGCGCCCCCAGCCAGACCTCGGCGCTGCGGCGCTGGTTGCGCCCGCCGAACACCGGCAACTTGACAAGCTCTTCGACGGTCTTCGGGTCGGCGAGGGCGGCGTCGATGATGGCCGAATCCGGCAGGATGCGGCGCGGGGCGATGTCGCGCCGCTGGGCGATGCGGTCGCGCGCGGTCCACAGTTCGCGCACCGCGGCGAGGCCGCGCCGGTCGCGCACCCGATGGATCCCGGACGTCCGGCGCCAGCGGTCCCGCCGGGCGAGCGCGGCGTCACCGGCGGCGTCGCCGCCCTTGAAGGCCCGCAGGTAGTCGAATTCCTCTGCGGCCCAAGCGGTTTTGCCCTGCCCGGCGAGCACCTCGGAGATCGCTGCGCGCAGCTCGATGAGCAATTCCACGTCCAGGGCCGCGTAGTTGAGCCATTCTGCGGGCAGGGGGCGCTTGGACCAGTCGGCGGCGCCGTGGCCTTTGGCCAAGCCGAACCCCAGCAGCCGCTCGACCATGGTGGCCAGGTTCACCCGGTCGAAGCCGGCGAGCCGCCCGGCCAGCTCGGTGTCGTACAGGGCGGGGGGTCGCATGCCGACCTCGGCCAGGCACGGCAGGTCCTGGTCGGCCGAGTGCAGGATCCATTCGTCGCTGCCCAGCACCTCGGCGACCGGCCGCAGCGCCGTCACCGGGTCGGCGCCGTGGCTGACCGGGTCGATGAGCACGGTGCCCGCCCCGGCCCGCCGGATCTGGATGAGGTAGGCGCGGTTGGAGTAGCGGAAACCCGACGCCCGCTCGGCGTCCACCGCGAACGGCCCGCGCCCGCGGTCCAGCAGCCGCGCGGCCGCCTCGATCTCGTGGACGCTCACCGCGAGATCGGGGACCCCGTCGGAAGGCTGCAGCAGCGGGCAGGGTTCAGGCGCGGCGTCGTCGGGCGCGGTGTCGTCGGGCCTAGCGGCACCCGCTTCGCCCATGTCAGGCGCGTGACCGCGAGCTCAGGTCGGTGACCCCGGTCGGCGGCAGGCCCGCGGCGTGCTCGAGCACTTCGCAAAACGCCTCGACGTGCGCCCCGACCGCCGGGGTGGTCGCCGTCCAGGACGCCCGCAGCTCCAGCTGGTGGGCGCGGGGCGGCCCGGAGATGTCGCCGTAGCGCACCGACGTGGTGGCGGTGACGGTGCCGCCCAGGGCGGTGGTCTGTTCGAGGCGCGCCTGCAGCGCGTCGACCAGCCAGCTCCACGCCACCTCGGGCAGCAGGGGATCGACGGCTTCGGTGGGGTCGAGGTCGGCCTGGATGTAGGCGACCAGGCGGATGTAGCCGTCCCAGGCGTCGGCGCCCTCCGGGTCGTAGAGCAGGATCAGCCGGCCGAACGCGTCGCCCTCGGAGCGCTCCGGGACGATCTCGAGGTCGGGATGCTTGACCTCGGCCCCCAGCGCGTAGCTGTAGGGCGCCAGGCGCTGCGGCGGACGGATCGGGCCCAGCTCGATCTCCGGCCGCACGGTCACGGCGTTCATTGCCGCCACCGCCTCGCGGAAGGGTGCCGGTTCGGCTGAGGCTGTCACAGCGTTCGACGCTAGACCCATCAGCCGACACGCCGAAACAGGCGCGCCGAGTCCCGCGCCCGTCGCGACCAAGCCGTTACCGGCGCTCATCGGGGCCTCGAGGAGGCCGTATCGCCTGCTCAGGGCGCGGTTCCTTTGGTGAATCGGGCCGGGCGCTTCTCCCGGTGCGCGGCGAGGCCCTCCCGAACGTCGGGGCCGCCGAAACCGATGAATTCCAGGCCCAGCGACGTTTCGAAGGCCGGGCCGAACATCCGGTACCAGTAGTTGAGGCTGTGCTTGGTCCAGCGGATGGCGTTTTGCGCGCCCTGCGCCAGGTTCTCGGCGATCCGGGTGGCGGTGGCCAGCACCTCGTCGTCGTCGACGCAGGTGGAGACCAGGCCGATGCGCTCGGCCTCCTCGCCGAGCAGGGTCTCGCAGGTGAGCAGGTAGTACTTGGCCTTGGCCATGCCGACCAGCAGCGGCCAGCAGATCGCGGCGTGGTCGCCCGCGGCCACCCCGAGCTTGGTGTGCCCGTCGATGAACCGCGCGGTGCGGCCCGCGACGGAGATGTCGGCGAGCAGCGCCACCACCAGGCCCGCGCCGACGGCGGGTCCCCGGATCGCCGAGACGACGGGCTTGTCGAAGTTGACCATGTTGAGCACCAGGTCGCGGGCCTCGCGCATGATGCGGATCCGGCCCTCGTAGTCGCCGATGGTCTCGTCGATCAGGTCGAAGCTGCCGCCGGAGGAGAAGGCCTTGCCCTCGCCGCGGACCAGCACGACGCGCACGGCGGGGTCGCGGTCGAGCACAGGCCACACGTCGGCCAGGTCGCGGTGCATCTGCGGCCCGACCGAGTTCAGCCCGGGGGAGTCCAGCACCAGGGTCAGCACGCCTTCGGAACCGGGTTCGAAGCGGAGGCTGGGGAACTCGTCGTAGCTGATCGGCACCACCGCGATGTTACGCAGGCGCCGCTGGGGCCTCGTGGCAGCATTGAGGCCGATGAACGTTCCCGACGCCCGACGCGACCTGCCGGAGTCGCCGTATCTGGCCGCCGTCACCGGACGCAAGCCCGGCCGCGTGCCGGTGTGGTTCATGCGGCAGGCCGGCCGTTCGCTGCCCGAGTACCGGGCGCTGCGGGAGCGGCACAGCATGCTGGCGGCCTGCTTCGAGCCGGAGGTCGCCTGCGAGATCACGCTGCAGCCGGTGCGCCGCCACGGCGTCGACGCGGCGATTCTGTTCTCCGACATCGTGGTGCCGCTGCGCGCGGCGGGTGTCGAACTGGACATCGTCGCGGACGTCGGGCCGGTGATCGCGCACCCGGTGCGCGCCGACGCCGACATCGAGGCAATGAAACCGCTTGACCCGCAGGCGATTGCGCCGATCCGCGAGGCGGTTTCGCTGCTGGTGGCCGCGCTGGGCGACGTTCCGCTGATCGGCTTCGCCGGCGCGCCGTTCACGCTGGCGTCCTACCTCGTCGAGGGCGGCCCCAGCCGCAACCACGCCCGCACCAAGGCGATGATGCTGGCCGAGCCGCACAGCTGGCACGCGCTGATGGAGAAGCTGACCGACCTCACCGTCGCGTTCCTGCAGGGCCAGATCGAGGCCGGGGTGGACGCGATCCAGGTGTTCGACTCGTGGGCCGGCACGCTGTCGCTGGCCGACTACCGCCAGTACGTGCTGCCGCACAGCTCGCGGGTGTTCGCCACGCTGGCGCAATACGCCCTGCCCATGACGCACTTCGGGGTCGGGACCGCCGAGCTGCTCGGCGCGATGTCGTCGGCGCTGAAGTGCGGCATGCAGCCCGGCCAGGCCGCCGTCGTCGGGGTGGACTGGCGCACCTCGCTGGCCGACGCCGCCGCCCGGGTGGAGCCCGGCACGGCGCTGCAGGGCAACCTCGACCCGGTCGTCCTGCTGGCGGGTTGGCCGGTGGTCGAGCGCGCGGCGCGGGCCGTCATCGACGACGGGCGCCGCGCGATCGACGCCGGCGCGACCGGTCACGTGTTCAACCTCGGTCACGGGGTGCTGCCCGAGACCGATCCCGCCGTCCTGACCGACCTGGTCGCGCTGGTCCACTCGCTATGAGCCGCTCGTATTGTGTTGTGGGCGGCGGCATTTCGGGTCTCACGGCCGCGTACCGGTTGCGCGCGGCGGTCGGGGAGGACGCGACGATCACGCTGTTCGAGCCCGCCGACCGCCTCGGCGGGATCCTGCGCACCGAGCGGGTCGGCGGGCAGGCGATGGACGTGGGCGCCGAGGCGTTTGTGCTGCGCCGGCCCGAGATGCCGGCGCTGCTGGCCGAGCTGGGCCTGTCGGATCGCCAACTGGGCACCACCGGGGCCCGGCCGCTGATCTTCAGCGAGCGGCGGTTGCACCCGCTGCCGGCGGGGACCGTCGTCGGGATCCCGTCGTCGTCGGCTTCGGTGGCCGGGCTGGTCGACGAGGCCACGGTCGCGCGCATCGACGCCGAACCCGCCCGCCCGTTCAGCTGGCAACCGGGCAGCGATCCCGCGGTGGCCGAACTGGTCGGCGACCGGTTCGGCGCGCAGGTCGTGGCCCGTTCGGTGGACCCGCTGCTGAGCGGGGTGTACGCGGGCTCCGCGGCGACCATCGGCCTGCGCGCGGCGGCCCCCAGCGTGGCGGCGGCCCTCGACCGCGGCGCGACCAGCCTGACCGACGCGGTGCGCAAAGGGCTGCCGCCGAACACCGGCGCGCCGGTGTTCGGGGCGGTCGACGGCGGCTACCGGGTGCTCGTCGACGAGCTCGTGGCGCGCGCCCGCCCGCGCTGGGTGCGCGCCGCCGTGCGGCGGCTCGAGCCGGCCGGGCCCGGTTGGGCGCTGGTGGACGACACCGGCGCCCGGTGGCATGCCGACGCGGTGGTGCTGGCCATCCCGGCCCCGCGGTTGGCGTCGCTGGTCGGTGAAATCGCGCCGCGCAGCTGCGCCGCCGCGCGGCGGATCGAAAGCGCGTCGGCGGCGGTGGTGGCGCTCGCGGTGCCGGCCGACACGCCGTTCCCGCAGTGTTCGGGCGTGCTGGTGGCCAGCGGGGAACCGTTGCGCGCCAAGGCGATCACGCTCTCGTCGCGCAAGTGGGGCACGCGCGGCGACACCCAGCTGTTGCGGCTGTCGTTCGGGCGGTTCGGTGACAATGTGGCCGCCGGCGTCGCCGACGACGAACTGCTGGGGTGGGCGCTGAGCGACCTGGTCGACGTGTTCGGGCTGACCGTCGACCCCGTCGACGCTCGCGTGCAGCGCTGGATCGAGGCGATGCCGCAGTACGGTCCCGGCCACGCCGAGGTGGTCGCAGAGGTGCGCGCCGGGCTCCCGCCGGGGCTGGCGGTGGCCGGCAGCTACCTCGACGGGATCGGTGTACCGGCCTGCGTCGGGGCGGCCGGCCGCGCGGTCGAGGCACTCCGGGCGAAAGTGGCACGATAGGTGCCATGGCCAAACTCGACTACGACACCCTGAACTCGCAGCTGCGCTACCTGATGTTCTCGGTGTTCTCCGTGCGGCCCGGCGTGCTGGGCGAGGACTCGAGTGACACGAGGAAGGAAGCGATCGACGACGCGGCCCGGTTTTTCAAGCAACAGGAGGAGCGCGGGGTCGTCGTCCGCGGCCTCTACGACGTGGCGGGGCTGCGCGCCGACGCCGACTTCATGATCTGGACCCACGCCGAACGCGTCGAGGCGCTGCAGGCGACCTACGCCGACTTCCGGCGCACCACCACGCTGGGGCGGGCCAGCGCGCCGGTGTGGAGCAGCGTGGCGCTGCACCGGCCGGCCGAGTTCAACAAGAGCCACATCCCGGCGTTCCTGGCCGGCGAGGAACCCGGCGCCTACATCTGCGTGTATCCCTTTGTGCGGTCCTACGAGTGGTACCTGCTGCCCGACGAGGAACGTCGTCGCATGCTCGCCGAGCACGGCATGGCCGCGCGCGAGTACAAGGACGTCCGCGCCAACACCGTCCCGGCGTTCGCGCTGGGTGACTACGAGTGGATCCTGGCCTTCGAGGCGCCCGAGCTGGACCGCATCGTCGACCTGATGCGCGAGCTGCGCGCCACCGACGCGCGCCGGCACACCCGCGCCGAGACGCCGTTTTTCACCGGGCCGCGGGTGCCGGTCGAGCAGCTGGTGGCGGCGCTGCCATGACAACCGCGCCGTTCGACCCGACGGATCCCACCCGCTTCGAGGAGATGTACCGCGACGACCGGCTGTCGCACGGGCTGCCCGCGGCCACGCCGTGGGACATCGGCGGCCCGCAGCCGGTGGTCCAGCGGCTGGTTGCGCTGGGCGCGGTCAAGGGCGAGGTGCTCGACCCGGGCACCGGCCCCGGCCACCACGCGATCTACTACGCGTCGAAGGGCTACTCCGCGACCGGCATCGACGGGTCCGCGGGTGCCCTGGAGCGGGCCCGCGAAAACGCCGAAAAGGCCGGTGTGACGGTCAATTTCGAGCTGGCCGACGCCACCAAGTTGGAGGGCTTCGACAACCGGTTCGACACCGTCGTCGACTGCGCCTTCTACCACACCTTCAGCACCGACCGCGACATGCAGAATGCCTACGCGCGGGCGCTGCACCGGGCGACCAGGCCGGGGGCGCGGCTGTACATGTTCGAGTTCGGCGAGCACGACGTCAACGGCTTCAAAATGATGCGGTCGTTGTCCGAGGACGATTTTCGTCAGGTGCTGCCGCCCGCGGGGTGGGAGATCACTTACCTCGGCCCGACGACCTATCTGGTCAACCTGAGCACCCAGACGATCGAGATGATGGCCGCGCGCAACCCGGACATGGCCGATCAGGTGCAGGCGCTGCTGGACCGGTTCCGGGCGATGGAGCCGTGGCTGGAGGGCGGCCGGGTGCACGCCCCGTTCTGGGAATGCCACGCCACGCGCGTGGACTAGCCACCGGGGCTTGTCGCGACACGTAAACATTTGCGACGACACGCCGAGATGTGTCGCAACGGTTTATGTCTGGGGGATCCGGACGCACAAGCATTGACGTCCCACGGTTGTGGACGAGGTGTTTGTCGGCAGCGAGGCGGTGCGGCGGGGGCACCTGACTCCCTACCAATTGCGCAGCAGGTTCCGGGCCGTCTATCCCGGCGTTCACCTGCCGGTTCATGCCACGCCGTCGCTGCGAGCGCGCTCGGTTGCGGCGTGGCTGTGGTCGGGCCGACGCGGCGTGGTGGCTGGCCTTGCCGCGGCGGCACTGCACGGCTCGCGCTGGATCGACGACGACGCGCCCATCGAGTTGATCTGGCGTAACCAGCACGCGCCGATCGGCGTGGTCACGCGTAATCAGCGAGTTCAACCGGATGAGGTCACCCGGGTCGCGGGTCTGCCCGTGACCACCCTTGCGCGCACGGCGTTCGACCTGGCCCGGCAATTGCCCACCGGCGAGGCGGTGGCGCGACTCGACGCCTTGATGCGGGCAACACCGTTTTGTGTCGAGGACGTGTCGCAGTTGGCCAAACGGTACCCGGGTGCGCGGGGTCTGCGACGGCTGCGCACGGCACTCCCGCTTGTCGACGCGGGCGCCGCCTCGCCAAAGGAGACTTGGCTACGACTCTTGCTGATCGATGCCGGACTGCCGGCTCCCGAGACACAGATACCGGTGAACGAGAACTGGCGAACGGTCGGCGTGCTCGATATGGGCTGGGAAAGATACAAAGTCGCCGCCGAGTACGACGGTGACCAGCACCGCAGCGACCGACGCCAATACGCCCGGGACCAGCGGCGGATACGCGGGCTCGAAGCGCTGGGCTGGATCGTCATCCGGGTGATCGCCGAGGACAAGCCCGGCAGACGTCGTGCGACGCGTGCGCGATGCACTCATCCGCCGCGGATGCTGCGAGATATAAATGGTTGCGACGCGCTTCGGCGTGTCGTCGCAACTGGTTATATGTCGCGGGAACGCAGGGGTAACTACGAGCCCGCCGGCACCAGCCGCAGCGAGATCGAGTTGATGCAGTACCGCTGGTCCGTCGGGGTGGGGTACCCCTCGCCGGCGAACACGTGACCCAGGTGGCTGTGGCAGTTCGCGCACAGCACCTCGGTGCGCGTCGTTCCCATCGAGTGGTCGGGGCGCAGAATCACCGCGTCGGAGTTGGCCGGGTCGAAGAACGAGGGCCAGCCGCAGTGCGACTCGAATTTCTCTGTGCTGCGGAACAATTCGGCGCCGCAGGCCCGGCACTGGTACACGCCCTCGGTCTTGGTGTCGGTGTACTCGCCGGTGAACGGCCGCTCGGTGCCGGCGCGGCGCAGCACCTCGAACTCCTGCGGGTTCAGCTTTCGGCGCCACTCGTCGTCGGACAGCTGCACCTTCGGACGCGACAAGTCAGGAGAGGTCATGCGTCCACGCTAGCCTTCTCCCGTTCCGCCGTCAGCCACGCCGGATCGATGCCGTCGTCCAGCCGGTCCTCGGCCTTGGCGTCCAGGTAGCGGAAGTAGAGCACGGTGAACGTCACGATCAGCAGGAGCGACCAGCCGTAGGTGATCTTCAGGTAGTGCAGCGCGCGCCCGTACCGCATGTACTTGTAGATCAGCCAGTCGTCCAGCGTCAGGAAGCCGTAGATCCCCAGCCAGGAGGGCCAGTTGCGGATGAGTGAGTTGGGCAGCACCACGGTCATCACGAACGGGAACAGCATCATCGAGTAGTAGCCCTGGGCCAGCGGCAGCACCAGCCAGGAGCACAGCAGCAGCACGCCCGACGAGCTGGCGAACCAGAACAGCGGGTCCCGGGTGCGGTAGTAGCGGTACAGCAGCCACATTGCGCCGATCGCGAGCAGCGTGAACAGGATCCGCAGGAACACGATCAGCCAGGTCGGCAGGCCGAAGTACACCCCGTTGCCCTCGATCGAGCTGTTGAAGTAATCCCGGGTGCCGCCGATGTAGGGCAGCGTGCGCGTGACGAAGTCCATCGGGTCGCTGACGAGGGGCCACGCGACCAGGTTGACGACGAGGGGGACCGCGATGGCGGGCACCAGCGTCCGCCATTGGCGGTTCAGCAAGGGCAGCAACAGCAGCGGCCCGAGCACGGGTTTGAGCGTCAGGGTGAGCCCGATGACGAGGCCGGCCCACCACTGGTGCCCGACTTTGCCGTCCAGCAGCCACCCCAGGAACAGCACCTCCGCCAGCAGCACGCAGCCGTTGATGTTGGTGAACACCAGGGTGCTGGTCACGCTTTCCGTGCAGAACATCGCCAGCAGCAGGGCGGGCGCCGCCACCGAGGAGAGGGTGAACTTGAACATCCGCAGCAGCAGGTACCAGGCGATGAGGATGGCCACGGTGTTGATCAGGATGAACAAATACCGCGACGGCGTGAACGGCAGGTACCCGAACGGCGCCATCAGCAGCGTGCCGCCGGGCGGGTACAGGTAGTGCGGGTCGACGTAGTCGAAGTGCTCGTTGTAGATGTCCCAGCCGTGCCGGAAGTTCAGCACCGCGCGGTAGACCGGCTTGAAGTCGTCGGTGATGTTGCCGTTGAGGGTCAGGATGATGCTGCGGTGCAGCACCGACATGATCGCCAGCGGCCACAGCACCGATCGCAGTATCGTCGCGACGCTCGGTGCGCTGGTGCGGGGGCGAAAGGCGGCCAGGATCCCCTCGCGCAGGCCGGTTCGGGTCGAGTCAGCTGCGGTCACCAGCGCACGGTACACCGGCCGCCCGGCGACGATGCGGCCGCGTCGCGGGCAAGGTGAGGCGGGCAATTGAGCCTGAGCGCCCCCGAAACTCAGGCGGGACAGTAGGTGTCGGTGCCGGGTAGCTTGCCGCTGTTGAGGTAGCCGATCAGCGGCGGGACCGCGCAGGGCGAATAGATGCTGGCGCCGTGACCGATGCCCTGCCACATCACCCGCTTGCTGGCCGCGTTGGCGTTGATGATGGTGGCCGCCGTCTGGGCCACCCCCTCGGTGCCGACGATCGGGTCGTTCTGCACGCCGGCCAACAGGACGTCGACCTTGAGGCTCTTCGGCGGCGCCGGCGGCGGAATCGTGGGCCAGTGCACGCACTTGACCAGGTTGAGCGCGGCGACGGTGCCGAATTGGGGATAGAGCTTCGCCCACGCGACGACGAGCTCGCGCACCCGGTCGGGGGTGGGGCGGTTGATGGCGTCGCTGCAGGAGCCGACGAACTGGCCGTCCGAGTCGGTGACCGCGTAGGCGTGGCTGATCAGGTTGTTCAGCTGGCCGGCGTCGCCGGACCGGGCGGCGGCCAGCGCGTTGGCCAGGCTCGTGGTGGCGCCGACGCGGCCTCCGGCCGGGAAGCCCAACGCGACGGTGATGGCGTCGGCGACAGCGGCCACCGGTGCGCCGCCGGGGCCCTTGCCGCCGCGCGCGTCGGCGAGCATCGCGCTGACGGCGCCCTTGGGGTCGGGCCCCAGCGCGCAATTGACCGCGACGCACTGCGCGGCGAACGCGTCGAGCGCGGCCTGCTGACCCTTGACCTGTTGCTCGGCGGCCGCTTCGGCGTTGACGCCCAAGGCAATCGGGGAGTCGAGGATCAGCCGGGCGACCCGGTCGGGGCGCGACGCGGCGTAGGCCAGCGCCACCTGGGCGCCGTCGCCGACCCCGACCAGGGCGACGGCGGGCACGTCCCACAGCGTGCGCAGCCGCTCGATGTCGGAGGCGGCGTGCGAGTTGTCGTAGGAGGACGCGCCGGGCGCGATGGCGTCGGTGCAGTTCGTGGTGGCGGTGTTGGAGATGTCGGAGAGGTTGGCGACCGGGTCGTCGCCGGGCTGGAACTGCGCCTGGTCGCGCATCGACTGGCGGTCGAGCTGATCCCGGCAGTCGATCGGGCTCGACATGCCCATGCCGCGCCGGTCCACGGCGACGATGGGGTGGGTTTGCAGCACGTCGCCGCCCGCGTGCGACAGCCACACCGGCAACTGCGTCGACGACGGCAGGTCCGAGCCGGTGGTGAAGACCAGCGGGCCCGCGTCGTGCGGCGTCTGGTTCGAGCGCGCCCGCACCACACCGATTGTCAACGTCCCGCCCTGGCCGTTGACCGGGTCGAGGTCGCTGTCGTAGGTCGCGCAATCCAGCTGCACGCCCGGCGCCGCCGGGACGGCCGCATCGGAGAAGACCTTCGACGTGCAGTCGTGCCAGGCCAGGTCGTTCTTGGGCGCCGCGATCGGTGGCGGACCGGCCGGCTTCGGCTTGCTCGGGGCCACGCCCTGCGGTCGGGCGCCGGAATTGGTCGCGAAGCGCGGGTCGGCGGCCAGCCCGGGAACGCAGCCGGCCACCAGCGCGGTCACCGCGAGGAGCGCCGTGGCGGATGCGATCTGCCGACTCATGCCGACCACAGTAGCTTCGACTTTTCAAACCTTGACGTAGCGGCCGTACAGGTAGCCGGCGTCGTCGGTGAGCAGGTGGGCGCGGCCCATGCGGGTCAGCACCTGCGCCGGGCCCGCCGCGATGCGCCGCGCCAGGCCGCCGACGAGGTACGGCGCGATCGTCAGGCACAGCTCGTCGAGCAGGTCGGCCTCGATGAACGCGCCGAGCAGGGTCGGCCCGCCCTCGGTCAGGATGCGGCGCATTCCCCGCGCCGCGAGCGCCCGCAGCAGGGCGGCCTCGTCGACCTTCGCGGGATCGGCGCCGGAGCAGTCGAGCACCTCGCACAGGTCGCCGATCAGGCTGCGGGTCTCGTCGGCCGCCGCGGTGCAGGTGAGCACCAGTGGCGGCACCTCGGTCCGGGTGAACACCGCCAGGTCGCGCTCGAGGCGACCCGACCCGGTGACGATCGCCAGTTGGGGGACCTCGCTTTGGCCCCGGGCCTGCCGCTCCTGGCGTTGCGCGACGGCCAGGTGCGCGCCGGAGTAGCCCTCGATCCGCACCGTGCCCGCGCCCACCACGACGACGTCGGCCAGTTCCCGCAGCAGGTTGAAGATCTGCCGGTCGCCGGGCCCGCCCATCGCGCCGCTGCTGCCGTCGGCGGTGGCGCCGCCGTCGAGGCTGGTGATGAAGTTCGCCCGCAGCCAGGTGCCGTCGCGGTCGGGGTAGCCGTACAGCCGGGAGAGTTCGGCGTCGTCGAGTTCACGCGTCGACCCCAGCTGCGTCAGCATGAGCTTGATTGCAGCACGCCGCTACAGTTCGGTGCATGGATGGGTCCGCCGCTGCCCGGGTGGCGCACCTGGTGGACCGGCATCCGAGCGTGTCTCCGGAGCGACTGATCGCCCAATTGCGGCCGCCGCCAACGTTCGCCGACGTGAGCTTCGCCACCTACCGACCCGATCCCGCGGAGCCGACCCAGGCCGCCGCCGTCGAGGCGTGCAGGGACTTCTGCCGGCAGGCCGTGCAGCGCCGGGCCGGCCGGCGAAAGCTGTTCGGGAAGCGGGCCGTCGTGCCCGGCGTGGGGTTGTATCTCGACGGCGGCTTCGGCGTGGGCAAGACCCACCTGCTGGCCTCGGCCTATTACCAGTTGCCCGGCGGGGGACCCGAGCCGCCAACTCCCAAGGCGTTCGCCACTTTTGGCGAGCTGACCCAGCTCGCCGGGGTGTTCGGCTTCGTCGAATGCATCGAGATGCTGGCCGACTACACGGCGGTGTGCATCGACGAGTTCGAGCTCGACGACCCCGGCAACACCACCCTGATCTCGCGGCTGCTCTCGTCGCTGGTCGAGCGGGGCGTGTCGGTGGCCGCGACCTCCAACACCCTGCCCGAGCAACTCGGCGAAGGCCGCTTCGCCGCCCAGGATTTCCTGCGCGCGCTGGCAAGTATTTTCACCACGGTGCGCATCGACGGCCCCGACTACCGGCACCGTGGCCTGCCGCCGGCCCCGCCGCCGCCGTCCGACGCGGAGGTGGCCGCGCGCGCCGCGAAGGTGCACGGGGCGACGCTGGACGACTTCGACGCGTTGTGCGCACACCTGGCCACCATGCACCCGTCGCGCTACCTGACGCTGATCGAGGGCGTGACGGCGGTGTTCGTCACCGGCGTGCACCGCCTCGACGACCAGAACGTCGCGCTGAGGTTGGTCTCGCTCACCGACAGGTTGTATGACGCCGGCATCCCGGTGGTGGCTTCGGGGGAGCGGCTGGACAGGATCTTCAGCGACGAGATGCTGGCCGGCGGCTATCGGAAGAAGTACCTGCGGGCCACGTCACGGCTGGTGGCGCTGACCCGAGCCGGCGGACCATGAGGTAGTCGTTCTCGGTGCGGGTGCCCACCTGAAAGGTTCTGGTGCCGTTGACCGTAAAACCGCTCTTGGCGTAAAAACGTTGGGCGCGTTGGTTCGCCTGGTTGACGCCCAGCCACACTTGCCGCGCGCCCCAGCCCTCGGCGGTGGCCAGCGCCAGGCCCATCAGCGCGTCCGCCGCCCCGGTGCCGTGGTGCTCGGCCAGCACGTAGATCTTCGACAGCTCGGCGGTGGTGGGGTCGGTGGCGTCGCGAATCAGCATGGCGTAGCCGATGATTCGGCCGCCCCGCGCCGCGGTGATGATCGCGCGGTCCGGATCGGCCAGGTATTCGGCGAAGCGCCCGGCGGACAGGTTGGTGTCGATGAACGACGCGACGTCGTCCGCGCCCGCCTCGGGGGGACAGGCCAGCGGAAAGGTCTGCGCGGCAACGTCAGCCAGCCGCGCGGCGTCCACCGCACCCGCCGTGACGACGCGGACGTCCAGTGTCACAGATTCCATTGGGCGAGGTGATAACCCGTCTTCTTGTCCAGCAGGACGACGGTGGACACCGGGTCGCGGTAGGCGTCCCAATACACGCCACCGCGCACGATCGCCCCGTTCGGCGCGTTGACGAGCACGTTGTCCAGCGCGTCGGGCGCGTCGGTGGCGCGCGGTTTGTAGGCGTCGGCGAAGGGGGTCACCCCGTCGAAGCTGAACACGGTCGCCATGATGTACGGGTTGGGCACCCGGATCGCGCGGACCGTCACGTCGGCGCGGTTGGGGGTGCTCCCCGGGAAGCTCTTGATCGGGACGCCGCTGCGCGTGTAGCCGAACCCCGGGGGCGGGTCGCACGGGGCCACGCTGCTGACCGTGACGTCGGCGACGTAGTCGCCGGTGTCGACCCGCAGGGTGTCGCCGATGTGGCCGATCGGTGCGTCGCCGGCCCACGCGCGGGGCGCCGCGAGGCTCGCGGCGGCGACGAGCAAGGCGGACACGACGACCAGCCAGCGGTGCATGCTCGCATGATCGCACACGCGCTACGGCGAAGGGGAGGGGTTCTTCCCGGCGCTCAGCGATTCGAGCGCGGCGACAAGATCGGCCTCGACGCGCTCCTTGTCGACGCCGGATCGGTGCAGCGGGCCGGCCCCGTCCTCGAGCTCGAGCAGCGCCAGCAGCAGGTGTTCGGTGCCGATGTAGTTGTGGCCCAACCGAAGCGCCTCGCGGAACGTCAGCTCGAGCGCCTTGCGCGACGGACCGCTGAACGGGATCAGCTCAGGGGGTTCGCCGGCTGACGGCGGCAGGGTTACGGCGGCCCGGATGGTGTCGGCCTCGACCTGCTGCAGGTGCAGCAACACCGTCGCCAGCGCGGCCGGGTCGCTGAGCACGCCGAGCAGCAGATGGTCGGGGGTGATCTCGCCGTTGCCGGCCTCGTGCGCGGCGTTCTGGGCCGCCACCACCGCGCCGCGGGCCCGCGGCGTGAAGCGCCCGAAGCCCTGCTCGACATCCAGCGTGGTGGCCTCGGCCCGGGGGACGAACCGCTTCTGGGCGGCCTGTTTGGTGACGCCCATGCTCTTGCCGATGTCGCTCCACGACGCCCCCGAGCGGCGGGCCTGGTCGACGAAGTGCCCGATCAGGTGGTCGGCCACCTCGCCGAGGTGCTCGGCGGCCAGGACCGCGTCGGCGAGCTGGTCGAGCACGTCGGTGTGCACGCGTTTGATCGCGTTGATCAGCTCGTCGAGGCGGACGGGGTAGGCGATGGGCGTCGGTTCGGACATGCCGTCAACGCTAGGTTGACGTCGCGCGTGTTGTCAACCTTCGGTTGACGATAGAACTTGGAGATGCGCCGCCGCCGTCGTTCTGCGACGATCAGTGGGCCGTGAAACCGCTGCTCCTGACGATGACGAGCCTTGCCGCGCTGGTCGGCATGGCCGGGCCGGCGCGCGCCGACAGCAGCGACGACGCGTTCATCGCCTCGCTGCACGCGGCCGGCATCACCTTTCCCGACCCCGGCCCGGCCATCGGGGCCGGCCGATGGGTGTGCCAGGCGGTGGAAAAGGGGACGCAGATGGCCGACGTCGTCAAGACCGTCCAGGCCCAGAATCCCGGGCTGCACGGCGACAACGCCGCCAGGTTCACGGCCATCGCGGCCAACGTGTACTGCCCGCAGTCGCTGACGGTCACCAGCACCAAGGTCGACGGCGGCGGGTAGCCGCGCGCCTTGTCGGGCCGAGACGAGACCCCGGCCGCCCCCGAAACTCCTGGTGCGCCTGCAGATTCGCGCCGGTTACCCGAATAGTGCTGACACACAACCGTTTTGGCCCGGCGTCCGGCTCGCTCGCACGAGAACGAGCGCAGTTTGCCGATGCGCCCCGCCGATCAGCGTGGCGTCGTGGCCGCGGAGTCGCTGTTGGGGCGGTCCGAAAAGGTGGGAAGTTGAACCGGTTCGAGATCCTGACCGCTGCGGGTCACGACCTCGGGCTCGTAGCGATGTGAAAACAATTCCGACGAGTTCATCGGGCGGGGTCCTTAATGAGGAATGGGCGAATCGATGGTGAGCTGCTCATCTACAGAGAAAATTTCGAAGGTGGCAATCCCGACTCGAATGGCTTCCCCAACCAATCTACACGCGAAGCCCGGAGGCGATCGCGGTGGACGCGGCATTCGGCAATAGGCTAGGGGGCTATGCGCGCCGATCCGGGGCCGCTGACGTGGGCCGCCCTGGTCCAGACCTGGCGTCTGGACCTGGCCTCAGCGGCGGCGATCGTGGTGGTGGCCGCCGCCTACGCCTGGTGTTACCGGCGCGGCCGCACCGCCGAACGACCGGTAACGCCCGCGCAGGCCGGCTGCTTCTGGGTCGGCCTGGCGGTGTGGGTCCTGGCGACGATGAGCGCGGTCGGCGCCTACTCCTACGTCCTGTTCTGGATGCGCGCGCTGCAGGTGCTGTTGCTGCTCTACGTCGTGCCGTTCTTCCTCGCGCAGGGCAAGCCGATCAGCGTGCTGCGCGACGCGCTCGGCGCCGCCGGGCGCGACCGCCTCGACCGGCTGTTGGCGAGCCGGTTCGCGCGCGTGCTCGCTCACCCGTTGACCACGTCGCTGGCGATGCTGGGCACGCCGTGGCTGCTCTACCTGACACCCTGGTACACCGCGGCGCTGGACAACGAATGGATCGGCGCGCCCACTCGAATCGTGTTGGTGGCTATCGGTTTTGGCTATTTCTACGCCCGGCTGCAAGCCGACCCCGTGCCGCGACGCTATCCCCAGGGCATCTCGTTGCTGATCACCGTCGTCGAGGCGCTCGGCGACGGCGTGCTGGGCTTGATCATCTGGCAGGGCTCGTTGATCGGCGCGGCGTACTACGCGGCGCTGCACCGCACCTGGGGCCCGGATCAGCGGCTCGATCAGACGATCGGCGCCGGCGTGCTGTGGATCCTGGGCGACGTGGTGGGCTGGCCGTTCGTGCTGGTGCTGATGCGCGCGCTGTCCCGTGACGAGAAGGCGCACGCGGTCGCGGTCGACGCCGAGCTGGACGCGGCGCCGGCCACCGCGGACGACACCGCGGCGCCGTCGGGATTGTGGTGGGAGAACGATCCCGAACTGCGCGAACGGTTCCGGCGGCGCTAAGCTGGCAAGGCCATGAGACTTCTGTGGGGGGCAGCAATCGCCGTCGCCGCGATCGGCCTGGCCGCGCCGGTGTATGCCGACCCGGACCCCAACTCCGACCCGGCCACCGACGCCGACTTCCTGTCCGCGCTCAGATTCGCCGGCATCAGCTACCAGGATCCGAACGCCGCCGTATCGGCCGCCAAGACGCTGTGCCAATTGGAGGACACCGGCGCGTCCGAGGACGAGATCATCGGAAACCTGCAGCAGCGCAACGGCTTCACCGGCAACGGCGCCGCCAAGTTCACGGTGATCGCCGTCGGCGCCTACTGCCCCAAATACATCACCGGCGACGGCCGCGGCCCCAAACCCGAGGGCGCGGTCGGCGACTAGCCGCGGCTCGGGGTTTGCGAAGCCCGCCGCTCTGGCAAACGTGAAATCCGCATGAATACCGTGCAGTGGCGCGAGCGGTCGGCTATGTTGCGCGAGACGTCGGCGCGGGCCGACCGCACCCAAAAGGAGCCAACGGAGATGAAGGTATCGGTGATGGCGGCCGGCTTGGCGGCGAGCACCCTGGCGGTCGGCGTGGCCGTCACGGGCTGCGGAAGCAACAAGTCGTCGGGCCCGTCGTCGTCGACGTCGGCAACGTCCTCGACATCCGCCGCGTCGTCGGCGTCGCCGACGTCGAGCAGCGCCGCCGCCCAGCCGTCCGACTACAGCAACCTGCTGATCAAGCCAACCGACATCGTGGTGCCGGGCGACACCTTCACCCTGTTTCAGACGCTGCCCGTTTCGAACCCGGCCGGTGTCGAGGGTGTGTTCATGAATCAGGGCGGCTCGCGCAAGGTCGACGACACCATCTACGTCTACCCCGACGCGGGCGCCGCGTCGCAGGCGCTTGACCAGAGCGCCAAGGGGATTCAGGAGTTGAGCGTCAAGGCCGCCCCGTCACCGGCCGACGTGGGCACCGCCGGCCAGATGGCCGTGGGGCCTTCTCCCGACGGCTCGAAGTCGAAGGGGATCGTGATGTTCACCGAGGGCAAGGTGTTCACGGTCCTCGAGTTCGAAAGCCCGCCAAACGATCCGCTGCCGCCGGACTTCGTTCTGGACCTCGGGCGCAAGCAGGATGCGGCCGTCAAGAGCGGGCTGCCGTCCTGAGAACCGGTGCGGCGGCGCTCGGCGCGGCCGGCCTGGTCGGCTGGGGTGCCGCGCGGGCGGTGGCGGCGCGGATAGCGCGCAACCCGGATCCGTTTCCGCGCGAACGCCTTACCGCCGAGCCGGAGGGTGAGCACGTCTTCATCGAGCGCCCCGACGGGACGGTGCTCAGCGCCCTGGTCGCCGGGCAGGGACCGCCGGTCATCCTGGTCCACGGCTACACCGCCCGCGTCGTCGAGTGGAACCTCGTGTGGGACGAGCTGCAGGCGCGCGGCTTTCGCGTCATCGCCTTCGACCAGCGCGGGCACGGTCGCTCCACGCTCGGCTCCGACGGGATCGGATCCGAACCCATGGCGGCCGACATCGCCGCGGTCCTCGAGCACTTCGACGTACGCGAGGGCGTGCTCGTCGGCCACTCGATGGGCGGGTTCGTCAGCATCCGTTCAATGCTCGACCACGCCCACGTGCAGGGGCGGCTGCGCGGGCTGGTGTTGTTCGCGACCTGGGCGGGCCGGATCCTGGACGGCGCGCCGCAGAACCGGCTGCAGATCCCGCTGCTGCAACTCGGCATCCTGCAACGGCTGATGCGCAACCCGACCGTCGCCGCGCTGTTCGGTGCCGCGCAGTGCGGGAAGCGCCCGTCGCCCGTGATGGTCTCGGTGTTCATGGAGGCGTTCAACCAACACCTGGACGAACACGGGCCGCTGCTGCCGATCGTGCGGGCCTTCTCGCGCGAAGACCGGTATCCGCGGCTGGGCGAGATAGGGGTGCCGACCGTGGTCATGGTCGGCACCGCGGATCGCACGACGCCGCAAAGCCATTCGCGCCGGCTCGTCGAGGGTGTGCCCGGCGCGCGGCTGGTGAGCGTCCCCGACGCCGGGCACCTACTGAATTGGGAAGCGCCCGAAGCGCTGATCGAGGTCGTCGAGTCGTTTCACTGAGTTGCGGCGCGCGCGCTCCAGGTGAAACTGTGCATCTCGGGGATCTGCGGGGTCAGCGCCGCGGCCACGCTGCGGCCGATCTCGTCGGCCGACGCCAGCGGGGTGTTCGGGTCGATGAAGCCCTCCACCTCCACCCGCAGGGTGCGCCCCGTCCAGCGGGCGCGGGCGTGCGCGTGCAGGACGCCGGGCACCGCGGCGGCCGCCGTTTCGGCCGTCGTGATGATCTCGGGGTCCACCCCGTCGAGCAGGCGGTGAGCGATGTCGGCGGTGACCTCCCAGCCGACGTGGCAGATGAACGCCGTGACGACGATCCCGGCGACCGCGTCCGCCCAGCCCCAGCCGAGCGCCACGCCGATCAGCCCCAGCATCGCCCCGGCCGAGGACAGCGCGTCCAGCCAGGAATGCTTCGCGTCGGCCACCATGGTCGCCGAGCGAATCCGCCGGCCCACCACCAACTTGTAGCGGGCCACCAGCTGGTTGCCCGCGATGCCCACCGCCGCCGCCGCGATGCCCCAGCCCAGGTGGACCGTGCCGCCATGACGCAGCAGCTTCGTGACGCTTTCGAATCCGGCGACGGCGGCGCTGCCCCAAATCACCAGGGCCACACCGATTCCGGCGAGGTCTTCGGCGCGTTCGTAGCCGTACGGGTACCGCTCGGTCGGGACCTTGCGGGAGGCCCGGAACCCCACGAACACCAGCGCGCTGGTCGACACGTCCGACAGGTTGTGCAGCGCGTCGCCGAGCAGGGCCACCGACCCGGACACCAGTGCGATGGCCAACTCGATGAGGCCCGTCACCGCCAGGCCGACGGCGCTGACGGCCACGGCACGGTTGGCCTGGCGACGCTCGTGCGCGTCGTCGGCGGTGGTCGCGAGGGGGAAACTCGCGGCCGGGTCCCGGACTCCGCTGATCACATGCATACCGCCTAATATGCCCGGGCGGGCGGTGTGACTCAAGCCGGCCCCGGGTGGCGCTGTGCGGCAACGGGTTTACTGCTACGGTCCGGCGGTGAAGTTCGTGCTGGCCGGGTATGGGAGTCGGGGCGACGTCGAGCCCTGCGCCGCCGTCGGTCGGGAGCTGCTCCGTCGGGGTCACGACGTGCGGATGGCGGTCTCGCCCGACAGGATGGCCCTCGTCGAGGCGGCCGGGGTCACCGCGGTCGCCTACGGACCGGACACCCGGGAGCAGATGGACTCGGCGGCGCAGTTCGTCCGCACAACCCAGGATCCGATCGGCGCGCTGCCGGCGGTCATGGAGCATCTGACGTGGGTCTGGACGGCGAAGACGGCGACGCTGACGGCGCTGGCGAAGGGCGCCGACCTGCTCCTGGCGGGCTTCAACGAGCAGGACGTGGCCGGCGTCGTGGCCGAGTACTGCGGCATCCCGCTGGCCGCGCTGCACTTCTTCCCGGCGCGGCTACTGTCCACCGGGGCGCTGTATGCGGGCATGACCAAGGACGTCGCGGCGGCCCAGCGCAGTGCGCTCGGCTTGCCCGAGGCCGGATCCCCGGATGAGCCGCTGGAAATCCAGGCCTACGACCAGCTCTGCCTGCCCGGACCGTCCGCCGAATGGGTGGAGCCCGACGGCCGGCGGCCCTTCGTCGGCGCGCTGACGCTCGGGGCGCCGACCGACGCCGACGACGAGGTTTCGTCGTGGATCGCCGAGGGGCCGCCGCCGATCTGCTTCGGGCTGGGCAGCACGCCGATCTCGTCGGGGGCGGAGCTGGTCGCCATGATCGGCGCGGCCTGCGCGCAGCTGGGGCAGCGCGCGCTGATCTGCGCCGGCCCCAACGACTTCGCCGGGGTTCCGCGCTTCGACCAGGTCAAGGTGGTGAGCGCGGTCAACCACGCGGCCGTCCTGCCGGCGTGCCGCGCGGTCGTGCACCACGGCGGCGCCGGCAGCACGGCCGCCGGGCTGCGGGCCGGAATCCCCGCGCTGGTGCTCTGGCTCTGGCTTGACCAGCCGTTCTGGGCGGCCGGCCTCGAGCGGCTCAAGGTCGGGTCGGGGCGCCAGTTGACGCTCACCACCGAGGAGACGCTGGTCGCCGACCTGCGCCGCATCCTCGCCCCGGACTACGCGACCCGCGCCCGCGAGGTGGCGGCCCAGATGACTACATCCGCCGACAGCCTCGCCCGCGCGGCCGATCTCCTGGAGGACGCAGCCCGCGCTGGGCGCGCCGGCTGAGTCGGCTCACGGAAACCCGGAGGCGCTCGCCGTTCGCGAGTTCCTTGTCTTTGCCCGGCGGCATGATGGCGCGGCATAAAATCGCCGATTGGGTATACCTCCACGAGGCTGGCGCTTCCGTCCCAATGTTGCTGCGGACCCAGAGGAGAAACCGATGGCCCTGACCCGTCTGAGCGGACTCGTCGGTTTAGGCGCCGCGCCGCTCGTCGTCGCCTTGTCGTTCGCCTCACCCACCTGGGCCGACAACCCGTCCTGGAACGGCCAGTACGCGGTCACCTTCATGGTCGCCCCCAAGGCCGGGACCAGCATGGCCGTCGGTGATCCCGAGGTGCAGCACACTGTGACCTATGGGTTCAGCTCAAGCTGTTCGGGCGGAAAGTGCGTCGCCACGATCGTCAGCGGGCCTCCGCCGACCAACCCGACCGTTCCGCAACCTGTGCAATTCACCTGGGATGGGTCGTCCTGGAAGCAGGAGAGCGACTTCCAGTGGGACTGCATGATGCCCGACACCAGCATCCAGTGGAATCCCGCCCACGCCGTGGTGCGCTACACGCCGCAGGCCAACGGGTCGCTGTCCGGCGTCATGCACGCCGACATCTCGAGCGGCGCGTGCCAGGGCTGGATCGAGGAGTACATGACGGCCGACCGGGTGTGAGGCGCCTGGGCCCCGGCCCGCAGCAAACCGGCGAAGCGTTGCGGCGCAACGCATTTCATCTAACGGATTGCTCTGCGCAGCAAGGCATTTCAAGGAGTGGCCGTGTTGAATGGCACTTTGCTTGCGGCCTGTTCGGCGATATTATCCGATCATGCGTTTCACTTATGTCGCCGCTGCTGTCGGCATGGCTACCGCCCCGCTCTTGCTGGTGGGGGCGCCATCCGCCCACGCCGACCTCAGCGGCTATCGGCGCTGCGTGGCGAACATTACGGAACTCCCGATCACCGAACCCGACCCGCAGAACATGAACCGTGTCGGGCTTATCCAGCAGGATCTCAAGTCGGGTGTTTCCCCGGCGGCGGAAGCGCAGAAAGTCGCGGGGATGGGATTCGACCAGCGCGCCGCCCAGGCGATCGTGCAGTGCGTCATCGAGGAGAACCCGTAGGCCCGGCGATACGTGGTGCGGCCGGGTCGGTGCCGTCCGGCCGTCGGGCACTACGCCCCGCAAATAAAAGGTACAAGTGCCCTGGCGGTTGCCGGATGTGAGCGGGATCCTGGCGACACCGTGCAGGTATTGAGCCACCAGCCGCGTGGCCCCTGGGCGACCGCGATGACGAGCTGCGCCGGTGCCTGTGGGGCTGTCCGACCTGGGACTCAGGGAGGTGCGGATGTCGTTCGTGGTCGCAATACCCGAGATGGTGGCGTCGGCGGCTTCCGATCTGGCGACAATCGGGTCGATGATCGGCATGGCCAACTCAGCGGCGGCGGGCCCGACTTCGGCGGTGGTGGCCGCGGGCGCTGACGAAGTGTCGACGGCGATCGCATCGCTACTTTCTGGCCACGCCAAAGGCTTTCAGATGCTGAGTGCGGAGGCGGCGGCGTTTCACACCGGGTTCGTCGAGGCGTTGAAGGAAGCGGGAACCGCGTATGCGGCTGCCGAGGCGGCCAACGCCTCGCCGCTGCAGGCCGCGCTGGCGGCGGTCAATGCGCCCGCCCAAGGGCTGCTGGGCCGTCCACTGATCGGCAACGGCGCCAACGGGACGACCAACGCTCAAGGGATAGGGACACCCGGCGGCGCCGGTGGACTCTTGTTCGGCGACGGCGGCAGAGGAGGCGACAGCACCGCCAACTGGGCGCCCGGTGGTGCGGGCGGGTCCGCCGGCCTGATCGGCAACGGCGGGTTCGGCGGAACCGGTGGGCCCGGCGCGGCCGGCGGCGCCGGTGGCAGGGGCGGCTTACTGTGGGGCATCAACGGCGCCACCGGCGCGGCCGGACCCGCGATGGCGCCCTCCACCATCGCGCTGCAGGTGGTGGACCAGCAACCTTTCATCGACGTGACCGTAGGCGGACAAAGTATGTCCGTGTTGGTTGACACCGGATCCACCGGTCTTGTTGTCCCGGCCACGGACGTCAATGTCGCGAGCCTCGGCGCCCGCATCGGGTCGGGTAGCGTCACGTACGGACAAAGCCCGGTTTTCAGCACCGAATACTTCGCCTCGTACACGGCGCCGGTGAATTTCGGAAACGGAATCGTCACCGCGCCCACCACCGTCGACGTCGTCACCTCCGCAACGGAGACGGATTTCGGCGTCACCACCGCCATTCCGCTTTCCGACGTGCCCGCCATCATGGGCATCGGGTTGAACACCGGGGGCCCGCTCCCGACCAGTCCCGTGCAGGCGTTGCCGGGTGTCCTCGGTCAGGGCGTGCTCCTCAACGAGCCCGCCGGGGTACTGCAGTTCGGCGCCAACCCGCTGCCCGTCGGCGCATCGGTTTCCGGAGCGCCGGTCACCAAACTCGCGATATCGATCAATGGCGGGTCTTTCCACACCGTCAGCGCGTATGTCGATTCTGGCGGCAATTACGGGGTGGTCCCGCAAAACCTGCTCCCGGGAAGCCCGCCGATCGGCTCGTACGTACCTATGGGCGACACCATTCAGGTCGACACCGCCGGCGGGGTCCCGCTGTACACCGAGACGGTCGGTTCATCACCCACCGCCCCCTACGTCACGTCGAGCACGTTCAACGGTGGCGCCTTCAATACCGGCAATCTGCCCTTCTCGGTGATACCGACATACCTCTCGTACAGCCCCAGCGGCGTCGGCACGATCTACTTCGACACCTGAGCGCGGCCTCGGGCGGGCCGCTCGTCTCACCAACCCCATTCGTCGTCGTCCAGGACGTCGACGGTGACGGAGTTGTCGGCAGGCCTTTGCGTCCCGTAGAGGAAGGTGAGCAGAGTGCGGTCCCCGTCCAGGGGTTCAGTCGCTACGACGGTGGCGTGCCCGATCTTCATGCGGATCCGGTCTCCGGGCTTCAATTCGTCAACACGTCTAAGGGGCACGCTCACCCATCAACGCCAGTGCAACAGCTGATGCTGTGGCCTGGCTCCCTTTGGGGCGCGCTGTCATGGTTGTGATGATTCGCCGCTTCGCCGGGCCGACGCAACCCCGGCACACCCGGGGCTCGCCAGTGCTGAACCGTGGTGCGCGATACTGGGATTGAAGTAGATTTAGCAACGTTCTCACCAGCGCAAAATATGCTTTCATCTGCCCATATGGTGAACCATGGTGAACCATGGTGAACCGGCGTATCCTTGATTTGGCACGTATTTGGCACGAGGAGCAAAACCAGTGGCACGCGAGAAACGTCCGTTCGGCAATATCCGCCGTCTGAAATCCGGGCGCTATCAAGTCCGGTTCACCGACCCGGATGGGCGCTACATCACCGCGCCGAAAACATTCGGGCAAGAGATCGACGCCCAAGCGTGGCTGGCCGACCGGCGCCGCGACATCGACAACGGGCTGTATAACCCGGCCGCGGTGGTCAAGCGTCCGCGGGTCACGTTCGGCGAGTACGCCGCGACGTGGCTGGCGGGTCGGCACGTCGCCGGCCGGCCGATCAAGGCCCGCACCCGCGACCACTACGCCGCGATCCTTGAACATCATCTGTTGCCGACGTTCGGCGCGAAGCCGCTCGCCGCGATCACGCCCGGCGATGTCCGCGATTGGCACGCCGCCACGTTAACCGACCGCCCGACGATGCGCTCGCACGCCTACAGCCTATTGCGCACCATCTTCGCCAGCGCGGTCAACGATGAGCTGATCGACGCCAACCCGGCCCGCATCGTCGGGGCGGGCCGGTCCAAGCGCGCGATCACCATTCGGCCCGCCAGCGTGGCCGAGCTGGGCGAGCTGACCGCGGCGATGCCCGAGAAACTGGCGCTGATGGTCACGCTGGCGTCCTGGACCGCGATGCGGTTCGGCGAGATTGTCGAATTGCGTCGCGGCGATATCGACTTGTCCGGCGAAGTCATCCGCATCCGCCGCGCCGCGGTCCGCACCAAAAAAGACGGCTACGTCACCACGACGCCCAAAACTGACGCCGGGATGCGCGACGTGGCCATCCCGCCGCACATCATCCCCGCCATTGAAGCCCACCTAGCGAAATACGTGGCCGCCGACCGTGATGCGCTGGTGTTCGCCGCGGAGAACGGCGGCCATCTGCAGCCGTCCACGCTGTACCGGCACTGGTACCAGGCACGCGAGAAGGCCGGTCGGCCGGATTTGCGCTTTCACGATCTGCGGCACTCCGGGGCGGTGCTGGCCGCGGCGACCGGCGCCACGCTGGCCGAACTGATGGCCCGGTTAGGCCATTCGACCCCGACCGCCGCCATGCGCTACCAACACGCCGCCGCGGGCCGCGACCGCGAAATCGCCACGCTGTTAAGCAAGCTGGCCGACACGCCGTAGAACATCGCGGCGGTTTCGCGGAACGCTAGTACCGTCTCAGGCGAGCGGGTCACACGGACGAGCCGTGATGCCCGGCTAATCGCACGCCGAGCCGCCTACCCGCGAACATCGGTCTCAGGCAAGCCGAAACACCCGAAAGGGCTGTTTCGTCATGCCATTAGCCGCATCCCATCCGAGCACCCAAGACAGTCCGGCGCGCCGCTGGGCCAGCATCACCGACACCGCCGAATATCTGGGCATCACCCGGCGCACCGTCCGCTTGATGGTCGCCCAAGGCCGCATCCGCGCCTACCGCAACGGCCCCCGCCTGGTCCGTATCGACCTGAACGAAGTCGACGCCGCAATGACGCCCTACGGTGGCGGGGCGGCATGAAAACGAACGCCGCCCGTGGGCGGGGCGGCGTTCGCGGTGAACTGGCGTTCACCCGCGATCCTGCCACCCCCGCCAGTAACGCCAAAGCGCGCCACGCAGTTTCACGTCAGGCGGCGCCATGACCGATGCACGCATCCCCGACAGATGGTTGCTCGACCGCCGCTTTAGTCGCCTATCGGGCAATCAGTTTCGGGCGTTCATCGCGGCGCTGACGTGGTCGGCATCCAATCGCACCGATGGGGTAATCGCGCCCGATGACCTGCCAGAGATTCGATGGCTCACCGCCGACGACATGCCCGCGTTCGTCGCCGCTGGACTGTGCGCACGCCTCCATGATGGTTGGCTCATCGTTGATTTTTTGTCCACGCAGACCACGCGCGCGCAGTGGGAGCAACGCGAGCGTAGCGCTGTCAAAGAGCGCGCGCGCAAAGCGCGTCACCGCGCGAAAACCGCTGCCCAAGGCAATGTCCCGCGGGACAGAGACGCGGACAGAGACGCGGACGGGGACGCGGACTCTCTAAGGACAGGACAGGACAGGCAAGGACAGGACAGGAGCAACCCGCGCCAAAACGGCGCATGGCAAAGCGAACCGGAGTTTGTCCGCGGGCCGGATGACCCGTGGCCGGCGTGGCGCGGAGTCGGCCCCGACCCGTTTCAGGAGCACCGATGACCGAACCGGCCACGCCGGCCCAGCACCGCCTGATGTTCGCCTTGTGGCGTCAGGCCGGCGTGACCGACCGGGCCGCGCGGATGGCGCTGACCAGCGCCATCGTGGGCCGCGACATCACCACGTCCGCGGCGCTGACCAAGGCCGACGCGTCGGCGGTGATCGACGCGTTGGTGGCCGGCGCGGAGGCCCCGACATGACCGCCGACGAAAGGATGAATCCACCGCAAAATTGCGGCAATTCGGTCACGCCATGCTCGGTCGACTCCTGCCAACGGCAGGTGAAGGCCAAGGGCTTGTGCGAGAAGCATTATCGGCGGATGCGGCGCACCGGCGACCCGAACCAAGTCCGCAAGCCCGGCCCGGCGCCAGACCCGTACCGCGCGCAGGTTCGCGGGCTTCAGTACTCCGATTTCGGTTGCGAGCGAACGATGCAAACCTATGTCGCCGCGATGGCGATGCTGGGGGCATTCGCCGATCACGACGCTTTCGCCGCGGCGCTTGCCGCCGCCACCCGGCCTAACGGCTCTTTGAACGTCAGCAAGTTGCGTCGGCTGGCCGACGCGGCGCTCATGGGCGCGATCGAGGACGGTCGGATATGACGGGCCGCCGCGGTAAGCGGCGCCGTCGCCGTAAACGGGTGCGGCGGTGGCTTGCCCGCGAACACCGCGCCGGCCGGGCCGGCCGGCCGGCGACTGTCGCGCACCTGCTGGGGGCGGGGAGTCTGGCCGCGACCGTCGCGCCGGCCGTCGTGCCTATCCCGCCGCCCATTGCCGGCGGGCGATACGCGTTGATTGTGTGGCCGCCGCGGCGCCGCGGCGACCTCCTCGCGCGCTGGCTGTTTTTCGAGACCCGCGGCGAAGCCGAAGCCGCCGCCCCCGCCGACATGCCCTGGTCGGTCGTCGACACGACGGTGCAGGCGAAGCGCCGGCACATCGACAGCCGCGAGGTTGACGCCTACATCCGCGCCACCCGCGGCCAACCACCAGGAGAACCGATATGACCGACCCGATTGACGACGACCGCGCCGACTGGGGCCAGTTCCGGCCCGAGCAACTGGCGAGCCTAGTGGGGCTGTCCGACACCTTCGCCACCGCCCGCCGGCTCATCAGCACCATCGCCACGAGCGCCGAGGACGACGACCACGGCGATTCGCTGGGCCGGCTCCTGCTCGACATCGCCGAGGGCGACGCGGTGGGAGTGGCGCTGGCCGCCGCCGTCGAAGCCGTGCTGCTGGCCCGCGAGGTGTACGGCGATCACGCCGGGCAGGTGCTGGCGCTCAAAGCACAGCGGCAGATGGACTTGGCCGCCCGGCACCGCCGCGACGCGGGCTGAGCGGGCCGCCGCATATCCCCAAGACGCCCACCAACCCCGAACACCGCCCCGGGCGTGTTCGTGGCTCTCCGGGGCTCTCAGGGCCCCGTTTCGGTGCTGGCGCCGATGGCGCACGCCCGGCCCGAAACACGGTGCCGTGTAACGGCAATGCAGACACGCGAGCCGAATCATGTTGCTAGGTAACGGCAATGGGGGTTTAGGCTGTCCGTGACACCTGCGGCGATAAGGGGCGCCTAAGCCCCGGCGCATCGGAGCCAGATAAGACCCATTGCGGGGTCACCGGGAATCGCAGGGTCAGTACGGCACCGGGCCGCAAAGGCTACGCACCGTTCGCCCAGGTGAGAGACCGGGCGAAGTCCCCGTGTGCGTTTTACCCCCCGAAAAGGACTGCCCCGGTGTCTGTTTCATCCGCCTTGACCGGCGAGCTGGCGCTTTTGCGTGAGCGCCGCGACCGATTGCAGAGGATGTTGGATGAGTCGTTGTCGCGTGCTCAGCGGTCGGGTCGTGACGACCTGGACCCGCGCGAACGCAGCATGTTGAGCGAGTTCCGCCAACTGCAAGGCCGGGTGAAGCGGGCGGAGTCCGAGCTGGCCCGCGCGGGTGACCCGCACGTCGGCGGCGCCACGCGCGGCCGCGGTACCGCGATCAACACCGCCGGACAGCTCGCGCCGCTGGCATTCAGCGACCAAGAACTGCGGCGATTGCAGGCCGCCGCGATGCGCGGCGAACACTGCCGCATCGAAACACGCTCACCCGGCTTTAGCACCGCCGACCCATTATTGCCAGCCACGCGATTTCCGTTCCCGGTCGAGGCCATTCACGAGAGCCGTTTGTTGAATCGGTTGCCCGGTTATGCAATTGAAACGCCGGCGATTACATTTATTAGGCATATTAGTACGTCGGGTGAAGCGGCGGCGGTCGCCGAAGGGGACCTGAAACCCGAATTGATATTCGAGACGGACGCGCTGACCGCGACCGCGGTCAAACTCGCCGCGAACAATGGTCTGAGTTGGGAAGTAATAAACGATTGGCCCGCTTTTCGGTCCTATTGCGGCGCTGAATTGTATCGCCGAGTTATTGATATTGAAAATTACCAATTACTTCAGAGTGGTTTGACGTTTGCGGGGTCACCGCCGAGCGAACCGTTTCCAGGCATGGTCGGCTTTTTAGCGACGCCCGGCGTTTTGCGGTATGACGCGTCGGTGGATACGGGTGGGAGCGGGTCCAGCCTGCTCACAGCATTCGATGCCATCGAGAAAAGCATTGCTGAATTGCGTGTTGGCCCCGCATTGGCGACACCAGATTTGCTGGTACTCCACCCTACTACGTGGAGTAGTATTCGCCGGGTTAAAGACAGCTACGGCAGGTTCATGGCCCAACCCGACCCGACCGCCGACCAAGCCAACGAAGTGTTCAACATTCCCGTTCTGCAGACCACGCAAATGGTTATCGGCCAAGGCCTGCTACTCGACACGTCGAAACTCGGCTATGTGGCAATTCGCGAACCATTGAGCATGAGAATTGGCTACACGAATGACGATTTCAGCCGCAACATTCTGAGAACGGTCGCTGAAGAAAGGCTGGTTTTGGCTGTAACTCGTCCGCCCGCCTGCCTGGTTATCTCGAATTTGCCGACCTCATGAACGTGACGGTGCGTGTTCTACCGAAATGGCGCATCCATTACCGGGGCACCGTGTATGGGCCGGGTGAAACTGTCACCTTGCCGATACTGACCGGCGTCGAGTTTTGCGCGTGGGGCTCCGCGGAGCCGGTCAAAGGATTGAGAAAACCGCGATGACCGGATGGTTTGACCCGCTGACCGGCCGCCAGCTACAGCCGCCGGGCCGCCCGGCCGGGCCGCAGGGCGTGCTGGGTGACCCGTACGCCACGGGTGAGCCGTGGGACTCACCCAACAGCGACGCGTACGGGGAGATCTTGTGGCCGTTGCCGTCGTTCGACCCCGACGAACCGATTTATGATCCGTACGCCGATTGGGATCGCCGCCCGGATTTCGGGTGGGATTACGGCCCGAACGGCCCCGACGTGACCGCGGTAGAACACCCGGATACGCCCCCCCATCCGAGTGATGACCACCCGTACACCCGTCCGTATCCGAGTGGTGATCGCGAGCCCGAGACGGGTTGGGAGCCCGATGACCCCGACCACGCCGGCGACACCCCCGACGACGGGAGCGGGCCGTGAAAATCAGCGACGGCCTGCGGCTCATCCGCGGCGAGCCGGTCGACGACGACGACGTCGACGTCGTCGAGGCGTGCCGGGATTGCCCGCCCGGTGAATGTCCGTATGACGGCCCGGATTACCGCGGCGACGACGACGGTGACGGGGATTGGCCCGCCGACGAATACCCGCCGTCCGAATACGGGCCGCGGCCCGAAGAAGAACCCGACGATGACTGGGACCCCGACGACCCCGACGCGGACGAAAACCCGTGAGCGAAGCAACATTCGGCGAAGCATTAGGCGTCGGGACGGGCGGCGAAGGCACATTCGGCGAGCAGGTCGCCGGGTGGGGCTTAGCCGAAGGCCCCACCAACATCGGCGACGAAACCATCCCGCGTGACATCGACCTAGGGCACGGCCACAGCATGACTTTCAACACCGACACCATGCGAGCGTTACTGCATCATCCCGCCGTCGTCGCGGCTATAACCCAACGCGCACAAAACATTTGCGACGAAGCCAACAGCTTGGCCGAGCACATCGGCCGGCCCGGCCGTGAGGCGCCTCGATACGACGCGCTGATCCAAAACCGCTCCGACTCCACCCGCGCCCGCGCCCGCGTCTACCCCGCGAATTATCAGGCGCTCTTGGACACCGCGAAAAATTCGACGTTGCTCAAGGCAACGATGGCCTATCCCAGCGATCCGATCCCGACCAGCCAAGCCGCGCCACCGGATACACCGGTCGAGCCCGGTTGGGGCCCATCCGCCGAAGTCGAAACCGATGGCGCCGAACTAGGCGGCGCGGAGCTGGGCGGTGACGCGGCAGGATTGGCCGAAGGCGGCGCCGGCGCCGCGGCACTGTGATGGTTGAGATCATGGGGCTGAACCCGCGCCTGGTCCGCGCCCTTGAGTCTGATCGCGTCAAGGGGTTTTAAGGCTGTGGTGGCACATACCCTGGGCCGGATGGAAGGTTCGGTGGTGGCGTCGGCGGCGGCGGGTAGTCCCAGCACCGTCCTCCACCGATCATCGCGCCGCCCCAACGGCATTGCTGATAGCTCCCGTCGGGGTGGTAGCAGATCCGCTCAGTCACGTTGATCGGTATGTAGTGCGTGAAGCATTGGTCATCATCAGCGCCAGCCACTCCCAGGCCGCCCAAGACACCGCCCAACACCAGAAGCGGCAGCATCGCGGCCACCGTACCTAGCAGTTTTCTCATCTCTCACCTCCGTCACAGCCCTGTCCGCGCTGCTGCTGGATGTCCAGGTCCTTTTTGCGCGTTTCGATTCACCCTCGCGCGCCGCGGGGATGCTCGGCTAGGGCATTTATGCTCTGCATTGCCGTTATGTATGGGGAAAGGCGATTCGGCCGGAAATGGACGGTCCCAAAAGTCTATGAGCGCGTGGGGGTGGCGCGTGCGGAGGACGTGCGCGCCGGCCCTGTGGACACCGAACTCCCCGTTTGTGGACCGCTGGCAAAACTTGGGGCCGCTGACCTGCGGGTTTGGTGTCCCGGTGGTGTCCCAAAACGGCGGGATCGTGTTTGCTATGGCTGAAAGATACTGTATTGCAATGAGTTTCGGTAAGGATAGTGGTGATCCGACGGCGCGGCGCCGGTTGAGCCGTGAAGACATGCATCGGATGCGGCGTGAGGTGATCCGGCGGCATGAGCGGGGGGAGTCGATTCGGACGATTCGAGCGCAAGTGACCGGGGCCGCTCCCCGCTTTCATTGCGTGGTGTGTCGTCGTTGGGTCGGTCCTGGGCGGCGCCGCGGCACCCTGTATTGCTCGGCGCGGTGCCGCCAGCGCGCCTACCGGGAGCGGTGCCGCCAGGACGAGCGGGACGCCGCCCACGACTTCGACGTGCCGCTGATTTTGGACGACGCGGCGCGCAAGCGGTTGACGCGGGAGCTGGCGACCGAGCTGGCGTCGATGCGGCGCCGGTATCAACCGCTGGGCGGCGAGTATGTGGCCGCGTTGCGCCGCGAAGTGGCCGAGCTGGCCGCCCAACAGCTCAAGAAACCGTGGCACGGCGCGTCATAAACCGTCACCGACCCGTCACGTTAACCGTCACCGCGGGTGCTGAACGCCCACGAAACGACCGACTGCGGTGACGGTAACCGTGACGGGAGCGTGACATCACCTAAGTATCTCTTGATGCTCCGCCGGCACTACGCTTCGCGGCGTGAAGGAATGGATTAAGCGCCATATCTGCTGGCTCGCCCTAGCGTTCGCGGCCCTCGCCCTGGTGCTCCTCGTAGTGGTCGGGGTCCAGGCCGTGATGCTGTACAGCGAGAACTGGCGACCGGCGTTCGGCAGTCTCCCGGAGTATCTGGCCGCGCTAGGCAGTTTCGCGACCTTCGGCGTGCTGTGGTTCGCCGCACGAGAGTGGAGACGTGGAGAGCGTGAGCGCCGGGACAGGGAAGCGGGCCAGGCCCGCTTGATCGTCGCTGAGCATGAACCATTCATTAACCGCTCATATAGCGGAATGGACCCGCCCGAGCCGGGACGGCGGAATGTCGTGATTCACAACCGCAGCACCGAGCCCGTGTTCGCGCTGCACATCGAGGAGTATGCGACCGGCAGTGATGTACGGGTGTTTCAAAACTCTGCCTCGGGCCGGATCGCGCCAAGCGACATGGCCGTACTGGCGGCCGACCAATCCACGGAGCCTTTAGGCATCCTCGGCGGCGACCCGCACACGCCGAGCACGGAGCACGTCGAGTTCATGTTCACGGACCCTCGCCAAGCCAGGTGGAGGAAGCGCGGCAACGGGGAGCCGGAAAGGGCGCTGGACTAGTGGTGAACGCAAGTCCGGGACTCAGCAAACGCCGTCCGATGACGGTTTGGCACGTTTTTGGCAGAGCCCAAATCAATCGGTGTGAAAACGTTCTCTGAGCTGCATAAACTCTGGTGCGCGATACTGGGATTGAACCAGTGACCTCTTCCGTGTCAGGGAAGCGCTCTCCCGCTGAGCTAATCGCGCCGGGGGTCAAATCTGGAGGTGGAGACGGGAATCGAACCCGTGTGCACGGCTTTGCAGGCCGTTGCCTCACCACTCGGCCACTCCACCGCTGGGGATTGATGCCACTTGCACCCTCGAGCGGACGACGGGATTCGAACCCGCGACCCTCACCTTGGCAAGGTGATGCGCTACCAACTGCGCTACGTCCGCGCGCAACGGGCGAGATCGTCGCCCGTTGCGAAGGACGACGATAGTCCACCCGAGCGGGCCTGCACAAATCTCTTGGTTACGTTGCCGCTCTAGGCTAGCGCGCCCGACGACGCACGTGGCGCGATCGGCGATGTCCGCGTCGTGCTACCCTTCGACGTCGTTGCCTTCCGGCGCCCGGTCCCGTGGCTCAGTGGAAGAGCGTCCGCTTCACACGCGGAAGGTCGCTGGTTCGATCCCAGCCGGGACCACTTGAGACGGTGCAGGTCAGGTACGCGTTTCTGTGATCTTGGTGGGCTCGAGATGGCGTCCGAACGGGCGAAAATCCCCGCAATTTGTTGGTAGCTCGCGGCGGATGACCGGCGGACGATGGGTCTGGTCCCGCCGTTTCGTGAAGGGCGTTAGCGGAAGCTCACTTGGGCGCAAGGCGACGATCGGGCCGCGGCCCTTGCGCGGCCGGCGTACTCGGGACGCTGCGTGTAGACGAACCGGGAGTGGTTCTCGTACGTGATGGTTGGGGTGTAGGGAGCGTAGACGTACTCCTGTGGCGGTGCGGGCTCGGCGGACGGCCGTGGACCTTCCGCCGATCGCATGGTCTGCGGATGGGTGCCGGGCGCGTGGTAGCCCCTCGATGAAAGCGTCGATGACGGTCTTCCAGTTCGCCGGCAAGAATGTGCGTTTGCGCCACCGGTAGCGCATGTCTTGCAACCGGAATCGCGCCAGCCCGGTTGGTAAGGGGTCCAGCCACTCGAGGCCCATGACACCACGGTTGGCGTGGTCGGCGTCGGCGACCAGGGCGGTGGGGGTGGCGGGCGGAGACCCCGCACTGCCCTGGGACGTGCATCAGTTCGATTTGTCGAATCGCTGACGTTGCCGAACCCCATATGCCGCGGCCTTGACGGCCTCATCGTCCTCCATCCCCGATCCCAGGGCACCGCCCAATGTTGCTACCGCTGCCACCAGCCAGGCCATCAGCAATAAGGATGAGAGACCGACGGGGTGTCCGATCTCGCGGGCGACCATATGTGGCGGAAGCGTCCACCAGGCGGTCACCAGCAGCAGGATGAACAGCCCGATGTGGAGAATGGCGACGCCGATGGTCAGGGTGATGACAGTCGCTGTGTTGTACAACACCGCGCGTTCACGTCCGCCGGCCGACGGCGGCCGTTCCCATAATTTGTGGTGGAGGATGAGCCACCCGATCATCGCTGCGCTCGCCAGGATTGTCGCCACGCTCAACCGCCACGGGCCCATCGTGTCGGACAACTGCCACATTGTCGGATATGCCAGGCTCACAGCCCCGGTGGCGAACGCCGCCATCAGCACCTTGGACAAACCAGCAGCCAATCGCCACGGACGGTTGGCGTAAACCATTCCCATCAGAAGGTGCAGACGTGACAGGGCGGTCGGCGCGACGTATCGGACAACACCGTCGACCTGGGTCCGCGTCAGCCGCTTCATGGATCCGTGTTGCCTCCCCGACTGGCACGTCAGCTCGGTCACGACTGTTTGTGCCAGGTTCCTCACCCGGCGATCGATGAACACACCGCCCACTGCAGGGATAGAAATCAGTCCGAACCGGTCGTTCAAGCTGATATCAACAATCACCGGCGTCGTCCCGACGCGTCGCGGTAGATCGGTCAGGTAGATAACGATGTCCTCGGGCGCGCCAGCCGGGTCAATGATGCGTATCACCTCTAAGACCTCGGTATGCTCGTCGACCGGATAGAAGTCGCGTCGCACGGACACGTCCCACTTGCCATCTGCGGCAGCACAGCCCGTCAGCGCACTCGGGAGCGAATCCGAAAGGCGTTCGGCGATCGCCTCCGGAACACCGGGATCGGCGACTAGCAAGATCGATGACGGGGCGCCTGGCATTGGTCCCCGGCATACCCGTACCCCACACGGCCAAACGTCCCTGGTGACCGTACTGAGTCCGGCACGACATTGAGAGTCTGCGCGTCTGACCCGATTGGCTGCCCTCGGCCCGTCATCCCGGTTGGCTGGTGGCCGGTCACCCCGGGGCGACAGCCGATCAGATCCCGAAGTACTCGTGGATTTGGCGGATTGCCATAGCTCCCTCGCCGACCGCGGATGCCACTCGCTTCACCGACCCGCTGCGTACGTCTCCGGCGGCGAAGACACCCGGCACGCTGGTTTCCAAGAAGACCGGGCGGCGGGCCGTCGCGAGCCCGTCTGCGCCGGCCATGTGATTCGCTGCGGCCTGCCCGGTCTCGATGAAACCGTGGCGGTCGAGCGCGACCGTGCCGGCCAACCACTCGGTGTTCGGGTCCGCCCCGATGAACACGAAAAGTGCGCGCGCCCTGATAGACTCGCGCTCACCGGTCTGATTATTCTCGGCCACAACGCAATTCAATGCTTCGTCGCCGTGGACTTCGCCGACTTCGGTGTTGAGACGGACCGTCACCCGCGGCTGCTGAACGATCTGGTCGACGAGGTAGCGCGACATGCTTTTGTCGAGGGAGTCTCCCCGCACCAGCAGATATACCCGCGACACCTGAGTCGCCAGGAACACGGTCGCCTGCCCGGCGGAGTTACCGGCCCCGACGATGACGACTGGGCCGTCACCGCACAGCAGCGCTTCCTGATAGGTTGCGGCGTAATACACGCCGTTGCCATGGAATGCATCGATCCCCGAGGCGGCCAGGCGGCGGTAACGTGCTCCGGTCGCCAGCACCGCGGAGCGGCCGACGGCCACGGTCTCGTCGGCGAACCTGATCTGGAGCTGTCCGCCGTCAGATTCCAGACCGGTGGCCTCTGCGGACACCGAAATTCGCGCGCCGAACTTATCGGCCTGCAAAAATGCACGTTCAGCGAGGTCAGACCCGGATATTCCGGCCGGGAAGCCCAGATAGTTCTCAATGCGCGACGACGTCCCGGCCTGGCCGCCGACGGCGATCCGCTCTATCGCCGAAGTCCGCAACCCGTCTGAAGCGCCGTACACGGCGGCACCGAGACCGGCCGGACCGGCGCCGATTACTATCACGTCGCGTTCGTCGGTGATGACGTCGGGCACGGTGAGGCCCACCACCCGGGCCAGCTCGACATTGCTGGGATTGCGCAGCACCCTGGTGCCCCAGATCACCACCGGCGTGTCCTCGGGCGGAATGCCGAAACGGTGCAGCAGCCGTTCAGCGTTGGGGTCACGTTCCAGATCCAGCCATCGGTGCGGTAATCGGTTGCGGGCGGCAAACTCTCGTAAACGGGCGGTGTCGGGCGAGAAACACGACCCGATAATCCGGAACCCGACGCGCTGCCCTATCAACAGGGAACGACGCACGAGATATGCACGCAAAATCAGGTCGCTCAGAACTTGGTCGTGGGCGACCAGGGCACGCACGCGACTGGTGGGAACCGCCAACACCTCGCCATCGACCACAACGATCGCGGTGTAGAACGCTGGCTGGCCTTCCAGATCACCGAGCTCCCCCAGGAATCGACCGGCTCCGTGCACGCGCAGCAGCCGCCGCTCACCCGAATCGTCGTCGGTCACGATTGCGACTTTGCCCGACAACACCACAAACAACTCGTCGGATCGCATCCCCTCGCGAACCAGGACCTCGTCAACCCCGACCCGCCGCCTGCTGCCGCCGGGAAGCAGTGTCGCGATCTGGTCCTCGGTCAACCGTGGGTATGCACCGAACAGGTCCGGGGTCTCCTCCCACTCCTGGGATGCCGGGACCGACGATTCCACGGACGTTACGTCAGACATCAGCCACCTCAGACGTAGATTTCGTGAACATAACACCAACGCCACGACTCACCGGGCTCGAACGATTGCACAATGGGATGGCCAACCGTGCGGGCGTGTTTACGGGCGTGGCGCATCGGAGACGAATCGCAACACCCGACGTGCCCGCAACTCAGACACAACCGAAGATGGAGCCACGGGGTATGCAGACGCAAACATTCCTCGCAGCCATCGGGAGTTCTCGGAGTGACCCGGCGAATAGCCGCCAAGTCGGGGTCGATGAATGTCGACGTCATGATCGCGCCTCCTTGGTTGTCGTTGACAGTGCCTGGTCAAGCCAATTGCGCAGCGCCGCAACGGGAGCGGCACCCGATTGCCGCCCCAGTACTTGCCCGTGGTCAAGGAGCAGCAGTGTCGGTACCGCCCGCACCGTGAACCGCTGCGAAATCGCCGGTGCCTTGTCCACATCGACCTTGACCAGTTTGAGTTGTCCGGCGCGTTCGCTGGCGAGCTGCTCCAGCGCCGGACTCACCATGCGGCACGGTCCACACCAGGTCGCCCACAGGTCGACAAGTACTGGAACCGAGGACTTTTCGGCAACCTCGGCGAAGTCCGGGTCACCGGCCGCGGCGATCCACGGCAGCCACTGGCGACAGTTGGCGCACCGGGGCTTCCCAGCGGCCGCCGCGGGTACGCGGTTGCGTTTTCCGCAGTGCGGGCATGTCACGATGTCTGTTTCCATGGCGCCTCCTCCCTCAGGCCGCCAGGGCCGGTTCCGAATAGGCCACGGCGAGTTCGCCATTGTCCACGGTGACGCGGATCTTGCCACCGCCCGCGATACCGCCGCGTAGCAACGCCCGGCCGATCTTGGTCTCCACCTCGTGGGCGATGTAGCGGCGCAGCGGCCGCGCCCCGTACACCGGATCGTAGCCGTGTTCGGCGATCATCCGGCGAGCGTCCGGGCTGATGTCAAGCTCGATTTGCCTTTCCGCCAATCGATCCCGCAGCTCGGCCAGCTGCAGCTCGACGATCCGTTCGAGCTGCGGCATCGACAGCGGAGTAAACAACACTATGTCGTCGACGCGGTTGAGGAACTCGGGCCGGAAGTGTCCGCGCAGCTCGGCCATCACCCGGTCGCGCGCGTCGGGCTTGATCTCGCCGTCCGCGGTGACGCCGTCAAGCAGGTAGTGCGATCCGATGTTGGAGGTCATGATGACCACCGTGTTGCGGAAGTCGACCTGACGGCCCTGTGCATCGGTGAGCCGGCCGTCGTCGAGCACCTGCAGCAGGGTGTTGAACACATCGGCGTGCGCCTTTTCGATCTCGTCGAGCAGCACCACCGAGTAGGGCTTGCGACGCACCGCTTCGGTGAGCTGGCCGCCCTCCTCGTAGCCGACGTATCCCGGTGGCGCACCGACCAACCGGCTCACCGTGTGCCGCTCCTGGTACTCGCTCATGTCAAGCCGGACCATGTTGTCCTCGCTGTCGAACAGTGCCGCGGCCAGCGTCTTCGCGAGTTCGGTCTTACCGACCCCGGTGGGTCCCAGGAAGATGAACGACCCGATCGGGCGGCGCGGATCCCGGATTCCAGAGCGGGCCCGAATCACGGCATCGGCGACGAGCTGGACCGCCTCATCCTGGCCGATCACCCGCTCGTGCAGTATTTCGTCGAGCCGCAGCAGCTTTTCACGTTCGCCTTCCTGCAATCGCGCGATCGGGATGCCGGTCCACGCGGCCACGATTTCGGCGATCTCGTCCTCGGTGACGGCCTCGCGCAGCAACCGCTTTTCGCCCTGCTTGGACGTCAGCTGTTCTTCGGCCGCTTGCAATTTGCGTTCCAGTTCGGTGATCTGGCCGTAGCGCAACTCAGCCGCCCGGTTGAGGTCATAGTTGCGCTCGGCTTCTTCGGCCTCGTGCCGGAGCTGCTCGAGTTGCCCGCGCAGTTCCTGTACCCGCCGGATCGCCTGCCGTTCGGCGTCCCATTGGGCGTGCCGGGCGTCGGCCTCTGCGCGCAGATCGGCCAATTCTTTGCGAAGTTCCTCCAGCCGGGACTTGCTGGCCGCGTCGGTCTCCTTGGCCAGCGCCGCCTCCTCGATCTCGAGGCGGGTGACCCGACGGGTGATCTCATCCAACTCGGCTGGCATCGAGTCGATTTCGGTGCGCAGTCGCGCACACGCCTCGTCCACGAGGTCGATCGCCTTGTCGGGCAGGAAGCGGTCGGTGATGTAGCGGTGCGACAGGGTGGCCGCCGCGACCAGCGCGGCATCCTGAATCTTCACCCCGTGGAAGATTTCGAGGCGTTCGCGAAGCCCGCGCAGGATCGAAACGGTGTCCTCGACGTCAGGTTCGTCGACCAGCACGGTCTGGAACCGGCGCTCCAGGGCGGCGTCCTTTTCAATGTGCTTGCGGTATTCGTCGAGGGTGGTGGCACCGATCATGTGCAGCTCGCCGCGGGCCAGCATCGGCTTGAGCATGTTGCCGGCGTCCAGCGACCCCTCCGTTGCCCCGGCGCCGACCACGGTATGCAACTCGTCGACGAACAGTAGAATTCGACCCTCGCCCGCCTTCACCTCTGACAGCACCGCCTGCAGCCGTTCCTCGAATTCACCCCGGTACTTCGCACCTGCCACCAGCGAACCCATGTCGAGGGAGAAAATGGTTTTGTCCCGCAGGCCTTCCGGGACATCGGCGCGAACGATCCGCTGGGCCAGGCCCTCCACGATCGCGGTCTTGCCGACTCCCGGGTCGCCGATGAGCACCGGATTGTTCTTTGTCTTACGGCTGAGGATCTGAATCACCCTGCGGATCTCGGAGTCTCGGCCGATCACCGGGTCCAGCTTGCCGGCGCGGCCCTCGGCGACCAGGTCGCGGCCGTACTTCTCCAGCGCCTCGTAGGCCCCCTCGGGCGACGCTGACGTGACCCGCTGGTTGCCGCGGACTTTGGTCAGCGCGCCGAGGAACGATTCCCGCGTAACACCATGGGAGGCCAGAATCCGTCCGGCGGCACTCGCCGAGCCCTCCTCGGCGAGGGCGATGACAAGGTGCTCCACCGACACGTATTCATCCTTGAGCCGCTTGGCTTCTCGCTCGGCGGCCTCCAACAACGTCGCCAGGCGCCGGGTGACAGACACCTGACCCGGCGCGGCGCCCGGGCCGCTTACCTTCGGCCGGCGATTCAGCTCGCGTTCCAGGTCCGCGCGCAGGGCCGCAGTGTCGGCGCCCGTTTGATCCAGCAGCCGCGGTACGAGCCCCTCGGGCTGGTCGATCAGCGCCATCAACAGGTGTTCGCCGTCGACCTCGGTATGACCCATTCGGGTCGCAATGCTCTGCGCTTCGGCCAACGCCTCCTGTGACTTCTGCGTCAGCTTGTTGACGTCCACGGCGGGGTCCTCCCTCGGCGAGAAGCGGATTCCAGCTCTTCGATGTGGTCCAGCAGATCGAGCACGAGCCCGATCGCCGCGTAGTTCAGTCCCAGACCGGTCCTCAACCGCTGGATGCGGGCGACCGTCGCCAACGCAGACGGTTCGAACCAGAGATCGCCGCGGGCATCCTGCTGGCAGGCGATGAGGCCGAGCGCCACCAGTCGACGCACCATGTCGGGATGCAACGCGCAGCGTGTTGCGAAGACGTCGAGTTGAATTCGGGGCCGCCGCGCTAGGACGTAGCGAGAGGTGGTCATCGTCGCCTCCTCGGGTCGAAGGTGGACTCCGCCGCTAGTTGCTCGAACAGCTCGCGTTCCCGCGCCGTGGGTTTGGGCGGCACCATCACCTTGATTTCCGTGTACAGGTCGCCGGCGGTACCGCGCGGGTTGGGCATGCCTTCGCCGCGCAGCCGCAACCGCCGACCGGTCGACGACCCCTGCGGCACCTTGACTTTCGCTTCCCCGCCGGGAGTTCGAATAGCGACAGTGGTTCCCAGCACCGCCTCCCACGGTGACAGCGGCAGATCGACGGTGACGTCGCGTCCGTCGAGCCGGAATCGGGGATGCGACTTGATGCGCACCCGCAGGTACAGATCTCCGGCCGGTCCATCGCCGCTACCTCGGCCGCCCTCTCCCGCCAGCCGTATCCGCTGATCGTCGATGACACCGGCGGGAATGTTGACCCCGTAGTTGCGGCCATCCAGTGAGATCTGCCGTTTGCCGCCCCGATAGGCCTCCTCAACGGTCAGCTCCAGCACCGCTTCCTGGTCGGCGCCCGGAATCGGTCCGAATCCGCCACTGCCGCCGAACATGTCGCCGAAAAGGTCTTCGATGTTGATGCCGCCGGCGCCGCCGAAGCCCTGGCCGTAGCGCACCCGCGCGCCGGAGGGCCCTGCGCCGCGGACGCCACCGGCACCGGCGCCCACCCGCTCCTCCCAGTCCTCGGGCACCTTCCGGAAGTCTTCGCCGAATCGGTCGTAGCGCTTGCGGGTTTCAGGGTCCGACAGCACGTGATAAGCCTCGTTGACCTCCTTGAACCGTTCTTCGGCCGAAGGGTCCTTATTGACGTCGGGATGATGCTTGCGGGCCAATGTGCGGAACGCCCGTTGGATCTGATCGGCGGTCGCGTCCCGCGACACCCCGAGCACTTCGTAGTAGTCGCGGGCCACGGAGCGTCACTCCCCGCGTCGGCTGACCACCACGGCCGCCGGCCGCAGTTGCCTCGAACCTTCGCCGTAGCCCGGTCGAAGCACTTCGAGAACCGTCCCCGGCGCGCTGTCCGGCTGGTCCACCACACTGACCACCTCATGACGCTCGGGGTCGAAGGGCACCCCTGCCTCCGCATCGCGCGGATAGCCGAGCTGCTCCAGGATCTGTAGCGCATGCTCGAGAATGCTCCGCACGCCGTCGAGGACCGCGTCGGACCGGTCGCCAGCATGACTGATCGCCAACTCCAGGTTGTCCACGACGGGCAGCCACGCGCCGGCCACCCTGGATCTTTCCGCTGCTCGTTCGCGGTCCAGTTCGCGGGCATACCGCTTGCGCACATTGTCCAGATCGGCGACAGCGCGCCGCCAGCGGTCCTCGAGTTGGGCGCGCTCCTTGTCTGAATCAGACTGAGAAGCAACCGCTTCGGGCGGGCTTTCGTCGACCCGGCCACCGTCCTCTTCGGTCTTGGAACGCTCTACGGGGCTGACCATCACGGCTCATCCCCGATCGAACTCGGCGTCGACCACGTCGTCATCGCGCACCGGCGAGCCCTGGCCGTCGCCTGTCGGTTGCCCGTTGCCGCCACCGGACGGCGTGGGTTGCAGCCCATAAAGCACTTGCTGCAGTTCCGAGGTCAGCGACTGCACCCGGTCCATCGGTGCATTTTCCTTGACGGCTTGGCGCGCGTCGGCGACCAGCATCTCGGCCCGTGCGCGATCGTGCGGCGCCGCCGAATCGCCCAGTTCGGCAAGCCGGCGCTCCACCTGGTAAGCCGCCGAGTCGAGCGCGTTGCGCGCCTCGACGGCCTTGCGCAGTTGCTCGTCCTCACGGCGGTTGGCCTCGGCCTCGGCGAGCATCCGCTCCACCTCGCTCTTATCGAGGTTCGACTGCTCGCTGATGGTGATGCCCTGCTCGGCACCGGTGTCCTTATCGCGTGCCGTGACGTGCAGGATGCCGTTGGCGTCGATATCGAAGATGACCTCGATCTGCGGCTCACCCCTGGGGGCCGGGCGGATGTGCTCCAACTTGAATCGACCGAGTACCCGGTTGTCCCCGGCCAGCTCCCGTTCACCCTGTAGGACAACCACATCCACGGCCGGCTGGTTATCCGCGGCGGTAGTGAACACCTCGCTGCGGCGTGCCGGAATGGTGGTGTTGCGCTCGATGATCTTGGTCATCAGCCCGCCAGCGGTCTCCACGCCCAGCGACAACGGCGTGACGTCGAGCAGCAGGACGTCGGAGACCTCGCCCTTGAGCACACCGGCCTGGATCGCGGCGCCGAGCGCAACGACCTCGTCGGGGTTCACGCTCATGTTGGGGTCCTTGCCGCCGGTGAGCCGGCGGACTAAAGCCTGGACTGCGGGGATACGAGTGGAACCGCCCACCAGGATCACCTCGTCGATGTCGTTCGCGCTCACCTTGGCGTCACTCATCGCCTGCTTGACCGGGCCCATCGTTCGCTCAACCAGGTCCGCGGTCAGGTCCTCGAACTTCGATCGCATGATCGCGGTGGTCAAATGCTTCGGTCCGCTGGCGTCGGCGGTGATGAACGGCAGATTGACCTGGGTCTGCGCCACCGACGACAATTCGACCTTGGCCTTCTCGGCCGCCTCGAACAGCCGCTGCAGCGCCTGCGGATCTTTCCGCAGATCGATGTTGTTCTCACGCTGGAACTCCTCGGCGAGGTAGTCGACGAGCCGACGGTCGAAGTCGTCGCCACCCAGATGCGAATCACCGGCCGTGGCGCGGACCTCGACCACCCCATCACCCACGTCGAGCAGGCTGACGTCGAACGTGCCGCCGCCGAGGTCGAAAACGAGCACAGTCTCGTGCCCCTTCTTGTCCAGCCCGTAGGCCAGTGCCGCGGCCGTGGGCTCGTTGATGATGCGCAGCACGTCGAGGCCGGCGATCCGGCCGGCATCCTTGGTGGCGTTGCGCTGGGCGTCGTTGAAATACGCCGGAACGGTAATCACCGCCTCCTTGACCCGCTCACCGAGGAACTTGCTGGCATCGTCAACGAGTTTGCGCAGCACCTGTGCGCTGATCTCCTCAGGCGCATACTGCTTGCCGCGCACGTCGAATCGAGCGGCGCCACCCTCACCCTCGACGACATCGAAGCTGACCGCCTTGGCTTCCTCCGATATCTCATCGAAGCGGCGGCCGATGAATCGCTTCGCCGAATAGATGGTGCCCTTTGGGTTCATAATCGACTGGCGCCGAGCCAGTTGCCCGACCAGGCGCTCGCCGCTTTCGGTGAACGCCACCACCGAGGGAGTGGTGCGCGCCCCTTCGGCATTGGGTATCACGATCGGTTCCCCGCCCTGCCAGGCGGCGATTACAGAGTTTGTTGTCCCAAGATCGATGCCTACCGCTGTTGCCATCGTCTATCCCCTTCGGTTGTCGCTGGTGAGGATTTGCAGCGCGCGATCGGCTATCTCAAAGTCGGTGACCACGACACATCAAAACCACCTATTCGCCTAGGCCGGAACGTGTTTCACCGCGGCGCTGACATCGGCCGGCCGTGATCACGAGCCGAGACCCGTGTCGTACTTCGCTCCCAAATAAGGAGTGTGGCAATCTGCAGCGACTGTCGCGTGCGCCTGGACAGCCGAAATTTTCGGCTGTGATTCGTCCTGGCGGCACCACAATGGGCGTAGGCTGTCGGTACCAGCTGCGGGGTGGACACTTCTGGACTGGGAACACCAGTTCGGATCGCTTACGGTGGGTACGCCATCGCCAGTAGCGCATCAGCGGACACTCCGCCTTTGCCCGAGAGCTGGAGTAGCTCGGCACGGCCAATTCAACATGAACGGCGGATCACCGAGACCACGAGGACGCAGCTGGCAAGCCGGACAGGTTTCGCCAGCGAGTCTGGCTGTGCTCTCGCGCGTCGCCTTTAGTGATTGCGACGTCGGCGAGATCTTCCAGGCGGCCGCCGCGGCCGTTGGCGACCTGGCGTCCTGTCAGGTCGCCGCCAGCTACCGGTCCGCGGATGATGGGTTCGTTCGCATTCCAGCCTCCCAACCCGAACATCCCGAAATCGAACGGCACCTTCGCGTGTCCGGCTGCGATGGACCGGTCGATGTACAAGGCGGAGGGTGGGGGTGGGCGCTTTCGCTGAGCCACCTCAGCACCGTCTACGGTTGCCTGGTGCTTAGTGCCGTCAGTGCACCGCCGGAAAATCAGATCCTGTTGCTGAGAATCCTTGCCCAACAAGCCGGTGCCGCCTTGGCATACGTTGCAATGCACGAGCGCGAAGTCGGTCACGCGGGGCAGCTGCGACAGGCCAACAGCGATCTGGAGGAAACCAATCGCGAACTCGCCACAACGGTTTCGGAGTTGCAAGTGCGAACGAACATATACGAGGTTCTGAGCGCGGCGGCGGGAATGGGCGAGCAGGGCATCGTGAATGCGCTCTATGACCTGGCGGCATTGCCGGTGGGGCTCGAGGACAGGTTTGGCAACCTACGCTGCTGGGGCGGCCCTAAACAACTCCACCCGTACCCCAAACAGACCACCGACGAGCGCGAGCTATTGCTACACGAGCTATCGGCACAGAACGGTCCGGCGCGGATTGGGGGCCGGGTGCTCATGCTCGTCCAGCCCCGAGCTGAGATTCTTGGGGTCCTGGCGTTCCACGACCCGGACAACACGGTGGCCGAGGACAGCCTGTTCGCCCTGCGCTACGGCACTACGGTGTTAGCGTCGGAGCTTTCCCACAAGCGAAGTCTCGCCGAGATCGAGCTCAATCTGCGACGCGAGTTGGTCGACGATCTGTTGGCCGGCACCGACCGGGATGGGGCCTACGCTCGCGCCGATGCCCTGGGCCATGACCTGCGGCGCCCGCACTATGTGGTGGTGGTCCAAGGTGGCGGTCGCGCAGAGAACGGACTGGCAACCGCCGCCGGGCGCGCTGTGACCGCGTTGCATCTGAACTACCTGCAAGGGCGCCACGGGACTCTGATTGTCCTGCTCACTGACGGACGCCCGGACCCGCGCGCGTTGCACAACGCTATCAATGAGCGTCTCGACGGGACGCCCACCGTGATCGGCATCGGCACTCGTTGCGAAGTGCCCGATGACTTGCCGCGGTCCTTCACCGAGGCGCTTCGCGCCCTGAACATCCGGCTGCGCTCGGCCAATCCGGAAGGCGCAGCGGCGTTCGACGAGCTTGGTTTCTACCGCCTCATCGACGCTGCCCACGGCGGCGGCACGGTCGAAGCCTTCGTGCGCGAATGGCTGGGCACACTCCTGGACTACGACGAGAGCAAGAACTCCGAATTGGTCCCGACCCTCAGCGATTATCTGGAATGCGGCGGAAACTATGACGAATCCGCAGCAGCACTGCACATCCATCGCAGCACGCTGCGCTACCGGCTGGCGCGCATCGCCGAACTCACCGGCCACGACCTCCGCAACGTCGATACCCGGTTCAACCTCCATGCCGCGACAAGGGCGTGGCGATTCCTCAACCCCGATGGCTGACCGGCAGCCCGGCGCAACGGTGTCTGAGGTGGTCCGTTGGCCGACTCACTCACGATGATCCTGCTTGACTTGGCGCCTTCCGCTTGCAGCACATGAACTTTCAGCACGCCATACGCCGAGACGCCTCAATGCCGCCCGCACGCAGGTAGCCCGGCAACGTGACACGAAACTTGAACTTACCCACTGTTCTGTACGGCGGCGGAGCAAGAATGCCTCAACCGCGCGGCCGAACGTCTGCACTGTCGAGACGATTGCGGGCCCGCGACTTCCCTCCCCTGGGTCAGTCACGACAAGCGAGAGACCGCCGGACGTCAGAACACCAGCCGAAATAGCGTGAACACCCGATTCCAGTGCTCAGTCGACGGGTTGGACACCGTCGCGTCGACCACGCGAAAGGAACGGGCCAGCGCGATACTCAACCCGCCGAACAACTCTGGCAGCAGCCGCTCTGTGTCCTCAGCGAACGCGACGTCCCCCGGTGGTTGCCGCGTCACCTGGCGCAGCAGCTCACGGATCTCCTCGGCCTCCTGGAGCTTATCGAATTCGCGCATTCGCTCCTGGACGCCCTTGGTGATCGGAAGGTCCTGCACCATAACCATGTCACGCCTGTTCCACTTGGCCGAGTTGCGCCCGGCGACAGCAATGTCATCGATCTGCTCATCGACGAACTCCCGGAAGCGACGGACGTCGTTTTTGTCGATCTTGATGCCTGCGACCGAGCGAAAGAACCTTTCGAACACCGGAATACCCGACGGATGAGTCACTCGATACCTCCGTTCCAACGATCAAGACCGCCCGGGCGGGCCAAACTCAACGTTGGCAGGTCGTCGGTGACACCGAACCGGACCCGCAGGCGCAATCTCGCCGGGCCGGTTCGGCCTAACAGGTCAAGGCGCACCAGGCAATGCACGTCGGACGAGTGGCGGGCAGCCACTGCGGCGGGCACGTTGTTCCGGGGTGCCCACCCTCTACGGTGCCTCTACGGTGTTATCGATCCGCTGGGCCGGTGTGGCGCGGGTTAGGCCGGAAGGCAAGAATTCATCCGCTGCGCATCCGCCGCGCCGCTCGTATCGCGTGTTCTGAACCCCAAAGATTGGTCCAGTTCGTCCAGCATGAACGTCTCGCTTCCGACATCGCTTCAGCTTCACACGCGGAAGGTCGCTGGTTCGATCCCAGCCGGGACCACACGCATCAGTACAGGTCAGGCACGCGTTCTGCGATCTTGGCGGGTTCCAGATCGCATCTGAACGGGCAAAATCCATGTGTCTTGACCTGCCGCTTCGTGCCGGCCGTCGGCGGAAGCTCACGCCGGCGCGAGGCGATGGTCGGACCGCAAAGACCGTTGACGAATCCTGGCGTCCGGCCATTCGATCATATGATAGCGATAGTTATGCTATAAAGGTCTTGCTATGAGATATCCGGCAGACCAGAAGATAAAGGCGCGCGCCGCGCTGCTGCGGGCCGGCACGCGGTCGATGAAGGTCGCCGGCTTCAACGGGATCGGGGTGGACGGGCTCGCCGCCGCGGCGGACGTGACCTCCGGGGCGTTCTATTCGAACTTCGCCAACAAGGAAGCGATGCTCGAGGCGATCATCGATGCCGCCGTCGGTGAGCCGTTCGTTTCCGAGACGGAGTCCGGAACTAAGGCCGAGCGCCTGTCGAAGCTGAAGGACTTTCTCGCGGAGTACCTCAGCGCCTACCACGTGGAAAACCCGGGCGACGGCTGTGTGATGCCGACGCTGAGTGCTGATGTGGCACGGGCGGGGCTGTCCACTCGCAAAGCCTACGAACACAAGATCGCGGCGCTGGCGGGGCGGGTGGCCGAGGTGCTCGACGGTGCCGACCGGGAGCGCCGGGCGTGGAGCGTCGTCGCGCTGATGGTGGGGGCGGTGTCGATCTCGCGCGCGATGTCCGACCCCGCCACGCAGGCAGAGGTGCTTGACGCCGCGAGTGAGACCGCGGGCAGGCTCATTTCACCCGGCAAGCGCAAATAACGAGGGACGGCATGCGGGCTCCGAGTGCTTGGAAACCTGTCCTGGCAGGCCCCGCTGTCGCCATGGCCTTGATTTGCGTTGTCCCGGGCGGCAATTCGAGCGCCACGCCGGACGATGACGCTGCGGCCACGCAGCGCCAGCGTGCCATCGTCGGCGCGTTCGCGACGGCCATCGTGCACGACGACCATGCGGGGATCGCCGAACACGCCACGCCCGACGTTGCCTGGACGATCCCGGGTTCCAGCGTGGTGTCTGGCCGGGCGACCGGAATCGACGACGTCACGAGGCTGGCCGACACCTTCGCCCAGTACGGGCTGCATATCTCCCCGAAGGGATTCGCTTTCGGCCTGGACACCGTCGCGGTCACGTTGCACGACACCGGTGAGCACAATGGCAAGCGGCTCGACCAGGACGTGGTCAACGTGCTCACCATCCGTGGCGACAAGATCTCAGAGGTCACAGCGCATTTGACCGACGTCGGCGCGTTCGACGCGTACTTCTCCTAATCGAGGTAGCGTCGCGAACCCGGCGGCGGAGTGGGCCGCGAAGTGACTGCCGGGGGCGAAGGCGATCCACCTTAAATTCGGCCGTCCGGTACGCCGCGGCTACGCGGTTCCCGCCGGGGACCCTTCTTTGCGGCTGACCATCAGCAACGGCGGGGCCAGGCAGGCAAGTGACCACCTAGTGCGTCCGCGGCGGGAACCGAATCGGAAGCGCGGCAGACACTTTCCGGGATCGCTCAGGGACTAGCCATGGGATAGCGATCGTTATATAGTGATCGTTATTCTATAGTCCGACGGAAGGAAAAAGCATGGCAAGCCAGCAGGCGGTCGAGTTCGCCGACTTCTACGCCGAGATCGGCCGGCGATCCTCGAATCCCAACTTCGAGCTGGAGACGATCCGTGACGTCACCGAGAACATCCACCTGGCGACCAAGGAGCCCGAAGGCGTGACCTACGCCGAGGTGGACGCCGGCGGAGTCGAGGCCCTGTGGTGCATACCGCTCGACAGCGACCCCGAATCGGTGCTGCTGCACACGCACATGGGCGGCAGCGTGCTGATGTCCATGCATTCGGACCGAAAAGCTGCCGCGCACATCGCGAAAGCGGCCGGCGTGCGGTCGCTGGTGCTGAACTTCCGGCGGTCCCCGGAGCACAAGTACCCGGCGCAGGTCGACGACGTGGACACCGCCTACCGCTGGCTGCTCGACCAGGGCTACCGGCCCGACAAGATCGGCAGTGTCGGCCACTCGATCGGCGGCTATCTCGCGGTCGAACTCGCGCTGCGGCTGCGTGATCGGGGTGAGGCGCTGCCCGGCGCCGTGCTGTCCATCTCGCCGTGGACCGACGTCACGCTGTCGGGCGAATCCATCGAGACCAACGCCGAGCGGGACAAGCTGCTCACGCGCGGACTACTGGAACTGTTCCGGTCGTGCTGGCTTGATGGAACCGGCCTGGAATTCACCGATCCGCGAGTGCATCTGCTCGGGGCCGACCTGTCCGGGCTGCCCCCGACGGCGGTGTACTACGGCGAATACGAACTGCTCGCCTCCGACGCCGTCGCCTTCTCCCGGCGCGCGAAGGACGCGGGCAATGACGTCCTCGTCCGGCGGGTCGACGAGGGGCAGCACTCCTTCATCATGGGGGCGGGCCGCGTCGAGGAGGTCGACCGCGCGATCGCCGAGATGGGCCGCTGGCTGCGCGCCACGCTCGGGCTCCAGACGGCGGCGGCCTGAGCACATGCAACCGTTCGAACTGACGCTGCCGACGGTGCCGGTCGCGGCGATGGACGCCGGCAAGCCGGAGGTGACGTGGCCGGACGGGGTCACCGAGGACCCGGTGCAGGCGTACATCCGATACTCCGCCCCCGCGAACCTTGCCGGCCTGCCGGCGTTGTCGGTGCCCTGCGGTTTCACCGCCGCCGGGCTACCGATCGGTCTGCAGGTGGTGGGCGGGCCCTTCGACGAGGCCACCGTGCTGCGCGTCGGCCACGCCTACCAATCCGCGGCCGATTGGCCATCGTGGCCGCCGCGGTTCGACCCGCGGGCGGTACCCGCGTAAAGCGTTGCGGGCGTACGCGTTCAGTGGCCGCGGCACATTTTTCGAGTGTGATTGAACCGCGCGTCTTTTCCGTGCGTGAATCTAGGTATCTGCCCATATACCCAGCTGGTGAGTCAGGAGGTCTTTGTGGATACTGTGTTGGAGCCGCGTTACGACATCGTCGTGTGTGGTGCTGGGTCGTCAGGATCGGTGATCGCCGGCCGGCTGGCCGAGAACCCCGACATCAAGGTCTTACTTTTGGAGGCCGGCGGCAGCGACGACGTCCCCAGCGTGACCGACGCAAACCAATGGCCGTCCAACCTTGGCAGCGAACGCGATTGGGGATTCATCTCCGAGCCGGACCCGCGGCTTCATGGCCGCGCGATCGCGTTTTCGATGGGTAAAGTGCTCGGCGGCGGATCCAGCATCAACCTGATGATCTGGGCGCGCGGACACCGCAGCGACTGGGACCACTACGCTGCCGAATCCGGTGAACCGGTCTGGGGATACGAGGCGACCCTCGATCTGTACCGGCGGATCGAGGATTGGCGCGGCACCGGCGAGCCAAACCATCGGGGCAGGGGCGGCCCGGTGTTCGTACAACCGGCACCCGGCGCGCATCCGCTCGCGGCGGCGACGTTGGAAGCGGCGCGGGCACTGGGGATCCCCAGTTACCAAAGCCCCAACGGGCCCCTGATGGAGGAGACCCGCGGCGCCGCCATCGCCGACCTGCGCTGGCGCGACCAGGAACGCCTGTCGGTGTTTCGCACCTACACCGCCCCACGCCGGCAGCAGCCGAACCTGGCCGTGGTCCCGCACGCACTGGTCACCCGCGTGATCCTGGAAGGCAACCGGGCCGCCGGTGTCGAGGTCGTCCATGGCGGCACCGTGCACCGGGTAGCCGCCGACGCCGAGGTCGTCCTGTCGCTCGGCGCCATTCACACACCAAAGGTGCTGATGCAGTCCGGCATCGGAGACCAAGACGAATTGCGCCGAGTAGGCCTCACCGTGCGCCAGCACCTGCCCGGCGTCGGGCGCAACCTTCAGGACCACTTCGGGTTCGACTGCGTGTGGGAGTTTCCCGAGAACATCCAGGGCAGCACTCAGGTCGGGGCGACGATGTTCTGGGACTCCGGGGCGGCCGACGCCCAGGGGCCGGACCTGTTCGCATGTTCAGGCCCATTCCCGAAAGCCACCGCGGAAAACGCCGCGAAATACGGCCTCCCGCAAAACAGCTGGGTCCTGTTCGGCTCGCCCGCGCACCCGTACAGCCGCGGTCGGCTAAGGCTGTCAGGTCCCGACCCGACCGATCCCATTCGAATCGAAGCCAACGCGCTCGCGGACCCCGAAGACCTCAAGACCGCCATCGCCTGCGTCGAAACCCTGCGCGAGATCGGAAACTCCCCGGAGCTGCGGCCGTTCGTCGTGCGCGAGGTCATGCCGGGCGACCTGCGCGGCGCCGAGTTGGAGACCTATTTGCGTGACGCCGTCACCACCTACTGGCACGAGTGCGGTACGGCGAAGATGGGCCGCGACCCGATGTCGGTGGTCGACGGACACCTCAAGGTGTACGGCATCGAGGGCCTGCGCGTCGCCGACGCATCGATCATGCCCCGCATCAGCACCGCCAACACCATGGCGCCCTGCGTCGTCATCGGCGAACGCGCCGCACAATTCATCCAAGCCGCGCACCGAATCTGACCCGGGGTCGCCACGCATCAGCCGGCGGGGCGGCGACTCGTCCAATCAGGCAGGCAGCCCCAAACGGCCCTCGATGACCTTCATGTGCCGTGGCGCATCGTAAATGAGCACCGCCGCCAGCTGTAATAATTTCGTAACGAGGAATTCAAACGCCGCCAGGCTTGCGGCGGCCGGGGCCGCCTACCCGACGGAGCGGGAGTTGCGCTTGTCGAAGAAGTCAGTCCACGAGACGACCTCCGGGTGCCGCTTGAGCAATGCCCTGCGCTGGCGCTCGGTCATGCCTCCCCAGATCCCGAACTCGACCTTGTTGTCGAGCGCATCCGCCCCGCACTCTTGCAGCACAGGGCAGTGGCGGCACAACACCGCGGCCCTACGTTGTGCAGCCCCCCGGACGAACATCTCGTCGGGATCCATTTTTCGGCACAGCGCCTTCGAGACCCAACCGCGATCGTCGTCGACGGTGCGCGACGTGCGGTGTACGGGCACAAGGCTGACCGGCCGCGCGGCCGGTTCTGGTCCTGACAACGAGCTATCCCTTCCTTCAGGCCGGCCGCATCATGTTGCGACCGCCTCCCTGGCCATGCCGGGATATGCGCCACATCGTGCCCGCGCGTGTGACGTGAATCCCCCCGTGCTCAAGTTAAGCGATTCGGTATCGATTGCGCAACGTTTTTGTGGCACGCATGTACCTTTTTCCGGTGAACCGGCTAGGACGCGCCCGTGACGTCGTGCGCCCGTCAGCCAGCGTTGGCACGCCGTTAAGAAACGGCCCCCTGGACGTTCGCCCCCGCAGCCGGAGCTCCTGCGGATCCACCGACGAGGAGGTCGCGTTTCTGCGCCGGCGGTTCCCGCCCCGCGCAAAGTGCGACCCGAGCGGTGCGACGCCGTGTCCAAACGTGATCGACTGTTCCCGCCGCTGCAACGCTTTAATGTGCAATCGGCAGTACCGGACCAAGACGCAAAGGATGGCGAACATGGCAGCCAACCAAGAGGGGATCGGCGTGCTGAAGCTCGAATGCCCGCAGCGCCACCCCGTGGGCAGGATCGTGAAGGAAGCCCCGCATCAGGCGGTTCAATTCGACCCCGGTGCCCAAGTCGGCGCGCGCCGCTTCTGGCCGGACGAAGACGACCAGCCGCAGTTCAAGATCCACTGTCGTTTCTGCGACAAATCGGTGGCCGAGGCCACGTCCGCCCTGCAGAACCAGCTGGCCACCCTGGTCGCCGACGCCGCGCAGACCATCCGAACCGCGACGCTGCAGTACGCATAGCGGGCGTTACAGTCTTGGGGCGCGATGTCACGCCGACGAGAGGAGCCCCGTGGCCACCCAGGACAGTAGCCCCCGCCCTCCCGAGGGCGACTGGCTGGGCACCCCGTACCTGAGATTCGAGCGGCAGGGGCCGATCGCGCTGTGCACGATCGACCGCCCGGAAGCCAAGAACGCCTTCACGCCCGCGATGTACTTCGGGATTCGTTGCGCCGTAGGTCGGGTCAACGAGGACCCTGACCTGGCCGGGCTGCTGATCACCGGAACGGGCGAGATCTTCGCGCCCGGCGGCGACATGGGCGGCGGGGGAGGAACCGACGACTGGATGACCTTCGGCTCCGCCCTGGGCATGGACGTCACGCCGTTCGACGCGGTGCGGACCTCGGCCAAGCCCGTCGTCTCGGCGGTCAACGGGCTGTGCCAGGGCGGCGGCATGCAGATCGCGCTGTGCAGCGACCTGTCCGTGGTCAGCGAGCGGGCCACCTTCCGGGTGCCCGAGTTGTTCCGCGGCTACGCCGACACCTACTACAGCCAGATGCTCGCCCGGCTGATCGGGCCGGTCCGCACCCGTGACCTGATGTTCACCGGCCGGGTGCTCACCGCGGTCGAAGCCCTCGACTGGGGCCTGGTCACCCGGGTGGTCCCGCACGAGACCCTGCTCACCGCGGCGAAAGATCTACTGGCCCAAGCCTGCCGGACCGCGCCGCGCGCCCGCGGCGTGATCAAGTCCAGCATCGACAACTACCTCGGCCTGTACGACCGCATCGGCATGACCGCCAGCCTCAGCGATGCCGAGGCCCGGGAGGGCTTCCGCGCCTTCAAGGAGCGGCGCTCGCCGGACTGGGTGCATCCGGAGCTGCGCGCCGAGGGGCGGCTATAGGTCGATCCACTCGCCGTGGGCGGCCACCCGCAGCAGGTTACCGATCCCGGCTGCGTCGAATGCCGCGGCGAAGTCGTCGACGCCCTCGCTGAAATGGGCCCAGCCGTCGACGTGGGCCGGGATCACCACCTTCGCGCCGAGCACCTCGGCGGCCGCGGCCGCGCGCGCCGAGGTCAGCGTCAACGGCCGGCCCCGCTCCTTGGCCGGCACGGTCGCCGCCCCGGCGAACAGCACGGCGACGTCGATCGCGCCGACCCGGTCGGCGACGTCCTTGACCGCGCTCAACGAGGCGTTGTCGCCGCTGAGGTACACGGTCGGCAGACCCGGCCCGGACAGCACGAACCCCGTCACCTCGCAGTTGACGTGGCCGCCGGCGTCGCGCTGCCCGTCGGCCGGGCCGTGCACCGCCGGAACCGCCTGCGCCGCAAGGCGTCCCGATCCACCGGGCAGGTCGTAGGACTCCCACGCCGGCACACCGACCGCCGGTGGCCCCAACCGCCCGGCGGCGCCGGGATGGGTCAGCACCAGCGGCGCCGCCAGCGCCATCCGGCGGCCGTCGTCGTCGAGGTTGTCGGGATGCTGATCGTGGCTGATCAGGACGGCGTCCACCGGGCCCAGCTCCTCGGCGCCCACCGCGGGCCCGGTCAGCTTGGTCAGGTAGGCGTGTTCGCCCGGCGGATCGAACGTCGGGTCCATCACCAGCCGGCGGCCCGCGATGTCGACGACGGTCGTGGGACCGCCCAGCACGCTGATCGCGCAATCGCGCCGCCCCGCGTCAAACATTGCGCGCCCTCCCTCGCCAAAATGGTTCCCGCAGCGCTGCTTTGAGGATCTTACCGCTGGGGTTACGCGGCAGCGACGGCACGAAGTCCACCGTCCGCGGGCATTTGTAACCGGCCAGGTGCCGGCGGCAGAACGCGATGATGTCATCGGCATCGACCTCCGCGCTGGGAACGACGATCGCCTTGACCGATTCACCCCAGTAGTCGTCGGGAACGCCGATGATCGCCGCGTCGGCGACGGCGGGGTGCTCGATCAACACGCTCTCCACTTCCGGCCCGTACACGTTCTCGCCGCCGGTGATGATCATGTCCTTGAGCCGGTCCTCGATGTAGACGTAGCCGTCGGCGTCCAGGCGCCCGATGTCGCCGGTGCGCACCCAGTCGTCGGCGGTGATCGTCTCGGCGGTCGCGTCGGGCCGATTCAGGTAGCCGGTCATGTTCTGGTTGCTGCGCACCCAGATCTCGCCCGGCTCCCCGGGCGGCAGCACGTCACCGGTCTCGGGATGGACCACCCGAATCTCGCAGCCCAGCACGGCCTTTCCGGCCGCCAGTTGCAGATGCGGCCGGTCGGGGTCGCGGTGGTCGGCGTCGCCGAGCGCGGTGACCGCCCCGCACACTTCGGTCTGCCCGTACACCTGCACGAAGTTCGTCTCCGGCCAGGTCTCGAGCGCGCGGTGCAGCAACGGCAGCGGCATGGGCGCGGCCCCGTACACGATGTAGCGCAGGCCGGCGACGGCCGCGGTCGCCGTGTCGCCGGCCTGAAGGAATCGCGCGATCACCGGCGGCACGAAGAACGCGTGCGTCGCGCCGGCCCGCACGGCACCGATCAACGCGGCGGCGTCGGGCTCGCGGGTCATGATCGTCGGGGCGCCCGCCCGGATGCCGAACAGGGCATAGCCGATGCCACCGACGTGGAACAGGGGCATGCACACCAGGTTTGCGTCGCCGTCGTCGAAGGGGAACGCCGGTGCGAGGTTGGCCGCGTGGTTGGCCAGGGCCCGCTGGCTCAGCAGCACACCCTTTGGCCGCCCGGTGGTGCCGGAGCTGTAGATGATCAGCGCGATGTCGTCCTCGTCGACGGCCTCGGGCGCCACCGGAGTTGCCGCGGCGAGCAGGGATTCGTACTCGTCGTCGACCACCACGATCCGTTCCGCGGAAGCGGTCGCCTCGATCACCGGACGCAGCTCGGCGCCGACGAAAAGCAAACGGGGACGGCTGTCCTCGAGCACGTGGGCGAGCTCGTCGCCGGTCAGGCGCCAGTTGACGACGGTGGTGACCGCGCCGATCGACGCCGCACCGAACAGGATCTCCAGGCAGGCCGGGTGATTCTTGTCGAGGAACGCCACGCAGTCGCCGCGGCGTACGCCGGCCTCGAGGAGCGCCCCCGCCGCGCGCCGAATGCGTGACGCCCACTGCGCCCAGGACCACTGCCGATCGCCGAAGCGCATCGCGACGTCGTCGGGTCGTCGGTGGGCGTGTCGCTCGACGAACCCGGCGAGCGTTTCGGTCGCGGTGCGTGTGTGTTCCACACAATGAGTGTGCCCTGAGGGCTTTGAGTGTGCGCACACGGCGGAAATTCGGCTTTCCCGCCCTGGGGCCACACGCGACGCCGCTGACGCACACCCTGCGGCGTCTGTGCCACTATCACTGCCATGATCAACGCCGATCGAGCGCGGTCCCGCACCTTCGTCGTGACGGGCGCGGCGTCGGGCATCGGGCTGGCCACCGCGCGGCGCCTGCTGGCCGAGGGCGGCACCGTCGTCGGCGCCGACCTCGCCGACCCGCCCGACCTCGGCCCGCAGTTCCGGTTCGTCACCGCCGACGTCACCGACGAGGACGCCATCGCCGCGGTGCTGGCCGCCGTGCCCGACCGCCTCGACGGCCTCTTCCACGCGGCCGGGGTGGCCGGCGGCGGCCCGGTGCACCTGCTCGACCGCAAGGAATGGGATCGGGTGATCGGGATCAACCTCACCGGGACCTTCCTGATGGCCAAGGCGGCGCTGGCCAAGATGATCGAGCAACCCCGCCTCGACGGCGAACGCGGCTCGATCGTCACCGTGGCCAGCATCGAGGGCCTGGAGGGCACGGCGGGCGGGAGCTCGTACAACGCGGCCAAGGGCGGCGTCGTCCTGCTGACCAAGAACATCGCCCTGGACTACGGGCCGAGCGGCATCCGCGCCAACTCCATCTGCCCCGGCTTCATCGAAACCCCTATGGCCCGAAACGTTTTCGGGCTGCCGGGGATGGAAGGCCCGCTGGCCTCGATCACCGAGGAGCACGCGCTGCAGCGGCTGGGCCAACCCGAGGAGGTGGCGGCGACGGCGGCGTTCCTGCTGTCGCCCGACGCCTCGTTCGTCAGCGGCCAGGCCATCGCCGTCGACGGCGGCTACACCGCGGGTCGCGATCACGGCGTCGTCAAACTCTTCGGCTTCCCCGACTAGCGCCTTAAGATTCGCGCATGGTCACTCCCGACGAGGCGATCGACGCGATCCGCGGCACCGGCGGCGCGCAGCCCGGCGCTCGCGCGTTGCACGCCAAAGGCACGCTGTACCGCGGCAGGTTCACCGCCACCCCCGACGCGGCCACGCTCTCCCGCGCCAGGCACCTCGACGGTTCGCCGGTGCCGGCGCTGTTCCGGTTCTCCAACGGGTCGGGCAACCCGAAGCAGCCGGACGGCCTGCCCGGGGTGCGGGGGATGGCGGTGAAGCTGACGCTGCCCGACGGCTCCACCACCGACGTGTCGACGCAGACCGCGCGGCTGTTCGTCTCGAGCACGCCTGACGGGTTCGTCGACCTGCTCAAGGCCATGCGGCCCGGTCCGGCGATGCCGCTGCGGATGGCCGGATACTTCCTCACCCACCCGCGGCTGATCGGCGCGCTGCCGATCCTGCGCGACGCCAACAGGATTCCGGCAAGCTACGCCACCACCGAGTACCACGGGCTGCACGCGTTCCGCTGGGTCGCCGCCGACGGCAGCTCGCGATTCGTGCGCTACCACCTGGTCCCGGCGGCGGGTCAGCAGTTTTTGTCGGCGTCGGCCGCCAAGGGCAAAGATCCCGACTTTCTGCACCGCGAGCTCAACCACCGGCTGGCGGGCGGCCCGGTCCTGTTCGACTTCCGCGTGCAGGTCGCCGGGCCGGAGGACTCGACCGTCGACCCGTCGGCGGCCTGGCGCAGTTCCGACACCGTCCTCGTCGGCACCCTGGAGATCACCGGCCTGGACACCGAGCGCGAGCACGGCGGCGACATCGTCGTGTTCGACCCGATGCGGGTGACCGACGGCATCGAACCCTCCGACGACCCGGTGCTGCGCTTTCGCAGCCTCGCGTACTCGGCGTCGGTCAAGCTGCGCACCGGCGTCGACCGTGGACGAGAGGCACCTCACGTCTGACGGATAGGGCGATCGGCCCGCCGGCCGACTAGGCTGTGCGGAAGTGCTGCTCTCCCATATGGTTTTGATCGCCCTGGCCGGTTTCGCCGCCGGCGCCATCAACGCCCTCGTCGGCTCGGGCACCCTGGTCACGTTCCCGACGCTCGTCGCGCTCGGCTACCCGCCGGTCACCGCCACCATGTCCAACGCGGTCGGCCTGGTGGCCGGCAACGTGTCGGGCACCTGGGGGTATCGCGCCGAGCTGGCCGGGCAGTGGAACCGGTTGCGCTGGCAGCTGCCCGCGTCGCTGGCCGGCGCGGTACTGGGCGCGTTCCTGCTGCTGCATCTCCCCGCGAAGGTGTTCACCGAGATCGTCCCGGTGCTGTTGGTGCTGGCCCTGGTGCTGGTGGTGATCGGACCGAAGCTGCAGTTCTGGGCCGCCCGGCGCGCGGAGGATGCCGGGCGTTCGCCCGAACACATCACGCCGGCCCGGATGGCGGTGCTGGTGCTGGGGACCTTCGCGGTCGGGGTCTACGGCGGCTACTTCACCGCCGCGCAGGGCATCCTGCTGGTCGGCATCATGGGCGCGCTGCTGCCCGAGTCGGTGCAGCGCATGAACGCGGCCAAGAACCTGCTGACGTTGGTGGTGAATGTCGTTGCGGCGGTGAGCTATTCGCTGGTGGCATACCACCGGATCAGCTGGCCGGTGGCCGGGCTGATCGCGGCGGGCTCGCTGCTCGGGGGAGTGGTCGGGGCGCGCTACGGGCGCCGGCTGTCGCCGACCGCGTTGCGCTCCACCATCGTGGTGGTCGGGCTGATCGGGCTGTATCGCCTGCTCAGCGTGGCCTGACGGTGGCCTCGGCGACCACGTCCAGCACGTCGTGGCGCCTCCGCCACGCCCGCAGCTGCCGCATCGCGCCGTTGCCCCGGGCGGCGATGCGGTCCAGTTCGGCTGCGGCGCGGTCGTATTCGCCCAGCGCCTCCAGCGCCGGGCGCACCCGCTGCACCAGCGCGCCCAGCAGCTCGTGCGCCGGCACCGCCCCGCGGCCGTGGATCAGATCGAGCGAGCGCCCCGCCAGCCCGTCGTGGGCGGCCTTCCAGTAGGCGGCCCGCAGCGCACCGGGTGGCAGGCGCCCCAGCACGTCACCTTCTCGGGGGCCTTCGTCGCGCGCGCTCAGCGCCGTCATCACCGCTGCCCGGACCAGCGTGGCGAGCAGCACGGTCTCCTCGACCGTCGCCGGCACGTCCGCGACGCGCACCTCGACGGTCGGGAAGTCCGCCGACGGCCGCACGTCCCAATAGATCATGTCCCGATCCAGGATCACCCCGGTGTCGACCAGCATGGCTACCGCGCGGTCGTAGTCGTCGGGCGTGGGGAAGAACGGCGGCGGCCCGGCGGCCGGCCAGCGTCGCCACAGCACGCTGCGCCAACTCGCGTGACCGCTGTCGGCGTTGCGGTACACCGGCGAATTGGCCGACAGCGCAAGCAAAGACGGCAGCCACGGCCGCAGCCAGTTGCTGACGTGGATGGCGGACGCGCGGTCGGGCACCTGCACGTGCACATGGCATCCGCAGATGCCCTGCTCGTGGGCGATCATCCCGAACTGCGCGCCGATCCGGCGGTAGCGCGGCGTGTCGGTGACGGGAAATTCGTGCGGGGTGGCGGGCGGCAGGCCCGCGGCCAGCAGCCGAACGCCGGCGGCCTCGGCGGCCTGCGCCGCGGCGCGCCGCAGCCGGTCGAGCTCCTCGGCGAGTTCCGCGCTGCTCGCCGCCACGCCGGTGGCGGTCTCCACCTGGCAGCTGCTCAGTTCCAGCTGCAGCTCGACGCCCCGCCGCTTCGCCTCCGCGGCGACGGCGGCGTTGCGGGGGGCCGGTTCGCCCGTCCGCGGGTCGACGAGGAGGAACTCCTCCTCCACACCGACGGTGGGCCCCAAGTCAGGCCCTGAAAATCCGGAGTCGCTCAGCTCACCAGCGAGCGGCCGACGCCAGCGCGGCGTCCGCGGTCGGGTAGATGGGCAGGATGGCGTTGAGCCCGCACGCGTCGACGATCCGGGCGACGATCGGCTCGTGGCTCACCAGGCGCAACTCGATGCCGCGGTCTCGACACCGTTGCGCCTCGTCGGCGAGCACCGCGAAGGCGCAGCAGCCCATGAAATCCAGCCCCGTCACGTCGACCACGAAGGGGCCGGGCGGAATGACCACGCCGGCCGCCTCGCTGACCAGCCGGCGCCAGGTGTGCTCGTTGCAGGCGTCGACCTCGCCGCCGGCGTTGATCAGCACGGCCGCGCCGTTGCGGTCGGTGGTCGCCCGCAGGGTGCTGTGGGGATCGCCCAGCTCGTAAACCAGCCGCGTGCTGAGCGTCAGAGGTGGTGGGCTGGACATCTGTTCGGCAACAATAACGGGGCTCATGGTGGACTCCCTAATCGACCGACGCGGGGCGTCGGGATGGTGCCCGTCCTGCTGACTTAAGACGAATTCTTCGCGACGTGCGAATCTCATTTGTATAACGAGACAGGGCGGTCTGTCTACATGCGGGCGCCTAAGAGTATGGTAAGGCGCGTATGACCAGCCACGATGTCCCGACGCAGGTCGCCTCGGCCCGTGAACGGATCCTGACCGCGGCTTACGAGTTGTTCAGCCGGCGCGGGATCCGCGCTGTCGGCACCGACGAGGTCATCGAGCGGGCCGGCGTGGCCAGGGCCACCCTCTACCGTCATTTCGCGACCAAGGACGACCTCGTCCTGGCCGTGCTGCAACGGCGGGAGGAGGTCTGGACGCACGGCCTGATCGAGGAGCAGTCGCGGCAGCGGGGCGCGACGCCCGAGCAGCAGTTGCTCGCCATGTTCGACGTCCTGCACGAATGGTTCCAGCACCACGACGCATACGAAGGCTGCTCGTTCATCAACGTGCTGCTCGAGTTGGGGGTTGATCACCCGGCCGGGCAGGCCTGCATCGTCCACATCGAACACGTCCGCGACATCGTGCGGCAGCGCGCCGTCGCGGCCGGGCTGATCGACGTGGAGGACTTCGCCTCGTCGTGGCACATCCTGATGAAGGGCGCCATCGTGCTGGCCGCGGTGGGTGACCTGGACGCCGCCGTGCGGGCCCGCAGGATGGCCTGCGCGCTGATCGAGGAGCATCGGCCGGTGGCGCCGGAGGACGTCGGCGAGGCGGTCGGTTAGCCGCGGCCTCAGGCGGCGTCGGCGGCCGTGGTGCCGGTTTTTCGGTAGTGCTCTTCCTCGAGCTCGGCGATCATGCGCGACGTGCGCTCCCGCAACGCGAAGGCGGCGATGAGGCCGCACACGATCGCGACGACCAGCGCGACCCAGGAGAACCGCTGCATCCAGCGTTCGGCGGCCACGCCGGCGAAATAGACCAGGGCGGTGGTGCCGCCCGCCCAGCAGATCGCCCCCGACACGTTGGCCGCCAGGAACCGTCGGTAATGCATCTTCAGCGCGCCGGCCAGCGGCCCGGCGAAGATCCGCAGCAGCGCGATGAAGCGGCCGAAGAACACCGCCCGAACCCCCCAGCGGTTGAACAGCTTCTCGGCGAGCGCGACGTGTCCAGGCCCGAAGTGCCTGGGGAACCGCCGGCCGAGCCGGTCGAACAGCGGCAGGCCGAACCGGCGACCGATCGCGTAGCCGATCGAGTCGCCGATGACGGCACCGATCACCGCGGCGACGCCCACGCCGACGGGGTTGACGGCCAGGTCATGGTGCGACGACATCAGCGCGGCGCTGACCAGCACGATCTCGCCGGGAAGGGGAACGCCCAGGCTTTCCACGCCGACCACACCGCCGACCACCAGGTAGACCAGCAGTGGCGGGATGGACTGCAGCAGAGCCTCCACACTCATGGGTCAAGGATGCCTGACCGGCGCAGGAACCGCGCCGCTATGTCCTCGCTGGGCGCGCTGAGCGGCTCGAGCCGCGGACGCTTGGGCACCCGCCCGTCGGCCGAAGACATGCCGCGCAGCCGGCGCCACACCCACGGCATGAACTTCTGCTGCGTCCAGCGCAGCTGGCCATAGGTGCGGGATTTGAACGACAGCCGCGTCGGGCTGCCGCTCGCTTCGGCCCAATCATGGTTGCTGCCAGGCAAATTGAGGGCCTCGGCGGCGGCCTCGGCGAACAGGATGTGTCCCTTGGTGGACGCATGCACGCGGTCGATGTCCCAGGTGTCCAGGTCCCGCATCGAAGGCACGTCGTAGAGGTCCACCAGCCGGAAGCCGTATTGGCCGGCGGCCGCCCGGATGGCGTCGTTGATGCGGGTGAGCCGCCCGGACACCAGCCGCCCGAGTGGCAGGAATTGCGCGACGTTCGGGAAGGTGGTGGTCACCACCGTCGCACCCGATCCGGCGAGCGCGGCATACAGCTCCGCGAGGTCGGTGAGGGCACGGCCGAACGAGTTTCCCGGCTGGATCACGTCGTTCATGCCGATGCACACGGTGACCAGGTCGGGTCGCATCGCCAGCGTCGGCGGGACCTGCTCGCGCAGGACGTCGGCCACCAGCTTGCCGCGGATCGCCAGGTTGGCGTAGTGCAGGCCCGGGTAGTGCGAATCGATCATCGCCGCGAGCCGGTCGGCAAACCCGAGGCAGCCGATCGCGTCGTTGCCATCCCACAACCCCTCGGTCTGGCTGTCCCCGATGGCGACGTATCGGCTGTATCCGGTCTGGGTAGCCCCGCACACGATGCAGAGACTAACCGCTATCGCCGCTTCCGTCGTTGTAGCGTGGCGCTGGCTTCAGGTTAGGAGATTCTGTGGAATTCAACCTTGCCCAGGTGTTCGCGGCGGTCGCGGCGGCCAACCCGGACCGGGACTGCATCGTGTTCGGCGATCGGCGCTTCACCTTCGCGCAAACCGCCGAACGTGCCCGACGCTTCGCCCGGGCGCTGCACGGGTGGGGGCTGGGCGCGCATCGCGAACGCGCGGAGCTCGCGCCCTACGAATCGGGCCAGAGCCACCTCGGGCTGTACCTGGCGAACTGCAACGAATTCCTCGAGGCGATGCTCGGCGCGTACGGCGCGCGGGTCGCCCCGTTCAACGTGAACTACCGCTACGTGGCCGACGAGCTGGTGTACCTGCTCGGCAACGCCGGCGCCGAGGCCGTCATGTATCACGCGCGGTTCGCGCCCACGCTGGCCGAGGCGCTGGCCAGGGTGCCCGGTCCGGTGCGGCTGATCCACGTCGACGACGGGTCGGGCAACGACCCGCTGCCGGGTGCGGTGCGCTACGACGAGCTGCTGGCGTCGGTGTCCGACGAGCCGCTCGACGTTGTGCCGTCGCCCGACGACCTGTACGTGCTCTACACCGGCGGCACCACCGGGATGCCCAAGGCGGTGCTGTGGCGGCAGCACGACATCTACGTGAACGCCATGGGCGGGCGGGCGTTGGGCACCGACGAGGCGGTGTCCAGCCTGGACGAGATCGTCGAGCGGTCGCGGCTTGCGGGGCCGGGCTCGATGACCCTGGCGCCGCTCATGCACGGCGCCGCGCAGTGGGCCGCCTTCATCAGCCTGTGCGGGGGCCGGCCGTTCGTGATGGCGCCGACGACCACGCATTTCGATCCGGCCGAGGCGTTGGCGCTGGCCAGCCGAGAAAGGGTGATGTCGCTGTCGATGGTCGGCGACGCCTTCGGGCGGCCGCTGGCCGACGAGCTCGAAGCCGGCGATTACGACCTGTCCGGGCTGCTGGCGCTGGTCACCGGCGGGGCCGCGCTCAGCGCCCCGCTCAAGCAGCGCTTCGTCGAGCTGCTACCCCAGGTGACGATCCTGGACGCGGGCGGCGCGTCGGAATCCGGCGCGCAGATGATCCAGGCCTCCAGCCGGGCGCAGGGCGCGACCGGGCGCTTCGTGCCCAATCCGGGCGCCGTGGTGGTCAGCGAGGACCTCACCCGGATCCTGTCGCCGGGCGACGACGAGATCGGGTGGCTGGCCCAGCAGGGACCGATCCCGCTGGGCTACCTGGGCGATCCGGAGAAGACGGCGCGCACGTTCCCGGTGATCGGGGGCATCCGGCACTCGGTGCCCGGCGACCGGGCACGCTGGCACGCCGACGGCCAGATCGAGCTGCTCGGCCGCGATTCGGTCACGATCAACTCCGGCGGCGAGAAGATCTTCGCCGAGGAGGTGGAGGCCGCGATCGCCGAGCACCCCGCCGTCTACGACGTCGTGGTGACGAGCCGGCCCAGCGCCCGGTGGGGCAACGAAGTCGTCGCGCTGGTTCAACTTTCCGACGGCGCGCCCGTCGACGCCGACGGCATCATCGCCGAGGCGGCCCGCCACATCGCGCGCTACAAACTGCCGAAGGCGATCGTGTTCTGTGACCGGTTGCAGCGCTCGCCATCCGGCAAGGCCGACTACCGGTGGGCGAAAGCGCAAGTGGCGCAGGCTAATTGAATCCGGTGACGCCACATCTGTCGCAGTGGCCTGGGTTGGGGAGCAGGTGACCTTTTGCCCGCCTCGCAGCGACAACCGCGGCGTCCTGCGTTAGCGTCGGTGACCGTGGCCGCACCGCTGAGTGTCAACGCGATTCGCACACCGGGGCGGGCCGCCGCCGCCATCGGCGTCGCCGTCACGCTGGCCGTCTTCGTGGCGGGGCTGACCTGGGCCAAGTGGACGCCGTACGCGGCCAAGGCCCTCAAGGCCCACCGGACCCATCGCTGGCCGGCGTCGAACATCCTGTCGGCCGGCGGGGTGCGCGCCGGGGACGCGCCCACCTGGCACGCCGCCACGACGTTTTTCCATGCCTATTTCCTGTCCATTTGGCAGGCGCTGGTGGTGGCGCTGCTCCTCAGCGCTTCGGTGCAGGCGTTGCTGCCGCGGGCGTGGCTGCCGCGCCTGTTGAATAGGCGCGGCCCGCTGACGAGCGCGCTGGCCGGCGGGGTGGCCGGTATGCCGTCGATGATGTGCACCTGCTGCGCCGCCCCGGTCGCGGTCACGTTGCGGCGCAACGGGATCGGCCGCGTCGCCGCCGTCGCCTACTGGCTCGGCAACCCGTTGCTGAATCCGGCGGTGCTCGTGTTCTTGCTCTTCGTCGCTCCCTGGCAGTGGACGCTGACACGGGCCGTGGTGGGCGCCGCCGCCGTGTTCGGCGTCGCCGCGGTGGTCGGCCTGGTGACCCGTGAGGGCGCGCCGCCGACCGCCGCGGCGGCGGCACCGCCGGCCGTCGGATTCGCCCGCGCGCTGCTGCGGCTGGGCCTGTTCCTGTTGCCCGAGTACGCGATTCTGGTGCTCCTGGTCGGGGCTTTCCGGGGCTGGCTGCTGACCCTGACCGGCCTCCCGCACCGGGGCCCGCTGACGGGTCTGCTGATGGTGGTGCTCGCGGCGGTGGTCGGCACGTTGCTCGTCATCCCGACGGCGGGAGAGATCCCGATCCTGCACGGACTGGCGCTGCTCGGCGTCTCGTCGGGGACGCTCGGCGCGCTGCTGATCACGCTCCCCGCGGTCAGCGCACCCGGAATCGCGATGGTTGCGCGCAGCTTCGGTTGGAAGGCCACCGCGGCCACCACCGTCGCGGTGATCGCGGCGGGCCTACTGGGAGCGACGGTCCTCAGCGCGCTCTGAGTGGCGAGTACCGTCACTGTCATGGCGAACAAGAGGCAGCAGGACGCCGCCGATTCGCTTGCGCCCCAGTATCCGATCGAGTCGGTCGACAACGCGCTGAAGCTGCTGCTGTTGCTGGGGGAGCGGCCGGAGATCCGGTTGACCGAGGCCACCCGATACCTGGGTGTCGCGGCCTCGACGGCGCACCGACTGCTGGCGATGCTGAACTATCGCGGGTTCGTCCGGCAAGACCCGGTGTCCAAGGCGTACCTGCCGGGTCCCTCGTTGACCGGCGTGGCGTTTGCGATCCTCGGCCGCCTCGACCTTCAGCGCAGCGCCGCGCCGATCATGCGAAGCCTGAGCGAGCAACTGCGGGAATCGATTCACGTCGGGATGCTCGACGGCGCGAACGTCCGTTTCGTCGCCGCGGTCGAGGGGCCCGCGGCCGTGCGGGTGGCCTCGCGGCTGGGCCGAACCATGCCGGCGCACTGCACCTCGACGGGCAAGGTCATGCTCGCCCAGCTCGCGGAAGCCGAACTGTCCCAGTTGTTTCCGGCGGAGGACTTGGAGCGCGTCACCGCTCACTCGATTGGCAGCCGCACCGAACTGGAGGCCGAGCTGGCGCGCATCCGGGAGCGGGGCTACGCGGTCAATCGCGAGGAGAGCGAGGAGGGCGTCGCCTCGGTGGCGGTGGCCATCCCGACCCGGGCGCCGGGCCTGCGGCTCGCGCTCAACGCCGCGGCACCGCAGAATCGGCTCGACGGCGCGCGCTGCCCGGCCGTGGCCGCCGCTCTTGTCAAGGCCGCCAAGGAGATTGGCGATCAGGTCGGCTGAGATATCCGGCGCGGGATCTCGGGTCGCAGGAAGACGTCGTTGAGCGTGACGGTGCGCAGCCTGCGTTCCCGGATGATGTCCACCAACTGTCCGTAAACACGGGTGACCGCCGGGTGATTGAGGTGGCCGATCACGATGTTCTGCGGGGCGAAGGCCTCGTACGCCGTCCTGACGATCTGGTTTTCGGACAGCACCGCGGAATCGCGTAGGTCGCCGGACCACAGCGTGGTCGCGTGGTAGCCGAGCTCGGCGGCCACCGAGTCCACCACGGCGTTGTGATGGCCATAGGGCGGCCGGAAGTACGGGGTGGCGTCCACTCCGTAGGCGTTCCGCAGGAACTGGTCGGTGCGACCGAGCTCATCGGCGATCTGGGCCTTCGACAGCATCGTCAGGTCGGGATGCGTCCACGTGTGGTTGGCCAGCTGAATCTGCCCCGATTCCACCAGCGGCCGAAGCAACGCGGCATTGTCGGTCCACGAGTGATAGGCGCCGGTGACGAAATAGGTGAGCCGCACCCCGGTGTCCTTGGCGAACTGTGTGTAGAGCCGCACCACCTCGGTGTCGGCGCCGTCATCGACCGTCCACGCCAGCAGGTCGCCGTTGCCGGGCAGCTTCCTCAGCACCCCGCCACCGGGCAACGCGACGCGCGACCGGGGATCCGGCGGGGACAGCATCGGCGGCAACCCCGGGGCGGCCGGGCGCGGCGCAGTCACCTCGGCGCGCGCCACCGTCTCCCTGGAGCCCCCGGCGGAGGACCACGAGATCCCGGTGACCGCGACCGTCGCGGCCACCGCGACCAGGAATCGCCGCCGGTCCAGTTCGCTCACCCGGGCAGGCTAATGCCGGCGCGCGCCGTCCCGGTCGAGTGGCGCGCGCCGGATATGAACCTGTGACATTGGCTTTCAGTCACCCAGCCGCGCGACCTCGTGTCGCCAGGCCGCGTCGGTGTTGAATCCCGGCCCCAGGTCGGGCAGGTCGTCCCAGTCGGCGTCGTCGATGTCGCGCAGCGCGGCGCCGGCCGCGCGCACCCGCAACGACATCCGCGCCAGCTCGTTCACGCCGATCGCCCGCAGCACGGCCTGCTGAATGGTGTTGGCGGCGCTGGTGATTCCGTGCCCGCGCAGGATCAGCACCGGCCGGCCGTGCATCGCGGCCACCATGTCCTTGCCCAGCGCCGGGGTTCGGATCAGCACTGCGCGTTCGTAGACCGGCACGCCGCCGCGCGCGAGCCACGCGCCGGGAATGTCGTAGGCGCCGTAGATCGGCCTCAGCGTGATCCCGGCGAGGTCGGCGGCGACGACGGCGGGCGGGTGCAGGTGCGCGACGGCCCGGTGCGCCGGATCGGCGAGCATCGTCTCGACGTGGATGGGCAGCTCGTTGGGAACCCGGTAGCCGTCGAGCTCGCCTGCGGCGCCGGCGCTTCCGTCGAATTTGATGAGCCTTATGTTGCCGGGTTGGGTGAACGCCACCCCGGTGTCGGTGTCGCTGCGGCACCGGACGAGCAGCCGGTCGTCATCGACGCGCAGGCTCAGGTGGCCGAGGATGCCGTCGACCAGACCGCGCGCCGCCGCGACCCGGCAGGCCTGCGCCACCAAGGCGCGCTGTTGATCAAACACGCGTTCCACCCAGCCCGAATCCGCCGTCGGGGTGGACGGTTTCGCCGGTGATGCCGCGGGACCGGTCGGACGCCAGGAACACGAAACTCCAGGCGTGGTCCTCTCCGGTGAGCGCGACGCCCAGCGGGGTGCGCGCCGCCAGATCGCTTGCCCGATCGGGGGTGTCGTCCAGGCGGACGCCCTCGAGGCCCAGGCTGGCGAGGCCGCGCAGATCGGTGCCCAGCGTGCCGCCCGGCGCCACGCCGTTGACCCGGATCCGCGGCGCCAGTTCGCGGGCCAGCGTCGCCACCAGTCCGCGCACGGCGAACTTCGACGACACGTACAGCGCGCCGCCGCGCCCGGGGTGATACGACGACGTGGACTCGCACAAGACGATCGACGACCCGGTGCCGGCCTGCAGCGCGGGCAGGGCCGCCTTGACCGACTGCAGGTGGCTCAGCACATTGGTGCGGAACATCTCGTCGAAGGCGGACGACAGGTCACCGGCGTCGATGTCGCCGACGCCCCGGTAGAAATCGAAGACCCCGACGCAGTTGACCAGGGTGTCCAGCCCGCCCAAGGCGTCCACTGCGGCGGCGACGGCGCGCTCGTTGGCCGCACGGGTGACCGCGTCGCCGTCGACCACCGGGACGCCGGCCAACTCGACACGCAACCGTTCGCACTTTGCCGAATCTCGTTCCAGCGCAGCAACTTTGGCTCCCTCGGTACAAAACGCGTCCAGCACGGCGCGGCCGATGCCGGATCCGGCGCCGACGATCAGGGCGCGCTTGCCCTCAAGCCAGCCGGTCATCGCCGACCTCCGGCTCGTCGGGCACCAGCGGCGCGCCGGCCTTGCCGACCATGGTGGCCAGCGTGCGGGCGTTCTGCCAGGTCAGCGCCTCCAGCTCGAGCGCGTCCAGGCTGATCGACCGCCCGGTCTTGGGGGCGCTGATCAGCAACCGCGACCCGTTGCGGGTGTCCACCCGCCGCACCTCGACCTCGGCGAATTCGTTTGCCACCGTGAGGGGTTCGTTCACAGGAACACCGCCAGGTTCTGCATCCGCAGCACCGACTCGTCGACAAAGATGGTGCGGCGTGCCAGCTTCCAGCCATCCGTGCAGCGCCGCAGCAGGTCCTCGCGCCCGCAGGACACCAGCGCGGCGTCGTTGACGTCGCCGCGGCTGCGGAAGAGCAACTCGGCCGATTCGACGGCCAGGTGCGCGTCATCTTCGACGAACGTGCGCACGTTGGTGATGAAGTGCCGCAGCCGCGACGGCGGATCCTCGGTCCAGGCGTGCTCGGTGGCAAAGCGGGCGACCCGCTGGCGCAGCGAGTACTTGTCCTCGTCGAAATGCGCCATCCCCGGCCCCCTTTCCGGCTCGGCGTCGAACCCGGCACCGCGCGCCGTGGTGACCCGGACCGGCATCAGGTAGCGGATATCGTCGGTCAGGGTGTTCAGCCACGCCTCGTAGTCCTGGGCATCGAGCAGGTAGGCCTCGTCGACCAGGAACTGATGGGCCTGAAGGTGGCGAAAGTCGTTGAATGGGAGGGCTTTTCTCATGACAGGTAGTCCGCCCACAAGCCGAGCAGCGCGCGCTGGTTGTACTCGTTGTAGCCGACCTGGGCGCGCCCCGGACCGTGGAAGGACTCGGCGGGCAGCGCCTCGATGACGGGGCGATCGTCGCAGAGCAGGCCCATCCGGCTGTTGAGCAGCAGGCGGCGCGCCATCGACCCGCCCGCGGTGGTGGTCAGCGACACCCAGTTCTCCACGTCGTCTTGTTCGAACATTCCGGTCGATCCGAAGCACATCAAATATGCCTGGTACGAATCACGTTTGTATTGCAGGGGAGCGGCGGAATCCACCGCGAACCACGAGCACACCTCGGTTTCGTTCTCGCTGATGGGCTGCCACAGCCGGATCGAGATGAACGGCAGCACCTGCTGGCCGCCGGGCAACTTGGGCCAGTTGTGCACGAAGCTCAGGTTCGGAAAACAGGTGGCCGCCGAGATCATGAACCCGTCCTCGCCGACCACCCGCCGTTGCTCGGGTGTCCAGGTGTGTTTGATCCGGGCGATCATCTCGTCGGGATAGCCGACGTAGCGCATCCGCTCGTCGAAGTCGCCCGGCGGAAGCTTGTAGGTGGTGCCACCGCCGCGACCCGCCCAATAGGTCGCTCCGTCCTTGCGCTTCTGGGCTTTCGGCTCGCGGAACAGGCCGATGTCGACGATCGACGCGTGCGTGTGCGGGGTGTGGTACATGTCGCCGGCGAAGTTCTCGGCGCCGATCTTCCAGTTGGCCTTGATCCGCCAGCGCTGCGGCCCCCGCACCTCCAGGCCGCCGGCGCTCTGCTTGGTGTAGAAATCCAGGTAGAACCTGAAGTCGCCGAGGAAATCCTCCAGCGGTTCGGCCGCCGGGTCCAGGCTGACGAACAACAGGCCGTTGTAACTCGCGAAACTCGGTGCGGGAAGCAGGCTTTGGGCGTCGCGGGGCAGCCCCTCGTCGCCGCCGTAGGCCTCGCGATGAAACGGCAGCCCGGTGAGCCGGCCGTCGTTGCGGTAGGTCCAGCCGTGGTACGGGCAGCGGAAGTTGGAGGCGTTGCCCATCTCGGCTCGGCACAGCTGCATGCCGCGATGCAGGCACATGTTGAACAGGGCACGCACCCGTCCGTCGGCATCGCGGCTGATGATGAAGGAATCGTCGAGCACCCGGCGCACCACGTAGTCGCCGTCGTGCGGGACCTCCGATTCGTGGCCCACGAACGTCCATGCGCGGCTGAACAATCGCTCCCGCTCCCGCGCGAACAACTCGCGGTCGTTGTAGATGTGGGCGGGGATCATCCCCCGCCGGACCTGGTCGAAAACGTTGCGAAAATCCGTCACCCGCATCCTCTGCTGTACAGAAATTACTTCCGCTAAGTAGAATCGCGCACCCGGCGCGCCTGGTCAATGCCCACGGCCAGCGACTTCGGAGCATCCTTTTGGCTAACTCACAGGTGCCTGACAACCGAGGATTCACGGTCCGCGGCTACGGTGGTCACGTCGGACCCGGTGCGCCTGTGAGCGCGAATTAACACACGGGTTATCGCCGATTTTGCGTGGATTGCTGCCGTATAGCGCTGCATCTGAGGAAGGAAGGTGTCATGGTGGATCGGTCCCGGGGGGCCGGCCGTGGGTTGCGGGGACTCGGACCGCGAGTGTTGTCAGCAATCGGGCGGCAGGAGTGGCTGGATCGGCCGAGCTATCGGTTCGAGCACCTGCTCAGCTTCGGCTACAACGCGCTGGGCGGCGCGCGCAACACCGTCACCAACGCGCTGCACGGCGTCTGGCTCGGGCACCCGGTTCATCCGCCGCTGGCGTCGCTGACGAGCGGGGCGCTGGGCACGACGGTGGCGCTGGACGCGCTCAGCCTGCTGCCCGGTCAGCGGCCCAGCGAGGTGCGCGACGCGTCCCGGTTTGCCACCCGCGCGCTGGGGGTGGGGATCCTGGCGAGCATCGGGTCCGCGATCACCGGCACCACCGACTGGCAACACACCCACTCCGAGGACCGCCGGGTGGGCCTGGTGCACGGCCTGGTGAACCTGGTCGCCACCGGGCTCTACGCGCAGTCCTGGTGGGACCGCCGGCACGGCCGACACGGCCGCGGCATCGCCCTGACCACGCTCGGCTACGCCATCACCCTCTCTGGCAGCTACCTCGGCGGGGCCCTGGTGTTCGAGTCCGGCATCGGGATCGACCAGTCGGGCGAGCGGCTGCGCACCACGGAGTGGACCCCGGTGCTGCCGGCGAACTCGCTGAACGGCAAGCCGGTGCGCGTCGAGGTCGACGGCGTGGGAGTGGTTGTCTGCCAGACGAAGCCGGGCGAGGTGTCGGCGTTCGGTGAGTTCTGCCCACACCTGGCGGCCCCGATGGCCGACGGCTGGGTCGACCGCGGCCGGGTCGTGTGCCCCTGGCACGGCTCGTGGTTCGCGGCCGAGTCGGGAGAGGTCCTGCGGGGCCCGGCGGCGGCCCCGCTGCCGTGCTACGAGGCCAGGTTGGTCGACGGAATGGTTGAGGTGCGTGCCGAGGAGGTAGCGAAGTGAACGCCTATGACGTGTTGAAGGAACACCACATCGTGATCAAGGGCCTCGGCCGCAAGATCAGCGAGGCGCCGGTGAACAGCGAAGAGAGGCATGCCCTTTTCGATGACTTCCTCGTCGAACTCGACATCCACTTCCGCATCGAGGACGACCTGTACTACCCGGCGCTCAAGGATGCCAGCAAGTTGATCGCCGTCGCGCACGCCGAGCATCGTCAGGTGGTGGACCAGCTTTCCGTGCTGCTCAAGACGCCGCAGAGCGCGCCGGACTACGAGGTCGAGTGGAACTCCTTCAAGACCGTGCTGGAGGCGCACGCCGACGAGGAGGAGCGCGACCTGATTCCGGCTCCGCCCGAGGTGAAGATCACCGACGCCGAGCTCGAGGAGCTGGGCAACCAGATGGCCGCCAAGATGGAGCAGTACCGCAGCTCCGCGCTGCACCGGATGCGCACCAAGGGCCGGGCCGCGTTGGTCCGGGGTCTCTAACGGACGACATCACGCGGCTGACGGGGGGTCAGCCGCGCGATCGGGAGTAGCCTCACGGCTGATGAGCGCCGAGGCTGTCGCGTCCCAGGAGGACATCACGGCGGAGATTGCCGCCCTGAGCCGCGGTGAGGCCGCCGGGGATCCGACGCTGCCGCGGCTCGACTACCCGCCCTATCGCAGCACCGTCCTGCGCCACCCCAACCGGCCCCCACTCGTCGTCGACCCCGACGAGCTCGAACGCGGGGCACCGTGCTTCGGCCCTGGAGACGTCGGCCCGCTCGACGCCGACCTGACGGCCGGCCATCCGGGTGAGCCGCTCGGGGAGCGGATCATCGTGACCGGGCGGGTGCTCGACGACGCCGGCGCTGCGGTGGCGGGGCAGCTGGTCGAGATCTGGCAGGCCAACGCGGGCGGCCGTTATCGTCACCAGCGCGACCAGCACCCGGCCCCGCTGGACCCGAACTTCGTCGGCGCCGGCCGCTGCCTCACCGGAGCCGACGGGTCCTACCGCTTCCTGACGATCAAGCCCGGCCCCTATCCGTGGCGCAATCACCACAACGCCTGGCGCCCGGCCCATATCCACTTCTCGGTCTTCGGAACGGCTTTCACGCAGCGGCTGGTCACCCAGATGTACTTCCCGGGCGATCCGCTGTTCGACCTGGATCCCATTTTCCAATCGATCCCCGATCCGGCCGCCCGGCAACGGCTGATCGCCCGCTACGACCACGGCGTCACCCAGCCCGAGTACGCGACAGGCTACCGCTGGGACATCGTGCTGTGCGGCGCCCGTCGAACCTGGACTGACGAAGATGGCTGAATTGCCTTGCACCCCGGGGCAAACGGTGGGCCCCTTCTTGAGCCTCGGATTGCCATATCCCGGTGACGGCGAGCTGGTCGGCGCCGAGCATCCGCGGGCCGTCCGGTTGCACGGCACGGTGTACGACGGCGCAGGGGAGCCGGTCCCGGACGCGCTGGTCGAACTCTGGCAGCGCGACGGCGACGGGCGCATCCCGGCGCAGCCCGGGTCGCTGCGCCGCGACGATACGGCGTTCACCGGCTGGGGCCGGTGCGCGACAGACGCGGCCGGGTACTACGGCTTCACCACCGTCGCGCCCGGCTCGGACCGCGGGCGAGCCCCGTTTTTCGCCATCGCCGTCTTCGCGCGCGGGTTGCTGGACCGGTTGTTCACCCGCGCCTACCTGCCCCACGACGCCGTGAACGCCGACCCGGCGCTCGCACCTCTGGTGTGCATCCCCGAAAGCGGCGGCGCGGCATACCGTTTCGATATCCACCTGCAGGGGCCAGACGAGACCGTGTTCCTGGAGTACCGCCGATGACCAATCTCCTGTGGCCCGGCGACCAGCGGGCCGGCGAGCACATGACGGACCGGTCGCTGCTGACCGCGATGGTCGCGGTGGAATCCGCGTGGCTGGGCGCGCTGGCCGCCGCCGGCCTGGCGCCCGGCGCAGGCTCCGGCGCAGACCTGTCCACCCTGGTGGGTGACGACGACCGCGAGTCGCTCGCCGTCGCCGCGGAGGGCGGCGGCAACCCGGTCATCGGGCTGGTCGAACTGCTGCGCGGTCGCGCCGCCCCGGCCGTCGCGCCGTGGATCCACCGCGGACTCACCAGCCAGGACGTCCTCGACACCGCCCTCATGCTGGGCGTGCGCGCCGTCGCGGACGAGCTCACCGCGCAACTGACACAACAACTTTCGGCGCTGTCCGCCCTCGCCGCGGCCCACCGGGGCACCCCGATGGTGGCCCGCACCCTCACCCAGCACGCGGCGCCCACCACCTTCGGCGCCAAGGCGGCCGTCTGGCTGAACGGGGTCGCCGACGCGTTCGAGCGGCTGCAGGGGCTGGTCACCCCGATTCAGGTCGGCGGTGCGGCCGGGACCCGGGCCGCCGCCACCGAGCTGGCGACGCTGATGGGCGCGGCCAACGATCCGGGTGAACTCTCCGATCGGCTGGTGGCAAGCGCGGCAATCGCTTTGGCGCTGCCCGTCCGCCCGCCGTGGCACACGACGCGCACGCCGGTCACCGCGGCCGCGGACGCCTTCGTCGGCTGCACCGACGCCTGGGGCCGCGTCGCCTCGGACGTGGTGACCCTGGCCCGTCCCGAGATCGGCGAACTCGCCGAGCCGGCAGGCGAGAACCGCGGGGGATCGTCGTCGATGCCGCACAAGCGCAACCCGGTCCTGTCGATCCTGATCCGGCGGGCCGCGCTCGCGGCGCCGCAACTGGCGGCCACCCTGCACACCGCCGCGGCGCTGGCCAACGACGAACGGCCCGACGGTCCCTGGCATGCCGAGTGGGACACGCTGCGCACCCTGGGCCGGCGCACGCTCGTTGCGGGTTCCCAGTGCGCAGAGCTGCTGGCCGGACTGCGGGTCGACGCCGCGCGGATGGCCGAAAACCTCAGCAGCGCCGACGTTCTCGGCGAGCAACGGGCGATCGCCGAGCTGGCGGGCAGGGCCCCGTCGGCCGGCTATCTCGGCGAAACGGACCGCTTGGTCGACGAGAGCATCGACCGCGCGCGGCGGATACTCAGGGGCCGCTAGTGGCCAGCGCCGTGCCGTCGGCTTCGTAGATGCTGGCCAGCCAGATGTGCACCAGCGTGTCGATCACGCGGTCTTCGGGGATCGCCGGCTCCTCGGTGGTGAACGTCGCGGCCATCACCCGCTCGCTCAGCATGTTCAGCGCGACGGACAGATCCTCGGCCGGGTAGGTCTCCGGGGCGGCGCCGCGCCGGCGTTCGGCCTTGATCGCCGCCGTGGTGTGGGAGATCCACTTCTGCATGAGCGTCGACCACAGCTGCCGGACTTCGGGGTTGGTGGCCTTCGCCGCGGCCCCGGCCACCGCGACCGCCCGATGCGATCCCGACACCTCGAAGAAGGCCTCGATGCGCGCCCGCCAATGCGTCGCGGGGTCGCCGAACAGCTTGCCGCCCAGCGCGGTCAGCGCCGCGTGCGCCTTGCCGTTCATCTGGTCCAGCAGCGACAGCAACACCGCATTTTTGGATTGGAAGTAGAAGTAGAAGGTGGGACGGGAGATGCCCGCACCTTTCGCCAGGTCGTCGACGGAGAAGTCGGCCAGCGGTCGTTCCTGCAGGAGGCGCTCGGCGGTGGCCAGGATGGCTTGTTCGCGATCGTCACCCGAATGGTGCGACGCACGGCGGCCTCGAGAGGCGTGCATCTACTCGCCCTGCCTGGGGTAGGACACGTCAGTTACTTTATGGACGCGTCGATATATGTCAACGAAATTATTGATTAAAACCAGCAATATTATCGATTAATATCGGTGGTTCTTTAATCGTCGACTAATTCGGGATTTCTTTACGGCGCGCTTCGGCCTCTGGCGGTTTCCTTTGCCCGGAACCTGATGACTTTCGCCCCTACTTACCGACCGGCACGTGATGGTCGCATCTAATCGGGCAAATCAATCGCCAAGACAAGGAGACCGGCGATGACGGGCAAGGACGACGGCGGCAAGACCTGCCGGATCGATGTGCTGATCGAAGAGCACGAAGAGCGCACCCGGGCGAAGGCCCGGCTGTCGTGGGCTGGCAAGGATTTCGTCGGGATCGGTTTGGCGCGACTTGACCCCGCCGACGAGCCGGTGGCCCGGATCGGCGACGAACTGGCGATTGCCCGAGCCCTGTCGGATTTGTCCAATCAGCTAATGGCGTTGACTTCCACCGATATCCAGGCCAACACCCACCAGCCGGTCACCGGTCTGCACCGCTGAACGTGCGACCGAGTACCGCGCCCGCGGTGACCTTCGGCCCTACAGCAACGATTTGGAAGGAGCGTAGCAACGAATCATGAGACACCGACCCGATTTACCGGCCGTCCTGGATGTCGAGGTGACGACGCATGGTCAGCTGCCCGAGGCCGAAGACTACGCGCGGACGAAGATCGGCGAGCTCGGACGCTTCGCCCATGAACCGGTGCTGCACGCGCACGTGCGGCTGAGCGAGCACGGCGATCCGGCGGTGGCCCGCCGCGTCATCGCGCAGGCGAACCTCGACGTCAACGGCCGGCCGATCCGCGCCCAGGTGGAGGGCGTCACCGAGCGGGAGGCGATCGATCGGCTCGAGGCGCGGCTGCGTCGTCGACTCGAACGCGCCGCCGAGAACTGGGAAGCCAGGCGAGGCGGCATGCCCAAGGCCGCCCCGCACGAATGGCGCCATGAATCCGAACCCACCCACCGGCCGAACTACTTTCCGAGGCCCGAAAGCGAACGCCGCATCATCCGGCACAAGTCGTACAGCCTCCCCGATTGCACCATCGACGAGGCCGCGCTCGAGATGGAGCTGCTCGACTACGACTTCCACCTCTTCACGGAGCGCGGCAGCCAGCAGGACAGTGTGCTGTACCGGCACGGTCCCACGGAATATCGCCTGGCGCAGGTGATTCCGGAACTGTCGGACGAACTGGCGCCGTTCGACCTGCCGCTGACCATCAGCCCGCAGCCGGCTCCGCGGCTCACCGTGGACGAGGCGATCGAGCGGATAGGCCTGCTCGGCCTGCCGTTCCTGTTCTTCGTCGACGCCGCCCGGGACCGCGGCACCGTGTTGTATCACCGCTACGACGGGCACTACGGCCTGATCACACCGGCCGACTGAGGAGCCACTCCCGAGCCGCGGCGGTCCCGGAAAACCCCCCCATCCGGGACCGCCGCCCTAAACCTGAACCTGTACCGCCAGGCGGTCGGTGAACCAGTCGCTGGCCAGCGCGGCCACTCGCCCGAGCGCGCCCGGCTCCTGGAAGAGGTGGGTGGCACCCGGAATGACGGCGACCTCACACTCGCCCGGGATCACGGCCTGCGCCTGCCGGTTGAGCCGCAGCACCGTCTGGTCGTGTCCGCCCACTATCAGCAGGGTCGGGGCATGCACGCTGCGCAGCGCCTCACCGGCCAAATCGGGCCGCCCGCCGCGGGATACCACGGCCGCCACCTTGACCCCCGGGTGTGCGGCCGCCACCAGCGCCGCGCCCGCGCCGGTGCTGGCCCCGAAGTAGCCGACCGGCAGTGACGCGGTGTCGGGTTGGGCCGCCAGCCAGGCCGTGACGTCGACCAGTCGGCGCGCAAGCAACCCTACGTCGAAGACGTTGGCGCGGTCGCGTTCCTCACCGGGCGTCAGCAGGTCGAAGAGCACGGTGGCGAATCCGGCCTTGTTGAGGACCTCGGCGACGAATCGATTCCGCGGGCTGTGCCGGCTGCTTCCGCTGCCGTGCGCGAAGGCGATGACACCCTTGGGATGCTCAGGGATGACGAGGTGGCCGGCCACGGAGACCGGCCCCGTGCTCACCTGGATTTCTTCGTCACGTTGAGTCATTGCACGCTCCTGACACTGCTCTGTTCCCAAAGGAAGTCTGTTCCAAAGGAAGTCATGCGCCCCGGCGGCCGACCGCGTCGCTCGCGACATATCGCAGCAACGCGGCGACGCCTTCCGCGGGCCCGATCCGGTCGCCGGCCAGCACCAGCGCGGCACCCACCGCGATCGCGGCGAACGGCAACGCCTCGTCGGCCCGCGCCACCCGCTGCACCGGTTCGCCGAAGTCGGACAGCGCGTCGGCATCGGGCGCCACGGTGGTGAGCGCCCGGCCGGAGACGACGGTCGCGTCGCCCAGTTCGCCGATCAGCAGCGTGTCGACGTCGCCCTCGCGCAGCGCCGCGCACACGGCGGCAACGCCCTGGGCGGCCAGGCCCGAGCCGCGGCCGAGTTCGGCCTGGAACCGATCGGCGAGCCCGGCCAGCCCGGCTTCGCGGCGCCGAGCGAACTCGGCGGCTGTCGACCGGTGGACCTCATCCTCGTCGATTCCGCTCTTGCGGGACCCGGCGTGCAACTCCGAAATCCGGTCGGCCACCCGCCGTGGCAACTGCGCGATGACGTCCGCCCGCGAACGGACCTCGCCGCACAGGAACACCACCTCGGGGTCGGCGCCGTCCACCAGTCGCGTGAGTTCGTCGGCGACCGCGCGGCAGTTCATGCGGATGGCTTCCTCGGTCGTGTGCTGGAAGTCGCCGTAGCCGTTCCAGCCGGCGCTGGCCGGCTTGTGCACCGGATACCCGTCGCCCTCGACGCTCGTCGAGCTGACGGTGTCGCCCTGATAGAGGGTGATGTCGGCGCCGGTGTGATCGACGGCGGCGAAAACGTAGGTGGGGCGCTGCATCTCGAACTCGATCAGCGGCACGACGTACGGGTAATCGGACAGGCGAACCACCATCGCCGGCGGCGGCCCGTCGAGCGGCTCGTTGATCAGCACCTCATCGCCGGTCGCGATCACCGCGCGGCCGCGCCGGCCGACGGCCGGTCGGTTGTGCAGCACGGCCCCCTCGATGTTGTCGATGAGCGCCGCGGCCGCGCCCAGGTCCTCGAGCTGCTTGCGGATGTCGTCCCAGGTGGTCTCGAGCTGCTCGACGGCATCCTGGGTGTCGTGCGAGTCGTCGAAATAGACCGAGGCAAACGGCCCCTGCGCTTTTACCAGCCACTTGAGGCGATCCGATCGCATGCCATCCCTTTCGCCGTCGCGCCACGATGCTGGCAACCGTATGAACCCACCGCGGCCCGCGGCAGGGTCATTAGCCCCCAGCTGCGGGTCTTAGGTCACCGAGGCGGCGCGGCGGAGCCGTGTCAGCTCGGACGCGATCCCGGGGCTGACGTCCACGGGGTAGGACCAGCCGGTGGCGTCCAGCCAACGAAGGTAGGGCGGCAGCCGGTCGAGCTGCCAGCGTGCCCAGATTCGCGCCGCCTGCAGCCCGGCATCGTGAACGCGCCGGCCGTCTTTCATGACCTGCACCAGCAGCGGCTCGCCGGGGAGGTCTTCGTCGGCCCGCCCGATCGTGTCGCCGCCGAAGGTCCCGTGATTGAGCCGCCGCACCTGCTTGCGCCCCGGATAGATCACCTTGCCCTTGGCGAACTTGGTCCGCCCCACGCCGTCGTACTCCACCAGCTTGTACGCCATGTCGAGGGCGGGGGCATCTTGGGCCACAACGAATTTGGTGCCGACCGCGAAGGCGTCGATGGGGCAGCCGTCGTCGAGCAGCTTGGCAATGCGGTACTCGTCGAGACCCGAGGAGGCGAGGATCTCGACCCTGGTCAATCCCGCCGCGTCGAGCTTTTCCCGGGCCGCCCGCGACAGCGCGCCGAGATCCCCGGAGTCGAGCCGGATCCCGGCGATGGGGAGGCGCTCCCGCTTCCTCGTCAGCTCGATGACCCGGTCCACGCCGCGCAACGTGTCGTAGGTGTCGACGAGCAGCGTGGTGTCCGGGTAGAGCCGGGCGAACGCCTCGAACGCGTCGGGCTCGCTGTCGAACGCCTGGATGAAGCTGTGGGCCATGGTGCCGAACGCCGGGATTCCGTACCTACGGGCCGCGAGCAGGTTCGACGTGCCCGCCATGCCGGCGAGGTAGCCGGCCCGCGCCGCCTTGAGCGCCGCGTCGGTGCCGTGCGCGCGCCGCGCACCGAAATCCACCACCTGCCGGCCGCGGGCCGCTTCGAACACGCGGGCGGCCTTGCTCGCGATGACGCTTTGCAGGTGAATTTGGTTGACCACGAACGTTTCTACGAGCTGAGCCTCCACGATCGGGGCGATCACCTGCACGATCGGCTCGTTGGGAAAGACGATCGTCCCTTCCGGCACCGCCCACACGTTGCCGGTGAAACGCAGCGCCGCGAGGCAGCGGAGGAATTCGTCGGCGAACAAGCCCAACCCGCGCAGGTAGTCGATGTCCTCCGGCTGGAACCGGAACGCTTCGAGGAAGTCGAGCACATCGGACAGGCCGGCGGCCATCACGAACGATCGCCCGGGCGGCAGCTTGCGAAACACGGCCTCGAAGACGGCCGTTCCCGTCATGCGTTCGGCCATGTAGGCCTGTGCCATGGTGACCTCGTAAAGGTCGGTGAACAGGGCGGAAAAGCGCTCCGGTTCGTCGGGCGCGCGGTTGCTCATCCCGACGGGCGGTCGTAGAGGTCGCTGAGGCGGTCCTCGAACTTTTCGATGACGACCTTGCGGCGAAGCTTCAGGCTCGGCGTGAGATCGCCGGATTCGACGGTGAGCTCGCGGTCGAGGATGGTGAACCTCTTGATCTGCTCCCAGCGGTTCAGCTCCAGGTTGAGGGCATCGACGTAGCCGGCGATCAGTTCCTGCGTCTTGTCGTCGCAAGCGATCTCGGCGAGCGACTTGCCGGCCAGGCCGTTCCTTGCTGCCCACTCGGCGATCGCTTCGCCGTCGAGGCTGACCAGCGCGACGCAATATGGCTTCCCCTCGCCGTAGACGAGCAGTTCGCTGGCGTACGGGCACAGGCCCTTGAATTTCGCATCGATCGCCGACGGTGCCACGTACTTGCCCTGTGAGGTCTTGAACATGTCCTTCTTGCGGTCGGTGATCCGCAGGTAGCCGTCGTCGTCGATCTCGCCGATGTCGCCGGTGTGAAACCAGCCGTCGGCGTCGAGCGCCTCGGCGGTGGCGTCGGGGAGATCGTGGTACGAGGTCATCAAACCCGGCCCCCTGAGCAGGATTTCGCCGTCGTCGGCAATCCTGGCCTCGGTGGCCGGGAACGGCCATCCGACGGTTCCGAACCGGTACGCGTGGGGGCGGTTGATGAATGACGCCGCCGCGGTCTCCGTCAGCCCGTAGCCCTCCAGCACGATGATGCCGACGGCGTCGAACCATCGCGCGACGTCACGGTCCAGGGCGGCGGCCGCGGAGACGAAGAACCTCAGCCGGCCGCCGAACCGCTCGCGGATCGTGGAGAAGAACACCCGGTCGGCCACCTGGTAGGCCAGCGCGGCCAGCGCCGACGGCTTCTTGCCGGCTTGCCGGGTTTCCGACACCTTCACACCCAGCCCGATCGCCCAGTCGAACACCTGCTTGCTGAGCCTGCCCCGCCGGGCGACCATGTCCTCGATGTGGGCGTGTGCCTTCTCGAAGATGCGTGGGGCCGCGCCCATGAAGGTGGGCCGCAGCGTCGCCAGGTTGTCGACGATCCGGTCGACGCGGCCGTCGATCGCGGTCGCGTAGCCGATCTGCAGCGCCAGCGCCAGCATCACCTTGCCGAACGCGTGCGCCAACGGCAGCCACAGGAAGTTCAGGTCGTCGGGGCCGAGGATGCCCAGCGCGTCGATGGCCGCCGCGGTGTACGTCCAGGCGCCGTGGGTGAGCCGCACGCCCTTCGGCCGCCCGGTGGTCCCGGAGGTGTAGATGAGGCTGGCGAGCTGGTCGGGACCGATGGTCGCGACGCGCTCGTCGATGACATCGGGGGAGTCGGCCAGCAGCTGCTTGCCCATCTGCTCCAGTTCGGCCAGCGTCATCACCCAGTCGCCGTCGCCGTTGCCGTCGATGATCACCACCTTGCCCACGTCGGGCAGTTCGGCGCGGTGCTGCAGCAATTTGTCGACCTGGCTTTGGTTTTCGGCGACCACCACCCGGCTTCCCGAATTGGCGACGATGTACGCGACGTCGCCGGCGTTGGTGGTCGGGTACACCGTGGTGGTCGCCGCGCCGGCGCACATCACCGCGAAATCGACGAGCACCCACTCGTAGCGCGTCGACGACGCCAGCGCCACCCGATCCTCCGAGGCGATCCCGAGCGAGATCAGCCCGCCGGCGATGTTGTGGACGCGGTCACCGACCTGCCGCCAGGTCACGCTCTCCCAGCTGTGGTCCTGCGGATAGCGAAACGCCTCCGCGTCCGGGGTCGCGGAGACGCGGTCGAGGAACAGGTGCGCCACCGAAGGCGCGCGGTTCTCGATCTTGCTGAGGTCGGGCCTCTCCAGCGAGGCGAGGGGCGTGTTCATGGTGTCAACCCCCGATCCTGCTGTGGGCCCGTGTGTCGCGGATAGTGTCGAAAGTCCCGGAATGGTGGCTCGCCGGCGGGGCGCTCAGCCGGCGACAGCGACCCGAATGGACAAGCGCTCACCGATGGCACTCGCGCCGGCCCAATCGCCGCCGCGCACCGCGCGCTCGAGGTCGTCGACCAACGGGCTGTGGGCGCCCAGTTCGGCCAACCACCCGGAGACCGTGCTCGTGATCTCGTCGGCGGCCACCCGTGCGGTATGCCCGTCGTGCAGGCAATCGGTCAGCTGATAGACCGTGCTCGCCGGCCTGCGCTGTGGCCAATGGGGCCGCCATGTCGCTGCGTACATCGTCGTCTCCCCGTCGTCTCCGTCGTCTCCCCGGCTTAGCCGTATCGGTCCATCCGACCACCGCGCATGGCCGCGCCCTAGAGGCCAACAGCACGACTGCCGCGGTGCTTTGGTCTCGCGTGGGACTTGCCGAAGTCCCGGCGCGACAGGGCCTTTTGTCACCGCGCTTACCCGCGAATTGCCCGGGCGGGCGCGGCGCCGGTCGCGTACCGTACATCGGGGTGATGACGGGCCGCGGGGAGTTGTCGGAGCTGGACGTGTTCGCCGGCATTCCGGCGCGGGACCTCGCGCCATTGGCCGCTCAGCTGCAACCGCTGCGCGCGTCCGCCGGCGAGGTGTTGATGCGCCAGGGCGAAAACGCGTTGTCGTTCGCGATCATCACGTCGGGCCGGGTGGAGATCCGGCACGCCGGACCGCGCGGCCAGGTGACGGTCGCCGAGCTGTCACCCGGGACGATCATCGGCGAAATCGCTTTGCTGCGAGGCAAACCCAGGACGGCCACGGTGATCGCGAAGGACGATGTGCGGGGTTACATCGGCTATCACGGCGCCTTCGAGCGCATGCTGGCCACGCCCGTCGTCGCCGACCGGATGGTGCGCACGGCGCGCCAGCGGTTGATCGCCTACATCGACCCCATCCCGGTGTCGGCCAAAGACGGCACCGGGTTCCTGCTGCGCCCCGTGCTGCCGGGCGACGCCGAGCGGTTCACCAGCGAAGGCGCATTCTCGCGGGAGACGCTGTACCGGCGCTACCAGGGTGGCGCCCCCAGCGCGTCGGGGCTGGCCTACCTGTTCGAGGTCGATTACCTCGACCATTTCGTCTGGGTCGTCACCACCTGCGCGGACGGGCCGGTCGTCGCCGACGCCCGCTTCATCCGCGACGAGGACGACCCGACCTCGGCGGAGGTCGCGCTCACGGTGGCGGACGCCTATCAGAACCGCGGGATCGGGACTCTGCTGCTCGTCGCGCTGGCGGTCGCCGCGCGGGTCGACGGCATCGAGCGCTTTCACGCCCGGGTGCTCGCCGACAACCCGCCCGCGCGGGTGTTGGGCGACAAGGTCAACGCCCGGTGGGAGCATGAGGAACCCGGGGTGATCACCACGACCGGCAAAATTCCGGACGCCGCACGGTTGCCCCTCGATCGGCAGACGCGCCTGAAGATTCAGCGCGTGGCGCGCCAGGTGATCCACGCGTTCGACTGAGGCGACCGGGTGACCCCGAGGTGACTTATGCCCCGCGCGTTTCGTGCCTTTGCGCCCTTCCGGGCGGTGCGGTGCGCGGCCAGCATGGGCCTATGAAGTCGCTCATCGTCTGCGTGTCCAAATCGCACGGCAACACCCGCCGCGTGGCCGAGCGGATGGCTGAGGTGCTGGACGCCGAGGTCGTCGAACCGGAGTCGGTGGACCCCGAAGCCCTGCACCAATACGACCTCGTCGGCTTCGGCTCCGGGATCTACTACATGGCGGTCGACGACAGGCTGCGCAAGTTGATGCGACGCCTGCCGACCGTCGCAGGCGTGCGCGCGTTCACCTTCTTCACCAGCGGCGCCCGGGAAATCCCGCTGCTGGACTACCACAAGCCGGTGCGGAACCACCTGGAAGCCAAGGGCTTTGAGGTGATCGGTTCGTTTTCCTGCCGGGGCTTCGACACCGTCGGGCCGTTCGGCTTCATCGGCGGGATCAACAGGGGACGGCCGAACGACCACGACCTGGATCGGGCCGCGGCCTTCGCGGCCCGCATGCGCGAACGGGCCGGGGGGTCGGCCGCCGCGTCGTGACCGATGGCAACTCAAGAGTGCCCCGCTGACATCCTCGCGTTGGTGCGCGGCCTCGTTGCCGAGGTGCACCCGCACGCCACACCGCCCCCGGTAACGCTCGACAGCGCTTTCGACAACCTGGGCATCGGCAGCCTGGAGCTGGGCGAGTTGCTGCTGCGCGTGCAGGACAAGTTCGGGGTGGTGCTGCCGCCGCACATCCTGGCGACCGCGGAGACGCCGCGTGACCTCGTGGCGGCCGTGGCGCGGAGCCGCCCCGCCGCGGAAACGGACCGGGGCCCGGTGTCACCGCCGGTCACCGGGCCGGCCGGCCTGCTGCCCGAAACGGCGGCGACCCTGAACGAGGCCCTGGCCTGGCACGTCGGCGCGACTCCGGGCCGCACGCACATCCGCGTCCTCGACGACGCCGACGGCCCCCCGAACGGCACCGACGTCACCTATGCCGCGCTGTACCGGGAGGCGGCTGCCCTGGCGGCCGGCCTGATCGCGCACGAGGTGATGCCGGGCGAGACGGTGGCCATCATGTTGCCCACGTGCCGCGCGTATTTCGTCACCTTCGCCGGGGTGGTGCTCGCGGGGGCCGTCCCGGTTCCCGTCTACCCACCGGCGCGGCCCTCGCAGCTGGCCGACCACCTGCGGCGCACGACCGGCATCCTCGCCAACGCCCGCGCCACCCTGCTGGTCACCGTGCCGGAGGCAGTCACCCTCGGGCACCTGTTGCGCGCGAACGTCGAAAGCCTGCGCCACGTCGTCGTCCCCGAATCGCTCTCCGGCGCAGGCGAAGACCCGCTCCCGTCCTTCCCGGCGCCGCGGCCCGACGATCTTGCGCTGGTGCAGTACACCTCGGGCAGCACCGGAGCGCCCAAGGGGGTCGCGCTGACGCATCGGAACCTGCTGGCCAACATCCGCGTGATGGGTCGGGCCGCGGCGGCTTCCGGGTCGGACACTTTCGTCAGCTGGCTGCCGCTGTATCACGACATGGGTCTGATCGGCGCGTGGCTCGGTTGCATGTATTTCGGCGTCCCGCTGGTGGTGATGAGCCCGCAGTCGTTTTTGATCCGACCCTCGGGGTGGCTCTGGCAGATCCACGCCAACCGGGCGACCATGTCGGCCGGCCCGAACTTCGCCTACGAGCTGTGCCTCACCAAGATCCGCGACGACGAGATCCACGGGCTCGATCTGAGCTCGTGGCGATTGGCCTACAACGGCGCCGAGCCGGTCAGCGCCACGACCATCGAGCGGTTCGGTGATCGGTTCGCCCCCTACGGTTTTCGCCGTGAGGCCATGACACCCGTGTACGGGCTGGCCGAGTCCTCCGTGGGGCTGGCCTTCCCGCCGTTGGGGCGCGGCCCGCTGATCGACCGAATCCGTCGGGACGCGTTCGTGCGCTCCGGGCGGGCCGAGCCGGCGACGCCGGGCGAGCGGGACTTGCGTTTTGTCGCGTGCGGCCGGCCCCTGCCGGGCCACGAGATCCGCGTCGTCGACGCCGCCGGCAACGAGCTGGGCGACCGCCGCGAAGGCCGCGTCGAGTTCCGCGGTCCGTCGGCCACCGCCGGCTATCTCAACAACACGCCCGCGACGCGGGCGCTGTTCCACGACGACTGGCTGGACACGGGCGACCTCGGGTACATGGCCGACGCCGACCTCTACATCACCGGCCGGGTCAAGGACGTGATCATCCGGGCCGGGCGCAACCTGCACCCGGCGGAGCTCGAAGAGGCCGTGGGCAACCTGGCGGGCGTCCGCAAGGGGTGCGTCGCGGTGTTCGCTTCGCCGGACTCGGCGGGGGGCGCCGAACGCCTGGTCGTCATGGCCGAGACCCGAGCCGTCGGGGACGACGCCCGCGCCGCATTGCGCTCCGAAATCGCCTCCACCGCGGTCGATTTGCTGGGCGTGGCACCGGACGACGTGGTACTGGCGCCGCCGCGCACGGTGCTGAAGACCTCGAGCGGCAAGATCCGGCGGGCGGCGAGCCGGCAGCTCTATCAGGCTGGGAAGGTGGGCGCGCGCCCGCGAGCGGTGTGGTGGGAATTGGCCCGCCTTCGGCTGCGCGGCGCGGCGCCTTCGATGCGCCGCGCCGGGCGCGCCGCGGGTGCCATGTGCTTCGCCGCCTACGCGTGGGCGGTATACACGGTCCTCGGCTTGGCGGTGGTCGTGTCGTTGCTGGTGCTGCCGCGGCCGCGGTCGCGCTGGAAGGTGGCCCGGGCGGCGGTGCGGCTACTGGCCCGGCTCACCGGAACGGCCATCACCGTGCACGGCCTCGACCACCTGCCCGCGGGCACCGCCATCGCGGTGGCCAACCATCCCAGCTGGATCGACCCGCTGGCACTGGCGTCGGTGCTGCCGGAGCGGTACCGGTTCGTCGCGGCTGAAGTGCTTGAACACCAGGGGCTCAATGGATTCGTGCTCAGGAGGCTCGGCCACCAGTTCGTGGAGCGACATGAGCGCGAACACGGGGTGGCCGACGTCGGCCGGCTCGCCGCCCTGGTGCGAGCCGGGCAGTCGCTCGTCATTTTCCCCGAGGGCCGGCTGGCCCGTGCGCCAGGTTTGCGGCCTTTCCACATGGGGGCGTTCGCGGTGGCCGCCCAAACCGGCGTGCCCGTCGTCCCGATGGCCATCCGCGGAACCCGGACGATACTGCGGCCGGAACACCACTTTCCGCGGAGGGGAGCCGTCGACATCGCGGTTGCCGGGCCGATCCGGTCTTCGGGCGCTGACTGGACGGCTGCGGTCGGCTTGCAGCGCGCCGCGCGCAAGGTCGTCCTGGATCTGTCGGGGGAGGCGGACGTCGAATGATCCACACCCAGAAAACCAAATGGCCGGGCGGTGCCTCGTCGCAGCCGCCCGGCCATGGTTGAACCGTCGTCGAGACGCCGGTTCACTCGCCGTGCTTGCTTACCGCCTGACCGGCGCTGTGCACCACGCTGCGGAAGAACTCGATGCGGGCCGCGCTCAACTCCTCGGCCAGGTCCAGGGCGGCGTCGACGACGGTCTTGCGGCGCGACTGCTCCGGGAGCACGGGACTGATCTGGTCGACGAACTTGCGGACGGCCTCGATGGCCTGCTTGCGGCCGCTGTCGACGGATTCGAGCACGTCGTCGGAGAGTTCTGCCCAGCGCGGCTCGGATTTTTCGGGTGCTGTCATGGTCAACTCCTGGTTTGAGGTCCTGGTTTGAGGTCCTGGTGGGCGGTCGTCGGCGCTGCGCCGACGCACCGACCGTACGACGCTGAGGCCACCGGCACGAGTGACTAAAGTCCCTGCGCGCCCCTTCATTCGTCCCGAACCGCCCGATGATCTGCGCCTGCCGGTCAAGGACTTTCGCGCCTTCGGCCGGGCCGTAGGTCCCTAACGCGCCCGATCGGCCGGGTGTTAGCGTGCCGCCATGGCCACACCCGACAGCCATGGTCCCGGCGGACCGGGCGCTCCGCGCTGGAATCCGCCGGTCGTCAATGGCCTGGGCAAGGCCGTCGAACCGCTCACCGGCACCGGTCGGTACGTCGCGCAGTCGTGGCGCGACTACCTCGACGGGACACCCGGCGAACTTCCCATCGCACGCCCCACCCTCGCCCTGGCCGCACAGGCGTTTCGTGACGAGATCGTCCTGATGGGTCTCAAGGCCCGCCGCCCGGTCAGCCGGCCCGAGGTGTTCGAGCGCATCACCGGTGAGGTGCTCGCGGGGCTGGAGTTCTACGGCAAGCGGGGATGGCTCGATCACCCGAAGCGATTCTTCGGCGCGCCGCCGCCGCTCTCCGACGTCACGGTCCGAAAGGTGAAGGGGCGCACCCGATCTCTCTATCGAATCTCCTTCGACAGCGGGTACCTGCCGCGGCCGGGCGAACCTGGCGCGCAGCGGTGGATGAGCTACACCTCGAACGACCGCGAATACGCCCTGGTGCTCCGCCACCCCGAACCGCGGCCCTGGCTGGTGTGCGTGCACGGCACGGAAATGGGTCGGGCCGCGCTGGACCTCGCGCTGTTTCGGTCCTGGAAGCTGCACGACGACCTCGGCCTGAACGTCGTGATGCCGGTTCTGCCGATGCACGGCCCCCGGGCCCGCGGCCTGCCCAAGAGCGCCATCTTTCCCGGCGAGGACATCCTCGACGACGTGCACGCCACCGGTCAGGCGGTGTGGGACATCCGGCGGCTGCTGTCCTGGATCCGGTTGCAGGAGCCCGAGTCGCCGATCGGGTTGAACAGCCTTTCGCTCGGCGGCTACATCGCGGCGCTGGTCGCGAGCCTCGAAAAGGGCCTCACGTGCGCGATCCTCGGCGTGCCGGTGGCGGACCTGGTGCAGCTGCTGGGGCGCCATTCCGGCCTCAGCGAGCACGACCCGCGCCGGCGCACGATGGAACTGGCCGAACCCATCGGCCGGATGACGTCGCCGCTGTCGCTGACGCCACTCGTGCCGAGGCGGGGCCGGTTCATCTACGCCGGCGTCGCCGACCGGGTCGTGCATCCGCGTGAGCAGGTGGTGCGCCTCTGGGAACACTGGGGTAAACCCGAAATCGTCTGGTATCCCGGCGGTCACACCGGATTCTTCCGGTCGCGCCCGGTGCAGAACTTCGTCCGGGACGCGCTGCGGCAGTCCGGACTCCTCGACGAACCGTCGACGCGGCGCGACCGCCCGGCCTAGGCGCCCGGAAATGGATCCGCTGGACCCGCTGGACGTGGCGATGATGGCCGCGGAGATGGTGGCCAGCCCGATGCACGTCGGCGCCGTGCTGATCCTGACGCCGCCGCAGGACGCGGGCCCGGACTACGTCGACGCCCTGTACCGTGAGGCGCTCGCCGGCAACGACCCGATCGACCCCAGGCTGTGCCGGTACCCGCACCGCGGCGTGGACACCGGCGGCGTGTGGGTCTGGCGCCAGGCGGAAGATCTTGACCTCAGCCAACATTGCCGGCGCAGGACCGTGTCGGCGGACCGCAACGAGTTCTGGCGGCTCATCGGCGAGCTGGACGCCGAGCGGCTCGACCGGTGCCGGCCGATGTGGATGTCGTACCTGATCGACGGCCTCGACGGTGGCCGCTTCGCGTTCTACATCAAGGTGCACCACACCGTCATCGACGGCGTGGCCGGCTTCCAGATGATCGCCGACGCGCTGAGCACCGACCCGCAACGCCGGTCGATGCCGCCCTTCTACGCCGACCGCCGTCATGCCTCCTCGCCCCGCGCGGCGGCGGGCGGGCTGGCGTCACGCGTGGTGGCCCCGGTGCGCTCGTTGCTGGGCGCCGCGACATCGAGCGTCGGGCTCATCGGGCGGGCCGTCACGGGCGAGATCTCGAACGTCTTCGACACGCTCGTCGGGCACACCACCGTGTTGCCGTTCGAGGCGCCCTACACGCGGTTCAACGGCCGCCTGGGGCCGAAACGCGTCGTCGCGGCCGGCAGCTGGGCGAAGGACCGCATCCAGGCGGTGCAACGGGCCACCGGGGCCACCGGCAATGACGTGGTGACCGCGATGGTGGCCGGGGCGGTGCGCCGCTGGCTGCTCGAGCGGGGGGAGTTGCCCAAACAGTCGCTGGTGGCCATCTGCCCGATCACGGTGCGCGCTCGCGAGTACGACGCGGCGAACGACAACCATGGCAACATGTTCGGCCTCTGGCTGTGTCCGCTGGGCACCGATGTCGACGACCCGGCCGCCCGGCTGGATCTGATCCACCGGTCGATGTCGGAAGGAAAGCGCTCGGTTGCCAAGCGGGGGTCGGCGGTATCGCTGCTGACCACCGCGCCGAGCATCGCCGCGACGGTGGTCGTCCCCCTGCTGTCGTTCGCGCCCAAGGTGCGCACCGGCTACAACCTGCCCATCTCGCACGTGCCCGGTCCGGACGCCGAAATGTATTGGAACGGGGCCCATGTCGACGACATGTATCCCGTGTCGACGGTGTTCGACGGAATGGCCTTCAACGTGACGACGTGTTCCTACGCGGACCGGATCGGCTTCGGCTACGTCGCGGGCGCCGACCTGGTGCCCGACATCGACACGCTGATCCCGCTCACCGAGGAGTGCCTGACCGAGCTGGAATCCATCGTGAGCGTGGATTGAGCGCGGCCGTGCGCATGCCAAAAGGCCCTGCAAAGACCCATACCGCCCGCCTTGGCTTCGGGGCGGGGAAACGCAGATAGGAAAGGCTGTGGCATTCTTTAAAGTCGTCGCAGTCGACGTCGACGGCACCATTGCATCGGCCGGCAAGCTGTCCCCGCCGGCCGTTGCGGCGATCGACCGGGCCCGGCGGGACGGCCTGACCGTCGTGCTGGCCACCGGCCGCATCGCAGCAGAATTGCATGCCGAATTCCCTTGGCTCGCCGATCACGTCGATGCGCTGGTACTGGAAAACGGTGCGGTGGCGGTGATCGACGGGCGCACCCACGTGCTGGCGGAACCGGTGGACCCCGGCCTGGACGAGGCGCTCGCCGCGCGGGGCATCCCATGCCGGCGCGGCCAGGTGCTGGTCGCCATCGACGGTGAGGAGCACACCGCCGACGTCGTCGAGGCGATCGGTGAGCTGGGGATGGACTACCAGGTCATCCGCAACCGGTCGGCGCTGATGGTGTTGCCGGCGGGCACCACCAAGGGCACCGGGCTGGCCGCCCTCCTGGAAAGAATGAGCCTGTCGCCGCACAATGCCGTGGCGGTGGGGGACGCCGAGAACGACTTGTCGTTGCTCGGCGTCGCCGAGATCGGCGCCGCGGTTGCCGACGCCGTCTCGTCGGTGCGGCGATTCGCCGACGTCGTCCTGGAGCAACCGGACGGGGCCGGTGTCGCCGAGCTGCTCACCCAGCCGTATCTGTCTGGGGCGCAACGCTGGTGCCCGCCACGCCACTGGGTCGACATCGGCACGTTCGACGACGGGGCCACGACCCGGTTGCCGGGAAGCCAGGGCCGCATCCTGGTGACCGGACCGGCCGCCTCGGGAAAGAGCTACCTGCTCGGCCTGATGGCCGAACAATGGGTGCTGGCCGGCTACTGCGTGCTCGTCATCGACCCCGAGGGTGATCACCTGCAGCTGCAGCAGCTCAGCCAGGTGCAGGTTGTCGACGGGGGCCACCACCTGCCCGAACCGGCCGAGGTCGTCAACGCGCTGCGGCCGGACTCCAGCGTGGTGGTCGACATGTCGGGACTGCCCGAGCCCAGCAAGAGCGACTATGTGCGCCGATTGCGGTCGACCGCCGAGGCGCACCGCGAACAGCGCGGCTTCCCGCACTGGGTCGTCTACGACGAGGCCCACCTGCTCGGCGGCGACGAGGAAGCGCACTGGGCACGCCGCGGCGGTTACGTGTTGTGTTCGTTCGCGCCGGCGGCGCTTCCCGCGCACGAGATCGATACCAGCGACGTCGCGATAACGCTCGGCGATCGCGACATCGCGGCGGACATCGCCTCGCGACGGAGGGCCGCCATCCGTTTCGGATCGCAGCCGCCACGCGGGTTCACCATCGCGGACCGCCGCACCGAACACGTGCGGCACCGGCACAAGTACGCCGACGTCCGGCTCCCGCCAGAACGGCGGTTCTACTTTCGCACGACCAACGGCGAATCGATCCCCGCGGCCGCGAGCATGCACGACTTCTGCACTGCGGTAAGACATCTCGATCAGCAGGCACTCGAATACCATCTCGAACGCGGGGATTTCTCGCACTGGCTCGAGGGCACGATCGCCGACAAAGACTTCGCGTTGCTGGTGGCGGCATGGGAGGACGAGCTGGAGGCCCACCGGGCCGCCGACGTGGAACGCATCCGCGACCAGCTCGTGCGGGCGGTGGAAAAGCGTTACCTGCCTTCCGAAGAACGCTAGGTGGCCAGCCTGGCGGGGTGACGGCTCCGCTTCGCCGGCTTGCGCGCCAGGGCGCGGGTGACCAGCCGTGCGACGCCGAGTTCGATGCCGCTGGCGAGCTCGTCCACGTCGGGTGTGGCGTCGTAGTCCGCGGTGACGCCGAAGACGAGTTCGTCGACGTAGGTCAGCATGCTGATCACCGTGCGCAACTGCATGGCGATCGGCGGTATCGGCAGCAGCTCTTCCACCGGGCGCCCGAGCACCTGCAGCCGCCGGCGCGGGCCCGGCACGTTGGTCGCCAGGGTGACGATACTGCGCTGCGGCAGCCGCGTCAGCAGCCGAATCGCCCACGCGCTCAACACGAACGGCACGTAGTTGGTCAGCGTGACGAAGGTGCTGGCGGCCTGTCGCTCGCCGCTGCTCTTGAGCCTGTCCAGCCGGGCGTGCACGAGCCTGAGCCGCTTGACCGGGTCCTGCTGGTCGACGGGCAGCGATGACAGCATCGCCGACACGCGAACGTCGGTGCGGTTCATGGCATCCGGCGCGCGCACCGACACCGGAACCAGGGTGCGCAGCGAGTTGCGCCGGGGCTTCTCGCCGCGACGCAGCAGCATGGTGCGGTAACTGTCGGTGATCGCCGCCAGCGCCACGTCGTTGAGCGTCACGCCGAAGGCCTCGCACACCGTCTCGACCTCTTTGAGTGACACCCGCGCCGCGCTGTAACGCCGCATGTTGGCCACTGGGCCGCGCAGCGACGACCCCGCCGCCGGCACCGCCAGCCCGGTGACGAATTCCGCTGCGCCCCTTGCCGTCTGCGCGGCGACCGCGGTGGTCGCCAGCGAGGCGCGCCATAGCCCGCCCGCCCAGGTCAGCGGATTGCGGCTGAGTCCGGCCGAAAGGACGATCGACGACGGCAGCTCGTTGGCGGCGCGGATGTCGCCGGCGAACGTCTCACCCGCGCCGCCCGGGTCGGCCATGCTGGTCAACATCTGTACCGTCGCGATCCCGTCGGCGATGCAGTGGTGGACCTTGACCAGGGCCGCCCACCGCCCCTCCGGAAGGCCCTCGACGACCCAGCACTCCCACAGCGGGTGGTCGCGATCCAGCCTGCGCTCCATCAGGTCGGCGATCAGCCGGAACAGCGCGGCGTCGTCGCCGGGTTGGGGCAACGCCGCCCGCCGCACGTGATGGGCGATGTCGAAGTGGGGGTCGTCGATCCATTCGGGCGCCGCCAGCTCGAGGGCGTGCTTGTGCACCCGCTGCGTGAACCGGGGGACGCCGCGTATCCGCTCGCGCAGTGCCGCGGTGAACGCCTCCACATCGGGCATCGGCCCATCGATGACGGCCAGCGTGCCGATCGCCAGACTCAGGTGCCGGTCGGCGTCCTCGGCCTCCAGGAAGCTGGCCTCCATGGTTGACAGGTGTTCCATCGGCGCTCATCTCCGATCGCGGCGGTCTGCATCACTATGCGTCCGCGCCGCGAGCGCCGGTAGTGCCGTTGGTCCCGAAGCTAGGAGCGCGACCCGCCGCTCACCCGGGCCATGATGCGGTCCAGCACGATCGTGGACAGGTCCCCGTCGTCGGCGACACGGGACAGGCCGCGCCGCCGCAGGAAGGTGTCCAGCCGCCGATCGGGAGACCAGTCGGCATAAATGGGGCCGAGGTAGCGGGAGAGCAAGAATTCCCGCGCGAGGGCGTCTACGTCAGTATCGGTCAGTAACAACGGTGGGTTCAAACCCATAACCGTCATGCTCCTTTGTTCAGCCGCAACCGCCGCACGCTAAGTTACGTCAGACGAGGTCATTATTCCGTCACGCGGAGATTGCGGATAGGGTCCAAAGTCCCCGAAGGCGCGTGGGGCACATTGGCCTCGGCACAGGGACCATTGGCCCTGTCGGACGGCGGCGCCGTCCACCGAAACTGGCGTCATGGCCTACGCGATGAGACGGACCACCGAGGCGGCGGCGCTGCTCGGTCTGCTGTACGGCGCGCGACAGTATTACCGCAATTGGGGCGCGACCAAGGCGGAGTGCCGGATGGTGCTGCCCGGCGACGGGTCGGTGCCGGATCCGGCGATCCAGACGACCGAGGCGGTGTACATCGACGCGCCGGTGTCCGCGGTGTGGGCGGAGCTGATGCGGGCCGGCCAGGTGCGCCGCGACGCCGGCTCGGAGTGCGAACAGCTCGCGGTCGGCGATGTCGTGCGCCTGGCGCCCGAGGGCTGGATGGGCCTGCCCGACGGGGTGACGTTGAGCGTCGCCGAGCTCGTCGGAGAAAAATATGTCGTGCTCAACGCCACACGAGCGGATCGGCGCTGGAATGCGGTGTGGTCCTTCCACATTCAGCCGCACTGGGAAGACCGCGTCCGGCTCCTCACCCGCGCCCGAATCGCGCTGCGCCACCCCGGCGAGGTGTTCGCCATGGAACTGGCCAGGCCGGTCATCACGCTGGGCACCCGCGCCTTGTTGCTCGGCGTCAAGCGACGGGTCGAGCGGTCCCAGACGACGACGCCGACCCGATCGGCGGTTTGAACTCGGCTAGCCGGTGGCCACCTGCACGTGCTTCTCGGCGGGAGCGGGCTTCGAAATACCCACGGAGACAGTCAGGATGCCCTTGTCGTAGGTAGCCTTGATGTCGTCGTCGTCGGCGCCGGACGGCAGCGAGACCGTGCGGACGAACGAGCCGTACGAGAATTCCGAGCGGCCGTCGAATTCCTTCTTCTCGCTGCGTTCGGCCTTGATGGTGAGCTGACCGTCGCGGACGGTGATGTCGACGTCCTTCGCCGGGTCGATGCCGGGGATCTCGGCGCGAACCTCGTAGCGACCGTCGGTTATCTCGTCCTCGAGCCGCATCAGCCGGGTGTCGAACATCGGGCGGATGCCGGCGAACGAAGGGAACCCCGCGAAGAAGTCCGCAAACTCGGGGAACAGCGAATGCTGTGGCTTCTGGGTCGCAGGAAGGGTGCTGGTCATTGTGTTCTCCTGAAATGTTGTGAGTTGCCAGAAACGACGCCTCAATCCGACCACCGCGGCCGCCGAGGCGATAGGGACTCAAGTCCTCATTGGGTTTACGGCTGCTGAATTTCGGTGAAAGGCGGGGATACTCGGGAGATGAGCAGTCCGCCGAGCGGTGCGCGGTGGCCGGCGAGCGTCCGGCGCCGCGACGGGCGGCTGGTGCCCTTCGACCCGGGCCGCATCGAGGCGGCGATCGCACGGGCCGCTCGCGAGGCCGGGCACCGGGACCCCGGCGCGCCGGGCCGGGTCGCCAAGGCGGTCGCCGACGCGCTGGCCCGCCGGCCCCGCGCCAAGATCGCTGCGGTCGAGGAGATCCAGGACTTCGTCGAGGCCCAGCTGGTCGCAGCAGGGTTGGACGACGTGGCCCGCGCGTACATGGTCTATCGGCAACACCACGCGGAGTTGCGCGCCGCCAAGGAGCTGCTGGGCGTGCGCGACGAGCTCAAGTTGAGCGTGGCAGCGGCGACAGTGCTCGGCGAGCGCTACCTGCTGTCCGGTGAGGACGGCAGGCCGACCGAATCGACCGGTGAGATGATGGACCGCGTCGCCAGCTGCGTCGCGGCGGCCGAAGAAACCTTCCGGCGCGGTTCCTCGGCGAAGTGGGCGGAGCGGTTTTCGACGCTGCTGCGCGGCCTGGAGTTCTTGCCGAATTCGCCGACGCTGATGAACGCGGGCACTGAACTGGGCCTGCTGTCCGCGTGTTTCGTTCTGCCGATTGAGGATTCGCTCCGCTCGATCTTCCTCGCGCTCGCCCACAGCGCTGAGATCCACCAGGCCGGAGGCGGCACCGGCTACGCGTTCGGTCACCTACGTCCCGCGGGCGATCGGGTGACCCGCACCGGGGGCGCGGCGAGCGGGCCGATGTCTTTCCTTCGGCTCTTCGACACCGCGGCGGACGTCGTCTCGATGGGCGGACGGCGGCGCGGAGCGTCGATGGCGGTGCTGGACGTTTCACACCCCGACATCTTCGAATTCGTCAGCGCCAAAGCGGATTCCCACAGCGCGCTGACCCAGTTCAACCTCTCGGTGGGCGTGACGGACGCGTTCTTGCGATCCGTCACGCGCGGCGGTGAGCACCGTCTGGTCAACCCGCGAACCGGCAAGACGGTCGCGCGAGTGCCCGCCGCCGACCTGTTCACGGCGATCTGCGCGGCCGCGCATCGGTGCGGCGACCCGGGATTGGTGTTCCTCGACACGATCAATCGCGCCAATCCCACGCCGGCGCGGGGCCGGATCGAGGCAACCAACCCGTGCGGGGAGGTCCCATTGCTGCCGTACGAGTCGTGCAACCTGGGCTCGATCAACCTCGCCCGGATGGTCAGCGGCGGCGGCGTCGATTGGGATCGGCTGGCGCAGGTCGCCGAGCTGGCCGTGCGCTTTCTCGACGATGTGATCGACGTCAGCGGGTATCCCGTCGCGGAGATCGGGGCGGCCACCCGGGCGACCCGAAAGATCGGGCTGGGCGTCATGGGATTGGCGGAGATGTTGGCCGGCTTGGGGATTCCGTACGACAGCGAGCGAGGGGTCCGTTTGGCCGGCCGGATCGCGCGCTGCATCGAGCAGGCGACGCGGGCGGCGTCGGCGCGCCTGGCCGACGAGCGGGGACCGTTTCCGGCGTTCGGCGACAGCCGGTTTGCGGGCTCGACGCCGCGGCGCAACGCCCAGCTCACGTCGATCGCCCCGACCGGCACGATCTCCCTGATTGCGGGCACCACCGCGGGGATCGAGCCGATGTTCGCGATCGCCTACACGCGCTCGGTCATCGGCCGGCGCCTCCTGGAGGTCAACCCGTGCTTCGATCGGCTCGCCCGCGATCGGGGCTTCTATCGTCCTGAGTTGATCGCCGAGATCGCACGCCGTGGCGGCGTGCGCCAGTACCCGCACCTGCCCGCGGAGGTCCGCGCCGCATTTCCGACCGCGGCGGAAATCGCTCCGGAGTGGCACCTGCGGATGCAGGCCGCCGTGCAGCGCCACGTCGATGCGGCGGTGTCCAAAACCGTCAACCTGCCCGCCGATGCGACCGTCGACGATGTTCGCTCGCTCTATTTGGCCGCATGGAGAGCGAAGGTCAAAGGCATCACGGTTTACCGTTACGGCAGTCGGCCCGGACAGGTGCTGACCTATGCCGGCCCGGCTACCGAACACGCGCCGGTGTCCGCCGACCCCACCTTCAGCGGCGGCTGCGTGGGCCACATCTGCGAGTTCTGACCGGGCAGGTCCATTGGCCGCTGGCGCAAGGTCCAACGGCCCTAGTCGCGGCCACGGCGCCACCTTAGTTTCGGCTGCAGGGTGGAGTGGCCTCACGCGGGCCAACGACTTTGGAGGTTCTGGAAGTGCACGACGCGATCCCGCTAGGACGGGTCGCCGGTTTCCCGGTGAAGGTGCACTGGAGCGTGCTGGTCATCCTCTGGTTGTTCACCTGGAGCCTGGCGACCACGCTGCCGAGCACCGCCAAAGGGTATTCGACCGCGGCCTATTGGCTCGCGGGCGCCTGTGGCGCGCTGGTGCTGCTGGCGTCGCTGCTGGCGCACGAACTCGCGCATGCGATCGTCGCCCGCCGCGCGGGGGTAGGCGTGGGCAGTGTGACGCTCTGGCTGTTCGGCGGGGTGACCACGCTCGACGGCGAGGCGAAGACTCCCAAAGCCGCCTTCCGGATCGCCATCGCGGGCCCCGCCACCAGCCTGGCGCTGGCCGCGACGTTCGGCGGCCTCGTCGCGGCGCTGCGCAGCGTCGGCGGCGCTCCGATCGTCGTCGGCGTCGCCGCCTGGCTGGCCGGCATCAACCTGCTGCTGGGCCTGTTCAACCTGTTGCCGGGCGCCCCGCTGGACGGCGGCCGGGTCCTGCGGGCGTACCTGTGGCGCCGCCACGGCGACCTCGTGCGCGCCGGCATCGGCGCGGCGCACGCCGGGCGGATCGTCGCGTTCGTCCTGATCGCCTTGGGGCTGGCCGAGTTCGTGGCGGGCGGCGTCGTCGGCGGCGTCTGGCTGGCGTTCATCGGCTGGTTCATCTTCGCCGCCAGTCGCGAGGAGGAGATGCGGATAACCACCCAGCAGCTCTTCGCCGGTGTGCGCGTGGCCGACGCGATGACCGCCCGGCCGCACACCGCACCCGGGTGGATCACCGTCGACGATTTCATCCAGCGCTATGTGCTGGGCGACCGACACTCGGCGTACCCGGTGGCCGACCAAAACGGGTCGATCGTCGGGCTGGTCACGCTGAGCCAGCTGCGCGACCTCGCCCCGGGCCGGCGCGGCACCACCAACGTGGTCGACATCGCCCTGCCGCTGGACGCGGTGCCCACCGCGGGACCGCAGGAGCCCCTGACGGCGCTGCTCGAGCGGATGACACCGGTCGGCCCGCGCAGCCGCGCGCTGGTGGTCGACGGCGGCGACGTGATCGGCATCGTCACGCCCAGCGACCTCACCCGGCTGATGGACGTCTATCGGCTCTCCCAGCCCGGACCGGCCCTGACAGGCCATTCCTGAGAGCCGAAAGATGTTGGCGGGCTTATGAAACCGATCATCGTGGGCATCGACGGCTCCGCGGCGGCCGTCGCGGCCGCGCTGTGGGCCGCCGACGAGGCGATCAGCCGTGGTGCGCCGCTGCGCCTCGTCGCGGTCATGAAGCTGACGCACCCGTCCACCGACGACTACGCCCGCGACCTCGTGCACGCCGAGAAGTCGCTTCGCGAGGCGCGATCCGCGATCGAGGCCGGCCGCGCCACGGTCACCGTCGAAACCGACATATTGCGGGGGCCCGCCGGGCCGCTGCTGGTCGAGGCGTCCTCGGATGCCGAGATGATCTGCGTGGGATCGGTGGGGATCGGGCGCTTCGCGCGCTCGATCCTGGGTTCGACGGCGACCGAGCTCGCCGAGAAGGCGCATTGCCCGGTCGCGGTCCTGCGCACCGAGCGGCCACCGCCCGACATCAATTGGATCGTCGTCCGGATGACCGACGCACCCGGCAACGACATCGTCGTCAAATACGCTGTGGCGGAAGCGAAGTTGCGCCGGGCGCCCATGCTCGTGCTCGGGGGCCGGCCGGAGGATCTCACCGAACACGCCGACGGGCAGTTCGAACGGCGTGTGCAGGATTGGCGGCGGCGCCATCCCGAGGTGCGCGTCTACCCGATCACCACGAAGGACGCCATCTCCGGCTTCCTGACAGCCAATGACGAGCAGGTCCTGCTCGCGGTGATCGGCGGCGACGAGGCCGACCAGCTGGCGCGGCTCGTCGGGCCGCACGGGCACCCACTTTTCCGCCACCCCGAATGCTCGGTGCTCGTCGTGCGCTGACGGCCGCGCGCCGCCCTTGAGAAGTGACCTTTGGCACTTACGCCCGGCCCGCGACGAGTCGATGATCACCGGGTAACAAAATGGCCCGTCGGGGAGGGTGATCAGCGGTGATCGGTGCTCGCACCTCCCGGATCTGGACCTCGATCGCGATGCTCGCGCAGCGCGAGGGGTCCACGATCTCGCCGAGGCACGCGTGCCTGGCGTGCGTGGAGGCGGTCGGCGTCAGCGGCGCCGGCCTGATTTTGCCCAGCGGCACGGGGTCGCTCGAACCGCTCTGTGTCACCGATTCGCATGCCGGTGCGGTTGAAGAATTGCAAGCGACCGTGGGCGAGGGCCCGGGAATTGACGCGCACGAGTCGGGCAGGCCGATTCTCGTCGCGGACATGGCCGCGCCGATGGGCAACCACCGATGGCCGATGTTCGCAACCGACGTGAGTCGGCTCGGGGTGCGCGCCATGTACAGCCTTCCGCTGGCGCTGGGCGCGCTCCGCGTGGGAGTGCTCGACCTCTATCACGACACGCCGGGTCCCCTCGACCGGGAACAACTGATGGACGCCTTGGTCTACGCCGACACCGCGCTGCTGCTGGTGCTCGACGCCGAATGCGGCATCTCCACCGCGGTGGACGGTGACGATCCCGATGGACTCGGTCCGGTGCTGTGGCACGCGGAGGTGCACCAGGCGGCCGGCATGATCTCCGTGCAACTCGGCTCGTCGGTGCTCGACGCGTTGGTGCGGCTGCGCGCGTACGCCTACAGCCACAACGCGCGACTCACCGATGTCGCACGCGCCGTGGTGGAACGCCGGTTGCGCTTCCGGCCGGACGACGCGAAACCTTCGGCGGGCCAGGGCAGCCGGGTGCAGCCATGACCGGCCCGCAGCCCGCCATCGCGGATTCGTTTGTCGAACTGGCGGACACGCTCGTCGCCGACTTCGACCTGGTCGACTTTTTCCACCTGGTGTCGGTGCGCACGCAGCAGGCCCTGGGCGTAGAGGCGGTCGGGCTGTTGGTCGCCGACAATCACGGCGGCCTCAACGTCGTCGCCGCATCCAGTGAGCAGGCCCGCGTGCTGGAGTTGTTCCAATTGCAACACGCCGAGGGTCCTTGCCTGGACTGCTACCGGACCGGGCGGCCCGTCGATTGCCCGGACCTTTCCACCGAATCCGACCGGTGGCCGCATTTCGTCCCGAAGGCCCTCGACATCGGGTTCGCGGCCGTGCACGCGCTGCCCATGCGGTTGCGCGGGGAGGTCATCGGCGGAATGAACCTGTTCACGCAGACGCGCGGTGGTCTTGATCCCCAATTACGCACCGTTGCCCAGGCATTGACCGACGTGGCTGCCATCGGGCTGCTGCAGCAACGAGTCATATGTCAGCGGGATCTGCTGACCGAACAGTTGCAGGCCGCGCTCAACAACCGTCTGAGCTTCGAGCAGGCGAAAGGCATTCTGGCTGAACGCGGTCGCATCACTGTCGGTGAGGCGTCCGAATTGTTGCGGCGCTACGCCCGTCGTCAGGACCGGAAGTTGACCGACGTCGCCCACGACGTGGTCCGTAACGATCCCGCGGTCGCCGACCTCGTGGATCGCGTGGGCGGCATAGCACCGATTGACTGATTCTCAGCGGATCCGCGGCACTTACCGGCTCGACGCGAAAGCTAGGCCGGCGCCTCGCGCGCCACGACGACCGGCACCCGCGCCATCTGGGCGACGGTCTCGCCGACCGAACCCACCAGCATCCCGGCGAATCCGCCGCGCCCCGTGCTGCCGACCACGACCAGCTGGGCATCCAGCGATGCCTCGACGAGCCGGCGCGCGGGCTGGGCCTGCACGACGACCCGCGCCACCTGCACGTCGGGGTACTGTTCCTGCCAACCCGCCAGCCGCTCGGCCAGCACCTCTTCGGCCATGGATTGCGTTGCGGGCCAATCGACTCCGGGCCACTCCGAGATGTCGAGGTCGCTCCACGCGTGCAGGGCGACCAGGCCGGTGTGGCGGCGCGAGGCTTCGTCGAAGGCGATCGCGGTGGCCGACTCGGATGCCGGCGAACCATCGATGCCGACCAGCACCGGCGACTGACCGGCGGCGGCCGCCGGCAAGTCCTCCTCGTGGACGATCGCGACCGGGCAATGCGCGTGCCGCAGCAGGGCCGAACTGACCGAGCCGAGCAGCCGACCGGGCCAGCGCCCGCTGCCCTGTGCCCCCACCACCACCAGCTCGGCTTCCTTGGACAGGTCGACCAGCGCGGGAACCGCGCCCGACGAAAGGATTTCGGTGTGGACGCCGGCGGGACCGCCGGACGCGGTGGACTCTTCGACGACCTTGAGCGCGCCGTCGATGAGCCGGCGACCGTGATCCTGTTGCCAGCGCATCACGCCTGGCGGCGGCGGCGTGCGCAGCCAGGTCGAAACCTCCGGCGAAACCGCGTAGACGAGTGTCAGGGGGATTCTTCGCAGCTCGGCCTCGCGTGCCGCCCACTGCACCGCAACCCGTGCGGCCGGAGAGTCGTCGATGCCGACGACGATCCCCATGGGTCCCGTAGCTGCATGGCGCGATGACATGGCATGTCCTCTGTTCGTCGGTGTCAATCGGCTGTCTTTCACGCACGACGCTATTGGCGCGGGCGCGTCGGCCAGCAGAGCCGTTTGTCACAGATTCGACGAGCAGAGGTCCCCTGGCGGCGGGCGTCAGAGCGGCGGTGGCGCAGAAGTTTTCACGACCGGCTCCAGCGGGAGGCGCAGCCCGTCGGGGCCGGTTTTCGTGTCGAAGTCGTTGGTGTCGGCCAGGATTCGGGGCGACGGGGTGGAGGTGAGCCTGGTGATCCGGATCCGCCAGACCCGTGGCCCCTTGTCGAGGTACTCCCAGCCGTAGCCGCCGGGGTGGTCGGCGTCGAACTCGTCCCGCAGGTGCTTGGGGTCGTGGTTGTTCACCAGCACCAAGGAGTCGCCGACCGCCAGCGCGCCGAACGCCGCAAAGATCGTCGGGTGCTTGTCCGGCTTGCGCAGCCCGCACACGTCAAGTTCGTTGTCTGCCACTGGTTCTCCGTAGTCCTTGGTTTCTACAAAAGATTTTGTGTAAACTTTATCGCATGACGTACGTGATCGGAAAGCCGTGCATCGACGTGATGGACCGGGCCTGCGTCGAGGAGTGCCCGGTGGACTGCATCTACGAAGGCGGCAGGGCGCTGTACATCCAGCCCGACGAGTGCGTGGACTGCGGGGCGTGCGAGCCGGTGTGTCCGGTGGAGGCGATCTACTACGAGGACGACCTGCCCGAGGAGCTGAGACCCTACCTGGCCGATAATGAGGCGTTCTTCACCGAAGTGCTGCCCGGTCGGGACGAGCCGCTGGGGTCGCCGGGCGGGGCGGCAAAGATCGGTGCCCTCGGTGTCGACACACCGTTGGTCGCCGGCCAGCCCGGGGTCGACGAGATCAAAGGAGCGTGAGGCGGATTACGTCAGTCGGAGAACCCATCGGTCATCGCCGCCGCGAGGTGCTGCGGTTGTTGCGTTCGTCGGCCGCCCCGATGAGCATCATCGCGATCGCCGAAGAACTCGGCGTGCATCCCAACACCGTGCGCTTCCATCTCGACAGCCTGGTCGGCGACGGCCGGGTCGAGCAGGTCGAGCCCGGCCGCAGGGGGCCCGGGCGCCCGCCGCTGATGTTCCAGGCGGTCCGGCAGATGGACCGCGGCGGGACGCGCCACTACCGGCTGCTGGCCGAAATCCTGACCGAGGCGCTGGCCGCCGACCGCGATCCCCGCGGCAAGGCGATGGCCGCGGGCCGGGCGTGGGGACGCAACCTGGAATCGGCCCCGCAGCCGTCGGCGCGGGCCACCAGCGCCGAGCAAGCCGTCGACTATCTCGTCGGGGTGCTCGACGAGCTGGGATTCGCGCCGGAGCGCCGGGAATCCGACGGGCGGCAACTGGTCGGGCTGCGCCATTGCCCGTTTCTGGAACTGGCCGAAACCCGCGGCGCGGTCGTATGTCCCATTCACCTCGGGCTGATGCAGGGCGCCCTCGAGACGCTGGCCGCGCCGGTCACCGTCGATCGGCTCGACGCGTTCGTCGAGCCGGATCTCTGCCTGGCGCACCTCAAGCCGGTCGGGGCCGGCCGGTGAGCACGGGGTCGGCGATCGCCGTCGCGGTGACCTTCGTCTGGCTCGGCATGGTGCTGGCGATCTCGTTCCTGGAAGCCCCGCTGAAGTTCCGCGCGCCCGACGTGACGCTGCAGATAGGGCTCGGCATCGGGCGCTTGGTCTTTCGCGCCCTCAACACCGTCGAGGTGGCCTTCGCCCTCGTCATCGTGGCGATCCTGGCGTCGGCCCCCGGCGGGCCGATGCCCGCGCGCGCCGCCGTGCCGTTCGCCGTCGCCATCGCCGCGCTGGCCGCCCAGTTGATCGCGGTGCGCCCGCGGTTGACCCGCCGGTCCGATCAGGTGCTCGCCGGGTCCGAGGGACCGCGGTCCCACGCCCACTACGCCTACGTCGGCTTGGAGGCGGTCAAGACGGTGGCCCTGCTCGTGGCGGGGATACTGCTACTGACCGTCTGATTGCGGCTGTCACAACCGAAGGGGCCGATTATGGAATCCATCTCGTTGACCGCGCTCGCCGCCGAAAAGCTCGCCGAGGCGGGGAAGTCGCACAGCGGACGCGCCGCGCACACCATTCACGGCGGCCACACCCACGAGCTGCGCCAGACCGTGCTGGCGTTGCTCGCCGACCATGACCTGTCCGAGCACGACAGCTCCGGCGAGGCGACGCTGCAGGTGCTGCAGGGCCACGTGCGCCTGACGACCGGCGGCGACGCCTGGGACGGCAAGGCCGGGGACTACGTCGCGATCCCGGCGCAACGGCATGCCCTGCACGCGGTCGAGGATTCGGTGGTGATGCTGACCGTGCTGAAGAGCCAGCCCGGAGCGGCCCACTAGCCCGGATGTTGTCCACGCCCTGGTCGAGGGAGTTCGGGCTGCGGGCGCCGATCGTCAACGCCCCGATGGGCGGGGTGGCCGGCGGCCGGCTGGCCACCGCCGTCACCGCCGCCGGGGGGCTGGGCATGGTCGGCATGGGCAGCGACGGGAGCCGAGAGTTACTGCGGGCCGAACTGCGGCACGTGCGCGGGAGGGTCGGGATCGGGCTGGTGGACTGGGTGATGCGCAACGAGGAGGGTCTGCTCGAAGACGCGCTGGCCGCCGGGCCCGCCCTGTTGTCGGTCAGCTTCGGCACCGACTGGTCGTGGGTCGCCCGGGCGCACGACGCCGGAATCCCCACCGCCACACAGGTTTACGACGGGGAGGGCGCCCGCCGGGCCGCCGACGCGGGCGTCGACGTCCTGGTTGCGCGGGGGGCCGAGGGCGGCGGGCACGGCGCGGTGCAGCTCGGCACGCTGCCGTTGCTCGACGCCGTGCTGGACGCCGTGCCGGTGCCGGTCCTCGCCGGCGGCGGCATCGCCTCGCCGCGCAGTCTGGCCGCCGTGCTGGCCGCCGGCGCGAGCGGGGCGTGGGTCGGCACCCGCCTGGCGGCGTGCCCGGAGGCCCTCACCGGTGCCGGCAGCCGCCGCGCGCTGATCGCCGCCCGGGCCACCGACACGGTCGTCACCCGGGTCTTCGACGTCGCCAAGCGGCTACCGTGGCCGGCGCGTTTCCCGTCGCGCGTGTTGGCCAACGACTTCGTCGCGCGCTGGACCGGCCGCGAGGACGCCCTCGATGCGCCGGCCTGCGACGAACTCTCCACCGCGATCGCCGCCGACGATCGCCGCGTCGCGCCCGTCGACGCCGGCGAGGGCGTCGGGATGATCCGCGACGACGCGTCGGTGGCGGAGGTGATCGACGAGATGTGTGCGGGCGCGGAGCGTTTGCTGGCCCGCTGGTGAACGAGCCTCAGACCGCCCGCAGGTAGCGGCGGGCGATGACGCGCTGGGCTACCCGCACCAGCGGCCCACCGGCCTTGCTCCACCAGGCCGCCGGCCGCGAGAACGCCGACACCTCCGCGTACACCGCGGAGGTGTTCGGGTCGTGGCGCACGAGGAAGCGTTCCTCGCCGGACTCCGGATGCCCCGGCAGGGTGCCGTAGGCGAAGCCGCGCATGTCGGGTTCGTCGATGACGTACACCACCCGGCAGGGCGCGGGCAGAAAGCCCATCCGCACCACCAGCACCGCGTCGACGACCGCGATCTCGGAGCTGGCCTGAACGCGCAACCCGGATCCCCGCTGCATGCCCCAGTGCATGACCGCGTCCGCCGCCCGTTCGAAACGCTCTCGGCCCGTGCCGATTCGGCGCTCGACATGCTGATGGTCGTACCCCGCGGGCAACTCGCCGTCGACGGTTGCGCCCACCTCGTTGTACGTGAGTGGAAGTTCTTCGAGAGTTTCCAAGTCCACCAGCCCCAGCTTGCCACGCCGAGATGCGCGGTCACCTTCGGCGCGTACGGTCGTATGCGTGACCGCTCAAAAAACAGTTGCAGAAGCATCCGGAACGTTCACCCTCGGCGGCGACCTGACCGTCAACCGGCTCGGTTTCGGCGCCATGCGCATAACCGGCAAGGGCGTCTGGGGCCCGCCCGCCGACCGCGCCGAATGCGTGCGGGTGCTGCGCCGCGCCGTCGAGCTCGGCGTCAACTTCATCGACACCGCCGACTCCTACGGCCCCTACATCTCCGAGGAGATCATCCACGAGGCGCTGCACCCCTACTCGTCTCATCAAGGCCTGGTGATCGCGACCAAGGCGGGGCTGCTGCGCACCGGCCCGGACGTCTGGACCCCGCTCGGCAACCCGAGCTACCTGCGCCAGGAATGCGAGATGAGCCTGCGCCGCCTCGGCGTCGACACCATCGACCTGTTCCAGCTGCACCGCATCGACCCCAACTTCCCGCTGGCCGACCAGGTGGGCGAGCTGCTCAAGCTGAAGAACGAGGGGAAGATCCGCCACATCGGCCTGTCCGAGATCGACGTCGAGCAGCTTAAAGCGGCCCAGCAGGTCACCGAGATCGTGTCGGTGCAGAACATGTACAACCTGGCGTCGCGCGCGGCCGAGCCGCTGCTGGACGCCGTGACCAGCCAGGGCATCGGCTTCATCCCGTGGTTCCCGCTGGCCGCCGGCCCCTTGGCGGCGCCCGACGGCCCGCTGCAGCGCATCGCGGCCGAACACGACGCGACGCCGTCGCAGCTGGCGCTGGCCTGGCTGCTGAAGCGTTCGCCGGTGATGCTGCCCATTCCCGGCACGTCCAGCGTCGCGCACCTGGAGGAGAACGTCGCCGCGGCCGAGATCGCGCTGAGCGACGAGGAGTTCGAGACGCTGGCTGCCGCGGGAGCCCAGCGCACGGTGTAGCCGCGGGGGGCAATACGGTGTGCTGGTGGCCGGCGACCATCACAGACACCCAGGTGGGGGATTCAACCCACCGGATCCGACGAGCAAGGGCGGCCCGGACTACGGCCGGTTCATCGACGCCGTGCGCAAGCTGCAGGACCACGCCCGCGCCGTCGACGCGCCCGACGAGGTGATCACCGAAGCCGCGGACCAGTTGGAGAAGCTTTCGGCGTTGCTGGCTCCCTTCGACACCGACGAATGGGAGTCGCCGTCCGGACGCCGGATGGATCTGCCGATGCGCGGCAACATCCTGAGCATCCCGATGAAGGCGAGCAAAGGCACTGACGGCCGCATCCACGGCTGGGCGCGCTTCGCCCGCTATCACCTGGGCCGCAACGGCGCCGTGCACGGCGGGGCCCTGGGCATGCTGTTCGACAGCGTCCTCGGGCTGACCTCCTCGGTGATCACCGGCGACCCCCGCCAGCGCACCGCCTACCTCAAGATCGACTACCGACAGATCGTGCCGATCGAGAAGGAATTGCAGTTCGACGCGGGAATCGACCGGGTGGACGGGCGCAAGATCTTCGTGTCGGGCCGGCTGACCGACGGCGACACCGTGCTGACGGAGGCCGACGCGCTGTTCGTGCGGCTCAAGCCTGGCCAGCCCTGAGGTGCGCCTTCCCCGATAGCATTGCAACGACCAAACACCCAGACGTTGGAGACCAACCCGATGAGCGCCGCCGCACAGCCAATCCCAGCAGCCCCGATCCGGGTGCCCGCCGGGACCACGGCCGCCGCCGCGGTCGGCGAGGCCGGGCTGCCGCGGCGCGGCGCGCCCGACGCGATCGTGGTGGTGCGCGACGCCGAGGGCAAGCTGCGCGATCTGAGCTGGACGCCCGAGGCCGACGCCGAGGTGATCCCGGTGGCGGCCAACACCGATGAGGGCCGCAGCGTCATCCGGCACTCGACCGCCCACGTGCTGGCCCAGGCCGTCCAAGACCTGTTCCCGCAGGCCAAATTGGGCATCGGGCCGCCGATCACCGACGGCTTCTACTACGACTTCGACGTCGCCGAGCCGTTCACGCCCGAAGACCTGGACAAGCTGGAAAAGCGGATGCGCCAGATCGTCAAGGACGGGCAGCTGTTCGACCGGCGCGTCTACGAGTCCAAGGACGCCGCGCGCGCCGAGCTGGCCGGCGAGCCTTACAAGCTGGAACTCGTCGACGACAAGTCCGGCGACGCCGAAATCATGGAGGTCGGCGGCGACGAACTCACCGCCTACGACAACCTCAATCCCCGCACGCGGGAACGGGTTTGGGGCGATTTGTGCCGGGGCCCGCACATCCCGACCACCAAGCACATCCCGGCGTTCAAGCTGACCCGGAGCTCCGCCGCCTACTGGCGTGGCGACCAGAAGAACGCCAGCCTGCAGCGCATCTACGGCACCGCGTGGGAGTCGCAGGAGGCCCTCGACCGCCACCTCGAGCTGCTCGAGGAGGCGCAGCGCCGCGACCACCGCAAGCTGGGCGCCGAACTCGACCTGTTCAGCTTCCCCGACGAAATCGGTTCGGGCCTGGCGGTTTTCCACCCCAAGGGCGGCATCGTGCGCAGGGAGCTGGAGGAGTACTCGCGGCGCAAGCACATCGAGGCGGGGTACGAATTCGTCAACACCCCGCACATCACCAAGGCGCAGCTGTTCCACACGTCGGGCCACCTGGACTGGTACGCCGACGGCATGTTCCCGCCGATGCACCTCGACGCCGAGTACAACGAAGACGGGACGGTGCGCAAGCCGGGCCAGGACTACTACCTCAAGCCGATGAACTGCCCGATGCACACGCTGATCTTCGCCGCGCGCGGGCGTTCGTATCGCGAGCTTCCGTTGCGGCTCTTCGAGTTCGGCACCGTGTACCGCTACGAGAAGTCCGGTGTGGTGCACGGGCTGACCCGCGCGCGCGGGTTCACCATGGACGACTCGCACATCTTCTGCACCCGCGAACAGCTGCACGACGAGCTCGCCTCGCTGCTGCGGTTCGTGCTCGAGTTGCTCGGCGACTACGGGCTGGAGGACTTCTACCTGGAGCTGTCCACCAAGGACCCGGAGAAGTTCGTCGGCTCCGATGAGATGTGGGAGCAGGCCACCAACTCGCTGGCCGAAGTGGCGGCCGAGTCCGGCCTGGAGCTGGTTCCCGATCCCGGCGGCGCGGCGTTCTACGGCCCGAAGATCTCTGTGCAGGCCCGCGACGCGCTGGGCCGCAGCTGGCAGATGTCGACGATCCAGGTGGACTTCAACTTCCCCGAGCGTTTCGAGCTGGAGTACACCGCGCCGGACGGATCCCGTCAGCGCCCGGTGATGATCCACCGCGCGCTGTTCGGGTCGATCGAGCGGTTCTTCGGCATCCTCACCGAGCACTACGCGGGGGCGTTCCCGGCGTGGCTGGCGCCGGTTCAGGTGGTCGGCATCCCGGTCGCCGACGAGCACGTGGCCTACCTGGAAAGCGTTGCGGCGCAGTTGAAGTCACACGGTGTGCGGGTCGAGGTGGACGCCAGCGACGACCGGATGGCCAAAAAGATCGTTCACCACACCAACCAGAAGGTGCCGTTCATGGTGCTCGCCGGCGACCGCGACGTGGCCGCCGGGGCGGTGAGCTTCCGCTTCGGCGATCGCACGCAGATCAACGGCGTGGCCCGCGACAGCGCGGTGGACGCCATCGTCAAGTGGATCGCCGACCGCGAAAACACCGCCCCCACAGCGGAATCGCTGAAAGTGGTCGGCGGTGACTGACGAGCAGCGCGACGACACGATCCTCGACCGGGGCGTCGGCGAGCAGGACCACCTGCAGCGGTTGTGGACGCCGTACCGGATGAACTACCTGGCCGAGGCGCCGCTGAAGCGCGACTCCAACTCTTCGGGCAAGTCCGACCAGCCGTTCACCGACATCCCGCAGCTGTCGGACGAGGACGGCCTGGTGGTCGCCCGCGGCGAACTCGTCTACGCCGTGCTCAACCTGTACCCGTACAACCCCGGGCACCTGATGGTGGTGCCCTATCGGCGGGTGTCCGAGCTGGAGGACCTGACCGACGCGGAAAGCGCGGAACTGATGGCCTTCATCCAGAAGGCGATTCGCGTCATCAAGAACGTGTCGCGGCCGCACGGCTTCAACGTCGGCCTCAACCTGGGCACGTCGGCGGGCGGATCGCTGGCCGAGCATCTGCACGTGCACGTCGTCCCGCGCTGGGGCGGCGACGCGAATTTCATCACCATCGTCGGCGGGTCGAAGGTGATCCCGCAGTTGCTGCGCGACACGCGGCGGTTGCTGGCCACGGAGTGGGCTCGAAACTCATGAGTAAGGTGCCGTTCCTGTCGCGGGCGGCGTTCGCCCGGCTCACCACCCCGACCGCCCGGGCCTGCCTGCGGATGGGGCTGACGCCGGACGCCGTCACGATCCTGGGCACCGTCGTCGCGGTGGCCGGCGCGCTGACGCTGTTCCCGATGGGCAAGCTGTTCGTCGGAACGCTGGTGGTGTGGTTCTTCGTGCTCTTCGACATGCTCGACGGCGCGATGGCCCGGGAGCGCGGCGGCGGCACCCGCTTCGGTGCGGTGCTGGACGCCACCTGCGACCGGGTCAGCGACGGCGCGGTGTTCTGCGGGCTGCTGTGGTGGATCGCCTTCGGCATGCACGACAAACTGCTGGCGGTGGCGACGCTGATCTGCCTGGTCACCTCGCAGGTGATCTCCTACATCAAGGCCCGGGCCGAGGCCAGCGGGCTGCGCGGCGACGGCGGCATCATCGAACGGCCCGAACGGCTGATCATCGTGCTGGTCGGCGCCGGGGTGTCGGACTTTCCGTACGTCGCGTGGCACCCTGCGCTGCCGGTGGCGATGTGGGTGCTGGCGGTGGCCAGCGTGGTCACCTGCGTGCAGCGACTGCATACGGTGCGGACCTCACCCGGCGCGACGGAGCCCCTGCCGTGATCCTGGATGTGGGCGGGAGGGCCACCGACTGGGCGTACGCGGCCGGCTGGTTGGCCGTGCGCGCGCTGCCGGAGTTCGCGGCCCGCAACGCCTTTGACACCGGCGCGCGCTATGCGGCCCGGCGCGGCGGCCCGGATCAGCTGCGCAAGAACCTGGCCCGCGTCATCGGTGTGGCGCCATGCGACGTGCCTGCCGCGCTGATGCGCGCCTCGCTGGCCTCCTATGGCCGCTATTGGCGGGAGGCGTTCCGGTTGCCGACGATGGACCTGCGCGCGCTGGCCGGCGAACTCGACGCCGCCTTCCGGGGCGCCGAACACCTGGATGCGGCGCTGACCGCTGGCCACGGCGCGATATGCGCGTTGCCGCACAGCGGCAACTGGGATATGGCCGGGGTGTGGTTCACGCAGACGCGTGGCACGTTCACCACCGTCGCGGAACGGCTCGAACCGGAGTCGCTGTACCGGCGTTTCGTCCGCTACCGCGAGAGCCTCGGCTTCGAGGTGGTGCCGCTCTCCGGTGGCGAGCGCCCGCCCTTCGAGGTGCTGTGCGACCGGCTGCGGGACAACCGGCTCGTCTGCCTGATGGCCGATCGCGACCTCACCCGCACCGGTGTCGAGGTGGACTTCTTCGGCGAAGCCACCCGGATGCCCGCCGGACCGGCGAAGCTGGCGATCGCGACCGGGGCGGCCCTGCTTCCGGTGCACTGCTGGTTCGACGGCGACGGATGGGGATTTCGCGTGTTCCCGCAACTCGACTGCGCCGGCGGCGACGTCCAAGCGATCACCCAGGCGCTGGCCGATCGGTTCGCCGAGAACATCGCCGAGTATCCCGAGGACTGGCACATGATGCAGCCGCAGTGGCTGGCCGACCTGTCGGAGGCGAAGCAGGCGAGGCTGAGGGCGACCTGATGCGGATCGGGATGGTCTGTCCGTACTCGTTCGACGTGCCGGGCGGGGTGCAGTCCCACGTCCTGCAACTGGCCGAGGTGATGCGCGCCCGCGGGCACGACGTCAGCGTGCTCGCGCCGGCCTCGCCGCACGCGCGCCTGCCCGACTACGTCGTCTCCGCGGGCAAGGCCGTCCCGATTCCCTACAACGGGTCGGTGGCCCGGCTGCGGTTCGGCCCGGCCACCCACCGCAAGGTGAAGAGGTGGCTCATGCTGGGTGATTTTGATGTGCTGCACCTGCACGAGCCCAACGCGCCGAGCCTGTCGATGCTGGCCCTGAACATCGCCGAGGGCCCGATCGTGGCGACGTTTCACACCTCGACCACCAAATCGCTGACCCTGACCGTCTTTCAGGGCATCCTGCGGCCGATGCACGAGAAGATCGTCGGGCGCATCGCGGTGTCCGACCTCGCGCGGCGCTGGCAGATGGAGGCGCTGGGCGTCGACGCGGTGGAGATCCCCAACGGGGTCGACGTCACCTCGTTCGCAAAGGCGCCGCGGCTGGACGGCTACCCGCGGCCGGGCAAGACGGTGCTGTTCCTCGGGCGCTACGGCGAGCCCCGCAAGGGCATGGCGGTGCTGCTCGACGCGCTGCCCCGCGTGGTCGAGCGCTACCCCGATGCGCAGCTGCTGATCGTCGGTCGCGGTGACGAGGACGAATTGCGCGCTCAGGCAAGCGAATTGGCGGACCACATCCGCTTCCTCGGCCAGGTCGACGACCCCGGGAAGGCGTCGGCGCTGCGCAGCGCCGACGTCTACTGCGCGCCCAACACCGGAGGGGAGAGCTTCGGCATCGTCCTGGTCGAGGCGATGGCCGCGGGCACCCCGGTGGTGGCCAGCGACCTGGACGCCTTCCGGCGCGTGCTGCGCGACGGCGAATGCGGGCGGCTGGTGCCCGTCGATGACGCCGCCGCCCTGGCCGACGCGCTGATCGAGGTGCTGGACGACGACGCGCTGCGCGAGCGCTACGTGACGGCCGCCGCGGCGGCGGTGCGTCGCTACGACTGGTCGGTGGTGGCCAGCCAGATCATGCGGGTGTACGAGACGGTCGCCGGTTCGGGCGCCAAGGTGCAGGTGGCCAGCTGATGTCGTGGGCGATCCTCGTCATGACGGCGCTCGGAGTCCTGCTCGTCGTGCTGGGCGCGTGGGCCTACCGGACCGCCAACCGGCTGGACCGGCTCAATGTCCGCTACGACCTGTCGTGGCAGGCGCTCGACGGCGCGCTGGCGCGGCGCGCGGTGGTGGCGCGGGCCGTCGCGATCGACGCGTACGGGAGTTCGCCGGAGGCCGGCCGGCTGGCGGCGCTGGCCGACGCCGCGGAACGCGCGCCCCGCCCGGCGCGCGAGAACGCCGAGAACGAGCTCTCGGCCGCGCTGGCGATGGTGGATCCGGCGTCGCTGCCGGCGGGCCTGATCGCCGAGTTGGCCGACGCCGAGGCCCGCGTGGTGCTGGCCCGCCGGTTTCACAACGACGCGGTGCGGGACACCCTCGCGCTTGCCGAACGCCCCCTGGTGCGCGCCTTCAAACTCGGCGGCACCGCCGCGCTGCCAAGCTATTTCGAGATCGTCGAGCGCCAGCACGCGCTGGCGCACGGGGGCTTGAGCACGCCCGACCACCGCACCTCGGCGCGGGTGGTGCTGCTCGACGAGAGCGGCGCGGTGCTGTTGCTGTGCGGGTCCGACCCGGCGAACCCGGCGTTTCCCGACGGCGCGGCGCCCCGGTGGTGGTTCACCGTCGGCGGCGAGGTGGGCAAGGGCGAGCGGCTGGCCGAGGCGGCCGCGCGGGAACTGGCCGAAGAAACCGGCCTGCGCGTCTCGCCGGCCGACATGGTCGGGCCGATCTGGCGGCGCGACGAGGTCTTCGAGTTCAACGGCTCGCTGATCGACAGCGAGGAGTTCTACCTGGTCCACCGCACCAGCCGGTTCGAGCCGTCCCTGGCGGGGCGGACCGAGCTGGAACGCAGCTACATCCACGCGGCCCGCTGGTGTGACGCGAATGACATCGCCGTTTTGACCGCCGCCGGCGAGCAGGTCTACCCCGTGCAGCTGGGCGAACTGTTGCCCGCGGCCAACCTGCTGGCCGACGGCGACCGCAACCCCGGCCTGCTCGAGTCGATCCGCTGATCAGGGGGAAACTCGCTCGTCGCCGACCACTAGAGTGGAGGCGCAATGGACGAAGACAACAAGCCAGTGGAGTCGGGCCAGGCCGTGACGGGCACGGCGCGGGTCAAGCGCGGCATGGCCGAGATGCTCAAGGGCGGCGTCATCATGGACGTCGTCACCCCCGAGCAGGCCCGGATCGCCGAGGGCGCCGGCGCCGTCGCGGTGATGGCGCTGGAGCGGGTGCCCGCCGACATCCGCGCACAGGGCGGGGTGTCGCGGATGAGCGACCCCGACATGATCGAGGGCATCATCTCGGCGGTGACCATTCCGGTGATGGCCAAGGCGCGCATCGGGCATTTCGTCGAGGCGCAGATCCTGCAGAGCCTCGGTGTGGACTACGTCGACGAATCCGAGGTGCTGACCCCGGCCGACTACACCCACCACATCGACAAGTGGAAGTTCACCGTGCCGTTCGTGTGCGGTGCGACGAACCTCGGTGAGGCGCTGCGGCGCATCAGCGAGGGCGCGGCCATGATCCGCTCCAAGGGCGAGGCCGGCACCGGCGACGTCTCCAACGCCACCACCCACATGCGCGCCATCAGCGGCGAGATCCGTCGGCTGACGTCGCTGTCCGAGGACGAATTGTACGTCGCGGCAAAGGAATTGCAGGCACCGTACGAGCTGGTCGTCGAGGTGGCCCGGGCGGGCAAGCTGCCGGTGACGCTGTTCACCGCCGGCGGGATCGCCACGCCGGCCGATGCCGCGATGATGATGCAACTCGGCGCCGAGGGCGTGTTCGTCGGCTCGGGCATCTTCAAGTCCGGTGCGCCCGAGCACCGGGCCGCCGCGATCGTCAAGGCCACCACCTTCTACGACGACCCGGACGTGCTGGCCAAGGTGTCGCGCGGGCTGGGCGAGGCGATGGTGGGCATCAACGTGGAGCAGCTCCCGCAGCCGCATCGCCTGGCCGAACGCGGCTGGTAAGCCGAAGGCTGTCGGTGGCGATCGAAGAGATCCTCGATCTCGAGCAACTCGAGGTCAACATCTACCGCGGTCGGGTGTTCAGCCCGGAGTCGGGATATTTCCAGCGCACGTTCGGCGGCCACGTGGCGGGGCAGTCGCTGGTGTCGGCCGTGCGCACCGTCGACCCGCACTACCAGGTCCACTCGCTGCACGGTTACTTCCTGCGCCCCGGGGACGCCAACGAGCCCACGGTCTTCATCGTCGAGCGCACCCGCGACGGCGGCTCGTTCGCCACCAGGCGCGTCAACGCCATCCAGCACGGCGAGATCATCTTCAGCATGGGGGCGTCCTTCCAGACCGATCAGGACGGCATCCACCACCAGGACCCGATGCCGGCCGCGCCGCCCCCCGACGGCCTGCCCGGGCTGACCTCGATCAAGGTCTTCGACGACGCCGGGTTCAAGCAGTTCGAGGAGTGGGACGTCTGCATCGTGCCGCGCGAGCAACTGCAACTCTCGCCGGGCAAGGCCTCCCAGCAGCAGGTGTGGTTTCGCCACCGCGACCCGTTGCCGGACGACCCGGTGCTGCACATCTGCGCGCTGGCCTACATGAGCGACCTGACGCTGCTGGGCTCCGCGCAGGTCAACCATCTCGACGTGCGGGAGCACCTGCAGGTGGCGTCGCTGGACCACGCGATGTGGTTCATGCGGGCGTTCCGTGCCGACGAGTGGCTGCTCTACGACCAGTCGTCGCCGTCGGCCAGCGGCGGCCGCTCGCTGTGCCAGGGCAAGATCTTCACCCGGACCGGCGAGATGGTCGCGGCCGTCATGCAGGAGGGGCTGACCCGCTACAAGCGCGGGTACCGGCCGTGAGCGCGCCACGCATCGGGGTGCTGGCGCTGCAGGGCGACACCCGCGAGCACCTGGCGGCGCTGCGCGAGGCGGGAGCCGAGTCGATGCCGGTGCGCCGCCGCGACGAGCTGGACGCGGTGGACGGGCTGGTCATCCCCGGCGGCGAATCCACCACCATGAGCCACCTGCTGCTCGACCTGGACCTGCTCGAGCCGCTGCGCGGGCGGCTGGCCGAGGGGCTGCCGGCCTACGGCGCGTGCGCCGGCATGATCCTGCTGGCCAGCGAGATCCTCGATGCCGGCGCCCGGGGGCGGCAGGCGCTGCCGCTGCGTGCGATCGATATGACGGTGCGGCGCAACGCTTTCGGGCGGCAGGTCGACTCGTTCGAGGGCGACATACCGTTCGCGGGCCTGGACGAGCCGGTGCGCGCCGTTTTCATCCGCGCGCCGTGGGTGGAGCGGACCGGGGACGGGGTGCGGGTGCTGGCCACCGCGGCCGGGCACGTCGTCGCGGTGCGGCAGGGACCGATGCTGGCGACGGCGTTTCACCCCGAGATGACCGGCGACCGCCGCATCCACCACCTGTTCGTCGACATCGTCAGGGGCCGCAGCTAGTCGGGGCCTGACCCCTGGCCCGTCGAGCGTGGGGCTTGTGGACGAATTCGATGCAGATCACGTGCTTAGGGCCCACACTCGGCGCACACGTAGACTCGTTGGGCGAGTTATGGAGCAACAGAAGAGGTAGAAACACCGATGAGCGGCCATTCCAAGTGGGCCACCACCAAGCACCAGAAGGCCGTCAAAGACGCCCGCCGCGGCAAGGAGTTCGCCCGGCTGATCAAGAACATCGAGGTCGCGGCCCGCACCGGCGGCGGTGACCCGGCCGGCAACCCGACGCTCTACGACGCGATTCAGAAGGCCAAGAAGACCTCGGTGCCCAACGACAACATCGAGCGCGCCCGCAAGCGCGGGGCGGGCGAGGAGGCCGGCGGCGCGGACTGGCAAACCATCACCTACGAGGGCTACGCGCCCAACGGCGTGGCGGTGCTGATCGAGTGCCTCACCGACAACCGCAACCGCGCCGCCAGCGAGGTCCGGGTCGCGATGACGCGCAACGGCGGCACCATGGCCGACCCCGGCTCGGTGGCATACCTGTTCTCCCGCAAGGGCGTGGTCACGCTGGAGAAGAACGGCCTGACCGAGGACGACGTGCTGACGGCGGTGCTCGATGCCGGCGCGGAAGACGTCAACGACCTGGGCGACAGCTTCGAGATCATCTCCGAGCCGACCGATCTCGTCGCGGTGCGCACCGCGCTGCAGGACGCCGGCATCGACTACGAGTCGGCCGAGGCCAGCTTTCAGCCGTCGGTCAGCGTGCCCGTCGACGTCGACGGCGCCCGCAAGGTGTTCAAGCTCGTCGACGCGCTGGAGGACAGCGACGACGTGCAGAACGTCTACACCAACGTCGACCTTTCGGACGAGGTGTTGGCCGCCCTCGACGAAGAATGATCGTCAACCATCACGCCGACCACGAGGGCTTCAGCGGCGCGATCGGGTTGATGGCCGCCCTCGGCATGCTCGCCACGGGGCGCGGTAACGCGCGCTTTGCCGCCGAGCTGGCCTCCGTGTCGGGCACCGACCGCGTCGTCGACATCGGTTGTGGCCCAGGCAATGCGGGGCGGGCCGCCGTCCGGCCCGGCGCCAAGGGCTTGGCGAGCCACGGCTGGACCGAACAGCAGGTCGAGTCCTTCGCGGCGCAGTGTCGCGCCGCCGGGTTCGCCGGCGTGCAGGTGGACGAGCACCGCCGCGGCCGAGGATCGGCGTGGGTGGTGCAGGCGGTCCGGCCGGACCCGGCCACCTAGTAGTAGCCGCGCCGCATGTCGTCGACCACGCGCGGATTGTCCAGCGTCGACGGCTCGAGGGCGCGGGGCCCGATGTCACCGGGGAACACGGTGGCCGCCGCGAGCACCTGCTGGTTGAGGAAACGCAGCGGGGGCGCGCCGGCCGGCATCGTGGGCACGGGCGCGGCGGCGGGGGTGTCGGCGCCTCGCGCCGCCAAGACGAAGCCCCAGTCGCCGAACGTCGGCACGTGCACGTGATACGGCGTGACCGCGTAGCCGGCGGCCCGGACCGTGGCGACCGTGCGCCAGAATGCCGTCGGCGTGGAGAACGGGCTGCCCGCCTGCACCACCATCAGCCCGCCGGGGGCCAGCGCGCGGGCGGCGAGCGCGTAGAACTCGGTCGAGTACAGCCGGCCCAGGGTGGGCGTGTCGGGGTCGGGTAGGTCGACGATGACCGCGTCGAACCGGTCCGGGGCGCCGCGCAGCCACGTCATCGCGTCGCCGATCACCACCTGCACCCGCGGGTTGTCCAGCGCGCCGCCGTTGGCTTCGCGCATGGTGGTGCGCGCCAGCTCGATCACCGCGGGGTCGAGCTCGACCTGCACGATCCTGCCGACGCCGGGCTGGCGCAGCAGTTCGCGGGCCGCCAGGCCGTCGCCGCCGCCGAGCACCAGCACCGAGCGCGCGCCTTTGAAATCGCCGTTGAAATCACCGCCCAGCGCCGGGTAGACCAGGCTTTCGGTGTAGCGGTACTCGTCGCGGGTGGAGAACTGCAGGCCGCCGTCCAGGTACAGGCGCATGTCGTTGCCGCGCCGGGTCACCACGATCTCCTGATAGGGCGTGTGCCGGTAGGCGACGATCGGGTCGGCGTAAAGCCGTTGCCTGCTGGTGGTTTCGATGTCGCCCGAGCGCGCCAGCAGGGTGGCGAGCAGGCCGAGCGCGGCGGTGAGGGCGCACAGCGCCGTCGCGAGTTGCCGCGGCGAGACGACGCGCCGCAGCAGGAAGAGCGCCACCACGGCCGCCGCCGCGAGGTTGACGATGCCGGTGGCCGCCGCGCCGCGGATCATGCCCAGCTGCGGCAGCAGCAGGAACGGCCACACCAGCCCGCCCAGCAGCGCGCCCAGGTAGTCGGCGGCGTTGAGGTTGGCCAGCGCCCGGCCGGAATCGGAGGCGTCCACCGTGCGCCCGCGTTGCAGCAGCGTCATCAGCAGCGGCACCTCGGCGCCGACCAGGCCGCCGATCAGCGCCGTTCCGACCGCCAGCACCCACGTCGAGCCGACCGAGCCGTCCAGGAACGCGAACACGACGTACAGCGCCGCCGCGGACAGCCCACCGATGATGCCGAGGGCCGCCTCGACGGCGACGAACGCGATCGCCGCGTGCGTCAGCAGCGGCTTGACCAGCAGCGCCCCGGCGCCCAGCGCGGCGATGTATCCCGCGACGATCAGCGACGTGGCGACGATGCCCCCGCCGTTGAGGCTGGCCGACAGCGTCAGCAGCGCGAGCTCGTAGATGATGCCGCAGGCCGCGCACGCCGCGACGGCGGCCAGCAGCACGGCGCGCCACCGCGGGGAAGCATCCACGACCGTCATGACACCGCCGCGGCGGTCACCCCTCCCACGGCGAGCAGTATCAACGCCACCGCGAACGATCCGGGATGCAGCTCCGGCTCGTCGACGTGCTCGTGGAAACTGCCCGGGATCAGCAGGTGCATCGCCAGCAGCGCGATCGCCAGCAGGATCACGCCCATCAGCCCGTACACCGCCACGCCGAGCAGGCCCTGCCCCAGTTGGCTGTAGCTGTTGGTGATGGCGCTGATGATGACGGCGGTCAGCGATATGTACATGGCGCCCGCGACGACGACGGCGTTGGGGCGGCGATCGATGAACACCAGTTGGCGCAGCCTTCCGGGGGTCAGCCAGTCGACCATGTAGAAGCCGATGAGCAGCACGGCCATGCCGACCGCGAAGTACAGGATCGTCGCGAGCGCTCCCTTCAGGACGGGAGTGACGTCGACGGTTCCGATCTCGACGGCGAGGTACATGGTTGTCTCCTTTGCTTTCTAATCGCCTAAGCCATCACTTGGTCCCGCCGGGGCCGCCCGGGGTGCCGCCGGCGCCGCCCGACGGGGATCCGGGGAAGAAGCCGGGGCCGAGAAAGATGAACGAGCCGTGGCTGTATCCGGCGCTCAGGGGTTCGACGCGGATGCTGCACGGTTGGTTGCCGTCGGGACCGACGATCACGATGTTGTTGCTGTAGCGCAGGTACTGGTTGCTGCCGTTGGCGGCGCGCGCCTCGGGCTCCTGATAGTCGGCGAGGGAGTCGGCGACCTGCTCGGGCGATCCGGTGCACACGTAGCGCGTTCCGTTCACGTCCCGCGAGTACTCGTGGTAGTGGCCCGCGATGTACGAGCCGATGTCCTTCTGCTGCAAGATGATTCCGAACACCAGGCACGCGACGGCCGCGACGGCCAGCGCGCCGGAGATCAGGAACAGGCGATTGCGGCTCACGGCCGCCACCTGCTCGCCGTGTGGACCACCAGGCCGCCGGAGCCCGGCCGCGGGTACAGGTGCCAGGTCTGCCATCGCCAGCCCGCGCCGTCGGGTTCGGCCGCCAGGGCGGTCAGGGCCGCGTCGTCGCCGGGGAAGGTGCCCCCGAGCCAACCCGGGCGGCCCGCGCACCGGTCGCGCAGTTCGCTCGCCAGCCGGCGGAAGCTCGCCTCGTCGTGCGTTTCGGTGCGGGATTGCAGGCGGTAGCCGGGGGCCTCCGACCGCCGCGGCAGGTCGCCGCCCACGGCCCGCGCCGTGCACGAGACCTGCTCGGAGAAGCCGCCTTTCGCGTGCTCGACCGCGACCACGTGCGACGCGCCGAGGACGCCGAGCCGCTGCGCGCCGCCGTCGGGGTGCCGCAGCCAGCAGGTGGCCAGCGGCGCCGGCGCGGGCGCGTTGAGCGCGAGTCCCAGCCGCTCGCCGGAGACGTCCGCCGGGGTCACGGCGAGCCGATGGAGGGGCACCGTGCGCGACCTAGGGGGCCGAGGGCGGGGGCGCGGGGTAGACGGTGAGCTCGCCGGTCAGCACCGGCTTGCCCGTCGAGATCTCCCAGGGCATGCCCGGGGCCCAGCGCTCGAAGGACAGCAGGGCGGTCTCGTCGGCGTTGGTGCAGTCGAGGAATTCCATCTCGCCGCCGGCCGGCAGTCCGGTGGTGCCCTCGGTGGTGTAGGAGGCGTGGCCGCGCTCCGACTCGTGAAACGCCACGCCGTCGACGACATACGAGTCGCCGGGCTGCAACGTGAGGTCCTTGCGGGTGACCCACATGGCCAGCTCCAGGCGCCCGTCGTCCTCCTCGACGCTGAACCAGACCGGCTGGTCGCCGCCTTCCAGCAGGTGCTCCCACCACACGAACGGGCCCTCGCGAAACGTCACCGACCCGCGGACCACGTAGTCGACGCCGCCGTAACTGACGATGGCGCCCGGACCTAGCTGGCGGGGCCCGAACTGCGGCATCGCGTTGAAGGACAGGGGGTCCTGGCGTCCGCTGGGGCGGGCGGCCTTCTTCGGGCGCCGCAAAGCGATGACCAGCACCACGATGGAGGCGATGAACAGCACGGCCGCGAGGACGAGCAGGAGTGTTGCCACACCAAACCTTCCATGCCACAGTGCCGGCCGCAGTGCCGGAGCGAACGTGGGCTATAAGTTAACAGCTTTCGGCCGGCGCAGCGTGTCTACCGGATCCCGTCGGCCACGCCCGCTAGGCTCTCGAACAGCTGTTCGTATGAAGGAGCCGGTAATGCGCGTGCTGGGCGTCGACCCCGGACTGACCCGATGTGGCCTGTCGGTCGTGGAGAGCGGTCGTGGCCGCAACGTCGTCGCGCTCGACGTCGACGTGGTGCGCACCCCGTCGGACGCGCCGCTGGCCAAGCGGTTGCTGGCCATCAGCGACGCCGTCGAGCACTGGCTGGCCACCCATCAGCCGGACGTGGTGGCCGTCGAGCGGGTGTTCTCCCAGGTGAACGTGACGACCGTGATGGGCACGGCCCAGGCCGGCGGCGTCGTCGCGCTGGCGGCGGCCCGCCGCGGCATCGACGTGCACTTCCACACCCCCACCGAGGTGAAGGCCGCGGTCACCGGCAACGGCGCCGCGGACAAGGCGCAGGTCACCGCGATGGTCACCAGAATCCTTGCGCTGCAAGCCAAACCGACACCGGCCGACGCCGCCGACGCGCTGGCGCTGGCGATCTGCCATTGCTGGCGGGCGCCGATGATCGCCCGGATGGCCGCCGCCGAGGCCCTGGCCGCCCAGCAGCGGCACGCCTACCGGGCGCGGTTGCAGGCCGAGCTGAAGGCCACCCGATGATCGCCTCGGTGCGCGGGGAGGTGCTCGAGGTGGCGCTCGATCATGCGGTGATCGAGGCCGCCGGCGTCGGCTACCGGGTCAACGCGACGCCGTCGACGCTGGCGACGCTGCGCACCGGGACCGAGGCCCGGCTGATCACCGCGATGGTCGTCCGTGAGGATTCGCAGACGCTGTACGGGTTCGCCGACTCCGACACCCGCGACCTGTTCCTGACGCTGCTGTCGGTGTCGGGGGTGGGGCCCCGGCTGGCGATGGCGACGCTGGCCGTGCACGACGCCGCGGCGCTGCGCCACGCGCTGCACGACGGCGACGTCGCCGCGCTGACCCGGGTGCCCGGCATCGGCAAGCGCGGCGCCGAGCGGATGGTGCTGGAACTGCGGGACAAGGTGGCGCCCGCCGGCGGTGCCACCCCGGGCGTCGCGGCCGTCAACGGCAACGCGGTCCGCGGCCCGGTGGTGGAGGCCCTGGTCGGACTGGGTTTCGCCGCCAAGCAGGCCGAGGAGGCCACCGACAGGGTGCTGGCCGCCGAACACGAGGCCACGACGTCCGGTGCGCTGCGGGCCGCCCTGTCGTTGCTGGGCAAGTCGCGATGACGGACGACTACCCCGACCGTGACGTCTCCCCGGCGCTGACCGTGGGTGAGGGCGACATCGACGTCAGCCTGCGGCCCCGGACTTTGGAGGAGTTCATCGGCCAGCCGCGGGTGCGCGAGCAGCTGCAGTTGGTGATCGAGGGCGCCAAGAACCGCGGCGGCACACCGGACCACATCCTGCTGTCCGGCCCGCCGGGGCTGGGCAAGACCTCGCTGGCGATGATCATCGCGGCCGAGCTCGGCTCGTCGTTGCGGGTGACGTCGGGCCCGGCGCTGGAACGCGCGGGCGACCTGGCCGCGATGCTGTCCAACCTGGTCGAGCACGACGTGCTGTTCATCGACGAGATCCATCGCATCGCGCGGCCCGCCGAGGAGATGCTCTACCTGGCGATGGAGGACTTCCGGGTCGACGTGGTGGTGGGCAAGGGACCCGGCGCGACGTCGATTCCGCTGGAGGTGGCGCCCTTCACCCTGGTGGGCGCCACCACCCGGTCGGGCGCGCTGACCGGCCCGCTGCGCGACCGGTTCGGCTTCACCGCGCACATGGACTTCTACGAGCCCGCCGAGCTGGAGCGGGTGCTGGCGCGCTCGGCCGGGATCCTCGGCATCGAGCTGGGCGCCGAGGCCGGCGCCGAGATCGCGCGGCGCTCGCGGGGCACCCCGCGGATCGCCAACCGGCTGCTGCGCCGGGTCCGCGACTTCGCCGAGGTGCGCGCCGACGGGGTGATCACCCGCGACGTCGCCAAGTCCGCGCTGGCGGTCTACGACGTCGACGAGCTGGGCCTGGACCGGCTGGATCGGGCGGTGCTGTCGGCGCTCACCCGCGGCTTCGGCGGCGGCCCGGTCGGCGTCTCGACGCTGGCGGTCGCGGTGGGCGAGGAGGCCGCCACCGTCGAGGAGGTGTGCGAGCCGTTCCTGGTGCGGGCCGGCATGGTCGCGCGCACGCCGCGCGGACGGGTGGCCACCGCGCAGGCGTGGACGCACCTCGGCCTGACCCCGCCGGCCGGCGCCGCCGGGCTGGGCCAACAGGGCCTCTTCGACTAGTTCCCATGGTGGCGACCCGCTTCGCCCGGCTACGCCGCGGCACTTGTGTGTTACGTCACGGTCGGCGGGGTACCCCAGGCTGCATCAGTACTTACTGTAGGAGGTTTCTGATGAGGCACACAGGCCCCGAATACGAACGCCCGCGTGCGTACATGCCACGCAGCCGCGGCGCCCTGAGCGGGCTGCTCCTGATCCTGTTGGGCGCGTGGGGGGCGTTGGTCCCCTTCTTCGGGCCCAACGTCGATTGGGCGTACATGAGCGATCCGGCGTGGACGTGGACCACCGCCAAGGGCTGGCTCGAGGTGCTCCCCGGCGCGGTCACCGCCCTGGGTGGCCTGTTGTTACTGGTCTCCGGGAACCGGGGCAGCGCCGTGTTCGGCGGCTGGCTGGCGGTCCTCGGGGGCGCCTGGTTCGTGGTCGGCCGGGCGTTCGCGCCGACGCTGGGTATCGGCGACGTCGGTCAGCCGGCGGCCGCGACCGACCTGAAGCGGGCCCTGCTGGAGGTCACGTACTTCACCGGCCTGGGCGCGCTGATCGTGTTCCTGGGCGGGGCGGCCCTGGCGCGCGCCGCGGTTCGGCACGCGCGGGACGTCGTGGTGACCGAACCGGCGCCCGTGGCGGCCGCACCCGCCGGGGAACCGGCCATGTACAGCGAGTCACCCCGCGAGGCGCGCTCCGACGTGCCCGCCCGGGGCGGCCTGTTCCGCCGGCGCGCCGGTGGCGGCCTCTTCGGCCGACGCCACCACCACGCCGGCGTCTGACCGGCGCGCGAAGGCGCCGGTAGCCCAGCTGCGACGGTTGGCTACCGGCGCCTTTGCGCGTCAAGCGGTCCCGGCCACCGCCGGTCGGTATTGTTCTTGACGCTGCAACCGGGCCTGTTCGACGAGCGAGGAGGAGCGATGCTCACCGCAGGGTTGGTCTTCGCCGCGCTGGCAGCCCTCCTGCACGTCTACATCTTCACGATGGAGTCGTTGACCTGGACGTCGCCCCGCACCCGCGCGAGGTTCGGCACGTCGGCCGAAGAGGCCGAGGCCACCAAGCTGCTCGCGTTCAATCAGGGCTTCTACAACCTGTTCCTGGCGATCGTCACCGGCCTCGGCATTCCGCCGGTGCTGATGGGGGACACGGCCGTCGGCGTCGCGCTCGTGCTGGCGGGGGTCGGGTCCATGGCAGCCGCCGCGGTGGTGCTGCTGCTGTCCGCGCCGGAGAAGGCGCGGGCCGCCGTCATCCAGGGCACGTTCCCGGTGATCGCCATCCTGCTCGTCGTGTTGGGGCTTTACCGGTAACACGAGACACACCGGGCCCATTGGCCACAACCTCGATCGGCCGCGTTACACCCGCCAGCGCCGTGGGTACCCCTGCGGGGCTGAAGTAGTCCGGCTTCGATCGAGGGGAAATTGATGGCAGACGTAGGAAATGGCCGACCCAGCGCGTTGTGGATGCCGCGCTCGCGTGGCGCGCTCAGCGGATTGATCTTGGTCGTTCTGGGTGCCTGGGGCGCGTTGATACCGTTCGTCGGTCCCCACTTCGATTTCGCCTACACGCCGGACCAGGACTGGGCATGGACCACCGGCCGGGGCTGGCTCGAGGTGCTTCCCGGAGCCGCGGCGGTGCTGGCCGGCCTGCTGCTGATCTTCTCCGGAAACCGGATCACCGCGATGGTGGGCGGGTGGCTGGCCGTGCTCGCCGGCGTGTGGTTCGTGATCGGCGGCGAGGTCGCCCCGATGTTACGCATCGGTTCCGCCGGCGATCCGATCGCCGCATCCGACCGCAAGCGGGCCGTCCTCGAGGTTTCCTATTTCTCCGGTCTGGGTGCGCTGATCATCTTCGTGGGCGCCGTCGCCGTGGCGCGCCTGGCGGTGCGATCCGCGCGTGATGTCGAGGTCCTGACGCGGGTGGCCGAGGCACGTGCCGCGCGGACCGCCGACCCCGCTTACGCCCAGCCGGTCTATTCCGAGCCGAAGTACACGCCGGGGCCGGCGGAGCCGTCGGCCGAGGTGTCGCCCGCGGAGCCGTCGGCCGAGGTGTCCTCGGGTGCGCTGACCCAACCGCGGGTGGATCGGTACGGGTCGGAAGGCGAGCCGAAGCGGGGATGGCGCCGCCAGCGCCCGGAGGGTGGGTCGCCCAACGCGGCCTACCTGCGCTGGCCCCACCCCCAGGGCTGAATAACCGCCTCCAGAGCGGATCGCCCAGCCCCCGCGGGGGCTGGGCGATTGCGCCGGTGCCTTACAGCAGTCCGAGCAACTGCAGGTCGGTGACGTACTTGACGATGATCGGCGCCGAAACGTGCGGGATGTCCTTGTCCGGGCCGATTTTCGCCTCCTGCACCGCGGCGCGGAACCGGTCGGTCGGCGCGAACGATCCGCGGAGCGGCTTCTCCGGCTGCTGATAGTTGTGCAGCAGCGGCAGCAGCGAGTACTGGCGCTGCCGTTCCGGCAGGGCCCGCATCGCACCCTCGAACCGGCGCAACCACTCGCCGTAGCCGGCGATGCGCTGGATCGGGTAGCCGGCGTCAACGAGCCAGTCGACGTATTCGTCGAGGCCGATGCCGTCGTCGTACGGGTTCATCACGTGGTACGTCTGGTACCCGTCCGCCTGCGTCCCCAGGGTGGAGATCGCCGCGGCGATGAACTCCACCGGCAGGCCGTCGTAGTGCGCGCGCTGCCGGTTGCCTTCGGCGTCCAGCTCGTAGAACGAACCGGGGGCCACACCGGTCGCGACCAGGCTCAGCATCAGCCGGGTGAACATGTCCGGCAGGTTGAGCTGGCCCGCGTAGGTGGTGTCGGCCAGGATCATGTCGCACCGGAACACCGCCACGGGCAGCCCGCACAGGTCGTGCGCCTCGCGCAGCAGCACCTCGCCGGCCCACTTGCTGTTGCCGTAGCCGTTGGCGTAGTTGTCGTTGACCGCCCGCGTCGCGCTGATCTGCCGGATGTCGGCGTCCTCGACGAACTTGCCCGGCTCGATCTGATCGCCGACACCGATCGTCGACACGTAGACGTACGGCTTCTGCTTGCTGGTCAGCGCGATCCGGATCAGCTCGGCGGTGCCCAGCGCGTTGGGGCCGAACAGCTCGCTGTACGGCAGCACGTGGTTGACCAGGGCCGCCGGGTCGACGATCAGGTCGACGGTGTCGGCCAGCCGCTGCCACGTCGCCTGGTCCAGGCCGAGGTTGGCCTCGCCCTTGTCGCCGGCGAGCACCTCCAGGTGGCCGGCGGCCAGCTCGCGGTAGTGCGCGAGCAGCTCGGGGTCGCCGCTATCGAAGGTGTTGTCCAGCCGGGCTCGGGCCTCCTCATCGGAGCGGGCCCGCACCAGGGCGATCACCTTGCCGTCGACCAGGTCCATCCGCTCGAGCCACTCGAGCGCCAGGTAGCGGCCGAGGAACCCGGTCGCGCCGGTCAGCAGCACCGTGCGCACCTCGGAGGTGGGCTTGGGCAGCTCGGGCGCGGCGGCCAGCGTCGACGTCTCGAGGAACTTGTCGAGCGTCAGGTCGCTCGCCCGCACCTCGGTGGCGTCCCGGCCGTGCCCCCCGCCATGTACCAGGGCGAACGTGGGCCGCTTGGTGCCCTTGCGCTCGGCCTCGATGTAGTCGGCGATGGCCCGCAGGTCGTTGGCAGGGCTGACGATGACGCCCACCGGCACGTCGACGTCGAAGATCTCGCGCAGCAGGTTGCCGAATGTCAAGGCGGACAACGAATCCCCGCCCAAATCGGTGAAGTGGGCGTCGGCGGACAGGTCGCTGGCCGCGGTGCCCAGCATGGCGGCCGCGGCGCGGCTGACGGTGTCGAGCGCCGGGCGGTCCGCGCCGTTGCGGCGCAGTTCGCTCAGCTCGTTGGCCTGGCCGGCGGCCAGGTCGGCGTAGAGCTGCTCGAGCCGCTCGCCGTAGTGCTGCTTGAGCTTCGGCCACGCCAGCTTGCGGATGCCGGTCAGCAGGCCGTTCTCCAGGCTGAACGGCGTGGTCTCGATGAGGAAGTCGCGTGGCACCTCGTAGGACTGCAGTCCTGCGTCTCGCGCCACGCCCTGCAGCGAGTCGGCGATCAGCGGCTTCAGCTCGTCGACCGCGTACCGCTGCAACGCATCCTCGGTGGGGACCACGACGGCCAGCAGGTAGGGCTGCGCGCTGTTGCCGTAGATGTAGATCTGGCGGACCAGCGGGCTGTTGCCGAACTCGGCCTCCAGCTTGGCCAGCGTGACGAACTCGCCCTGCGCCAGCTTGAGCACGTTGTTGCGGCGGTCGACGTAGGTCAGCTTGTCGGGAGCGACCTCGGCGAAGACGTCGCCGGTCCGGTAGAAGCCGTCCTCGTCGAACACGTTCGCGGTGGTCTCGGCCCGCTTGTAGTAGCCGGGGAACATGTTCTCGGTCTTGAGCAGCAACTCACCGCGCGGGTACGGCCGGTCGGTGGCGAAGTAGCCCAGGTCCGGCACGTCGACCAGCTTGTAGTCGACGACCGGTGGGCGCAGCACCTCGCCGTTGAACAGGACCATGCCGGCCTCGGTGGAGCCGTAGCCGTCCACCAACGGCATCTCCAGCAGCGCCTCCACCCAGTTCCGCAGCTCGGGTGAGGTCGGCGCCGAGCCCGTCATCGCGAAGATGAACCGGCCGCCCAGGGTGTACTGACGCTGCTCGTCGAGGACCTCGGCCTCGACGGCCCGGCGCTCGTCGGGGCCGGCGCCATCGGGCAGCCGCCGGTCGACCTGGCGCTGGAATTCGCCGAACAGGGTCTCCCAGATCCGCGGCACGAAGTTCAGCTCGGTCGGTCGCACCAGCTCGAGGTCCTCGAGCAGGGTCGAAAGGTCGCTCCGGGCGGCGAAGTAGGCGGTGCCGCCGTTGCCGAGGGTGCCGTAGAGGATGCCGCGGCCCATGACGTGGCTCATCGGCATGAAGTTGAGGGTGATCGACGCGGGGGTCTCGCCGAACCAGTTGTGGCTCGACCGGCGCCACATCTTCCCGACGTTGCGCGCCGGGTACATCGCGCCCTTGGGTGCGCCGGTGCTGCCGGAGGTGTAGATCAGCAGCGCCAGCGGGTCGTCGTCCTGGGGCGCCGGGAGCGGCGCGTCGGGCAGCGACCTCCCGCGGTCGAGGACGTCGGCCAGGGTCTCGACGACGACGTCGGCGTCGGCCAGCCGTGCGCGGGCGGCTTCGACGGCCTCGCGCTGGTCGTCGACCTCGGGGTGGTAGTCGAAGACGAGGAGTTCGGCCGGCGCGTGACCGCTCAGGAGCAGCTCGACGGCCTCGGGCAGCTGGTTGACGCTGGACGCGACCAGGCTCGGCTGCGTCTCGGCGACGATCGGCTGCAGCTGTGTAACGGCGGCGCCGGTCTGCAGCGGAACGCACACCGCGCCGGCGAGGCCCAGCGCAATGTCGATGGTGGCGTAGTCGACGCTGTTGAAGCCCAGCACGCAGACGCGGTCGCCGGCGCTCAGCAGGCCGTGGCTCAGGGCGCGCGTCAGCGCGCCGGCCCGCTCGCCGACCTCGCGGAAGGTGAACGTCTCGTAGCGGGGGAGCAGCTCGAGCGTGGTGCGGCCCGTCTTGGCGTCCCTCACGAACTCCACGACGCGCTGGCCCAGCGCCGGTCGCTCCGCGTAACCCTCCAGCACGGTCCGGATCACCTGGGGCAGTCGCAGACCGGGCTGTTCGAGTGCCGCGGCCACCGCGGGATCGGGCCGCGCGGCGGCGAACTGGGGGTCCTTGGCGGTGAGGTCGTCGACTCGGCGTGCGAGCCGCTCTTCGGAGGTGGTGTTAGTCGACATACAGCTTCCCTTGACTGGTTTAAGGAGTAAGTAGCTCGATCGCGCGACGCTGTGCTGATGGCTAGAACGTTAGCTAAACTAATGGTATTCCTCAACGGAACACCTAAGTTGTGACGTTGCGCACCCTCCGGCGGCCCGGGATCAGAGGTCGGCCAGGATGCGGCGCAGGATGTCGATGCCCTCGATCAACAGCTCGTCGCTGATCGTCAGCGGCGGCAGCAGCCGGATGACGTTGCCGAACATGCCGCACGTCAACACGATCACCCCGGCTGCGTGGGCCGCGGTGGACAACCTGCGGGTCAGCTCCGCGTCGGGCTCGGCGGTGCCCGACTTCACCAACTCGATCGCGATCATGGCGCCGCGGCCCCGCACGTCGCCGATCCGGTCGTCGGCGGCCTGCAGGCGCAACAACGGCTCTGTGATCAGCCGTTCCAGCTGCCGCGCCCGCTCGATGAGTCCGTCACTCTCGATCGTGGCGATGGTGGCAAGTGCCGCCGCACACGCGATGGGGTTTCCGCCGAAGGTGCCGCCCAAACCGCCGACATGCGATGCGTCCATGATTTCGGCGCGGCCGGTGACCGCCGACAGCGGTAATCCGTCGGCGATGCCCTTGGCGGTGCAGATCAGGTCAGGCACGATCCCTTCGTGTTCGCAGGCGAACATCGCGCCGGTGCGCGCAAACCCCGTCTGCACCTCGTCGGCGATGAACACCACGTCGTTGCGACGGCACCAGTCGAGCAGCGCGGGCAGGAATCCCTCGGCGGGCACGATGAATCCGCCCTCGCCGGCGATCGGCTCGATGATGACGGCGGCCAGGCTGTCGGCGCCGACCTGGTTCTCGATGATCCCGATGGTGCGCGCGGCGGCCTTCTCCCCGTCGGCGGCCAGTTCCTTGTCGTGCAGCCCGTCCCGATAGGGATAGGAGAGCGGCGCCCGGTAGACCTCCGGCGCGAACGGGCCGAAGCCGCTCTTGTAGGGCATGGATTTGGCGGTGAGCGCCATCGCCAGGTTGGTGCGCCCGTGATAGGCGTGGTTGAACGCGACGACGGCGGGCTTGCGGGTGTGGCAGCGCGCGACCTTGACGGCGTTCTCGACCGCCTCGGCGCCGGAATTGAACAGCACCGAGCGCTTCTCGCCCGAGCCCGGGGTGATGCGGTTGAGCTGCTCGGCGACGGCGACGTACTCCTCGTACGGGGTCACCATGAAGCAGGTGTGGGTGAAGTCGTCCACCTGCGCGCGCACCGCGTCCACCACGCGGGGCGAGGAGTTGCCGATGGTGGTGACCGCGATCCCGGATCCCAGGTCGATGAGCCGGTTGCCGTCGACGTCCTCGACGATGCCGCCGCCGGCGCGTGCGACGTACACCGGCAGGGAGATGTTGACGCCGCCCGACACCGCGGCGGCCCGGCGCTTGGTCAGCTCCAGCGATGTGGGCCCGGGGATTTCGGTGACCAGCTGGCGGCTCTGCTCGAGGCTGGCCACGACGTCCTCCTCACCGCGGCGCGCATGTCACGTCGCCGTTCAAGCCTATCCGTTCGGGCGCGAGTGAGCGGGGTCAGTAAGTGGCGACCTGCGATGCTGGCAGACTGGCCGCATGAATAGCTTGATCCTGTTCTTGCCGTTCGTGATCATCATGATCGGCATCATGTATTTCGGGCAGCGTCGCCAGCGCCGGGCGATGCAGGCCACCATCGACCTGCAGGAGTCGTTGCGGCCCGGCGACCGGGTGCACACCACGTCCGGTCTGGAGGCCACCGTCGTCGCGATCACCGACGACACCGTCGACCTGGAGATCTCGCCCGGCATCGTGACCACCTGGATGAAACTGGCCGTGCGCGACAAGATCCTGCCCGACGACCCCGCCGAGCACGACGCCCTCGACACCCTGGACGACGAGGGCGTCGACGACCGGGACGGCGGCCGACACTAGGCTCTGTCGGGGTAAGAAACCGAATCTCAAGGAGATACGAGGAACGTGGCATCGTCTTCGGCGCCGGTGCACCCTGCCCGCTACCTGTCGGTTTTCTTGTTGTTGCTGATCGGCGCCTACCTGCTGGTGTTCCTCACGGGCGACAAGCGGGCCGCGCCGAAGCTGGGCATCGACCTGCAGGGCGGCACCCGCGTCACGCTGACGGCCCGCACGCCGGACGGCTCGCGGCCGAGCCGGGAGGCCTTGGCGCAGGCGCAGCAGATCATCAGCGCCCGCGTCAACGGGCTCGGCGTGTCCGGGTCGGAGGTCGTGGTCGACGGCGACAACCTGGTGATCACGGTGCCCGGCAGCGACGGCAGCGAGGCCCGCAACCTCGGGCAGACCGCGCGGCTGTACATCCGGCCGGTGCTGAACTCGATGCCGGCGCAGGGCGCCGCGCCCAAGCCACCCGCCCAGGCGCCCCCACAGGGCGGCCCGGCGCCCGGCCAACCGGCACCTCCGGGCGGCCAACCCGCTCCCGCGTCGCCGGCGCCACCGCCACCGCCGCCGCCCGGCCAGCCGGGCGCGCAACCGCGGCCGCTGCCATGGACCCGACCCCCGCCAGCACGAGCGCGACGCCGCCGGCCGTGTCCCCCATCAGCACCGGCGGGGTGCGGCGGCTGGCGACGCTCGCCGGGTACAGGTTGTAGAA
>NZ_LZKL01000049.1 GCF_001668725.1 Mycobacterium sp. E787 | reverse complement strand
CGCGACATCGACATCCTGATCACCGACAAGACCGGCACGCTGACGGAAGGCCGCATCCGCCTGGTCGGCACGATCGATCCGGCCGGTGCGCCGGCCGAGCCGGTCCGGCGGCTCGGGCTGCTGGCCACCGACGTCGACCCGGAATCCGGTGTGGTGAGCGCCAATCCGCTCGACGCCGCGCTGTGGGACTCCCCGCAGCCACAGCAACTGGTGGGCGGCGCGGTGCGCCGCGTCGCGCTGCTGCCGTTCGACCACGAGCGGCGCGCGACGTCGGTGTTGGTCGACGACGACGGCAACCGCCTCCTCGTCGTCAAGGGCGCCCCCGAACAGGTCCTGGACCGGTGCGACGGGACGCCGGCGGCCGCGGATGCGACCCTGGCGGACTTGTTCGCCGCCGGACGGCGGGTGGTCGCCGTCGCCACCCGCCCGGCCGCCGAGCTGACGGAGCTCACCGCCGACGACGAACACGACCTGACGCTGGCCGGCTTTCTGGTCTTCGCCGACGAACCCAAACCCGCGGCGCGCCAGTCGCTGGCACAGCTGGCCGAACTGGGCATCGAGCTCAAGATCGCCACCGGCGACAATCCGCGGGTCGCCGAAAAGGTCTGCAATGACCTGGGTTTGGCGTCCAAGGGCACTCTCACCGGCGCCGAGCTGGAACCCCTCGACGACGACGGGTTCGTCGACGCCGCGCAAAACCACACCATCTTCGCGCGCATCTCCCCCGAGCAGAAGGCGCGGCTGATCACCGCGCTGCGCCGCAACGGGCGATCGGTCGGCTTCCTCGGCGACGGCGTCAACGACGCGTTGGCCCTGCACGCCGCGGACGTGGGGATCTCCGTAGACAGCGCCACCGACGTCGCCAAGGACGCGGCCGACGTGGTGCTGCTGGAAAAGGACCTGGGCGTGCTGGCCACCGGCGTCGCCGAGGGCCGCCGGATCTTCGCCAACACGATCAAGTACGTGCTGATGGGCACGTCGAGCAACTTCGGCAACATGTTCAGCGCGGCCGCCGCCTCGGCGCTGCTGCCGTTCCTGCCGATGCTGCCCAGCCAGATCCTGCTGAACAACCTGCTCTACGATGCCTCGCAGTTGGCGATCCCCACCGACCGCGTCGATGAGGAGCAACGCGATGCGCCGGCGCACTGGAACGTCGCCTTCATCCGCAGGTTCATGCTGACGTTCGGGCCCATCAACTCGCTGTTCGACTTCCTGACCTTCGGATTCATGCTCGGCATCCTGCACGCCGGCGAGGTGGCGTTTCACACCGGGTGGTTCCTGGAAAACCTTCTCACCCAGACGTTTATCGTTTTCGCGATCCGCACCCGCAGGGTGCCGTTCCTGCGCAGCCGGCCCGGCACACTGCTGACGGTGACGCTGATGTCGGTGGACGTGGTCGGATTCGCCCTCACCGTGACGCCGTTGGGCCGCAAATTGGGATTCACCCCGCTGCCGTGGCAGTTCTATGCCGCGCTGGCCGTCTTCATCGTTGCGTACCTGGTGCTCGTCGAGGTGACCAAGAAGCTCTTCTACAGCGAGCCGATGCGCGTGTTCGGCCAGCCGTACCGCACCCGCGGCCACGGCCACGTGATCGAGCGACGCGCCGCCCGTTTCGTCCATTCCGGCGCGAAACCGCGTCAGGCGAAAATCAACGTCAGGTAATGGGAACACAGTGATCACGCGAGCATTGCGGCTTGCTGCGGCGGGCACCCGGATGGCGGTCACTGCTACCGCCGTCGTGACGGGCAGCGCTGCGGGCACCGCCCTGTTGGGCGGCGGCGTCGTCGCCGGCGTGGGCCGGTCGCTGGCCCGCGCCACGCCGGACGTTCCGGCGCTGACCCGCGCGGCCGCGGGCGCGGCGATCGAGGCGATGGGCGGCCCGCCGGCGCGGCGCACGAGCAGCAACGGCGCGCGGCGCTGGATCGAGGTGCGCGGTCTCGACGGCGGACACGCCCCGGTGATCGCCGCCGATGTCCTGGCGGCCGTCCGTGCGACGCCGGGTGTCAGCCAGGCGTTCCTGAATCACATCCTGGCGCGGCTGGTGGTCACCGTCGACGCCGGCGGACCTTCGGCGGCGGACCTGTGCCGCATCGTCGCCGACGCCGAAGCACGCGACCGAGCGCGCGCGCCGCGCGAGCATCCGACCAGCCTGCCCGGCGACGACGCGCTACTGATGGGCCGGATGGTGGCGGCCGCGGCGGCCACTGTGGGCCTTGGGCTTTCACTGACCGGCAGCCTGCTGCGGCTGCCCCGCCTCCCCGACCTGGTGGCCGTGCCGCCGACGGTGGCCGACCACCTGCCGCGGCTGCGGCGGGAGTTCGACCGGCGCCTGGGGCCGGAGGGCGCCGACCTGTTGTTCGGTGTCGTCAACGCCGCCACCGCGGCGCTGACCCTCTCACCCACGGCAGCGGCGGCGGAGGCCGCCACCCGCACGATGCTGGCGGCCGAGGCGTGGAACGGGCGGCTGATGTGGTTTCGGCACGAACCCGAGCTGGCCGGCCTGCCGGCGCCACACGATGCGGCGGCGAAGCCTGTCACCGGCACGCCCGCGCCGGACGGGCCCGCGGAACGCTATGCCAACCGCATCGGCCTGGCGGGCATCGGTGCCGCCGCCGCGGTGGGCCTGTTGTCACGCAATCCCGACACCGCCGGTGCCGCCGCGCTGGCCGCCGTCCCGAAGCCGTTGCGCACCGTGCGGGAGGCCTTCGGCGCCACGATGAGTCGCGGCCTGAGCGTCGGTCACGACGCGCTGGTGCTGCACCCCCGCGTCTTGCGGACGCTCGACCGGATCGATGCGATCATGATCGATCCGCGCGCGCTGTACACCGATGATTTGATGGTCAGCCGCGTTCTTGGAGTGGATAATTCGGCACGCGCCCAGGCCTGGGAAGCGGTGCGGGCCGCACTCGACAGCGACGGCCTGGGGCCGGGCTGGCACCGGTTGGCCGAGATCCCCGGAGCCGGCGGCGCCGGTGAGGCACTGGTCAGCCCGGTTCGCGATCCGTTAGCGGCGGCGGTGCTCACCGAGGCGCGGCGGTCGCGGCCACGGGTCTACTCCCTCGATGACGACGGATTGCGTTCTCTGGCACAAGGTTTCGACCAACTCTATCCCGCAGATGGCTCCATCGACCACGCGGTAGCGGCGGCGGTCGCGGAACTGAAGGCCGGCGGCGCCACCGTGGCGCTGTTGACCACGTCGGGGATGCGGGCCTCGCACCGGTCCGACGTCACCATCGGCCTGCTCCGGGACGGGCATTCGCCGCCCTGGGCCGCCGACGTGATCGCCAAAGACCTGGCCGGCGCCTGGCGGGTGTTGCACGCGCTGCCCGCCGCGCGCGCCGCGACCGAGAACGCCGTCCGGTTGTCGGCATCGGCGTCGACGATCGGTGCACTGATGCTGATTCCCGGTGTGCCCGGGCGCAGCTCGGCGTCGGTCAATGTCGGCATGGTCGCCAGCCTGTGGTTCGGATACCGTTCAGCCGCAAAGGTTCTCGGGGATCCGCTGCCCGAACCCGAAACCAGCCACGAGTGGCACGCGTTGCCGGTTGCCGAGGTGCAGCGGTTGTTGCCCCGCCCTTCCGACGAACACCACGAGGAGACAGCCGCCCGGTGGCAGCGGCTGCCGCCGGTTCGCGTGCTGCACGACACGAGCGTGGCGTCGTGGGGACTCGTCCGCGATTTCGCCGACGAGATGCGCGGCGATCTGGCGGACCCCATCACCCCGCTGCTGGCCACCGGCGCGGTGGCCAGCGCGTTGCTGGGATCGGCGCTGGATGCGGTCCTGGTGGGCAGCGTCCTGCTGGTCAACGCCGCGTTGTCGGCCGAACAGCAGCTGCACGCCGAACGCACGCTGAATCGCCTGCTGGCCGTGCAGGATCCGCCCGCCCGTCGGCGCGTGGGCCCCCTGGATGCACACCGCCGCGAGAAGGTGCCGACCAAGCGGCTGCGGCCCGGCGACATCATCGAGGTCCACGCCGACGAGGTCGTCCCCGCGGACGCCCGATTGCTGCACGCCTTGAATGTGGAGGTCGACGAGTCGACGCTGACCGGTGAATCGCTGCCGGTGGCCAAGCAGACCGAACCCACGCCGGGCGCCCCGCTGGCCGAACGGACCTGCATGCTCTACGCCGGCACCACGGTGGTTGCGGGCACGGCGGTGGCCGTGGTCACCGCCGTCGGCTCGCGATCGGAGATGCGCCGCGCGCTGGCGATGGCGCCGAGGAAACTCCAGGAGATCGGCCTGCAGCGGCAGCTGCGGCACATCACCCGTCGGGCCTTGCCGTTCAGCGTGGCCAGCGGAAGCCTGGTGGGACTGCTCAGCGTGTCGCGCGGCACCCCGTTGCGCGAAGCGGTGTCGAGTGCGGTCACGCTGATCGTCGCGGCCATCCCGGAGGGCCTGCCGCTCGTGGCGACGCTGGCTCAGCTGGCCGCCGCGCGCCGGCTCACCGAGCAATCGGTGCTGATCCGTAATCCCCATTCGATCGAGGCGTTGGCCCGGCTGAACGTCGTGTGCTTCGACAAGACCGGAACGCTGAGCGAAAATCGGCTGAAGGTCAAGACCGTTCATCCGATGGCGGGATTCACCCCCGGCGAGGTCCTGGATGCGGCGCTGAGCACCAGCTATGCCAGGCACACCCACCGCGTCGACCACGCCACCGACGACGCGATCCACCGGGCCGCGGGCGATCCGGAAATTCGCGGGGACGGCTCGCGCCCGCAGCGGCTGACCCGCGACGCGTTCCTGCCGTTCCAGTCCGGTCGCCCGTTCGCGGCCGCGCTCGTGGGCACCCGGCTGACCATCAAGGGATCCCCCGAGGCGCTCTCGTCGGCGTTGCGGCACGACGACGAACCGCTGGCGGAACAGATCGACGAGATGGCGGCCAACGGGCTCAGGGTGCTGGCGGTCGCCGAACGCCAACTCGGTCCGGCCGAGGCCGCGGCCGCGGCAGCGGATCCCGGCTATCTCGAGAGCCTGTGCACCTCGGGGCTCACCCCGATGGGTCTGCTCGGCTTGGCCGATACCCCCCGGCCCGCGGCGCGGGCGCTGCTCAAGGAACTCGCCGAGCGGGACATCGGCGTACGGCTGATCACCGGCGACCACCCGGCGACCGCGGCCGTGATCGCCCGGGAGTTGGGTATCGAAGTCACCGCCGAGCAGGTGATCACCGGCAGCGATTGGGAGGCGCTGTCCGCCGACCAGCGGGCCGCGGCGGTGGGGTCGCGGCTGGTCTTCGCGCGCATGACGCCGGAACACAAGATCGACGTGGTCCAAACGCTGGAGCGAGCCGGCCTGGTGACGGCCATGGTGGGCGACGGCGTCAACGATGCCGCCGCGATCCGGGCCGCCACCGTGGGCATCGGGGTGGCGGCCCGTGGCAGCGATGCTGCCCGCACCGCGGCCGACGTGGTGCTGCTCGACGAGCGGATCGAGGCGCTGCTCGACGCCCTCGACGAGGGCCACCAGCTGTGGCGACGAGTGCAGTCGGCGGTGTCGATGCTGCTGGGCGGCAACCTCGGCGAGGTGTGCTTCGCGCTGATCACCACCGTCCTGACGGGGCACTCGGTGCTCAACACCCGCCAGATGCTGCTGATCAACATGCTCACCGACGCGCTGCCCGCCGCCGCGCTGGCCGTGAGCCCGCAGACCAGCACCGCCGCGGTCGACCGCGACGAGGCGGCGATGTGGCGCGCGATCGGGATTCGTGGTGCGGCCACCACGGTCGGCGCCACGCTGGGCTGGTCGATGGCCAGCGTGACCGGTACCCCGCGCCGCGCGGCGACGGTCGCGCTGATCGCATTGGTCGGCGCGCAACTCTCCCAGACTCTTGTCGACTCGCGCGCCCCGCTGGTCGTGGTTACGACGGTCGGCTCCCTTGGCGCGCTCGCGGTGGTCGTGAGCACCCCGGGGCTGAGCCAGGTGTTCGGCTGCACGCCCGTGGGCCCGCTCGCCTGGAGCCAGGGCTTGCTGGCCGCCGGGGTGGCGAGTTCGGCGTCGGCAGTTGCTCCCGACCTGCTCCTCCGCGTGTCGGAGATCGCGCAGCGACGGATCGACGACTGGACGCTCAAGTCGCGGGAAGGCCGGGATGGCCGTACGGTTGCTACCGAGTCAGCGTCCAAGTGAGTGTTAGGTGGATGGGATGGAGCGCGAAAATCGGTTGCAGCTCAAGCCTTATCGGGCTGCATCGGAGCACATCGACGGGGCCTGGTGGCCGCGGTCCAGGCACTTGGCCGAGGAGTTGCCGGACTTGGTGGCGGCGGTGTCCGACCGGCTCGGTCAGGTCGTCATGATCGGGTACCGCCGCAATGGCTGGGACGAGACGCCTTCCCTATGTGAAATCGCCGGCCACACCGTCGAATTGCTGGGGTTCACGAGCGACGAGCCGGCCAGCGTCATCCTGATCGGCGCCGACGGCGGTCACCTCACCCTGCACGTCATCCGGCCGGACAGCAGCGAGCAGGCCGCCCGGCGAGCGCTGGACGAGGCGCGCGCAATTACCGAGGCCGGCGCGGCCCCGGCGGGCGTTCCCGCGGTGTCGAAGTCGGTTGCCGACGTCGCGGACAAGCTGGCCCGCCACGAGGGTCGCGATGACCCCGAGCGCACCGCCCAGATCCTGCGGTGGTGCGAGGAGGCCGCTCAGCAATTCGTCGACGCACCGGTGCAGGCCTTCGTTCCGATCCTCGTCGAACACATCGTTCGCAACCGCATGATGGAGTCCCGCACCGAGACCGCCGCCGCGAGCTAGCCGCCGGGGCCTGTCAACCGCGGGCCATGAGTTCCGTGATCGCCGCGACGTCGGCCGGGCCGGGCACGCCCCAGCCGGGCTGGTAGCCGAGCAGCTCGTCGGCCCGCACCGTCTTCAGATCCACGTCGAGCAGCTCGATCGCCTCCAGCGGCACCAGGGCGGGGTGGACGTGCCCGCAGGCGCGGGCCAGGCAGACCAGCTCGAAGCGCAGGGTGGCCAGGTAGTTGGCGCACCGCACCGATTTCAGCGCCGGGTCCAGGCCGTGCTGCAGCCACGCCGACTGGGTCGCGACGCCGGAGGGGCAGCGGCCGGTGTGGCAGCGCTGCGCCTGGATGCAACCGATGGAGAACATGGCGGTCCGCGCGACGTTGATCATGTCGCAGCCGGCCGCCAGGGCCAGCAGGGCGTTCTCGGGGATGCCCAGCTTTCCCGAGCCGATGAACACCACGTCGTGGTGCAGGCCGGCCTCGGCGAAGGCGCGGTAGACGCGCGGGAACGCCCACTTGAAGGGCAGCGCCACGTGGTCGCTGAAGACCAGCGGGGCCGCGCCGGTGCCGCCCTCGCCGCCGTCGACGGTGACGAAGTCGACTCCCCGGCCGGTGCGGGCCATCCGGTCGGCCAGCTGCGGCCAGAACGCGTCCTCCCCGACGGCCGACTTGATCCCGACCGGCAGGCCGGTCTCGGCGGCGATGGTCTCCACCAGCTCGAGCAGCCCGTCGACGTCGCGGAACGCGGAGTGCCCGGCGGGGCTCTTGCAGTCCACCCCGGCCGGGACGCCGCGGATCGCGGCGATCTCGGGGGTGACCTTGGCGCCGGGCAGCATGCCGCCCAGGCCGGGCTTGGCGCCCTGGCTCAGCTTGATCTCGATGGCCCGGATGGACGGCGTGGCCGCCACCCGGTCGATCAGGCGGGGCAGGCTGAAGCCGCCGTCGTCGTCGCGGCAGCCGAAGTAGCCGGTGCCGATCTGCCAGACGAGGTCGCCGCCGTTGAGGTGGTACGGGGACACCCCGCCCTCGCCGGTGGTGTGCAGCGCGCCCGCCAGGGCCGCGCCCTTGTTCAGCGCGGTGACGGCCGCGCCGGACAGCGAGCCGAAGCTCATCGCCGAGACGTTGACCAGGGAGGAGGGCCGGAAGGCCCGGGCCCGGCCCCGCGCGCCGCCGAGCACCTTGGCCGCCGGCAGCGGCACGCCCGGGTCGGGGTGTGCGGGTTCGCCGTCCGGGGTGGGCACGGGGAACGCCGCGTGCTTGATGACCGGGTAGTTGTGCACCCGTTCCAGGTCGTTGTCGGTGCCGAACCCGAAGTACCGGTTCTCCAGCTTCGAGGACGTGTAGACCCAGCGCCGCTGGTCCCGGCTGAAAGGGCGCTCGGCGTCGTTGTCGGTGACGATGTACTGGCGCAGCTCCGGGCCGACGGCTTCGAGGATGAACCGCAGGTGCCCGATGACCGGGTAGTTGCGCAGGATGGTGTGGCGGCGTTGCAGCAGGTCCCAGCCCGTCAACCCGGCCAGGCCGCCGCCGACCAGCGCGGCCAGGCGCCGCTTCACGCGGGATCGGCGCCGTCGGCGCTGTAGGCGCCGAGCAGGTCGCGGGCCGAGACGATGCCGGCCAGCGCCCCGTCGCTCTTCACCAGGACGTGGCGGATGTAGTGGTCCATCATCCGGGCCGAGACCTGGTCGACGGTCGCCGCGGCGTCACACCACACCAGCTTGGTGCTGGCGATGTCGGCGGCCGGGACCGTGGCCGGATCGTCCCCGGCGGCCACCACGCGAACGATGTCGCGCTCGCTCACCAGCGCGGCGGGCAAGGCGTCGTCACCGACCACGACGGCCCCGGCGTCGACGGCCACCAGGGCCTTGGCGACGTCGGCGACGGTGGCGTCGGCGGGCACGCGCGCCACCGGCTCGCCGATGAGGGTGGAAATCGGAAGCGAACCCGCGGACGACGGGACAGGTAAGTCGGTCACGCCAGCAATGTTCACCGGAACTTGGTTGACCTTTCTAGTGACCTGAGTCCTCAATTCGAGTGGCACTGGTAACCGCAATCGCCGGCCCCAAGATGTGACCGTGAAGTGACACCCGGCCCTAGTCAACCCGTCGCTGCAGGTTCACGCTGGTCATGGCCTGTTTGCTCGAAGGGAATGGTGTGGGCGGCAAGGGATTTGCGGTCTTGGTGGCGCTGAGCGTCGGCGCGTTGGCAGCGGGCGGGATCGCCTGGCTGGCCGGGGCGCGCGACGTCGCCGACGCGTGCTGGATCGCGGGCACGGTGGTCGGCCTGGTTCCCGCGACGGTGTGGGTGCTGGCCGCGCTGCGCCACGGCCGGTTCGGGGTCGACCTCATCGCGGTGCTGTCGCTGGTCGGCACGCTGCTGGTCGGCGAGTACCTCGCCGGCGCGCTGATCTCGGTGATGCTGGCCGGTGGGCGGGCGCTGGAGGCGGCCGCCGAGCGCCGCGCGTCGCACGACCTGCGGGCCCTGCTCGAACACGCCCCGCGGTTCGCCCGCCGCCGGGTGGGCTCGGCCGTGAGCACGATCGACCTGGGCGAGGTGGCGATCGACGACCTGCTGGTCGTCGGCCCCGGCGAGGTGGTGCCCGTCGACGGGCGCATCGCGAGCGCGGCGGCGGTGCTCGACGAGTCGGTGCTGACCGGCGAGCCGCTGCAGGTGGAGCGCGGGGTCGGCGAACCGGTGCGCAGCGGGGTGGTGAACGCGGGCGGCGCGTTCGAGATGCGCGCCACGGCCACCGCGGAGGACAGCACGTACGCGCAGATCGTGCGGCTGGCCGCCGAGGCCGGGGCGCAGACCGCGCCGGTGGTCCGGCTGGCCGACCGCTACGCCGCGTGGTTCCTGCCGCTGGCCCTCGCGGTGGCCGGCGGGGCGTGGCTGGCCAGCGGGTCGGCGGTGCGGGCGGTGGCGGTGCTGGTGGTGGCCACGCCGTGCCCGCTGCTGCTGGCGGCCCCGGTGGCGATCGTGTCGGGGCTGTCGCGCGCGTCGCGCCGGGGCGTGGTGGTCCGCGGCGGGGCCGCGCTCGAAAACCTGGGCCAGGCAACGACTTTGGTGATGGACAAGACCGGCACGCTGACCATGGGGCGCCCGGTCGTCGTCGACGTCGCGGCCGCGCCGGGGCGCGACGCCATCGACATCCTGCGGCTGGCCGCTTCGGTCGATCAGCTGTCGCCGCACGTGCTCGCCGAGGCGATCGTCACCGAGGCGCTCGGCCGCGGCCTGCGGCTGTCGCTGGCCACCGACGTCGTCGAGGAACCCGGCCGGGGCGTCACCGGCACCGTCGGGGGGCAGCGGATCTACGTCGGCAAGCTCGCCGGCGATATGTCGACGGATTGGGCCCGCGCCGCGGTGAACCGGGCCCTGCTGGACACCGCCGCGATCGCCTGGGTCTGCGTCGACGACCGACCGGCCGGCGCGGTGCTGCTGCGCGACCCCCTGCGCCGCCACGCGCCGCGGACGGTGCGCCGGTTGCGCGGCGCCGGGTTGCGGCGATTGGTCATGCTCACCGGCGACCGGGCCGAGCCCGCCCGCGAGGTCGCGGCCGTCCTGGGGCTCGACGACGTCTACGCCGAACAGAGCCCGGCCGACAAGGTCGCCGCCGTGCGCGCCGAACAAGGCCGCGCGGTCACCGTGATGGTCGGCGACGGCGTGAACGACGCCCCCGCGCTGGCCGCGGCAGGCGTCGGCGTGGCGATGGGCGCCCGCGGTGCCACCGCCTCCTCGGAGGCCGCCGACATCGTGCTGACCACCGACCGGCTGGAGCGGCTGGCGGACGCGATGGACATCGCCCGCTGGTCGCGGCACATCGCCGTGCAGAGCGCCGTCGTGGGCATGGGCCTGTCGCTGGCCGCGATGGCCGTCGCCGCCCTCGGGTGGCTGCCGCCGGCCGCCGGCGCGCTGCTGCAGGAGGGCATCGACGTGGCCGTGATCGTCAACGCGCTGCGGGCCCTGCGCGGCAACCCGTCCCTCGAGGTCGACCTGCCCGAGGAGACCGAGCGGATGCTGCGCCGCTTCGACGCCGAACACGACGAACTACGCGACGCCGTCGGGCTGCTGCGCGACGCCGCCGACCGGCTGGCCGCGGCGCCGGATGAGTCCGCGCTGCAGGCGATCACCCGCGCCCATGCCCTGCTCGTCGAGCGAATCCTGCCGCACGAACGCGCCGAGGAAAGCCAGCTCTATCCGGCACTGGCGAATCCGCTCGGCACCGGTGAGGCCACCGCCACCATGAGCCGCACGCACGCCGAGATACAACGGCTGTCGGACCGGATCGGCGCGCACCTGGAGCTGGCCCAGGCCGGCGGCTCCATCGGAGCGGACCAGGTCGACGACCTGCTCGCCTGCCTTTACGGGCTGTACGCGTTGCTGCGCCTGCACTTCGTGCAGGAGGAGGAGAACTACTTCACCCTCGCCCCGGACGAGCCCGCCGAGTCCGACGAACCCGGGGCGTCATCCCGCTGAGGGCGGCCGGGTCATGAAGGTGCCCTTGATCTCCAGCCCGATCTCGATGTCGTCGTATTTGCCCGCCTCGCGCTTCTTCTTGTCCCGCGGCGTCACCGGCGGCATCATCGGCGGCGGCATGAAGGGGAACCCTGATTCGCCTGCCGGCAGCGGGGACACCGCGGCGGCCAGTTGCACCGGCGCCTTCGCGGCGGCCAGCATGCCGACGACGGCCGGCGGCATCTTGAGCCCGCCCATCGAAACCCCCACGCCGAAAGCCCCCGCGGGCGCCGCCCCCGATCCGGCGGCCCGCACCGCGCCGGCCAGATCCGCCCCGGCCGCCGAGAGGGCCGACTCGCCCTCCGAGAGGCCTTGGCCGATGTCCCCGCTCACGCTTTGCAGCGACTGCGCCGAACTCAGCTGCGCCAGATAGCTGAGCAGGTTGATGGGAATCCCGCCCGCGATGAACTGGTTCCCCCAGGTCTGGGCCAGCCCGAACCAGCCCTTCTGGGGATTGAAGCCGCCGGGGAAGCTGAGGATCGACGTCAGGAAGTCCCCGATCGCCGATTGCGCCGGGGTGGCGGCCGCGGCGGCGGGCGCGGCGCCGGCCTGCGCGGCCGCCGCGATCGGATTGACGATCACGGGGGGCGACGAGAACTGGGACAGCCGCGTGGCCTGCGCCGAGGTTGCCGCGTAGCGGTACATCGCCGCCGAGTTGTTCACCCACATGCCCTCGTACTGGGCGTCGGTCTCGGCGATGGCCACGGAGTTGGTGCCGAGCCAGTTGGTGGCGATCAGCTGGGCCAACCGAGTCCGGTTGGCGGTCACCTGGACCGGGAAAACCACTGTCCGGCAAGCCAATTCGAATGCCGCGGCTACGGTCTGGAGCGAGGACCCGACCTGCTCGCACTGCTGCGCGGTGGTGCGCAACCAGTACAGGAAGGGCTCGACGGCCTGCGTCATCGCCGTCGCGGACGGGCCCTGCCAGGTTTCGGTCACCGACGAGAGCACCGAGGCGTAGCCCGGCAGCGACTCCTCCAGCTCAGTGCCCAGCCGCTCCCACGCGGCCGACGCCTCGATCAGGGAACCGGCACCCGGTCCGGAGTGGATCAGCGCCGAGCTGATCTCTGGCGGCAACGTCCCGAAGTCCATGACGTGTCAACCCGCCAACTCTGTGGCAGTTTCCAACTGCCTTACGCGGCAGGACATTTCGGTTTGTCCCTCATCCCGCCGACGGCGGTGGGCGCATCACTTTCCCCTTGACCTCCGCGCCAACCTGGAGTTCCTCGGGAGTCGGTTGTTTCCTCTTGCGCCAACCACTTCCCGCCGAGATGGGCGGCGGCATCAACGGCGGCAGCATCGGGAACCCGGCGTCGGCGCCGTCGAGCGGCGAGGCGGCCGAGGCGAGTTGGACCGGGGTTTGCGAGGCCGGGAGCAGCCCCACCACCGCGGGCGGCGCGGTCAGCTTGCCTATCGACACCCCCGCGGCCAGCTGCGCGGTGGGCGCAGCCGACCCGATGCCCCGGATCGCGCCGGACAGTTCGGCCCCCGCCGCCCCCAGCGCCGACTCGCCCTCCGACAGGCCCTGGCCGATGTCGCCGCCCACGCTCTGCAGCGCCTGGGCCGAGGTGCTCTGCGCGACGTAGCTGAGCAGGTTGATGGGGAACCCGGACGAGATGAACTGGTTCCCCCAGGTGTTGGCCAGCCCGAACCACCCGACGTTGGGGTCGAAGCCGAACGGGCTGTTGAGCGCGTTCAACAAATCCCCGATCGCCGACTGCGCCGGGGTGGCGGCGGCCGCGGACGTGGCGGTGGCCTGCGCCGCCGTCCCCGCGGCATCGGTGATCGCGGGCGGCGACAGGAACTTCTGGAGGTCGAGCGCCTGCGTCGTCGCCGCCTGGTAGCGGCTCAGCGCCGCGGAGTTGGTCGCCCACATGGCCTGGTATTGGTCTTCGGTTGCCGCGATGGCCGGCAGGTTGCGGCCGAACGCGTTGGTGGCGATCAGCTGCGCCAGCCGCGTCCTGTTGGCGGCGACCGCCGCGGGCTGCACCACGCTGGCTTGCGCGGAGTTGAACGCCGCCGCGGCGGCCTGGGTCGACTCGGCCAGCTGCTGGGACTGCTGGGCGGTGTTCCGCAGCCAGGTGACGTAGGGCTGGACGGCCTCGACCATCGCCGCCGAGGAGGGACCCTTCCACGACTCGCTGAGGGTCGACAACGCCGAAGTGTAGACGCTTGCCGAGTTCTCCAGTTCAGTGGTCAGGCGCTGCCAGGCGGCGGACGCTTCGAGCAGCGAGCCGGCTCCGGGTCCGGAGTGGATGAGCACCGAGGTGACCTCGGGCGGCAGCGCTAGAAGATCCATGACATCTCACATTCCGTATGCGGGCAACGAACCAGCAAAGTCGCGCTGACCACACCGTGACCTGCGCTGAAACAATGCACGTCGACGCCTCACGGGTGGCCCCCCGATCACCTTTCGTTCGAGTACCGGACGAGACGAACGATATACCGACGAGGTTAGCCACCGGAGCAATTAGCAGCTAGGAGCCCTGCGGTCGTCACAGGGTCGCCGAGGCGCCGCGGTCCAATTCGATGATGCGATCGCCCATGCCGCGACGCTTCATCTCCGCGACGAAGTCGGCCAGCGGCGAGGCGAACACGCCGTAATCGTCGAAGTGGACGGGGATCGTCGTCGGCAGCGCGAGCTTTGCCACGAGTTCCGCACCCTGGCGGCCGTCCATGGTCACCGTCAGCCCGAACGGGAGCCGCCCGCCGGCCGGCAGCCGCGTGCCGCCCAGGTGCAGCACGCCCGCGTCGATCGAGTCGAAGCGCACGGGAATCTCGTCGAGCTCCTCGACGAGCAGGGTGTCGCCGGAAACGTAGAGCCGGCGCACCGAGCGGTCGGCCGACACGAATTCCAGCATGGTGCCCATCACCGGCGGCAGCAGCCGATGGGTCCACAGCGGCGCGTGGCGTCCGGGCAGTGAGGTGATGTGAATCGTGTTGCCGCCCTTGGTGATTGTGTGTCGCTGCCACGTCGACAGGCCAAGCGCGTGGCCGAAGCCACGGTGGTGCAGCCGCTTTGCCGCGTGCGGGGTGGTGATGATCGGCAGCTGGTGGTCGAGGCCCTGCTGCGCCACCCGGTCCCAGTGGTCGCCGTGCATATGGGAGAGCACCACCGCGTCCACCGGCGGAAGCTCGTCGACGCTCAGCGCCGGTTCGCGCAGCCGCTTGGACACCAACCCGTAGCCCAGATAGGCGTGCTGGCCGCGGTGCAGGAAGTTCGGATCGGTCAGCAGCGTGAGCCCGCCGGCGCCGATCAGCGTGGTGGCGTTGCCCACGAAGGTGACGGTGATGTCCATGCCCGCGGGCTACCCCGTCCCGCGGTGTTCACGCGGTCAGCAGCGCAGCGGTTCGTCGTCGGGGTGGTCAGGGCCGGGCCGCCGGCTGACGAACTCCCGGCGCACGCCGGTGACCGGATCGTCGAACTCGATGCGCTGGGCGAGCAGCCGCAGCGGGGCGCTGAAGTCGTCCGGGGGCACGTCGATCACGTTGGGATACAACGGATCGCCCTCGATCGGCAGGCCCAGCGAGGCCATGTGCACCCGCAGCTGATGGGTGCGCCCGGTGCGTGGGGTGAGCCGGTACAGGCCGTCCGGCGAGACGCGCTCTACCAGCGTCTCCGCGTTGGGCACACCCGGCTCGCGGGCCGCCTGTAAAACGCCGCGGCGCTTGACGATCCGGTTTCGCACCACCCGGGGGAAAGCCAGCGAGGGGTCGACGCCGGCCCGCGCGAGGTACGTCTTGGCGACCAACCCGCGCGCGAACAGCGTTTGGTAGGCGCCGCGCACCTCGCGGCGGACCGTGAACAGCAGCACCCCGGCCGTCAGCCGGTCCAGCCGGTGCGCCGGGCTCAGCTCGGGCAGGCCCAGTTCGCGGCGCAGCCGCACCAGCGCGGTCTGCGCGACATGCCGCCCCCGCGGCATGGTGGCCAGAAAGTGCGGCTTGTCGACGACGACGATGTCGTCGTCGCGGTGCAGCACGGGAACGTCGAACGGCACCGGAACCTCAACCGGCAGCTCGCGATACAGGAACACGTGGGAACCCGCGGGCAGTACCGTCGCCTCATCGACCACCACGCCGTCGGCGTCGACGACCGGTCCGTGCACAACCCGCGCGCCGAACCGGGCGGTCAGCTCCGCCAACACCGATCCGCCGCGCAGCCGCACCCGCGCCGGGCCCAGCCCGTCGCGCACGGGAAGCGGCGCGGGCCTCAACTGAGCGGCACCGGCTCGAGGATCTCGGCGCGCGCCTCGGGGGCGCTGGCCCGCAGCTCGTCCGCCGACACGTCGTCGGGCTGGGCCTGCGACAGGATCTCGGCCTCCACCCGCGCGGTGTAGTTGGCGACCTCGCGGTCGATGTCCTCTGCGCTCCAGCCCAGCACCGGCGCCACCACCTCGGCCACCTCGCGGGCGCAGTCGACACCGCGGTGCGAGTATTCGATGGAAATGCGCATCCGGCGGGCCAGGACGTCCTCGAGATGCAGCGCACCCTCGGCGGTGACGGCATAGAGGGCCTCCACCCGCAGATAGCCCGGCGCCTCCTTGATCGGGCTGAGCAGGTCGGGGGATTCGGCCGCCAGCTGCAGCACCTCGCCGATCAGCGACCCGTAGCGGTCCAGCAGGTGGCGCACCCGATACGGGTGCAGGCCCTTCAGCGCGCCGACGTGTTCGGCCTGGTTGACCAGCGCGAAGTAGCCGTCGGCGCCGAGCAGGCTTACCTTCTCGGTGATCGACGGCGCCACCCGCGCGGGAACGAACTGCGCGGCGGCGTCGATCGCGTCGGCGGCCATCACCCGGTAGGTGGTGTACTTCCCGCCAGCGATCGCGACCAGCCCGGGCGCCGGCACCGCCACGGCGTGTTCGCGGGACAGCTTGGAGGTCTCCTCGCTCTCACCGGCCAGCAGCGGGCGTAGCCCGGCGTACACGCCGTCGATGTCGGCGTGCGTCAACGGGTTGGCCAGCACGGTGTTGACCGTCCCGAGGATGTAGTCGATGTCGGCCTTGGTGGCCGCGGGGTGGGCGAGGTCGAGGTTCCAGTCGGTGTCGGTGGTGCCGATGATCCAGTGGTTGCCCCACGGGATGACGAACATCACCGACTTCTCGGTGCGCAGGATGATCGCGACGTCGCTGACGATGCGGTCGCGCGGCACCACGATGTGCACGCCCTTGGACGCGCGGACCTGGAACCGCCCGCGCTGCTTGGACAGCGCCTGGATCTCGTCGGTCCACACCCCGGTCGCGTTGACGACGACGTGCCCGCGGACCTCGGTGATCGAGCCGTCCTCGGAGTCGCGGACCCGCACGCCGGTCACCCGGTCCCCCTCCCGCAGCAACGCGACGACCTGGCTGGACGACCGCACCACCGCGCCGTAGTGCGCCGCGGTGCGCGCGACCGTCATGGTGTGGCGGGCGTCGTCGACGACGGTGTCGTAGTAGCGGATCCCGCCGATCAGCGAGGTGCGCTTGAGGCCCGGACTCAGCCTCAACGCCCCGGCCCGAGTCAAATGCTTCTGCGCGGGAACGGATTTCGCGCCGCCGAGGCGGTCGTAGAGGAAGATGCCGGCGGCGGTGTAGGGACGTTCCCACCCCCGGTGCGTGAGCGGGAACAAAAAGGGCATGGGCTTGACCAGGTGCGGCGCCAGCTTCGTCAGCGACAGCTCACGCTCGTGCAGCGCCTCGCGCACCAGGCCGAACTCCAGCTGCTCGAGGTAGCGCAGCCCGCCGTGGAACATCTTCGACGACCGGCTCGAGGTGCCCGACGCGAAATCGCGCGCCTCGACCAGGGCCACCTTGAGCCCGCGGGTGGCGGCGTCCAGCGCGCACCCGGAGCCCACCACGCCGCCGCCGATGACCACGACGTCGAACTGCTCGGCGCCCAGCCGCTCCCAGGCCACGGTGCGCTGCTGGGGTCCCAGCGCGTCGATCGGGTCGCTCACTGCGGGCTCTCCTGTCCGGTTACTCGTCGGTAGGTGTGCGGTTCCCAGGCTAGGCGCTAATCCAGATCGTCGTGTGCCATCAGCCGGCGCGCGGCCTCGGTGATGGACCCGGACAGCGAGGGGTAAACGGCCAGCGTCTGAGCCAGTTCGTTCACGGTGATGCGGTTGGTCACCGCGACCGCGATCGGCAGGATCAGCTCGGAGGCGATGGGCGCGACCACCACGCCGCCGATCACCACGCCGGTGGATCTCCGGCAGAACATCTTGACGAACCCCTGCCGCAGCCCCGACATCTTGGCCCGCGCGTTGGTGCGCAGCGGCAGCATGATCGTGCGCGCCGGCACAGAGCCGTCGTCGATCATCGACTGCGGCACCCCGACCGCTGCGATCTCCGGCCTGGTGAACACCGTCGCCGCCACCGTGCGCAGCCGGATCGGGCTGACCCCCTCGCCCAGCGCGTGGTACATCGCGATCCGGCCCTGCATGGCCGCGACGGACGCCAGCAGCAGCAGCCCCGTGCAGTCCCCCGCGGCGTAGATGCCGGGCACCGAGGTGCGCGACACCCGGTCGACGCGCAGGTAGTCGCCGGGCCCGAGCTCGATGCCGACCCGTTCCAGCCCAAGCCCGCCGGTGTTGGGCACCGAGCCGATGGTCATCAGGGCGTGGCTGCCCTCGACGGTGCGCCCGTCGGTCATGGTGACCAGCACCCCGGCATCGGTGCGGGTGACCGACTCGGCGCGGGCGTTCTTGACCAGCTTGACGCCCCGCTCGGCGAACGACTCCTCCAGGACGAGCGCGGCGTCGGCGTCCTCGTAGGGCAACACCCGGTCGCGGCTGGCCGCCACGGTGACCTGGACGCCCAGCTCGGTGTAGGCGCTGACGAACTCGGCGCCGGTGACCCCGGAGCCCACCACGATCAGGTGCTCGGGCAGCGCCTCCAGGTCGTAGAGCTGCCGCCAGGTCAGGATGCGTTCGCCGTCGGGCCGCGCCGACGGCAGGATCCGCGGGCTGGCGCCGGTGGCGATCAGCACGACGTCGGCCTCGTGCTCGGTGGTCGTGCCGTCCGCGGCGGTCGCCTTGACGCGGTGCTTTGCCAGCCCGGGCGTCGGGTCGATCAGCTCGCCGCGGCCCGCGACCACCTGCACGCCCACGCCGAGCAGCTGCGCGGTGATGTCGGCCGACTGCTCGGCGGCCAGCGTGCGCACCCGGGCGTGGATCTGCGGCAGCGAGATCTTGGCGTCCTCGATGTCGATGTCGAAGCCCAGCCGCGGGGCCCGGCGCAGCTCGGTGCGCAGCCCGGTGGAGGCGATGAACGTCTTGGACGGCACGCAGTCGTCGAGCACGGCGGCGCCGCCGACGCCCTCGGAGTCGATCACGGTGACGTGGGTTGTGTCTGGATGTGAGGTGGCGGCGACCAGAGCGGCTTCGTAACCGGCCGGCCCCCCACCGAGGATCACGATGCGGGTCACCACACGCCCTAACCTATCGCCCGCCGACGATGCGCGCCGCGCTGCGGCGTGAGGCCCACGAAACGTTCGGGTGAATACCTCGCGGGGTTCCGACGTTTAAGCTTCTTCCGTGCCGATCTACGCCGCGTACGGGTCGAACATGGATCCCGAGCAGATGCTCAAGCGCGCGCCGCACTCGCCGATGGCCGGGACGGGCTGGCTGCACGGGTGGCGGTTGACGTTCGGCGGGGAGGACATCGGCTGGGAAGGGGCCCTGGCGACCATCGTCGAGGACCCGGGTTCGAAGGTGTTCGTCGTGCTCTACGACATGACGCCGGCCGACGAGGCGAACCTCGACCGATGGGAGGGCTCCGAGTTCGGGGTGCACAAGAAGATCCGGTGCCGGGTGGAGCGCATCTCGTCGGACACCACGATCGACCCGGTGCTGGCTTGGCTGTACGTGCTCGACGCCTGGGAGGGCGGGCTGCCGTCGGCGCGTTACCTCGGCGTGATGGCCGACGCCGCCGAGATCGCCGGTGCGCCAGAGGATTACGTGAGCGACCTGCGCAACCGGCCGGCCAGCAACGTCGGCCCGGGGACCAGCGGCTAGAACAGGGCGGCCGGCCCCGCGAGCCCCCATCGCGCGAGCCCCATCCCGCGAGCGTGCGTGTTTGTACGGCGACACGCCGCACCAGCCGGCATTCTGCGCACCCTCGTCGCTGCGTCACGCGGCTTTTCGCAAGTGCGTCTCGAGCCGGCGGACAAGTTCGCGAGGTCGATATCTCACGTCCTCCGCGATGATGGGCACTACCACCCACCCCAGCTGTTGAAGGGCCGAAGAACGGCGGCGGTCCCGCAGAAACGCGTCCGGCCCGCTGTGCCAGTCGATGCCGTCGTACTCCGCCGCGACCCGACGCACCGGCCACGCGAAGTCGAGTCGCCAGAGACGTCCATGCAGGTCCAGGACCTCGTACTGCAGCACAGGCCAGGGCAGGCCGCCGTCGATCATGACCAGCCGTGCCTCACTCTCCATCGGCGACTCAGCGAGCGGGCTGGCCAGTCCCAGCAATTCGCGCACGGTCACGATCCCGCGACGGCCGGATTGCTGCCTAACGGCCCGCTGAAGGTCTTCGTTGCTACAGGTGCCGCTGCGCAGCGCGGCGTCCAGTGTCGCCAGCGCTCTGGGTCGACGAAGGCTGCGGGCGACCTCGATCGCCGTCCACGGGGGCGCGGTGACGGGGCGTCCCCCGACCATGGCCAACGGCGCCCCTTCCCGCCGGTGCACGACGAGGCCGCCGGACGACCGCAGTTGCCCACCGGACGGATTGAGCACGTGCAGATCAGCGGTCCGTTCGGTGTCGAAGCCGTACATCGCCGCGGCGGTGCTTAAGCAGACCGCGATCGTCGTTCCCGTCGCCAAATCCAACCCGCGCAGTCGCAGCGCGTCGGTGATTTCACCGCGGCCGTAGACGCCATACCAAACTTTTTGCAGCACACCGCATTTCAGGTCCGCTTCCAGCCCGCGGCGGCTCAAGAACGTCAACGCCTGCGCGGTTGTCACCACTCCGCCTTGCGTGTCCAGCAATCGACTGAGCCCTGCATGCATGCGGGCTATCGTCTGGGCACCGCGGCTTCCCCACAATTCACTGCGCCGAGCGTGCACAGAATGCCGACTGCAACGGCGTGTCGCCGTACAAACACGCACGCTCGCGGGGAGGGGAGCGCGGCAGAAGCGGCTAGAACAGGGCCGCCTGCTCGACGATGTTGACCATCACGCGCAGGCCGATCGCCAGGGCCCGCTCGTCGAGGTCGAAGGTCGGCTGGTGCAGGTCCAGCTGCGGCCCCTCGCCCGACCACACGCCCAGCCGGGCCATCGCGCCCGGAATCTCCTCCAGATACCAGGAGAAGTCCTCGCCGCCGCCGGACTGCCGGGTGTCGGCCAGCGCCTCGGGGCCGACGGCCTCGATGGCGTGGGTGAGGATGCGCGTCGAGATGTCCTCGTTGACCACCGGGGGCACCCCGCGCCGGTACTGCAGCGTGTGTTCGATCGCCAGTGGCGACAGCAGCGCCGTCACGGTCTCGCGGATGATGTCCTGCAGCGCGACCCAGGTCTGGCGGCTCGCGGTGCGCACGGTGCCGGCCAACACGCCCGTCTGCGGGATCGCGTTGGGGGCCACCCCGGCGTTGACGGCGCCCCAGACCAGCACCGTCGCGTTGCGCGGGTCGATGCGGCGCGACAGCACCCCGGGCAGCCCGGTGATCAGCGTGCCCAGGCCGTAGACCAGGTCGCCGGTCAGGTGCGGCCGCGAGGTGTGCCCGCCCGGCGAATACAGGGTGATCTCCAGCTGGTCGGCGGCCGAGGTGATCGGGCCCTGCCGGACCGCGACCTTGCCGACCTCCAGCCGGGGGTCGCAGTGCAGGGCGAAGATCCGCGACACCCCGGACAGCGCCCCGGCCGCGATCGCGTCGATCGCCCCACCCGGCATCAATTCCTCGGCGGCCTGGAAGATCAACCGCACCCCGACCGGCAGCTCCGGCACGGACGCGAGCGCCAGGGCCGTGCCCAGCAGGATGGCGGTGTGCGCGTCGTGCCCGCAGGCGTGGGCGACGTTGGGCATCGTCGAGGTGTACGGCGCGCCGGTCCGCTCGGCCATCGGCAGCGCGTCCATGTCGGCCCGCAGCGCGATCCTCGGCTCGTGCTCGGGCCCCATGTCGCAGACCAGCCCGGTGCCGCCGGGCAGCACCTTCGGGTTCAGCCCGGCGTCGGCCAGCCGTTCGGCGACGAACTGGGTGGTCGCATACTCCTGCCGGCCCAATTCCGGGTAGCGGTGGATGTGCCGGCGCCACGAGACCAGGTCGTCGTGGTGAGCGGCCAGCCACGACTCGGCGCTGTCGACGAGGCTCATGCCCGCGCCCCTCGCCGCTCCTGCGCGGCCAACACCCGGTCGCGTTCACCGGGGGTCTGGGCGAGCTGAACGACGGTGCGCGCCAACATGATTGCGCCGTCGACCACGGCACGGTCGGCGCTGGGGCCGGCGGCCGCCGCGGCGAAGGCGCGTTGGTGCACCGTGGCACCGCCGGCGTCGACGCGGATCACCGGATGGATACCGGGCAGCACCTGTGTCACGTTGCCCATGTCGGTGCTGCCCATCGGCAGCCCGGTCTCGAATTCGGCCGCCACCGGCTCGCGGCCGAGCCGGCGCATCTCTTCCCGGAACACGTCCGCCAGCCAGGGGTCGGGGTTGAGCTCCGCGTACGGGGGCGCGGGGCTGTCGATCTCGTACTCGCAGCCGGCGGCCAGCGCGCCCGCGGCGAAGCACGCGTACATCCTGCCCTCCAGCTGCCGCAGCGATTCGGATTCGAGCGCCCGCATCGCGTACTGCAGGGTCGTGTGGCCGGGGATGACGTTGACGGCCTGCCCGCCGTTGGTGACGATCCCGTGGACCAGTTGGCCCGGCGCCAGCTGCTGGCGCAACAGCCCGACCGCCACCTGCGCGACGGTCAGCGCGTCGGCGGCGTTGAGCCCGAGGTACGGCGCGACGGCGGCGTGCGATTCCTTGCCCCGGTAGTCCACCGTCACCTCCGACAACGCCAGCGAGCGGGCCGCGGCGATGTCGGTCGGCCCGGGATGGACCATCACCGCCACCGCGACGTCGTCGAACGTCCCGGCCTCGAGCAGCAGCGCCTTGCCGCCGCCGGCCTCCTCGGCGGGAGTGCCCAGCAGCGCCACCCGCAGGCCGAGCTCGTCGGCCACCTCGGCCAGCGCCAGCGCGGCGCCCACCGCCGACGCGGCGATGATGTTGTGGCCGCAGGCGTGCCCGATCTCCGGCAGCGCGTCGTACTCCGCGCACACCCCGACGACCAGCGGCCCGCTGCCGAAGTCGGCGCGGAACGCGGTGTCCAGACCGCCCGCCCGCGCGGTGATCTCGAAGCCCCGCTCGGCGACCAGCGCCTGCGCCTTCGCACAGCTGCGATGCTCGGCGAAGGCCAGCTCGGGCTCGGCGTGGATGGCGTGGGAAAGCTCGACGAGGTCGGCGCCACGTCGCCGCACGACGTCCTCAACACTGTCCAATGCGGTCGCGGGCATCCTCGCAGTATCCCACCGCGACCTGAGGGGTCTGGGCTACACCAGTCCGGCGATGAATCCCGCGGCCTGTCGGGGGTAGGGCGGGTCGCCGTAGTCGTGGTGCGCGTCCCGGTCGCGACCGCCGACGACGCAGACCGGATCACCGGGACTGCAGAGGTCGATGGCGCGGCCGGCGAACAGACCCGTCGTCGAAAGCGGCGTGTCGAAGCGGTTGCCGGGGTTGCCGAAAACCGCGACCGCCGCGACCTTGCTCGCCAGGCCGGGATCCAGCGCCGGAGCCGATCCGAAGTTGCCGATGCGCTCGCCCAGCGGCGGCACCCCCGCCAGCATCGAGACCGCGGCCGCGCCCTGTGAAAAGCCGCCGAGCACCAGCCGCGTGGCGGGGCACTGGCCGACCATCTGCGCGATGTGGTCGCGCGCGTCGTTGGCCCCGTCCGCGGTGGTCAGAAAGTTATAGCTGGCCGGATAGTTCACCGCGTACGCGTCGACGCTGCGCGAGCCGAGGGCCGACTGCAGCGCCGCGAGCAGCGCATCGCCGGCCACGCCGAGGCCGGGCGGCTCGGCGGTGCCGCGCGCGAAGATGAGTTGGACATCGGGACACCCGTCGGCTCCTGCCACCGGAGCCGGGCCGCCCGTGATCACCGCCACCGAGACCGCGACAGTGACGACCACGCGGAGTACGGACCACCAACGACGACGCATACGGCAGATCCTCACATACGGCGGGCTAGGCTCGCCCAGTGTGAGCGAGCCCGCGTCCGACCCCGACGACCTCGCGCGGCGGGCCGGGCGGGCCATCGCCGAGCGCACCGGCGTCGACGAGCACGACGTCGCCGTCGTTCTCGGGTCGGGATGGCGGCCGGCGGTGGCGGCGCTGGGTTCCCCGACCGCCACACTCCCACAGGCCGAACTGCCCGGGTTCGCGCCACCGACCGCGGTCGGGCACACCGGCGAGCTGCTGTCGACGCGCATCGGCGACCACCGGGTGCTGGTGTTCGTCGGTCGCGTGCATGCCTACGAGGGGCACGACCTGTGCCACGTCGTGCACCCGGTGCGGGCGGCCTGCGCGGCGGGGGTGCGGGTCGTCGTGCTCACCAACGCGGCCGGCGGGCTGCGCCCGGACATGGCGACCGGCCAGCCGGTGCTGATCAGCGACCACCTGAACCTCACCGGGCGCTCGCCGCTGGTCGGCCCGCGCTTCGTCGACCTGACCGACGCTTACGCGCCGCGGCTGCGCGAGCTGGCCCGCGAGGCCGACCCGGCGCTGACCGAGGGCGTCTACGCCGGCCTGCCCGGACCGCATTACGAAACCCCCGCGGAGGTGCGGATGCTGCAGACGCTGGGCGCCGACCTGGTCGGCATGTCGACGGTGCACGAGACGATCGCGGCCCGGGAGGCCGGCGTCGAGGTGCTGGGGGTGTCGCTGGTGACCAACCTGGCCGCGGGGATCAGCGGCGAACCGCTCAGCCACGCCGAGGTGCTGGCCGCCGGCGCCGCCTCGGCGAGCCGGATGGGCGCCCTGCTGGCCGACGTCGTCGCGCGGTTATAGCGACGTGACAACCGCCCGTCCACTGAGGTTCGGCACCGCGGGGCTGCGCGGTCCGGTGCGCGACGGGCCCGACGCCATGAACGCCGAGGTGGTCGCGCGCGCGACGTGGGCGGTGGCGCGCGTGCTCACCGAGCGTGGCCTGGCGGGCTCCGCGGTGGTCGTCGGCCGCGACGCCCGGCACGGCTCGGCGCCTTTCGCCACGGTGACCGCCGAAGTGCTTGCCGCGCAGGGCTTTTCGGTGCTGCTGCTGCCCGGCGCGGTGCCCACGCCGGTGGTCGCGTTCGCGGTGCGCCGCACCGGCGCCACCGCCGGGGTGCAGATCACGGCGTCGCACAACCCGCCGGGCGACAACGGCTACAAGGTGTACTTCGAGGGCGGCGTGCAGATCATCTCGCCCACCGACCGCCAGATCGAAGCCGCGATGGCCGCCGCTCCGCCGGCCGGCGAGATCCCCCGCGAGCCGGTGGCGCCCGCGCGGACCGACCTGGTGGAGCGTTACGTCGACCGGGCGGCGGCGGTGCGCCGGGGTGCCGGTTCGGTGCGGGTGGCGCTGACACCTTTGCACGGGGTGGGCGGCACCGTGGCCGTGGAAACCTTGCGGCGCGCGGGATTCCACGAGGTGCACACCGTCGGCGCGCAGTTCGCGCCCGACCCCGATTTCCCGACCGTCGCGTTTCCCAACCCCGAGGAACCGGGCGCCAGCGATGCGCTGCTCGCCCTGGCCGCCGAGACGACGGCCGACGTCGCGATCGCGCTGGATCCCGACGCCGACCGGTGCGCCGTCGGCATCCCCGCGGCGCCGGGCTGGCGGATGCTGTCCGGCGACGAGACCGGTTGGCTGCTGGGCGATTACATCCTGTCGCGCGAACCCGATCCCGCGTCGGCGGTGGTGGCCAGCACCCTGGTGTCGTCACGGATGCTGGCCGCGATCGCCGCCCACCACGGCGCGACGCACGTCGAGACCCGCACCGGCTTCAAGTGGCTGGCCCGCGCCGACGCGAACGTGTCCGGCGGTCGGCTGGTGTACGCCTACGAGGAAGCGATCGGCCACTGCGTCGACCCGGATGCGGTGCGCGACAAGGACGGCATCAGCGCGGCGGTGCTGGCGTGCGATCTGGTCGCCACTTTGAAGGCGCGGGGCCGTTCAGTGGCCGACCGGCTCGACGACCTCGCCCGGCGCCACGGCGTGCACGACGTCGCGGCGGTGTCGCGCCGCGTCGCCGACGCCGACGAGGCCGACGCGCTGATGCGCCGGCTGCGCGCCGCCCCGCCGGCCCGTCTCGCGGACTTCCCCGCCACCCTCGACGACATCAGCGACGCGCTGATCTTCGCCGGCGGCGACCAGGAGACGTCGGCCCGGGTGGTGGTGCGGCCGTCGGGCACCGAGCCGAAGCTGAAGTGCTACATCGAGATTCGCTGCGCACCGACCGACGACCTGTCATCCGCCCGGGACCGGGCCCGCGCGCTGCGCGACGAGGTGACCGCGCAGGTGCGCGGCTTCTGAGCTAGCGCGGCCCGAATTGGCGGTCGCCCGCGTCGCCCAGCCCGGGCACGATGTAGGCGATCTCGTTGAGCCCGTCATCGACCGCGACGGTGAAAAGCCGCGCTTCCGGCGCCGCTTTCTCAAGCGCCGCAACGCCTTCCGGCGCCGCCACCGCACACAACACCGTGATGTCCGACGCGCCGCGGGGGTGCAGCAGCCCGATCGTGTGCGTCAGCGACCCGCCGGTGGCCAGCATGGGATCCAGCACCAGCACCGGCAGCCCGGTCAGGTCGCGGGGCAGCGACTCCATGTACCCGCTCGGCAGGTGGGTCTTTTCGTCGCGGGCCACGCCGACGAACCCCACGCGGGCCTCGGGCAACAGCGCGAGCGCCTGCTCCACCATGCCCAGCCCGGCGCGCAACACGGGAACCAGCAGCGGCGGCCTGGCCAGCCGCACCCCGAGCGTCTCGGCCAGCGGCGTGTGGATCGGAAATGTTTCGCGGGCCGCCTCGCGGGTGGCCTCGTAGACCAACATGGCGGTCAGGTCGCGCAGGGCGGCGCGGAAGTGGGCGTTGTCGGTGTGTTTGTCGCGCAATGCCGTCAGTCGCGCCTGCGCCAGCGGGTGATCGACGATGCGCACGTCCACGAGATGTGACCCTATATAACGATTGCGACGAGCAACGCAGACACGCTCGCGCCGGCGCCGCCCGCGGACCGGATCCGCTCATATACTCCCGGGGTGCGGCACCGGGCAGGGTTGGTGGACAAGGCATATCGCGCGCTGCGGTTGGCCGGTGCGGCGGCTTTCGCGGCCCTGGTGACGATCCCGTCGGCGCCCCGGGTGGGGCCGTCGGCGGCCGCGCTGCCGCAGCCCGCGCACGTGGTGATCGTCATCGAAGAGAACCGCGCGGCGGCCCACATCATCGGCAACAAGTCGGCGCCGTTCATCAACGCGCTGGCCGCGGGCGGAGCCAACATGGCCCAGTCGTTCGCCGAAACGCACCCCAGCGAGCCGAACTACCTGGCGCTGTTCGCCGGCAGCACACTCGGGGTGACCAGCGACTCGTGCCCGGTCAACGGCGGCGCCGCCCCCAACCTGGCCTCCGAATTGCTGTCCGCCGGTTACACCTTCGCCGGTTACGCCGAGGGCCTGCCCGCGCCGGGTTCGCCGGTGTGCAGCGCGGGCAAGTACGCGCGAAAGCACGTGCCGTGGGCCAACTTCACCAACGTGCCGGCGGCCGACTCGCTGCCGTTCTCGGCGTTTCCGATGGGCAACTACGCCGGCCTGCCGACCGTGTCGTTCGTCATTCCCGACAACGACGACAACATGCACGACGGCTCGATCGCGCAGGGCGACGCCTGGCTGAGCCGGGACCTGTCCGGCTACGCCAACTGGGCGGTGGCCAACAACAGCCTGCTCATCGTGACGTGGGACGAGGACGACGGCGGGCCGCGCAACCAGATTCCGACGATCATCTACGGCGGGCACGTGCAGCCCGGCACCTACAACGAGCAGATCAACCACTACAGCGTGCTGTCCACCCTGGAACAGATGTATGGGCTGCCCAAGATCGGTTACGCGGCCGGCGCCGCGCCCATCGCGACCATCTGGGCCGCTTAGCCGCAGCTTCGCCGCGCGTCGCTATTGTGTGCCGCATGGCTGCTGACCTCGTGCCCATCCGCCTGAGCCTGTCCGCCGGCGACCGCTACACCGTGTGGGCGCCCCGCTGGCGCGACGCAGGCGACGAGTGGGAGGCGTTCCTGGGCAAGGACGAGGACCTGTACGCGTTCGAGACCGTCGCCGACCTCGTCGCCTTCGTGCGCACCGACGACGACAACGACCTGGTGGACCACCCGGCGTGGCAGGACCTGACGTCCGCGCACGCGCACCGCTTCGAGCCGGCCGACGACAAACAATTCGACCTGGTCGCCGTCGAGGAACTGGTGTCGGAGAAGCCGACCGAGGAATCGGTCACCGCGCTGGCGGGCACCCTGGCGATCGTGTCGTCGATCGGGTCGGTGTGCGAGCTGGCGGCGGTGGCGAAGTTCTTCAACGGCAACCCCAGCCTGGGCACGGTGGCCGGCGGCATCGACACCTTCACCGGGAAGGCGGGGCAGAAGCGCTGGAACGCGATTGCCGAGGTCATCGCCCGCAGCTGGGACGACGTGCTCAGCGCGATCGACGACATCGTCAGCACCCCGGAGGTCGACGAGGAAGTTGCGGCCAAGGCCGCCGAGGAACTCGCCGAAGAGCCCGACGAGGACGAACAGCCGGCCGAAGACACCGCCGCCGGCGACGAGGACGCCCGGGACTCCGAGGAGCCCGACGAGGACGAGACCGACGTCGCCGAAGACGAAGCGGCGGAGCAGGAGGATGCCCGCGCGGCCGGCGACACCGTCGTGCTGGGCGGCGCCAAAGACTTCTGGGTCCAGGTGGGCATCGACCCGATTCGGATCATCACGAGTTCGGACACCTTCTACACCCTGCGCTGCTACCTGGACGACCGCCCGATCTTCCTGGGCCGCAACGGCCGGATCAGCGTGTTCACCTCCGAGCGGGCGCTGGCGCGCTACCTCGCCGACGAGCACGACCACGACCTGTCCGACCTGAGCACCTACGACGACATCCGCACCGCCGCCACCGACGGCTCGCTGGCGGTCGACGTGACCGACGACAACGTCTACGTGCTGAGCGGGCTGGCCGACGACTTCGCCGAGGGGCCGGACGCGGTCGACCGCGACCAGCTCGACCTGGCCGTCGAACTGCTCCGCGACATCGGCGACTACTCGGAGGATCCCGCGGTGGACAAGGCGCTCGACACCGGCCGGCCGCTGGGCAAGCTAGTGGGCTCGGTGCTGGAGCCCGAGTCGGTCGGCAAGCCCGGCCCCCCGTACGCCGCGGCGGTACGCGAGTGGGAGAAGCTCGAGCAATTCGTCGAGGGCCGGCTCAGGCGGGAATAGGGCGCGAACCGCCCGCCGCGTTTGACGGGCCACCGAGTCTCCTCTTTACTGGCGCAGGTGTCATTCCCCGGCATCGGCCCGCTGCCCCTGTACGGGTTCCAGCGTCCGGCCATGCTGCTGTTCGCTGCGGTCCCGCTGGCGCTGCTGGCGGTCTACATCCTGGTACAGGCCCGGCGCCGGCGGCGCCTGCGCCGGTACACCGAGTCGCCGGTGCCGCAATCGTGGTGGCGGCATGTGCCGATCGCCGTTGCGCTGCTCTCCCTGCTGCTGTTGACCGTCGCGCTCGCCACCCCCACGCACGACATGCGCATCCCGCGCAACCGCGCCTGCGTCGTGCTGGTCATGGACGTGTCGAACTCCATGCGGGCGACCGACGTCGAACCCAACCGCCTCAAGGCGGCCGAGCAGGCCGCCGGCCAGTTCGCCAGCCAGCTGACGCCCGGCATCAATCTCGGGCTGGTCGCGTTTTCCGGGACGCCCTACCTGCTGGTGCCGCCCACCCCGCAGCACCAGGCGACGCTGGATGCGCTGACAAAGCTTCAGTTCGGCGACAGCACGGCGACCGGCGAGGCGATCTTCACCGCCCTGCACGCGGTTTCGGCCTCGGGGGTCGCAAGCGGCGACACCCCGCCGCCGGCCCGCATCGTGCTGCTGTCCGACGGCGGCGAGAACAAGCCGACCGACCCCAGCGACCCGCACGACGGCGCCTACACCGCCGCACGGCTGGCCAAGGACCAGGGTGTGCCCATTTCGACGATCACGTTCGGCACCAAGGGCGGCGAGATCGAGATGGACGGGCAGCGGGTCGCCGTGCCGGTCTCGGCGGACCAGATGCGCACCATCGCGCGGCTGTCGGGCGGCCAGTCCTACACCGCCAGCAACATCGCCGAGCTCAACAAGAGCTACAGCGCCATCGAGAACGACATCGGGTACCGCGTCGTGCCCGGCCCCGGCAGCGCCGGGTGGCTGCGCCTGGGCGTCATCGTCGCCCTGATCGCCACGGCGCTGGCCCTGCTGATCAACCGGCGATTGCCGACCTGAGCGGCCGCGCGGGGCCTACGACGGCAGCCGGCTGTTGAGGGCGAGCCCGGCCAGGATGGCGCCGGCCAGCACCACCGCCCCGAGCAGCATCCAGGCGAGGCTGGCGTCGCCCTTCACGGTCTGGTAGCCGATCTGGCGCTGCAGGGTGGAATAGACCTGGTTGAGGGATTCCAGGCTGTCGGCGTGGAAGGCCTGGCCGTCGGTGATCTTGCAGATCTCCTGCAGCGTCTGGTCGTCGACGGGGACCGGGATGGTGGCGCCCTGGTAGTCGACGGTGCCGTAGGGGGTGCCGAAGGAGATCGTGGAGATCTGCACGCCCTGGTCTTTGGCGGCCCGGGCGGCGGTGAACGCGCCCTGCGGGGCGTTGGGGTCCAGCGGCACGTTCTCGGCGCCGTCGGACTCCAGCACGATGCGGGCGGGCGGGGGGCCCTCCCCGCCCCCCATCACCGAGCCGACGGTGGCGATGGCCTGCAACGCGGTCAGGATGCCTTCTCCTGTCGCGGTTTTCGGCATCGGTTTGAGGCTGTCGATCGCCGTCTTGACGGCCTCGCGGTTCGTGGTCGGGGCGACCATCAGCGACGCGTTGGCCGCGAACTGCACCAATCCCAGGTTGATCGCCGGCGTCAGCTCGTCGGCGAACTTCTTGCCGGCCTCCTGGGCGGCGGCCAGTCGGTTCGGGGGCACGTCGGTGGACGCCATCGATTCCGAGACGTCGATCACCAACATGACGACCGCGCGGTTGAGCGGGATGCGGATGTCGGACGTCGGCCCGGCCATGGCGGTGGTCAGCAGCACCAGCGACGCGGCCAGCAGGATCGTCGGCACGTGCCGCCAGCGGCCGGAGCGCAGGGGCGCCACGCGCTCCAGCACCTCCATGTTGGCGAACCGCAACACCCGCCGGCGGCGCGCGTACTGCAGCGCGACATAGGCGCCGATCAGCAGCAGCACCGCCAGCAACAACAGGAAAAACCAGGCGTTCTGGAAGCCGGTCAGCGATACCGGGCCCAGCAGCGGCAGCTTCATGTCCAGCCACACTATTCGCCAAATGTCGACGCTGCATGGAGCCCGGCCGGGTCAGCCCGCCACCAGGTCCCGGCGCTGGGTGAACTTGATGTCCAGGCTGCGCAGGTGCGTCTGCAGCCCGGCGTCCTGGATGGGGATCAGGTGGGCCGGGGTGTCCGTCTCGTTGTAGTGCGCGTGCCACATGCCCGGCGGGGTGGTGAAGGCGCCGCCGGCCTGCCAGTCCACCCGGATCGGGTCGACGATGTCGCCGCGCTCGTCGAGGCGGCTGCCCAGCAGGGTGTAGCAGCCGCTGGGCGGCGCGTCGAGGATCAGGTCCAGGGCGACCGACTGATGCCGGTGTGGGCGCTGTTCCTGCCGGGGCGGCAGCACCCCGAACATCGCCCACAGCACGTGGGTGATGGTCATCGTCTGTTCCTGGTTGGCGTTGGCCAGCAGCACGCTGACCCGGCTCTTTTCGTTGGCGCCGGGACGGGCGGCGATCTCTTCCAGCTTGGCCACCGCGTCGGCGCGGCAGAACTTGGTCGCCCGGAACCGCGGCCGGGTGGCCTCGGCGCCGAGGTAGCGCAGCAGCGGCTCGTCGTGGACCCAGTACATGGCCGTCTCGTCGTCGCCGTAGAACACCGAATGCGTGCCGGCGGGCAGGGTCAGAAAGTCACCCTTTTCCCACTTGACCAGCCGGCCGTTGATGGCCGCGAAGCCCCGCCCGTACAGCACGTAATACAGCTGCGAGGTGGCGTTGGGGCTGGCGTCGACCTGCTCACCGGGGCGGATGCGGATGAAGTTGGCCAGCAGCGCGGGGCTGGTCGCCGGGCCGGTGTCGATGCCCAACTCCTTGGACAGGTCCAGCGGGAAAACTCCGGTCGGCCGATCGACGTAGATCTCCGGATCGAAGCGGGTAATCGGAACCTGCGGCGCGTGTCCGGATCCGATCGGGTTGGCGGCCTTCGAGTACTCGAAGTAGCAGGCGTCGTCGGCCCAGTCCTCGAACCGGCCCTCGAAGCCGTACTCGGCGACGTTGGTCATCGGCGCCGGGATCGTCGGGTCGAGGTTGGGGACCTGCGCTTGATTCGTGCCCAAGAGGGACATGGCGGATTGCTTTCTATTGGGGTACGTCTTACATTTCTAATGTATCTATCTAGTATCTCAGTCGTCAACCGGTGTCGCACAGGTTTTCGCCTGATGTACCGTCAGGGACGCATCTGAGATGCGACTGAGCCGCGAGGAAGGCTGCAGTGGCGACGATCAACCCGCGGGCGGGCACGGCGAAGGACCGCGCGCTGGACTACGTCAAGGCGCAGGTGCTCACCGGCCGGTTTCCCGGCGGGGAGCTCATCAGCGAGGGCGAGGTCGCCGCGGCGCTGGGAATGTCGCGGACCCCGGTTCGCGAGGCGTTCCTGCGGCTCGAGGCCGAGGGGCTGCTGCGGCTGTACCCGCAGCGCGGCGCGCTCGTCGTCCCCGTCTCACCCGACGAGGCCCGGGCGGTCATCGAGGCGCGCCTGCTGCTGGAACCGTTCGCCGCGGCCAAGGTGGTCGGGCGCGGCCCCACCGCCTGCGCCGCGGTGTACGAACGGCTGGCCGGCGAGCTGAAGCGGCAGCGCGACGCCGCCGCCGCCAACGACTGGCGGGAATTCCTGGATGCCGACCGCGCCTTTCACACCGTCACCCTGGAAGAGTCCGGCAACGCCATCCTGTCCGGCTTCTACTCGTCGCTGCGGGACCGCCAGATGCGGATGATCGGTGAATCGGCGCTGGGCGACCCCGATCGGATGGCGACGATCATGGACGAGCACCGCGGCATCGCCGAGGCCCTGCGCGACGGCGATCTGCCGCGCGCCCAGCGGGCCGTGCGGGCGCACCTCGCCAGCACCGGCCGGGCCATCGGCATCGCCGTCGATCCGCCGCTCGACCCTTGACGGCCGACTACCGGCCCTTGCCCGTGCCGTATTTGCGCCGCACCGACCACCACAGGACCCCGCCCGCCACGATCGCGACCGAGGACCCGGACAACAGCAAGACGGCCGGAACCCGACTCGGGTGGCCCGCATAGGCCTGGCCGCGCCAGATGTAAACGTCGACCCGCGATCCGACCGGATGGGTTCCGGGAATATCCCCGTAGATCCGGCGGATCCTCGACGTTCCGCCGGCGCCCCAGGTGCCGTAACAGGTCGTGTCGTTGTCGCAGTGCGCGATCGTCGCGGCCACAGTCGGCGTGCGCAGCACGGCTATGTAGTTGAAACACCCGACGGCGAAGTAGTAGGCGCCTCCGGCCACACACACGATCGCGAGCGCCCGAACGAACTTCGCCCCGAGCCGCGGTCGCTGCTTCTCGGGGTCGTCCTTGTCCATCGCTGAATCTTCCCACTCCCAGTTCGACGCAAGAATTCCGCAAGCGGGCGGCATTACGGTTCGGCCTGCCAAGAGGGAAAGGAAGTCGTTATGAACGCCATCCGCGCCCTGGGGAAGGTTGTTGCCCCGGCGCTGTTGTCGGGCGGGATCGCGGTGGCCGGTTTCGGCCTGGCCGCGGGCAGCGCCCAGGCCCAGCCCGGCCCCGCCCCGATCAACCACTTCACGTGGTGCCCCGGCCACCCGGATCCGAACGACCACATTTCGCCGGGCGGGCCGATCGCCGCGATGCAGCGGGAGGGTTGGGATCTCAATGTCTGCCACGACTATTGGTATCCGGCGGCGGGCTTCCCGGATAGTCCGCAGCACAACGACATTGTCGAAGGAGACCACGTGCCGCGCGGGCCCGCCTGCGCCCCCCTCTGCGCTCCCTGGCCGTGATGGCGTCGATCACCGCCCGCCTCTACCCAAGAAGGAAGCGCCATGGACACCACCCGCACCCTGAGGAAAATGCTGGCGAGGGCGCTGCTGTCGGGCGGCGTCGCGGCGGCGGGCGTGGGGCTTGCCGCGGGCACCGCCGCAGGCGCGCCCGGCTGGGCCCAGCACCCCGGTGACCCGTTGCCGGCGGACAATTTCACGGTTCCGCACGACTGGTGCCCTGGACAGCCCCTGCCGATGCCGGATGTCCGCTGGGACATGAACGTCTGCCATCACTGGTACTGGGTCCCCGTCGGCGGCATGGGTAACGTCGGGCAATTCGTCTGGGAGGGCGATGCCCCACGGCAACCGCTGGGTCCGCCCCCGTGCTACGGCGCCCCCATCTGCCTGCCCGGGTTGTAGGTCTCATGGCCCTCAGAGCCGGTTCATAGCCGGCTCTGGGTCAAGGCTGCGACGGTGAAAGGCGTCCATGGGGGGCCCAGCCGAGGTCGTGACCATGAGAACCGTTGCGCTGCCAGCGATTATCGCCATTCTCGCCGCCGCGGGGTCCGCGGCCCCGCCGGCGGCCCGGGCCGATATCGACTTCTACTGCCGGCCGGGATGCTGGGGCGCGGTCGCGGCATCCACCTCGACCGGAGAAGAAGCGATCCGGCTGAACTATCGGACCCGAAACCAGGCGGAGGACGCCGCCGTGCTGTGGTGCAACGTCATGGGCAAGACGAACGACTGCCAGGTGCTCACGTCCGGGCTCGGTTGCCTGTCGATCGCGTCGAGCGCCGACGGGAAAACCTTTGCGGGAAGGGTTGCACAGTTCCAGGGCGCGGCAGACGCCGCGGCGCTGGAGGGCGCGGGACCAGGTTCGACCGTCGACCTCAACGGCTGCAACGACTGACTTCGCCGCGACGCGCCGGCCATGCCGGCTGGTGCGCCAGAGCCGGTTCGGGGGCACAAGGGGTTACAAGCCCGCCGGTTAGGGAACCCCTGTCGAAGGTGGCGCCCGCCCCGGGCGCCCCGAAGACAGGAGCTGCAAAATGATCGGATCAATCATCCTCGCGATCATCGTGGGCGCCATCATCGGTGTGGTGGCGCGCTTGGTGATGCCTGGTAAGCAGAGCATCGGCATGATCATGACGGTCGTGCTCGGCGCCGTGGGCGGCCTGATCGGGTCGGCCGTGGCCGCCCAGTTCGGATACCACAACGCCAACGGCGGAATCGCCTGGATCCCGTTCTTCATCGGGGTCGCCGCCGCCGTGGTGCTCATCGCCATCTACGAGGCGGTGACTGGTCGTCGCAGCCGCACCGGGCTGCCCCGGTAGGTCCGCCGGACGAGGGCCGGCGATCGTCGACTAACCGATCAACACCGCATACCGCGGCTTGATCACCTCGTCGATGATCGCCAGCCGCTCGTCGAACGGGATGAAGGCGGACTTCATCGCGTTGATCGTGAACCGCTCGAGGTCACTCCACCCGTAGCCGAAAGCGTCTACCAGGCGCGACATTTCGAGGCTCATGGTGGTGTCGCTCATCAGCCTGTTGTCCGTGTTCACGGTGACCCGGAAGCGGGTGCGGGCCAGCAGATCGAACGGGTGCTCGGCGATGCTCTTGACCGCGCCGGTCTGCACGTTCGAGCTGGGGCACAGCTCGAGCGGAATTCTCTTGTCCCGCAGGATGGATGCCTGCGGACCCAGCCGGACCCGCCCGCCTTCGAGGACGTCGATGTCGTCGACGATGCGTACCCCGTGGCCCAGCCGGTCGGCGCCGCAGAACGCGATCGCCTCGTGGATCGAGGGCAGCCCGAACGCCTCACCGGCGTGGATGGTGAAGCGCGCGTTGTGGTCTCGCATGTACTCGAAGGCGTCGAGGTGGCGCGTCGGCGGGTTGCCGGCCTCCGCGCCCGCGATGTCGAATCCCACGACGCCCTTGTCCCGGAACCGGATTGCCAGTTCGGCGATTTCGCGGGACACCGCGGCGTGCCGCATGGCGGTGACCAGGCACCGCACCTTGATCGGGCGGCCCGCGGCGGCGGACGCCTTCTCGCCGGCGGCGAAACCCTCCAGGACGGCGTCGACGATCTCGTCGAAGGACAGCCCACGGTCGATGTGCAGCTCCGGCGCGAAGCGCACCTCGGCGTAGACGACGGCGTCGGCGGCCAGGTCCTCGACGCACTCGTAGGCGACGCGGTACAGCGCATCGGGCGTCTGCATCACCGCCACGGTGTGCGAGAACGGCTCCAGGTAGCGCTCCAGTGAGCCGCTGTGCGACCGGGTGCGGAACCACTTGGCGAGCTCGTCGACGTCGGTGGCGGGCAGGCCGTCATAGCCGGTCTGGCCGGCGATGTCGATCACGGTGGACGGCCGCAAGCCGCCGTCGAGGTGATCGTGCAGCAGCGCCTTGGGCGCCTTGGTGATCTGCGCGAGATCCAGTGTGCTCACGGGGCGATCCGATCGATGATCAGCGGCCTGGCGGCCGGTGGCGCGTCGCCGACGCCGAAGCCGCCGTCCAGCTCGGCCAGCGCGGCGCCGAAACGCTCGGGGGTGTCGGTGTAGAGGGTGAAGAGCGGCTCGCCGGCCGCGACGGGCTGCCCGGGGCGGCGGTGGATCCGGATGCCCGCGCCCGGCTGCACCGGTTCACCCGGGCGGGATCTCCCCGCGCCGAGCCGCCAAGCCGCCTGCCCCACTGCCATCGCGTCGATATCGCCCATTGTGCCGCCCCGGGAAGCCGTCACGGTCTCGGAACACGAAGCGACCGGCAACGGGACCGACAGGTCGCCGCCCTGGGCCGCGACGAGCCGGCGAAACCGGTCCATCGCGGTGCCGTCGCGCAGGGTCTGGGCGGGATCGCGGTCGTCGATCCCGGCGAGCCCGAGCATCTCGGCGGCCAGCCGCACCGTCAGCTCCACCACGTCGGGCGGCCCGCCGCCGGCCAGCACCTCCAGCGACTCGGCGACCTCGAGCGCGTTGCCCACCGTCGCGCCCAGCGGGCGGTTCATGTCGGTCAGCAGCGCGCGGGTGGGCACGCCGTGCGCCGCGCCGAGGCGCACCATGGTCTGCGCGAGCTCGCGGCTGGCCGCCTCCGAGGCCATCAGCGCCCCCGACCCGACCTTCACGTCGAGCACCAGCGCGCCGGCCCCCTCGGCCAGCTTCTTGCTCATCACCGAGCTGGCGATCAGCGGCAGCGACTCGACCGTGCCGGTGATGTCGCGCAGCGCGTACAGCTTGGCGTCGGCCGGCGCCAGCTCGCCGGCGGCGAAGATGGCGGCCCCGACGTCACGCAGCTGGTCACGCACCCGCCGGCCCGACAGCGCGGCGGAGAACCCGGCGATGGCCTCCAGCTTGTCCAGGGTGCCGCCGGTGTGCCCCAGCCCGCGGCCGGACGCCTGGGGCACGGCGGCGCCGCACGCGGCGACGACGGGCACCAACGGCAGGGTGATCTTGTCCCCGACTCCCCCGGTCGAGTGCTTGTCCACCGTCGGCAGGTACAGGTCGGTGAAGTCCAGGCGCTCGCCGGACGCCAGCATCGCCGCCGTCCACCGGGCGATCTCGCCGCGGTCCATGCCGCGGAAGAAGATCGCCATCAACAGCGCCGACATCTGCTCGTCGGCGACCCGGCCGTGGGTGTACGCGTCGACGACCCAGTCGATGGCCGCATCGGACAACCGACCGCCGTCGCGCTTGGTCCGGATCACCGTCGGCGCGTCGAATTCGAAGCCGGTCAAGGGCGTTCCCGGGGCAGGTCGGCGGTGAACGCGTCGGGCAGCAGCTCGCCCAGGCGGCGGGGCCCCGCGGGATGGTCGATCAACAGGCCGGGGCCGCCGTGCTCCAGCAGCACCTGACGGCACCGCCCGCACGGCGTCAGCGGGGCGCCCCGGGCGTCGACGCACGCCAGCGCGACCAGCCGGCCGCCGCCGGTCGAATGCAGGGCGCACACCACCCCGCACTCGGCACAGAGACCAAGGCCATATGAGACGTTCTCCACATTGCAGCCGGTGACCACGCGGCCGTCGTCGACCAGCGCGGCGGCGCCCACCGGAAACCGCGAGTACGGCGCGTAGGCCCCCGCCGCCACCTGTGTTGCCTTGTCCCGCAGCGCATTCCAGTCGATATCGGGCATATCCACCTCGCTCGAACCCCGCTCGTCATGGCCGGCTCGACGCCGTCACCCTCACTCTGACACGACCGTTCGCCCGGCGGACTGTTCGGCGCAGGCCTCCCGCCGGCGGGGTTAGGCTGAACTGCCCGGCTTGACAGTCGTATCAACGTTAAAGGCGGTGAGGACTTGGTAAGCACTGCCCCCGCGCGCAAGCGGCGACCGCCCCGGACCCTGTATCGCGGCGACCCCGGCATGTGGTCATGGGTGCTGCACCGCATCAGCGGCGCGACGGTCTTCTTCTTCCTGTTCGTCCACGTCCTGGACGCCGCGATGCTGCGGGTCAGCCCGCAGACCTACAACGCGGTGATCCACGACTACCAGACCCCCGTCGTCGGGCTGATGGAGTACGGCCTCGTCGCCGCCGTGCTGTTCCACGGCCTGAACGGCATCCGGGTCATCCTGATCGACTTCTGGTCGCAGGGCCCCCGCCACCAGCGGCTGATGTTCTGGATCGTCGGCGTCGTGTTCCTGTTGCTGATGGTTCCGGCGGGCGTGGTGACCGTCATCCACATCATGGGGCACTTCCGATGAGCAGCCCCGACCTGCAGCTCGGGCGGGGCCAGGTCGCGCCGGTCAGGCAGCGCTTCTACGACCGCCCGGCCAGCCTGGACAATCCGCGCTCCCCCCGCCGGCGCGCCGGCATCCCCAACTTCGAGAAGTTCGCGTGGCTGTTCATGCGGTTCTCCGGGATCGCGCTGGTGTTCCTGGCGGTCGGGCACCTGTTCATCATGCTGATGTGGGACGACGGCGTGTACCGCATCGACTTCAACTACGTCGCGCAGCGCTGGCATTCGCCGTTCTGGCAGATCTGGGACATGGCGCTGCTGTGGCTGGCCGAGCTGCACGGCGGCAACGGGCTGCGGACCATCATCGACGACTACAGCCGCAAGAACTCCACCCGGTTCTGGCTCAACAGCCTGCTGCTGCTGTCGATCGGGTTCACGTTGGTGCTGGGCACATACGTGCTGGTGACCTTCGACCCGAACATTTCCTGAGGGAGGCGCGTTGATCCAGCAACACCGATACGACGTGGTGATCGTCGGCGCGGGCGGCGCCGGGATGCGTGCCGCCGTCGAGGCCGGGCCGCGGGTGCGGACCGCGGTGCTGACCAAGCTCTATCCCACCCGCAGCCACACCGGTGCCGCCCAGGGCGGCATGTGCGCGGCGCTGGCCAACGTCGAGGACGACAACTGGGAGTGGCACACGTTCGACACGGTCAAGGGCGGCGACTACCTGGCCGACCAGGACGCCGTGGAAATCATGTGCAAGGAAGCCATCGACGCGGTGCTCGACCTGGAGAAGATGGGGATGCCGTTCAACCGCACCCCCGAGGGCCGCATCGACCAGCGCCGCTTCGGCGGGCACACCCGCGACCACGGCAAGGCCCCGGTGCGCCGGGCCTGTTACGCCGCCGACCGCACCGGCCACATGATCCTGCAGACCCTGTACCAGAACTGCGTGCGGCACGACGTGCAGTTCTTCAACGAGTTCTACGCCCTGGACCTGGTTTTGACGCAGACGCCGAGCGGGCCGGTGGCCACCGGCGTGGTCGCCTACGAGCTGGCCACGGGTGAGATCCACGTCTTCCACACCAAGGCGGTGGTGATCGCGACCGGCGGGTCGGGCCGCATGTACAAGACCACGTCCAACGCCCACACACTGACCGGCGACGGCATCGGCATCGTGTTCCGCAAGGGACTTCCGTTGGAGGACATGGAGTTTCACCAGTTCCACCCGACGGGCCTGGCCGGCCTGGGCATCCTGATCTCGGAGGCCGTGCGCGGCGAGGGCGGCCGGCTGCTCAACGGCGAGGGCGAGCGCTTCATGGAGCGCTACGCCCCGACGATCGTCGACCTGGCGCCGCGCGACATCGTCGCCCGCTCGATGGTCCTGGAGGTCCTCGAGGGCCGCGGCGCCGGTCCGCACAAGGACTACGTCTACATCGACGTCCGCCACCTGGGCGAGGACGTGCTGGAGGCCAAGCTGCCCGACATCACCGAGTTCGCCCGCACGTACCTGGGCGTGGACCCGGTGCACGAGCTCGTGCCGGTCTACCCGACGTGTCATTACGTGATGGGCGGCATCCCCACCACCGTCACAGGACAGGTGTTGCGGGACAACACTTCTATCGTGCCGGGTCTGTACGCCGCGGGCGAGTGCGCGTGCGTGTCGGTGCACGGCGCCAACCGGCTGGGCACCAATTCGCTGCTGGACATCAACGTGTTCGGGCGCCGGGCCGGCATCGCGGCGGCGGCCTACGCGCGGGGCCATGATTTCGTCGACATGCCGCCGGAGCCGGAGGCGATGGTCGTCGGATGGGTGGCCGACATCCTCTCCGAGCACGGCAACGAGCGCGTCGCCGACATCCGCGGCGCGCTGCAGCAGTCGATGGACAACAACGCCGCGGTCTTCCGCACCGAGGAGACGCTGAAGCAGGCCCTGACGGACATCCACGCGCTGAAGGAGCGCTATTCGCGAATCACCGTGCACGACAAGGGAAAGCGGTTCAACAGCGACCTGTTGGAGGCCATCGAGCTCGGCTTCCTGCTGGAGCTGGCCGAGGTCACCGTGGTCGGGGCGCTGAACCGCAAGGAATCCCGCGGCGGGCATGCCCGCGAGGACTACCCGAACCGCGACGACGTCAACTACATGCGCCACACGATGGCCTACAAGCAGGGCAGCGCTCTGCTGAGCGACATCGCGCTGGACTTCAAGCCGGTGGTGCAAACCCGCTACGAACCGAAGGAACGGAAGTACTGATGGCCTTCGACATGGAGCCGGCCGTCGAGCCGCGGGTGGAACCCCCGCTGCCGCCGATCCCCGAGGGCGCCGTGCTGGTGACGGTGAAGATCGCCCGGTTCAACCCCGACCAGCCCGAGGCGTTCGCGAAAACCGGTGGCTGGCAGAGCTTTCGGGTGCCGTGCCTGCCCAGCGACCGGATGCTCAACCTGCTGATCTACATCAAGAGCTACCTCGACGGGACGCTGACGTTCCGGCGGTCCTGCGCCCACGGTGTGTGCGGGTCGGACGCCATGCGCATCAACGGCGTCAACCGGCTGGCCTGCAAGGTGCTGATGCGGGACCTGCTGCCCAAAAAACCCGGCAAACAGCTCACCATCACGGTCGAGCCCATCCGCGGGCTGCCGGTGGAGAAGGACCTCGTGGTCGACATGGAGCCGTTCTTCGACGCCTACCGGGCGGTGAAGCCGTATTTGATCACCACCGGCAACCCCCCGACGCGGGAACGCATCCAGAGCCCGACCGACCGCGCCCGCTACGACGACACCACCAAGTGCATCCTGTGCGCGGCCTGCACCACCAGCTGCCCCGTCTTCTGGCACGAGGGCAGCTACTACGGGCCGGCGGCGATCGTCAACGCGCACCGCTTCATCTTCGACAGCCGCGACGAGGCCGCCGCCGAGCGACTCGACATCCTCAACGAGGTGGACGGCGTGTGGCGCTGCCGGACCACGTTCAACTGCACCGAAGCCTGCCCGCGCGGCATCGAGGTCACCAAGGCGATCCAGGAGGTCAAGCGCGCGATCATGTTCTCGCGCTGACCCGCCGGCGAGCAGACGCAAAAGCCCCCACCACACCGGCGTGTCGGGGGCTTTTGCGTCTGCTCGGCACGGGTGACAGACGCGCGCTCAGCAGAGTTCGTGATGGTAGCTTTGGTTTCCGCCCAGCCGCTTGGCCTGGTACATCGCGGCATCGGAGGCGCTGATCAGCTGCTCCAGCAGCGCCTGCGGTTCGGGTGCGGCGTCGTCGAGACGGGCGCAGGCGGTGCCGATGCTGGCGGTGACCCCCGCGGCCGAGTCCGCGATGGCCCGGCACATCCGCGCGGCCAGCGACTCGGCGTTGCAACCCGACGACGTGCCGGCCAGCAGGAATTCCTCACCGCCGCTTCGCGACACCACCGCCTGATTGTCGGCGGCCGCCAGCAGCGCCTGGGCGACCTGGACCAGCGCGTGGTCCCCCGCCGCGTGGCCACACCGGTCGTTGAGGGCTTTGAAGTGGTCGAGATCGATCAGCATCACCACGAGGTGGGAGTCGATGCCCCGCCGGGCCAGGATCATCCCCAGCGCCTCGTGCCGAAATGCGCGCCGGTTGAGCAGTCCCGTCAACGGGTCGCGGTCGGCGCGCAGCAGATCTCCCGACAAGGCACGCACCAGGATGCGGATGGCCAGCGGCAGCGCGATGTTGACCTCGATCACGAGCCACAGGTCCACGCCGGCGAGGCTGGGGTGTCCGGATCTCGCCAGGGACAGCGCCTCCCAGGACGCGACGGCGGCGGCGACCGCGAAGTTGTACAGCACCCATCCCGTCGTGTGAAAGAACGCCATGTAGGCGCCGAAGGTCGCGAAAGCGACGCACCCGATCAGCGCGGCCAGCGGGTTCGGGTGCGCCAGGCACGCCAGCGCGACGGCGGTGTTGCACGTGACGGCGTACGCGAGCGACTGCCTGCGCGTCGGCCAGCGCCAGACCCACAACAACATCCCCGCCACTCCGCCGGCGACGGCGGCCCAGGTCATCGCCACCGGCACCGTCCCGCGGGGCCCGTCCGAGCCGGCCAGCAGCGCGAGAAGGCACAACACCAGCGACGCCGAGATGGACGCCAGGACGGCCCGAGTGGCGCCGCTGATGCCCCGCGACGCGAGATAACCGGACAGCCAGTCGTACTGATCGGCCCGTCGGCTAAACAGCGCGGTCATCGTCAACTCGCAATCGCCACCACAGGTCGAGAGACTAGCCGCATACCGCAGGTATGTGTCACACTTTCGCACCCCGTCCCGTCTGACGGGTATGACACAGAAGACCCGCATCGAGCCCCTGTCCCCCAAGCGCGTCGGGCCGCTGACCCGCGCCATGTATTCCGTCGCCAAGCGGCGCTACGGCCAGGTTCCCGAACCGTTCGCCGTGTCCGCGCATCACCGCAGACTGATGATCGCCGGCGCCGTGCACGAAACCATGGTCGACCGGGCCTCCAGGGCGCTCCCCGTCAGCGTGCGCGAGCTGGCGGTCTACTGGACAGCGCGCGCGGTCGGCTGTTCGTGGTGCGTCGACTTCGGGTCCATGCTGCAGCGCCTGGACGGCCTGGACATGGAGCGGCTCAAGGACATCGAAAACTACGCAACGTCAGCGCTTTTCAGCGACGACGAGCGCGCCGCCATCGCCTACGCCGACGCGATGACCACCGACCCGCACACCGTCACCGACGAGCAGGTCGCCGACCTGAAGGCCCGCTTCGGCGACGCCGGCGTGTTCGAGCTGACCTACCAGATCGGGCTGGAGAACATGCGGGCGCGGGTGAACTCCGCGCTGGGCATCACCGAGCAGGGCTTCAATTCCGGTGACGCGTGCCGCGTCCCGTGGGTCTAGGCGGCGATGCTCGGCGAGGCCCCGGCGCGGCGCTAAAGTGGCGGCATGCGCGTCTGGGACCTGGGCCCGGGTCGGCTCGTGGTGGCCGGCGCATTCTCGGACCTCGCGCTGCACCATCACCCCGCGGTCCAGGTCACGCTCGGCGCGCAGGGTCCGTTGACCGTCACGCGGGCCGGCGGTCGCCGCGACGTGTGCCGGCTCGTCGTGGTGGGCAGCGGCGTCCGGCATGCCGTGCGCTCGGACGTCGACTCCGGGGCGGTGACGCTGTACTTCGGGATGCAGACGGCGCAGGGCGTGGCGCTGAACGCCTTGGCGCGCGACGGCGTCCGGGTCGTCGCGGACGGGCAACCGCTGGCGGAGGCGACGGCGGCGCTGCTCCGATGCGACGGCCCGCACGCCGCGGCGGGTTTCCTGGTCGACCGGCTGTGCGGGCGGCGGGACGCGCCGCGGTCCGTGCACCCGCAACTGCGGCGCGCGATCGAAGTCGTGACGAGCCGGGTTCCGGGCCACGTCGACGTGGCCTCGGTCGCGGATGACGTTGCGCTGTCACCTGATTACCTCGGGCGGCTGTGCCGCCGGCAGACCGGGGTGTCGTTGTCGGCCACCATCCGCTGGGCCCGGCTGGTGGCGGCGATCGGCCACGTCGTCGACGGGTGCACCGTCACCGACGCCGCCCACCTGGCCGGGTTCGCCGACGGCGCGCACGCCACCAGGGTGTGCCGGGAGATGACCGGTTCCGCCCCGCGCGACCTGGCCCGAGCGGCCCGCGAATCCTGACGGATCCGTACAAGCGTTCCCGGGCCTGGTCGGCCCACGCTTGCGATATGACATCACCAGATATCCGGGCGGCGGTGGTCCGCGGTGCGTTCGGGTTGCCCACCCCGATCCGCCGGCTAGTGGCGGGTCCGCCGGTGCGGATCGACGGGCAGCAACTGGACCTCGACGCGCACCTGTTCATCCGCCTCAAAAACCGTTCGGGCTCAGACGTTTTCACCGATCCGGTGGACGAGGCCCGGGCGCGCTATGACCAGCTCCCGCGAATCGTCGGCTACGAGTCGCCGGTCCCCATCGCGACGCTGGAGATCGTCGTCCCCGACGAACACGGCGACCTCCCTGCCACCCTGTACACCCCGGCCGGCCTGTCCGCGCCGTCGGGGCTGCTGGTGTATTTCCACGGCGGCGGTTTCTGCGTCGGCTCGCGAATCAGCCACGACCCCGTCGCCCGTTACCTCGCGAGCCACGCCGGCGCGCGCGTGCTGTCGGTCGAGTACCGCCGCGCCCCCGAGCACCCGTTCCCCGCCGCCGCCGAGGACGCGATCGCGGCGTTCGACTACGCGCACCGCCACGCCGCCGAGCTGGGCGCGGATCCCGACCGCGTCGCGGTCGGGGGTGACAGCGCCGGCGGGAACCTGGCGGCCGTGACGGCACAACAGGCGGTGCGCCGGGGCGGCGCGGTTCCGGCGTTTCAGCTGCTGATGTATCCCCCGACGGACCTCGCGGCGCGGCGCGGATCGCACGACCTGTTCAACGGGGCGTCGACGTTCACCGACCGGAATCTGCGCTGGGCGATGGCCAATTACCTACCGGACGGGACCGACCCGGACGATCCGCGGGTGTCACCGCTGCGCGGCGACGTCACCGGGCTGCCGCCGGCCTATGTCGCCGTCGCCGGCTTCGATCCCCTCCGCGACGACGGCATCGCCTACGCGGACAAGCTGCGCGCCGGCGGGATCCCGGTGGCGCTGAGCCGCCAATCCGACCTGCCGCACGCCTACCTCAACTTCGTCGGCCTGGGCGGCCGGTTCGCGGAGGCCGCAGCCGAGGCCGCCGGCGCGTTGCGGCTCGGCCTCGCGCTGGCCTCAGCGACGGCCCAAGGGGGAACCGGTGAACTTGTCGGGGTTGGCGACATCCCATAGGGCGCAGACTTTTCCGTCGCGCACCGTCAGCGCGAGGATCCGCGGCCGCATCTCCCAGTGGCCGTCGTCGCCGGGGCTGCCCGCCGTGTAGGCGCCCAGTTCGCCGTTGACCAGCGCCAGCTGGTTGGCCGCGAAGAACGCCGGACCGTAGCGGCGGGCCAGGCCGAACATGAACCGGGCCACCTTGTCCGCCCCGTGAATCACGTGGACCGCGGTGGGCGCCTTGCCGTTTGCATCGCCGGTGAAGACCACGTCGGGATGCAGCAGCGCCACCACGGCCTCCAGGTCGCCGGCGGCCATGGCGGCCATCAGCCGGCCGACGACCTCGTCGTGCGACGGATCGGGTTCGGGCGGCGGCTGGGCGCCGACCGCCTTGCGGGCCCGCGACGCCAGCTGCCGCGCGGCGGCCTCGCTGGTGCCCAGCACCTCGGCCACGTCGGCGAACGGCACGGCGAAGCCGTCGTGCAGCACGAACGCGACCCGCTGGTCGGGCGACAGGCGCTCCAGCACCACCATCGCCGCGAACCGGGCGTCCTCGCTGGCCACCACGGCCGACAGCGGGTCGGCCTGGTCGAACCCGGTGACCACCGGCTCGGGCAGCCAGTTGCCGGTGTAGGTCTCGCGGCGATGCGCGGCCGAGCGCAACCGGTCCAGGCCCAGCCTGCTCACCACGGTGGTCAGCCACGCCCGCAGGTCCGAGATGGCCGTTCCATTTTTGGAGTCCTGCCCGTGCCAGCGCAGCCAGGCCTCCTGAACGATGTCCTCGGCGTCTGCCACGGTGCCGGTCAGCCGGTAGGCGACGGACATGAGATGCGGTCGCAGGGCCTCGAACTCGCTGACCTGCTTCGCTGCGGTCATAAGGTCGAGCGTAGCGGCGCGCCCGCAGCTACCGGGCTTCGCAGCGGAACCGCTGCCGAGTTCACTTCCTGATCGACCCCACCCGATCGGGAGTGAAATGCGCAGCGCACGCTGTCGTGTGATTGTCCATGTACTTCCAATCCGTGCCCGGGCCCCACGTGACCACCTGCACCCCGGCGTCGCGGCTCGCCGACGGCGAATACTTCCGCAACTCGGCGCGGCAGCGGTCCTTCAGGGTCTGAGAGTCGTCGGCGTTGGGAAAGTGGGACAGGCTGAGGATCGCGAAGACCTCGTCGGAGTGCGGTTGACCGCAGTCGACACGGCTATTGATGTCCGGATTGAAGCACTCACCGACCCTCACCAGTGGCGACGAGTCGACCGTTCCGGTGACCAAGAGTCCGTTGGTCATCCGGAAAAGGGCAATGCCCCCCACCAGCAGCCATACCGCTGAGATCACCAGCCCGGCAATCGCCAGCCCGCGACCCGACTGTCGGCCCCCACGGGTTTTGACGAGTGCGACGATCCCGAAGACCGCGCCGAGCGGCACACAGGCCAGCAGGCCCAACACGAACGCCGCGATCGCCCAGCCGCTGGTTGTGCGCCGCGGCGGATACCCGGGCGCCCCCGGGTAGGGGTACGGCGGTGGATATGAGCCCTGCCCAGGATCCGGTGACTGCGGCAGCGTCATGGCGAGGGAGATCCCACTCGCGCGCAGGGTAGCCCCATCGGTACATCACACCACTTCAGGCCCGCCGCACAAGTGCTGCCGGACAACCGGGAGCTACGCTCACGGACAAGATGACCGACAACCTGTGGCTGCACTTCGCCCGGCACGGCCCCAGCATCACGCCGCCGGTCATCACCCGCGGCGAGGGGGTCAGGATCTTCGACGACCGCGGCCGCGGCTACCTGGACGGGCTGTCGGGGCTGTTCACGGTGCAGGTCGGCCACGGCCGCGCCGAACTCGCCGAGGTCGCCGCCCGGCAGGCCGGCACGCTGGCGTACTTCCCGCTGTGGGGGTACGCGCACCCATCCGCCATCGAGCTCGCCGAGCGGCTCGCCCGATATGCGCCCGCCGACCTCAACCGGGTCTTCTTCACCAGCGGCGGCACCGAGGCCGTCGAGACGGCGTGGAAGGTGGCCAAGCAGTACTTCAAGCTCACCGGCAAACCCGGCAAGCACAAGGTGATTTCGCGCTCGGTCGCCTACCACGGCACCACGCAGGGGGCTTTGGCGATCACCGGGCTGCCGCGCTACAAGGCGCCGTTCGAGCCGGTGACCCCGGGCGGCTTTCGGGTGCCCAACACGAACCTCTACCGCGCGCCCGAGCCATTCACCAACGACCCCAAAGGGTTTGGGCGATGGGCCGCCGACCGCATCGCCGAGGCGATCGAGTTCGAGGGACCCGACACCGTCGCCGCGGTGTTTCTGGAGCCCGTGCAGAACGCGGGCGGCTCGATCCCGCCTCCCCCGGGCTATTTCGAGCGGGTGCGCGAGATCTGCGACTCTTACGACGTGCTGCTGGTCTCCGACGAGGTGATCTGCGCGTTCGGCCGGATCGGCTCGATGTTCGCCTGTACCGACTTCGGGTACGTGCCCGACATGATCACCTGCGCCAAGGGCCTGACGTCGGGCTACGCGCCGCTGGGGGCGATGATCGCGCGCGAGCGGCTGTTCGAGCCATTCAACGACGGCAAAACCATGTTCCCGCACGGCTATACGTTCGGCGGCCACCCGGTGTCGGCCGCGGTGGCGCTGGCCAACCTCGACATCTTCGAGCGCGAGGGGCTGGGCGAGCGCGTCAAGCACCACGCGCCGGCCTTCCGGGCCACGCTGGAGAAGCTCTACGACCTGCCCATCGTCGGCGACGTGCGCGGCGAGGGGTATTTCTACAGCGTCGAACTGGTCAAGGACCAGGCGACCAGGCAGACCTTCACCGACGACGAACGCGGGCCGCTGCTGGGCCGGGTGTCCTCGGCGCTCTTCGAGGCCGGGTTGTACTGCCGCACCGACGACCGCGGGGATTCCGTCGTCCAGCTGGCGCCGCCGCTGATCAGCGGCCGGGCCGAGTTCGACGTCATCGAGGCCGCCCTGCGCGGCGTGCTCAGCGAGGAGTCTCGGCGGCTGTAGCGAGGATCCGGTTGACCTCGTACGCGGCCAGCAACACCTCGCGCGAGTGCGCGGTGCTCGGATTGCCCGCCATCCGCGTCTGCGCGTTGCAGAGCCAGGTGAGCGCCGACCGCAGGTCGCCGTCCGGCGCGGCATCGCGATGCTGCTTCAGCTCGGTCAACACGCCGTCGAGCCGGGAGTGCCGGACCTGGGTGCCCTTCTCGACCTGCTTGATCAGTTGTTCCAGCGAGCGCGGGCCGTCACCGTCGCGCCGCCACTTCGAGAAAATTCGGTTGTTCCCCAATGGGCAGACCCTTCGGTGGAGGTGGTCAAGCCGACCGCATGACAGCGTAGTGGTTCGCCGCGAGGGCGGCTCGTCCGGGGGATTTGTAACATCCGCCCCACCAGTCACAGCGCGGCTCCCGGGGATCGGGCGCCGGATCGCCTAGTCTGCACACACAATGAACCTCTTACGCCGAGCGTCGTGCCTGGTTGCTGCGGTTTTGATGGCGGCCGCGCCTGCGGCGCTCGCCGCGCCGGCGTTCGCCGAACCGCCCCCCGGCCCCAACGCCGGCCCGGGCAACTGCCCGTATCAGGTGAACACCCCGCCCGCGGTGGATTCGTCGGAGGCCCCGGCCGCCGGCGACCCGCCGATGCCGCTGGCGGTGCCACCCAAGCCGGTCGGCGGCGAGGCGCTGGGCAGCTGCGGCGTCGTCGCGGCGCCCGACACGGCGCCGCTGCCCGGCGACGTGTCCGCCGACGCGTGGCTGGTGGCGGACCTGGACAGCGGCGCGGTCATCGCCGCCAAGGACCCGCACGGACGGCACCGCCCGGCCAGCATCATCAAGGTGCTGGTCGCGATGGCCTCGATCAACGCGTTGCCCCTCAACAAGTCCGTCCCGGGCACCGCCGACGACGCGGCGGCCGAGGGCACCAAGGTCGGCGTGACCGACGGCGGCGTGTTCACCGTCAACCAGTTGCTGCACGGCCTGTTGATGCACTCCGGCAACGACGCCGCCCACGCGCTGGCCATGCAACTCGGCGGCATGCAGCAGGCGTTGGACAAGATCAACGTGCTGGCCGCCAAGCTCGGCGGCCGCGACACCCGGGTCGCGACCCCGTCCGGGCTGGACGGGCCCGGCATGAGCACGTCGGCCTACGACATCGGGCTGTTCTACCGCTATGCCTGGCAGAACCCCACCTTCGCCGACATCGTCGCGACGCGGACCTTCGACTTCCCCGGCCACGGCGACCACCCCGGCTACGAGCTGGAAAACGACAACCAGCTGCTGTACAAGTATCCCGGCGCCATGGGCGGCAAGACCGGCTACACCGACGACGCGGGCCAGACCTTCGTGGGCGCGGCCAACCACGACGGGCGACGGCTGATGGCGGTGCTGCTGCACGGGACCCGGCAGCCGATCGCGCCGTGGGAACAGGCGGCGCACCTGCTGGACTACGGATTTTCCACGCCGCGGGGCACCCAGGTCGGCACGCTGATCGAGCCCGATCCCTCGCTGCTGCCGACCCGCCACGACGGCGCCGCCGACCGGCCGGGCGCCGGCGCGCAGGCCGCCGGGTTCATGCCGTCGGCGGACGCGCTGCCGGTGCGGGTGGGCGTCGCGGTGATCGGCACGATCATCGTGTTTAGTTTGATCATGGTCGCACGCTCGCTGAACCGCCGACCGCAACACCGTTGACCGCCCCGATTTCGCTGTGGCAGCGTCGTGCAGGTGAGTAAAGCCCTGTACGAAGACGCCGGCCTCCGGCTCGACGAGGACGGAATCACCATCCGCCGCTACTACTTCCCTTGGACCGGGCCGAAGCGGATCGCCTACGCGCAAATCCGGCAGATCCAGACGAAGCTCATGACCTGGCTTTCCGGCAAGGGCCGCCTCTGGGGGACGGCCGACCCCCGCTACTGGTTCCCGCTGGACATCCACCGCCCCGGCAAACGGATGCTGCTCATCCTTGACATCGGCCGCCTAGTAAGGCCCTGCATTACGCCCGACGACCCCGACCGGGTCATCGAGCTGCTGCGCGGCCGGGCGCCGGTCAACTGACCGGCGGCGAGTCGCCGCGCGCATCGCAGCGGGGCCTGCGGGTCGGGCTCACCGCCGCCGCCGTGGGCGTCATCTACGGCTACGACCTGTCGATCATCGCCGCCGCGCAGCTGTTCGTCACCGAGGACTTCGGCCTGTCCACCCGGCAACAGGAACTGCTGACGACGATGGTGGTGATCGGACAGATCGCCGGGGCGCTCGGTGCCGGCGTGCTCGCCAATGCCATCGGACGCAAGAAGTCGATGGTGCTGATCGCCGTCAGCTACGCGCTTTTCGCGGTGCTGGCCGCGTTCTCGGTCTCGCTGCCGATGCTGTTGGCGGCGCGCTTCCTGCTCGGGCTGACCATCGGCGTGACGGTGGTGGTGGTCCCGGTCTACGTGGCGGAATCGTCCCCGGCGGCGGTGCGCGGCTCGCTGTTGACGGCCTATCAGCTGGCGATCGTCAGCGCGCTGATCGTCGGCTACCTGACCGGTTACCTGCTGGCCGGCACCCACAGCTGGCGGTGGATGCTCGGGCTGGCCGCGGTGCCCGCAATCGTGTTGCTGCCCATGCTGATCCGGATGCCCGACACCGCCCGGTGGTACCTGCTGAAGGGCCGCGCCGACGACGCCCGCCGGGCCCTGCTGCGCATCGAGCCGGACGCGCGCGCCGACGAGGAGCTGGCCGAGATCTCCCGCGCCCTGACCGAGGGTAGCGGCGGCGTCTCCGAGATGCTGCGCAAGCCGTACCTGCGGGCCACCGCCTTCGTGGTCACGCTGGGGTTCCTGATCCAGATCACCGGCATCAACGCGATCATCTACTACAGCCCCCGCATCTTCGAGGCCATGGGTTTCACCGGCAATTTCGCGCTGCTGGGGTTGCCGGCGCTGGTTCAGGTCGCCGGTGTGGCGGCCGTGTGCACCGCGCTGCTGCTCGTCGACCGCGTGGGCCGGCGCCCGATCCTGTTGTGCGGCATCGCGATGATGATCGTCGCCGACATCGTGCTGCTGGCTGTGTTCGCCCACGGCCGCCTCGGCGGCGCGGGGCTGGTTTTCGGGTTCGGCGGTGTGCTGCTGTTCATCTTCGGCTACACCGCGGGTTTCGGGTCGCTGGGCTGGGTGTACGCCAGCGAGAGTTTCCCGTCCCGGCTGCGGTCGATCGGGTCGAGCGCGATGCTCACCTCCAACCTGGTCGCCAACGCGATCGTGGCCGCCGTGTTCCTGACGATGCTGCATTCCCTCGGCGGCGCCGGGACTTTCGCGGTGTTCGCGGCGCTCGCGGTGGTCGCGTTCGGCTTCGTCTACCGGTTCGCCCCCGAGACCAAGGGCCGCCAGCTCGAGGAGATCAGCAAGTTCTGGGAAAACGGCGGGCACTGGGAGAACCGGTGCGATTGATCGCCGCGGGCGCCGTGGTCCTCGACGATCGGGTCGGCCGGCCGGGCTGGCTGGAGTTTTCCGGCGGGCGGATCCTGGACCGCGGGGCCGGGCCGCCGCCGCGGCCGGCCGACGACGACTTCCCGGATTGCCTTGTGGTTCCGGGCTTTATCGACATGCATGTGCACGGCGGCGGTGGGGCGTCCTACATCGATCCCGCCGGCGCCGGCGCCGCCGCCGGCTTCCACCTGCGGCACGGCACCACCACGACGCTGGCCAGCCTGGTCACCGCGGCGCCGGACGAGCTGATCGCCGGCGTGGATGCGCTCGCCGCGGCCACCCGGCGGGGCACGGTCGCGGGCATCCACCTGGAGGGGCCGTGGCTGAGCCGGGCGCGCTGCGGCGCGCACGACCCCGCCCGGATGCGCGACCCCGATCCCGCCGAGATCGACGCCGTGCTGGCCGCGGGGGGCGGGGCGATCCGGATGGTGACGTTGGCGCCCGAACTGCCCGGATCCGACGACGCGATCCGGCGCTTCCTTGACGCGAATGTCGTTGTGGCCCTGGGCCATACCGATGCGACCTACGAGCAGGCGAAACGGGCCATCGCCGCGGGCGCCACGGTCGGCACCCACCTGTTCAATGCGATGCCGCCGCTGCACCACCGCGAGCCGGGGCCCGCGCTCGCTCTGCTGCAGGAGCCGGGGGTGACCGTCGAGCTCATCGCCGACGGCGTGCACGTGCACCCGGAGGTGGCGCGGGCGGTGATCCAAGCCGCGGGGCCCGACCGGGTCGCCCTGGTGACCGACGCGATCGCGGCGGCCGGCCGCACCGACGGGGCCTTTCGGCTCGGCGGGGTGCCGATCGACGTCGAATCCGGTGTGGCGCGGGTGCGGGGCACGTCGACGATCGCCGGCGGCACCGCCACGATGGACCGGATCTTCCGCACCGTGGCCTCAGACGCGGGAGACGCGGGGCTCGAGGCCGCCGCGCGGATGACCGCCACCACGCCGGCCCGGGCGCTGGGGCTCGACGGGGTGGGCAGCCTGCGGGTCGGTTACGACGCCAATCTGGTTGTGCTGGACGGCTCTTTGGAAGTCAGTGCCGTCATGGTCCGCGGCGAGTGGCGTCACATCTAGGGCGGCCATCGCGTCATACCTCTGAGTCGCCGTCAACGACAAGGAGGTCATGATGAACGTGTTGCTATGGACGCTGCAGGCAGCGCTCGCCGCGGTGTTCACCGCGTCCGGCCTGGCGAAGATCAGCCGGCCCAAGGACCGGCTCATCGCCAGCGGCCAGACCGGGGTCGCGCCGTTCCCGCTGCCGGTGATCCGCGTCACCGCGCTGTGCGAATTGCTGGGCGTCATAGGCATTCTGCTGCCCCGGCTGCTGGGTGTCGCCGCGTTCCTCACCCCGCTGGCCGCCGCCGGGTTCGCGATCGTCATGGTGGGCGCCATCGGCTCGCACGCTTACCTGCGTGAACCGCGCAACGTCGCGCTGACCGCGGTGATCTTCGTGGCCGCCGTCATCGTGGCCGTCGGCAGGACGCTCGGCCCGTGAGCCCGCGGGGCTAGCGAAGCCACCGGGCCACGCGCGAAAACGCCAGCACCCCAGCGGCGCCCACGCCCATCGCGGTCAGGGTCTGGCGCGCGCTGAGTCCCTCGTCCACCACGCGCGGGGCGATGATCGCCGGCGGCGGCGGTTCGACGGGCCTGGCCCGCGGGTCGGTCGACGCGGTGGCGGCCCAGGCCGCGGCGAACAGCACCAGATACGCGGTGATGTAGGAGAACACCATCAGCCCCAGCACCGGCCCGAAGGTGGCGCCCGCCGGGCTGCGCAACACCACCCGCAGATACACCGATGCCACCTGCTTGAACAGTTCGAAGCCGACCGCCGCCAGCAGCCCGGCCCGCGCCGAGTCCACGACGCTGACCTTCTGTCGCGGCAGCCGGGCGATCATCCAGGTGAACAGCAGCCACGACACCAGCACCGCCACCAATATCGAGACGAGCCAGAAGAGCCAGTCGAACACCGAAACATGCGGAATCTTGAGCCATTTCAGCAGGGCGGCCAGCGGCGCCTGGTGGCCGAGGGTGGTGATGGCGATGGTGGCCACGGTCACCGCGAAGGTGCCCAGCATCGCCAGCAGATCCGAAAGTTTGTTGCGCACAAAGCCGGGCGACTCGATGCGCCGATCCCACCACATCTCGGTGATCGCCCCCCGCAGATGGGAGATCCACCCCAACCCCGCCCAGGCGGCGGTCACCAGTCCGATGACGCCCACGGAGGTCCGCGCGTCGATCGCCGAATTCATCAGGTCCACGAGCTGCTGCGACAGCGCGCCGGACACCGCGGACCGGATGTGGTCGTCGATCGTGCTCAGCAGCTGACGCCGGGTCGCCAGCACGAAGCCGAATGCCGCGAAACCGACCATCAGCAACGGGAATAGCGCGAAGATCGTGTAGTACGAGAGGCCGGCCGCGTAGAAGCCGCCGTTGCGCTCGTCGAAGCGCTCATAAGCCCGCATGACGTGGTCGAACCAGCCGAACCGCGCCCGCAGCCGATCCAGGACCCCGGGCTTGGCCGGCTCGCTCATGATGAGACCTATCCCCGTTGCGGAAGGAAACCTAACCGATCGTAAACCCGCCGAACGGTTTTCCCGGCGACATCCTCGGCGCGCTCGGCCCCGGCCGCGAGCACCGACTCCAATTCGGCGCGGTCGGCCAGCAATTCGTCGACGCGCGCCTTGATCGGGCTCACGAATTCGACGACGGCGTCGGCGGTGTCCTTCTTCAGGTCGCCGTAACCGCGCCCGGCGTAGCCGTCGACCAGCTTCTCGATGCCCACCCCGGTGACGGCGGATTGGATCGTGAGCAGGTTCGACACCCCCGGCTTGGCGTCGGTGTCGTACCGGATCTCGCGCTCACTGTCGGTGACGGCGGAACGAATCTTCTTGGCCGACAACGCCGGATCGTCGAGCAGGTTGATCAGCCCCGCGTCGGTGGACGCCGATTTGCTCATCTTCGCGGTCGGCAGCTGCAGGTCGTAGATCTTGGCGGTCGCCTTGGGGATGAGCACGTCGGGAACCACGAATGTATCCGGGAAGCGGCCGTTGAACCGCTGCGCGATGTCGCGGGCCAGCTCGAGGTGCTGGCGCTGGTCCTCGCCCACCGGCACCAGGTCGCTGTCGTAGGCCAGCACGTCGGCGGCCTGCAGCACCGGATAGGTGAACAGCCCGACGGTGGTCGCGTCGCTGCCCTGGCGCGCCGACTTGTCCTTGAACTGCGTCATCCGCGACGCCTGGCCGAAGCCGGTGAAGCATCCGAGCACCCACGCCAGCTGGGTGTGGGCGGGCACCTGGCTCTGCACGAAGACGGTGCTGCGGCCCGGGTCGATGCCCAGCGCGAGGTACTGGGCGGCCGTGACCAGGGTCCGGCGCCGCAGCGCTTCGGGGTCCTGCGGGACGGTGATGGCGTGCAGGTCGACGACGCAGAAGAACGAGTCGTGATCGTCTTGCAGCGCGACCCACTGGGTGACGGCGCCCAGCGCGTTACCGAGATGAAGCGAGTCGGAAGTGGGTTGCACGCCGGAGAAAATCCGGCGGGATCCGGTGGCGATGCTCATGGTCTCCCGATCTTTTCACGCGCGCACCCGCCCTTGTTTGCAGTACCGCCGGTACCGCCATTACTGTCGGGGATATGGGGAATCGTTCGCCGATCCATCTCGGTTCCGGGGAGCCGGTCCTGCTGCTGCACCCGTTCCTGCTGTCGCAGGCGGTGTGGGACGACGTGGCGCGGCAGCTGGCCGACACCGGCCGCTACGAGGTCTTCGCCCCGACGATGGCCGGCCACAACGGCGGCCCCAAGGCCGGGACCTGGTTCCTGTCGTCGGAGGTCCTCGCCGACCACGTGGAGCGCCAGATGGACGAGCTGGGCTGGGAAACCGCCCATATCGTCGGCAACTCGCTGGGCGGATGGGTGGCCTTCGAGCTGGAGCGGCGCGGCCGGGCGCGCAGCGTCACCGGCATCGCCCCGGCCGGCGGCTGGACGCGCTGGACCCCGGCGAAGTTCGAGGTCATTTTCAAGTTCATCCTGGGCATCCCGCTGTTGCTGCTCGCCTGGGCGTTCGGGCCGCGCGTGCTGCACCTGCCGTTCAGCCGGCAATTGGCGACCTACGCGATCAGCGCCAAACCCGACGGCGTCAGCGAGCGCCAGCTGTCGGCCATCATCGACGACGTCAGGCACTGCCCCGCCTACTTCCAGCTGCTGGTCAAGGCCACGCTGCTGCACGGCCTGCGGGAGGTCGCCCAGAACGCCGTCCCGGCCCATCTGGTGATCTGCGAGAAGGACCGGATCCTGCCCGCGCCCAGGTTCAGCCGGCACTTCACCAGCCAGCTGCCCAGGGACAGTCACCAGGTCACCAAACTCGACGGCGTCGGGCACGTGCCGATGTTCGAGGCGCCCGAGCGGATCACCCGGGTGATCACCGAGTTCATCGAGGAATGCTGCCCGGCCCCGAACCGGGGGGAATCAACCGGCTAGGGCCTTCTCCAGGTTCTCGGCGATGGAGTTCAGGAACTCCTCGCTTTGCTGCCATTCCTGCTCGGGGCCGATCAGGATGGCGAGGTCCTTGGTCATCTTGCCGCCCTCGACGGTGGCGATGACGACCTCTTCCAGCTTCTGGGCGAACTCGATGACCTCGGGGGTGTTGTCCAGCTTGCCGCGGTGCTGCAGTCCCCGGGTCCAGGCGAAGATCGACGCGATCGGGTTGGTCGAGGTCGGCTTGCCGGCCTGGTACTGCCGGAAGTGGCGCGTGACGGTGCCGTGCGCGGCCTCGGCCTCGACCGTCCTGCCGTCGGCGGTCATCAGCACCGACGTCATCAACCCCAGCGAGCCGTAGCCCTGCGCGACGGTGTCGGACTGCACGTCGCCGTCGTAGTTCTTGCAGGCCCAGACGTAGCCGCCCTCCCACTTCAGGCAGGCCGCGACCATATCGTCGATGAGCCGGTGCTCGTAGGTCAGCCCCTCCGCTTCGAACTTGTCCTTGAATTCCTCGTCGTAGATGCGCTGGAACTCGTCTTTGAACATGCCGTCGTAGGCCTTGAGGATGGTGTTCTTGGTGGACAGGTACACCGGCCACTTGGCGTTCAGGCCGTAGGCGAACGAGGCGCGCGCGAAATCACGGATCGAGTCCTTGAAGTTGTACATCCCCATCACGACGCCGCCGTCCTCGGGGATGGACACCACCTCGTGCACCATGGGCTCGCTGCCGTCGGCGGGCGTGAAGGTCAGCGTGACGGTGCCCGGCTTGTCCACCTTGAAGTTCGTCGCCCGGTACTGGTCGCCGAAAGCGTGCCGGCCGATGACGATCGGCTTGGTCCAGCCCGGCACCAGGCGCGGCACGTTCGAGATCACGATCGGCTCGCGGAAGATGGTGCCGCCCAAGATGTTCCGGATCGTCCCGTTGGGTGACAGCCACATCTTCTTGAGGTTGAATTCGTGGACTCGCGCCTCGTCGGGGGTGATGGTTGCGCACTTGACGCCCACGCCGTGCCTCTTGATGGCGTAGGCCGCGTCGATCGTGACCTGGTCGTCGGTGCGGTCGCGGTGTTCGATCCCCAGGTCGTAGTACTCCAGGTTGATGTCCAGGTGCGGCAGGATCAGCATGTCCTTGATGAGCTTCCAGATGACGCGCGTCATCTCGTCGCCGTCGAGCTCGACGACCGGGCCCTTGACCTTGATCTTGCCTTCGCCTGTCATATCGAGCTCGACTTTCTCAGCCTTGCGAAGCTGCCAGCGCTTTGTTGAACGTTTTGCTCGGCCGCATGACTGCAGTCAGCTTCTCGGTGTCCGGGCGATAGTAGCCGCCGATGTCCACGGCCCCGCCCTGCGCTTCCGCGAGCTCGGCCACGATGGCGTCCTCGTTGCGGCTCAGCGAGTCGGCCAGCGCGGCGAAGTGCTCGCGCAGCTCGTCGTCCTCGGTTTGCGCGCCAAGTTGCTCGGCCCAGTACAGCGCGAGGTAGAACTGGCTGCCGCGGTTGTCGAGTTCGCCGGTCTTGCGCGACGGACTCTTGTCGTTCTCCAGCAGCTTGCCGATCGCCGCATCCAGCGTCTCACCCAGAATCTTGGCGCGTTCGTTGCCGGTCTTGATCCCGATGTCCTCGAAACACGCTCCCAGAGCGAGGAACTCGCCGAGGGAATCCCAGCGCAGATGATTTTCCTCGACCAGTTGGTGGACGTGCTTGGGCGCCGAGCCGCCCGCCCCGGTTTCGTACATTCCGCCGCCTGACATCAGCGGCACGATGGACAGCATCTTGGCGCTGGTGCCGAGCTCCAGGATCGGGAACAGGTCGGTGAGGTAGTCGCGCAGGATGTTTCCGGTGGCGGCGATGGTGTCCTGCCCGCGCATAGCGCGCTCGATCGTGTACCTCATCGCCCACACCTGCGGCATGATCTGGATCTCCAGGCCCTCGGTGTCGTGCTCCTTCAGGTACTGCTTCACCTTCTTGCGCAGCTCGACCTCGTGCGGCCGTTCGGTGTCCAGCCAGAACACCACCGTCATGCCCGAGTTCCGCGCGCGGGTGACGGCCAGCTTGACCCAGTCGCGGATCGCTTCGTCGGTGACGATCGGCATGCGCCAGATGTCGCCGGCCTCCACGTTCTGGGTGAGCAGGACTTCCCCGGTGTCGAGGTCGACGATGTCCGCGACGCCGTCCTCGGGGACCTCGAAAGTCTTGTCGTGCGAGCCGTACTCCTCGGCCTGCTGGGCCATCAGGCCGACGTTGGGCACCGTGCCCATCGTGGTCGGATCGAACTGCCCGTGCGTCTTACAGAAGTTGATGATCTCCTGATAGATGCGCGAGAAGGTCGACTCGGGGTTCACGGCCTTGGTGTCCTTCTGCCGCCCGTCGGCGCCCCACATCTTGCCGCCGGCACGGATCATCGCCGGCATCGACGCATCCACGATCACGTCGCTGGGCGAGTGGAAGTTGGTGATGCCCTTGGCCGAATCGACCATCGCGAGCTCGGGGCGGTGCTCGTGGCAGGCGTGCAGGTCGCGGATGATCTCCTCGTGCTGCGTCGCGGGCAGCGACTCGATCTTGTTGTAGAGATCGATCAGTCCGTTGTTGACGTTGACGCCGAGCTCGTCGAAGAGCGCCTGGTGCTTGGCGAACGCATCCTTGTAGAACACCTTCACGGCGTGGCCGAAGACGATGGGATGGGACACCTTCATCATCGTCGCCTTGACGTGCAGCGAGAACATCACGCCGGTCTCGTAGGCGTCCTGCATCTGTTCCTCGTAGAACTCGACCAGGGCCTTCTTGCTCATGAACATGGAATCGATGACGTCGCCGTCGCGCAGCTCCACCTTCGGTTTGAGCTCGAGGGTCTCCCCACTCTTGGTCCGAAGCACCATCTTCACGTTGCGCGCGCGGTCCAGGGTCATCGACTTCTCGCCGTGGTAGAAGTCGCCGTGCCGCATGGTCGCGACGTGAGTGCGCGAGGCCGGCGACCACTTGCCCATGCTGTGGGGATGCTTGCGCGCGTACTCCTTGACGGCCTTCGGCGCGCGGCGGTCCGAGTTGCCCTGCCGCAGCACCGGGTTGACCGCGCTGCCGAGGCAGCGGGCGTAGCGGTTGCGAATTTCCTTGTCCTCGTCGGTCTTCGGGCTCTGCGGGAAGTCTGGGATCTTGAATCCCTGACCCTGCAGCTCCTTCACCGCGGCGATCAGCTGGGGCACCGAGGCGCTGATGTTCGGCAGCTTGATGATGTTGGTGTCGGGGAGCTTCGTCAGCGCGCCCAGCTCCGCCAGGTTGTCTTCGACCCGCTGCTCTTCGGTCAGGTGGTCGGGGAACTCGGCCAGGATCCGAGCGGCCAGGGAGATGTCACTGGTCTCGATCTTGATGCCGGCCGGCTCGGCGAAGGCGCGCAAGATCGGCAGGAAAGCGTAGGTCGCCAGCAGCGGCGCCTCGTCGGTCAGCGTGTAGATGACGGTCGGTTGTTCGGCGCACACGGTCCATCTCCCGGCGTCGTTGTCAGATATCGATGTCAGCTGTCGATGCTTGCTCAGCGTTCTGGTTGCCACGTTATCAAGGGTGTTCGGACGGGCGTCGACCTGCAGGTCCGCACGCTGGACGGCAGTACCCACGGCGACCGGATCGGCTCCGTTGGCATCCACGCGGCCTGATGAGATAGGCTTCACATCGGTCATGAGCGCCAGCGCTAAGCCCCGGCTTGCTGGCCGGCAACCCTCCAACCGCGGTGGGGTGCCCCGGGTGAAAGACCAGGTCTAGTAGCCACAGGCTGCGCGGCAAGCGCGGGTCCGCCATACCGGACCCCTGACTAGAGGGGAAACGTGATGCGCATTCAGCAAGCTCCTTCGCGTCTCGTCGTGTGCCGGCGTTAACCCATCGCCGCAAACGCCCCGATACCCGATTCATGCCCTCCCGAGAGAAAGCATTCCAGTCAAGTGAGCTCTGACAACGCCACGAACAGCGCCGAAGCCGACCCGGCGGCGCATTGGTCCTTCGAAACCAAGCAGGTGCACGCCGGCCAGCAACCGGACCAGGCGACCCACGCCCGCGCCCTGCCGATCTACCAGACCACGTCCTACACCTTCGACGACACCTCGCACGCCGCGGCGCTGTTCGGGCTGGAAGTGCCGGGCAACATCTACACGCGGATCGGCAACCCGACCACCGACGTCGTCGAGCAGCGCATCGCCGCGCTGGAAGGCGGCGTGGCCGCGCTGTTCCTGTCCTCCGGACAGGCGGCTGAGACATTCGCCATATTGAACCTCGCATGTGCCGGGGATCACATCGTCTCCAGCCCGCGGCTCTACGGCGGCACCTACAACCTGTTCCACTACTCGCTGGCCAAGCTCGGCATCGAGGTCAGCTTCGTCGAGGACCCGGACGACCTCGATTCGTGGCAGTCCGCGGTCCGGCCGAACACCAAGGCGTTCTTCGGCGAGACCATCTCCAACCCCAAGATCGACCTGCTGGACATCCCGGGGGTCGCCGGGGTCGCCCACGCGAACGGCGTCCCGCTGATCGTCGACAACACCATCGCCACGCCCTACCTGATCCAGCCGTTCTCCCACGGCGCCGACGTCGTGGTGCACTCGGCGACCAAGTACCTCGGCGGGCACGGCTCGGCGATCGCCGGCGTCATCGTCGACGGCGGCACCTTCGACTGGACGCAGGGCCGCTTCCCCGGCTTCACCACCCCCGACCCCAGCTACCACGGCGTGGTGTATGCCGAGCTCGGGCCGCCGGCGTACGCGCTCAAGGCGCGCGTGCAACTGCTGCGCGACCTCGGGTCGGCCGCTGCGCCGTTCAATGCGTTCCTGGTCGCCCAGGGCATCGAAACCCTGAGCCTGCGGATGGAACGCCACGTCGCCAACGCGCGGCGGGTCGCCGAGTTCCTGCAGGCCCATGACGGCGTGCTGTCGGTGAACTACGCGGGCCTGCCCAGCTCGCCGTGGCACGAGCGGGCAAAGAAGCTGGCGCCCAAGGGAACCGGGGCCGTGCTGGCGTTCGAGCTGGCCGGTGGGGTCGAGGCCGGCAAGGCGTTCGTGAACGCGCTGAAGCTGCACAGCCACGTCGCCAACATCGGCGACGTGCGCTCCCTGGTGATTCACCCGGCGTCGACCACCCACGCCCAACTGTCGCCGGAGGAGCAGCTGGCCACCGGCGTCACGCCGGGGTTGGTGCGGCTGGCCGTCGGCATCGAGGGCATCGACGACATCCTGGCCGACCTGGAGCTGGGCTTCGCCGCGGCGCGCAAGTTCGGTGCCGGGGCCGATGGAGCGGCAGACCCGCAGGCCGTGGCGGCGTTCTGAGGGCACCGGCATGACGATCTTTGACGTCGGAACCCAGACGCTGCCCGCCGAGGGCGAGGTCGGGTACGTCCACATCGGCTCGCTGACCACCGAGAGCGGAGCCGTGATCGACGACGTGTGCATCGCCATCCAGCGCTGGGGCGAGTTGTCGCCCACGCGCGACAACGTCGTGGTGGTCCTGCACGCGCTGACCGGCGACTCGCACATCACCGGCCCCGCCGGCGCCGGGCATCCCACGCCCGGCTGGTGGGACGGCGTGGCCGGGCCGGGCGCGCCGATCGACACCGATCGCTGGTGCGCGGTGGCCACCAACGTGCTCGGCGGTTGCCGTGGCTCCACCGGCCCGAGCTCGCTCGCCCGCGACGGAAAGCCTTGGGGCTCAAGGTTTCCGCTGATCTCAGTGCGCGACCAGGTACAGGCCGACGTTGCCGCGCTGGCCGCCCTGGGCATCGACCGGGTGGCCGCGGTGGTCGGCGGATCCATGGGCGGCGCAAGGGCTTTGGAGTGGATCGTCGGCCATCCCGACCGGGTGCGGGCCGGGCTGCTGCTGGCCGTCGGCGCCCGCGCCACCGCCGACCAGATCGGCACCCAGGCCACGCAGGTCGCGGCGATCAAGGCCGACCCGAATTGGCAGGGCGGCGACTACCACGACACCGGCCGCAAGCCCGACGCCGGGCTGACGATCGCCCGCCGCTTCGCGCATCTGACCTACCGCGGGGAGGTCGAGCTCGACACCCGGTTCGCCAACGACGCCCAGGGCGACGAGGACCCGGTTCCCCCATTTGGCGGCGGCCGCTACGCGGTGCAGAGCTACCTGGAGCACCAGGGCGACAAGCTGTTGTCGCGCTTCGACGCGGGGAGCTATGTCGTCCTGACCGAGGCGCTGAGCAGTCATGACGTCGGCCGGGGCCGCGGCGGGGTGCGCAAGGCCCTGAGCGGCTGCCCGGTGCCCGTGGTGGTCGGCGGCATCACCTCGGACCGGCTCTACCCGCTGCGCCTGCAGGAGGAGCTGGCCGAGCTGCTGCCCGGCTGCACCGGGCTGCACGTCGTCGACTCCCTCTGTGGGCACGACGGCTTCCTGGTGGAGTCGGAGGCCGTCGGCGAGTTGATCCGCGAGACACTCGATTTGGCGGACAAACAGTGACCCGATCCCGACAGGACCGCTCGCTCTCATTCGGCTCGGCGGCCGCTGCCTACGAGCGAGGCCGTCCCTCCTATCCGCCGGAGGCGATCGACTGGCTGTTGCCCCGCGGCGCGCGCCGGGTGCTCGACCTCGGCGCGGGCACCGGCAAGCTGACGACCCGCCTGGTGGAGCGCGGCCTGGACGTGGTGGCCGTCGACCCGATTCCCGACATGCTGGAAGTGCTGCGCAGCTCGCTGCCGGAGACCCGCGCCCTGCTGGGGACGGCGGAAGAGATTCCGTTGGAGGACAACAGTGTTGACGCCGTGCTGGTCGCCCAGGCCTGGCACTGGGTGGATCCGGAGCGGGCGATTCCCGAGGTGGCCCGCGTGCTGCGTCCGGGCGGGCGGCTCGGCCTGGTGTGGAACACCCGCGACGAACGGCTGGGCTGGGTGCGCGAACTCGGCGAGATCATCGGCTCCGACGGCGACCGGGGACGCTTCGACGTGACGCTGTCCGAGTCCTTCACCGCGCCGGAGCGCCATCAGGTCGAATGGACGAACTACGTGACGCCGCAAGCCCTTATCGACCTGGTCGCGTCGCGCAGCTACTGCATCACGTCGCCGACCGAGGTCCGCACCCAAACGCTGGACCAGGTCCGCGAGTTGCTGGCCACCCATCCGGCGCTGGCCAACGCCAACGGCCTGGCATTGCCGTATGTCACCGTGTGCATCCGGGCGGCGCTGGCCGGGTAGGTTTGCGACCTCACCCCGGCAGGCTGGGCAGGCCTTGCAGTGTTCCCTGGGAGAAGTAGGGCCCCGCGTTCGGTGTCAGGGACGAGTAGCCGTCGTTGACGATCGGCTGCAGCCACGAGTTGAGGCCGCCCACGATTGGTTGCGGAACACCGATCTGCTCGAGCGGCAACAACATCGGGAGCGTCGGCGAGGGAATCATGTAGGTGGTGACCGTGCCGCCCAGGGACGTGGTTGTGCTGGATATTTCGACCGCTTCGGACAGCGAGGCGAGTGCCGTCGGGTCGTGGTAGTAGAGCCCACCGAAGAAGCAGTTGACCACTGCCGGCAGATCCCAGGGCCGGTCGGGCGGATTGCCGAAGAAGTCGTACTGGCCGAACACCACGCTGACGTCGTACTGGGTGTTGGGCAGGCCCTGCGCCGTGTAGTTGATCACGGGCACGGTCATCCCGTTCGGCAGGTAGATGTGCGCCAGGCCGAGCTCGGGGCTGGAGAAGACGGCGAACTGCAGGGAATGGGGCGGCGGAGCGGTGGGATCGGTTGCCAGATAAGCCAACTCGCGGTCGACGACGACGGTTCCCTCCGACAGCGCCGCAATGTGCACCGGTGAACCGTTACCGCTGGCGAGCGCAGTCATGATCTGGCCGTTGAGCGCTTGCTGTCCCATCGCGACGGCCTGGTTGACGCCGGGGGCCGCCAGGCTACCGCTGATGATGCCGATGCTGGCCGGGTAGCTGACCACCTGAGCCGTGGTGCCGGGGAACCAGTTCTCCCCGATGGCCTGGTTGAGCAGGTCGTAGCCCTGCAGGAATGACACCGAACTGGGCCCCGCGACCCCGCCCTGGAGCAGCACCTGGCCCAGATGGGGCAGCTCAGTGAGGAACCGTGGGTAGTAAAGCGGTCCCGCGCCCGGAACGGTGATCCGCGTGCCTGCCGCTGCTCCCGGGATAGGCTGGCGCACCGACAGCGTCTGGGCCGTCGCCGTCTCGGTGGTCAGATACGTGTTCGCGTCCGCCGCCAACGCGAGCACGAATCGCTCGTGCAACTGCGCCGCTTGTGCGGTGAGCGCCTGGAATTCGACGGCTTGCGCGCCGAACAACCCGGCAATGCACCTCGACACCTCGTCGGCGCCCGCGGCCAACAGCGATGTGGTGGAGTGCGCAGCCGCCGCGTTCGCCGCGTTGACTGCGGCCCCGATCCCGGCCAAATCCTCAGCAGCGCTCAACAACAACTCGGGCGTTGCGAGGACATACGACACTGGCGCCTCTTTGCGGAGCTAATACGGTGGCTGTGAGGGTACTCGCAGCCGCAAGGCCAGGTGTGGCTTTCGCGCGCCGCCGTCGCCGCATAGCCCCGACGTTTTCCGGAGATCGACGCTACTGCGGAACGAAAGTTCCGGAGCTGGGACCGTGTCAGCTACGCCGCCTCGTCGTCGTCTCCATCGCGAAGCAGCTTCTCGGGGTGATGGAATGTGTTGGTTCTTGGTTGCCCGTAATCCAGATGCGGGGGCGGGATCCATTCGGTTTCGCCGCGGGCGTTGGTGCGGGTGGTCCAGCCTTGTTCGGCGAGTCGGTTGTC
>NZ_LZKL01000048.1 GCF_001668725.1 Mycobacterium sp. E787 | reverse complement strand
CCCCGCCGATCGGCGGGGCGGCCGTCCAGGGCGGCGGCCGCCGGCGCCGTCGCGTCCAACGTGGCGGGCCCGTCCGGCGCGGGCGCCTCGGCGGGCCTGGGCGGGGCGGCCACGGTCGGCAACCTGTCGGTGCCGCCGTCGTGGGGCAGCTCCCCGGCGATCCGGCTGGCCGCGACGGCGCTGCCGGCCACCGCCCTGGACGGCTCGCCGCCGGCCGGGCTCGGCGGCCCGGGCACCTTCTACGGCGGCCTACCGGCGATGGGCCCGGTGGCCAGCGTCGTCAACGCGCCGCGCGGCGACCAGCCGCGCGGCCGGTTGCGCCACAAGGTGGTCGCGGCGCTGCCCGGAGAGCAGGAGGATCCCGCGGCGCCCTGGGTCAAGCCCGGCGCACCCGCGGACGGGGACGGCGCGGTCAGCGAGCGCGACGAACTCAACCAGCTCCGCAAGGCGATCGCCGACGTGACCAGGCAGCGCGATGTGCTCAAGCGCACGGCCGCGACGCTGATTAAGGAGGGCACGCAGAAATAGGCGACGAAAACCGGATTGTGACAACAGGTTTCGATGATTGGGGTCGGTTCAATTGTTTTTCATGAAGTTCGCCGGGTCTGACCAAAGCGTAGAGAGCGACCCGGCCGTCGACGTGCTACCCACGCCCGCACACCAGGCTCAACCTCGCGCGACGACGCCCACCGAGGCCGCGCCCGAGGACGAGGACCTCGCCCAGCTCAAGGCGCTGGGGTTCTCCTCGGAGTTCAAACGGGACATGAGCCCGTGGGCCAATTTCTCGCTGGGCTTCACCTATCTGTCGCCGGTGGTCGGCATCTACACGGTGTTCGCGTTCGCGCTGGCCACCGCGGGCCCGCCGATGATCTGGAGCCTGCTGATCGTCGGCGCGGGGCAGATGCTGGTGGCGCTGGTGTTCAGCGAGGTGGTCGCGCAGTTCCCGGTGGCCGGCGGCGTCTACCCCTGGGCGCGACGGCTGTGGGGGCGCAAGTGGGCGTGGATGACCGGCTGGGTCTACATGTTCTGCCTGTTGGCCCTCATCGCGGACGCGGCCTTCGGCGCGGGTCCCTACCTGGCCGCCATGGTCGGCTTCCGCCCGACCGCGCTGGCCAAGATCTTTTGCGCGCTGGCGGTTTTGGCGGTGGCCACGCTCATCAACCTCACCGGCACCAAGATCCTGGGCTACTTCGCGATCTTCGGCTTCAGCGCCGAGCTCATCGGCGCCCTGGTGGTCGGCATCTGGCTGCTGATCACCCACCGCGCCCACGGCCTGGGTGTGTTGTTCCACAGCTTCAACGCCCAGGGCGGCCACAGCTTCCTGTATGCGTTCCTGGCCGCCAGCCTGATCGGCTTCTATCAGTTCTTCGGCTTCGAGGCGTGCGGCGACGTGGCCGAGGAGGTCCGCAACCCCGGCATCCAGATCCCCAAGGCGATGCGGCGCACCATCTACGTCGGCGGGGCGGCGTCGACGTTCGTGTGCCTGAGCCTGATCCTGTCGGTGACCGACTTCGGCGCGGTGATCCGCGGCGAGGACACCAATCCCATCTCGACCGTCCTGCAGAGCGCCTTCGGAGACCTGGGCTCCCGGGTGGTGCTGGGCATCGTGCTGATCTCGTTCGTGTCGTGCGCCCTGAGCCTGCAGGCCGCCGCCAGCCGGCTCATCTTCTCCTACGGCCGCGACGGGATGATCTTCGGTTCGCGGCTGTTGGCGCGATTCGATCACAAGCGGCACGTGCCGCCGTTCGCCCTGCTGGCCGCGGTCATCGTCCCGGGCGCGCTGATCGCCGGGACCATCGTCTCCGAGCACCCGCTCAACAAGCTCGTCAGCTTCGGCACGGTCGGCGTGTACCTCGGCTTCCAGATGGTGGTGCTGGCCGCGCTGCGGGCGAGGCTGAAGGGCTGGCGGCCGTCGGGCAAGTATCAGCTGGGCAGGTGGGGCATGCTGGTCAATGTCAGCGCACTGATCTACGGCGTCGCGGCGATCGTCAACATCTGCTGGCCGCGCACCCCCGACGCGCCCTGGTACGACAACTATGTCGTGCTGCTGATGGCGGGGGTCATCATCGGCGTGGGCCTGCTGTACATGGCGTCGGCCCGGGCGTACGCCAAGAGCGACGCCCCCTACGCCGACGCCATTCCGCGGCGGGCCTGAGTCGGGGTAAGACCCGCCGCAGCGGGATGGCAGGATCGGGAGGACATGCTTCTCACGCCGCACGAGCAAGAGCGCCTGCTGTTGTCCTACGCCGCCGAGCTGGCTCGTCGGCGCAGGGCGCGCGGGTTGCGGCTGAATGTCCCCGAGGCCACCGCGGTCATCACCGACCACATCCTCGAGGGCGCGCGGGACGGCCGCAGCGTGGCCGAGCTGATGTCCAGCGGGTGTGCGGTGTTGGGTCGCGACGACGTGATGGAGGGGGTACCGGAGATAATCGACGAGGTGCACGTGGAAGCGACGTTCCCGGACGGCACCAAGCTGGTCACCGTCCATCACCCGATCGCATGATTCCCGGCGAAATCCTCTATGGCGCGGGCGATATCGAGATCAATGCCGGCGCGCAACGGCTCGAGATGCGGATCGTCAACACCGGCGACCGCCCGGTGCAGGTCGGCAGCCACGTCCACCTGCCGCAGGCCAACCCGGCGCTGTCGTTCGACCGTGCCGCGGCTCATGGCCACCGGCTCGACGTTCCGGCGGCTACCGCGGTCCGCTTCGAACCCGGCATCGCCCAGACGGTCCGGCTGGTCCCGCTGCGCGGCCGGCGCGAGGTGCACGGACTGAGCCTGGACCCGCCCGGACGGCTCGACCCGTCATGACGCGGCTGTCCAGGGAGCGCTACGCCGACCTGTTCGGCCCCACCACCGGGGATCGGATCAGGCTGGCCGACACCGACCTGCTGGTGGAGATCACCGAAGACCGCAGCGGCGGACCGGGTTTGGCGGGTGACGAGGCGGTCTTCGGCGGCGGCAAGGTGCTGCGCGAATCGATGGGCCAGGGGCGCGCCAGCCGGGCCGACGGCGCGCCGGACACCGTGATCACCGGCGCGGTGATCCTCGACTACTGGGGAATCATCAAGGCCGACATCGGGATTCGCGACGGCCGCATCGTCGCGATCGGCAAGGCGGGAAACCCCGACATCATGTCGGGCGTGCACCCGGACCTGGTGGTCGGACCGTCCACCGAAATCATCGGCGGCAACGGGAAAATCGTCACCGCCGGCGGCATCGATTGCCACGTGCACCTGATCTGCCCGCAGCTGATGCCCGAGGCGCTGGGGTCGGGCATCACCACCATCATCGGCGGCGGCACCGGGCCCGCCGAGGGCACCAAGGCCACCACCGTCACCCCCGGCGAGTGGCACCTGGCCCGGATGCTGGAGGCGCTGGATTGCTGGCCGGTGAACTTCGCGCTGCTCGGCAAGGGCAACACCGTCAACGCCGAGGGCCTCTGGGAGCAATTGCGCGGCGGCGCTTCGGGTTTCAAGCTGCACGAGGACTGGGGATCGACACCCGCGGCCATCGACACCTGCCTGACCGTGGCCGACGCCGCCGGGGTGCAGGTGGCGCTGCACACCGACACCCTCAACGAGATGGGGTTCGTCGAGACCACCCTCGGCGCCATCGCCGGCCGCTCGATCCACACCTATCACACCGAGGGCGCCGGCGGCGGGCACGCGCCCGACATCATGCGGGTGGCCGCCGAGCCGAACGTGCTGCCCAGTTCCACCAACCCGACGCGCCCGCACACGGTCAACACGCTCGACGAGCACCTGGACATGCTGATGGTCTGCCATCACCTCAATCCCGCGGTGCCCGAGGACCTCGCGTTCGCCGAGAGCCGGATCCGGCCGTCGACGATGGCCGCCGAGGACCTGCTGCACGACATGGGCGCGATCTCGATGATCGGCAGCGACTCGCAGGCGATGGGCCGCATCGGCGAGGTGGTGATCCGCACCTGGCAGACCGCGCACGTGATGAAGCGCCGCCGCGGCGCGCTGCCGGGCGACGGCGAAGCGGACAACAATCGGGCGCGGCGTTACGTCGCCAAATACACCATCTGCCCGGCCATCACGCACGGCCTCGACCACGAGATCGGGTCGGTGGAGGTGGGTAAGCTCGCCGACCTGGTGCTGTGGGAGCCGGCGTTTTTCGGGGTGCGCCCGCACGCGGTGCTCAAGGGCGGCATGATCGCGTGGGCGGCGATGGGCGACGCCAACGCGTCGATCCCCACCCCGCAACCGGTGCTGCCGCGGCCGATGTTCGGCGCCGCGACGGCTCCCGCTACCTCGCTGCACTTCGTGGCCCCGCAGGCCGTCGAGGCGGGCCTGGCCGAAAAGGTCTCGGTCCGAAGGCGATTGGTGCCGGTCAAGGATGTCGGCGCCGTCGGCAAGGCCGACCTGCCGCTCAACGACGCCATGCCGCGCATCGAGATCGATCCCGACACCTTCACGGTGCGCATCGACGGCGAGGTCTGGCAGGAGCAACCGGCGACGGAACTTCCCATGGCCCAACGATATTTCCTGTTCTGATGGCGCGCCGATGGTTCAGACGGCACTGACCACCCTGCTCGCGCTGGCCGATTCGCGACTGCCCACCGGCGCGCACGTGCACTCCGGCGGCGTCGAAGAGGCCGTCGCCGGCGGCATGGTGATCGACCTGGTGACGCTGAAAGCGTTCCTGGTGCGCAGGATTCGCACCCACGGGCTGGTCGCCGCCTCGGTGGCGGCCGCGGTGCACCGCGGTGACATCCGCATCGACGACGCGGACCGCGAAACCGACGCGCGCACCCCGGCGCCCGCGGCCCGGCAGGCCTCCCGCGGCCAGGGCCGGGGGCTGGCGCGGCTGGCGCGCCGGGTCTGGCCGGAGGCCGACTGGGACGACCTGGGCCCGCGCCCGCACCTCGCGGTGGCCGCCGGGCGCGTCGGGGCGATCAGCGGGCTGGATCCCGAACACACCGCGCTGCATCTCGTGTACACCACGATGACCGGGTCGGCCACCGCGGCCCAGCGGTTGCTGGCGCTGGATCCCGCCGCCGTCGCCGCCGTCACCTTCGAGCTGTCCGCCCTGTGCGAGCGCACCGCCACGGAGGCCGGCGCCGGGCTGGCCGACCTGTCCGACCCCTTGCTCGACACACTGGCGCAACGCCACGCCGAACGCGAGCGGCCCCTCTTCGTTTCCTGAAAGGCCAATCATGTCAACGCATCTGCACGCCCACCCGCACGTCCACCACGACCGGCCGAGACGGGTCAGGCGGCCGGGGGAGCCGCTGCGCATCGGTGTCGGCGGTCCCGTCGGCTCCGGCAAGACCGCACTGGTCGCGGCGCTGTGCCGGCAATTGCGCGGCGAGTTGTCCTTGGCGGTGCTGACCAACGACATATACACCACCGAGGACGCCGACTTCCTGCGCAGAAACGCGGTGCTGCCCGACGACCGGATCGCGGCCGTACAGACCGGGGGCTGCCCGCACACCGCGATCCGCGACGACATCACCGCGAACCTGGACGCCATCGACGACCTGATCGCCGCCCACGACGCGCTGGACCTGATCCTGGTCGAGTCCGGCGGCGACAACCTGACGGCCACCTTCTCGTCGGGCCTGGTGGACGTGCAGATCTTCGTCATCGACGTGGCCGGCGGCGACAAGGTGCCGCGCAAGGGCGGCCCCGGGGTGACCTACTCGGATCTGTTGGTGGTCAACAAGATCGACCTTGCACCGTTTGTCGGCGCCGACCTGCGGGTGATGGCCCGCGACGCCGACGCCGTGCGCGGCGGCCGGCCCACCATCATGCAGTCGTTGACCGCGGACCCGGCGGCCACCGGGGTGCTGGCCTGGGTGCGCGCCCAGTTGGCCGCGTCACCCTGATGCGTTCCGAGGTTGTGCTGATCGCGTCGGCCGACCGGGCGCCGCGCATCCAGTTCCGCGGCGGTGGCATGCAGGCGCGTAGCACGTCGGCCGACACTGTGCACCTGGTGTCGGCGGCCGCCATGCCGCTGGGCGGCGACACCGTCGACATCCGGGTCGTCGTCGAACGCGGTGCACGGCTCAGGTTGCGCAGCGCCGCCGCCACCGTGGCGCTGCCCGGCCCGCGGACCCCCACGTCGCACGCCCACTGGAACTTGGAGGTGAGCGGCAGCCTCGACGTCGATCTCGAGCCGACCGTCGTAGCCGGCGTCGCCCGGCACCTGTCCAGCGTGCAGCTGTACCTGCACGACGACGGGCTGATCCGGTTTCGGGAGCGCGTGCAGATCGGCAGATGCGGCGAGGGCGAGGGGTTTTGGTCCGGCTCGCTGCACGCCGACCGCAGCGGCCTCCCGCTGCTGCGTCACCGGGTGGAATTGGGCGCGGGCTCGCTGGCCGACGACCCCATCTCGGCGCCGCGCGCCGCCATCAACGAATTGCGTTATCCGGAAACGGGTTTCGAATCCACCGCCACCGACGCTGGTGCCACCGTGTTGGCGTTGGCCGGCGGCGGGACGCTGAGCACGTGGCAGGCCGACCGGCTGGCGGTCAGCTGGCCCGCCGGGCCGCCGGACGCTTCGCCTCGGCGGCCGCCACCGCCAGCTGTTCGAGCCGGGTGCGGGCAAACGCCTGTTGTTCGGTGATGGTGAGCTGGCCGCGGCGGGTGCTCAAGAAGGTCACCGTCCACGACAGCAGCGTGCTGACCTTGGTCTTGAAGCCGACCAGGTAGACCAGGTGCAGCACCAGCCACATCAGCCAGGCGATGAAGCCGCTGAACTCCAGCGGGCCGATCTTGGCCACCGCGGAAAATCGCGACACCGTGGCCATCGAGCCCTTGTCGAAGTACTGGAAAGGCTCGCGTTCGGCCGGGTCGGCGCCGCCGAGTTCGGCCTTGATCGCGGCGGCGGCGTACTTGGCGCCCTGGATGGCGCCCTGCGCCACTCCCGGCACGCCCTCGACGGCGGCCATGTCGCCGATGACGAACACGTTCGGATGCCCGGGGATGGACAGGTCGGGCAGCACCTTGACCCGTCCGGCCCGGTCGATTTCGACCGACGACTGCTCGGCGAGGTCCCTGCCCAGCCCGCTGGCCTGAACCCCGGCGGACCACACCTTGCACGCCGACTCGATGCGCCGGGTGGTGCCGTCGGAATCCTTAACCGTGATGCCGTTGCGGTCGACGTCGGTGACCATCGCGCCCAGCTGGATCTCCACGCCCATCTTCTCCAGCCGCGCGGCCGCCCGCTCACCGAGCTTCTCGCCGAACGGCGGCAACACCGCCGGCGCGGCGTCGAGCAGGATCACCCGCGCCTTCGTGGAGTCGATGTGGCGGAACGAGCCCTTCAGAGTGTGGGACGCCAATTCCGCTATCTGCCCGGCCATTTCGACTCCGGTGGGGCCGGCACCGATGACCGTGAACGTCAGCAGCTTGGCCCGTCGTTCCGGGTCGCGGGACCGCTCGGCCTGTTCGAAGGCGCTCAGGATCCGTCCCCGCACCTCCAGCGCGTCGTCGATGGATTTCATGCCCGGCGCGAACTCGGCGAAATGGTCGTTGCCGAAGTAGGACTGGCCGGCGCCGGCCGCGACGATCAGGCTGTCATAAGGGGTTTCGTAGGTGTGGCCGAGCAGGTCCGAGACGACGAATTGGCCCTCCAGATCGATGTGCGTGACGTCGCCGAGCAGCACCTGGACATTGCGCTGCCTGCGCAGGACGACCCGGGTGGGCGGGGCGATGTCGCCCTCGGACACGATCCCGGTGGCCACCTGGTACAGCAGCGGCTGGAACAGGTGGTGGGTGGTGCGGGCAATCAGCTTGATGTCGACGTTCGCGTGCTTGAGCTTCTTTGCCGCGTTCAGCCCGCCGAATCCCGAACCGATGATGACGACCTGATGACGACGCTCGGGTGCGGCAGTGGTTTCTGCCTGCGTGCTCATGTTCGGGCTGCTCCTGATCGGGGGCTCCTGGACGCGCGAATTCAGTTAGCTACCACGCTAGTCAAGGCGGTACCCCGACACCAAAGTCGTAAGCATGTGTAATCAAGCACATTGCGCATCGGGCCTGGTCGAGTAGGAGGTGATACTCGTCATGCCCGATGCCCAAATGCGTTGTGCGTTACAGCCCGACCAACGGGCGCAAGGCTTCGCCGACCGCGGTGATGGTGCCGGGCGTGTAGAAGGGCATGTTGATGATCACCCCGTCGATCCCGGCGTCCAGCACCTTGGTCTTGAGTTGGTCGGCGACGGATTCGGCGCTGCCGACCACCGAGCGCTGGGCCATCTCGGCGGGGATCTGGTCGGCCTTGAAATTCTCGTCGACGACCGCCGTGGTCAGCGTGCTGGTCTCGAGCGTGGCGGGGTCGCGGCCGATCTCCTCGCACCGCTCCCGCACGACCTTCAGCTTCGCCGGCAACTCGTCGAACCCGGCGATGACGTTGAGGTGATCGAAGTGGCGCGCGGCCAGCGGGATGGTCTTCTTCTCGCCGCTGCCGCCGATCATCAACGGAATGTGGTCGCGGAAGCGGGGATTGGCCACCGCCTGGTCGACGTGGTACCACTCGCCGGAGAAGGTGGGCCGCTCACCCTTGATCATCGGCAGGATGATCTGCAGCGCCTCCTCGAGCCGGTTGAACCTGTCGGTGAAGGTGCCGAACTCGAAACCCAGCTGGTCGTGCTCGAGCTCGAACCAGCCGGTCCCGATGCCCAGGATCGCCCGGCCCTGGCTCACCACGTCCAGCGTGGTGATGATCTTGGCCAGCAGGGTCGGGTTGCGGTAGGTGTTGCCGGTGACCAGGGTGCCCAGCTGCACCCGTTCGGTCCCGGTGGCCAGCGCGCCCAGCGCCGTGTAGGCCTCCAGCATCGGCTGGTCGGGGTCGCCCAGCATGGGCAGTTGGTAGAAGTGGTCCATCACGAAGACCGAGTCGAATCCGGCCGCTTCGGCCTCCTGGGCCTGGGCCAGAACGGTGGGGAAGAGCTTGTCCACCCCGGTGCCGTAGGAAAAATTGGGAATCTGCAAACCGAGTCGAATAGCCACGCTAGTTACCGTAGCCACCGTCCCGGGGTTCGAACCAGGGCGGGAAACCGATTCGATTCAGCCTCAGGCGAAATGCGCGAGCGCGCCGTGGCTCACGTGCAGCGTCTGACCGGTGATGTGGCGGGCCGCCGGGGTGGTGAGGAACAGCGCCAGGCGCGCCACTTCCGCGGCGGCGGGCGGCGCCGTGCGGGACAGGCCGTCGTATCCCGGCTGGACGCTGCGGCCGCTGGCCACGGCGTTGACGGTGATCCCGCGGGTGCCGAAGAGGCCCGCCTGTCCGGTGACCCAATTCGACAACGTCGCCTTGATCGCCGCGTCGACGCTTCCGGCGGGCGGGTTCTCGGCGACCACGCTGATGATGGAGCCACCGGAGCGCAGATGGTCGCCGACGGCCTGCACGGTCAGCACAGCCGACAGCACCGTCGCGTCCAGGGCTTGGCGCCATGCCGCGGCCGTGTCGGACAGGGAGTACGTGCGCGGGTCGCCCGCTTCCCGGCTGGGCGCCGGCACGTTGACGATGGTGTCCAGGTGATGCGGGAACAAACCGCGAACCGATTCCAGGCTGGCCGGGTCGGTGGTGTCGCAGACGATCGCGTCCGCCTCGAGCTCCTTGGCGGCGATCTCGAGATCGTCGCGGCGCGCCCCCACCAAAGTCACCTTGTGACCGTCGTCGCGAAAACCCTCGGCTACCGTGCGCCCCAGCTCCGTGTCCCCGCCAGTGACCAGCACCTCCACTGCCATGACCTCCTCGTCTCGGCCCGTTATGGCATCGACCGCGGTTCATGTTACTGGACGGTAGCTAGTCGGCGAAATTCCGCACGCCGCGACGCGCGGATAAATTGCGTAACGGTTCGGTCGTCACTTTTTTGCGACGCTTGGGCCCGCAATCCGACCGCATCCTCGGCGGGATAGGGTGCAGCAATGCGGCGGATCGGGATCCTGGCCGGTGCGGTTTCGACGGTGTTGGTCGCGATGCTCGTCGGGTGCGGTTCGACGTCGCCGTCGCGGGCGTCGGGAAAGGTCGTGGTGTTCGGCGCGGCCTCGCTGAAGCCGGCGTTCACCCGCATCAGCCAGCAGTTCAGCAGCGAAAATCCCGGTAGCACAGTCGATTTCGAGTTCGCGGGGTCTTCCGAGCTCGCCACCCAGCTGACGCAGGGTGCGACGGCCGACGTGTTCGCGTCGGCCGACACCGCGCAGATGGACGCCGTGGCCAAGGCGGGACTGTTGGCGGGGGACCCGACCAATTTCGCGTCCAACACGCTGGTCATCGTCACCGCGCCGGGCAACCCGAAGAAGCTCGGATCCTTCGCCGACCTCGCCAGGCCCGGGCTGGGCGTGGTGATCTGCCAGCAGCCGGTGCCGTGCGGGGCGGCGACCCGGCGCATCGAGGACAGCACGGGGGTGCGCCTCAGCCCGGTCAGCGAGGAGCTCAGCGTGACCGACGTCCTCAACAAGGTCACCACCGGACAGGCGGACGCCGGGCTCGTCTACGTCACCGACGCCCGCAACGCCGGTGACACGGTGGCGACCGTGAACTTTCCCGAAGCCGCCGCCGCGGTGAACGTTTATCCGATCGCGGTGCTGAAGCACGCCCCGCAACCCGCGCCGGCGCAGAAGTTCGTGGCCATGGTGACCGGCGGCACCGGCCAACACATCCTGTCCCAGTACGGCTTCGCCAAACCCTGACGCGCGCACCATGCGGCCGGCGGCTGATGGCGCACCGCCGAATTGGGATCGGTATCGCGCCCGTGGGCCGATACTTCTGTGATGAGCGTCAACGATCAACCCGCTGCGTCACGCCGGTTCGTGGCATCCTCCCCGACCATGTCCACCCAGATGAACGCGTTCGCCACGGGGAAGGGCCGGTACCTTGTTCAGGCGGCGATGTTCGCGTTGATCTTCGTGATGGTCGGGGCGGTCGTCACCCGGCGGAGCGAGGGTTTCGCGATCGCGATCATGGGGCTCGTGGCGGTTGGCCTTTTCGGCGTGGTGGGCACCGCCTACGTGTGGTGGCGTTCGCGCCGAAACGTGGTCATCGGCGTCACGAGCGATGGCTTGACCGTCGATCAGCGGCGCGATGCTTTCCCATTCGTTGATGCAAAGCTGGGCCCCTGGGTGAACATGGGCGTGGCCCTCCATCTGCAAAGCGGTTCTCGGCGCTTTGTTCTCGGCGGACGAGATCGTCGCATCGGTCCGGCGACACGGCTCGACGCGCCGCCCGTGCAGGCCGTCGACGCCTGGCTGTGGGTCTCGGAGTTCGATGAGCTTCTCGCCGTGGCGGGCCGCCAGAGCGGGCTCGACCTGCGCGGTCCCGCGCTGGGTGAACCGACTCGGTGTTTGCTGTTTCCGAACCCGTATCTGGCCGAGGAGTTGGGGTCATTCGCGTTCCGAAAACAACTTCGGCTGCAGCGATCGCTCTCGGAGCCGAGCCTGGTGCTTGACGTGGACAACGACGAATTGCGGGTGCTCGACCCGAATGGCGATGCGCTTCGCGCCTCGGCTTCACGTGCGGACGCCACCGCGACGCCGGCAACCTTCCAGCCCGACAGTGTCACGAGCGGTGACGGCACCACGTACGACTACCCCGCCATCCCCGGCCTGGCGGTGAGTCTTCTTGGCGCGCAACCACTTACGATCGGATGCCTCGACTTGGCGGGAGCGGGATTTCGCTTTTCGTGGCGCGGCGATTCGTCTCGGCCGAACGAACGTCCTGCCTATGTGGTCTCGGGAGCGGATTGGTTGGCGCTCGTTGACAAGTTCGGCCTGACCTCGCAGCTGGAAGACAGAGCCAAACGTGACGACGGCTAGTTCAAGCGGCTGATATCACGCCCTGCCGATTCTGGCCGTCCTCCCCGGGCGCCGGTTTTTGTCGTACCCGGCTGTGATGATGGGGTCATGTTGGCGACGGCGCCGCCTCGGTTGGGGGTGAACCATAAAGAGCGGTTGGCGGTGTTGTTTGAGGAGTTGGCGGAGTTGGCCGGGCAGCG
>NZ_LZKL01000047.1 GCF_001668725.1 Mycobacterium sp. E787 | reverse complement strand
GGGCGCGGGGCGGTCACGTCGAACCGGCGATGGCTGCGCGCTCGGCCGTGCTCGACAGCGCACACCTGGGCGATATCGAGGGGGCGTTCGGGCGGATCAGTGTCGGCGACTCGGAGCGGCCGGGCACGTGGAAGACCCGCCTGCTGACCCTGCTGGCCATCATGGGCCCGGGCATCATCGTCATGGTCGGTGACAACGACGCCGGCGGAGTGGCCACTTACGCGCAGGCGGGCCAGAACTACGGCTACTCGCTGCTATGGGTGCTCCTGTTGTTGATCCCGGTGTTGATCGTCAACCAGGAGATGGTGGTCAGGCTTGGCGCGGTCACCGGTGTCGGTCATGCCCGGTTGATCAACGAACGCTTCGGCCGCGGCTGGGGCTGGTTTTCCGTCGGCGATCTGTTTGTGCTCAACTTTCTGACCATCGTCACCGAGTTCATCGGCATCACTTTGGCCGCCGACTACATCGGCATCTCCAAATACGTTGTGGTGCCGACCTCCGCGGTGGCCCTGATCGCGATCATGGCCAGCGGCAGCTTCCGGCGCTGGGAGCGGGCCATGTTCGTCTTCATCGCGGTATCCCTGCTGCAGATCCCCATGCTGCTGATGTCGCACCCGCAATGGGGCAATGCGGCGAAGTCCTTTGTGGTGCCTACCATTTCGGGCGGGGCGAGCTCGGACGCCGTGCTGTTGATCATCGCGATCGTGGGCACGACCGTGGCGCCGTGGCAGCTGTTCTTCCAGCAGTCCAACGTCGTCGACAAACGCATCACCCCCCGGTTCATGGCCTACGAGCGCGCCGACACGGTATTGGGAGCCTTCGTCGTGGTGATCGGGGCCGCGGCGCTGGTGATGACCGGCGACTGGGCCGCGCGCTCCACCGGCACCGTGGGCGGTTTCACCGACGCCGGGGCCATCGCCCACCTGCTCGGTCAACACAGCGACATGCTCGGTTCCATCTTCGCCATCGTCCTCATGGACGCCTCGATCCTCGGCGCCGCTGCAGTGACGCTGGCCACCAGTTACGCGTTCGGCGACGTGTTCGGCCTCAAGCACTCGCTGCACCGGGGGTTTGCCGATGCCAAACAGTTCTACCTGTCCTACACCGCGATGGTGGTGCTGGCCGCGGCCATCGTGCTCATCCCGGGCGCACCCCTGGGGCTCATCACCACCGCTGTGCAGGCCCTCGCCGGCCTGCTGTTGCCCAGCGCCAGCGTCTTCCTGTTGCTCTTGTGCAACGACCGGGAAGTGCTGGGGCCCTGGGTCAACCGGCCCTGGCTCAACTGGGTCGCCGGGCTCATCGTCGGCACCCTGCTGCTGTTGTCGGGAATCCTGATGGCCACCACCCTGTTTCCCCACATCGACGTCATCGCCGTCGCCGGCTACCTGGCCGTGGCGTTGGTCGTTCTCGCCGCCGCCGCGATACCCGCGCTGCGCTGGATGGCGCGCCGCCAGCCCGCAGCGCCGGCACCGAAGGAGCCGGGGCATCCTGTCGACCGCGACACCTGGCGGATGCCCCCACTGACGCTGCTCGAGCCGGTCACCTGGTCCCCTGGCACCCGGCTCGGCATGATCGCCCTGCGCAGCTATCTCGTCGTCGGCGCGCTGCTCTTGATCGTCAAAGCGATCCAGCTCAGCGGGCACTGACCGCCCCGACCTGACAACCATCACAATGATCCCGCTATCGGCCGGCTGGCTCGCCACGGACAACGACTACCTACCGCATTACACCCACACCCAAGCGGTCACAGGGATTGCGATCCTTGGCGCGATCGCCGTGGTCACAGCGGTGGCATTCATCGTCGTCCAGTGTCGACGGGGCCGATGAGATGAACGGCGAAGACCTTGTCCTGCATCAGATTCACTGGGCGAAGCTGTCCGCCGATGTGACGGCGGAAGTCGTTTCGCTCCCGTTGATTTGGACCGGACATCGCCGCCTCGGCATGGCCGTTCATCTGGTGATTCCGGTACTCGCCTCGGCGGCCCTGCTACGCGCGGACACCAGCCGCCTGCGATCCAGTCGGCGCGGCATTTACGTCCTACGGCACATGACCCCGGCGGCACAAGCGGTGCGCTTGGCGGGCGACGCGGTGATGACCGTCGGCGCGTGGCAACGCAACCGTCTTATCGTCGCCGGTGGCGCCCACATCGTGATGGCAGGGTGGTCACATGGCCTGATCGTGCGGGGCGCCGACCGAGCCGACACGGCCGACAAGCTTGGGAATCAGGACGGGATGTCCGCATAGCGCGGGCAGTACGCCCGTTCCGCGACGGCGACGAAATACCCGGCGTTTTCGCTGTCCAGCCCGCTGCTGTTCATCACGTCGGTCGCGATGTCTTCCTGCGTCTTGCCCATGTCGAGTTGATGACACACCAGGTGGCCGGCCGCGATCGCGGCCTGGTTGGATTCGTGGACGATGCCGTGGGCCTTCAATGCCGCGATGAAAGCGTCGTCGGTGGCGTCGGCGCGAGCGATCCCGGCCGGCGCGCCCAGCACCACCACCGCCGCCAATCCCGAAGCGGCCCACCCGAACCGTCGCGCCGGTCCGGCATTGCGGATGTCGTTGCCCGTCATGTCGATACTCCTTGTGGAACGCGGCGGTTGGTCGTCTCGCCCGCAATGGACAGTCAATCAAGGACACCCTCCGGTGGCTAGGGCCGCAATACCCGTCCGCCGCGGGCCGGAAGGCCCACCGTTCCGGTCGGGCCCCGTATCACGTTGCTTCTCAGCGCTTCTGGGTTCGCTCATGCGCGGCCAGGGCCGCGGACAACGCGGCGCCGACAGCCGCCGGACGTCAGCCCTGGGCGAGCGCGCGGTCGGCGAGCGCCTCGATCGCCGGCGCCAACAGCCGGGAGTATTCGAGCGTCAGGTGACCCGCGTCGACGTACACCAGGGTGTTGCCGACGATCACCGGGCAGCGGTTCTTGGTGCAGAACAGATCAGTGAGGTCGGCGTATTGTCCGCCGCCGTCCTTGACGGCGGCGGCCTCGGCCGCCATGCCGGTGCGGTCGAACGCGTACGACATGGGCGGCGAGCAAGCCGTCGCGTCAGTGAGGTGCTCGGACAGGCACCCCGGCACCGCGGTGGTGAGGTGCGGGAGCGGCCCGAGCACCAGCACCTTGGCGCCGGTCTCGCGCAGTTCTCGCACCAGGCGGGTCAGGCCGTCGATCCACGCCGGGTCATAGGACGTGAAACCCGACCGGAAGCCGTTGCTGTGGGTCGCCGTGTACCCCCGAAACACACTCACCATGACCAGTTTCGGATGCTCGGCGCGTAACCGGGCCAGGATCTGACCGCGCCATTGCCCGCAACGTTCAAAGTATTCGACCAGCGGGCTGACGATGGGGTTGGCGACGGGCAAATCCAGCATCGGGCAAGCCGCCTTGGCCATCGCCTCGAGCCGCCAGGGCCGCTGCGAGCCGATCTGCCGGAACGCCGGAATCCACATCGAGGAATGCGAGTCGCCGACCATGGCCACCGTCGTTTTGGAGGCGGTATCGCCCATCGCGCACTCGGGCTGTCCGGCCTGGAAAGGCGCGCGCAGGCAACCGTTGAACAACATGGCTCCGAGTTCGCCCGCCGCATCGCCGAGCGACGGGCTCAGGTTCGCCGGTACGGCTCTCAACTCGGCAGATGACGCGACCGCGGCCTGTACCTGCGAGAACACGTTCTGCACCGCCGCGTCGTAGGCCTCGATGTCGGCCGCCGCCGGGCGAGGCGGCGCGGCGATCGTCAGCGGGGTGGCCTGCGCGCCGAGCGCAATCGGGACGGGCATCGGCAGAGACGACACCCACATCAGCAACGCCACGCCCACACAGGCCGCCGCCGACGTCGCGACGCCGCCGACCGCCAGGCTTTTCATCGGCGACTTACGCAGCGGGGCGGCGTAGCGCAACGGGTTTTCGATGAAACGCAGCGTGAGCCACCCCAGCCCGCCGGAGACGACGACCGCGGCCACGAACTTGCCGGCCAGCCCCAGCGGGTGGCCCACCAGAATCGGTGCGAACACCAGCACCGGCCAGTGCCACAGGTACCACGAGTAGGACAGCCGTCCGACCGCCCGCATCGGAGACCATCCCAGGACGCGCCCGGCGCCCTGCGACGGCGTCGAACAGCCGGCGCCGAGCACCAACGCGGTGCCCAGCACCGGCAACAGCGCGGCAGTACCCGGGTACGGGACGTCCGGGGTCAAGAAGATGCAGGCCCACAGGACCATGGCCATCCCGCCGCAGCCCGTGAGCACCGCGGCTCGCGCCGGGAGCCGGCGCCAGTACTCGGCGGTGAGGGCGACCAGGGCGCCGGCGGCCAACTGCCAGGCCCTGGTGAACAGCGAAAAGTACGCCGCCAGCGGCATCACGTAGGTGATCAGCAGCGACAGCGCGAACGACACGGCTGCGATCAGCGTCACGAGCACCAGGTACGGGCTTCTCGACGGACTTCTCGACGGGCTCTGTGCTGGGGCCGCACCGGCCTTCGCGCGCCGACGCGACCGCCGGATCAGCCATGCCGTGCCGACGATCAGGGGCGGCCACAGCAGGTAGAACTGTTCCTCCACGCCCAAAGTCCAGTAGTGCTGGAACGGCGAGGGCACGCCGCCGGCGAAATAGTCGACCTGCTGGAAGATGAACCAGAAGTTCGGGACGTACAGCGCGCACGCGATGGCGTCCTTCAAGGCGCTTTGCGCCTGCACCAGGGGTAGCAGCAGTGCCGCGGCGACGGCGGTGACGACGCCGACGGTGGCCGAAACTGGCAGCAGCCGGCGGGCGCGGGCCCCGTAGAACTTGCGCAGCCCGATGGTTCCGGTGGTACTCACCTGGCGCCAGAGCTGCCCGGTGATGACGAAGCCCGAGATTTCGAAGAAGATGTCGGGGCCGACGAAGCCACCGCTGACGCCGGGCATGGAGATGTGGAAGCCGAGGATGGCCAGCAACGTGAAGCCGCGCAAGCCCTCGATGTCGTCGCGGAATCCGGGCTCCGCCGGGCGCTCGGCCGAAGCCCGTTGAGCAGTGCTCGTAACCCCTCGAGCAGGGCTCATGGCGTCGGCCTGGCGCACGGTCACGCGCTAATGGTCCCAGAGGCGTCCCCGTTCAGCAGGAAAATGGCTTCAAAGTGTCCTCCGAAGCCATTTCCGCTGCTGGCGCGCGCCCTCAGGTGGCGCCGGCGTTCCGGTTGCGTCGTGCGGCCGATCGGGGCGGCCGAGAACGCATGTGGTCGCGGGCGCGGCTCATCATGTCGCCGAGGGCGCGCACGTCGCGATCGGAGAGCGAGTCGAACAGGAGGTCGCGCACGACCTCGATGTGGCCGGGCAGCACCTTGGCGACGCGGGCACGGCCCGCCTCGGTGATGCCGACGACCGTGGCGCGCTGGTCATCCGGCGACACCGCGCGGGTGATGAGGCCTGCGGCTTCGAGTAGCCCGGCCTGATGAGTGAGGCCGGAGCGGCTGTACACCACGCCGTCGGCCAGGTCGGTCATGGTGAGTGGGCGATCGGAGTCGGCCAGCTTCGCCAGAATCTCGAATTGCACGTAACTCAGGCCGCCGTCGGCCAGCAACTGCTGTCGCACCGCGTGCTGCAGCAGGCTGACCGACTCCATCAAGGCGAAGTAGGTGCGCAGCTGGACGGGGTTGAGGGCCTTCGCCACCCCCCGAGCGTAGTGCTTCGACATCGAATCGATTCGAACGTCGTCTTTCAGCCGCGGTAGCGCGTGGCGAGTTCGGGGCTCTGCGCGCCGAAGGCGGCCAGGTCCGCCCGGAAGACCGCGTCGAGCAGGCTCGCGTCCTCGACGCCGGGGGCGCAGACCGTCTCGCCCAACTGCAGGCCGCGCAGGCTGGCGGTGACGACGTCGTCGGCGCTCATTCGGGGCACCGCGCTGAGGTCCATGTTCTGCCGCTCGTGGAACTCGGTCGCCACCACCCCGGGGCACACCACCTGCACGACGACCCCGGTGCCCTCCAGCTCGGCGCCGAGGGTCTGCGACATCGTGACGAGGTAGGCCAGGGTCCCGGCGTAGACGGCGCGGCGGGGCATCTGCGAGTGCGGCGCGGGGCCGCTGAAGGCGATCATGCCCGCCATGTTGACGATCGCGCCCGTGCCGCGCGCCAGCATCCCGCCGACCGCGGCGCGGGAGAGCATCGTGGGCGCAAGCACTTTCACGTTGACAAGTTCGGCGGCCTTGCTCGCGGGCAGCTCGGCCAACGGCATGTAGTGGGCGACACCGGCGTTGTTCACCAGCAGCGTCAGCGGCTCGGCGGCGCAGATCTCGGCGACCCGGGCGACGTCTTCGGCGGCGGAAAGATCCGCGACCACGGTTCGGACCTGCACGTCGGGGTGGGCGTCGGCGAACTCCGCCAACCGCTCCGCGCGCCTGCCCACGATCACCAGGTCGTGGCCATCGGCGGCGAGGCGGTCCGCATATGCCCGCCCGATTCCCGACGTGGCCCCGGTGACGAGTGCGAGTTTGCCCATGATGCTGTCTCCTTTCAGGGTACGTCACGTCATTCCGGGTCCCAGGCCGGCATTCGCGCGGCCTGGGCGGCCTCGGCTATTCCTCTTCACTGAATCTGGTTGTGGGAGTGGGTTACTGGTCGGCGGGCAGGAGGATGGTCTTGCCGTGCAGGCGGCCGGAGTCGGAGTCCTCGTGCACGGCCGCGGCCTGCTCGAGCGGGCGCCGGTCGGCGACCTCGATGCGCAGTTGCCCGTCGTCGACGCGGCGGACCAGCCCGGCGAGCTGGGCGGCGTCGCTGCGAACGAAGACGCGCTGCGTGCGCACTCCCCGGCCGGGGTTCTCCGGCCCGAAAACCATGGTGCCGACGTGGACTCCGCCGTCGGCGACCAACCCGATGAGGGCTTCGGTCTGCTCGTCGGTGGTGCTGACCAGGTTGAGCACCACGTCGAACGGTGCACCCTCGACCTCGATCGGCGACCGGGTGTAGTCGATGTAGTCGACGATGCGGTCGGCACCCAGGCCGCGCAGCCGCGCGGCGTCACGCGCCTTGGCGGTCGCGGTGACGACGGCTCCGGCCTGCTTGGCCAACTGGATGGCGTACCCACCGACCGCACCGGAGGCGCCGTTGATCAGAACCGACTGGCCGGCGCTGAGCCCGGCGAGCTCGAACAGGGCCTGCCAGGCCGTCAACGCGGGTTCGGGCAGGGCCGCCGCGTCGGCCAGCGGCACCGTCGTCGGGGCGGCGGCCAGCAATTCGGACGGCACCAGCGCGTACTCGGCGCCGGCACCGTCGGCGTCGAGCGCCAGGAACGCCACCACAGCGTCGCCGACGTTCCAGCCCCGCACGCCCTCGCCCACCTCGGCGATGGTCCCCGCCACGTCGACGCCGGGAATGTGCGGGAAGCTGATCGTGTACACCTGCGCCAGGTAGCCGCCGCGGATGCCCGCGTCCACCGGGTTGAACGAGGTGGCCGCCACCTTCATCGCAGCACGTCGCTACCGCCGTACTCGTGGTACCGCACAGCCTTCATGGTTTCCCTCCTTGGTCGATTGCTTCGAATTCGAAGCAGCTACGGGCGGTACACCTTGCTTCGATATCGAAGCAATTCCCGGGCGGCGTGCGATCGTCGTCATACCGGTCGAGGGTCGGGGCTTTGCCCCGGTCACACCCGGCTCAGCGCGCCCAGCAGTCGCGACGGGGCGAGGCGCCGGTCGGGGTCGACGGCGGTGCCGATGCGGGCCAGGCGCTGCAGCCCCGCTGTGATCAGGAGGCGAGCAGCAGCGCGGTGGTGATGAGCATGACGACCGCGGTGCCGCCGTGGACGCCCCAGGCGATCGACTTGGAGCCGCCGTTGCGCAGCACGATGGAGGCGTCGACGAGCGGAATGATGGTGGCGGCCAACATCACCCAGCCGACAAGGTGGGTCGCGCCCGCGGCCATCAGGATGATGACGAACAGTCCCGTGGCGATGTCGCGCACGCCCTTGACGCTCAGGTAGGCGCCCGCACCGGGCTGGTCCAGATCTGGGAGCACGCCGTAGCCGGCGGCGGCGACGCGCGGCGCGACCAGGAAGCGCGCGCCGATGAAGATGATGGCCGCCGCGAGGAGTCCGGCGAGGACGTAGCCGATGGTGGTGGTGATGGTCATGTCGAACGCTCCTGGGGTGTCGTTAGCGAATCGGTGAAAACGGTGTCGGGTCAAGCAGTGTCGTCCGAACGTCGACGATGTCGCCGACGTCGAAGCCGGCCATGTCGGTGGCGAATTGCGGGCTGCCCATGATGTGCCGCGTGAGCTGTTCGGGGTCGGCGCCCGGTGGATAGCCGATCAGCGCGACGAGGCGATTCGCGCCTTCGCCGTGTTCGGTCCACACCCCGTGGGTGGTGACCCCGAACGTCGGGAAGGTTTCCAGGTGGCGCGCCCAGTGCACCGCCGCGTAACGGTGCAGCGCTTCCGGCGATCGCAGGGTGTAGGTCCGGAGTTGAAACATGGAAGTCGTTCTCCTTCAGGCGAATTCGGCCAGGTATGGCGTGTCAGTTCATCAGCACCACGCAGAGCGCGACCACGGCCACGCCCTGCAGCAGCGCGCGGGCGCCGATGATCGAGTCCCACTTGGCCTGCAGCGCAAGCCCGTTCGGGAGCGTGTGGCCCGCGTCGGTGGCCGCTGTCATCTGCCGGTTGATTGGCGCACTCACCCGGGTGTAGAGCACGAGCCAGGCCAGCAGCGGAGCCAGCGCGACGCCCGCCGCGATCGTCTGCGCCCAGTGCGAGGTGACCGCGGCCAGCACCGCGCTCGCAGCGGTGGCCATGACGCCGAGCACCCCGGGCACCGGCATGCGCCGGTCGGCGTACCGGTGCACGCGCCCCATCACGGCGACCAGGGCATCGTTGTCGACCGACGCCAAGGCCGGTCGCAGCGCGATCGCGCAGAACACGTCGGTGCCGTAGACCACCGCGCTACCCAGCACCGCGATCAGTGCCGCTGCGCGGGTGAGGTCATCCAAAGCCATGTCACAGCTCCCCTCGTTCGTAGGTGTTAGCAACGCTAACCCTCTGCGGCGCTCGGGTCAATAGCATTGCTAGTTTTTCTAGCTGTGATATCTTCGGGTATGCCCCTCGAGGATCGACGTGAGCGCGAGCGGGCCGCCCGCCGACGGTTGATCGTCGGAACCGCGCGCCGGCTGGCCGAGTCGGAAGGCTGGGACGCCGTCACCACCCGGCGGCTGTCCACTGAGATCGAGTACAGCCAGCCGGTGTTGTACAAGCACTTCACCGGCATGGAACAGATCGCCGACGCCGTCGCCCTCGACGGGTTTGCCGAACTCGCCGAGGCGATCCGGGCCGCCCACTCCGAGACCGCCGCGGCCGGTGACACCCTGACCCACATCGCGCGCGCCTACCTGGACTTCGCCCGCGACAACCCGGCGGTCTACGACGCGATGTTCACCCGCGCAACCGGCCTGCGCTTCGCCGCCGAGGACACGTCACCGGAGCTCCTCGCGGCCTTCGCCGCGTTGCATCAAGCCGTCGGCATGGTCGCCGGCGACCAGGACGCCGACACGCTCACCGAGGTGTTCTGGGCCGCGCTGCACGGGCTGGTCACCCTCGGCCGGACCGGACGACTGCGCCCTGAATACGACTCGGAGCGTCTGGAATTGCTGGTCAGTGAGTTCAGCAGCAGACGAGAAACGGGGCGCTAGGCCGCGCCGCGATCTCGGGGAGCGTCCCAGTAACTGCCGTACCGTGAAGCTGTGAAGAAGGTGACGGTCTCTGTCCCTGACGACGTCTACCGCGCTGCACGGATTCGAGCCGCAGAGCTCGGCACCGCCGTAAGCGCCCTCGTCGCGGATTATTTGAATTCGCTTTCTGAGCGGGCGGCCGAATTCTCCCGGCTCGAGGCAAAGCGGCGGACGGTCCAGGAAGAAATTCGCCGGTTCAGCGCACGCGATCGGCTGAGCCGGGACGCAGTCCACGACCGTGCGGTTCGTTGACACTGACGTCCTGCTCTACGCGATCTCACGCGATCCGAAAGAGTGGGAACAAGCGCAGCGTGCAAACGCGATCCTGGGCGACCGCGACCTTGCGGTGTCTGCGCCGTTCGACTGTTCTAGTCTTCCCCAGAACTGTTAGCCGCTAATGTTCCCAAAGGGTGCACACCGGGCATGAAATCGGCCCCCGGAGAATCCGGGGGCCATTTCACTTGGTAGCGGGGACAGGATTCGAACCTGCGACCTCTGGGTTATGAGCCCAGCGAGCTACCGAGCTGCTCCACCCCGCGTTGGTAAATGACAGGTTACCGAATTCGCGTCGCGGCGGCCAAATCGCGGCGTGACCAGCGGGTTTCTCAGCGGCGTACGCGCGCGGTCAGGGCGCCGAGGCACCGGAAGTCGCCCACGGGCTGCAGGCCGATCATCAAACGCCCGTCGACCAGCCACGCCGGCGTGCCGTCGACGCCGCGGTGCCGTGCCACCCACTCGGCCTGACCGGCCGCCACCGCGGTGCCGTCGGCCAGGGCGGCGTGCAGGCGGCGCACGTCGACGCCCGCCGCGAGGGCATGCCGGTCGATGACCTCCTGGTCGTCGATGTCCTCACCGAAAACGAACTGCGCGTCGAACACTCGGCGGTGCAATTCGGCGAAAGCGTCGGGCTCATGGAGCCGCGCCCACTCCGCGGCCGCCAGCGCCCGCCGACCGTGCGGCGTCCGCGTTGGCCAGCGCAACGGCATCTCCAGCGCCCGCGCCTGCCGCTCGATCATCGCGTGCCTGGTTCCGGGTGCGACCTTCATCGGCAGGCCACCGGGCGGCATGCCCGGGTGCGCCTGAAATGGCAGCAGGACGACGTCGAATCCGGCCTCGGTGAGGAGGGCCGTCCGATGCTGCCCCAGATAGGAGAACGGGCACGCGAAGTCGTACCAGTGCAGCACCGTGCGCTCGTCGTAGTAGGGCTCACTCATCTTTTCCTCCCTGGCGCGCCGTGGATTCCCGGATCAGCGCTTCGGTGGCCCGCGTCAGCAGACCGGCGGCGTGGGTGGTGCAGCGCTGCAGATCGGGCTCGAGTTCGTTCAGGGTGCGGACCGCTGCGAAGCCCGCCGCACGGGCCTGGGGACCGGTCAGGGTGGACACCCCGGCGATCGCGAAGGTCGGCACGCCGTGCCGGTGGGCGCGCCGGGACACACCAACGGGCGCCTTGCCGCGCAGCGATTGCACGTCGAGGGACCCCTCGCCGGTCACCACCACCTTGGCGCCGGCCAGGTTTCGGTCCAGGTCGATCAGTTCGAGGATCATCTCGATGCCGGGCCGCATGCGTGCGTGGAGCACCGACAGCGCCGCGAAGCCTACGCCGCCCGCGGCGCCGGCGCCGGGTTGATTGCGGCAGTCGGTGCCGGTCGCCCGGTCGACGAGATCCGCCCAGCGGGACAGGCCGCGGTCGAGCGCCGCGACCTGGTCGCCGTGGGCGCCCTTCTGGGGTCCGTAGACGATGGCCGCGCCGTGCGGTCCGCACAGTGGGCTGTCGACGTCGGCGGCGAGCGTGAAGGCGCTCTCGCCGATGGCCGGATGCAGCCCGCTGAGGTCGAGGCGAGCGGCCCGCGCCAGACCGAGACCCCCGGGCGGGATCGGGTTGCCTTGTTGGTCAAGGATTTCGGCTCCCAGCGCGACGAGCATGCCGGCGCCGCCATCGGTACTCGCGCTGCCGCCGACGGTGACGACGATGTCGCGGCAGCCGTCGTCGAGCGCGCGGCCGATCACACTGCCCAGCCCGTAGGTGGTGGCCGTCATCGGCGCCGGGGTCGCCGACGGCAGCCGCTGCAGACCGCAGACGTCGGCCAGCTCGATGACGGCGCGCGTGCCCCTGCGCGCGTAGGCGGTGCGCACCCCCGCACCGGTCGGTCCGCTGACATAGGCATCCATGCGCCGGAATCCGGCGGCCAGCACGGCGTCCAGGGTGCCCTCCCCGCCGTCGGCGACCGGGCAGGCGACCGTGGTCGCCTGTGGGTCGGCCCGCCGCACGCCCTGCGCCATGGCCCGCGCGGCCTCCTCCGCCCGCAACGAGCCCTTGAACTTGTCCGGCGCCAGCACGATGTGGCCGCCCATCACACGACCATCCAGCCGAGCCACGGAGTGCTCTGCAGGTAGACCAACAGACACATCAGCGCCAGCAAGAACATGCTCCACTTGAACACCTTGCGGAACAGGTCACCCTCCTTGCCCTTCATCTGCACCGCGGCGGTGGCGATGACGAGGCTCTGCGGCGAGAGCATCTTGCCGATCACGCCTCCCGACGAGTTCGCCGCCGCGAGCAGGGTCGGGCTGAGGCCGGCCGCATGCGCGGCGCTGACCTGCAGCACCCCGAAGAGCGAGTTGGAGGAGGTGTCCGAACCGGTGACGGTGACACCCAGCCAGCCGATGATCGGCGCGACGATCCCCAGCAGGCCGCCCGCGCCCGCGATCCACAGGCCCAGGGTGGTCGTCTCCCCCGACAGGTTGAGCAGGTAGGCGAGCGCCAGCACCAGGCCGACTGTGATTGCGGCGCTGCGCAATTGGACCGCCGCCTGGGCGTATGCCCGTACCGCCAGGCTCACCGAAGTGCGCAGCACCAGCATGGTGAGCAGACCGCTGACGAGAAGCAATGTGCCCGCGGCGGACAGGAAGTCGAGCTTGTAGATGGTCAGCGGGGAGGCCTTGTGCGCCGCGTTGGCGACGTGCAGGCCGGGCCAGGCGAAGCTGGTGCCGCCGTGCTTGAGCAGCGCGGTGAACGGCTTCCACATCGACAGCGTGAACATCACCGTGACCATCACGTACGGCGCGTAGGCCAGCAGGACGTCCTTGCGCGAGTCGACCACCTCCTCGCGCACCCCGCTGGCCGGGTGGGCGGTCAGCACGGAGACGTCCGAGCGGTCGTTGTGCGGGGCGGCGCCCAAAGGCGCTGTCAGGCTTCCGGATTCAGCGCTCAGCGCGACCTCCTCGGTCGCGGCCACCGGTGACGCCTTGGGGCGCCACACACGTAGCAGCAGCACGATGGAGCCCGCGCTGATGATCGACCCGGCGATGTCGGTGAGCTCGACGGAAAAGAAGTTGGAACAGAAGAACTGGACGATCGCGTAGACGCCGCCGCCCATCGCGGCCGCCGGCCAGGCCTGCTTGAGGCCGGCGCGGCCGTCGACCATGAAGATCAGGATGAAGGGCACGATGCAGGCCAGGATCGGGGTCTGCCGGCCGACCATCGCGCCGAGCGTGTCCAGCGGCAGCCCGGTGACCCCCGACAGCGCGACGATCGGGATCCCGAGGGAGGCGAACGCCACCGGCGCGGTGTTGGCCACCAGCGCCACGGAGGCGGCCTTGAGCGGCGAAAAGCGCAGCGCCACCAACATCAGCGACGTGATGGCCACCGGCGTGCCGAAGCCGGCCAGGCCCTCGATGAGCGCGCCGAAGCAGAAGGCGACGATGACGGCCTGGACCCGGTGGTCGGGGGAGATCGAGGCCATGGACCGGCACAGCACGTCGCGGTGGCCGGTCTGCACGGTCAGGTTGTAGATCCAGATCGCGTTGAGCACCAACCACATGATCGGAAACATCCCGTAGGCGAACCCGAGCACCGCCGAGTCGGCGACCTGCGCCACGGGCATGTGATAGACCCCCCACGCGATCAGCGCCGCCGTGCCTACGCCGACCGCGGCGGCGATGGGCGCACGCAGCCGAAGCCCGCCGAGCAGGACGAACATGATGACCAACGGCAGCGCGGCGACGGCCGCGCTCCAGGCGAGGGAATGGGCGACGGGGGTGAAGTCGGGCTGAAACATCTAGAGCACCGCCCCGGGGTTGAGGATGTTCTGCGGATCGAGGGCCCGCTTGATGCGGCGGGTCAGTTCCATCACGTCGGGGCCCACCTGGTCCGGCAGCCACGCCTTTTTGAGCCGGCCCACGCCGTGCTCACCGGTGATGGTGCCGCCGAGTTCGATTGCCAGCTGCATGATTTCGCCGAACGCGAGATGCGCGCGACGCGACTGGTCGGCATCGGCCGGGTCGAGCACGATCAGCGGATGGGTGTTGCCGTCGCCGGCGTGCGCGATCACCGCGCAGACGATGTCGCGCTCCTTGGCGATGGCCTCGATGCCCTCGACGAGCGTGGGCAGCGCCGGCAGTGGCACGCCGACGTCCTCGAGCAGCAGGTCGCCAAGCCGCTCGACGGCCGGGATGGCGAACCGTCGCGCCGCGGTGAACGCCTCGCCTTCCGCGGCGTCGTCGGTGGCGAACACGTCGGTGGCATGGGCGCGTTCGAAAACCCCCGCCATGAAGGCGGTTTCGGCCTCCCGATCGCCGGGTGAGTCGGACTGGGCGATGATCATCGCGCGCGCCCCGAGATCCAGGCCCATCCTGAGGTGGCTTTCGACCGCGGAAATCGCGGTGTGGTCCATGAATTCGAGCATCGCGGGTCGCATGACGCGCGTGATGTTGCAGACCGCCTCGGTGGCGTCGCGCACCGCGGCGAACGAGGCGACGATGGTGCTGGCGGGCGGCTGCGGTGGCAGCAGCCGCAGCGTCAGCTCGGTGATGACGCCGAGCGTTCCCTCGCTGCCCACGAACAGCTTGGTCAGCGAAAGACCTGCCGAGTCTTTGAGGCGCGGACCACCGAGGCGCACCACGCTCCCGTCGGCCAGTACGACTTCAAGGCCGAGGATGTAATCGGTGGTGACGCCGTACTTCACGCAGCACAGCCCGCCCGCGTTGGTCGCGGCGTTGCCGCCGATGGAACAGAATTCGAAGGACGACGGATCGGGCGGATACCACAGGCCGTGCTCGGCCACCGCGCGTTTCACCTCGGCGTTGAGGAGCCCCGGCTGTACCACGGCGGTGCGTGTCACCGGGTCGACGTCGATCTGGCGCATCAGCTCGGTGGTCAGCACGATGCCCCCGTCGACCGCCGTGGCGCCGCCGGACAGACCGGAACCGGCACCGCGCGGCACCACCGGCACCCCGGCCGCGGCGGCCCAGCGCATCACCGCCCGGACGTCCTCGGTGCTTCTGGCCCGCACCACCGCCAGCGGGCGCCCGGCGCCGGGATCCTTGGCCCGGTCCTGCCGGTAGCCCTCGGTCACGTCCGGGTCGGTGAGCACAACCACGTTCGGGATGCTGGTGACGAGGTCGCGTTCGTCGAGTGCCGTCATTGGCGAGTTCCATTTCGTATATCGGAATTGCTATTTCGTTCAAGCCACGGTGGCATGGCTCACGTTTGACTGTCAAAGGAAACCCCCGTTGTCAGTAGAGCTTTGGCTCAAGTACACGGCCCGTGACCAGGCTTCGCGCGAAAAGACCGGCGGTACCGGTTGACAAGGTGCGGGGACAGCGCCTTCACTGATTCCGTAATTTGAATAATTTATTTCGTATTGCGGAAGGATGGCGCGGTGTCTGTGACCTACACGGTGAACTGTTCGATCCTGTTCACCGAGCTGCCCCTGCTCAAGCGGCCGGCCGCGGCCCGGGAGGCGGGCTTCGAGGCGGTGGAGTTCTGGTGGCCCTTCGCCGAGCCCGCACCGCCGGACGGTGACGTGGACACGTTCGTTCGCGCCATCGGGAACGCCGGAGTCCAGCTGAGCGGTCTGAACTTCGCGGCGGGAGATATGGCCGGCGGCGACCGGGGCATCCTGTCCGACCCCGGGTCGGTCACCGCCTTCCGGGACAGCGTCGACATCGCGGTCGACATCGCAAAGACGCTGGGCGCCAAGGCCTTCAATGCGCTCTACGGCAACCGGATCGAGGGCCAGGCGCCGGCGGCCCAGGACGACGTGGCGGCCGAGAACCTCGCCTACGCCGCCCAGGCCGCCCAGCGCATCGGCGCGACGGTGCTGATCGAGCCGGTCAGCGGCGCGCCCCGCTACCCGATCAGGACCGCGGCGGATGCCATCCGGGTCATCGACCGGGTGCGCAGCCGGTCGGGGTACGACAACCTGCGGCTGCTGGCCGATCTCTACCACCTGCACGTCAACGGCGACGACGTGGCCGCCGCGCTGCATGCGCATGCCGACCGGGTGGGTCACGTCCAGATCGCGGACGCTCCGGGTCGCGGGGAGCCGGGGACCGGCGAGATCGTGCTCGCCAGTGATCTCGGGATCCTGCTCGACCACGGCTACGGCGGGTACATCGGTTTGGAATACAAGCCCAGCCGCCCCGACACCTTCGACTGGCTGCCGGCGGCCGAGCGGGGCCGCGGCGGCGTCAACATCGAATCCCTTGCGGCACTTGCCGAAACGAGGAGTCAATGAGCACCATCGCATTCATCGGCCTGGGCATCATGGGCAGCCCCATGGCATGCCACCTGGCTCGGGCCGGGCACACCGTCGTCGGCTACAACCGCTCGCCCGAGCGCACCGCCGCGCTGGTCGAGGCGGGCGGGGTGGCGGCCGCGTCGATCGAGGAGGCGGTCAAGGATGCCGACGTGGTGGCCGTCATGGTCCCGGACTCCCCCGACGTGCAAGACGTATTGGCCTCGGACGGAGGCGTTTTCGCGCACGCCCAGCCCGAGACCTTGGTGATCGACTTCTCCTCGATCCGCCCCGACGTCACCGCGGAGCTGGCGCGCGAGGCGACCCGCCGGGGCTTGCGCCTCATCGACGCCCCGGTCTCCGGCGGGGAGGCCGGTGCCAAGAACGCGTCGCTGTCGATCATGGTCGGGGGCACCGAGCGCGATTTCGCCGAAGCCAAGCCCGTTTTGGAGGTGGTCGGCAAGACGATCGTCCACGTCGGCCCGAACGGGGCGGGACAGACCGTCAAGGCCGCCAATCAACTGATCGTGGCGGGCAACATCGAACTGCTCGCCGAGGCGATCACGTTCCTGCGGGCCTACGGGGTGGACCTGGACGCGGCGGTCACGGTGCTGGGCGGCGGTCTGGCCGGCTCGGCGGTGCTGGATCAGAAGGCCGCGAAGATGCTCGCCCGCGACTTCGACCCCGGCTTCCGGATCGAGCTGCACCACAAGGACATGGGGATCGTGACCAGCGCGGCCCGCGAGGCCGACGTCGTCATCCCGCTGGGCGCCGTGGTCGCGCAACTGATGGCGTCCGCGCTCGCCAACGGCGACGGGGCCCTCGACCACTCCGGCCTGCTGCTGGGCGTCGAGCGGCTTTCGGGCCGCGGGGAAAGCTAGCGCGATGACGCGGATGCGCACGGTCGACGCGGCCGTCAGGATTCTGGAAATCGAGGGCGCCACACAGGCTTTCGGCCTGCCCGGGGCGGCGATCAACCCGTTCTACTCGGCGATGCGTGCCCACGGCGGGATCAGGCACGTGCTGGCCCGCCACGTCGAGGCCGCCAGCCACATGGCCGAGGGCTATACCCGGGCCGCGCCCGGCAACATCGGGGTCTGCGTCGGCACCTCCGGCCCGGCCGGCACCGACATGATCACCGGATTGTATTCGGCCAGCGCGGATTCCATTCCGATCCTGGCGATCACCGGGCAGGCGCCGGTGAACAGGCTGCACAAGGAGGACTTCCAGGCCGTCGACATCGCGGCGATCGCGGCGCCGGTGACCAAGATGGCGATGACGGTGCTGGAGCCCGGGCAGGTGCCCGGCGCGTTCGCCCAGGCGTTTCACCTGATGCGCTCCGGGCGGCCGGGACCCGTGCTGATCGACCTGCCCATCGACGTTCAGCTGGCCGAGATCGACTTCGACCCAACGGCTTACGCCCCGCTGCCGGTCTACAAACCCGCCGCGGGCCCGGCGCAGATCAATAAGGCGCTCGACATGCTGCAGACGGCGCAGCGGCCACTCATCGTCGCCGGTGGCGGCATCATCAACGCCGACGCTTGCGACCTGCTCGTCGAGCTGGCCGAGGTGCTGAACATCCCCGTGGTGCCGACGCTGATGGGGTGGGGCGCGATTCCCGACGACCATCCGCTGGCCGCCGGGATGGTCGGCCTGCAGACCGCGCATCGCTACGGCAATGCCACCATGCTCGAATCCGATTTCGTGTTCGGGATCGGAAACCGTTGGGCCAACCGCCACACCGGCGGGCTCGACACCTACCGCCGCGGCCGTCGGTTCGTGCACATCGACATCGAGCCCACCCAGATCGGCCGCGTGTTCGCGCCGGACCTCGGCATCGTGTCCGACGCGAGGGCCGCGCTGGAGCTACTGGTGGCACTCGGGACGGCGCGCGCCGCTGCGGGAACGCTGCCGGACTGGAGCGACTGGGTCCGGGCTTGCCAGCTTCGCAAGAAGACGCTGCGCCGCAAGACCCACTTCGACGACGTGCCGATCAAGCCGCAACGCGTCTACGAGGAAATGAACCGCGCCTTCGGGCGCAATGCCCGCTACGTCACCGCGATTGGGCTCTCGCAGATCGCCGGCGGCCAGTTCCTGAACGTGTTCGAGCCCCGCCACTGGATCAACTGCGGCCAGGCCGGGCCGCTCGGCTGGACGGTGCCCGCCGCCCTGGGCGTGGTCACCGCCGACCCCACCGCCACGGTGGTCGGCTTGTCGGGCGACTACGACTTCCAATTCCTCATCGAAGAACTCGCCGTCGGCGCGCAATTCAACCTGCCCTACGTGCACGTCGTGGTGAACAACTCCTACCTCGGGCTCATCCGGCAGGCCCAGCTGAACTTCGACATGGACTACTGCGTCTCGCTGGCCTTCGACAACATCAACGCCCAGGAATCCGGCGACGCCGACCTGCCCAAGGGATACGGCGTCGACCATCGGAGTGTGGTGGAAGGACTGGGCTGCAAGGCCATTCAGGTCACCGAGCCGTCCGACATCGGTCCGGCGCTGGGCCGGGCACAACAACTGGCGCGCGAACACAAGGTTCCCGTCGTGGTGGAGGTCTTCCTGGAACGGGTCACCAACATCGCGATGGGCACCGAGATCGACAACGTCACCGAATACAACGAGCTCGCGACGCTGCCCTCCGACTGACCGGCCGGGCCGCTTGCTGCCGGCGTCAATTTCGTGATACGAAAAAGCGCAGGCGGGATGACGGGCCCTCGGGGCTGGATCGGAAGCGGTGATGGCTCGCGGGACCCACGGAAGCCCGAGCACGGGCGGCGTTCAGTCGGTCGAGCGGGCATTCGAGCTGCTGGAGATCCTGGCGACCATGGGCGGGACGGGCGCGCTCGGCGACCTGGCGGCGCGCGCCGACCTGCCGGCGCCGACGATCCACCGCCTCGCGCGCACCCTGCTGGGCATGGGTTACCTGCGGCAGCTGCCCAACCGGCAATATTCGTTGGGGCCCAGGTTGATCCGTCTCGGCGAGAGCGCGGCGCAACTCGTCGGCACCTGGTCGCGGCCGCATCTGGTCGAATTGGTGGAGCGCACCGGCGAGACGGCGAACATGGCGCTGATGGACAACGACATGGCCGTGTACGTGGCCCAGGTGCCCTCGCCGCACTCGATGCGGATGTTCACCGAGGTCGGCCGCCGCGTCTACCCGCATTGCACCGGCGTGGGCAAGGCGCTGCTGATGCAGCTGCCCAACGACGCGGTGCGCGCCCTGGTGTCGCGGACCGGGATGCCCGCGCCGACCGAGAACTCGCACACGACCCCCGAGGAGCTGCTCGCCGACATCGAGCTGTGCCGCTCGCGGGGCTACGCCGTCGACGAGGGCGAGCAGGAGGTCGGGGTGCGCTGCTTCGCGGTGCCGGTGCCCGACGCACCGTCACTGACGGCGATCTCGATCTCGGGTCCCGCGGCCCGGGTCACGCTGAAGTCGGCCACCGAGGTCACCCCGCTGCTCAAGCGGGTCGCCCGCGACATCGCCTCGGAGTTCGACAAGGAGGCGGCAGGCTAGCCGCCGCGAGCCGCACCGGCCTGGCGCCGGGCCCACCGCTTGGCCCACCTGCCCAGCGGCTCATAGGCCGCCAACAAGCTGCGGCCCTCGTCGGAGAGCCGGTAGCCGTCGGAGCCTTTGCCGACGATGCCCGCGTCACGCAGCTCGCGCAGCCTGCTGTTGAGCGCGCTGGCCGACACGCCGCCACAGCGTTGCTGGAGTTGGCGAAACGTCAGTTCGTCGGCGCGCAATTCCCAGATGACCCGCATCGCCCACCGGCGCCCCAGCAAGTCCAGCAGGGCCATGATCGGTTCCTTCGAGCTTTCGGACACGCCCAGCAGCGTAGCTTCCCCGGCCCTCTTGCGCTCTGATTTCCGGAGCGCTATCGTGGTGCTTCGATAATCAGAGCGCGGAGGTGGGTCGTGTCGCGTCGAGTCCGGATCGCTCCGTTGGAGCCTCCCTACGAGCCCGACATCGAGCGGTTTCTCGCCAAGTGGATGCCGCCCGGTTCGGCGGTGGCGCCGCTGGCGTTGTTTCGCACCCTGGCGGTTCACGAGGAGCTCGCGGCGCGGATGCGTCCGCTGGGCGCGGGCATCCTGGGCAGCCGCGTTGTGGCGCCGCGGACGCGCGAGGTGCTGATCGCGCGGACGTGTGCGCTCTGTGGCGCCGAGTACGAATGGGGCGTCCACGCCGCCGCCTTCGGTAAGCCGCTCGGCCTGACCGACGAGCAGCTGTTTTCCACCGTGCACGGCGGACCGGACGACGCCTGTTGGAATGCCCAGCAGCGCAACATCATCCGCCTCGCCGATGATCTGCACCACACCAGCGCCATCTCCGACCAGCTGTTCGACGACCTGCGCGCCGACTTCGACGACCGACAGATCCTCGAACTGACCGCCACGGCCGGCTGGTATCACACCATCGCCTACCTCATCGGCGTCGCCGGCGTCGCGGCCGAACCGTGGGCGCCGCGTTTCCCCTCAGTGTGAGGGCGGGTTCAGCCCGTATCGCCGCGCGACGTCGACCATCCAGTCCGGCGACCCGTAGGTCAGCCCGTATTTGTCCGCCAGCTCGCCGAATTCGGGCAGCTCGTGCAGGACCTTGCCGACCGGGTCATTCGCGTGCTCGATGAGCAGCTCACCCAGCTCGCGGAAGTAGTTCTCGAATCCGCCGGGGGTGATGATCTCGATGATGCGGCCGGGCTCGCCGCCGGCGTTCCACATCGCGTGCATCTGCCCGCGCGGCTTGGTGATGTAGCCGCCCGGGCCGAGGACCACTTCGCTGTCGTCGGAGCGGAAACCGATCTCGCCCGCCAACACGATCGAGTGCTCGTCTTCGCGGGTGTGCCGGTGCGCCGCGGTCAGCAGGCCGACCTCGAACGGGTGCTCGACGATGGAGACCTCGCCCCCGTTGGTCTTGCCGGACAGCTTGAACACCGCACCGAAACCGGGCAGGGCCACGTAATCCCCTTCGCCCGGCTGCACGACCGTGACCCCGAATTCACCCGCACCGGCCATCTGACCCACCTCCCGGACCTGTTATACCGGCTTCCGACTTGTGCGGCCACGCCCCTTGTTTCGCGCCCCGTCACGGTCCAGGCGACGGAATGGTTCGCCGCACCGCTAGCCGACCGCGGCCAATCCGGTCGTCGGGACCTCTTGAGGCGGCCACAGCGGCTCCGATACCTCGACGCCGAACGGGGCGTCCCAGCGGTTGCGGGACGAAACCTCTTGCACGGGGCGACGATTGGCCGCCACGCCCCACTTGCCCAGCGGGTAGCCGAGGGTCAGCATGGCCGACATCTTCCAGCCCTCCTCGACCGGCACGCCCAGCATCTCGTTCACCTTGTTCCGGAAGTTGTTGAGCACCATCGTCATGACGCCGCCGACGCCCTCGGCCCGGGCAGCGAGCAGGATGCTCCAGATCGCGGGGTAGATGTTGGCGCCGCCGAGGTCGTCGATCGCGAACACGAAGAGCAGCAGGGGAACTTCGTCGAAGTGGTCGGCCAGATAGTTCCCCGAGCCCTTGATCCGGCGCATCGTTTCGGCGTGCGCCGCCAGGTCGGCACCGGGTCCCGGCACGACCATCGGTCCCTGCCCCGTCTGAAACTTCTCGTACTCGAGGGCGCGGGCCTGCCGGAACAGTTCGCCGAACTGGTGGATGAGTTGTGGATCGTCGACGGCCACGAAGTGCCAGCGTTGGGTGTTGCCGCCGTTGGGTGCCCGGACGGCCGCATCGAGGATGCGCGCCTGCACGTCCAGCGGGACCGGGTCCGGCCGCAACCGACGCATCATCCTGGTGGTGTACAGCGCCTCATGGATCTCCATTTGTCCGCTCCCTTCCATTATTCGGGCCACTTGCTGCCGAGAATGAAGTCGACCATGTTTCCCGGTTTGAACGTGGGGTCGAAGTGCACCAGCACGTCGGCGTTCATCGTCCCGACAGTCGTGTCGGGGCGATGCTTCATGCCTTCGTTGAAGGCCGCCAGGATGCGGTTCTTGAAGTCGGGACGCGGGTGGGCGGCGGTCACCGCGTCGACCGCTTCCGGGTCCAGGGCCTCGAGGCCGACGCCGACCACGTCGGTCTTGACACCGGCTGCCAGCAAGGCGGTTTCGGGGTCGAGGCGCGCGGGAACCTCGGGCGTCGAGTGCAGGGCGATGCCGAGCCACACCCTGTCGGCGTCGGCCTGTCCGACGCGGTGCTCGAGCAGGAACTCGCGCGCCGCGTCGGCGCCGTCCATCTCGAAGCGCTGGGTCGACGTCCGGTAGCGCGCGGTGAGGCCCAGGTCGTGGAACATCGCCGCGACGTAGAGCAGTTCCGGGTCCGGCGCCAGGCCGACCCGGAGCCCGTGCAGCGCGCCGAACAGAAAGACCCGCCGGGAATGGTGGAACAGCACGTCGCCCTCGGCGCCGCGGATGAAGTCGGTCGCGTCCCGGACGAGTGCCGTGTCGGGGATGACGATGCCGGCTATGGTCTCGATGGACTGGATTGCCATGATCGCTTCTCCTTCGTGGACTATGTCCATCTTCCGGCGCCGCGTGGCCATGCACCGGTGCCGCTCGGGCCGTCTTTCCCACAGAATCCGACACGCGTCGGGGACTCGACCCGCGGTGGCGCGCACCAGCGGTTCGGCGTAGGGGTCACCGATGGCCGGATACGCCCGACAAATGGCCGCGGCCCCGGGTGTCCTTATCTCGTTGCGTACATGCGCTTTCGGGGTCTGGCGATCATCTGCAGCATCGTGGACGGATGGAACAGCTCGGCGCGATGGCTGACCATGTTCATCATCCGCAGGAATTTCTGGACCACTACCGGCTCGGTCTCCGCGGCGGACAGTACGTGGTCCAGGAATGAGAGGTGGCGCCTATTCGGGCCAGGTGTTGCCCAGGATGATGTCGACGAAGTTGTCGCGCACGAACTTCGGGTCGAAGTGCGCCAACACATCGGCGTTGACCGTGCCGAACGTGCTGTGCGGGCGGTGCTTCATGCCGTCGTTGAAGGCGGCGAGGATTCGCCGCTTGAAGTCCGGCCGGGGATGGGCGGCGGTAACGGCGGCGAGGGCTTCGGGCGAGAGGTCCTCGCGGCCGATGCCCAGGACGTCCGTCTCGACACCCGCTGTGATCAAGGCGATTTCGGGTTCGAGGAACTCGGGTATGCCGGGCGTCGTGTGCAGGGCGATGCCCAGCCACACCTTGTGGGCGTCGGCTTCGTCGACGCCGCGCTGCAGCAGGAAATCGCGCGCCGCGTTGGCGCCGTCCACCTCGAAGCGCCGGGCGGACGTGCGGTAGCGCTCGGTGAGGCCGATGTCGTGAAACATGGCACCGGCGTAGAGGAGCTCCAGGTCCGGTTGCAGCCCGCGGCGGCGGCCCTGCAGCGCTCCGAACAGGAACACCCGGCGGGAATGGTCGAAGAGCAGATCGTTCTCTGCGTCGCGGATGTACTCGGTGATCTCCCGCACCAGCGGGGTGTTCGGTACGACGACGTCGGCGATGGTTTCCGTCGGCTGAGTAATCATGCAGCCAGTATGCTGGTGCGAGGCCCGGTCCACCCATGGCGATTGAGCCGTCTTTACCCCAGATTGCGACAATGAGGCCGTGGCGCAAGCCGGCGTGCGGTCGCGGATCGTGGTGATCGTCGTCTTCGACGACGTGACGATGCTGGACGTCGCGGGAGCCGGCGAGGTCTTCGCGGAGGCCAACCGCTTCGGCGCCGACTACGAGCTGAAGATCGCGTCGGTGGACGGCCACGATGTCACGACCTCGATCGGCACCCGGTTGGGCGTCACGGACGCGCTTTCGTCGATCGAGTCGGCGGACATCATCATGGTCGCCGGGAGCGACAACCTGCCTCGGCGGGCGATCGATCCCGCGCTTGTCGACGCGGTCAAGTCGGCCGCACAGCGCACACGGCGCCTGGCGTCGATCTGCACGGGGTCGTTCATCCTCGCGCAGGCCGGCCTGCTCAACGGCCGGCGCGCCACCACGCATTGGCACGAAGCCCGGTTGTTCGCCCGGGCCTTTCCCGACGTCGCCGTCGAGCCGGACGCGCTTTTCGTCCGCGACGGCGACGTCTTCACCTCGGCCGGGGTGTCGTCGGGCATCGACCTGGCGCTGGCGCTCGTCGAAATGGATCACGGCACCGAGCTGGTCCGCGACGTGGCCCGGTGGCTGGTCGTTTATCTCAAGCGCGCGGGCGGTCAGTCGCAATTCTCGACGCTGGTCGAGGCCGAGCCCCCGCCACAGTCCCCGCTGCGCAAGGTCACCGCGGCGATCTCGGCCGACCCGGCGGCCGACCACAGCGTGAAAACGCTTGCCGCGCAGGCCTCCTTGAGCACACGGCAGCTGACCCGGCTGTTCCAGTCCGAGCTCGGCACGACGCCGGCCCGCTACGTCGAAATGGTGCGCATCGACGCCGCCCGCGCCGCGCTCGACGCCGGCCGCACCGTCGCCGACACGGCGCGCATGGCCGGGTTCGGCAGCCCCGAAACCCTGCGGCGCGTGTTCGTCGACCATCTCGGCGTCTCGCCGAAGGCCTATCGGGACAGATTCCGCACCGCGTCCCGCGGCTGAATCGGCGGGGCATAGTGTTCCGCCATGCGCGTCGACGTGATGGCGGTCCCGCAACCGCTGGACAAGATCGGTGACCTGGCCCGCCGGACCCAAGCCGCGGGTTTCTCGGGACTGCTGCTGACCGAGACCGGGCGCACGCCCTACCTCAACGCCGCCGTCGCGTCGCAGGCCGCGCCCGGCCTGGAGCTGTCCACCGGGGTCGCGGTGGCCTTCCCGCGCAGCCCGTTCGTCACGGCCGCCGCCGCCTGGGAACTGCAGGAGGCGACCGGCGGGAAGTTCCGGCTCGGCCTCGGCACGCAGGTGCGCACCCACGTGGTGCGGCGCTACGGGATGGCCTTCGAGCGGCCGGGTCCGCGACTGCGCGACTACGTGCTCGCCGTCAAGTCGTGCTTCGCCGCGTTCCGGACGGGCAAGCTCGAGCACCGCGGTGAGTTCTACCACCTCGACTTCATCACCCCGCAGTGGAGCGCCGGACCGATCGACGCGCCCGACCCGAAAGTCGATGTGGCGGCGGTGAATCCGTGGATGCTGCGGATGGCCGGCGAGGTGGCCGACGGCGTGCATGTGCACCCGCTCGGCGAGCCCGGCTACCTGAGACGGCACGTGGTGCCCAACGTCGCGGAGGGGGCGGCGAAGATGGGCCGCTCGCCGTCGGACATCGCGATGACCGTGCCGGTGATGACGATCGTCGGCGACACCGACGAGGAGCGCGCCGCCGAGCGGGAGTCGGTGCGTGCCAGCATGTCGTTCTACGGCAGCACACCCAACTACGCGTTCATCTGGGACCAGGCGGGTTTCGAGGGGACGACCGCACGCATCCGGGAGAAGCAGAAGGTCGGCGACTTCGCCGGGATGGCGGCCCAGATCACCGACGAGCACATCGCCGCGTTCGCCACCGAGTCGACGTGGGACGGGTTGGCCGACGCGCTGAGGGCGAAGTACGCCGGGATCGCGACGCGGCTGGTGTTCTACAACGCTTTTGGCGCGCTGGGCGACCCCGAGCGCTTCGGGCGCTACGGCGAAATCGCCCGCCGGCTGCAAGCCACGTAGCGCTGCGCGAAGGTGCGCAGAATGCCGCGGTTTACGGCGTGCCGCCGTACAGACCCGCACGCTCGCGGCAGCTCAGCAGTTACTTCGCGGCGTTGTACTTGTTGATCGCGTCGTCGAGTCGCTGCAGCGCCGCGCCGTAGGCGGCGAAGTCGCCCTTTTTCTGGGCGTCTTTCGCCGCGCCGATCGCCGCCTGGATGTCCTGCAAGGCGGCGGCCTTGGCCGCCGACAACGTCACCGACCCGTCCGGAGAGGGCGGCACCGCGGCCGGCGGCGGCGGCCCCGGTGGGGCAACCTGCTCACCCTGCCGGTGGGCCAGGGCGGCCTGCTCTACGTCGAACCCGTCTACGCCTCGCCGGGGGCCAGCGACGCCGCGTCGTCGTACCCGCGGCTGATCCGGGTGGCCATGATGTACAACGACAAGATCGGTTACGGCCCCACGGTGGGCGACGCCCTCAACGGGCTGTTCGGACCCGGCGCCGGCGCGACCGCGACGGGGATCCAGCCCACCGAGCCGGGCGCGGCGCCGATCCCGCCGGCCAGCCCGCCCAGCCCCGGCGCCCCACCGGATCCGGTTCTGGTTGTCGCGCCCGATCACGCCCAGGTCCTGGGACA
>NZ_LZKL01000046.1 GCF_001668725.1 Mycobacterium sp. E787 | reverse complement strand
ATGCCCGGCTCGAGGTTGAGCTTGCTCAGCGCCAGGTCGATCTTGGCGATTTGGGCTTCCTCGAGCGTCATGTCGTCACGCTCGAAGTAGGCGCAGGTGTACCCCATCGTCGGATCGAGGAATAGTGCGAAGAATTCGTCTGAAACGTCGTAGATCGATTGCGACTCTTCGTAATACGGTTTCAACGCGGCCATGGATTCCCGATACCCTCTCGATTGTTGAACGCGAGGATAATATCGGACTTGTCCAACGGCTGCTACCCCGGCCGCATCGTTTTAGTAGGCGTAAAAACCCCGGCCCGATTTTTTGCCCAGCCGGCCCGCCTCGACCATGCGCAGCAGCAACGGCGGCGGACCGTATTGCGGTTCTTTGAATTCCTCGAACATTTTGTCGGCGATCAGTTTGAGGGTGTCCAGACCGACGAGGTCGGACAGCCGCAGCGGGCCCATCGGGTGCGACAGCCCGGCGACGACTGCCTTGTCCACGTCCTCGACGCTGGCAAAGCCGGCCTCCACCATCCGGATCGCCGAGAGCAGGTACGGCACCAGCAACGCGTTGACCACGAAGCCGGACCGGTCGGAGCAGCGCACCACCTGCTTGCCCAGCACCGCCCCGGCGAACTGCTCGGTGCGGGCGGCGGCGGCTTCGTCGGTGACCAGCGTGCAAACCAGCTCGACCAGCGGCAGCACCGGGACGGGGTTGAAGAAGTGCAGTCCCAGCACGCGCTGGGGGTTCTTGGTGGCCGCGGCGATCTTCATGATCGGGATGCTCGACGTGTTGGACGCCAGCACCGCGTCGGGATCGGTGACCACCCGGTCCAGGTCGGCGAATACCTGCGCCTTGACGGCCTCGTCCTCGACGATGGCCTCGATCACCAGTTGCCGGTCGGCCAGGTCCTTCAGGTCGGTGGTGAAGGTGAGCTTGCTCAGCGCGCGATCGCGCTCCCGCTCGGTCACCTTGCCGGCGCTGACGCCGCGCTCCAGCGACTTCACGATGCGGTTGCGGCCGGCCGTGATCAGCGGCTCGGTGGTCTCGAACACGGTCACGTCGACACCCGCGCGGACGGCGACCTCGGCGATGCCGGATCCCATCTGCCCGGCCCCGACGACTCCCACCCGCTGGATCGCTGCGTCGCTCACTTGTTGTCGTCTCCAGTCGTGTTGTGGTGCACCGCAATAGGCCCCGCCCAGGTAGCCCCGGGCGGGGCCTATGCTACTTCAGCCCGTCGAACGTGAACTGAGGGCGGAGAATCGGCGGATTCTCCGCCATGGCTTCACGTTCGGCGAAGGCTCGTCCTCAGTGGCAGTGGCTCCCGATGTCGGTTCCACTTCGTCCTCGCGGGCAAGCCCGCTCGTCCTCAGTGGAACTGGCCCTCTTCGGTCGAACCCGTCAGCGCCGTGGTCGACGAGTTGGGGTCGACCGTGGTGGCGATCCGGTCGAAGTAACCGGCACCGACCTCGCGCTGGTGCTTGGTGGCGGTGTAGCCACGCTCCTCGGCGGCGAACTCGCGTTCCTGCAACTCGACGTAGGCGCTCATCTGGTTGCGGGCGTAGCCGTAGGCCAGGTCGAACATCGAGTAGTTCAGCGCGTGGAAGCCGGCCAGCGTGATGAACTGGAACTTGAATCCCATCGCGGCGAGCTCCTTCTGGAACTTCGCGATGGTGCCGTCGTCCAGGTGCTTGCGCCAGTTGAACGACGGCGAGCAGTTGTACGCCAGCATCTGGTCGGGGTACGCGTCCTTGACCGCCTCGGAGAACTTGCGCGCGACCTCCAGGTCCGGCGTGCCGGTCTCCATCCAGATCAGGTCTGCGAACGGGGCGTACGCCTTGGCCCGCGCGATGCAGGGCTCGATGCCGTTCTTGGTGCGGTAGAAGCCCTCCTTGGTGCGCTCGCCGGTGATGAACGGCTGGTCGCGCTCGTCGACGTCGGACGTGATCAGCGTGGCCGCCTCGGCGTCCGTGCGGGCGATCACGACGGTCGGCACGCCGCACACGTCGGCGGCCAGCCGCGCCGACGTCAGGGTGCGGATGTGCTGCTGGGTGGGAATCAGCACCTTGCCACCGAGGTGGCCGCACTTCTTCTCCGACGCCAGCTGGTCCTCCCAGTGCGAACCGGCGACACCGGCGGCGATGAGGGCCTTCTGCAACTCGAACACGTTGAGCGCGCCGCCGAAGCCGGCCTCGCCGTCCGCGACGATCGGCGCCAGCCAGTTCTCCACCGACTTGTCGCCCTCGACCTTGGCGATCTGGTCGGCGCGCTGCAGCGCGTTGTTGATCCGGCGGACCACCTGCGGCACCGAGTTGGCCGGGTACAGGCTCTGGTCGGGGTAGGTGTGGCCGGACAGGTTGGCGTCACCGGCGACCTGCCAGCCCGACAGGTAGATGGCCTTCAGGCCGGCGCGCACCTGCTGGACGGCCTGGTTGCCGGTCAGCGCGCCGAGCGCATTGACCCACTCCAGGTCGTGCAGCTCCTCCCACAGCACCTCCGCGCCGCGGCGGGCCAGGGTGTGCTCCTCGACGACGGAGCCCTGCAGCGCGACGACGTCCTCGGCGGTGTAGGTGCGGGTGACGCCCTTCCACCGCGGGTTGGTGTCCCAGTCCTGCTGAAGCTGCTCGGCGCTCTTCGGGGTGCCAACGACAGACATTGGTCTTACTCCTTAACGGTTCTTTGCTGAATTACGACGCCAGCCGCCTTCCGGCGGCAGCTGAGGGCTCAACTTCACTGGCGTGCTAACTCGAAGATGGCACAGCGTGCTACCGCAGGTCCACCCGTTTCATTTGCGAATTTCGGCAACAACTCGAGGCGATGTTGCGAACCTTGCGAAGGTGAACACTAACTGAACCGTTTCAGAAGCTACCCGTCAGTAACGGTATCTACGCAGGTCAGGTCGGATTTTCACAGGACGCCCGTCCTGTTAGATCGCGAACAGCGCGGCGACGGCTTTCGCCTCGTCGCCGACGGCATATGTGAGCGTTGTAACAGGCCGATCGGCCAGGTTGGGGCCGAATTGATCCGTCGAGCCGGCCGGGTGGACGTGCGAGATGATTTCCAGCTTGTCGCCCAGCGCCACCGCCGCCTCGTGCTCGATCGTGACGCGCAGCGGCCCCTGCAACAGCTCGGGGTGCGACGCCAGATAATCCTCGACCACGCTCCAGTACACCGAGTTGTTCATGTGATCGAACAGGTCGATGTCGGTCACCCGGACAGGGAACTCGTGGATCTCGGTCGCATCGTCGCGGCTGCCGGGCTTCAGATACCCCTTCCAGCGCAGCCGCTGGATGTCGGTCGTCTTGTGCAGACCCGCCAGGAAGTCGTCGGCGATGCGCGCGGGCATCTGCGTCTCCCGGTTGATGTTGATCCAGAACGCCTCGGACTCGATCAGGCCGCCCTTGCGCCCGTCGATGCGCACCCGCATCTCACACCACCGGTTCGAGGTGCCCGAACACCAGCGCCGGCAGCGCAGCAGGTCCTGGAACTCGATCGGGCGGATCAGGTCGACCATGGTGCGCCGGACGATCCACAGCGGATGGGTCTCCTCGAAGCCCATCTCGCGCAGCTGGTCCTGACCGATGTCCTGGATGTGCCGGCACGCGGCGTCCAGGCGCAGCCGACCGGTGCGGTCGATGTCACCGACCCGAAGCGGCCATTCGCGATCGAATACGTCGGGATGACCGTCGGGCACCGGCATCATTGTTTTGTCCAGGCTCACGGCTCAGTCTCCCCGTTCCTCCGCGTCGGTATCCCAGGTTAACCCCGGCCCCCGCTGCGAATGATGCCAAATCGCCCCGCGGAATCGCCAATCCCGAACCGACCGCGCGGGCCTGCCAACTCTGCGAACCGTGCCTTCGCAGCGCCCGGTAGGCTGCTTGGGTGGCCAAAACCTTCGTCGGCTCCCGCGTTCGCCAGCTCCGCAACGAGCGCGGGTTTTCTCAGGCCGCGCTGGCCCAGATGCTGGAGATCTCGCCGAGCTACCTCAACCAGATCGAGCACGACGTCCGGCCCCTGACGGTGGCCGTGCTGCTCCGGATCACCGAGGTGTTCGGGGTGGACGCGACCTTCTTCGCCCCCCAGGACGACACCCGGCTGGTCGCCGAGCTGCGCGAGGTCACGATGGACCGCGACCTCGACATCGACGTCGAGCCGACCGAGGTGGCCGAGATGGTCAGCGCCCATCCGGTCCTGGCCCGCGCCGTGGTCAACCTGCACCGGCGGTACCGGATCACCACCGCGCAGCTGGCCGCCGCCACCGAGGAGCGGTACTCCGACGGCAGCGGCAGCGGGTCGATCACCATGCCCCACGAGGAGGTGCGCGACTACTTCTACCAACGCCAGAACTACCTGCACGAGCTGGACACCGCCGCCGAGGACCTCACCATCAAGATGCGCCTTCACCACGGTGATCTGGCCCGCGAGCTGACCCGCCGGCTCACCGAGGTGCACGGGGTGCACATCACCCGGCGCATCGACCTCGGGGACACCGTGCTGCACCGCTTCGACCCCGACACCAAGACGCTGGAGATCAGCAATCACCTCTCGTCGGGTCAGCAGGTGTTCAAGCTGGCGGCCGAACTGGCGTACCTGGAGTTCGGCGAGCTGATCGACGAGCTGGTCGCCGAGGGCAAGTTCACCAGCGAGGAGTCGCACACGCTGGCCCGGCTGGGCCTGGCCAATTACTTCGCGGCGGCCGCGGTGCTGCCCTACCGCCAGTTCCACGACGTCGCCGAGAATTTCCGCTACGACGTCGAGCGGCTGTCGTCCTTCTACGCGGTCAGTTACGAGACCATCGCGCACCGGCTTTCGACGCTGCAGCGCCCGACGATGCGGGGGGTGCCGTTCTCGTTCGTCCGGGTGGACCGCGCAGGCAACATGTCAAAACGCCAGTCCGCCACGGGTTTTCACTTCTCGTCGAGCGGCGGGACGTGCCCGTTGTGGAACGTCTACGAGACGTTCGCCAACCCGGGCAAAATCCTGGTGCAGATCGCGCAGATGCCCGACGGCCGCAACTACATGTGGGTGGCCCGCACCGTGGAACGCCGCGCCGCGCGGTATGGTCAGCCGGGTAAGACCTTCGCGATCGGGCTGGGCTGCGAGCTCCGCCACGCTCATCGGCTCGTCTACTCGGAGGGACTGGACTTGTCCGGCGATATCGCCACACCGATCGGCGCCGGCTGCCGCGTCTGCGAACGCGACAACTGCCCGCAACGGGCCTTCCCGGCCCTGGGCCGCGCCCTCGATCTCGACGAGCACCGCAGCACCGTGTCCCCCTACCTGGTGAAGCAACCGTGAGCACCGACGGCCGCATCCCGTCGGGCCGGTTCCGCGAACTGGGGCCGATCAACTGGGTGATGGCGAAGGCGGCCGCGCGCCGGATGGGCGTACCGGAGATGCACCTGTTCACCACGCTGGGGCAGCGGCGGATGCTGTTCTGGACCTGGTCGATGTACAGCGGGCGGCTGCTGCGCGGGCGGCTGCCGGCGATCGACACCGAGTTGGTCATCCTGCGGGTCGCGCACGTGCGCAGTTGCGAATACGAGTTGCAACACCATCGCGGAATGGCCCGACATCAGGGGCTCGACGACGAGCTGCAGGCCGCCATCTTCGCATGGCCCGAGACGCTGGACCGGGTCGAGGGGCGCCTGACGCAACGGCAGCAGGCGCTGCTGGCGGCCACCGATGAGTTCCTCGAGCAACGCACGGTCACCGACGACACCTGGCGGCAGCTGGCGACGCACCTGGATCGGCGTCAGCTCATCGAATTCTGCCTGCTGGCAAGCCAATACGACGGCCTGGCCGCGACGATGTCGGCGCTGGCCATCCCCCTGGACCGGCCCGTCTAGAAGTAGACGTCGGCCAGCACGGCCAGCGTCAGCACCACCGGCAGCAGCGGCAATCCGAAGCCGAACGCCGACCACGCGTACCTCTTGCGCCGGCGCTGCAGCGACGCCCACAGGGTGGCGCAGACCGCCAGCGCGAGCGACAGCAGCAACACCGTCGGCGCCCACCGGCCCACCGCCGCGTTGTCGTCGGCGATCGAAAAGGCCACCAGCCACAGCACGTAACCGGTGGCGACGCCGGCGATCACGCCGATCACGGTGTCACGCGTCTCTTCGGAATTCATCGATTCTTAGAAGTTGATCATGTGGCCGGTCAGGCCGTGGAAGCATTCCTGCAGCGCCTCCGACATGGTCGGGTGGGTGTGCACGTTGCGGGCCAGCTCGGTGGCGGTCAGGTCCCACTTCTGGGCCAGCGTCAGCTCGGGCAGCAGCTCGGACACGTCGTGGCCGATCAGGTGCCCGCCCAGCAGCTCGCCGTACTTGCCGTCGGCGACCAGCTTGACGAAACCGCTGGGGTCGCCCAGGCCATGGGCTTTGCCGTTGGCGGTGAACGGGAACTTGGCCACCACCACGTCGTAGCCTTCGTCGCGGGCCTGCTCCTCGGTCAGCCCGAAGCTGGCGACCTGCGGCTGGCAGAACGTCGCGCGCGGCAGCATGCGGTAGTCGCCCAGAGCCAATGTTTCTGCGCCGGCGATGGTTTCGGCCGCCACCACGCCCATGGCTTCGGCGACGTGGGCCAGCATCAGCCGGCCGGTGACGTCGCCGATGGCATAGATGTGGTCGACGTTGGTGCGCATGTAGTCGGTGATGCCGATCGCCTTGCGCTCGGTCAGCGCGACCCCGGCCGCCTCCAGCCCGTAACCCTCGACGTTGGGCGCAAACCCGATGGCCTGCAACACCTTTGCGGCCTTGAGCTCCTGCGCGTTGCCGTCCTTGCTGACGGTCACCGTGACCGCCGAGCCGTCGTCGTTGATGGACTCGACCTTGGTGGCGGTGAGGATCTTGATGCCCAGCTTCTTGAACTGCTTCTCGATCTCCTTGGACACCTCGGCGTCCTCGTTGGGCAGCGCACGCGGCAGGAACTCCACGATGGTCACGTCGACGCCGTAGTTGTGCAGCACGTAGCCGAACTCCATGCCGATGGCCCCGGCCCCCGCGATGATGATCGACTCCGGCAGCTCTCGCGACAGGATCTGTTCCTCGTAGGTGACCACGTTGGCCGACAACGAGGTGCCCGGCACCAGCCGGGTGCTGCTGCCGGTGGCGATGATGACGTTGTCGAACGTGACCGTTTCGGTCCCGCCGTCGTTGAGATCGACCGACAGCGTGTGGGGATCGGTGAACCGGCCGTACCCGTGGATCTCGGTGATCTTGTTCTTTTTCATCAGGAAGTGCACGCCGGCGACGCGGCCCTCGGCCACCTTGCGGCTGCGGTCGAAGGCGATGCCGTAATCGAAGGTCGCCTCGCCGCTCATGCCGAAGGTCTTGGCCTCCTTGGTGAAGATGTGCACGAGCTCGGCGTTGCGCAGCAACGCCTTGGACGGAATGCAGCCGACGTTGAGGCAGACCCCGCCCCAGTACTTGGACTCGACGACTGCGGTGTTCAGGCCGAGCTGCGCGGCGCGGATGGCCGCGACATATCCCCCGGGGCCGGCCCCGAGGACGACGACGTCATAGTGGGAAGTCACGGCCCCCACCCTAGTGGGGCGCCCCTGCATCTGGGACGTCGAGTGTGGGGCCTCGCGTTCGTCCATGACCCCACCCCCGCGAACCCGGGGGGACATCGCGGCCTAGTACGGGATGACGCCGGCCAGGCAGTGACCCGCCCGCTCGCAGAAGTAGTAGCCGTACAGGGGTGCCGCGGCGGCGACGGATGCGAACGGCCCCGACATCACCGCGAGTGACAGCGCCGAGAGCAGCGCCCTGCCCTCCGCCATCGCCAGCAGCACGCCGCCCACACCGCAGGCCACGACGTACACCAGGACCGTGAACGCCGCGGCGGTCTTGTTGGCCGAGTGGTGCCACCAGTAGAACAAGCCGAGACCCACCGGACCCGACACCGCCCAGACGCCGAGCAGCACCAGCACCAGCTGCCACCACTTCAGGTACAGGTAGCGACCGGGAACGGCGATGGGCTGCACCGGCAAACCGCCGGGCTCGCCCCCCGGCGCAGCCGCGGGCGGCTCGGGCGCACGCTCCGCCGCCTTCTCCTCCGCCGCGGCCGCCGGAATCGGCTGCGAGCCGGTGTCGTCGTCGAAGTCCGGGACGAAGGATTGGGTGCCGGTGTCCTCGTCGTCGTCGAAGTCCGGCACGAACGCCTCGGTCCCCGGGCTCGACGCCCGGTCGTCGTCGTCAGCCACCGGAGGCCACCTGCAGGGCGACCAGCGCGCCGAACCAGCCCGGGCCGAGCGACAGGATGAACGCGCCCACCATCGTCACCCACCGACGCCCCGAGAACAGGACCGTCAGCAGCCCGACCACGCCGGGGATCCCGACCACCAGCGCGACGGCGACGCCGGGGCGCGCCCCGGCATGGACCATGCCGGTCAGCGCGACCGCGGCCAACATGCCTGCGGCGCAACCGATCAGCATGGCGCCGGCCAGCAACCAGGGACGCGGAAGCGGGATCACGCTGACGAGGTTACTTGCCCACGGCCACCACCCGGCCGCGCTCGGACGGGCGGTCGCCGCGTTGGTAGGCGGCCCCGGTGACGACGGGCGCGGCCGCCAGCTCGGCCTTCTCCGCGTCGGTGAAGGCGCGGCCGCGGCTGAGGAAGCGCACGCCCTCGGGCGCCTCCAGGCTGAACCCGCCGCCGCGGCCCGGCACCACGTCGATGACCAACTGCGTGCGCTTCCACACCGCGTATTGCGGGCCGGAAATCCACACCGGCACCCCGTCACCCACGTCGAGCACGCCGAGCAGCACGTCGCGGTCGCCGACCAGGAAGTCGCCGCTCGGGTAGCACATCGGCGACGAGCCGTCGCAGCAGCCGCCGGACTGATGGAACATCAGGGGACCGTGCCGCTCCTGCAGCCGCGCCAACAGGTCGGCGGCGGCGGGGGTGATGACGGCGCCCGAGACCATCAGAAGAACCCTTGCGCTTTGTTGGAGTAGGACACCAGCAGGTTCTTCGTCTGTTGGTAGTGGTTGAGCATCATCTTGTGGTTCTCGCGGCCGATGCCGGACTGCTTGTAGCCGCCGAACGCCGCGTGCGCGGGGTAGACGTGGTAGCAGTTGACCCACACCCGGCCGGCTTGGATGTCGCGTCCGGCCCGGTAGGCGGTGTTGCCGTCGCGGCTCCACACGCCCGCGCCCAGCCCGTAGAGGGTGTCGTTGGCGATCGAGATCGCGTCGTCGTAGTCGGAGAACGACGTGACGGCCACCACCGGGCCGAAGATCTCCTCCTGGAAGATCCGCATGCTGTTGTTGCCACCGAAGATGGTCGGCTGCATGTAGTAGCCGCCCGACAGATCACCGCCCAGTTCGGCGCGCTCCCCACCGGTGATGATCTTGGCGCCCTCGCCCTTGCCGATCTCGATGTAGGACAGGATCTTTTCCAGCTGATCGTTGGAGGCCTGCGAGCCCAGCATCGTCTGGCTGTCCAGCGGGTCGCCCTGCCGCACCGCCTTGGTCCGGATCGCGGCGAGCTCCAGGAACTCGTCGTAGATGTCGGCCTGGATCAGGCTGCGCGACGGGCAGGTGCACACCTCCCCCTGGTTGAGGGCGAACATGGTGAAGCCCTCCAGCGCCTTGTCCTGGAAGTCGTCGCCCCGGGCCATCACGTCGGAGAAGAAGATGTTGGGGCTCTTGCCGCCGAGCTCTAGGGTCACCGGGATCAGGTTCTGCGAGGCGTACTGCATGATCAGCCGCCCGGTGGTGGTTTCCCCGGTGAAGGCGACCTTGGCGATCCGGTCGCTCGACGCCAGCGGCTTGCCCGCCTCGGCGCCGAACCCGTTGACGACGTTGAGCACCCCCGCCGGCAGCAGGTCGCCGATCAGCGACATCAGGTAGAGCACCGACGCCGGCGTCTGCTCGGCGGGCTTGAGCACCACCGCGTTGCCGGCCGCCAGCGCCGGCGCCATCTTCCAGGCGGCCATCAGGATGGGGAAGTTCCACGGGATGATCTGCCCGACCACCCCCAGCGGCTCGTGGAAGTGATACGCGACGGTGTCGGAGTCGATCTGCGACAGCGAACCCGCCTGAGCGCGGATCGCCGCGGCGAAATACCGGAAGTGGTCGGCCGCCAGCGGGATGTCGGCGGCCAGCGCCTCGCGGACCGGCTTGCCGTTGTCCCACACCTCGGCGACGGCCAGCGCCGCCTGGTTCTCGTCGATGCGGTCGGCGATCTTGTTCAGGATCGCCGCCCGCTCGGCCGGCGCGGTCTTGCCCCACGCCGGGGCCGCCGCTTGCGCGGCGTCGAGCGCGTGAGCGATGTCGGCCTCGTCGGAGCGGGCCACCTCGCAGAACGTTTGGCCCGTCACCGGCGTCGGGTTCTCGAAATAGCGGCCGCCCACCGGCGCCACCCACTCGCCCCCGATGAAGTTCCCGTACCGGGACTCGTAGGACATCAACGCTCCGGCAGAGCCCGGACGTGCGAAAACAGTCATCTTTCCCGCCTCCTTTTTCGCTCCCGTGACACAGTTCACAGTACCGCCGTCAGCGCGGCGCGATGCGGGGCAGCAGGCTGCTAGAACTCGCCCGCGAGATAGCGGGCCCGGCACTCGCGGCGCGCGAGCTTTCCGCTGGTGGTGCGGGGGATTCGGCCGGCAGAAAGCAGTCGGACGTCGGCCACCGGCAGCGCGTGCCGGCGCGAGACGGCGGCGCGGATCGCCTCGACGGTCACGGCCGGGTCGGCCTTGCCTGCGCCGGCAGCGCGTTCGGCGACGATCACCAGCTGCTCGCCGGCGGGCTCGCGGGGCACCGAGAACGCGGTCACGTGGCCGTCCCGCACCGCCGGCGCCGCCGCGGACACGGTGGCCTCGATGTCCTGCGGGTAATGGTTGCGGCCGTCGACGATCACCAAATCCTTGATGCGGCCGACGATGTAGAGCTCCCCGTCGAGATACAGGCCGAGGTCACCGGTGCGGAACCAGGTGCCGCCCACCGCCGACCCGTCGGCGTGGCTGCCGGCCTCCAGCCGGGACTGCAGCTTGTTGCGGAAAGCCAGCTCGGTCTCCGCGGCCCGGCCCCAGTAGCCCCGGCCGACGTTGTCGCCGTGCAGCCAGATCTCCCCGACCCGGCCGTCGGGCAGCTCCGCCTCGGTGTCCGGGTCGACGATGACCGCCCAGAGGCTGCGCGCAACGCGGCCGCATGACACCTGCGCGACGGCGTTGGCCGCGCCGGGGACGACCGGCACCGCGCGGCCCGCGCCCAGCTCGTCGCGATCCAGATGGACCACGCTGGGCCGGGCCTGCGGGCCGATGGTCGAGACGAACAACGTCGCCTCGGCCATCCCGTAGGACGGTTTGACGGCGGTGGCAGGCAGCCCGTAGGGCGCGAAGGCCTCGCTGAACTTTTCGATCGAGGCGATGCTGACCGGTTCGGACCCGTTGATGAGCCCCGCGACATTGCTCAGGTCGAGCTCTTCGCCGGGACCCGGCAATCCGCGCTCGGCGGCCAGATCGAAGGCGAAGTTGGGGGCGGCGGCGAAGGTGCGGCCGTGGCGGGACTGCCGGGCCAATTCGCGGATCCACCGGTAGGGCCGCCGCACGAACGCCGTCGGCGACATCAACGTGATCTGCCCGCCACACAGCGCCGGGAACATGATCATCAGCAGCCCCATGTCGTGAAACAGCGGCAACCAGCTGATGCTTCGGATATTCCAGTCCAGGCCGACCGAATCGATCATCTGCACCACGTTCGTGATGACCCCGCGGTGGGTGATCTCGACACCGGCGGGCGTGCGGGTCGAACCCGACGTGTACTGCAGGTAGGCGATGTCGTCGATGCCCGGGCGCGCCGGGGCGAAGGTGGCACCCACCGAGTCGGGCACGGCGTCCACGGCGATGACCCGCGGCCGGCGGTGGCGCGGCAATGTGCGCACGAACGACTGCACGGTCTCGGCGGCGCCGGTTGTGGTCAGCACGACCGACGGGACGGCATCGCCCAGCACCGCGTCGAGCCGTTCGACCTGGCCGGGCAGCTCGGGCGCGAACAGAGGCACCGCGATGTTGCCGGCGGCGATGGCCGCGAAGAAGCCGACGACGTAGTCGGTGCCCTGCGGCGCCAGGATCGCCACCCGGTCGCCCGGTGCGGTGACCTGTTGCAGCCGGGCGCCGACCGCGCGCAGCCGCACGCCGAGGCGGGTCCAGCTCAGCTCGACCGGTTCGCCGTCGGCGACGTGGCCGTAGTCCAGATAGCGATACGACACGGCGTCGCCGAGCTCGGCGATATTGCGGTACAGGCGGGAGGTCAGCGTGGCGTCGTCCGGGAGGGCGATGTGGCCCTCGGCGTCCAGATAGTCCGCCAGCCGTAGCCTCTGCCGTCCATCTATGGAAGCACTGTGGTCCATAAGGGGATGTTAAGAGATTAACTGTATATACGGGTACCACATAGGTCTCGTGTGGGTGTGATCCTGGTGACAACTTCATAACGGCGCTCGAACACAATGGTGGGCGTGGACGACGACCCATACCTGTGGCTGGAGGACGTCACCGGCGAAGACGCACTCAAGTGGGTGCGGGCACGCAACGAACCGACCCTGGCGAAGTTCCGCGACGCGGAGTTCGAGCGGATGCGCACCGAGGCGCTCGAGGTGCTCGACACCGATGCCCGGATTCCGTACGTGGTCCGCCGCGGCGAATTCCTGTACAACTTCTGGCGCGACGCCGCCAACCCGCGGGGGCTGTGGCGGCGCACCACGCTGGACCGTTATCGCACCGACTCCCCGGAGTGGGACGTGCTGATCGACGTCGACGAGCTGGGGCGAGCCGACGACGAGAAATGGGTGTGGGCGGGCGCCGGCGTCATCGAGCCCGATCACACCCGGGCGCTGATCGGTCTGTCCCGTGGCGGCTCGGACGCGTCCGTTGTGCGCGAATTCGACATGACCACACGCCAATTCGTCGCCGATGGGTTCGGACTGCCGGAGGCCAAGTCGCAGATCGCGTGGGTCGACCCGGACAACGTGCTGGTGGGCACCGACTTCGGCGCCGACTCCCTCACCGAGTCCGGATACCCCCGGGTGATCAAGCGCTGGCGGCGCGGCACGCCATTGGCCGACGCGCAGACCGTCTTCGAGGGCTCCCGCGCCGACGTCCGCGTCTCGGCGTCGGTGGATCGCACGCCCGGCTTCGAGCGGACCTTCCTGGGGCGCGCGCTGGACTTCTGGAACGAAGAAGTCTACGAGTTGCGCGGCCCGGAACTGATCCGCATCGACGCGCCCACCGACGCGAGCCTGTCGATCCATCGCGACTGGATCCTCATCGAGCTGCGCACCGATTGGTACACCGGCAGCGCGACCTACGCCGCGGGATCACTGCTGGCCGCCGGTTACGACGAATTCCTGGACGGCACGGCCGAATTGACGGTCGTCTTCGAGCCCGACGAACACACCGCCCTGAATCACTACGCGTGGACGAAGGACCAGCTGCTGATCGTGACGCTCGCCGACGTGGCCAGCCGCGTCGAGATCGCCACGCCGGGCCAGTGGCGGCGCGAGCCGGTCGCGGGCATCCCCGAATCGACCAACACCGTCGTCGTCGCCGCCGACGACAAAGGTGACGAATTCTTCCTCGATTCCAGCGGATTCGTCAGCCCGTCACGGCTGATGCGCGGCGGCGCCGGCGCGCGGCTCGAGCCGATCAAGTCCGCCCCGGCGTTCTTCGACGCCGAAAAGCTATCGGTGGCACAGCAATTCGCCACATCCAAGGACGGCACGGCGATCCCGTACTTCGTGGTGCGGCGCAGCTCTGAAGACGGGGCCGACGGCCCCGGACCCACCCTGTTGAGCGGCTACGGCGGATTCGAAACCGCCAACACCCCCGCCTACAGCGGGGTGCTGGGCCGGCTGTGGCTGGCCCGCGGGGGCGCCTACGCGCTGGCCAACATCCGCGGCGGCGGCGAGTACGGGCCCGGCTGGCACACCCAGGCGATGCGCGAGCACCGGCACAAAGTGGCCGAGGACTTCGCCGCCGTGGCAACCGATCTGGTGGACCGCGGGATCACCACCGTCGGGCAGCTGGGCGCCCGCGGCGGCAGCAACGGCGGGCTGCTGATGGGCATCATGCTGACCCAGTACCCGGAGAAGTTCGGCGCCCTGGTCTGCGACGTGCCGCTGCTGGACATGAGGCGCTACCACCTGCTGCTGGCCGGGGCGTCATGGATGGCCGAGTACGGCGACCCGGACAACCCAGACGACTGGGCCTTCATCTCCGAATACTCGCCCTACCAGAACGTTTCGCCGACCCGGCGCTACCCGCCGGTGCTGATGACCACGTCCACCCGCGACGACCGCGTGCACCCGGGCCACGCCCGTAAGATGACGGCGGCCCTGGAAGCCGCAGACCAGCTGGTCTGGTACTACGAGAACATCGAGGGCGGCCACGCCGGCGCCGCCGACAACGAGCAGGTCGCGTTCAAGTCGGCCCTCAGCTACGCGTTCCTCTGGCGGACGTTGACCAGCAGCGACACATCTTCGACCAGCGGTCGCACGACTCGCAGCTGATCTATTTCGAGATCTCGTTCAATTCTATTTGGGCCTGGTCAATTTGGTCGTAGGCGTAGGCCATTATCTCGGCGGTGGTCATCGTCTCGCCCTTGCGGGCGAGCGATCCGTAGGTCGCCTCGCCGAGGACTTCGCGCAGGTGGGTGATCGCAGGGGTGATTTCTGGGACCGCTGATGCCGAGAGGGGACTGAGCGCGAACCCGGCGATGGTGGCTGCCGGTTCGTGGCGTCCGAGCCGGTCGAAAAGAACGGCGAGGTCGGCCAGTGGGCCGCGGAGCGTCGTGGTATTGCCCGAATTGTGGTAGTTGCGGATCGCCAGGGTGAGGTGATGGAATGCGGACACATTGTCGCCGTGTCGGCACTCGAGTCGTGCCAGAAATCCCGCAAGAATTGACGCATTGGCGCGGTTGCCGCTGTCTTGAGCGACCATCAGGCCGCGGCTGAAGGCGTGAATTGCTGCAACAGGATTCGCGTCACGGCAAGCCGAACCATAGGCACCAAGTGCCGACGCGAGCCAGTGGGGGTTGCCTGCTGCCTCCGCTTCCTCGATGAGGCCGTCCGCGCAGTCCATTGCCTCCCCGTTGGAACCGGCCAATGCAAGGGCGATAACAAGTATTGACCGGATGACGGCGTTGGCGTCGCGGCGGCGCGCGAGCCGGGCGCGGCACCATTCGGCCATCCGCTCGGGCCGCCCGACGGCTAGGTATACAGCTCCAAGCCAGCCGTCGATGCCGTACGGCAGCACCTCGTGGCTCCTGCCGAGAACGATCTGGCCGGCGTCGTAGTAACGGAGGGCCGCCTCGATCCGTCCGGTCGCGTAGCATTGCGACGCAATCACGTACAGGAATGCCAGCCGGGGGTGGCCGGCTGCGTGGGCGGCCTCGATCAGTTCTTCAGCCCAGGCCACCGGCTCATAGCTCTGGTGGCAAGTGCCAAGCCACCCCACGTAGGTGGCGATAGTGGCCGCGACATCAAGGTCGGCGTTGTCGGTGCCCCACCGAAACGCTGTGCGCAAGTTGGCCAGCTCGATCATGAACCACTCGTAGGCCTCACGCTGCCGCGGGCTATCCCACAGGGCCAGGATGTCGGCTTCGCGTCCGGCGAAGTACCGGGCGTGAGCGTTGCGAATCGCTGAGGCATCGCCGCGGGCGACGAGTTGGTCCTCGGCGAACTGGCGGATCGTCTCCAGCATCGAAAACCGGGTCCGCCCCGAAGACCGGTCAGCGACCAGCAGCGACTTGCGCACCAGGGCGTCCAGCAGATCCAGAGTGGCGAAGTCGTCATCGAAACCCGCTACGGCGCAGGCACTTTGCAAGTCGAATCCGTCGGCGAACACCGAAGACCGGTCGAGCAGCATCTTCTCCGGCTCGTCGAGCAGGTCGTAAGACCACGCCACCGCGTGGCGCAGAGTGGAGTGGCGTTCCAGTCCGCGCCGCGCGCCCACCAGCAACCGGAACCGCTGATCGAGGCGATCCCGCACCTCACCGGCGGTCATGGCCGCTATCCGGGAGGCCGCCAACTCGATGGCCAACGGAACGCCGTCGAGGCGGCGGCAGATCTCCACCACCGCGGCCGCCTCATCGGGCTTGTCGATCGAAAAGTGCGGGGCCACACTGCGGGCGCGTTCGACGAAAAGATCGACTGCGGCAGAGTCGATCCCCCCACCGACGTCCAGCGACGGCACCGGCCACAGTTGCTCGTCGGGGGCTCCTAGTCCTTCGCGACTCGTCGCGAGGACTCGGACAGTTGCCGATTGCGCGAGAATCGCCTCTATCAGATCCGCGGCTGCCACCAGCACGTGTTCACAGTTGTCGAACACCAGCAGCCGCACCCTGCCCTCCAGGGCGGCGGCCACGCTCTCGGCCACGCTGCGGCCAAACTGTTGGGTGATCCCCAGCACCGCGGCGACCGCGTCGGGGACCGCTGCCGGATCGGTCACCGCGGCCAGCTCGAAAAGCCACACTCCGTCGGGGAATTCATCACTCAGCCGCCGCGCCACTTCCAGCGCCAGCCGAGTCTTGCCGACCCCGCCCACACCGGTCAACGTGACCAATCGATGAGCCTTGACCGCGACTTGCACTTCGCCGGCCTCGGACTCACGCCCGATGAAACTCGTCGGGGCAGCCCGCAGGTTGCCCGGACTCACATCTAGTGCCCGCAACGGCGGAAACTCCGTGCGCAGAACCGCCGCTCGGACCTGGAACACCTGAACCGAACTTGGGATATCCCGCAACCGCCGCGGCCCCAGATCGATGAGATCAATCCCGTTGAGCAGACCCGCCGTCGAGTCGGCCAACAGGATCTGCCCGCCATGCCCGGCGGCCATCACCCGTGCGGCTCGATTGAGCACCGTGCCGAAGTAGTCCCCGTCTCGCAGCTCGGCCTCGCCGGTCGCCAACCCCATCCGCACCGGCAACTGCAACTCCCGTTGCGCCTCGATCGCGGCGTTCACGGCCGACATCGGCGACGCGAAGGCCGCTACGAAACCATCGCCCGTGTGGCTGAACAAAAACCCGTCATACGCCTCGATCGCCGTGCGCAACACCTTGTCGTGCACGACGAGCGCCGCCCGCATCGCTGGCGCGTCGGCCTCCCACCGGCGAGTCGAACCCTCGACATCTGTGAACAAAAACGTCACCACCCCCGAAGGGGCAGCCGCCGTCATGGCATCGCCTCGGCCCAGGCGATATGCCCTTCAAAGCCAAGCGATTTCGCCATGTCGCGGTAGCGATCCCGGAACCGCGCGTAAACCTCGGTATCGCCGTGAGCCCGCGCCAGGAGAGCCCGCAGCCGCAACAGCCAAATGTCACGTATCACCAGACCCTCATCGGCCGGCGCGGTCGCCAACCGCTCGACCGCGGCCTCCGCCTCGGTCACATCGCCCTCGGCCCCGCGGTCCAACAGTGTCTGCACCAGAACACCCGTCGCCGGAATGCCCCACAGCAGCAGCTGTGCGTAACGGAACAGATGGTCGGTGGCGGCACGCATGCGCGGTATGGCGTCATCGCGATCTCCACGCCGAGCCCTCTCCCGCGCCACGTACACATTGACGAGTGGCAACTCGCCTAGATTGTGTCCCCGGCGTACGAACACGTCGCTGATCTCGGCCAGGAGCTTCTGTCCGCGATCACGCTCCGCAACCGTGTGGCGGTGCACCAACGCAAGACCCAGCGTCATCCGGGCGAAGGTCAACCCATCGTCATCGCCCGACCGTTCGGCAATCCGCAGAGTAGCCTCAATCTCCCGCATCGCCGGATCGTCGGGCTCGTTAACGCCATTCGTAATTCCGCCGTAGATATAAGTGACGACCAAGGTGTAGGACATAGGGTCAGCATCACGGGCCATGGCCAGGCCCTGCTGCTGGTCGTCACGCCATCCGGAACGACCCAGGCAATATCGAGCAATAGCCCGCATCCCAAAGGCGAGCGCTAATGGGCACCCGACAAGGAAGTTGCCCATAGATGGGTCACCGTCAGCCAGATCGATGACCCTTTGTGACCACTGCAGCATGTCACACGACTCGGCGCACTCAAGCTTGGCGTAGATGGCCGCTGTGGACAGCCCCACCGCCAAAGTTGGATCGTTGATCGACTCGATGAGGGCCATGGCTTCGGATGCCAGCTGCGACGCCTCGCGCAGCCTGTCCTGATACACGTGATCCACCACCAGCCCCGCCATGGCGATAGCCAGTGACGCCTTGTCACCGGCGGCGGTACACAATTCCCGCAGTTCGTCGAAGCGAGCACCGGCAACCTGGTCATGGACTCGCCAGGCGGTCCCGCACAGCATGGTGCGCGGGGCGATGCACAGGGCTGCCCGGCTTGGGTCAGCGGCGGGCAACGCGTCTGCGATCTTCTGGGCGCGTTGCCAACTCAGCCGCGCCGCGTTGATGTCGCGGTTGGTCGCCCAGGTTGCGGCGCGCATGTGCCAGCCGTAGGCAACGTGTAAATCACCGGCGGCCTCCAGATGCTCGGCGATCAGCGCAGCGTTCTCATCTCCCGCTGCAGGATCGTGGGATTCAATCGCAGCGGCCAGCCGCCGGTGCAGCTCGGCGCGATCGGACTTCAGTTGTGATTCGTAGGCCACCGTCCGAATCAGCGGATGGTGAAACACAAACTCCGGTTGTCGGGTGAAAGTGACCTGATCGATGAACTGTGCCCTCATCAGGTCATCAATCACGGGATCAATGCCCAGCGTTTCCAACAGGTCCCGGCTGAACTTCGAGCCGATGACCGCCGCCGCGCACAAGGTGCGCTTAGCCCCAGGGTTTAGGCGGTCGATGCGAGCGGCGATGGTCGCCTGCAAGGTGGCAGGCACCGTGGCCGCACTGACGTCTGCGGTCGACACGTATGTGCCGGTCTGTCCCTGCAGCACGCCGCGCTCGGCCAGTTCGCGCACGATCTCCTCGGCGAAAAACGGGTTACCGGCGGCCCGCTCGGCTATCTTGCGGCCCAGCTCAGCAGTGGCGGAATCAGGGCCTAGCAGCTCGCAGACCAGTGCCGCGGTCTCCGAATCACTCAGCGGCGCAAGGGCGATGGTTTGAGCACCGTGCACCCGCGTGAGTGCGCCCTGATATTCGGGGCGATAGGTGGCCAGCACCAGCGACGGCGTCTGCGGGATCACGATGAGGAAGTCGGCGATCATCGACTCGCTGACTTCGTCGATCCAATGAACGTCCTCAACGACGTAGACCACCGGCGTTTTCCGAGCCAGGGAAGCGGCATTGAGCAGCGCGGTCAACCGTCGCCGGCGGGCATCGGGATCGATGGCCGGCAACGCAGCGTTCGGGTCGGCGATACCCAGTAGGTCATCGAGTAGCAGCAAGTCCTCGGGATCTGCGTCGGCAACGCGGTCGCGCACTTGATCGCGAGCGGTCTGCCCGTCAAGAGCCTCGACGCCCGCAACGGCACGCAGCAGCCGTGCGACGGCATGGAAGGGGACCTGGCTGGTGTGCGATTCGCAGAAGGTGGTGAACACCTCCACGCCACGACCACCCGCCATCGCCGCTACCTCGCGCACCAAACGGCTCTTACCGATGCCGGGTGAGCCGACCACGCCGACCACAACCCCGTGGCCGTCGATGGCACGCACCAGCAGGCCCTCGACGGCAGACATCTCCCATCGCCGACCGACCAGATTCGACTCAGCACGTCCGACAGCGTCATGCCCCTCCGGCACGCCCAGCAGCCGCTGTGCGCAGAGTGGCTGATCGGTGCCCTTGATGCGGACACGCTCAACTTCACCGAGAGTCGCAGCACCATCAAGCAGTCTCGCTGTCGACCCGCTGACCATCACCCCGCCCGGCGGTGCCACCGATTCCATCCGCTGCGCCATACCAACCTGCTCACCGACGGCGGTGTAACCCAGTGCACCCGAACCGATTTCACCGGCGATTACCTCACCGGAGTTCAGTCCCACCCGCAACTGCAGATCCACACCGTCGCGCTCTTGGACGTCGACGGCCAGCCGCTTGGCCTCCTCCTGAACGCCTAAGGCCGCCAGACACGCACGAACGGCGTGGTCCTCCAACGCCACCGGTGCGCCGAACACGGCCATGATGCCGTCGCCGGTGAACTTGTCCACCCTGCCGCCATACCGCTGCACTACCGCCGAAGCACAGTCGACCAGGTCGGCCATGATCTCACGCAGCCGCTCGGCCCCGACCGCCGCGCCGATGTCCATCGAATGCACTACGTCGGCGAACAGCACCGTGACCTGCTTGTACTCCGCCGGGATACCGGCGTCTTCCAAAGGGGAGCCACACCCGTGGCAAAACCGGGCATTTTCCAGAGGCTGGGCGCCACACGTCCGGCACGCTGCTATGGCCGTCACCCGACTCTCCGCCAATCCCGGGCCCCCGCGTCCTCTAAAGATAGCCCGTTGAACCACTTCCACCAGGGCCCGTCGTCGCGGACGCTCGGCGCGGCCAGCGGTTAAGCTCGAAGGCGATGTAGCGGATGCGGTCGAGGAGGGCGTTGATCATGAGAGCACCGAGGTTCGCCGCGGTGGCGGCATTGACGGCGATCGCTCCGATCGCGATTCTCCTCGGAAGTGGCCCCGCGCACGCCGACACAGACCTCGGCAAACCATGCTCGCCGGAAGGCGCGAAGGTGTGGGGCAACCCCGGCCCGATCTACTGCGCGCGCCAGGCGGACGGGCAAACGCAGTGGGTTTCCATTCCCGTCGACGCCATGTGCGTGGCGTTCTGCGTGAATCACCCGTAGCGGCTCAGGGCCGGCCGGCGGTCGATTCGGGGCTGCGCTTGCGGCGATTGATCATCGACGCGACCAGGCCCACCGCTATCGCCAGCCCCCCATAGCTCAGCGCCGAGGGCCACCAGGCCGGTCCCGCGGGTGGGGTGGGCTCCTTGAGCGTGGCCAGCGCCACCAGGTAGCTGCCGTTGTCGGTCGGCCCGGCCGCCGGAAGCGACTGGGTCCTGGTGACGGTGATCTGAGCGGGGCTGGTCGGATCGTTCACGCGCCCCCAGGCCAGCGTGGAGTCGTCGAGCAGGAAGGTGTCCTGGCTGGCCGCGGGCTGGCTGCCGTCGTGGCCCACCACCTGCACCTGCCCGATCACCACGGTCTGGTTGTCGGCGGCGACGTTGGCGGAGACGTCGTGGTACACCTCCGGCGGCGTCGGCGGACTGTAGTTCGAGGGCGGCGGGCCGTCCGATCCCGGCGGCGGTATCGACGCCCCGCCGGAAAAGCTGCCCGACGCCACGTGGCTGTAGCCGACCGCGGTGAAGGGGAACAAGCCGGCGGCGGCGACGTCGAGCACGATCCGGCCACCCGCCGGCACGAACACCTCCCGGTATGCGCCGTCGTAGAGGTAACGGAAGGTCATCGCCTCGCTGAGCGGGTTGTACAGGGCCGGGCGGTGGTTGTCGTCGTAGTCGACGTACTCCCAATGCCGGGGGCGCACCAGTTCCTGGTTGTCGGCCTTGACCACGTCGACGTTGTCGCTTTGGGCGTCGACCACGTTCTGCACCCGGTGGGCGAAGTCGTACAACTGGCTCGGCGGCTCCAGCGGGCTGGCCGGGTTGATCCGCGTCGCCGGTGCGGCCCTGGCGTCCGCGACCGCCTGCGGGGACGCATCCAGACCCTTCGGCGGCGCCACCAACGCAGCGTTTCTCGGCACGCCGCCCGCCCCCGGGTTGAGCTTCGGGGTCTGCGCCGGCACCGCGGTCGGGGGCGACGGACTCGGCGGAACGACCTCGGGCGTGTGCACCGGCGAGGGCACCAGCGGAGCCGGCTCCGGCAGGGGCTCCGAAGACCACACCGGCGCCCGGCTCGGCGGCTGGACCGGGTGGGGCGGGGCGGCGCTGTAGCACACGTTCGACGTGCCATAGGACTGCACGTAAACCAGACAGTTCTGGCAGGACACCGGGTTTGACCCGTCACCGGCACACGGCGCCGCCCGTGCCACACCGGATGTCGCGGCCGGCACCCAGAACGGGGCGAGCGCTATCACGACCGCCGCCGCCGTCGCGAAAACCTTGCCCATCGGGCCCTGACGGATCAGCGCCGGCAACCGGTGACGCTCGAACGCCGCCCCGCCCACTGGCAGACCTTTCCCACACCCCCCACCTGGTGGGAAATGCTACCCGCCGGCACGAAGACCGCGTTTTGTCAGGGTTGGCTGCACGGCGACGGCTGCCGCGGGTGAACCGGCCCTAGGATCGTCGACGTGTCGGCGATCGAACGCATCGAGCTCACCCTGCTGGCGACCGGGCTGATCTTCGTCCTGGCCGGGGCGGCCCAGGCGCGCTACCGCTTCATCAAGGACCGCCGCGCCGGACGACGGTTTTACTGGGCCACGTCGATCATCGGCATCGTCAGTTTCGCCGTCGGGGTGGGCAAGGTCTGGCCCAACGCCGTCGTGGTGGCGGCGATCTTCTCCGCGGTGGTCGTCTTCTCGGCCTACCTGACGACGCCCTACCTGAAGATCGGCGGGCGAATCTATGCGTCGTCGCCGGAAAACCGCCAGCCCGATCCCTGAGGAAGCCATGACGACTCCCGCCTTCGCGACCCTGCTGTACACGACGGACGGCCCGGTCGCCACGATCACGCTGAACCGGCCCGAGCACCTCAACACCATCGTGCCGCCCATGCCCGACGAGATCGAGGCGGCGATCGGGCTCGCCGAGCGGGACCAGGGCATCAAGGTGATCGTGCTGCGCGGCGCGGGTCGCGCCTTCTCGGGCGGGTACGACTTCGGCGGCGGCTTCCAGCAGTGGGGCGAGGCCATGATGACCGACGGCAGGTGGGATCCGGGGAAGGACTTCGCGATGGTCAGCGCCCGCGAGACCGGGCCCACGCAGAAGTTCATGGCGATCTGGCGGGCCTCGAAACCGGTGATCGCCCAGGTGCACGGCTGGTGCGTCGGCGGGGCCAGCGACTACGCGCTGTGCGCCGACCTCGTGATCGCCAGCGAAGACGCCGTGATCGGCACCCCGTACAGCCGGATGTGGGGCGCCTACCTGACCGGCATGTGGCTGTATCGCCTTAGCCTGGCCAAGGCGAAGTGGCACTCGCTGACCGGCCGGCCGCTTACCGGCGTGCAGGCCGCGGAGGTCGAGCTGATCAACGAGGCGGTGCCGTTCGAGCGGCTCGAGGCGCGGGTCGCCGAGATCGCCGCGGAGCTGGCGCAGATCCCACTGTCGCAGTTGCGGGCGCAGAAGCTGATCGTCAACCAGGCCTACGAGAACATGGGCCTGGCCTCGACGCAGACGCTGGGCGGCATCCTCGACGGCCTGATGCGCAACACCCCCGACGCGCTGGACTTCATCGAAACCGCTCAGACGCGCGGCGTGCGCGCGGCGGTCGAGCGCCGCGACGGCCCTTTCGGCGATTACAGCCAGGCCCCGCCGGAGCTGCGGCCGGATCCCACGCACGTCATCATCCCTGATCGGGACGGATAGTGAGATGGGCTACGAACATGGGCGGGGCCGCTGTATCCGGGGCCCGAAAGTGCTACGGTAACAACTATGTCTCGGCTGAGTTCCGCCCTGCGCGCGGGCGTTGTTTTTGTTGCTCTTCTTGTCGCTCTCGGCATCGCGGCTGCGACCTTCCCGAAGACCGCAGCGGCCGACTCCACGGAAGACTTTCCGGTTCCCCGCCGGCAGATCGCGACCACCTGCGACGCCGAGCAGTACCTGGCCGCCGTCCGGGATACCAGCCCGGTCTACTACCAGCGGTACATGATCGACTTCAACAACCACGCCAACCTGCAACAGGCGGTTATCGACAAGGCGCATTGGTTTTACTCGCTGTCACCGGCGGACCGCAGGAATTATTCCGAAAACTTCTACAATGGCGATCCGCTGACATTCGCCTGGGTCAATCACATGAAGATCTTCTTCAACAACAAGGGCGTCGTCGCCAAGGCCACCGATGTGTGCAACCAGTACCCGCCCGGCGACATGTCGGTGTGGAACTGGTCGTAGATCGACCCTGGTCTTTATCGACCATCGAGCTTAGACTCTGCGACTGTCGGGAATCGCTTTTTCCCCGAAGTTTGGGGACAAATCAATAGTTCTCGACTGGTATTCCGCTCACGCGGGGACGCCAGTCCGTGCGACCAGAGTCAACCAGGACTTACATCATGCTCATGCCGGGATGCTGCGCCCCAGCGAGGACGCGATGAGCGTCGTCGACCCCCAGTCTGACGCGCTGGCGGCGCTCGACTGGCTCGAGATCACCTGCCAATCCGAGACCGGGTGCACCAACAGGGCGACACACATCGTCTACCGGCACGCCGTGGACCAATGCAACCGCCCGAACCTCGACCCGTCCGGGAACATCGTCGAGATCCTGTGCATCGGTTGCGTCCGCCGGCTCAAGGCCCAGGTCCTGCAGCAGGTGGACAGGATCAACCGCTGCCCGGGCGGCTACTGCCTGACGTGCGGGGCTCCGGTGCACAAGCTCAGCGACGTCATGCGCAAGATGGTGCAGCTGCGCACGTACGCCTGACGATCGTCAGCAGTGCGGGGACCTCGCCCGCAACCGATCCGTGTCGGCCGGTGGGCCGTTGCTGCCCGGCGCCGGCTCCCGGGGCCACATCAACGGCCCTTTTCGTCGTTACGCACGTGATATGCGTTACACTCCAGCCGCGAGGGGAAGGATCAACGGTCCCGTCCGGGCGACGACGGGCCATGATTTACTTAGGTAAGCCTTGGCTGCGCTGGTACCGCGGAACCGTGTGCCGGGCGGACGGGCGCAGCGCGGCGATCCGCCCACAGAAATGCCCGACCGCTGAAAGGGATCCCAGATTTTCAAGGTGCTGTCCCGGACGTGGATCCCACTGGTCATCCTGGCGGTAGTGGTGATCGGTGGATTCATCGTCTATCGGGTCCACGGCTACTTCGGCTCGGAAAAGCGCGAATCGTATGCCGACAGCAACCTGCAGAACCCCAAGCCGTTCAACCCCAAACGGATCGTCTACGAGGTCTTCGGGCCGCCGGGGACCACCGCGGACATCAGCTACTTCGACGTCAACGGCGACCCCACCCGCGTCGACGGCGCGCCGCTGCCGTGGTCGCTGCGCATCACCACCGACAAGGCCGCCGTGATGGGAAACCTCATGGCGCGCGCCAGCGGCGATAGCGTCGGCTGTCGCATCACGGTCGACGACGTGGTCAAGGCCGAGCGGATCTCCAACGAGGTCCGCGCCTACACCTTCTGCGTGGTGAAGTCCGCATGACGACACAACGGTTCTTCGACTCCGACGTCCCCGACGCCCATGCCGAAAGGCCGTTGCTCGCAAGGACAATCCACCGCCTTTCGGTGCCGATCATCCTGTTCTGGGTCGGCATGGCGGTCGTGTTCAGCGTGCTCGTCCCGTCGCTGGAGGTGGTGGGGCAGGAACGGTCGGTGTCGCTGAGCCCCACGGACGCGCCGTCGTTCCAGGCCATGAAGCACATCGGGCACGCCTTCAACGAAGGCGAGACCGACAGCTCGGCGATGATCGTGCTGGAGGGCGACCAGCCCCTGGGCGACGACGCGCACCGGTACTACGACTCGATCATTCGCAAGTTGCGCGACGACAAGGCGCACGTGCTGAGCGTCCAGGACTTCTGGGGCGACCCCCTCACGGCCGCCGGCGCGCAGAGCAACGACGGTAAGGCCGCGACCGTCCAGGTGAATCTCGCCGGTAACCAGGGCGAGCCGCTGGCCAACGAATCCGTCGACGCCGTGCGCAAAATCGTGAACAGCGTGCCGCCGCCGCCGGGGGTCAAGGCCTACGTCACCGGGGTGGCGGCGCTCACCGCGGACCTGCACCACAGCGGCGACAAGTCCACGGCGAGGATCACGTTGACGACGGTCGCGGTGATCCTGATCATGCTGCTGTTCGTCTACCGGTCGATCGTCACCGTGGTCCTCCTGCTGGTCACCGTGGGCTTCGAGTTGACCGCGGCGCGGGGAGCCGTGGCACTCATCGGCCACACCGGACTGATCGGGCTGTCCACCTTCGCGGTGTCCCTGCTGACCTCGCTGGCGATCGCGGCGGGCACGGACTACGGCATCTTCATCATCGGCCGCTACCAGGAGGCCCGGCAGGCCGGCGAGGACAGGGAGGCCGCCTTCTACACGATGTACCGGGGGACGGCGCACGTCATCCTGGGCTCCGGTCTGACGATCGCCGGGGCGACGTTCTGCCTCAGCTTTGCGCGGATGCCCTACTTCCAGACGCTCGGAATCCCTTGTGCCGTGGGCATGCTCGTCGCCGTGGCGGTCGCGCTGACGCTGGGCCCGGCGGTGCTCACCGTCGGCAGCCGGTTCGGCGTGTTCGACCCCAAGCGCAAGATCGGGGTCCGCGGCTGGCGGCGGATCGGCACCGCCGTGGTGCGCTGGCCGCTGCCGATCCTGGCCGTCACGTGCGCGGTCGCCCTGGTCGGCCTGCTGACCCTGCCGGGCTACAAGGCCAACTACAACGACCGGGAGTACCTGCCCGGCTCCATCCCCGCCAACGAGGGCCTGATGGCCGCGGACCGCCACTTCTCACAGGCCCGGATGAAGCCGGAGATCCTGATGATCGAGTCGAACCACGACATGCGCAATCCGGCCGACTTTCTGGTGCTGGACAGGCTGGCCAAGGGCATCTTCCGGGTCCCGGGCATCTCGCGCGTGCAGGCGATCACCCGGCCCGACGGAACGACCATGGACCACACGTCGATTCCGTTCCAGATGAGCATGCAGAGCGCCGGCCAGATGCAGAGCATGAAATACCAGCGCGACCAGATGAACAACATGCTCAAGCAGGCCGACGAGATGACCAAGACCATCGCCAACATGCGGCGGATGTACGAGCTGATGACGCAGCTCGTGGCCACCACGCACCGCATGGTCGGCGACACCGTCGAGATGCAGCAGATCACCAACGAGCTGCGGGACCGCATCGCGGACTTCGACGACTTCTGGCGGCCGATCCGCAGCTACTTCTATTGGGAGAGGCACTGTTTCGACATCCCGATTTGCTGGTCGATCCGCCAGATTTTCGACGCGCTGGACGGGGTCGATCAGATCACCGACAAGCTCAACACGCTGGTCGGTGACATCAAGGACCTGGATCGGCTGATGCCGCAGATGGTCGCGCAGTTCCCGCCGATGATCGAGACCATGGAGAACATGCGGGCCATGATGCTGGACATGCACAGCACCATGTCCGGGATCTTCGCCCAGATGGACGAGATGAGTGACAACGCCACGGCGATGGGCCACGCCTTCGACGCGTCCAAGAACGACGACTCGTTCTACCTGCCGCCGGAGGTGTTCAAGAACAAGGACTTCCGGCGCGCGATGAACAGCTTCCTGTCCCCGGACGGGCACGCGGCGCGCTTCATCATCCTGCATCGCGGCGACCCCGCGTCGGCCGAGGGCATCGCGAGCATCGACAAGATCCGCACCGCCGCCGAAGAGTCGCTCAAGGGAACGCCCTTGGAGGACGCGAAGATCTATCTGGCCGGGACGGGCGCGGTCTTCAAGGACATCTCCGACGGCGCAAAGTGGGACCTGGTGATCGCCGGAATCTCCTCGCTGTGCCTCATTTTCATCATCATGCTGATCCTCACCCGCGCCCTGGTCGCCGCCGCGGTCATCGTGGGGACGGTGGCCATTTCGCTGGGCGCTTCGTTCGGGCTGTCGGTGCTGTTCTGGCAGCACATCCTCGGCATCGAATTGCACTGGCTGGTACTGGCGATGTCGGTCATCGTGCTGTTGGCGGTGGGATCCGACTACAACCTGCTGTTGGTCTCGCGGTTCAAGCAGGAGATTCACGCCGGCCTGAACACCGGCATCATCCGGTCGATGGGCGGCACCGGCAAGGTCGTGACCAACGCCGGGCTGGTGTTCGCGTTCACCATGGCGTCGATGGCCGTCAGCGACGTGCGGATCATCGGCCAGGTGGGCACCACCATCGGGCTGGGCCTGCTGTTCGACACGCTGATCGTGCGCGCGTTCATGACCCCGTCCATCGCCGCCCTGCTGGGGCGCTGGTTCTGGTGGCCGATCCGGGTGCGTTCCCGCCCGCCCCGCTTCTCGCCGCAGCCGGCCGCGCCCCGTTCGCTCGCCTACACCGACTAACCGCCGGCCGGCTCCGAATAGCTGTCATGGGAACAATCGCGCTCATCGGCTTCCTCGGCGGTCTGGTCACCGGCATCTCGCCGTGCATCCTGCCGGTCCTTCCGGTGGTCTTCTTCTCCGGCGTGAGCAGCGACGGGGCCGGCACCCGCGCGGGCCGCCCGTATCTGGTGATCGCGGGCCTGGTCCTCAGCTTCAGTACGGTCACGCTGGCCGGTTCGGCCCTGCTCTCGGCGCTGCACCTGCCGCAGGACGCGATCCGGTGGGCGGCCCTGGTGACGTTGACCCTGATCGGGCTCGGGTTGATCTTCCCGCCCCTGCAGCATCTGATCGAGCGGCCCTTTGCCCGCCTCCCGCAACGCGAATTAGGCTCGAACAGAACGGGTTTCGCGCTCGGTCTGACACTCGGAGCGCTGTATGTGCCGTGCGCGGGGCCGGTGCTGGCCGCCATCGTCGTCGCCGGCGGGACCGCCCGCATCGGCCCACCGATCCTGGTTTTGACCGCGGCGTTCGCGATCGGCGCCGCGCTGCCGCTGCTGGTTTTCGCGCTGGCCGGGCGGCGCGTCGCCGAGCGCGTCGGGGCATTTCGCCGCCGGCAGCGCGGGATTCGGGTCGCCGGCGGGATCGCGATGATCCTGCTGGCGGTGGCCCTGGTCTTCAACCTGCCCGCCGCGCTGCAGCGCGCCGTGCCCGACTACAGCGCTGCCCTGCAAAAGGGCTTCGGCGCCAACGGGATTCGGCAGAAGCTGGCAGCCGGCACCGCGCCCGCGGGTCAGCTGGCCGACTGCACTGACGGCGCTGCCGCCTTGCAGCAGTGCGGACCGGCGCCCGCCATCACCGGGATCACCCAGTGGCTCAACACTCCCGGCGGAGCCCCGATCGACCTCGCGTCGCTGCGCGGCAAGGTGGTCCTGATCGACTTCTGGGCGTACTCCTGCATCAACTGTCAGCGGGCGATCCCGCACGTGGTCGACTGGTACAACCGGTATCGCGACAGCGGTTTCGTGGTCATCGGGGTGCACACGCCGGAGTACGCGTTCGAGCGGGTCCCCGGCAACGTGGCCGGCGGCGCCGCCGCGCTGCACATCGGCTACCCCGTCGCGCTGGACAACGACTACGCGACGTGGAACAGCTATCAGAACCTGTATTGGCCCGCCGAATACCTCATCGATGCCCGGGGGGCGGTGCGCCACACCAAGTTCGGCGAGGGCGACTACGACGGCACCGAACGGCTGATTCGCGAACTGCTCACCGATGCGTCGGGCGCCACGCTGCCGGGCGCGACCAACACGGTCGACACCACCCCGCACACCAGGCTCACACCGGAGACCTACCTGGGCGCGGGCAGGGCCGTCAACTATGGCGGCGACGGCCCGTACCGGGCCGGCACCGCCACGTTCGCCTACCCGGCGACGCTGCCCGACGACCGGTTCGCCCTGCACGGCCGGTGGACGCTGGACGACCAGGGCGCCACCGCCGACAGCGACGACGCCGCCATCCGGCTCAACTACACCGGCAAGGACGTCTACGTCGTCGTCGGCGGCACCGGCACCATCACCGCGACCAGGGGCGGCCGGACGACCACCACAACCATCGGCGGCCCACCCACCCTGCATCAGATAGCCGGCAACGACGCCGGGGACGTCGCGCGCCGCGACCAGCTCGACATGCGGGTCGGCAAGGGCCTGCAGGTGTTTTCGTTCACATTCGGCTGAGCAGTCCGGGTCGCCGGCGGCTTCGAATAACTTCATGGAGGTCGACGATGAATCTGACGAACCTGCTCCAGGTCTCCGCCGCCTCGGCGGTGGTGCTCGCCGTCGTGCACACGGTCACGTTCGCGGTCGCCCGGCGGATCGGGCGCTACAACGTCGTCGACGTGGCCTGGGGCCTCGGCTTCGTGGCCATCGCCGGCGTCGCAGCCGCGCTGGGCCGCGGGGACGCGACCCGGCGCTGGCTGCTGCTCGCACTCGTGGCGATCTGGGGGCTGCGGCTGGCTTGGCACATCCAACGCAAGACGGCGGGCAAGGGCGAGGACCCCAGGTACGCCGCCCTGCTGCGCGGTGCGACGGTCGCCCAGGTCGTGCGGAAAGTCTTTGTGCTGCAGGCCTTCATCGGCTGGTTCGTGTCGTTCCCGCTGCAACTGTCGGCGGTGACCGGTCCCACGCCGGAACCACTGACCGCCGTCGCGGTGGTGGGCGTGGCCGTGTGGCTGGTGGGCTTCGCGTTCGAGGCAGTCGGCGACGGGCAGCTGCGCGCCTTCAAATCCGATCCGGCCAACCGCGGCGTGGTGCTGGACGGTGGCCTGTGGGCCTGGACCCGCCACCCGAATTACTTCGGCGACGCCGCGGTGTGGTGGGGATTGTGGCTGATCACCCTCAACGGATGGTGGGCGCTGGCCACGGTCGGCTCGCCGTTGCTCATGACGTATTTCCTGATGCACGTCAGCGGGGCGCGGCTGACCGAGAAGCTGATGGCCGGCCGTCCCGGCTTCGACGAATACCGGGAAAGGACAGCGTTTTTCTTCCCCCGCCCGCCTCGATCGGGGCTGCGATGAGGGGCGATAGGCTACCGGGCGATGAGCACCGAGCTCGACGCACTGCTGCACCAGGTCGCGCGCGGCGACAACGCCGCCTTCGCGACCCTCTACGACCTGACCAAAGCACGGGTGTACGGACTGGTGACACGGGTGGTGCGTGATCCGGGTTATGGCGAAGAAACCACCCAGGAGATCTACCTCGAGGTGTGGCGCACGGCGTCGCAGTTCGACCCGGCCAGAGGGTCGGCCCTGGCCTGGCTGCTGACCATGGCGCACCGGCGGGCCGTCGACCGGGTGCGCGCCGAACAGGCGGGCAGCAGGCGGGAATCGCGCTACGGTGCGGCCAGCGCCGAAACCGCGAGTGATGTCGTGGCCGACTCGGCGCTCGCCGGCGACGAGCGCCGCCGGGTGGCCCAATGCCTGGAGGCGCTGAGCGATGCCCAGCGCCAGTGCATCGAGCTGGCCTACTACCAGGGGCTGACCTACAGCGAGGTCTCGCAGCGGTTGGCCGCCAACCTGTCGACGATCAAGTCGCGCATCCGCGACGGGCTGCGCGGCCTGCGTAACTGCCTGGACGTGCCATGACCGAACCAACCGATTTCGAACTGCTCGAGCTCGCCGCGCCCTATGCCCTGCATGCCGTCTCGGACGAGGAACGCGCCGAGATCGACCGGCGGATCGCCGCCGCGCCGGCGCCGGTGGCGACGGCCTTCCACGACGAGGTCCGCGCCGTGCGCGAGACGATGGCGGTCCTGTCGGCCGCGACGGCGACCGAACCCCCGGCGCATCTGCGGGCGGCCACGCTGTCCGCTGCAACCCCGGCCAGCGCCCGCCAGATCGGTTGGCGCAGAATCGTTTTGGCCGCGGCGGCGGCGGTCGTGGTGGGCGCCGCGGCGTTCGGCGTCGGGGTGGTGACGCGTTCGCCGGCGAAGCCGTCGATGGCCGAGCAGGTGCTGGCCGCCCCGGACGTGCAGACGGTCTCGCGCCCGCTGGCCAACGGGACCGCGACGGTGATGTTCTCCCGCGACCGCAACGCGGCCGTGCTGGTGATGAACAACGTGCCACCGCCGTCGCCGGGCACCGTCTATCAGATGTGGCTGATCGGTGCCAACGGCCCGACCTCGGCGGGGACCATGGGCACCGCGGCGGTGTTGCCATCGACGAAAGACACGCTCACCAACATCGGAGCCTCGAAGGCGCTCGCGTTCACCGTCGAACCGGGCAACGGGTCGCCGCAGCCGACCGGCCCGATGCTCGCCGAGCTGCCTCTCAGCTGAGGGATGCTAGGCCTTCTTCCCGAGGCCGCCCGCGATCGCGACGAGCACACCCAGCCCGACCAGCACCACGCCGGCGACCAGCGTCAGGTCGAGCCAGTGCCGCAGGCCGGCCTCGGCGTGGGCCACCATCACCTCGGCGATCTGGCGGATGTCCCCGGTGGTGCGGTTCAGCGCGTCGTCGATGTGGCGGCGACCCGCCTCGATGCCCGCCCAGCCGGCCGCCCCGACGAGCAGTGCCGAGACCCCCAGCGCGCTCAGGGCCTTGCCGCGGCGGCGCGCGGCGGCCAGCGTCAGCAGCGCGAACAAACCGCCGAGGGCCGCCGCGCCGATGCTCACACCGGGGCCCCAGGTCGCCAGCCGGCTCAGCCTGCCCTGCCGCAGCGACGCGGGCATCGACACCGTCAGCGGAACCGTGAGGTTGGCGGGAACCGTGACGTCGTGGCCGCTCAACACCTGCCGGAACGCGCTGTCGTCGAGCATCGGGGCCACGTCGATCACCCATTGGTTGCCGGTCCGGCCCGGGGGCGGGTCGGTGAACAACCAGGCATGGGCCGCCCGGTTCGCCTGGGCGAACAGCGGCGGGAACCCGGGCCCGGCCGTGAAGGCACTCGCGACGTCGTGCACCCGCGCGCCGTCCACGGGGTAGCGGCCCCCGCCCCGTTCCGCGATGAGCGCCATCGCCCGGGTGGCCAGTTCGGAGGCCATGGCCGACTGCAGGGCGGGGTCGCCCGCGGCTTCTCGCGCCAGCCTGGCGTAGCCGGCCTCGTCGATGACGTTGAGCTGTAGCCACGCCGCGGGGATCGCCGCGGCCAGGGCAACGGTCGTCGCCAGCCACAACAGCGCCGTCACCGCCGATCGCACGCCTTGAGACCCTACGGGGCGATCCCCCGCACATAAGCGGCCTGGCCGAGGTGCTGGGCGCAGTCGTCGATGATGCTCACCAGCCGCGCGCCGGCCGTCACCGGCGGGTCCCAGTTGGTGTCGACGACGCGGGCCAGCTCGTCGGCGGTCACGCTGGCGATGTATTCGAGGGTCAGCTTGTGCACGGCGTGGTAGTAGCCCCTCAGCAGCTCGGCGGGCGCCTTCACCTTGGCCACCTCGTCGGGGCCGTGCCCGTAGCCGGTGTCGTTGCGCGGCAGGTCCAGCCCGAACCGGTCCACCCAGCCGTCGCGAATCCACACCTGCTCGACGCCGGCCACGTGCGCCAGCTGGATGTCCTGTACGCGCGCGCTGTGCCAGATCAGCCAGGCGATGCTGTTGGCGTTCGGGGTCGGGCGGTAGTCCGACACCTCGTCGGTCAGCCCGTCGGCGAGCTCGTCGACGTGTTCGATCAACCGGGTGAAGGCGTCGCGAAGCAGTTCCTGGGTGGCGGCGTCAGCGTTGGCCATACCAGCGACACTAGAGCCTGGCACGACCCACCGGCACGGTCGTAGATTATTTAGATGACCTACGACCTCGTCATCCGCAACGGCACCATCGTCGACGGGCTGGGGGGTGAGCCGTACGTCGGCGACGTCGCGGTGAGGGACGGCGTGATCGAGGCTGTCGGATCCGTGAACGGGGACGGGGCCCGCCGCGAGATCGACGCCACCGGGCTACTGGTCACGCCCGGCTTCGTCGACCTGCACACCCACTACGACGGCCAGTCCATCTGGTCGGAGCGGCTGACCCCGTCGTCGGCGAACGGGGTGACCACGGTGGTGATGGGCAACTGCGGGGTCGGCTTCGCCCCCTGCCGCCAGGAAGACCACGACGTGCTCGTCGACGTGATGGCCGGCGTCGAGGACATCCCGGGCGTCGTGATGACCGACGGGCTGCCGTGGAACTGGGAAACCTTCCCCGAATACATGGACGCGCTGGACGCGGGCAAACGCGACATCGACGTGGCCGCCTACCTTCCGCACTCGCCGCTGCGGGTGTACGTGATGGGCCGGCGCGGCGCCGACCGGGAGCCGGCCACCGCCGAGGACCTCGCCCGGATGCGGGCGCTGGCCAAGGAGGCGATCGAGGTCGGCGCGCTGGGCTTCGCGTCGTCGCGGTTGACGATCCACAAGACCGAAAGCGGTTCGCCGATACCGAGTTACGACGCCGCACGGGAGGAGATCGAGGAGATCGCCAAGGGCGTCGTCGACGCCGGCGGCGGGCTGCTGCAGTTCGTGCCGGACATTCCCGCCGGCGGCTACCAGCCCGTGTTGCAGACGGTGTTCGACGTGGCCGAGGACCTGCACCTGCCGGTCACCTTCACCCTCGTCGTCGCAAACTCCGGCGACCCGACGTGGGAGGACGCCATCACGATGATCGAGAAGGCGAACGCGGCGGGAGGCGACATCACCGCGCAGCTGCTGCCGCGGCCGATCGGTCTGATCATCGGGCTGCAGCTGAGCGCCAACCCCTTCGTGCTGTACCCCAGCTACCGCGAGATCGCCCACCTCCCGCTGGCCGAGCGGGTGGCCGAGATGCGCAAGCCCGAGGTCCGCGCCCGCATCCTGGCCGACAAGCCCGGCGTCGGCCACCCGATTCTGTACGTGGCCCAGATGTGGGACTGGATCTACCCGCTGGGCGACGAGCCGGACTACGAGCCCGACCCGTCGACCAGCATCGGCGCCCGCGCCCGGGCCCGGGGGGTGGATCCGATGGAGGAGGCCTACGACCGGCTGCTCGACGACGACGGCCGCGCCATGCTGCTGGTGGCGACCAGCAACCTGCAGAACAACTCGCTGGACACCGTCGGGAAGTTGCTGCACCGCGACGACGTGGTGCTCGGCCTGGGCGACGGCGGCGCCCACTACGGGATGATCTGCGACGCCAGCTACACGACGTACTTCCTGGCGCACTGGGCGCGCGACCGCAAGTCCGGGAGGTTCACCGTGGCCGAGGCCGTGCGCGAGCTCACCTCCGTGCCTGCGCGGGTGGCCGGGCTGGGCGACCGCGGCCGGATCGCCGTCGGCTACAAGGCCGACCTCAACGTCATCGACCACGCCGCGCTGCGGCTGCACAAGCCGGTGATCCACCACGACCTGCCCGCCGGCGGGCGGCGCCTGGACCAGACCGCCGAAGGATACGTGACAACCATCGTTTCCGGAGAAATAATTGCTGAAAATGGCGTTCCGACCGACGCCCGGCCGGGCAAGTTGGTCCGCGGCCGAAAGCCCACGCCCGTACCTGGCCGATAACGCCACGAAGGGCGGCCCTTCCCGGTTAAGTTGGGTCAGTGACGAGCCCGCATTTTGCGTGGTTGCCGCCTGAAATCAACTCGGCACTAATTTTCGCCGGGCCGGGTGCGGCACCGCTGCTTGCTGCGGCCGAAGCCTGGGATGGGTTGGCCGAGGACCTTGCGTCGTCGGCGTCGTCCTTCTTTTCGGTGACCTCGGATCTGGCCAACGGCTCGTGGCAGGGCGCGTCGGCCGCGGCGATGATGACCGTCGCGACCCAGTATGTGAGCTGGCTCAGCGCCGCCGCCGCACAGGCCGAGGCGGCATCGAGCCAGGCCGCGGCCATCGCGGCCGCCTTCGAGTCCGCGGTGGCCGCCACCGTCCAGCCCGCGGTGGTGGCGGCGAACCGCGCCCTGGTGAAGGCGCTGGCGGCCACCAACTGGTTCGGGTTCAACGTCCCGGCGATCATGGACACCGAGGCCGCCTACGAGGCGATGTGGGCCGCCGACGTGGCCGCGATGTTCGGGTATCACGCCGACGCGTCCATGGCGGCCGCACAATTGGCGCCCTGGCAGCAGGTCCTGCAAAAGCTGGGTTTCAACTTCAACAACGGGAAAATCGGATTCGGTCCACTTAGCCTTTCGCTGGGCAATTCAAACCTGGGATTTGGAAACAGCGGCAACTTAAATGTCGGATCCGGAAATTCCGGGAACAACAACTTCGGCCTGGGTAACTTCGGTAATAACAACTTCGGCTTCGGCAACAGCGGCAGCAACGACTTCGGGATCGGGCTGACCGGCAACAATCAGATCGGCTTCGGCGGCTTCAACTCCGGCACCGGCAACATCGGCTTCTTCAACTCCGGCAGCAATAACATCGGCTTCTTCAACTCCGGCACCGGTAACTTCGGCATCGGGAACGCGGGCACGTCCAACACCGGCCTGTTGAACTCGGGGTCGGTCAACGCGGGCTTTTTCAACAGCGGCAACGCGAACACGGGCTTTTTCATGGACAACGGGTTGGCCCCGCACAGCGCCCAGGACGCCGGCCTCCTCAACTCCGGCAACTACATGACGGGCGGCGTCGGGGCGGCCAACCTCAGCTCGAGCCTGCTCAACTCGGCCGTGAGCACAGGCGGACTGAACGCGAGCCTGGCGAACGCGGCGATGCTCAGCCCGGCCGGCGCCGTCGCCGCTCCGACGGACGCGAGCGCACTTGCCGGCAGCGTCCAATCGAGCGCCGCGAACGCCGTCGCCGGCCGCGCGGCCGGCTGGTGCGTGATCAGGGTCAGCGCCGAGATGCTGTCTCGGCCGGTCGTG
>NZ_LZKL01000045.1 GCF_001668725.1 Mycobacterium sp. E787 | reverse complement strand
GCGGGCGGTCGTGCGGGTGGACCGATCTGGAAAACCAGCCGTGGGCCCCGCTGCGGATCACCGATGGTGATCGCCTGACCGGAGTGCAGGTCGACCGTCGGCACCCGGGAGCCGTTGACGTACATGCCGCGGGGGCCGCTGTCGATGGCGACCCAGTGGCTGCCGGTGAACCGCAGCACCACGTCCGGCTGGGGCACCGGCGGTGGTGGGCCGCCACCCGGGCGCTGCAGCGGAACGTCGACGCCGCGGCCGTGGCCGACCAGCACGTCGCGCCCGGGGGCGAAGACGTACCGCGCCGGTCCGACCCATACGGTCAACGGGGCGGCCGGGTAGGCGGACGCCTCCATCCGAATCACCGCCCCCTTCCGTCACGGTCAGACCGAACAGACATCGATTCCAGTGTCTACCCGCTGGTGATCTTTCGTCACCGGGCCGTCGTCGTCACAGGGTATGGCGGCGCGGTGCCGACGCGGCGTTCTCGAGCAGCCGCCGCAGCACCCCGACCGCTTCCCTGAGCACCTCGCGGTCCCCGGGCTCGAGCAGGGCCAACTGCGGTTCGATCGCGGCGGCCCGGTCGGCCCGAACGGCGTTGAGGGTGCGGATCCCGTCGGCGGTGATGCGGATCCGGACCGCCCGGGCGTCCCCCGGATCGACGGTCCGGGTGACCAGGCCCGCATCCTCGAGCCGGCGTACCTGGGTGGTCATGGTCGGTTGCGAACAGTGATCGACGGAAGCCAGGTCGCCGATTCGGGCTTCGCCGTGGGCCTCGATGGTGGCCAGCAGCCTGGCCTGGGCCGCGGGCAGGGGCATCTGGATGCGCTGGGTGGCCAGCCGGTTGAGGCGGGCGACGACGGCGAGCAGGTCGGCCCCGAGGCCGGACTGCGGTGTGTTTGCGGCGTCAACGACATCGCTGTGGTTGGCGGCGGATGCATTCATACGTCCATGTTTGCATAGCTTTGCTAAGCGAGACGAGTCTCACACGCCCGGCGCCAAAGCCCCTGCGCATGGTGTGGCGCGGCGAGTAACTGCCGCGGCCTGGCAGAATCGATGAAGTGACCGCCCCTCGATCGTCCCCCGCGCGCCCTCGGGGTGGAGCGCTGCAACCGGTCGAATTGGCGCAGGCCTCCGTGATGGGGGCGTTGTGCGCGGTGATCGCGATCATCTCCGTGGCCGTCCCGTTCGCCGCGGGACTGGCCTTGCTGGGCACCGTGCCCACCGGGCTGCTGGCCTACCGTTACCGGCTTCGCGTCCTGGTGGCCGCGACGGTCGCCGCCGGGGTGATCGCCTTCCTCATCGCCGGGCTGGGCGGTCTCATGACCGTCGTCCATTGCGTCTACATCGGTGGGCTGACCGGATTCATCAAGCGCAGGCGCCGGGGCACACCGACCGTCATCGTGTCGTCTCTGATCGCCGGACTCGCCTTCGGCGCCGCGAACGTGGGCGCGCTGATGGTGATGACCCGGTTGCGGCACCTGATCTTCAAGGTGATGACCGCGGACGTGGACGGCACCGCCGCTTTCCTGACGCGGACGCACATGCAGGGCGCCGCCGCCGACCTGAAGCGGTATTTCGCCTTCGCGGTGCACTACTGGCAGTGGCTGGTGCTGCTCTATTACTGCGTCGGGATCATGATCGTGTCGCTGATCGGCTGGTGGGCGCTGTCGCGACTGCTGGAGCGGATGCGCGGCATCCCCGATGTGCACAAGTTGGACGCCTGGGAGGGCAGCTCGAGCGAGCAGGGTTCCGTCGGGCCGGTTCCCGTGCGGTTCGACAAGGTGCGGTTCCGTTATCCCGGTTCCCGCCAGGACGCGCTGCGCGAGGTCAGCTTGGAACTGAACGTCGGCGAACACGTCGCGATCACGGGGCCCAACGGCTCCGGGAAGACCACGCTGATGCTGATCCTGGCCGGCCGGGAGCCGACGTCGGGCACCGTGCACCGCCCCGGCGCCGTAGGCCTGGGCAAGCTGGGCGGCACGGCCGTCGTCCTGCAGCATCCCGAAAGCCAGGTGCTGGGCACCCGGGTCGCCGACGACGTGGTCTGGGGTCTGCCGCCCGGCACCAAGATCGACGTGGAACGGTTGCTGACCGAGGTCGGCCTCGACGGGCTCGCCGAACGCGAAACCGGAAGCCTGTCCGGGGGCGAACTGCAGCGGCTGGCGCTGGCCGCGGCGCTGGCCCGCGAGCCGGCCCTGCTCATCGCCGACGAGGTCACCACCATGGTCGACCAGCAGGGCCGGGAAGCCTTGCTCCGCGTGTTGTCGGGGCTGACCAAGCGGCACCGCACTGCCCTGGTGCACATCACGCACTACAACAACGAGGCCGAATCAGCCGATCGCACAATCGATCTCAGCGAGTCGCCGGACAACGCGGGCATGGTCGAAACCGCGGTGGCGCCGACGGTGACCATGGGGGCCACCGCGGTCGGTAGCGGCGCGGACGCACCGGTGATCGAACTTGTCGGCGTCGGGCACGAATACGGCAGCGGCACCCCGTGGGCCAAGGCCGCGCTGCGCGACGTCAGCTTCTCCGTGGAGCAAGGCGACGGCGTACTGATCCACGGCGGCAACGGTTCGGGCAAATCGACGCTGGCGTGGATCATGGCCGGGCTGACCGTCCCGACCAGCGGCACCTGCCTCATCGACGGCCGGCCCACCCACGAGCAGGTCGGCACGGTCGCATTGTCGTTCCAGGCGGCGAGGCTCCAGCTGATGCGGCCCCGCGTCGACCTGGAAGTTGCTTCCGCCGCGGGCTTTTCGGCCCGCGAGCACGATCGCGTCGTGGCGGCGCTGGGCGTCGTGGGCCTGGATCCCACCCTGGCCAAGCGGCCGATCGACCAGCTCAGCGGGGGTCAGATGCGCCGGGTGGTGCTGGCCGGACTGCTGGCCCGTTCGCCGCGTGCCCTGATCCTCGACGAGCCGCTGGCCGGGTTGGACGCCGCCAGCCAGCGGGGCCTGCTGCGCCTGCTGGAGGACCTGCGCCGCGAGCGGGGGTTGACGGTGGTGGTCATCTCGCATGACTTCGTCGGGGTCGAGGATCTCTGCCCGCGCACCCTGCACCTGCGCAACGGCACCCTCGAAGCGGTACCCGCCGTGGCGGGGGGCATGGCGTGACCACAACCCCCGCCCCGTCCCGCGCCTCGACCCGGCGCCCCCCGCGTCCGGTGGTGCTGCTCGTTCCCGTGCCCGGAAGCTCGCCCATTCACGACCTGTGGGCGGGCACCAAACTTCTCGTCGTGTTCGGCGCTTCGGTGCTGCTGACGTTCTACCCCGGCTGGGTGACCATCGGGTTGGTGGCGGCGCTCGTGTTGGCGGCCGCCTGGATGGCGCACATCCCGCGCGGCGCGCTGCCGTCGGTACCGCGGTGGCTGTGGATCGTCATCGCCCTGGGAGGCATCACCGCCGCGCTGGCCGGCGGCACTCCCAAGATCCCGCTGGGCGGGCTCGAGATCGGGCTCGGGGGAGCCCTGAACTTCCTCCGCATCACCGCGCTGACGGTCGTCCTGCTCGCGCTCGGGGCCATGGTGTCGTGGACCACCAACGTCGCCGAAATAGGGCCAGCGCTGGCGACTTTGGGCCGGCCGCTGAAACTGTTGCGGATCCCGGTGGACGAGTGGTCGGTGGCTTTGGCGCTGGCCCTGCGCGCCTTCCCGATGCTGATCGACGAATTCCAGGTGCTCTACGCCGCCCGGCGGCTGCGGCCGAAACGCATCCCGCGAAGCCGCAAGGCCCGTCGCCGGCGGCACGCCCTGGAGCTGATCGACCTGCTGGCCGCCGCCATCACGGTGACCCTGCGGCGCGCCGACGAAGTGGGCGACGCGATCACCGCCCGCGGGGGCACCGGCCAGCTGTCGGCCAACCCGGCGCGGCCAAAGCCGGCGGACTGGGTCGCGATGGCGATCGCCGTCGCGACCGGCGGCCTCGCGGTGGCGCTCGAGACGGCCTTTCACATCATGCCCTAGGCGGGGAAAGCCGGTCACACGCACGGTTTTCGCGTAGCTTGAGCGGGTGACCGACATTCGCCGCAGCCGGAACATCGCGGTCCGCCCCGAAGAGGTCTGGGACGTTCTCGCGGACTTCGGCTCCATCAGTTCGTGGGCGGGCAACGTCGACCACTCGTGCATCCTGTCCTCCGGCGCCGACGGGGCAGCGGTGGGCACCGCACGGCGGGTTCAGGTCAAACGCGACGCCCTCGTCGAGCGCATCACCGAGTTCGA
>NZ_LZKL01000044.1 GCF_001668725.1 Mycobacterium sp. E787 | reverse complement strand
CGCCCGGATCGCCGCTGCGCCGCCTGGTCGAGGGCTCGGGCCTGGCGTCGGTCATCCTGTACGGGCCGCCGGGCAGCGGAAAGACGACGCTGGCCGCGCTGATCTCGCAGGCGACCGGCCGCCGTTTCGAGGCGCTGTCGGCGCTGTCGGCAGGGGTGAAGGACGTTCGGGCCGTGATCGATGTGGCCCGCCGGGCGCTTCTCAACGGCGAGCAGACCGTCCTTTTCATCGACGAAGTGCACCGGTTCTCCAAGACCCAGCAGGACGCCCTGCTCTCCGCGGTGGAGAACAGGGTGGTGCTCCTGGTGGCCGCAACCACCGAAAACCCGTCGTTCTCCGTGGTGGCGCCGCTGCTGTCGCGGTCGCTGATCCTGCAGCTGCGCCCGCTGACGTCCGACGACATCCGCGCCGTGGTGCAGCGCGCCATCGACGACCCCCGCGGGCTGGGCGGAAAGGTCGCCGTGACGCCCGAGGCCGTCGACCTGCTGGTGCGGCTGGCCGCCGGCGACGCCCGGCGCGCCCTCACCGCGCTGGAGGTCGCGGCCGAAGCGAACGAGACCGTCACGGTCGAGACCATCGAGCAGTCCCTGGACGAGGCGGCGGTGCGCTACGACCGCGACGGCGACCAGCACTACGACGTCATCAGCGCCTTCATCAAGTCGGTGCGCGGGTCCGACGTCGACGCGGCGCTGCACTACCTGGCCCGCATGCTCGTCGCCGGGGAGGACCCGCGGTTCATCGCGCGCCGGCTGATGATCCTGGCCAGCGAGGACGTCGGCCTGGCCGACCCGACCGCGCTGCCGACCGCGGTCGCCGCCGCCCAGACCGTGCAGCTGATCGGCCTGCCCGAGGCCCAGCTGACGCTGGCGCACGCCACCATCCACCTGGCCACCGCGCCCAAGTCGAACGCCGTCACCACCGCGCTGGCGGCGGCGATGGGCGACATCAAGGCGGGCAAAGCCGGGCTGGTGCCGCCGCACCTGCGCGACGGGCACTACTCCGGGGCCGCGGGGCTGGGCAACGCGCAGGGCTACCGGTACTCCCACGACGCTCCCGACGGCGTTGTGGCGCAACAATATCCGCCGAACGAGCTGGTGGGCGTGGACTACTATCGGCCCACCGGCCGCGGCGGCGAACGCGAGCTGGCCGGCCGGCTGGACCGGCTGCGCGCCATCATCCGCCAGAGGGGACGGGCCTGATGAAGACGTTTACCGACGAGGAGATGGGCGAGCTGCTGCCTACCACCAGGGAATACAGCGTCGTGATCCTCAAACGCGGCCCCAGGTTCGGCGACGACTCGTCGCCGGGCATCATCTGGGAGCACGGCCGGCGCAACTTCGGCCTGCGCGACGACGGCGTGCTGGCGGTGGTGCTGCCGGTCACCGACGAGTCGGACGTGTGCGGCATCGGGGTGTTCACCGCGACCGTCGACGAGACCGCCGCCCTCATGCGCGAGGACCCCGGGGTGGCGGCGGGGGTCTTCACCTACCAGGTGCACCCCTGCCGCGGGTTCCCCGGGGACGCGCTGCCTTAGACGAGCTCGGGCACCCGCAGCTGGGCGATCGCCAGCTCGAACTCGGCCACGTCGACCACCTCGGCGCCCAGGTCGCGGACCCGCCGGCTGCGCAACTCGGTGGCCCGGTCGCGGTTGCGGGCCATCGCGTCCATGCTGTCGAACGTCGAGCAGGACACGGCCCGGCGGCACGCCGGGTGGTCGACCATCAGGCTGGCGCTGCAGAATCCGTCCAGCTTCTCCATCTCCGGCAGCACCGAGTGCCGGTAGAAGTCCAGCGAACGGCTCAGCTGATCCGGCACCACCTTGAGCCAGGTGGCCCGCACGCACGCCCCGTCGGCGGAGTGGTGGTCGCGGTGCAGCAAAGCGATGTCCCACTCCTCGATCTTGGCGCTGCCGTCGAACATCAGCGCGGCGCGATCGCGGATCGGGGCGACCCGCTCCGCGCTGGCGCGCATCGCCTCCATCGTGTGCCAGGCGCTGGTCGCGATGCATCTGCCGGACTGGCGGTCCACCAGCAGCGACAACCCGACATACCCGTTCATCTCCTGGAGGGCGGGCATGACGACATCGCGGACGTGGGCGATGCCGATGTCGACGGACAGGGGTTGCGCCTGGATGGTGGTGGAACGTGCGTACACGATGGACCCCTCCCTGTGTCGGGGCGGCGCCCCGGTGGCGCCACCGGTCCCACCAGATACCTTCCTCCTCCCGCCGATCCGCCGCAATGGCCCTCGCGCGGGCTCGCGCCGTAGGCTTGACCAGGTGCATACGGATGTGCTGGAGGTGGACACCGCCCGGCGCCGCGTCGTCGACCTGACCGATGCGGTGCGCAGGTTCTGCTTCAGCTACGGCGACGGCCTGTGCAACGTGTTCGTGCCGCACGCGACGGCCGGGGTCGCGATCATCGAGACCGGCGCCGGCTCCGACGACGACCTGGTCGACACCCTGGAACGTTTGTTGCCGCGCGACGACCGCTACCGGCACGCGCACGGCTCGGCCGGCCACGGCGCCGACCACGTGCTGCCGGCCATCGTCGCGCCGTCGGTCACGGTGCCGGTCGCCAGCGGCGACCCCCAGCTGGGCACCTGGCAGAGCATCGTGCTGGTCGACCTCAACCGGGACAACCCGCGGCGGTCGGTGCGGTTGAGCTTCCTGGAGGGCTGACTGTCTAGGCTGGGAATCCCCGATCAAGACAAGTCGAAGCGACAGGAAGAAGCGGACCAACAGTGCAGACACACGAGATCAGGAAGCGATTCCTCGATCATTTCGTGGCGGCGGGCCACACCGAGGTGCCGAGCGCGTCGGTGATCCTCGACGACCCCAACCTGCTGTTCGTCAACGCCGGGATGGTCCAGTTCGTGCCGTTCTTCCTCGGGCAGCGCACCCCGCCGTACGCGACGGCCACCAGCATCCAGAAGTGCATCCGCACGCCCGACATCGACGAGGTGGGCATCACCACAAGGCACAACACCTTCTTCCAGATGGCCGGCAACTTCTCGTTCGGCGACTACTTCAAGCGCCGGGCGATCGAGCTGGCCTGGTCGCTGCTGACCAACCCCGTCGCCGACGGCGGCTACGGTCTGGACCCGGACCGGCTGTGGGCCACCGTGTTTCACGACGACGACGAGGCCGTGGAAATCTGGCAGGAGGTCGCCGGTTTGCCCGCGGAGCGGATCCAGCGCCGTGGCATGGCCGACAACTACTGGTCGATGGGCATCCCCGGGCCGTGCGGCCCGTCGTCGGAGATCTACTACGACCGCGGGCCCGAGTTCGGCCCCGAGGGTGGGCCCGTCGCCAACGAGGACCGCTACCTCGAGGTCTGGAACCTGGTGTTCATGCAGAACGAGCGCGGCGAGGGCAGCACCAAGGACGACTACGCCATCCTCGGGCCGTTGCCGCGCAAGAACATCGACACCGGCATGGGCGTCGAGCGGATGGCGCTGGTCCTGCAGGACGTGCACAACGTCTACGAAACCGACCTGCTGCGGCCGATCATCGATGCCGTGGCGGCGCGGGGCCCACGGCCTTACGACGCGGGTAACCACGAGGACGACGTGCGCTACCGCGTCATCGCCGACCACAGCCGCACCGCGGCGATCCTGATCGGCGACGGCGTCAGCCCCGGCAACGACGGGCGCGGCTACGTGCTGCGCCGGCTGCTGCGCCGGGTCATCCGGTCGGCCAAGCTGCTGGGCATCGAGGACCCCGTCGTCGGCGACCTGATGGCCACCGTGCGCGACTCGATGGGGCCGTCGTATCCCGAGCTCGTCACCGACTTCGACCGGATCCGGCGGATCGCCGTCGCCGAGGAGACCGCCTTCAACCGGACGCTGTCGTCGGGCTCGCGGTTGTTCGACGAGGTGGTCAGCGCGACGAAATCGTCGGGCGCCAAAGTGGTTTCGGGCTCGGATGCCTTCACCCTGCACGACACCTACGGCTTCCCGATCGAGCTCACCCTCGAGATGGCGTCGGAGGCCGGCCTGCAGGTGGACCAGGCCGGCTTTCACGAGCTGATGCTGCAGCAACGTCAGCGCGCCAAGGCCGACGCCGCCGCGCGCAAGCACGCGCACGCCGACCTGAGCGCATACCGCGAGCTGGTCGACGCCGGACCCACCGAATTCACCGGGTTCGACGAGTTGGCTTCCGAGGCAAGGATTTTGGGCATCTTCGTCGACGGCAGGCGGGTGCCGGTCGTCGCGCACGGCGCAGAGGGTGCCGATCGTATCGAGCTGGTGCTCGACCGCACCCCGCTGTACGCCGAGTCGGGCGGCCAGATCGCCGACGAGGGCTCGATCAGCGGAACCGGCGCGGGCGAGAGCGCCCGCGCGGCCGTCACCGACGTGCAGAAGATCGCGAAAACCCTGTGGGTGCATCGGGTCAACGTGGAGTCCGGGGAATTCGTGGAGGGCGACACCGTCGTCGCGGCGGTCGACCCCGGCTGGCGCCGGGGCGCCACCCAGGGGCACTCCGGCACCCACATGGTGCACGCCGCGCTGCGACAGGTGCTGGGGCCCAACGCCGTTCAGGCCGGATCGCTGAACCGGCCGGGCTACCTGCGGTTCGACTTCAACTGGCAGGGCCCGCTGACCGAGGACCAGCGCACCCAGATCGAAGAGGTCACCAACGAGGCCGTGCAGGCCGACTTCGAGGTGCACACGTTCACCGAGAAGCTCGAGAAGGCCAAGGCGATGGGGGCGATGGCGCTGTTCGGCGAGGCCTACCCCGAGGAGGTGCGGGTGGTGGAGATCGGCGGGCCGTTCTCGCTGGAGCTGTGCGGCGGCACGCACGTGCACAACTCCGCGCAGATCGGCCCGGTGACCATCCTGGGCGAGTCGTCGATCGGCTCCGGGATCCGCCGGGTCGAGGCCTACGTCGGGTTGGACTCGTTCCGCCACCTGTCCAGGGAGCGCGCGCTGATGGCCGGGCTGGCGTCGTCGCTGAAGGTGCCCTCCGACGAGGTGCCGGCCCGGGTGGCCAACCTGGTCGACCGGCTCAAGGCGGCCGAGAAGGAGCTCGAACGGGCCCGGCAGGCGGGCGCCAAGGCCGCCGCGACCAACGCCGCGGCCGGCGCCGAGCGGATCGGTAACGTGCGTGTGGTGGCGCAGCGGATGTCCGGCGGGATGACGGCCGCCGACCTGCGATCCCTCGTCGGCGACATCCGGGGCAGGCTCGGCAGCGATCCGGCCGTGGTGGCGCTGATCGCAGAGGGCGAAGGCGGCACCGTGCCCTACACGGTCGCGGTCAATGCGGCCGCCCAGGATCTCGGCATCAGCGCCAATGACCTGGTCAAGCGGCTCGCCGAGGCCGTCGACGGCCGCGGCGGCGGCAAGGCGGACCTGGCGCAGGGCTCCGGCAAGGACCCGACCGGCATCGACGCCGCGCTCGAGGCGGTACGCGCCGAGATAGCGCGGGTCGGTTGAGTGGCCTTGACACAGCACCGCCTCCCCGACCGGCCGGGCGATCCTGATCAGGACCCCGGGCGGGGGCGGCGGTTGGGCGTCGACGTCGGCAGCGTGCGCATCGGCGTGGCCGTGAGCGACCCCGACGGCATCCTGGCCACCCCGGTGGAGACGGTGCGCCGCGACCGGTCGGGCCGGCATCTGCGCCGGCTGGCCGAGCTCGCCGCGGAGCTGGAGGCGGTCGAGGTGGTCGTCGGGCTGCCGCGGACGCTGGCCGACCGCACCGGACCGTCGGCGCAGGACGCGATCGAGGTCGCCAGCAAACTGGCGGAAGTGCTGGGCCGGCGAGTTCCTCCTGTCCCGGTGCGGCTCGCCGACGAGCGGCTGACCACGGTGAGCGCCCAGCGGTCGCTGCGCGCGGCGGGAATCAAGGCCCGCCAACAGCGGTCGGTGATCGACCAGGCCGCGGCGGTGGCGATCCTGCAGAGCTGGCTCGACCAGCGCAGGGGGGCCGCTCGTGGTTGACAGCGCGCGGCGACAGCGGGCCGAGCCCAGCGCGGTCGGGCCGCCCCGGCGCAGGATGAGCCGCGTCGACCGCAACCGGGCCGAGCGTGGGAAGAAGCGCCGCCGCGCCGTTGGGCGGGCTGTCTTTTTGGTGTTCGTCGTGATCGGGGTGGTCGCCGTCTTCGTCGGCACCCGGCTGTGGAACACGGTGTTCGGCTCCGGCGACGACTACACCGGAAACGGCAAGCGCGACATCGTGATTCAGATCCAATCGGGTGACTCGACGACGATGGTCGGGGAGACGCTGCACAACCAGGGCGTGGTCGCCACGGTGCGGGCGTTCGTCAACGCCGCGCACGGCAACGCCGCGATCAACTCGATCCAGCCGGGCTACTACCGGATGCGCACCGAAATCCCGGCGGCCAACGCCGTGGCGCGGCTGGCCGACCCGAACAGCCGGGTGGGGCGGCTGGTCATCCCGGAGGGCCGTCAGCTCGACGACACCACCGACATGAAGACGAACAAGGTGAACCCCGGCATCTTCTCGCTGATCTCGCGGGCCACCTGCGTGGACCTGGACGGCAACAAGCGCTGCGTCTCGGTGGATGACCTGCGCGCGGCGGCCTCCAACAGCACGCCGACGGCGCTGGCGGTGCCGGCGTGGGCCGTCGAGCCGGTCACCGAGCTGGGCAAGGACCACCGCCGGATCGAGGGCCTGATCGCGCCGGGAACCTTCAATGTCGATCCCTCGGCGCCGGCCGACAGCATCCTGACGAGCCTGATCGGCGCGGGCGCCGTCGAGTACGCCAAGTCGGGATTGGTGGACTCGGCGCAGGCCATGGGCCTGTCGCCGTACGACATCCTGGTGGTCGCGTCGCTGGTGCAGCAGGAATCCAACACGCAGGACTTCCCCAAGGTCGCCCAGGTCATCTACAACCGGCTGCACGCGCACCACACGCTGGAGTTCGACTCGACCGTGAACTACCCGCTGGACCGCCGCGAGGTCGCCACCACCGACGCCGACCGCGGCCAGAAGACCCCGTGGAACACGTACGTGTCCCAGGGCCTGCCGGCCACCGCGATCTGCTCGCCCGGCGTCGACGCGCTGCGCGCGGCCGAGCATCCCGAGCCGGGGGACTGGCTGTACTTCGTCACCATCGATGCCCAGGGCACGACGCTGTTCACGAAGGATTATCAGCAGCATTTGGCCAATATCGAGCTGGCTAAGCGCAACGGTGTCCTCGATTCAGCGCGGTAGGAAGGCCGGGGTCCTCGGCCGGCCCATCGCCCATTCGCGCTCCCCGGACCTGCACCTGGCCGCCTACCGCGCGCTGGGCCTGCACGACTGGACCTACGAGCGCATCGAGTGCGGCGCCGAGGAGCTGCCGGGCGTGGTCGGCGGGTTCGGGCCCGAGTGGGTCGGCGTGTCGGTCACCGCGCCGGGCAAGTTCGCCGCGCTGCGCTTCGCCGGTGAGCGCACCGAGCGCGCGGCCCTGGTCGGCTCGGCCAACACCCTGGTGCGCACGCCGACGGGCTGGCGGGCCGACAACACCGACGTCGACGGGGTCAGCGGCGCGATCGGGTCGGCTTCGGGACGCGCGTTGGTGTGCGGATCGGGCGGCACCGCCCCGGCCGCCGTCGTGGGCCTGGCCGAGCTCGGCGTCACGGCCATCACGGTCGTGGCGCGCGACCCGCGGAAGGCGTCGCGGCTGGTGGACCTCGGCGCGCGGCTGGGCGTTCCCACGCGGTTCTGTGAGCTGGGCAGCGAGGGGCTGGCCGGCGAGGTGGCCGGCGCGCAGCTGCTGGTCAGCACCCTGCCCGCCGACGTGGCCGAGCGGTACGCCGGCGCGTTCGCCCCGATCCCGGTGCTGCTGGACGCCGTCTACGACCCGTGGCCCACCCCGCTGGCCGCCGCGGTGGCCGCCGCGGGCGGACGGGTCATCAACGGCCTGCAGATGCTGTTGCACCAGGCCTTCGCCCAGGTCGAGCAATTCACAGGGCTGCCCGCTCCGCGAGAGGCCATGGAGGCGGCACTGCGCTAGCCTGCCGCGCATCGATGCCTAGGTCAATCGCCGAGCGTGGGGCTTATGTACGAATTCGCCACGGTTTGCGTACGTAGCCCCCACACTCGTCCGGCGCACAGGAGGACCCATGCGGCTTGGAGCGGCTGTGGCAGTACTCGCCTGGCTGGTGCTGCTGAGTGCCTACGACGTCCGGTCACGCCGACTGCCCAACGCGCTGACGCTGCCCGGGGCAGCCGCCATCCTGGTGGCCGCCGCCCTGGCCGGCCGCGGGCTGGCCGCGCTGGCCGGCGCGGCCGCGCTGAGCGGGACGTACCTGCTGGTCCACCTGTTGGCGCCGGCGGCGATGGGAGCCGGTGACGTCAAGCTGGCGATCGGGCTGGGCGGTCTGGCCGGCTGTTTCGGGCCCGATGTGTGGTTCCTCGCGGCGCTGGGCGCGCCGCTGTCGACGGCGCTGTGGGGGCTGCTGCGGGGACCGGGTGCGGTTCCGCACGGGCCCTCGATGTGCCTGGCCACGGCCGGGGCCGTAGGCCTGGCCGTTCTGGGCTCCTAACTTTCGAAATCGACGCCAGCGCGGAAAAGTGCGACCCGTTGTCAAGTGGTTAGTGCAACATTTAGGCGGCTTGGCTAATTAGGTTGGCGAGGCGTTGGGCGGGTGTGTAGA
>NZ_LZKL01000043.1 GCF_001668725.1 Mycobacterium sp. E787 | reverse complement strand
CTCGGCCCGGTGGCCGCGACCCCGATCATCCGCTGGCTGCACAGCGTCGAGGGTCCGGTGGACCAGTTCAACCAGACGGTGGTTGTGCAGGCTCCGGCCGGGGCGACAGAGGCCGACGTGGTGGTGGTGTTGCAGGCCCTGCTGGATCGGCATCCGATGTTGCGGCTGCGGGTCGACGACGACGGCGCCGGGGGTTGGTCGCTGACCGTGCCCGAGCCGGGGTCCGTGGACGCCCGCGACTGCCTGCGGGCGGTGGACACGCTGTCCGAGGAGGCGCTGGTGGAGGCGCGGTCGCGGTTGAACCCGGCGGCCGGAATCATGCTGAGCGCGGTGTGGGTGGTCCCTGCCGGTCGATTGGTGGCGATCGTTCACCATCTGGCGGTCGACGGGGTGTCGTGGCGGATTTTGCTGGAGGATCTCAACCTGGCCTGGGCGCAGCATCGGGGTGGGCAGCAGGTGGTGTTGCCGGCGCCGGGGACGTCGTTCGCCCGGTGGGCGTCGCTGCTGGGTGAGTACGCGCAC
>NZ_LZKL01000042.1 GCF_001668725.1 Mycobacterium sp. E787 | reverse complement strand
CCCGCGCCAAAACCGGCCGAGGCCGAACAGCCCGGCATGGCCGTGCCCACATCGAAGAGGCCGAGCCATTTCGTCGCCGCGTTCAACTACGGCTACGTGCGCGAAAACGGTCGAAAATGGGTGGCCGATGCGCGCGGATCTCAGTTGGCCCGGGCCTGTGGGGGCTCCGGCATCGGTGCCTCCACGGCCAGCCTTTCGCCCTCGCCGGCCTCCGGCGCCTCCGCCGCCTTCGGCTTGATGGCCGAGATCTCTGCGGCCGGTCCCGCCGCGGCCTGCGTGCTCGCGAGAGGTGTGGCGGCGACCGGAACCGGCGCCTCTACGACTTCCGGTGCCGGCGCTTCCTCGACCGGCGGCACGGCGGGCGTCTCGGTTTCCTCCGCGGGCGCCGTGGCGGGGACCGGCATGCCCGTCCCCGGGGTCCCCGAAGCCGACGAGTTCATCGCCGCGGACGCCATCATCATCGCTCCCATGCCGCCGGCGCCGATCATGCCGGGGTTCATGCCGCCGACATTCATCGCGCCGACGTTCGCCGCGCCGACGTTTCCGGTGCCCAGGTAGGTGCCGCCCGTACCCGTCGCAGCGACGTCGGCATTGGCGTCGGCGCCCGGGGCGGCGCCGGCGTAGCTGCTGTCCACACCTCCGGTGCTCGCCGCGGCGCCCGCGCTGACGGCCCCCGCTCCGCTGCTGCCGCCGCCCACGTTCGCGTTGGCCTGAGTGCCACCGCCGCCCGCACCGGCCGCTCCACCCGCACCCGCGACGGCGGCGGTGCCGCCCGCGGGATTCGAGTTGCCGCCGATCCCCCCGAGGCCGGGGAGGCTGGGGATGGCCGGCAGGCTGGCCTGGCCCGCCAGCAGTTGCCCGGCTGCCGCCGAGGCGCCACCGTGATAGCCCACCATCGCCGCCACGTCCTGGGCCCACATCTCCAGGTAGTTGAATTCCGTCTCCGCGATCGCCGGCCAGTTTTGGCCGAAGAGGTTGCTCATCACCAGCTGAACCAGGCCGTTGCGGTTGGCTTGCACCGCGAGCGGATGCACGGTCGCCGCCACCGCACTCTCAAACGCGCTGACGACCGCCTGGGCCTGTGCCGCCGCCCCGGCCGCTTGAGTTGCCGCCGCACTCAGCCACGAGGCATACGGGGCCGCCGCCTGTGCCATCGCCTGCGCGGCCGCGCCCTGCCACGCCTGGCTCGCCAGGTTCGAGGTGACCGACGCGAACGACTGGGCCGCGGACGACAACTCGGACGCCAGCCCGTTCCAGGCCGCCGCGGCCTCCAGCATCGGACCCGAACCCGCTCCCGAGTACATCAGTAGCGAATTGATCTCCGGCGGCAACCCAAAGAAGCTCACATCATCCCCTAGCAGCGCATCAGTCGATACAACGAAGCTAAGCCAAAACCGGCGGAGGTTCAGCGCCTTCGCCAGATTCAAAGAATTCTAGAGCTACGGCCCCCGGCACACACCGGAACCCGATGAGAACGCCCGTGTCAGTGCGTTACGACGGCGCCACTTTCCTGCTCACGCTTGATTTCCAAAGCGATGTCGATGAGTTGGTCTTCCTGGCCACCGATCAGCTTGCGCTGACCGGCCCGGTGCAGCAGCGCCGCCGCGGGCACGCCGTAGCGTTCGGCCTGGCGCACGGCGTGCTTGAGGAAGCTGGAGTAGACGCCCGAGTAGCCCATGATCAGCGCGTTGCGGTCGAGCAGACATTCGGCGGGCATGGCCGGTCGGACGACGTCCTCCGCGGCGTCGGCGATGTCGAAGAAGTCGATGCCGGTCTTGACGCCGATCTTGTCGAACACCCCGATCAGCGCCTCGACGGGCGCGTTACCCGCACCGGCCCCGAAGCGGCGGCAGGAGCCGTCGATCTGCTTGGCTCCGGCGCGGACGGCCTCCACCGAGTTGGCCACCCCCAGCCCGAGGTTTTCGTGGCCGTGGAAGCCCACTTGGGCGTCGTCGCCGAGCTCGGCGACGAGCGCCGCCACCCGGTCGCGCACGCCTTCGAGGACGAGCGCCCCGGCCGAGTCGACCACGTAGACGCACTGGCAGCCGGCGTCGGCCATGATGCGCGCCTGCTGCGCGAGCTTCTCCGGCGGAATGGTGTGGGCCATCATGAGGAACCCGACGGTCTCCAGGCCCAACTCGCGCGCCAGCCCGAAGTGCTGGATGGAGACGTCCGCCTCGGTGCAGTGGGTGGCGATGCGGCAGATCGACCCGCCGTTGTTCTGGGCCTCCTTGATGTCCTCCTTGGTGCCGACCCCGGGCAGCATCAAAAAGGCGATCTTGGCCTCCTTGGCGGTCTCGGCCGCGAGCTTGATCAGCTCCTGCTCGGGTGTCTTGGAGAACCCGTAGTTGAAGCTGGACCCGCCGAGCCCGTCGCCGTGCGTCACCTCGATGACCGGCACGCCCGCGGCGTCCAACGCGGCCACGATGGCTTGCACTTCGTCTTTGGTGAACTGATGGCGCTTGTGATGGGAACCGTCCCGCAGCGACGTGTCGGTCATCCGCACGTCCCAGATCGGGTTGAAGAAAATCTCGTCCTGCACGCTCATGCTTGCGCTCCTCCCGCCGTCGTCGACAGCGATTCCTTCGCTATCTCCTCGCCGACCTTGGTGGCCGCGGCGGTCATGATGTCGAGGTTGCCCGCATACGGCGGCAGGTAATCGCCGGCGCCCTCGACCTCGACGAACGTCGTGACGACGGCCTGGCCCCCGGAGTTGAGTGAGGGCTCGTCGAACTGCGGCTCGTTGAGCAGCCGGTACCCCGGCACGTAGGTCTGCACCTCGGCCACCACATCGCGGATGGACTTCGCGATCGCGTCGCGGTCGGCGTCCTCGGGGATGGCACAGAAGATGGTGTCGCGCATGATCATCGGCGGGTCGGCCGGGTTCAGGATGATGATCGCCTTGCCGCGTTTGGCGCCGCCGATGGTCTCGACGCCCTTGCTGGTGGTCTTGGTGAATTCGTCGATGTTGGCCCTGGTGCCCGGCCCCGCGGAGACCGACGCGACCGAGGCGACGATCTCGGCGTACGGCACCTCGACGACGCGACTGACGGCGTAGACGATCGGGATGGTCGCCTGTCCCCCGCAGGTGATCATGTTGACGTTGGGCGCGTCGAGATGCTCGCGCAGGTTCGCCGGCGGGATCACCGCGGGGCCCACCGCGGCCGGTGTCAGGTCGATGGCCCGGATTCCCGCGGCCGCATACTTGGGCGCGGCGTCCCGGTGCACGTAGGCGCTGGTCGCCTCGAACACCAAATCGGGCTTCTCGGACTGCGCCAGCAGCCAGTCGACCCCTTCGTGAGTGGTTTCCAGGCCCAGCTTGCGGGCCCGCGCCAGGCCCTCGCTCTCCGGGTCGATGCCCACCATCCAGCGCGGCTCCAGCCAGTCCGATCGGAGAAGTTTGTACAGCAGATCGGTGCTGATATTTCCCGACCCGACAATCGCCACACTCGCCTTGGACGGCATGATGCTCCTTGTTTTTGGACTAATTCAAAACTAATCCGACGCTATTCAAAGGACAACCGCACGGAACCGAGTCCCGAGAAATCGGCGACGAATTCATCGCCGGCGCGTGCATCTATCGCTCGCGTGCACGATCCGGGTAACACGATGTCGCCTTTTTTCAGCCGCACCCCGAAGCTTTCCACTTTGCGGGCCAACCACGCGACCGCGGTCACCGGATTGCCCAACACGGCGTCGCTGCGGCCCTCGGCGATCACGTCGCCGTTGCGCCTGAGGACCGCGTCGATCGCCTTGACGTCGATGTCGGCCGGCGACACTCGCGCCTCGCCCAGCACGAAGCCGGCCGACGAGGCGTTGTCGGCGATGGTGTCGCACAACGCGATCTTCCAGTCGGTGATGCGGGTGTCGATCAGCTCGATCGACGGGGCCAGGGCCGCGGTGCCCGCCAGCACGTCGTCCTCGGTGCAACCCGCTCCCGGCAGGTCCTCGGAGAGGATGAAACCCACCTCGACCTCAACCCGCGGATACAGGTAGCGGCCGGCCTTGACCGGGGTGTCCTCGAAGACCTGCATCTCGTCGAGCAGGTGGCCGTAGTCCGGCTCGTCGACGCCCATCATCTGTTGCATCGCCAGGGACGACAGGCCCACCTTGTGCCCGAGCACCCGCGCGCCTTCGGCCACCCGCTGGCGGATGTTGATCAGCTGAATCTCGTAGGCGTCGACGACGTCGATCTCGGGGTATCGGGCGGTCAGCGGGGCGATGGGCTCGCGGCTGCGCTCGGCCTGCGCCAGGTCGGCGGCCAGCTCGTCGCGGATCGCAACAGTGAGCATTTACCGAAGTCCCCTCGTTCTTGTGACCGGGCCGGTAGCGCCCAACCCGAGCAATTCTATAACGTGTTCTACATGACAGCGCAGGAGTACGACGTCGTCGTGGTGGGGAGCGGCGGCGCCGGCATGGTGGCCGCCCTCACCGCCGCGCACCACGGCCTATCGACAGTAGTCATCGAGAAGGCCCCCCATTTCGGCGGCTCCACGGCGCGGTCGGGCGGCGGGGTCTGGATTCCCAACAACGAGGTGCTCAAGCGCGACGGCGTGCGGGACTCCCCGGAGGCCGCCCGCACATACCTGCACGGCATCATCGGCGACATCGTCGAACCGGAGCGCATCGACGCCTACCTCGAGCGCGGACCCGAGATGCTCTCCTTCGTGCTCAAGCACACGCCCTTGAAGATGTGCTGGGTGCCGCGCTACTCCGACTATTACCCCGAGGCGCCGGGTGGCCGCGCGGAGGGCCGGTCGATCGAACCCAAGCCGTTCAACGCCCGCAAGCTGGGCCCCGACGAAGCCGGCCTGGAACCGGCCTACGGCAAGGTCCCGCTCAACGTGGTTGTGATGCAACAGGATTACGTGCGCCTCAACCAGCTCAAACGGCACCCGCGCGGCGTGGCGCGCAGCCTGAAGGTCGGCGCGCGGACCATGTGGGCCAAGGCGACCGGCAAGAACCTGGTGGGCATGGGACGCGCGCTGATCGGGCCGTTGCGGATCGGGTTGCAGCGCGCCGGCGTTCCGGTCGTGCTGAACACCGCGCTCACGGACCTCTACGTCGAGGACGGGGCGGTGCGGGGCGTCTACGTCCGCGACACCGGCACGTCGGAATCGGCTGAGCCGCGCCTGATCCGGGCAAGGCGCGGCGTGATCCTGGCCAGCGGCGGGTTCGAGCACAACGAGCAGATGCGGGTGAAGTACCAGCGCGCCCCGATCACCACGGAGTGGACGGTCGGCGCCAAGGCCAATACCGGTGACGGGATCGTCGCGGGCGAAAAGCTCGGTGCCGCACTGGAGTTGATGGAGGACGCCTGGTGGGGCCCGACGGTGCCGTTGGTGGGCGCGCCGTGGTTCGCCCTGTCGGAGCGCAATTCCCCGGGCTCGATCATCGTCAACATGTCGGGCAAGCGGTTCATGAACGAGTCGATGCCCTACGTCGAGGCCTGCCATCACATGTACGGCGGCGAATACGGCCAGGGCCCGGGGCCCGGCGAGAACATCCCGGCCTGGCTGGTGTTCGACCAGCAATACCGCGACCGCTACATCTTCGCGGGACTGCAACCGGGACAACGCATTCCACGCAAGTGGCTGGACTCAGGCGTGATCGTGCAGGCCGATTCCCTTGCGCAGCTGGCCGAGAAGGCCGGCCTGCCGGGCGATGAGCTGGCAGCCACCGTGCAGCGTTTCAACGGCTTCGCGCGCTCAGGCGTCGACGAGGACTACCACCGCGGGGAAAGCGCCTATGACCGCTACTACGGCGACCCCACCAACAAGCCCAATCCCAACCTCGGCGAGATCAGCCACGCGCCCTACTACGCCGCCAAGATGGTGCCCGGCGACCTGGGCACCAAGGGCGGCATCCGCACCGACGTGCACGGCCGCGCGCTGCGCGACGACGGCAGCATCATCGAGGGCCTCTACGCCGCGGGCAATGTCAGCGCACCCGTGATGGGGCACACCTATCCCGGCCCGGGCGGCACCATCGGGCCGGCGATGACCTTCGGTTACCTGGCCGCGCTTCACATCGCGGGGGGTAACTGACATGCCGATCGATGTAGACGTGGCGCTGAGCGCCGAGCTGGAGCCCATCGAATTCTCTTGGAGCAGTAGCGACATCCAGCTGTACCACCTGGGTTTGGGGGCCGGTGCGGATCCGATGGACCCGCGCGAGCTGCGCTACCTTGTCGACGACACCCCGCAGGTGCTGCCGACGTTCGCCAACGTCGCGGCTTCCTTCCACATGACGAAGCCGCCGACGGTGCAGTTTCCCGGCATCGACATCGAGCTGAGCAGGGTGCTGCACGCCAGCGAACGCGTCGAGGTGCCCGGGCCGCTGCCGCCGTCGGGCTCGGCCACCGCCGTCACCCGGTTCACCGACATCTGGGACAAGGGCAAGGCCGCGGTGATCTGGAGCGAGACGACCGCCAGCGCCCTGGACGGGACCCTGCTGTGGACGCAGCGGCGGTCGATCTTCGCCCGCGGCGAGGGCGGATTCGGCGGCGAACGCGGCCCGTCCTCGTCGGACGCGACGCCGGATCGGGCGCCCGACCTCGAGGTCGACGTGCCGATCCTGCCGCAGCAGGCGCTGCTGTACCGGCTCTGCGGCGACCGCAACCCGCTGCACTCCGACCCCGAATTCGCCGCCGCCGCAGGCTTTCCCAGGCCGATTCTGCACGGCCTGTGCACCTACGGCATGACCTGCAAGGCGATCACCGACGCGCTGCTGGACGGCGACGCCGGGGCCGTCGCGGCCTACGGCGCGCGCTTCGCCGGCGTGGCCTATCCCGGCGAGACGCTCAAGGTCGGCATCTGGAAGGAGAACGGCCGGTTCCTGGCCGGCGTCGTCGCGCCGTCGCGCGACAACGCCGTCGTGCTCTCCGGGGTCGAACTGGTCCCTGCGTAGCGCCTTTGCCGCGGGCCGATTACAGCTAAACTGCGGAATATGCTGGGCGCCCAGGTTGCGGGCAGGGACACTGACAGCTGCACCCCATGAGCCCCGACGGGCGGTCACCCGAACCGAATGTGACCGACGAACGAACCGCGCTGCGCAGTATCCCGATATTCGCTGAGATCGACGACGAACAACTCGACCAACTTTCGCTCGCCGTAGATCGCCGACACGTCCCCGCCAACGACTGGCTCTTTCACATGGGAGAACCCTCCGACGCCGTCTATCTCATCGCCTCCGGGCGATTCGCGGCCGTCGGCCCCGATGGACAGGTGCTTCGCGAGATGGCGACCGGTGAGTCGATCGGAGAGCTGGGCGTGATCACCGGCGCCGTTCGGTCGGCCGGGATACGGGCCCTTCGGGACGGCGTCGTCTGGCGGATCGCCGCTGACACGTTCACCGAGGTGCTGGCGAAGGCTCCGCAGCTGCAATCGGCGATGTTCCGAGCGATGGCCGGCACGCTTCGCGAGTCACGATCCGCCAACGTCTCTCGGGGTCTTCGAGTCGTCAGTGTGCTGTCGACCGGGGATGTGGCCGCGGCCCCGATCGTCGACGCCATCGCGACCCGTTTGGGCTCGTACGGTCGGACCGCGGTGGTTGCGCCGCCCGTCGACACGACGGCCACAGCCGGTCACTATGGCGAGCTCGTCGAAGCGTTCAGCGAGACCCTCGATCGGGTGGAGCGCAGCAACGATTGGGTCTTGCTGGTGGCCGATCGAGGTTCGGGCGATGTCTGGCGCCGATACGTCGTCGCGCAAAGCGATCGACTCGTGGTCCTGGCGGATCAAGCCCATCACCCGGAAGGGTTCGATCCACCCGCCACCCAACGGCCGGTCCACCTCGTCACGTGCAACGTCGTACCGGATCCGAGCTGGTTCGATCTGCTGCACCCGGTCTCGCATCACGCCGCCGACAACGACGGCATCGGCGCTCTGGCCCGCAGAATTGCCGGCCGATCCCTGGGCCTCGCGCTGGGCGGTGGCGGCGCGCGGGGGCTCGCGCACTACGGCGTCTACGAGGAGCTCACCCGCGCGGGCGTCGTCATCGACCGGTTCGCCGGAACCAGTTCCGGTGCCCTGGCTGCCGCCACGTTCGCGCTCGGGTTGGACGCAAGGGATTGCACCGCCGCGGCACGGAAGTACGTTGCGGAGACCAGGCCGGTCAGCGACTACACGATCCCTGCGGTCGCCCTGACCCGAGGTCGCCGTGTCGACCGGCTGATTGCAGGATTCTTCGGCAGCACCACCTTGATCGAGCATCTGCCGAAAGAGTTTTTCTCAGTCTCTACCGACATCATCACGGGCGATCAGGTCATCCATCGGCGGGGGCTGCTGTGGGTCGCCGTGCGCGCATCGATCTCGATCCCCGGTCTGCTGCCGCCGGTGCGGTATGGCGAGCGGCTGCTCGTCGACGGTGGACTGCTGAACATCCTGCCGGCCGACGTCATGTGCGCGGACCCGGATGGCGAGGTCATCTGCGTCGATCTCCGCCGAACGTATGTGCCGTCGAAGGGCTTTGGTCCGCTGCCGGAAAAGCTGCAGCCGCCCGCGGTGGTCCGGCGGCTGTTGACCGGCACGGACGCAGCCCTGCCGCCGCTGCAGGAGACGTTGCTTCGCAGCGTTGAGTTGGCCGCGCCCAAGGGAAACCTACGCGAGATGCCCCGGGTGACGGCGATCATCGAGCCGGACGTCTCGGCGATCGGTCCCTTGGACTTCAAAAACATCGATGCCGCCCTGGAAGCCGGACGGATCGCCGCCCGGGCGGCCCTCGAGGCACAGCCGACGCTCGTTGGCTGACCGGCTGTTCGCGTTCTCCGCAGCTTGTACTATTACCTCTGCAGCAGACAGCTTCGTGTGCAGCTAGGTCGTCAAGCGATGCGCTCCGATTGGTGGGACAAGCCGTTGGCCCATCTCGTCATGCACATGAACGGCGGCGAGAAGAGCGTACCGATTTTCGATCAGCTGTTCGTCGGCCGGCAGTGCGCCGGGATCGACGAACACCGCCGACTGGTGATCCCCGATCCGAACATCTCGCGTAACCACCTCGAGATCCGTCTGGACGTCGCCACCGACCGGGCGTTCCTCATCGACGTCAGCACCAATGGGACGTTGCTCAACGGCATGCCGCTGGAGCGGGCCGTGCAGGTCCCCCTCAGGCCCGACGATCAGATCTCCGTCGGCGACGCCGTGCTGATCTTCCGATCGGACCGGTTCAACGCCGCCGGGGTGACCAACACCAGCCCGACCCTGACCCGGATCGTCGAGGAGACGATGGTGATGGTGGTCGGGGACATCACCAACTACTCGACGATCTCGGAAGTCACCGACAACCGGGTGATCGCCCGGAGCCTGAACTATCTGTGGCACGAGCTCAACCTCGTGCTGCGCGCCCACCGCGGCACGCTCAACCATTACGCCGGCGACGCGCTGTATGCGGTGTGGGAACTGCGGACGATTCCCACGGCCAACGAGCTCGCCATCGACTTCGCGCTCGCCGCCAACCGGAGGGTCGGGGAGCTCGGGCCCACGCTCCCGCTGCGCGCACCGGACGGTTCGCCGATCCGCATGGGCTGGGGGGTGGTGCAGGGCCGTGCCGCGATCGCCGCGATGACGAGGACGGTAACGGCCGTGATCGGCGACGCGACGAACGTGGCGTTCCGGTTGGCCGGCATCGCAGGGCGGGCCGGGCATCCCGACGTGATGGTGAGCTCCCGCGTGCACGCTGCCGTCGAGGCGCACTACGCCTGGGGCCACGCCGAGCAGGTAGCGATCAAGGGCCGGCGCGGAATGGAGACCGTCTTTCCGGTCCTGGCGCGGTCGTAGCCGACCGCACCTTCCTTGGGCGCCTTTCTTTGGGCGCCTTCTTTGGGCGCCTTCTTTGCGCGCCGAACGTGCGTCTGGCCGCACCGTCGGCGGCGGGTGTGCGGTTAGCCGCACGCTCGCCCGGCCATTGCGTCACGAACACGGCAAACGATATCGGCGGGCCGGTCCCCTGACACCACCCGGATGACGGTCCACCCGAGTCGGTCGAGCCTCTCCAGTCGCCGGCGATCCCAGTTGTATTGGCGGCGATCGCTGCGATGCTGATCGCCGTCGTATTCGACGGCGATCTTGAGGTCCTCCCAGCCCATGTCGAGGTAAGCGAACACATTGCCAGCCTCGTCGCGCACCGGAATCTGTGTCTGCGGTCTGTGCAGGCCCGCCTGGATCAACACGATGCGCAACCAGGACTCTTTGGGCGACTGTGCACCCGGATCGAACAGGGTTACCGCTTGGCGGGCTCGCACGATGCCTCTGCGCCCGGGGTATCTCCGAGCCAGCAGCTCAACATCGGCAGCTTTGATCTCTGTTGCTCTGGCGAGGGCGTCGATGCCGGCCACCGCCGTCATGGTCGGATACCAACAGCCGAAGTCCAGTGCCGTCCTGACCGACGAAGTGACCGGCACACCGCCCACCAGCTTGATTTCGTCCTCGTCGATACGGTCCCCGTGTGCCTGGATTCCAGGCGGAGTGCGCCGATTGTCGTGAATCAACTCCACGACCAGTCCATCATCGACCCATCTGCTGCCATGCAGAGCGGCCGCGGCAAATCCCGCGACAACACCTCGGCGTCCGGTCCACAGCCACCCGGCTTTGGCGAGTAGGGCGGCGGTGATGCCGACATCACGCTCCACGTAGACGTCTGGGAACAATCGACGAAAGCGGGTAGCCAATTGGGACTTGGACATCGCGCCTGCCGCGATGGCCTCGTTGCCGATGAATGGCTCGCGCACGACGGCAGCCTCGCAGGCAGTGCCATCAACGTCACTTCAACTATCAACAGTTCGCCGAACGTGCGGCTGGCCGCACACTCGAACGCGAACGTGCGGCTAGCCGCGCGTTCGGCACGGCAGCAGAGGATTACCCCAGGATCAGGCCCGACGTCGGCACACCCGTGCCGGCCGTGACCAACACATGCTCGACGTCGGGCACCGGGTTTACCGAGGTGCCGCGCAATTGCCGCACGCCCTCGGCGATACCGTTCATCCCGTGGATGTAGGCCTCACCGAGTTGGCCGCCGTGGGTGTTGATCGGCAGCCGTCCGCCCACCTCGATGGCGCCGTCGGCGATGAAGTCCTTCGCCTCGCCGCGACCGCAGAATCCCAACTCCTCCAACTGAATCAGGGTGAACGGCGTGAAGTGGTCGTACAAGATCGCGGTCTGAATGTCCGACGGCGACAACCCGGACTGCTCCCAGAGCTGCCGGCCCACGACACCCATCTCGGGCAGCCCGAGCTCGGGCCGGTAGTAGCTGACCATCGTGTACTGGTCGGCGCTGGAACCCTGCGCCGCCGCCTCGATCACGGCCGGTCGCTGCTTGAGGTCCCGCGCGCGTTCGACGGAGGTCACCACAATCGCGACCGCACCGTCGGTCTCCTGGCAGCAGTCCAGCAGCCGCAGCGGCTCGGCGATCCACCGCGAATTCTGGTGATCCTCAATGGTGATCGGCTTCTGGTAGAAGTACGCCTTGGGGTTCTTGGCGGCGTGCTTGCGGTCGGCCACCGAGATCACCCCGAAATCCCGGCTCGTCGCGCCGGACAGGTGCATGTAGCGCTGGGCGATCATGGCGACCTGCGCGGCCGGCGTGGAAAGCCCGTGCGGATATGAGAAGGCGTTGTCGGCCGTCGTCGAATCGGCTTGGGCCCCACCGTCACCGGCCAACCGGCTCTGCACCTGGCCGAACCGCATGCCGGAGCGCTCGTTGAAGGCCCGGTACGCGACCACGACGTCGGCCACCCCGGTCGCGACGGCCATCGCGGCCTGCTGAACGGTCGCGCACGCCGCCCCGCCGCCGTAGTGGATCTTGGAGAAGAACTTCAGGTCACCGATCCCGCACGCACGCGCGACGGCGACCTCGGTGTTGCTGTCCATCGTGAACGTGGTCAGCCCGTCGACGTCGGCAGGGCTCAGGCCGGCATCGCCCAGCGCGTCCAGCACCGCCTCGGCCGCCAACCGCAGCTCGCTGCGCCCGGAGTCCTTCGAGAAGTCGGTTGCCCCGATCCCGACGATGGCGGCCCGGCCGGAAAACATCACGCATCCCCCATCGTCAGCGTCACCGTCGCGATGACGTGGTCGCCAAGGCTGTTGCGGCCGAACACTTTCACCGTGATCAACCCGCCCTCCACGGCGGTCACCTCACCGGAGAACGTCACCGTGTCGTAGGCGTACCACGGCACCCCGAGCCGCAGCCCGATCGACTTGATCAGCGCCGACGGACCGGCCCAGTCGGTGATATAGCGCTGCACCAGCCCGGTGTCGGTGAGGATGTTGACGAAGATGTCCTTCGAGCCCTTGGCCTGCGCCTTGTCCCGGTCGTGGTGCACGTCCTGAAAGTCGCGGGTGGCCAGCGCCGTCGAGATGATGAAAGTGGGATCCCCGTGGAGCTTGAGCTCGGGCAACACCGTGCCCACCTCGATCACCGGTGCGCTCATGCCCCGGCCTCCGCAGGCTCCCAGGCGTAGAGGGTCCATTCCGGTCCGCTGTCCCCGGCCGGGAAGTCGATATACGTTGCGCGCACGGGCATTCCGATCTGCACTCGGGCCGGCTCGATCCCCCGCAGCTCGCCCAGCATGCGCACCCCTTCGTCGAGCTCCACCAGGGCGATGACGAAGGGCAGCGTGCGTCCGGGCACCTTCGGCGCGTGGTGCACCACAAAGCTGAACACCGTGCCCGTGCCGCCGGCCACCACGTAGTCGATGGGATCGGACTTGGCCTGCCACACCGCCGGCACCGGCGGGTGCTGCAGGCTTCCGTCCGGACGGCGCTGAATCCGCAATTCGTGCGCCTTGACGCCCTCCCAGAAGAACGCGGTGTCCCGCGACGACGAGGGACGCATCAGGGCGCCGGGATCGAGGTCGTCGGGGACGGCGCGCCCCGGCGCGGACGGCTTGAACTTGAGGATGCGCCAGTTCATTTCGGCGACGTCCTCGTCACCTACCCGCCAGATGATGTGCTGGTTGATGAAATAACCTTCGCCCAGCGCCGTCTGCTTGGGCCCGACCACGTCGCCCATCTCGGAGGTGATGCTGACCTGCTCGCCCGGTTGAAGGTAGCGGTGGTAGGTCTGCTCACAGTTGGTGGCGACCACGCCGATGTAGCCGGCGTCGTCGAACAGCTTCATCATGGGGCCCATCGGATCGTCCTTCGGACGCTCCCCGCCGAGGCCGAACATCGTCCACACCTGAATCATGGCCGGCGGCGCGACGATTCCGGGGTGACCGACCGCGCGGGCCGCGTCCTCGTCGACATAGATAGGGTTGCGGTCGCCGAGGGCCTCGACCCAGTTGTTGATCATCGGCTGGTTCACCGGGTCGCGGCCGGCGCGCGGCTTGGGATCGCCGGCCGCCTTGATCTCCGCGACGGCGTCGGCGATATCCGTCATCGGGGCACCCTCGGCACTTTGAGGCCGGCGGCCGCGATCATTTCACGCATCACTTCGTTCACGCCTCCACCGAAGGTGATGACCAGGTTCCGCTTGGTTTGCGAGTCGAGCCACCGAAGCAGTTCCGCGGTGTCCGAATCGGCGGGGTTGCCATAATTGCCGACGATCTCCTCGGCCAGCCGACCGATGTACTGAATGCGCTCGGTGCCAAACACTTTGGTCGACGCGGCGTCGGCTACGTTGATGTCCTCGCCCGCAGCGGCCACCTGCCAGTTCAGCAGCTCGTTGATTCGCCACATCGCCTTGATCTCGCCGAGCGCCCGCTTGACGTCGTGGTGATCGATCGGCGTGACGCCGTCACTGCCCGGCTTGCACGCCCAGGCGTGCACCCGGTCGTAGATGCCGGCTACCCGTCCCGCCGGGCCCAGCATCACCCGCTCGTTGTTGAGCTGGGTGGTGATCAGCCGCCATCCGCCGTTCTCCTCGCCGACCAGCATGTCGGCGGGCACCCGCACGTCGTTGTAGTAGGTGGCGTTGGTGTGGTGGGCACCGTCGGAGAGGATGATCGGCGTCCAGGAGTAGCCGGGATCCTTCGTGTCGACGATCAGGATCGAAATGCCCTTGTGCTTGACGGCTTCCGGGTCGGTGCGGCAGGCCAGCCAGATGTAGTCCGCGTCGTGCCCGCCGGTGGTCCACATCTTTTGGCCGTTGACGATGTACTCATCGCCCTGGCGCACGGCGGTGGTGCGCAGCGAAGCCAGGTCGGTCCCGGCCTCGGGCTCGCTGTAACCGATCGCGAAGTGCACCTCGCCGGCCAGGATCGCCGGCAGGAACTTCTTCTTCTGCGCCTCGCTGCCGAACTGCTGCAGCACGGGGCCGACCGTCTGCAACGTCACCGCCGGCAACGGCACGTCGGCCCGATGCGCCTCGTTGACGAAGATCGATTGCTCGATCGGCCCGAAGCCCAAGCCGCCGAATTCCTTCGGCCACCCGACCCCGAGCTTGCCGTCCCGCCCCATCCGCCGGATGACCGCGCGATAGGCCTCGTTGTGCCGGTCCTGCTCCATCGCCTTCATCTCGTCGGACGAGATCAGGTTCGAAAAGTATTCCCGCAGTTCGGCTTGCAGCTGACGCTGCTCCGGGGTCAGGTCTATGAACATTGCGCTCCCACCAGGTCATCTGGGTGGCGACCCGCCGCGCCCGGCTCCGCCGCGCTCGCGATCGCCACCAAATCGAGGCGATGAGAGGGCCCGCCCAGCAGCCGGGACAGGTCCTTGATCGTGGAGTAGTACCGGTGCATGGGGTAGGTGATGTCCATGCCCATGCCGCCGTGCAGGTGGTGGCAGAGCTGCATGACCGGCGGCGCCTGCGAGGCGATCCAGTAGCCGAGCACATCCAGATCGTCGTCCGCGTCGCGACCCTCGGACAACCGCCACACCACCGACTTCGCGGCCAGATCGATCGTGCGCGAGGCGATGTAGATCTCCGAGAGCTGCGCCGCCACGGTCTGGAACGTCGACAGCGGCCTGCCGAACTGCTTGCGGTTGGCCACGTAGTCGGCGGTGAGCCGCAGCGCCCCGGCCACCAGCCCGTCCGCGTAGGCGCCCGTCGCGGCCAGCGCCAGCTGGTTGACCCGGTGCGCCGCGGCACCCGCCAGCACGTCCGAATCACCAACCGCCACACCGTCGAACGTGACGGTGTACTCGTCCGAGCCGTTGGACGTCGGGGCGCGCAGCAACCGCACGCGGTCGGCCTTGGGTGACACCACCACGACCGCGCTGTCAGCGGTCACTAACATCCAATCCGCTTGCTCGGCATAGGGAACGGCGATCTTGGTGCCCGACAGTTTGCCGCCCGCGAACGTCACGCCGGGCCGGTCGGGCAGCGCCGCACCCGGCTCGTTGAGCGCCGCGGTCAGCACGCCCCCCTCGGCGACCCCGGCCAGGAAGCGGTCCTGTTGCTCGTCGGACGCCAGGTCGAGCAGCGGAACCACGCCGAATCCCAGCGTGGCCAGCGCCGGCGTGATCGCGCCGTGGCGACCGACTTCCGTCAGCACCGTGGCGACCTCGGGCAGCCCCACGCCGTCGCCGCCGAGGCGTTCCGGCACCGGCAGCGCGGTCAGGCCGCCGCCGACCAGGGCGTCCCAACTCAAATCGCGGGCCAGCACGGCGGTCGCCACATCGGCGACGGCCTGCTGCTCGGCGGTGAGGTCGAAGTCCATCGTCGTTTTCGAATCTATCAATGACTCACCGGGCATTTTCCGGTGTAGTCGACCTGCCAGTGCTTGATGCCGTTGAGCCAACCGGACCGCAGGCGTTCGGGTTTCGACAGCGGTTTCAGGTCGGGCATGTGGTCGGCCACGGCGTTGAAGATCAGGCTGATGGTCATCTTGGCCAGGTTGGCGCCGATGCAGTAGTGCGCTCCGGTGCCGCCGAAGCCGACGTGCGGGTTGGGGTCGCGAAGGATGTTGAAGGTAAACGGATCTTCGAAGACTTCCTCGTCGAAGTTGGCCGACCGATAGAACAGCACCACCCGCTGGCCCTTCTTGATCTGCACACCGGACAGTTCATAGTCCTCGAGGGCGGTGCGCTGGAAGCACGTCACCGGGGTGGCCCAGCGGACGATCTCGTCGGCCGCGGTTTCCGGGCGTTCCTTCTTGAAGAGCTCCCACTGGTCGGGGAAGTCGGCGAAGGCCATCATTCCCTGCGTGATCGAGTTGCGGGTGGTCTCGTTGCCCGCCACCGCCAGCATCATCACGAAGAAGCCGAACTCGTCGTCGGAGAGCTTTTCGCCATCGATGTCGGCGTTGATCAAAGTGGTGACGATGTCGTCGCCGGGATTTTCCGACTTCAGCGCGGCCATCTGCATCGCGTAAGTGAGCACCTCCATCGACGACGCCTTGGCGTCGATGTCGGCGTACTCGGGATCGTCGCTGCCGGTCATCTCGTTGGACCAGCGGAAGAGCTTGTCGCGGTCGTCTTGCGGCACACCGAGCAGATCGGCGATCGCCTGCAGCGGCAGTTCGCAGGCGACCTGCTCGACGAAGTCGCCGGAGCCGGCGGCCGCCGCGGCCTTGGCGATGTTCTGGGCGCGCTCGTTGAGTTCGCCGCGCAGGCGGCCGATGGCGCGGGGTGTGAAACCGCGGGAGATGATCTTGCGCAGCCGGGTGTGGTGCGGCGCGTCCATGTTCAGCATGACGAACCGCTGCAGGTCGATGTCCTCGCGCGCGATGTCGTCGTTGAACCGCGGGATGACGCAATTCTCGTAGCTGGAGAAGACGTCACTGCGCCGCGAGATCTCCTTGACGTCGTTGAGCTTGGTGATCGCCCAGAAGCCACCGTCGTGGAAGCCGCCGCCCTTGCCGGGGGCCTGTTCGTTCCACCAGATCGGGGCGGAGGCGCGCACCTCGGCAAACTCTTCGACGGGGATCCGCTCGACGTAGATGTCGGGGTCGGTGAAATCGAACCCGGGCGGAAGGTTGGGGCTGGGCACGCTGCTTCTCCTTAACTGCTGGTCCTATGCTGGTCCGGCGACTGGCCTCTGATCGGCGATCCCAGGACACTAGCTCTCCTAGTGGAGCTCTGTTGCCAGTAAAACATGCCTCCACCGTAGAAAAAAGGCGACGAAGCATCGTCGCTTGTCATAGTAATGAAACGTGTTCTAGCCTGGCCCCATGGGTAACCCGGTAATCGTTGAAGCCACCCGCAGCCCGATCGGCAAACGCAATGGATGGCTCTCAGGACTGCACGCCACCGAGCTTTTGGGCGCGGTGCAAAAGGCACTGGTCGAAAAGGCTGGCTTGCAAGCCGACTTTGACGCGGGCGACGTCGAGCAGGTAGTCGGCGGCTGCGTCACGCAGTTCGGCGAACAGTCCAACAACATCACCCGGGTGAGCTGGCTCGTTGCGGGCCTGCCCGAGCACGTCGGCGCCACGACCGTCGACTGCCAGTGCGGCAGCAGCCAGCAGGCCAACGGCCTCGTCGCCGGCCTGATCGCGGCGGGCGCCATCGACATCGGCATCGCGTGCGGAATCGAGGCCATGAGCCGCGTCGGGCTCGGCGCCAACGCCGGTCCCGACCGCAGCATCCTGCGGCCCGCGTCGTGGGACATCGATCTGCCCGACCAGTTCACCGCGGCGGAGCGAATCGCCAAGCGCCGCGGCATCACCCGCGAGGACATCGACGCCTGGGGCTTCCAGTCGCAGTTGCGCGCCAAGCGGGCCTGGGAGGAGGGGCGCTTCGACCGCGAGATCTCGCCGATCGAGGCGCCGGTGCTCGACGAGCAGAAGCAGCCCACCAGCGAACGCCACATGGTGAGCCGCGACCAGGGCCTGCGCGACACCACGATGGAGGGGTTGAGCCAGCTCAAGCCGGTCCTCGAGGGCGGCATCCACACGGCGGGGACGTCGTCGCAGATTTCCGACGGCGCCGCGGCGGTGTTGTGGATGGACGAGGACAAGGCCAAGGCGCTCGGACTGCGGCCGCGGGCCAGGATCGTCAGCCAGGCGCTCGTCGGCGCCGAGCCCTATTACCACCTGGACGGTCCCGTGCAATCGACGGCTAAGGTGCTGGAGAAGGCCGGGATGAAGATGGGCGACATCGACATCACCGAGATCAACGAGGCCTTCGCGTCGGTGGTGTTGTCCTGGGCACGGGTGCACGAACCCGACATGGCCAAGGTGAACGTGAACGGCGGGGCGATCGCGCTCGGGCACCCGGTGGGCAGCACCGGCAGCCGGCTGATCACCACCGCGTTGCACGAGCTGGAGCGCACCGACCAGACCACCGCCCTGATCACCATGTGCGCGGGCGGCGCCCTGTCCACCGGCACCATCATCGAGCGCATCTAGCGCGTCGGTGGACGTCCCGGAGGAGAGCCGGATCGCCGCGGCGCAGGCCTACATCGACGCGCTCGTCAGCCACGACGGCGATGCCGTTCCCTTCGCGGACGGCTGTACTCGCATCGAGCAGGGGATCAAGAACGGGTTCTCGGGAAAGCATTTGCGGCGCAGCCTCAATCGCGGACCTCAGTACCGGGTCATCGCCGACGCGACGCCGCCGGATTACCGCATCGCGGGCGACGAGGTGCACGCGACCTACGCGGTGCTGACGAAGGCGGCCGTCGGCGGTCGTCGCCTGGGGGCGCGGGTCGACGAGACCTTCGTCATCCCGGCCGAAAGCCCAAGCGGCGAGGCGGCAATCCACCACATCAAGGTTCGGTTCCACCCATTCATTCAGCGTTGAGGCATCGAGTACATGGAAAAACCACGAGCACTGAATTCGCCCTGGGTCACCGTCTTCATGAAGTGGATGTCACGCGGCAACGCCTGGATCTATAAGCGCAGCAACGGAAAGCTCGGCGGCACTTTCCAAAAGAGCCCGGTCGCCCTGCTGACCACGACCGGACGAAAGACCGGCGAACCGCGGGTCAGCCCGCTGCTTTACCTGCGGGAGCGTGACCGCGTCATCCTCGTTGCCTCCAGGGGCGGCAGCGACAAGCACCCCATGTGGTACCTCAACCTCAAGGCGGAGCCGAAAGTGTCCGTGCAGATCAAGGACGAGGTGCTGCAGTTGCAGGCACGCGACGCGACGGCCGAAGAGCGTGCGGAGTACTGGCCGAAGCTGGTCGACATGTATCCGTCGTTCGACGACTATCAATCCTGGACCGACCGGACCATCCCGATCGTCATCTGCGACCCGTAACGTTGTCGAGCCGACACGGTATCCGCGATTCCCGACCAATAGCGCTGCTGCTCAAGTACTTGCGCGCGTCCGCATCGGGGTGTGCGGCCGGGTCGGCGCGGGTGATCCCATTGGTGGTGTGCGAACCGCCGCGCCGAGCGTGAAGCCAGCGCGCAAAATCGGCGGGCGGAAATCTTGCCGTGAGTGCACGCTCGGCGCGGACGAGGCGCCTTACGCGCCGTAGACGGGGACCGGCGGCCGCGCCTTGGCCAGCAGGTCGGCGACGACGGGACCGAGCTCGGCCGGATCCCAGCGGGCGCCCTTGTCGATCTGTGGGCCGTGCGCCCAGCCCTCGGCGACGCGGATCTTGCCACCCTCGACCTCGAACACCTTGCCGGTGACGTCGCGGGACTCGGCGCTGCCGAGCCAGACGACCAGCGGCGAGATGTTCTCCGGCGCCATCGCGTCGAAATCCTGGTCCTGCGTTGCCATCATCTCGGCGAAGACGGTCTCGGTCATGCGGGTGCGCGCCGACGGCGCGATCGCGTTGACGGTCACGCCGTACCGCCCCATTTCGGCCGCGCCGACGAGGGTCATCGCCGCGATCCCCGCCTTGGCGGCGCTGTAGTTGCCCTGCCCGACGCTGCCCTGCAGCCCCGCGCCGGAACTGGTGTTGATGATCCGCGCGTCGACCTTCTTGCCTTCCTTCGACAGGCCCCGCCAGTACGACGCGGCGTGGCGCATCGTGGCGAAGTGGCCCTTCAGGTGCACGGCGATGACGGCGTCGAACTCTTCCTCGCTGGTGTTGGCCATCATCCGGTCCCGGACGATGCCGGCGTTGTTCACCAAAACGTCGAGCCCACCGAAGGTTTCGATCGCGTTTTGGACCAGACCGGCGGCTTCATTCCAGTCGGCGATGTTCGATCCGTCGGCGACGGCTTCCCCACCGGCCGCTTTGATCTCGTCGACCACGCCCTGCGCCGCGCTGCCGCCGCCGGCGGGCGAACCGTCCAGGCCCACCCCGATGTCGTTGACCACCACGCGCGCGCCCTCGGCCGCGAAGGCCAGTGCGTGCGCGCGGCCGATACCGCCGCCCGCTCCGGTGACGATGACGACACGGCCGTCGACCAATCCCATATTCCTTGTCTCCTCTACTTGATCGCGCTCGCGTTCGTTGCGGCCAGGTAGTGCGGCGGCTCTCCGCCGCCGTGCACCTCCAGCGTGGCGCCACTGATGTAGGACGCCGCATCCGAGGCCAAAAACGCCGTGGCCCAACCAACGTCCCGCGGTTTGGCCAGCCGGCCCAGGGGCACGTTCTTCGAGATCGCCGCGATCGAGTCGGCGTCACCGTAGAACAGTTCCGACTGTTCGGTTTCCACCATCCCGACCACGCAGGCGTTCACCCGGACCTTCGGCGCCCACTCCACCGCCAGTGTCTGCGTGAGGCTTTCCAGTCCGGCCTTGGCCGCCCCGTACGCCCCCGTGCCGGGGGACGGCCGCCGCCCCGACAGGCTGCAGATGTTGACGATCGACCCGCCGCGCGCTTGGTTTTGCATCTTGTCGTTGGCATGCTGCGAAACCCACAGCGCGCCAATGAGATTGAGCTCTATGATCTTGCGGTTGAACTTCGCGCTGGATTCAGCCGTCAGCACGTACGGCGAACCGCCCGCGTTGTTGACGACGACGTCGAGCCGGCCATGCGCGTCGACGATCGCATCGATCATCGCCTTGACCGCGTCGTCGTCGCGCACGTCGCAAGAGTGGAACTCGTAGGGCAAGCCCTCGACGGGCCGTCGCGCACAGGTGATCACCGTCGCGCCCTGCTCGGCGAACACCGAGCTGATTCCGGCGCCGACGCCGCGCACTCCCCCGGTAACCAACACCACCCGCCCGGCCAGCCCCAGGTTGATGCCTTCCGAAAGGGGCGAGCCTGCTTCGGCGGGAGTCACTGTGCTAGCGTACCAAGCAAGTGCTTGCTTAGGTAGTCAGCCCACCCAGGAAGTGCAATGACGATCACATCCACCACCACCGAGCCGGGCATCGTCGCGGTCACCGTCGACTACCCGCCCGTCAACGCCATTCCGTCGCGCGGCTGGTTCGAACTCGCCGACGCGATCACGGCCGCCGGCGCCAATCCCGAGACCCACGCGGTGATCCTGCGGGCGGAGGGCCGGGGCTTCAACGCCGGTGTGGACATCAAGGAGATGCAGCGCACCGAGGGATTCACCGCCCTGATCGATGCCAACCGCGGCTGCTTCGCCGCGTTCCGCGCCGTCTACGAATGCGCCGTGCCGGTGATCGCCGCGGTGAACGGGTTCTGCGTCGGCGGCGGCATCGGCCTGGTGGGCAACTCCGACGTCATCGTGGCCTCCGATGACGCCACCTTCGGCCTGCCCGAGGTCGAGCGCGGCGCGCTCGGCGCGGCGACCCACCTGTCCCGGCTGGTGCCGCAGCACATGATGCGGCGGCTGTTCTTCACCGCCGCCACCGTCGACGCCGCCACCCTGCAGCACTTCGGCTCGGTGCACGAGGTGGTGCCCCGGGATCAGTTGGACGAGGCCGCGTTGCGGGTGGCCCGCGACATCGCCGCCAAGGACACGCGCGTCATCCGCGCCGCCAAGGAGGCGCTCAACCTCATCGACGTGCAGCGGGTCAACTCGAGTTACCGCATGGAACAGGGCTTTACGTTCGAGCTCAACCTCGCCGGGGTGTCCGACGAACACCGCGACGCGTTCGCCGGCACGACGAAGGGCGAAAAGTCTTGAGCGACAAGCGGACCACCCTCGGCGAGGCCGTCGCGCAACTGCGCAGCGGCATGACGATCGGCATCGGCGGCTGGGGATCGCGGCGCAAGCCCATGGCGTTCGTGCGCGCGATGCTGCGCACCGACGTCACGGACCTGACCGTGGTCAGCTACGGCGGGCCCGACCTGGGACTGCTGTGCTCGGCGGGCAAGGTCAAGCGCGCCTACTACGGCTTCGTGTCGCTGGACTCCCCGCCGTTCTACGACCCCTGGTTCGCCAAGGCCCGCACCAGCGGAGCCGTCGAAGCCCGGGAGATGGACGAGGGCATGCTGCGGTGCGGGCTGCAGGCCGCCGCAAACCGGTTGCCGTTCCTGCCGATTCGCGCCGGGTTGGGCAGTTCGGTCCCGGACTTCTGGGCGGGCGAGCTGCAGACGGTGACCAGCCCCTATCCGGCGCCCGGCGGCGGGCACGAGACGCTGATCGCCATGCCGGCGCTGCGCTTGGACGCCGCCTTCGTGCATCTCAATCTCGGTGACAGCCGCGGCAACGCGGCCTACACCGGCATCGACCCCTACTTCGACGACCTCTACCTGATGGCCGCCGAACGGCGCTACCTGTCCGTGGAGCGGGTGGTGTCCACCGAGGAGCTGGTCAAGGCGGTGCCACCGCAGGCGCTGCTGGTGAACCGGATGATGGTGGACGCGGTGGTCGAAGCGCCCGGTGGTGCCCACTTCACCACCGCCGCACCCGATTACGGCCGCGACGAGAAGTTCCAGCGGCACTACGCCGAAGCCGCCTCGACCGATGACGGCTGGCGGAAGTTCGTCCAGACCTACCTGTCCGGCGGCGAGGATGACTATCAGGCGGCGGTGCGCGCGTTCGCAGAGGAGGCCGTCAAGTGAGCAGCACCCGAGCCGAGATCTGCGCGGTGGCTTGCGCCGACTTGTTCAGGGACGCGGGCGAAATCATGGTCAGCCCCATGACCAACATGGCCTCCGTCGGCGCCCGGTTGGCCCGGCTGACCTTTTCGCCGGACATCCTGCTGACCGACGGCGAGGCGCAGCTGCTGGCGGACACTCCGGCTCTGGGCAAGACCGGACCTGTCGAGGGCTGGATGCCGTTCGGCCGGGTGTTCGAGACGCTGGCCTGGGGGCGGCGGCATGTCGTGATGGGCGCCAATCAGGTTGACCGATACGGCAATCAGAACATCTCGGCGTTCGGCCCGCTGCAGCACCCGACCAGGCAGATGTTCGGGCTGCGCGGCGCGCCCGGCAACGCGATCAACCACGCGACCAGCTACTGGGTCGGTAACCACTCCAAGCGGGTGTTCTGCGAGACGGTCGACGTGGTCTGCGGCATCGGCTGGGACAAGATCGACGCCGGCAACCCGGCGTTCCGCTTCGCCAACCCGTATCGGGTGGTGTCCAACCTCGGGGTGTTCGACTTCAACGGCCCCGATCACACCATGCGGGCGGTGTCCCTGCACCCCGGCGTGGCGGCCGCCGATGTCCGCGAGAACACGTCGTTCGAGGTGGACGGCCTCGACGAGGCCGAGGAGAGCAGGCTCCCGACCGACGACGAGCTGCACCTGATCCGCGAGGTGATCGACCCGAAGGCGTTGCGCGACCGAGAGATACGTTCATGAGGCTGCGCACGCCGCTGACCGAGCTGGTCGGTGTCGAGCATCCGGTGGTGCAGACCGGGATGGGCTGGGTGGCCGGAGCCCGGCTGGTCGCGGCCACGGCCAACGCGGGCGGACTGGGCATCCTGGCTTCGGCGACGATGACGCTGGACGAATTGGCCACGGCCATCGGCAAGGTCAAGTCCGCGACCGACAAGCCGTTCGGCGTGAACATCCGCGCCGACGCCGCCGACGCCGGTGACCGCGTGGAGCTGATGATCCGCGAGGGTGTGAAGGTGGCGTCCTTCGCGTTGGCGCCGAAGCAGGAGCTGATCGCCCGGCTCAAAGAGGCGGGGGCCGTGGTGATCCCGTCGATCGGGGCGGCCAAACACGCGCGCAAGGTGGCGGGCTGGGGCGCCGATGCGATGATCGTGCAGGGCGGCGAGGGCGGCGGGCACACCGGACCCGTCGCGACCACGCTGCTGCTGCCGTCCGTGCTGGACGCCGTGCAGGGCACCGGGATCCCGGTGATCGCGGCGGGCGGATTCTTCGACGGCCGCGGGCTCGCGGCGGCGTTGTCCTACGGGGCCGCCGGCGTGGCGATGGGCACCCGTTTCCTGCTCACCTCGGACTCCACCGTGCCCGACGCGGTGAAACGGCGCTACCTCGAGGCGGCACTGGACGGCACCGTGGTCACCACGCGGGTCGACGGCATGCCGCACCGGGTGCTGCGCACCGGACTGGTCGAGAGGCTGGAAAGCGGTTCGCCGGTAAGAGGTTTCGCGGCGGCGGTGGGCAACGCGGCGAAGTTCAAGAAGATGTCGCAGATGACCTGGGCGTCGATGATCCGCGACGGCCTCGCGATGCGGCACGGCAAGGACCTGACCTGGTCGCAGGTGGTGATGGCGGCGAACACCCCGATGTTGCTCAAAGCCGGGCTGGTCGAGGGCAACACCGAGGCGGGCGTGCTGGCCTCCGGGCAGGTCGCCGGGATCCTCGACGACCTGCCGTCGTGCGCGGAACTGATCGAGGCGATCGTCCGGGACGCCGTCACCCACTTGAAGGCCGCGGCGGCGCACATCGAGGAGGCATCACCCGGGGACCAATGACCCTGGCCCCGGCGGCTCGCGCGGCGGCATCCTGGATGCATGATGACGCTGGCCCCGAGCTCCTGGCCCACCCCGCTGTTGAACGCGCTTCGCACCTCCAACAGATACCTCCTCAACCCCCTGATGTTGCGCCTGGCCGGCCACAAGAACTGGTATGCGGCGGCGATCACGCACACCGGACGGCGGTCCGGCAAGCAGTACGCCACACCCGTCGTCGCCGAGCGCGTGGCCGACGGCTTCGTCGTCCCGCTGCCGTATGGCACCCGGGTGGATTGGCTGCAAAACGTCCTTGCCGCGGGTCGCGCGACGATCGCGGTCCAGGGCGAGAGCTACGACGTGGTCCAGCCGGAGATCATCGACGCGGCCGCGGCCCTGCCGCTGTTGTCCGACCAACGGCGCCGCACCTTCCAGCGGGTCGGCATAGAGCAGTTCCTCAAGGTCCGAGACCGCACCGCCGATTAAGCTATGCTCTAATTTCCGCGTTAGTTAAGCTATAGTCTTCATATGGCTAAGGTGAAGGGCTCCCCTTCACTTCGTGCGACCTTGATCGGCGACGTGGTGGGATCCAGGCGCGCCGACGACCGGGTCGCGCTTCAGCTCCGCGTCGCCACCGCGCTGGACCGGGTCGCCGCCGGCGCCACCGCCCCACCCGCCTTCACCGTCGGTGACGAATTCCAGGGCAGCTACCCCACGGTGGGCGCCGCCATCGACGCGGCCTTGACCGTCCGCCTCCTGCTTGCCCCGGAGATCGACGTCCGTTTCGGCATCGGCTGGGGCGCGGTCACCGTGCTGGACGCCGATGCCGGAATCCAGGACGGCCCGGGCTGGTGGACCGCCCGAGAGGCCATCCAGCAGACCGCCGAGACTCAGCGACAGCCCGGCTTCACGCTGGTGCGCACGACGTTCCGGGCAGCAGGCGACACGCGCACCGACGTCGCGGCCGTCAACGCGGCCCTGTTTTGTCGGGACCATCTGCTTGGATCGCTCGATGAAAGATCGTTGCGGATTGTGAGGGGCTTGATGACGGGGCGCACCAAAAAGGAGCTCGCGGTGGCCGAGGGCATCAGCCCGTCCGCGGTGTCCCAGCGGGCCGCCCGCGACGGTTTGGACCTGATTGTCGTTGCCTCCCAGTATCTTCGGGATGTGCCGTGAGTGCCGTTGCGGTCCTGCTGCTCGCCGTCGGAATCGCCGACCTGTGCCGCCGGGTGGTCGGCGCGGCGTGGTTCCCGCTGGCGGCCGGACCCGTCGTGGTGGGGGCGTGCGCGGCGCTGGGCGCACTGTGGCACCGCGGCGATATCCCGCTGCTCGTGGTCGCCGCGGTCGCGGCGGTCGCCTGGGAGTGGCTGTGCCTGCGCAGCGAGCGCAGCGGCCGGCAGCAAGCGGCCCCGTTGGCCGTGTTCGCCGCGGCGTTGACGCTGCTGATCGTGCTGTCCGGATGGCCGTCGGCGGTCGGTGGCGTCATCGGGCGGTGGTCGGCTTGGGTGCAGCTGCCCCTGAGCCACGTAACGCCCACCCGGCTGGTCATGGTCATCGGGGTGGTGCTAGTGCAGTTTGCCACCGGAAATCAGTTGGTGCGCCTGGTGCTCGGCTCGGTGGGGGCGGTGCGCCCGGCCGGCGAGCCCCAGCCGTCGGACCGGCTCAAGGGCGGCCGACTGCTGGGCCCGATGGAACGGCTGCTGATCCTCAGCCTCGGCATGGGCGGGCAGGTGGCCGCGGCCAGCGCCGTGGTCGCCGCCAAGGGCATCATCCGCTTTCCCGAGCTGAGCGCGCAGAAGAACCGCAACGGTGACGTCGGGATCGACGAGGTGACCGAATACTTTCTGGTGGGCAGCTTCACAAGTTGGCTGCTGGCGCTCACCGGGATTGCGTTGGTGTTGGCCGCCCGATAACTTCAGCGCCGAGTGTGAAATTCACGACGCGACACGCCGTTGTAGCGTCGTGGGATTCACGCTCGGCGAACAGGGTCGCCAGCCCGCGGCTCGCATCGCGGCGACCACCCGGGCAATGAACGTGCCTTGCCGATGACGGAGCAGCTCGCTGCTCACCCTGATGATCGTCCAGCCCAAGTCGAGCAATGCGGCGTGCCGATCAATGTCGCGTTGGCGCTGGGCCGGGTCGGTCCAGTGTTGCGGTCCGTCGTACTCGATGCCGACGAGCAGCTCGCGGTACCCCATGTCGATGCGCGCAACGAAGTCACCGTATTCGTCGCACACCCTGATCTGCGTTTTTGGCGCGGGAAGTCCGGCGTCGATCAACACCAGCCGGGTTCGCGTCTCCTGCGGCGATTCCGCGCCGCCGTCGACGAGGGGCGTTACGCCTCGCAGGCGTGCCAAGCCCCGGGCACCGCGATGCGAAGCGATTACGGCCTCGATCTCAGCGATCTTGACGTCGGTCGCATTCGTCAACGCATCGAGCCGCTGGACAGCATGCAGCCGCGAGGACGTCCACCGCCCGATGTCGAAAGCCGTTCGTGCGGCATTTGTTACGGGCATACCTTCGACTTCGGCAACCTCCGCGGGAAGCAAGCTTTCGGAGTGCACTGCGATGCCACGCGGCGGGTGCCGGTTGCCGTGAATCAGCTCCGCATCGAGTGCTGGGCTCATCCACTTGGCGCCGAGAAGCGCGGCCGCCGATGTGCCGGCGATGACCGCCTGGCGTCGCGACCAGAGCCATGCCGCCCGCGCTCGCTCGCGAGCGGTCAGCTCGACGCCGACGGAACCGTAAACGCCCGGGTAGACCACCTCGTATAGCGACCGCATCGCCCGTTCGGGCATGGCCTTGGCCGCCAACGCCTCAGTGACTAAAAACAGCTCCGCCATGCAGTCATGCTGCCAACCCGGACCGACAAGCCGCCGAATGTGAAATTCACGACGCGGCACGCCGTTGAAGCGTCGTGGATTTCACGCTCGGCGCGAAGGGCTCGGCGCGAAGGGCTCGGCGCGAAGGGTTCGGCCGAGAGAGCTACAGCCGCTCGATGATCGTGACGTTGGCCGTGCCGCCGCCCTCGCACATCGTCTGCAAGCCGTAGCGGCCGCCGATGCGCTCGAGCTCGTTTAGCATCGTGGTGAACAGCTTGGCGCCGGTCGCGCCGAGGGGATGACCGAGTGCGATCGCGCCGCCGTTGGGGTTGACCTTTTCCGGGTCGGCCTTGATCTCCTTGAGCCAGGCCATAACCACCGGCGCGAAGGCCTCGTTGATCTCGACGGTGTCGATGTCACCGATCGACAGGCCGGTCTTGTCCAGCGCGTACCGGGTGGCCGGGATGGGTCCGGTCAGCATGAACACCGGGTCGGCGGCGCGGGCGCTGATGTGGTGGATGCGCGCCCGCGGGGTCAGCTTGTGGTCCTTGACGGCCTGCTCGGAAGCCAACAGCACCGCGCTGGCGCCGTCGGAGATCTGACTGGCCATCGCCGCGGTCAGCCGGCCACCCTCGACCAGCGTCTTGAGCCCGGCCATCTTCTCCAGCGACGACTCGCGGGGGCCCTCGTCGACCCGGAACGGCCCGGATTCGGTTTCCACGGCGATGATTTCGTTGTCGAAGTGCCCGCCGCGGATCGCCGCGAACGCGCGCTCGTGGCTGGTGAGCGCGTACTGCTCCATCTCCTCGCGAGACAGGTTCCACTTCTCGGCGATCAGCTCCGAGCCACGGAACTGGGAGATCTCCTGGTCGCCGTACCGGTGCAACCACTGCTTGGACTCGTTGGTCGGTGAGGTGAACCCGAACTGCTCGCCGACGGTCATCGCCGACGAGATCGGGATCTGGCTCATGTTCTGCACGCCGCCGGCCACGATGAGGTCCGCCGTGCCGGACATGATCGCCTGCGCCCCAAAGGAAATCGCCTGCTGGCTGGAGCCGCACTGCCGGTCCACGGTGACACCGGGAACCTCTTCGGGGTAGCCGGCGGCCAGCCACGAGAGCCGGGCGATGTTGCCCGCCTGCGCCCCGATCGCGTCGACGCAACCGGCGATCACGTCGTCGACGGCGGCGGGGTCGACGTCGACACGGTCGAGCAGTCCGCGCCAGCCATAGGCCCCGAGGTCGACGGGGTGCACCCCGGCCAGGGCGCCGTTGCGCTTGCCAACCGCGGTACGTACAGCGTCAATGACGTACGCCTCGGGCATGATTCAGACTCCTTCTTTGGTGATGCCGCCAAGCACGATGGCGAGATATTGCTGCCCCACCTGCTGCGCGGTGAGCGGTCCGCCGGGCTGATACCAGCGCACCGACACCCAGGTGGTGTCACGGATGAAACGGTAGACGAGGTCGACGTCGACGTCCGGCCGGAAGTAACCCTCATCGATGCCCTGATTGAGCACCTCGACCCACATCTTTCGCTGCTGGCGATTCATGTCCTCGATGTAGGAGAACCGCGGTTGCGACAGCAGCCGCTTGGCTTCGTCCTGGTAGATGACGACCTGGGCATGGCGATCATCGATGGCCTCGAACGACGCCATGAACAGCCCCTTGAGTCGCTCCAGCGGATTGGATTCGCTGTCCACGATCTCGCGGTAGCGGGCGAACAACCAATCGAGGAAGCCGCGCAGCAGCTCGTCGACCATCTCCTCCTTGGAGGAGAAATGGTGATACAGGCTGCCGGAAAGGATGCCGGCACCGTCGGCGATGTCGCGCACCGTGGTGGCGCGCAAACCGCGCTCGGCGAACATCGTCGCGGCGAGCTCTAACAACTCGTCGCGGCGGCTGTTTGCCTGACCGGCCACACGGTCCACTCGATCAGGGTATCAACCAAGCGCTTGCTCGGCCAATGCGGCGCCACCCTCCCGCCCATCGAATCGTCGGTCAATTTCCCCGAAAACGCCCGCTCTCGGACGTCGCGTCGTAATCTCGCAACGTGCCGATTTGCTGTGGGGTGGGCGACACACCGTTAGCCGACCGATGCGCCACGTCTTTCGTGGCCCCCGGCTGAGGCACGCCCTGCAGCAATCGCTACCAAAGGAGCAGTCCCCCATCAACTAAGGCCGGCCGCGGCGGCGGCAGGCCGAACGGCTAGGAGGCTACTGAAATGAGCTTTTTGGTTCTGCCCCCGGAGTTGAATTCGGCATTGATCTTTGCTGGTGCGGGATCCGCTCCCATGCTGGAAGCGGCGGCCGCTTGGGACGGGTTGGCCTCGGAGCTGAGCTCGGCGGCCTCATCCTTCGCGTCGGTGACGTCCGGGTTGGCGGGCCAGTCCTGGCAGGGCCCGGCGGCACAGGCGATGACCGCGGCGGCGGCTCCGTACAGCGGGTGGTTGAGCGCGGCGGCGTCGCAGGCGGCTTCGGCGGCCGGGCAGGCCCGCGCGGTGATCAGCGCGTTCGAGGCGGCGCGGGCGGCGACGGTGCACCCGATGCTGGTGCAACTGAACCGCAACTCGCTGGTGCAGATGGTGATGTCGAACTGGTTCGGCCTCAACGCGCCGGCCATCGCCCAGCTCGAGGGCGACTACGAGGCGATGTGGGCCCAAGACGTCGCGGCGATGGTCGGCTACCACGGCGATGCGTCCGCGGCGGCCGCGCAGTTGGCACCCGCGCAGACGCTGCAGGACCTGCTCGCCGGCCTGCCCAACCTCGGCGTCGGCAACATCGGCAATGCCAACCTCGGCGGTGGCAACACCGGCAGCGGCAACGCCGGCAACGGCAACGCCGGCAGCTCCAACCTGGGCAGCGGAAACATCGGCAACCACAACGTCGGCAACGGGAACACCGGCAACCGCAACCTCGGCGCCGGAAACGCCGGCTTCGGCAATATCGGCTTCGGGAACGCCGGCAGCTCGGCCACCACCGGTCAAAACGTCGGCATGGGTAACAACGGCAACAACAACTTCGGGTTCGGCAACAGCGGCAACGGCAACCGCGGTGGCGGGAACTTCGGCAACAACAACATCGGCGGCGGGAACACCGGCAACAACAACATCGGCTTCGGGCTCACCGGGACCAACGAGATCGGCATCGGCAACACCTATTTCAACACCGCGACCAACCACTTCAACTTCGGCGGACTGAACTCGGGCGCCGGCAACATCGGGATCGGCAACTCCGGCAACAACAACATCGGCTTCTTCAACTCCGGCAGCGGCAACGTCGGCATCTTCAACACGGGTGCCAACACCCTCAACCTCGGCCACATCAACGACATCGGCTTCGGAAACTCGGGCAGCAACAACATCGGGGTGGGGAACTCCGGCCTCGGCAACAACGGCTTCGGCAACTCATGGGAGTTCAACACGGGCTTCGGGAACTCGGGCGCTCAGAACACCGGCTTCGGCAACGCGGGCCTCGACAACACGGGGAACTGGAATGCGGGCAGCGACAACACGGGTGATGGGAACTCGGGCTCCGTCAACACCGGAATGTGGAACTCGGGCCTCACGAACACCGGCGTCGGCTTCACCAACTACTCGGGACTGCAGAACTCGGGCTTCGGCAACGTCGGTGAAGACGTCTCGGGCTTCTTCAACACGGCCAGCGGCGGAGCGAACTTCAACGGTTTCGTTTCCGGCTTCTTCAACTCGGTCACCGGCGGATCGGTCTTCAACTACCACGTCTCGGGCATCGGAAACCACATCCTGCCCGACCCGAACGGCATCCTGGGCACCGCCGCCAGCGGATACGCATCGGGCATGTTCAACGCGATCACCGGCGCATCCGGCGTGTTCGGTCTCAGCCGGATGTTGCCGTAACCGATCGGTAGCGAGACCCACTGTCCCGCAAGGCCGGTCACGGCCGGCAACACGGGCTTCGGGAACCCGGGACTTGCACAACGTATCGACCGGCGGCAACGTCAACGGCGACGGTTCCGGCTTCGGAAACAGGGCATCTCGGGGTTCATCGACCCGGGCGATGCCGGCTTCAACTCCGGTGTGCTCAACGCCGGCAGCTTGATATCCGGGCTGTTCAGCCTCAGCTTTTGTCCAAGCCAATTGATGTCGTAGCGGGGTGACTCGGCGACGGGAGCGCCTTCCGGGAGCCGGCCGGGCAGGTCGACTCGGGCGTTTTCTCAACTGGCGTCGGCAACGCGGGCCAATGGGACACCGGCGACGCTACGTCTGGCTTCTACAACCGTGCCACTGGCGGCCTGATCAACGGCGGCAGCTCCGGCTTCTTCAACACGGCCAGCGACGGCTTTTCGTCGGGCTTCTTCAATACGGGCGTTACGCAGCCGCTCGGCATATTCCCCATCGGCACGGTCAGCGGCTCCAACTCGGGCCTGCTCAACATCGGCACCGGCATCGCGGGGCTCTTCAACCCGGCCCGCCTGTAACCCGGTCACGGGTGTTGACTGGAAACCGAAATCACCTCTCCGGTCAGGTAACTCGAGTAGTCGCTGGCCAGGAACGCGATGGTGGAGGCGATTTCCCACGGCTCGGCGGCACGGCCGAACGCCTCGCGAGCGGACAGCTGGTCCAAGAGTTCGGTCGAGGTGGTCTTGTCCAGAAACTTATGCCGCGCGATGCTGGGCGACACTGCGTTGATCCTGACCCCGTACTCGGCGGCTTCGATTGCGCTGCAACGGGTTAACGCCATCACGCCGGCCTTGGCGGCGGCATAGTGCGACTGCGAGTGCTGGGCGCGCCAGCCCAGCACGCTGGCGTTGTTGACGATCACGCCGCCGTGCGACGCCTCGCGGAAATACCGCAGCGCCGCGCGGGTGGCCCGGAACACCGACGTCAGCGTGACGTCCAGCACGCGGTCCCATTCGTCGTCGGTCATGTCGACCACCGGCGTCTGCCCGCCCAGGCCGGCGTTGTTCACCAGTACGTCGAGGCGGCCCATCCGCGCGGTCGTCGAGTCGATCAGCGCGTCGACCTGCGCGGTGGACGTCACGTCGCACACCACCTTCTCCACCCGGCCCAGTTCCAGCGCGGCGAGCTCGTCGGCGGTCTCCCCCAGTCGTCGTTCGTGGTGGTCGGAGATCACCACGTCGGCCCCCTCCGCCAGCGCCCGGCGGGCGGTCGCCGAACCGATGCCGGTTCCCGCCGCAGCGGTGACGACGACGACCTTGCCCTCCAGCAGGCCATGTCCGGCAATCTCTTTCGGAGCTTCGGAGAGCGTCATCCCTTTACCTCTCGGGGTAAGCCGAGCACCCGCTCGGCGATGATGTTGCGCTGGATCTCGTTGGAACCGCCGTAGATGGTGTCGGCGCGGGTGAACAGGAACAGCCGCTGCCATTCGTCCATCTCCCCGTCGGTCAGCGTCATCCCGGCCTTGCCGATCACGTCCATCGCCAACTCGCCCAGGGCGCGATGCCAGTTGGCCCACAACAACTTCGACACGTTGTCCTGGCCGGGCTGCTCGACGTCCATGGTGGCCAGCGCGTACGACCGCATGGCCCGCAGCCCGGTCCACGCGCGGGTCAGCCGCTCGCGGATGAACGGGTCGTCGGCGGCGCCGTTGCGCTGCGCCAGCTCGGCCAGGTTGGAAAGCTCACGCGCGTAACGGATTTGCTGTCCGAGCGTGGAGACGCCGCGCTCGAAGGTCAGCGTCCCCATCGCGACGCGCCAACCGTCGCCCGGCTGGCCGACGACCATCGAGGCGTCGGTACGGGCATCGTCGAAGAACACCTCGTTGAACTCCGCGGTACCGGTGATCTGCACGATCGGCCGGACCTGCACGCCGGGCTGGTCCAGCGGCACCAGCAGGTACGACAGTCCGGCGTGCCGCTTGGAGCCCTTCTCGGTGCGCGCGACCACGAAGCACCACTGCGACAGGTGCGCGAGCGACGTCCACACCTTCTGGCCGTTGATCACCCATTGGTCGCCGTCGAGCTCGGCGGTCGTCGAGACGTTGGCCAGGTCGCTGCCGGCGCCCGGCTCCGAATATCCCTGGCACCACAGTTCGGTGACGTCGAGGATGCGCGGCAGGAAGCGCTGCTGCTGCTCGGGGGTTCCGAACGCGATCAGCGTCGGCCCCAGCAGCTCCTCGCCGAAGTGGTTGACCTTGTCCGGCGCGTCGGCCCGGGCGTACTCCTCGTAGAACGCCACCCGGTGCGCGGTCGACAGCCCGCGGCCGCCGTGCTCGACCGGCCAGCCCAGGCAGGTCAGCCCGGCCTTGGCGAGGTGCTGGTTCCACGCCCTGCGCTCCTCGAACGCCTCATGCTCGCGTCCCGGCCCGCCGAGTCCCTTGAGCGCCGCGAATTCGCCGACCAGATTGTCGGCGAGCCACTGGCGGACCTCGGCCCGGAACTCCTCGACGTCCTGCATGCCCTGTAGGCTAACCTACCAAGCACTTGCTTTGGTGGCCCGGGCCGACGATGTGCGCCGCGCAGCGGCGTGCGGAGGAGCCGGGCAATCAGGCCCCGAGCGGTCCCAGAGGAGCACCCGATGACCACCGATCCGCGCACCGTGCCCGCGGCGCTCGATCGTTTGGCGCAACAGCTCCCCGACCACGACGCGCTGATCACCGAGGAGCGGTCCTTCACGTCCGCCGCGCTGCGCGATGAGGTGCACCGGGCGGCGGCGGCGCTCATCTCGCTGGGCGTCCGGGCCGGAAACCGGGTCGCGATCTGGTCGCCCAACACCTGGCACTGGGTGGTCGCCTGCCTCGCCATCCACCACGCCGGGGCCGCCATGGTGCCGTTGAACACCCGCTACACCGCCGAAGAGGCCGGCGACATCCTGGCGCGCACCGGCGCGCCGGTGTTGTTCGCGATGGGTCGGTTCCTCGGCAACGATCGCGCCACCGGCCTCGACCGCGGGGCCCTGCCGGCGCTGCGGCACGTGGTGCGCATTCCGATCGAGACCGACGACGGAACGTGGGAAGACTTCATCGCGCGGGGCACAGACCTCGACGCGGTCTCTGCCCGCGCCGCCGCCGTCACCCCCGATGACGTCAGCGACATCCTGTTCACCTCCGGCACGACGGGCCGCAGCAAAGGCGTGCTGTGTGCCCATCGGCAGTCGCTGTCGGCCTCGGCGTCGTGGGCGGCCAACGGCAAGATCACCAGCGACGACCGCTACCTGTGCATCAACCCGTTCTTCCACAACTTCGGTTACAAGGCGGGCATTTTGGCCTGCCTGCAGACCGGCGCGACGCTGATCCCGCACCTGACCTTCGACCCGCTGCGTGCTCTGCAGGCGATCGAGCAACACCGCATCACCGTGCTGCCCGGACCGCCCACCATCTACCAGACCCTGCTGGACCATCCCGCGCGCAAGGACTACGACCTGAGCTCGCTGCGGTTCGCGGTGACGGGCGCGGCCACCGTTCCTGTCGTATTGGTCGAACGCATGCAAACCGAACTCGACATCGACATCGTGCTGACGGCCTACGGGCTGACGGAAGCCAACGGCATGGGCACCATGTGCCGCGCCGACGACGACGCGGTCACCGTCGCCACCACCTGCGGACGGCCCTTCGCCGACTTCGAATTGCGCATCGCCTCAAGTGATTCCGGCGAGGCGGGTGAGGTGCTGCTGCGCGGCCCGAACGTGATGCTGGGCTACCTCGACGACCCGGAGGCGACGGCTGCCGCGATCGACGCCGACGGCTGGCTGCACACCGGCGACATCGGCGCCGTGGACGAGGCCGGCAACCTGCGCATCACCGACCGGCTCAAGGACATGTACATCTGCGGCGGATTCAACGTCTACCCCGCCGAGGTCGAGCAGGTCCTGGCCCGCATGGCGGGCGTGGCCGACGCCGCGGTGATCGGCGTTCCCGACGAGCGCCTCGGCGAGGTCGGCCGCGCGTTCGTGGTGGCCCGACCGGGTGCCAACCTCGACGAAGAGTCAGTGATCGCCTACACCCGTGAGCATCTGGCGAACTTCAAGGCCCCGCGGTCGGTGCGGTTCGTCGTCGCGTTGCCGCGCAACCCGGGCGGCAAGGTGGTCAAACCACAACTGCGGGAGCTGCCCTGATGGACCTGCAATTGGACGACGACACGCTGGCCTTCCAGGCAGAAGTCCGCGACTTCCTGTCGGCCAACGCCGCGGAGATCCCGACGAAGTCCTACGACAACGCCGAAGGCTTTGCCCAGCACCGGCATTGGGACAAGGTCCTGTACGACGCCGGCCTGTCGGTCATCACCTGGCCGAAGAAGTACGGCGGGCGCGACGCGCCGCTGCTGCACTGGGTGGTGTTCGAGGAGGAGTACTTCCGCGCCGGGGCGCCCGGACGGGCCAGCGCCAACGGCACCTCCATGCTGGCCCCGACGCTGTTCGCGCACGGCACCCCCGAGCAGCTCGACCGGATCCTGCCGAAAATGGCCAGCGGCGAACAGATCTGGGCGCAGGCGTGGTCGGAGCCCGAATCCGGCAGCGACCTGGCCTCGCTGCGGTCCACGGCCACCCGGACCGACGGCGGCTGGCTGCTCAACGGCCAGAAGATCTGGAGCTCGCGTGCGCCGTTCGCCGAGATGGCATTCGGGTTGTTCCGTTCCGATCCCTCGGCCGAGCGGCACAACGGCCTGACCTACCTGATGTTCGACCTCGAGGCCAGGGGCGTGACCGTGCGGCCCATCGTCCAGCTCGGCGGCGACACCGGATTCGGAGAGATCTTCCTCGACGACGTCTTCGTCCCCGACGAGGACGTCATCGGCACCCCGAACGAGGGCTGGCGGGCGGCCATGAGCACGTCGAGCAACGAGCGCGGCATGTCGTTGCGCAGCCCCGCCCGCTTCCTGGCGGCGGCGGAACGACTGGTGCGCCTCTGGAAGGACCGGGGCTCCCCCGACGCGTTCGCCGACCGGGTCGCCGATGCGTGGATCAAGGCGCAGGCCTACCGCCTGCAGACGTTCGGCACGGTGACCAGGCTGGCCGCCGGCGGCGAGCTCGGCGCCGAATCGTCGGTGACCAAGGTGTTCTGGTCGGATCTCGACGTCGCGATACACCAGACGGCGATCGACCTCCAGGGGGCCGACGGGGAGCTCGCCGGGCCGTGGACCGACGGGCTGCTGTTCGCCCTGGGCGGACCGATCTACGCCGGCACCAACGAAATCCAGCGCAACATCATCTCGGAACGTCTGCTGGGTCTGCCCCGGGAGAAGAGGTAATGGACTTCGCACCAGACGAACAGCAGCGCGACTTCGCGGCCAGCATCGACGCGGCGCTGGGCGCTGCGGACCTGCCGGGCGCCATCCGCGCGTGGTCGGCGGGTGATACCGCGCCGGGACGCAAGGTGTGGGAGCAGCTGGCCGACCTCGGCGTCACCGCGCTGGCCGTGCCGGAGAAATTCGACGGGATCGGCGCCGACCCGGTCGACCTGGTGGTCGCGCTGGAACGGCTCGGCCGCTGGTGCGTGCCGGGCCCGGTGGCCGAATCCATCGCCGTGGCACCGGTTTTGCTGGCTGATGACGAGCGCAGCGCGGGGTTGGCGTGCGGCGAGCTCATCGCGACCGTCGCATACCCGCCGCACGCACCGCGCGCGGTGGACGGCGAGGCGGCCGGGCTGGTGCTGCTGGCGACCGACGACGGCGTCACCGAAGCCGCTCTGGGCGTGCGGCACGAGTCCGTCGACCCCAGCCGGCGCCTCTACGACGTGACCGCGACCGGCGCGACCTGGCGAGCGGACGTTAAGCGCGCCTACGTTTTCGGCGCACTGGCGACCGCGGCGCAATGCCTCGGCGCAGCCGAGGCCCTGCTGGACGGCGCCGTCGACTACGCCAAGCAGCGCAGCCAGTTCGGCCGGGTGATCGGTTCCTACCAGGCGATCAAGCACAAGCTGGCCGACGTGCACATCGCGATCGAGCTGGCCCGCCCCCTGGTGTACGGCGCGGCCCTGTCGCTCGAGCCGCGCGACGTCAGCGCGGCCAAGGCCGCCGCGTCCGAGGCGGCCCTGGTGGCGGCGCGCGCGTCGCTGCAGACCCACGGCGCGATCGGCTTCACCCAGGAACACGACCTGTCGCTGTGGCTGCTGCGGGTGCAGGCGCTACGCTCGGCCTGGGGCACGCCCGAGGCGCATCGGCGCCGAGTGCTGGAGGCGCTATGAGTGAAGAACGTCAGCTGCTGCGCGAGACCGTGGCGGCCCTGGTGGCCAAGCACGCGGACCCGGCGGCGGTGCGCGCCGCGATGGTGTCCGAGCGCGGCTACGACGAATCGCTGTGGCGGTTGCTCTGTGAGCAGGTGGGCGCCGCCGCGCTGGTGATCCCCGAGGAGCTGGGCGGCGCGGGCGGCGAATTGGCCGACGCTGCAACGGTTCTGCAGGAACTGGGCCGGGCCCTGGTGCCGTCGCCGCTGCTGGGCACCACGCTGGCGGAACTGGCGTTGCTCGCCGCGGCAGAGCCCGACGCCGAGACTCTGGCCGGGCTCGCCGAGGGCGGTGCGATCGGCGCGCTGGTGCTCGACGCCGATTACGTGGTCAACGGCGACATCGCCGACGTCGTGATCGCCGCGCCCGACGGCCAGGGCGGTGAGATCAGCAGGTGGACACGCTTCACCGCGCAGCCGGTGGCGACGATGGACCCCACCCGGCGCCTGGCCCGGCTGCGGCCCGACGAGGGCGCCGAGATCACGCCGATCGGCCCCGACCCGGGCATCGCAGACGTCGCGGCCATCCTGCTGGCGGCCGAGCAGATCGGCGCCGCCGAACGCTGCCTGGAGCTGACCGTCGAATACACCAAGAACCGGGTGCAATTCGGCCGCCCGATCGGCAGCTTCCAGGCGCTCAAGCACCGGATGGCCGATCTGTATGTCGCCGTCGCCGCGGCCAAGGCTGTGGTGTCCGACGCGTGCGACGACCCCACTCCCACCAACGCCGCCACCGCCCGCCTTGCCGCGACCGAGGCCCTGAACGCCGTTGCGGCCGAGGGGATTCAGCTGCATGGTGGCATCGCGATCACCTGGGAGCACGACATGCACCTGTATTTCAAGCGCGCACACGGCAGCGCGCAACTGCTCGGCTCGCCGCGAGAGCTGTTGCGCCAGCTCGAATCCCAGGTGCTCCTGGCACCGTGAACGGGCACGTCGCACTGCGCGCCGGCATCCCGCCGTTTTATGTGATGGATGTCTGGCTGGCCGCCGCGGAGCGCCAGCGCAGCCACGGCGACCTGGTCAACCTGTCGGCGGGCCAGCCCAGCGTCGGCGCGCCCGAGCCGGTGCGCGCGGCCGCGGCCTCCGCGCTACACCTCAACCAGCTGGGTTACACCGTGGCGCTGGGCATTCCGGAGCTGCGCTCCGCGATAGCGGCGGACTACCAGCGCAAGCACGGCATCGACGTGGAACCCGACGCGGTCGTCGTGACCACGGGCTCGTCCGGCGGGTTCCTGCTCGCCTTCCTGGCGTGCTTCGACGTGGGCGACCGGGTGGCGCTGGCCAGCCCCGGCTACCCCTGCTACCGAAACATCCTCTCGGCGTTGGGATGTGAGGTGGTGGACATCCCCTGCGGGCCGGAGACCCGATTCCAGCCCACCGCGCGGATGCTCGCCGAGCTGGACCCGCCGGTGCAGGGCGTCATCGTCGCCAGCCCCGCCAATCCCACCGGGACGGTCATCCCCCCGGCCGAGCTGGCCGCGATCGCCTCCTGGTGCGAGGTCTCCGGAGTGCGGCTGATCAGCGACGAGGTCTACCACGGACTGGTCTACGAGGGGGCCCCGCAGACCAGCTGCGCCTGGCAGACGTCACGAGACGCCGTGGTGGTCAACAGCTTTTCGAAGTATTACGCGATGACGGGCTGGCGGCTCGGCTGGCTGCTGGTGCCGAGCGAGCTGCGCCGGGCGGTGGATTGCCTCACCGGCAACTTCACCATCTGCCCGCCGGTGCTGTCGCAGCTCGCCGCGGTCGCGGCGTTCACCCCGGCGGCGGCCGCGGAAGCCGACGGCAATCTGCGCCACTACAGCGTCAACCGCTCGCTGCTGCTGGACGGGCTGCGTGCGATCGGCCTCGACCGGCTCGCGCCCACCGACGGCGCGTTCTACGTGTACGCCGACGTCTCGGAATTCACCGGCGATTCGCTGGGGTTCTGCTCAAAGTTGCTGAACGACACCGGCGTTGCCATCGCGCCCGGCATCGACTTCGACACCGCGCGCGGCCACTCGTTCGTCCGGCTGTCGTTCGCCGGCCCCACGAGCGACATCGAGGAGGCCCTGCGCCGGATGGGCGCCTGGCTGCCGGTCAGCGGTTGAACCGTCCCTCGAGGTACTCGGCACGGCAGGCGTTGCGGGCAAGCTTGCCGCTCGTCGTGCGGGGGATGGCGCCGGCGGCCACGAGGCGCACATCGGCGACACGGATCTGATGATGCCGCGAGATCGCCGCCCGCACCGTCTCGGCGATCGGCCCCAGGTCGCGGCCGGCGCCGGCGGCGCGCTCGGCGACGACGACCACCTGCTCACCGGAGCCGCTGCTCCCGGGAAGAGATGAAACCGCCTCGGCTGGAACGGAAAACGCGGCGACATAGCCGGTGCGGATCGCCGGCGAAGCTTCGCTGACGGTGGTTTCGATGTCATGCGGGTAGTGATTGCGGCCGTCGATGATGATCAGGTCCTTGATCCGGCCCGTCAGATACAACTCACCGTCGACGTAGACGCCGAGGTCGCCGGTCGCCAGCCAAGACCCGTTGTCGGGAGCGCCCTCGGCGTGGCTGCCCACGTCCAGCCGGGACCGCAGCTTGTTGCCGAACACGCGTCGCGTCTCTTCCTCGCGGCCGAAATACCCTCGGCCGACGTTGTTTCCGTGCAACCAGATCTCGCCCACTGTGCCGTCGGGCACCTCCGCGCCGTCTGGGTCGGCGATCACCGCCCACTGTTCGAGGATCGGCTGGCCGCAAGAGACAAGGGAGAGCGCCCCCGACGCCGACGGGTCGACGACCACCGCGCGACCCGCGCCGAGTTGTTCACGGTCGAGGAAGATCGCGCTCGCCGCGGCGTCCGAGGCGATGCTGGCGACCGACAGCGTCGCCTCGGCCATCCCGTAGGACGGCTTGACCACCGTCGCCGGCAGGCCGTACGGGGCGAACGCTTTCGTGAACTGCTCGATCGCCGACATGCTCACCGGCTCCGACCCGTTGAGCAGGCACACCACGTTGCTGAGGTCGAGGTCGTCCCCCCTGGGAGGCAGGCCGCGCTGCGCCGTCAACTCGAAGGCGAAGTTCGGCGCCGCGGCCATTGTCCGGCCGCGGGTCGCCGCGATGCCCAGTTGCTTGATCCATCGGTAGGGCCGGCGAAGGAACGCCATGGGATCCATGAGCGTGACGTGCGCTCCGAAATAGGCCGTGAACACGATCATCATCAATCCCATGTCGTGATACAGCGGCAGCCAGCTCACGCACTGGACGTCGGTGTTCAGCCCGCCGTGCAGGATCATCTGCATCGCGTTGGTGTACACGGCGCGATGCGTGATCTCCACCCCGGCCGGCGTGCGCGTCGATCCGGACGTGTACTGCAGATACGCGAGATCGTCGGTGTCGCGGATCGGGTCGGTGAAGGTGGCGGCGAGCGTTGCGGGCACCGCATCCACGGCGATCATCCGCGGCCGCGCGTGCGGGGGCAGAGTCCGGATGAACGTCCGCACCGATTCGGCCGCCGCCGTCGTCGTCAAGACGGCCGCCGGCCGCCCGTCGGCCAGCACCGCCGCCAACCGCTCGCCGTGCCCGGCCAAGGTCGGCGCAAAGAGCGGAATCGCGACATTGCCCGCATGGATGGCGGCGAAGAAACCCGCCACATAATCGAGCCCCTGTGGTGCCAGGATCGCCACCCGATCCCCCGGTTGGGTGACCTGCTGCAGGCGGGCACCGATCGCGCAGACCCGCGACCACAGCTCGTTCCACGTGAGCTCGACGACCCGGCCGTCCTGGTCGTGCGAGTAGTCGAGGAAGCGGTAAGCCGGGCTGTCTCCGAGCTGGGCACGATTGAGATCGAAATTCGAGGTCAACGTCACGCCCTCGGGCACCACGATCCTGGCGACGGGGGCGCCGTCAGCGGCTACGCTCTCCGAGGCGGCTCTGACGATATTGGTTGACCCGTGATCCCGACTCACGTCGGGACAGATTAATAGACCTTCTTATAATTCGCCGCATTTACCACGGTATGGCGGTCGTCACGTCGCATGACGTGCGGATTAGGCGGCGAGGACCCGGTCCAGGCGGGCCTCCAGCGCACCGCGCTCGCCGACATCCGCCACGTTGACCCCGAACCGTTCGACGAGGGTGTCCACGACGGCGGCGGCGTCCGCCAGCCGGATTTTCTCGCTGCCGTCGGCGCGGTGGATGGTGAGGTCGCGGCCGGCCAGGTTCAATCGGGCGTCCTCGCTGACTCGCGCGGCCATCAGCCCGGTCACGAAGTCCGACGAGGGGTGGGTGGAGGCGAACCAGCTGCCCACCTTCAGATCGACGTCCGGCTGAGTCCGTGTGGTGAATTCGTAGAGCGGCACCCACCGGTCGTGGATGAGGGTCTGCAGAACCAGCCCGTCGCGACGGTCTTCCAGCCGGTACGGCTCGCGCGTCGTTTGCTGGACGCTGCCGGTTTCGAGGCGCAGGGGAGAGGTCGGTGTCTGGCCGCCGAAGCCGACGTCGACGAGATATGACCCCTGCGACCCGGGAAACGTCACCGCCAACACCGTGTGCGTCTGCGCCGGCAACGGTGCGTCGGGCGGGCGCATCCAGACCACCCGGCCGGCCAATCGTCGCGCGCGGAAGCCGATTTCGGAAAGCACGTAACCCATGAGCCCGTTCTGCTCGTAGCAATAGCCGCCCCGGCGCCGGTGAACCAGCTTGTCGGTCAAGGCCTCTGGGCTGAAGTCTTCGACCGGCATCCCCATCAGCGGATCGAGGTTCTCGAACGGGATCGAGTGCGTGTGGGCGGTCATCAGGTGCTGTAACACGTCAAGGGTCGGCTCGGGGGCGCCGCGGAAGTCGATGCGGTCGAAGTAGCCGTTCAGGTCCAGCGTCATACCGCCATTCTGGCCCCATTGCGCCCCGACCGCCGTTGCCAAATCGCTTGATAACGAAGCGCGCCGAAAGATATCCCCGGGAGGTCCCGAGCGTTACTCTTGAGCTCTCTGAGCTTCATGGACCGGAGGTCAAGCGCCGGGGAATGCCCGAAGAACCCAGGTCCGACGGCGTGGCGTCGGTATCCGGCGGAATCGCCGCGGAGTTGGCGGCCGCCGGTTTCGAGGAGGCACGTCAGGTGGCCCGGGGCGGCGCCGGCGTCATCTACTGCTGTTACGAGACGGCACTGGGCAGAAGCGTCGCGGTAAAGGTGCTGCCGTCCCACATCGACGAGGACAGCCGCGAACGTTTCCTGCGCGAGGGCTATGCGATGGGCGTCCTGTCCGGACATCCGAACATCGTCAACATTTTGCGCGTCGGCATGACAGCCAGTAAACGGCCATTCATCGGGACGAAGCTGGTGGGCATGCCGACGCCGCGGGGAAGCTATGGCGCCACGTACATCGATGGCCGGATCGTCGTGGTGGGCGGCGAGGAGCCGACGATGGTGCTCGACGTGGTCGAGATGTACGACATCTCCGCCGGCAAGTGGAGCACGATCGCCCCGATGCCGACCGCGCGTCACGCCGAGGTGGTGGCGACGGTGGGTAACACGGTTTACTGCATCGGCGGCGCTGACCGGCCGACCCACGAAGGGCCCATCGCGACGGTCGAGGCGCTCGATTTCAGGTAGCGGCGCACCTGCTGAGCCAATCCTTGTTTTATATCTGTCGAATATGGGGAAACCGGTACGGACGGGCTGCAGCACACACCCACGAAACGTACGGAGCCCCCTATGAGCAGCACTGTTTGGATTGTGATCGCCGCGATCGTGGCGGTCCTGGTGATCGCAGCGGTGATTTTCGCGGCGAGCAAGGCGTCGCGTCGACGCCGCCAACGGCAGGCCGAGGAGATTCGCGAACAGGCGAAACTGGAGTCGTCCCGCGTCGAGCGGCGCCAAACGCTCGCCGACGAAACGGCCGCCCGGGCGCGGGCCGCGCAGGCCGAGGCCGAAGCCAAGGCCGCCGAGGCCGCGCGGCTGCAGGAGCGGGCGTCGACCCATCAGCGCGACGTGGCCGCGTCGCGTGAGCAACTCGAGGATCACTGGAAGCGGGCCGACAGCCTCGACCCGAACGTCACGGAGTCGGGCGAGGCGACCGCCGAGCGTCGTGACGGCTCGCTCGGCGACACGCCGCACGACCCGGTGGCCGGAACAGAGCACGCCCGCCCGCACCGGCCGGCATCAAGCTGAACAAGCCCGGGCACACCCGATGGCCCGCCCCCCTCATGCGGGCCATCGGGTGTGCCTCCCTCACACAAGCTGCAAGGCGTCTTCGCGGCATTGCCGGGCGATCTGTTGCTCGCGCGCATACAACATGCCGTAGCTGAAGCCGTTCTCCCCTACCGTCGTCCCCGCCGTCACCGCCATCTGCCGAAGCGCATCCGCGGCGACGACGGTGTCCTGGTGGTCACCGAGCAGGCTTTGAATCTGCTTGTAGTGCCGGACGGTGCGCTTGGCCCCCTTGTTCAGGTGTTTGCGCAGTTCGGCGGCGTAGCGGGCGCGCTTGGCGGCCTTGCGGGCCTTGTGCAGCATGACGTCGTCACCGGACGCGAGCGCCGCGGCCAGCCGCCGATCCGCCTTGAGTTGCGCCCTGCGGGCCGGCTTGCGCAGCGCCTCGACGGAGATCGGTTGGTCGACGGGCGGCGCGTCGCGCCAATCGCGCAGCGCCGCCAGCAACGCGCGGTAGCGGTCGGACTCCATGGCCTCGCTGAGCCGGGCGCGGGCGGGAAGCTCGATCGCCTGCAGATCGGCGCGGATCCGTGAACGGACGGGACCCAGGATCAGCTCCTCGGGCATCGCGTCCAGCGCCTCGCTGAATCGGCGCTGCTGAACCTGGCAATCGCGGACGTCGCCGAGCAGCGCGGCGAACCACTTCAGTTCGCCGTCCATGTCGCCTACCGCCGGCCCGTCGAGGACCGTGGCGAAGACGCGCAGAGTACTTCTGATGCGTCGCATCGCGACGCGGGTGTCGTGAATGGTCTCCGGGGTTTCCCCGTCACGCAGTTCCGCATCGCCGTGTTCGATCTGCTCGATCTGGGCGTTGAGATAGTCGACCAACGCTCGGGTGGCCGGTGAGCGCATGAGGTCACGCATTCCCGGAAGCCGGTGGCCGTCAAACATCGGCCGGACGCGGGGCGCGTCGCTACAGCCAGGTGTCCTGGGTGGTCGTGGTGAGGAACGCCTCCAGGTCGTCGCGCCACTGGGCCGGCGTGGTCTTGTCGGGTTCGATGCCGGTGTAGTCGCCGCGGTAGAACAGCAGCGGCCGGGGCTTGATCCTGGGGGCCTCCGACAGGGACTGGACCGCACCGAACACCACGAAGTGGTCCCCGCCCTCGTGCACCGAGGCCACCGTGCAGTCGATGTAGGCGAGCGACCCGTCGATGATCGGCGAACCCAATTCCGAAGGATGCCAGTCGATTCCGGCGAACTTGTCAGGCTCCTTCGAGCCAAACCGAGCCGACACGTCCTTCTGCTTCTCCCTCAGCACGTTCACGCAGAACCGGCCGGTGGCCTGGATGGCCTGCCACGACCGCGACACCTTGGTGGGGCAGAACAGCACCAGCGGCGGGTCCAGCGACAGCGCCGCGAACGACTGGCAGGCGAAGCCGACCGGCACCTCGTCGTGCACGGTGGTGATGATGGTGATCCCGGTGCAGAACTGACCCAGCACCTGCCGGAAGGCCCGCGGATCGATCTGACCTGACATGGCTTCCAGGTTAGGCGCGGAAGCCGACCGTGAAGTCATGACCCCACAGGCTCACCGCGGTGCTCTCCCGGGCGATCCAGTCGTCGTCGTCGACTTTCCTTCCCTCACAACCGAACTCGACGTCGAAGCCGCCGGGCGTCTTCATGTAGAACGACAGCATCAGGTCGTTGACGTGACGGCCCAGGGTGGCCGACATCGGCACCTTACGGCGCAGCGCCCGGTCCAGGCACAGCCCGACGTCGTCGGCTTCTTCGACCTCGACCATCAGGTGGACGATGCCGCTGGGCGTCTGGCCGGGCATGAAGGCGAGGCTGTGATGGCGCGGGTTGCAGCCCAAAAACCGCAGCCAGACCGGCGCCCCGTCGGCGGGCCGGCCCACCACCTGCGGCGGCAGGCGCATCGAGTCGCGCAGCTTGAAGCCGAGCACGTCGCGGTAGAAGTGCAGCGTCTCGTCGTCGTCGCGCGTGGTCAGCACCACGTGTCCCAGGCCCTGCTCGCCGGTGACGAACTTGTGCCCGTACGGGCTGACCACCCGGCGGTGTTCCAGGGCGGCGCCGTGAAAGACCTCCAGGCAGTTGCCCGACGGGTCGGAGAACCGGATCATCTCGTCCACCCGGCGGTCCGCCAGCTCGGCCGCGGTGGCCTCCTTGTACGGCGTGCCCTCCACATCGAGCCGATTTCGGATCTCTTGCAGGCCTTGCGCGTTCGCGCATTCCCAGCCGGCCTCGGAGAGGCGGTCCTGCTCGCCGGGAACGATGACCAGCCGGGCCGGGAAGTCGTCCATCCGCAGATACAGGGCACCCTCGGTGCTGCCTTGTGAGCCAGGTGAGCCCTCGACCATGCCGAGCACTTTCAGGCCGAACTCGCGCCAGGCCGCCATGTCGGTGGCCTCGATGCGCAGATAGCCCAGCGACCGGATACTCATCGCGTGCCTCCAAGAAAATCGATCGTCAGCTTGTTGAACTCGTCGAACTTCTCCACCTGCGCCCAGTGCCCGCATTGCCCGAAGACGTGCAGCTGCGCACGCGGGATGGTCTTGAGCGCCACCAGCGCGCCGTCCAGCGGGTTGACCCGGTCCTCACGCCCCCAGATCAGCAGCACCGGCTGGCGCAGCTTGTACACCTCGCGCCACATCATGCCCTGTTCGAAGTCGGCCCCCGCGAACGACATTCCCATCGCCCTCGTCGCCGTCAGCGACTCCGGCGTGCCGGCCAGCTCGAAGCGCTGATCGATCAGCTCGGAGGTGATCAGTTTCTGGTCGTAGACCATCACGCGCAGGAAGGCCTCGAGGTTCTGCCGGGTCGGTTCGGCGGAGAACTTGCCCAGCCGCTTGACGCCCTCGGTCGGGTCGGGCGCGAACAGGTTCACGCTCAGGCCGCCGGGGCCCATCAACACCAGACGCCCGGCCCGCTCGGGGTAGTCGAGGGCGAACCGCACGGCGGTGCCCCCGCCCAGCGAATTGCCCACCAGCGGGACGCGTCCCAGGCCCAGCTGATCGAAGAGCCCCTTGAGCGCCCGCGCGGCGTAGCGGTTGAACTGCCCGTGCTCCGCCCGCTTGTCGGAATGTCCGTAGCCGGGCTGGTCGACGGCCAGCACGTGAAAGCGCTCGGCCAGCACCGCGATGTTGCGCGAGAAGTTCGTCCAGCTCGACGCGCCCGGACCCCCTCCGTGCAGCAGCACCACGGTCTGGTCGCTGCCGGCACCCGCCTCGTGGTAGTGCAGCTTGAGCGGGCCGTCCACGTCCACGTCGACGAAGCGCGAGGTCGACTCGAACGTGAGCTCCCCCGTGGCAGTGGGCATCAGACCATCGTGTCGCCGGGCGGCAACCCGAACTCGTTGTTCCCGAAGATCACGTAGGCGCGCTCGGGGTCGTTGGCCGCGTGCACGCGGCCGGCGTGCGCGTCGCGCCAAAACCGTTGCACCGGTTGGTCGTTGGCCAACGCGGTGGCGCCGGACGCCTCGAAAAGACGGTCGATGGCGGCGATGGACCGGCCGGTGGCGCGCACCTGGTCGCGCCGGGCGCGGGCGCGCAGCTCGAACGGGATGTCCTTGCCGGCGGACAGCAGCGCGTACTCGTCGGCGACGTTGCCGCTGAGTTGTCGCCACGCGGCGTCGATGTCACTGGCCGCCTCGGCGATGCGGACCTTGGCGAACGGGTCATCCTTGGCCTTCTCGCCGGCGAACGCCGCGCGCACCCGCTTGCCCTGGTGCTCGACGTGAGCGGCGTACGCGCCGTAGGCCATGCCGACGATCGGCGCCGAGATGGTGGTGGGATGCATTGTGCCCCAAGGCATCTTGTAAACCGGCGCGCTGTTGGTCTCGTATCCGCCGGCCGTGCCGTCGTTCATCGCCTTGTACGACAGGAAGCGGTGCCGGGGCACGAACACGTCCTTGACGACCAGCGTGTTGCTGCCCGTGCCGCGCAGGCCGACCACGTGCCACACGTCGTCGATGCGGTACTCGCTGCGCGGGATGAGGAAGCTGCCGAAGTCGACGGGCCTGCCGTCCTTGATGACCGGGCCGCCCACGAACGTCCACGTCGCGTGGTCACAGCCCGAGGACCAGTTCCACGAACCGTTGACCAGGTAGCCGCCGTCGGTCACCACTCCCGCGCCCATCGGCGCGTACGACGACGAGATCCGGGTCTTGGGGTCCTCGCCCCAGACCTCCTCCTGGGCCCGCTGGTCGAACAGCGCCAGGTGCCAGTTGTGCACGCCGATGATCGAGCTCACCCAGCCGGTGGAGCCGCAGGCGCTGGCCAGCCGGCGGACGGCCTCGTAGAACAGCGCGGGGTCGCACTGCAGCCCACCCCACTGCTCGGGCTGCAAAAGGGTGAAGAACCCGACCTCCTCGAGTTCCTGAACGGTCTCGTCGGGCAGCCGGCGCAGATCCTCCGTCGCCTGGGCACGCCCGGCAATCCGCGGCAGTAGATCGTCGATGGCAGCTAACACCGACTGCGCGTCACGCTGTTGAATGGACGTCACGTAGTTTGCCTCCCCGGGAGTGCGGACTTACCCAGAAGACTAGAACACGTTCCGATTCGTGTCGAGCAGGGTATTCCTGCGGCTGGTAGCGGTGCGAATCCGGTTTTCTATAACATGTTCTAGTTGCGAGGAAAGGGAGGACGGGTCGTGACGGAAGCGATTCCCGACGAGCCGCTCGGCGACCACGTCCTGGAGCTGCAGATCGCCGAGGTCATCGCGGAAACCGACGAGGCGCGCTCACTGGTGTTCGCGGTGCCCGACGCGCCCGGCGATCCGGCCATCCCGCCGGAGCGGCTGCGCTACGCCCCCGGGCAGTTCCTGACGTTGCGCGTTCCCAGTGAGCGCACCGGCTCGGTGGCGCGCTGCTACTCGCTGTGCAGTTCGCCGTTCACCGACGACGCGCTCACCGTCACGGTGAAACGGACCGCGGAGGGCTACGCGTCGAATTGGCTGTGCGACCACGCGCACGCGGGCATGCGGATCCACGTGCTGGCGCCGTCGGGCAACTTCGTGCCCAAGACGCTCGACGACGACTTCCTGCTGATGGCGGCCGGCAGCGGGATCACCCCGATCATGTCGATCTGCAAGTCGGCGCTCGCCGAGGGCAGCGGGCAGGTGACGCTGCTCTACGCCAACCGCGACGACCGCTCGGTCATCTTCGCCGACGCGCTGCGCGAGCTGTCGGCGAAGTATCCCGACCGCCTCACGGTGTTGCACTGGCTGGAATCGCTGCAGGGGTTGCCCAGTGCGGGCGCGCTGGGCAAGCTGGCCGCGCCCTTCACCGACCGGCCCGTCTTCGTCTGCGGCCCGGGCCCTTTCATGGAGGCGGCACGCGTAGCGCTGGAGGGCCTGAAAGTTCCTGCCGCGCAGGTGCATATCGAGGTGTTCAAGTCGCTGGAGTCGGACCCGTTCGCGGCGGTCAAGATCGACGACACCGCCGAAGGGGACCAGCCGCCGGCCACCGCGATCGTGGAGCTGGACGGCGAAACGCACACCGTGTCGTGGCCGCGCCACGCCAAGCTGCTCGACGTGTTGCTCGCGAAGGGTCTCGACGCGCCGTTCTCCTGCCGCGAGGGCCATTGCGGCGCGTGCGCCTGCACCCTGCGCAAGGGCAAGGTCGACATGGAGGTCAACGACGTCCTGGAACAACAGGATCTCGACGAAGGCCTGATTTTGGCCTGTCAATCTCGCCCGGAATCTGATTCGGTAGAAGTCACCTACGACGAGTAGTCGCGTAGCGAACCGGAAGGGGGCGCCGATGAAGCGGCTGTTGCCGGGATTTGCGGTCGTCGGAGCGGTGCTGGCGGTCCTGCCTCCTCCGTCCGCTTCGGCGGCGAGCAACACCGCCACCACCCTGTTCCCGCTGGACGGCCCCAACCAGCTGGAGACGCACATGACCCTGGAGTGCTTCAAGTCCGGCGGCTTCTGCAACTTCACCGCCGGCGCCGACATGCAGACCCCCGACGGAGTCACCGGATTCCCGAACGACCTGTGGGCCCGGCAGACCACCGAGATCCGGTCGTCGAACCGATTGGCCTACCTGGACGCGCACGCAAATGGTCAGTACGAACGGGTCCACAAGGCGATGGGCAACGACGAGGTCACCACCGTGTACTTCGGCGGCGGCCCACCGGACAAGTACCAGACCAGCGGACGCATCGACTCGACCGACTGGCAGACCGGCCAGCCGAAGACCGACATCAACGTCATCACCTGCACCCACATCCAGGTGGTCTACGGCGGGGTGAACATCACCTCACCCAGCACCTGCGCGCAGACAACCTTTTCCTGATCCCGCGTCGGCCGACCGGCTCGGGCGCGGCCTGCGATATCACTTCGGGTCAGACGTGTGAAAGCTCGCTCGGCACGGCGGGTTTGGCGGCACTCGCCTCCCGGGTCAGGAAGCCGGTGAGCTCCCCGATCGCGTTCATCAGCGGCGCGGGGAACACGATGGTCGTGTTCTTCTCGACCCCAAGCTCCAGCAGAGTCTGCAGGTTCCGCAGTTGCAGGGCCAGTGGGTGGCGCATCATGGTGTCGGACGCCTCGCCCAGCGCCGCGGCCGCGCGCGCTTCCCCTTCGGCGGCAATGATTTTGGCGCGCTTCTCCCGCTCGGCTTCGGCCTCGCGCGCCATCGCGCGCTTCATGCTGTCGGGCAGCTGGATGTCCTTGAGCTCCACCAGGGTGACCTCGACGCCCCATTCGACGGTGGTGGTGTCCAGGATCTGGCGGATGCTGCCGTTGATCTTCTCCGTCTTGGCGAGCACCTCGTCGAGGGAGTGCTGCCCGACGACGTTGCGCAAGGTCGTCTGGGCGATCTGGTTGATGGCGGCGTTGACGTTCTCGATGACGACGACGGACTTGCGGGCGTCGACGACGCGGAAGTAGGCCACCGCGGCGATGTCGACGCTGACGTTGTCGCGGGTGATGATGCCCTGCGACTGGATCGGCATGGTCACGATGCGCATAGACACCCGCCACAGCCGATCGATCACCGGGATGATGAACCGGAGCCCGGGTTCGCGGACGCCGATCACCCGGCCCAGGCGGAAGTGCACGCCGCGCTGATACTGCTGGACAATCCGGATCGAGGCGGCCAGCAACCCCAGAGCGACGAAAACGGCGACGGCGGTCGCAGTAACGGCTGTAGAACTCACCCAGCCAACCCTAGGAGCACCGCCCGGCTCGGTCAGCGGCCACAAGTCACGGCACGCATGGTCAAAAGGCCTTTCCCCGGAACCGAACCGCCGCGATCCGCTGATCGAGCGGCGCACCGGTCTGCGCGATCAGGATTCCGCCGGTCCGATCGCGTTATCGGGTGTCCGACCACCGGAACACCCGGAGGCAGGCGATCAGCCCACCGATAGTCCACGCCGTCAGCACGAAGAATGTTTGCCAGTGTTCCCAGCTGCCGGCCGGCTCGAAGGCGGCCATGTCAGGCGGTAACAGGACCGACCGGAATCCCTGCGCCATCCACTTGACGGGGAACAACGAACCCAGTGTCAACATCCACCCGGGCAAGGCGATGAGCGGCACGTAGGTGCCCGAAACGAACTGCAAGGCGACCGCCGGGCCGTTGGTGATGACCGCGGCGGAAACCGCGTTGCTCGCCAAGTTGCTGACGAAGATACCCAGCAACGAACAACTGAGGATTCCGAGGACGAAGACCCAGGTGAGCGTGAACCATCCGAAAGCGTCGGTAGGTAGATGGAGTTTGAACACGAGGACGCCCACCGACAGGAGAACGACGGCCTCGGCGAGACTGGCGGCGGCGACCAGAACGATCTTCCCGATGAAGTACGAGGTCGCGGTCGTCGGCGTCCCACGAAGTCGCCGCAAGGCGCCGGTGTCGCGGTCGGATGCGATGCTTATGCCGAGGTTGATGAAGGATGTGGAGAGAATGCCGTAGGCGAGGATGCTTGCCGCGATCACGGCGCCCGTGCTGGTATCGCTGTGCGGCAGTTTCGTCGAGAAGATCGAACCGAGCAATATGCCGATCACGGCGGGCATCGAGAAGGTCAGGACCACTTGTTCAGGCCGGCGGTAGAACATCTTCAACTCGGGGACGACCCGCGACAACCCGATGCGGAGCGGAGTGGGGAGCGGCGACTCCGACTCGATTGCGCGGTGTCGCCGCGGCGGGGAACTCTGCACCTGACCGATGTTCATCGTGCGTGGCCGATCAGATGCAGATAAGCGTCTTCGAGCGTCGGTCGAGAGACTGTCAGCTGAGCCAGTTCCGTCCCGTCTTTCGACCGCTGCCTGATCAATTCGGTCGGGTGATCGGTCTCCTCCACGTGGACCTGCTCTCCCTCCATCCAGCGGACCGTCGCGGCCGAGTTCACGTATTCGATGAGTTTCGGCGGCGAGTCGATGGCCACCACCTCGCCGCCCGCCAGGACGGCGACCCGATCGGCCAGGGCGGCGGCTTCGTCCAGGTAGTGCGTAGTCAGGAGGATGGTCGTGCCATCGGCCGCCAGCAGCCTGATGAGGTCCCAGAATTTGCGTCTGGCGTCCGGATCGAATCCCGTTGTCGGCTCGTCCAGGAAGAGCAGTTCGGGCATGCCGATGATGCCCAGAGCGACGTCGAGCCGACGGCGCTGCCCGCCGGACAGCGTCCTGACTTTCAACTCCGATGCGGAGGTGAGCCCGACGAGGCCCAGCACGTCCTCGGGATCTCGGGCCCTCCCATAGGATTTGGTGAACATGCGCACGGTTTCCGACACGGTGAGCATCCCGGCGTCGCTGGCTTCCTGCAGCACTATGCCGATCTTGGCGCGCCAGCTACGGCCCGCGGTGCCGGGGTCTTCGCCCAGTACCCGGGCCTGTCCGGAATCGCGTTGCCGATGCCCCTCGAGGATTTCGATGGTCGTTGACTTACCCGCACCGTTGGGCCCGAGGATCGCGAAAATCTCGCCATAGCCGACGTCGAAGTCGATATTGCACACCGCCTGTCGCTGCCCGTAGGCCTTCGACAGCCCTCGCACGTGAACAGCGGACGGGTGATTGTGAGTCATCGCCCCTGCTCGGGCATTTCGAGCTCGGCCAGCACTGCTCGGAGGTCGGCATCCGATAACTGTTCGATCAGTCGGTCGACGTCGTCGGCCGGCGTCGGCTCTGGTCGCTGTTGGGCGATCGCAGGCGGCGCATCCGCACCGGCCGGTTGGAGCTCAGCGAGTATGCGACCGGCCACTGAATTGACGCTGACGCCCTTGAGCAGTTCCAGCACGGGCAGATCGATGGCGAACAGCGCGTTGATCCTGGCCCTGAAATCCATCGCCATCATCGAGTCCAGGCCGAGGTCGTCGAGGGCGTCGTCGGATCCGATCTCGGTGACGGCGAGATCGAAGACGGCGGAGACGACTTGGCGAACCTGGCGTGCGACCACGCCGAGCCTGTCAGCCTCCGGGCATGCCGAGAGCAACTCGAGGAGGGGCGATTCCGAATCTATGGCGCCAGTGGGCGTTTCGGCTGTTCCCAGCTCGGAGAACATCCGCGGCAACTGCCCGCCGAGCCCGCGGCGGACCCGCGTCCAGTCCGCGCTGAGAGCGATGACGTTCGGCACCTTTTGGTTGATGAGCCGATCGAGGATCTGGGTGCCCGACGCGGGCGTGATGAGCTCAATCCCTCGCTGTGCGTAGATTTTCTCGAGCTCGAGCTCTTCCACCATGCCGACCGACCAGGGGCCCCATCCGATGGTGAGGGCCGGGAGCCCCTCGGCGCGCCGGTAGTGCGCAAAGGCGTCGAGGAACGCGTTGGCGGCGGCATAGTTGCCTTGACCGGGCGAGGCGATGACCGACCCTGCCGATCCGAACATGACGAAGAATTCGAGATCCTGCCCCAGGAACGCGTTGTGGAGCGCGCGGGTACCGCTGATCTTGGGGGCCATCACTTCGGTGAAGTCGGCTTCGGTCATGTTGACGAGGAGTTGGTCGTGAACAGAACCTGCGGCGTGGAGGATGCCCCGGACCGGTGGCCCCCCTTCTCGGATGTGATCGCTCAACCAGGTGTTCACCTGCTCGACGTCGGTGACATCGACGGTGGCGATCGTGACTCGAACACCGAGACGTTCGACTTTTCGAACTGTGTCGATCGTTGCGCGGTGAGCGTCGTCGTGCGGGATCAGCGCCCAGCGGCTTCTCGGCGGGATCTCGCTTCGGCACAGCAGGGCGATGTGCCGTGCCCCACGCTCGGCAAGGTATGCCGCGACGACGCGGCCCAGCGCTCCGGTACCGCCTGTGATCACGTAGGTCGCATCGGGGGTGAGTTTGGTGGGAAAGGGTTGCGTCAGGCTGCTGCTCGGGCGAAGACGCGGAACGAACGTCGTGCTGCCGCGGATGGCGATCTGATCCTCGGGGTCATCCCTGAGGATGTGTTCGCAGACATGCGCAGCACTCTGAACGGGGTCGTCGGCTCTGTCGATGTCGATCAGTCCGCCCCAGTGTTTGACGAGTTCCTGATGGCCGACGACTCGACCCAGCCCCCAAATCGTCGATTGCTCAACCGCAAGCGCATCGCTCGGAAGTGCCGGTTGCGCGTTGGCGGTTATCAGATAGAGGCGCGGCCGAACGGTGTCGTGGTCCGCCAAGGCCTTGACGAGGTGGAGTATTGCGAAAAGCCCGGTAGGGTCGCTGCTTTCGCCGGCGTCTGCATCCGCGGGCCCGCGCAGTGAGTGGGTATCGGGGTGAGCGCGGATGTCCAGGGGCCAGCAGTTGATGATCCCGGCGAGGTTGCCCTCTTGGTCGAGGTGAGTTTCGAGCAGTTGGTGTAGTTGCCGGGGATGCCGCGGGTTGAGCGCGTATCCCCCGTCGACTTGTGTAAGCGTTTCGACGGGTTCATGCACGACCGTGTGGACACGCTGGCCGCTGCGGTGCATCTGCGCGGCGAGCGTCGTCCCGAAGCCGGAGGCGTCGGTGAAGATCAGCCACGATGAACTGTCTGTCACAGTGGAGTTCTCACGCTGGTCATACTGGGCGCCGGAAGACGCGACCCAGTGAATCTCGAGGAGACCCTTGTCGACGTGTTCGGGCGACATGCGCGATGAAGCGCTCAGTGATTGCACGGTGAAGCCGTGGAAGACAGCGAGCGGCTCGCCGTCGTCGCCGGTGATGGTTATGTCGCTTTCGATCTCGTCTTGACCGGCGGTTACGACACGTACGTGAACCGACATGCTTGCTTCGGGCGGACGGTAGACAACGCTGCGCCGGATCCGAACGGGAAGGTACGGGCTTTCCGTTGCCTCGGAACCGAAAAGAGGTGTGCCGAGCAGCGTTTGGAAGGCACCATCGATGAGGGCCGGGTGGAATCGGTATTCCTCGAGTTGGTCGGCGAGCGGTGCGGGAACGGCGAGTCGGGCTGTCGCCCAGCCAGCTCCGGCCGTGACGCCGGTGACGGTGCGGAACGCGCCACCGTATGCCAAACCGACGGCTCGGGTGCGGGCGTAGAACTCGTCGCCGTCGATGGTGACCACCTGGGCGCCCCCTGGGGGATCGACGCGGTGCGGCGACCCGGACACCGTGTTGAGCTCCGCTGTCGCTGTTATCGTCCACCGCAGGTCCCCGCCGGCAGTTGCCGTGAACGCAGCGAATTCCACTGTGCCCCTGTCCTGGTCGAGCGTGGTCCTGAGCAACGGGTCGCAGGAGTCGTCAAGGATGAGGGCGCGTTTCAGCGTCAGGTTGTCAACGCTGTGGTCCGCCGCCCCGTAGGCTTGTTCTGCTGCGGCCAGGGCCATTTCGACGTATACCGCCCCGGGTAGCAGGACACTTCCCTGCACCTCGTGATCGGCCAGGAAGGGAACGCGGGTAGCGCTCAATTCCACCTCCCAGGTCGGGTGCACGGCGCTCACCGGCTGCCCCAGCAGCGGATGCACCGGGTTGTAGTGCAATTCCTCGACGGCTTCCGGGGGCTCGTTCCAGTACCGCTTGGATTGCCACGGGTACGAAGGCAGCTTCAGCAACCGCGCCCCCTGGCGGGGGTACAGCGCGTCCCACGCCACCGGGTGGCCGTGACAGTGCAGCGCGCCGACGCAGTTCATCAGCGTGCGACCGTCGTCGTGATGGCGTCGCTGGGTCGCCAGGACGACCACGTCCGTCTGGTGGGACGCGGCGACCTCCGCGATCGATGTTGCCAGAACGGGATGTGGACCGAGTTCGACGAAGTGAGTGTATCCTTCGTCGAGCATCTGGCGGATCGCTGGCTCGAAAAGTACTGTGGTGCGAGTGTTTTGCCACCAGTAGGCGGCGCCGGCGGCGTATCGGTCCAGCCGCTCGCCGGTCACGGTGGAGTAGAGCGGGACCCTCGCCGCGGCCGAAGACAGCCCTTCCAGGGAGGTGCAGAGGTCATCTTTGACCGCGTCCATGTAGTGGGTGTGGTACGGCACCTTCACGCTGAGGAACTGATTGAACACTCTGCGCTCATCGAGTTGGCGTGCAATGTCATCGAGGACTGCGCTGTCGCCTGCGAGGGTTACCGCCGCCGGGCTGTTGACGGCGGCGATGGATACCAGCCGCCCGATGTTCGCGAGCGCTGTGTCGTCGATGGCCTGCATGAGCGATTCGGCGTCGAGGCCGACCGCGAGCATGCGGCCCTGCCCGCTGGTGCGTTGTTGGAGGCGGCTTCGGTGATAGATCACCCGGATCGCCTGCTCGAAGGTGAGGACGCCGGCGAGATAGTGGGCAGCCACTTCACCGGCGCTGTGACCGACGACGGCGTCGGGCTTGATGCCGAATTGCTTGAGTTGCTCGGCCAGAGCTATTTGGACGGCGAAGTTGGCGGGCTGCGCGACGTCCGTTTCGGCCATCCGAGAACGGGTTTCGTCGGCTTGGAGTTCGTCGATCAAACACCAACCGGTGTAACGGGAGAGCTCGCGGTCGCTCCGCACGATGCTTTCGGTGAAAGCGGGATAGACCTCAAGTAGGTCTCGGCACATCTTCCACCACTGGGGGCCCATGCCGCCGAAGACGAACGCCAACTTGGCCGAGGTCAGCGGTGTGCGTCCCGCGGGGCTTCGCCCGCTTTCCGCGAGGGCCTGTAGTTGTTCTCGCGCCTCGGCCATGCTGCCCGCGACGACGGCACGCCGGTAATTCATGTGAGTGCGACGCCGGCTGAGTGTGTAGCCGAAATCCCGCAGCGTGAGGCCGGGGTGAGCGCTCACGTATTCGGCCAATTGGCCGGCCGTAGCTACCAACGCTTCCTCGCTGCGCGCCGAGATCGGCAACACGGCCAACGGTGGTGGCGGAGGATTGTTCTCGGCGGCGCCGCCGACCGGGTCGGGAGGCTCAGCGAGCACGACGTGGGCGTTTGTGCCCCCGAAGCCGAAGGAGTTGACCCCGGCTATACGCCGTTTCGTGTCGGGAAACGGGCGACCGGTTCGGGGGATCTCAATATTCAGGTCGCTGAGCGAGATTCGGCGGTTCGGGGTCTTCAGATGCAGATTCGCCGGAATGTGACCGTGTTTGACCACCAACGCCGCTTTGATCAATCCGGCTACCCCTGCGCCCGCCTCGAGGTGTCCGATGTTGGTTTTGACCGATCCGATCGGTAGCGGATTGCTCGTCGGCCGCCCCGCGCCGAGCGCGTTGGCGAGGGCCTGGACCTCGATCGGGTCGCCGACCGGGGTTCCGGTACCGTGCGCCTCGACATAGCCGACCTCGTCGGGGCGAACGCCCGCTCGGCGCAGGGCCGTTGTGATTGCGGCTTGTTGCGCCTGGGCCCTGGGTACGGTGATACCGTCGGTGCGGCCGTCCTGGGACACCGCGGTACCCAGGATCTGTGCGTAGATTTCGTCGCCATCGTTGAGTGCGTGCTCGAGCGGTTTGATGACGACGACCGCGGCGCCCTCTCCCCGCGCATAACCATCGGCGGAATCGTCGAACGCTTTGCAGCGCCCCTCCGGACTGAGGAATCCGCTCTTCGATTCGGCGATCGCCGTGTTGGGTCCGATCATGATGTTGACGCCGCCGGCAAGCGCGAGATCGCACTCGTCGTTCCAAATGCTCAGCGCCGCAAGGTGTACCGCAACGAGCGAGCTCGAGCATGCCGTGTCGATTGTCATGCTCGGTCCGCGGAAGTCGAAGGCGAACGAAATCCGGTTCGCCAGCATCGTCATCATCATTCCCGTGGCGGAATGGGTTTTGAATCGGTACCGGCTGGTGCGCCCCTGATTTTGCAGCAGTTGGTAGTCGAGGGTGAAACCACCGACGAACACCCCGACCTCAGTGCCGGCGAGACTGTCAGCGGGTATTCCACCGTCTTCCAGTGCCTCCCACGTGGTCTGCAGCAGAAGGCGCTGCTGCGGATCGAGCAGGTTCGCCTCTCGAGGGGAGATCCCGAAGAACTGCGGGTCGAATTGGTCTATTTCGCTGAGAAACCCGCCTCGGCGGGTCACCATCTTGCCGACTTTCTCCCGGTTCGGATCGTAGTATTTTTCGGCATTCCAGCGTGATTCGGGGACCGGACAGGTGGCATCGGTGCCACTGCACAGCAGGTTCCAGTAGCTTTCCGAGTCGTGGGCGTCGCCGGGCAAGTGACATCCGATCCCGACTATAGCCAGAGGTTCGCGGGTGCCGTGGTCACAAGACATGTTCATCCTCTCGCCCCTAAACGTGTCACGACATCATCCCGATCCGACACCCGCAGCCGATCAGCGTGGGGCCATCGGCTGCGCCGACAGTCGTGATGTTGACGTCGAGCAGCTTGACGGGGAGCCGGGAACATGAGTGAAGTCAACTGAATTCGAGTGCCGGAGCCATCCCGAGAATCCAATCTTGGCTGATCGGATTGGTTGTCTGTTCGCGGCGGTACACGGATCGGAGTTCCCGCAGGAAGGGGTCCCGTTGCCAGGCCTGCGCCTGCCGAATGACGTCGTCTTCGGCGAAGCGACCGCTTTTCTCCGAAACGACGGTCTCGACCAGCTGGCCCGCGAGCTGATTCAGCAGCCGGACGTTGGCGTCGAAGCGGGCGATGAACTCGGCGGCTTGCTCCATCATCACCGTGTGCAGCGTCACCATGAAATTCAGCGGCGAGTACAAATCGACGAACCGCGCCGAGGGACGCGCGCTCTCGACTGCGGCCCATTCTCGGAAGAATCTCTGCATGCGGTTACTGAGCTTGATGAGCCCTTCCAGGTGAGGCACCAGCTGAGGATCGTCGGCCACGCTGACGAACCCGCCGTTCCTGTAGAGGAAACCCACGAAGCCCCAATAGAACGCGATGTCCCAGATCACTTTCGCCGACATCACAACTGGTGAGCCCATCAGCGTGTATTGGTTGCAGTACACGGCGAGCCACATGTCGGTGAGGGATCGAAACAGAGAGTCGTTGATTACCGACCGCGCGACGACGTCCTCACCGTCGAGGTCGCGGGCAATCATGTCGGTGATGAGGCCGTTGCCAATCGCCACCAGGTCCAGTCCCGATGAGTACAAAGGATCCAGGAAAATTCCGGAGTCACCGGTGAGGCACCAACGGTCGCGGCCATCATAGACTTTCGTGGCGCCGTGGCTGTAGTTCCTCATGACCCTGAAGTCTTTGATGAGGTGCTCATTTTCCGCCAGAACCGCGGCACACTGTGGCTCGTGCGCGTGAAGCCAGGAAAGTGCTTTCGCGAGTGTGTTGAACCCGCCGAAATCGTGGACGGTTGGGTCTGCGACGATGCCGACGCTGGTCGATCCGGATGGGAGCCGTATCAGCCACACCCAGTACCCCTCCCCCATCAGATGATTCGTGGACAGCGCACGGTCGCCCTCGACGAGCCGCGCCTGCCAACTCGGGTTATCGCTCCACTTGCCGATATCTATTTCCATTCCGACGCGGAGCCATACGGCATTGCAGTTGTGCTCGTTTACGCGCCTCAGGCCCAGCATCCTGGCCAGTGTCCGGTTTCGCCCCGACGCGTCGACCACCCACCGAGTCATCGTGTGCGTGACCGTGTCGCCGCTCTGGAAAGTAACCTTCGTTGCGCGACCCCCGGGGGCGAATTCGACGGACACCGCTCGGCCGGAAGCGATTTCGATGCCTTCGGTCAGGCAACGCCGATTGAGCTCGTTCTCTAATCTGCCGCGGTCGATCTGGTAGGTCACCTGAGGGACGAACGCGGAGCTGCCGAGTTCCGTCCGTCGGGCAATGTCGGTGTTCCGGTCGTGTGTGAAGAACATTCGCAACCCCATTTTGCGAAGCTGTGAGGTCTGCAGATGGTCGCCCAATCCAAGGCGGTCCCGCAGGTAATGGGCGGAGACCTCGACCGTCGACTCGCCTACCGTGTGGGTGATCTCGGACACCGGGTGAGTGGTCGGGCAGATGATCAGTATTCGTGTCTGCGGCCGCGCGCCGCGAATCTCGAGCGCCAGAGTCAACCCCGCCACGCCGCCGCCGATGATCGTGACATCGTGGTCCGGGACCGCCGTATCGGCGTCCAGCAGAGTCTTGATCCTGTGCGCCAAGGCCTGGCGCGCCTCCGAGCTCAAATGCGACAGCTGCGCTCGCGCGTCCACAGGTTCCACCTCCGAAAGCCGTTCGGTTCAGTTAATTAATATTTAAGAATCTACACCAATCTGGCTGCCTGGCAAGCGGGCGAAGCACACAGTTTAAGCGGCAGGGTCGACTTGCCGGATCGAAGCCAGATACGTTAAGGGACAACAATTCTCGATGTCCAAATGCATCTCCATCGTTCGTGGCCAGAGAGTGTGGGCGATACCGGGTTGCCCTTCTGATTGTTGGGAAACAGCGAACGCATCGACGCCGTGCTTGCACAGCGCCGACTGCGGACTCGGCGGCATTACACAGCAGCGCTCGGGCTTGGCACCTCTTTCATGGCTCCGGTATCAGTGGGCGGGTCGTTCGCCCGGTGTCGCCCGTAGACGAATTCGAATATCGGTGTGGCCATAAGCGTGGTGACGATGGCAACCAGGACCAGGATGCTGAAGAGCGTCGGAGTGATGATGCCGGCCTGAAGACCGATGTTGAGAAGAATAAGTTCAATCAACCCGCGAGCATTCATCAACGAGCCGAGCGCAACGGATTCGCGGAACGGCACTTTTCTCAGCCACGCGGCGAACGTGCACGCGATCCCCTTTCCTGAGATCGAAGCTATGAGGAGTCCCGCCGTCACCGCCCATAGTGTCGAGCTGTTCACCAGACCGATCTGGGTGTTCAGCCCCGAGTAGACAAAGAACAACGGCAGCAAGAACGTGGTGACCAGTGGTTCGAGGCTGGCCGTGAGTTTTTGCGCGAAGGCACCGGAGGGCATGGCGACACCGAGGATGAAGGCACCGAATATCGCGTAAATCCCGATAGTGTCCGTGAACCATGCGCAGAGCATGAGCAGAATGAGAACGGTGCTCAACACCGGTGCGGTTATCGCGTTCCGGCGCTGGGTTCTGACGCCCAGGCCCGCCAGGGCTTTCCGCCCAACCGTCAAGAGCAGCAGAGCATAGAGAATTCCGCCGACTATCGCGGTCGTGGCCGTTGTCGGGTTACCGCGGTGGATAGCGAGCACCACGGCGAGGATGCACCAGGAGAGTGCATCGTCAGTCGCACCACATACCAACGCGAGGGTGCCCAACGGTGTCCCGGAAAGGCGTTGTTCGAAGATTATCCGGGCGAGCATAGGAAACGCGGTGGTGGCGATCGACGCCCCCAGAAACATCATTGCCAGGACGAGTGGAACGCCTTTTTCGAAGTAATTTCCGTGCGCCGAAAGGGGCATGGCGATAAGCGCTCCCAGGGCGAGTGGCGTGAGGATGCCTGCCGCCGAGACCGCGGCCGCGGTGCCGGCGCGGTGCTTGATGAGATTGATGTCGAGGTTGAGCCCGATCAGAAACATGTAGAGCACCAAGCCAATTTGCGCTGCCGTGTACAGCACGGTGTTCGCTTGTTCCGGCGGAAATAATTGGTGTTGCACCCCGGGCGCTATCCGTCCCAACAGTGAGGGCCCCAGGAGTACCCCGGCAACCATTTCGCCGACAACCTGCGGCTGTCCGAGGCGTTGCGCCGCCAGCCCAACGAAACGGCAGGTTCCGAGAATGACGGCCAATTCGAGGAAAAAGTGGACAGCGGTTGCTGCGGGCATCGGTCAGGTCCCGGAGTTCGAGGTGCTGACAGGCCGGGAGGAGGGGTGCCGCGGACTGTTTTCGTCGGGCGGTGCGTCGAGGGCGGCCGACCACCCGGGAAACGCGTTTAAAGCGGGGTCGTTGGCCGACGGGTGGCGGCGGAGCCCTGGATGTCGGATCGGCGCACGGGTTACAGCCATCGAAAACCGGCTTAGCCGGCCGTAATCGAGTGGCGGCCAGGCGCCGGCGTCGCAGAACTGGTGTGCGGCTACCACTTCTTCCTCTCAGCGGTCGCTGGTAAGGGTCACCCCACCGCGGGCAACCGAGGGCCAGCTGTAGGGACCCGTGAGTCATTCGTTGCCGCTGCCGACTTGGATTGCAACGCCTCAATGGAAGTTCGGCCGCTCGCGGCGGCTGTCACCGCCCGCTAACGCGGCAGGCCGAGGAGCCGCTCCGCGGCCACCGTGAGCAGGATCTGCTCGGTGCCGCCGGCGATCGTCAGGCAGCGGGTGTTGAGGAAGTCGAAGACCGCCTGGTTGTGCACCAGACCGCCGCCCTCGGAGACGTCCATCGCGTACTCGGCCAGCGTCTGGCGGTAGCGGACGCCGATCAGCTTGCGCACGCTGGACTGGGCCCCGGGATCCTGGCCGCCCACGGCGAGTTGGGCGATGCGCTGGTCCAGCAGCGCGCCGGTCTGGGCGATGGCGATCAGCCGGCCCAGCCGGTCTTGCTGCGCGGCGTCGAGGTCCATCTGCGCCAGCACCTTGAGCAGCTCCTCCATCGGGTTGCCCAGCGCGGTGCCGGTCGCCATCGCGACCCGCTCGTTGGCCAGGGTGGTGCGGGCCAGCCGCCAGCCGTCGTTCACCGTGCCGACCACCATCTCGTCGGGCACGAACACGTTGTCCAGGAAGACCTCGTTGAACAGCGAGTCGCCGGTGATCTCGCGCAGCGGCCGGATCTCGATGCCCGGTGAGCGCATGTCCACCAGGAAGTACGTGATGCCCTTGTGTTTCGGCGCTTCGGGATCGGTACGTGCCAGGCACACGCCCCACCGCGCCTTATGCGCGGCGGACGTCCACACCTTCTGCCCGGTGAGCAGCCAGCCGCCGTCCCCCCGCACCGCCTTGGTGCGCAGCGACGCCAGGTCGGACCCGGCGCCGGGCTCGGAAAACAGCTGGCACCACAGGAATTCACCGCGCAATGTGGCCGGCACGAACCGCTCGATCTGTTCCGGCGTGCCGTGCTCGAGGATGGTCGGCGCCGCCCACCAGCCGATCACCAGGTCCGGGCGCACCACGCCGGCCGCCGCCATCTCCTGGTCGATCAGCAACTGCTCGGCCGGGGAAGCGCCGCGCCCGTACGGCGGCGGCCAGTGCGGCGCCTGCAGCCCGGCCTCGGCCAGGGCGGCCTGGCGTTGGGCTTGAGGCAGCGCGGCGACCTCGGCGACGGCCGCGGCGATCTCGGCTCGCCGGCCCTCGACCTCCGACAGGTCGATGCTGAGGCGGCGGCGCACCCCGGCCTGCGTCAGGGCGGTGATGCGGCGCAGCCAGCGTTCAGGGCCGCCGAGGAACCGGCCGATGGCGTGGGCCCGGCGCAGGTACAGGTGCGCGTCGTGCTCCCAGGTGCAGCCGATGCCGCCGAGCACCTGAATGCAGTCCTTGACGTTGGCCTTGGCGGCGGCGATGCCGATGCCGGCGGCCAGGGCGGCGGCGATCGAAAACTGGTCGGCGTCGGGATCGCCGGCGGCGCGGGCGGCGTCGGCGGCGGCCACCTCGGCCTGCTCGGCGCGGCACAGCATCTCCGCGCACAGGTGCTTGACCGCCTGGAAGCTGCCGATCGGCTTGCCGAATTGCTCGCGCACCTTGGCGTAGGCGACGGCGGTGTCCAGCGACCACCGGGCGATGCCGGCGGTCTCGGCCGCCAGCACCGTCGCGGCCAATTCCTCGACCCGCGGCCCCGACGCCCCGATCACGGTGGCCGGCGCCGACGTCAGCACCACCTTGGCCAGCGGCCGGGAGAAGTCGGCGGCGCGCAGCGGCTCGACCCGCACGCCGTCGGCCCCGGCGTCGACGAGCAGCCACTTTCCGTCGGCGGGCACCACCACGACGGCGCCGTCGGCCGCGCCCAGCACCCACGGCAGCGTGCCCGACGCCCGTCCCGTCGCGCCGTCGAACTCGACGTCCCCTTCCAGCGCCAGACCGGCGAAGCGCTCCCCGGCGGCCAGCGCGGCCAACAATCCGGGGTCCTCGACCACGAGCGTCGCCAGGGCCGTGGTCGCGACCGGCCCAGCGATCAGCGCCTTGGCCGCTTCCTCGACCATCGCGCACAGATCCTCGATGCTGCCGCCCGCCCCGCCGCGGTCCTCGCCGATCGCCACCCCGAACAACCCCAGGTCGGCCAGGCCGGCGAACACCGGCCGCCAGGCGTCCGGGTTGCCCTGCTCGACGGCGCGAATCGCCGCGGTTCCGCCCGGCCCCGACGTCGGATTGCGCGCCCAATCCCGCACCAGCGCACGCGCGGCGAACTGTTCGTCGGTGACGGTCGCTACCACCCTCGGGTCCTCCGCGTGCCTGGTTCGGGATGAAGGGGCGCTCTTCTTGCTTGAAAGCCCACTAGAACGTGTTCTAATAGTGCCAGCGATCGAACGTCAAGTCGAACGCGATTACAGCAGTACACGTCGTTGTCCCTGCTGCGGGGAGGTGGGAGATTTACGCACAGCCTGCGTATCGTTTGCGAACGAACCACCTGAAAGAGGAGCGCTTCCTGAGATGTCGTCAGCCAACCCGGGTTCTGCCCGCGTTCCTGACTCGCAGCCGCGCGAGGTCATGAACGTGGCGGTACTGGCTGAGTCCGAGCTCGGCTCGGAAGCGCAGCGGGAGCGCCGCAAGCGCATCCTCGACGCCACTATGGCCATCGCGTCCAAAGGGGGCTACGAGGCGGTGCAGATGCGTGCCGTCGCCGATCGCGCCGACGTGGCGGTGGGGACGCTCTACCGGTACTTCCCCTCGAAGGTGCACCTGCTGGTGTCGGCCCTCGGCCGCGAGTTCAGCCGCATCGACGCCAAGACCGATCGCTCCTCCGTCGCCGGCGGCACCCCGTTTCAGCGGCTGAATTTCATGGTCGGCAAGCTCAACCGGGCGATGCAGCGCAATCCGCTGCTCACCGAGGCGATGACGCGCGCCTACGTCTTCGCCGACGCGTCGGCGGCCAGCGAGGTCGACCAGGTGGAGAAGCTCATCGACAGCATGTTCGCGCGGGCGATGGCCGACGGCGAACCGACGGAGGACCAGTACCACATCGCCCGGGTGATCTCCGACGTGTGGCTGTCGAATCTGCTCGCCTGGCTCACCCGGCGGGCCTCGGCGACCGACGTGAGCAAGCGGCTGGACCTGGCCGTGCGGTTGTTGATCGGCGACCAGGAGTCCCCCAAGGCGTAATGGCGATCTAGGCGGGTGGCCCGGCGGTGCGGCCCCGAATCAGCTCCGTCTCAAGGAGTTCCACTACCGGCAGGCCCGACCGCGGAGGTTTCAGCAGCAGCTCACCCGCCCGACGGCCCTTCTGCAGGCTCGGCTGCGCGAGCGTGGTCAACCCGCGGCCGAGCGCGTCGGGCACGCCGTCGAAACCCGTGACGCTCATCTGGCCGGGCACGTAAATGCCATGTGCGCGAAGGTAATCCATGGCGGACAGCGCCAAGATGTCCGCGGTGCACATCAGCGCGGTGATTCGCGGATTGGCCTCCAGCGCCACCTTGGCGGCGGTGCCGCCCGACTCGGGAAGATGCTCGTAGCTCTCCACCACGGTCAGCGAGTCCGGGTCGATGCCGGCGGCCGTCATCGCCTCCCAGACGCCGATGATGCGCTCGCGCTGGACGTCGAAGGCCGGCGAGCGCAGCCGCTCGGCGTCCACCAGCCCCTGCCGGCGTTCCCGGCCCAGCCGCATGGTCAGCAGCCCGATCTCGCGGTGCCCCAGGCCCAGCACGTAGTCGGCCAGCGCGCGCATGGCCGCCCGGTCGTCGATCCCGACCCGGGACACACCCGCCAGGCCCTTGGGCTGGTCGACCACCACGACCGGCAGCCGGCGCTGCAGCACCACCTGCAGATAGGGATCGTCGTCGCAGACCGAATACACCACGAATCCGTCCACGCCCGCGCCGAGCACGGTGGCCGTTCCGTCGTCGCGGCTGCGGCCGGCCCCGACGGCGACCAAAAGCAACCCCTGTCCGAGTTCCTCGCAGGACTGCGCCACCCCCGCGACGAAATCCCGCGCCGCCGGGTCGTTGAAGAAGTAGGTCAGCGGCTCGGCCATCACCAGGCCCACCGCGCCGGCCTTGCGGGTCCGCAGCGACCGCGCCACCGGGTCCGGTCCCGGGTAACCCAACCGCTTCGCCGTCGCCAACACCCGTTCGCGAAGGTCGGCGGAGAGCTGGTCCGGCCGGTTGAAGGCATTCGAGATCGTGGTGCGCGAAACCTTCAGTTCGTCGGCCAACGACGCCAGAGTCGCACGCCGGCGCGGGGTGGGACTCACGTTCGCTGACGCTACAGCGGGATCGGGTGGGCGCACACGCGGCTTCGCGGCCCCACTTTCTAATGGAAACAATTTTCATTAGTGTTGGGTTGGCCGGCGCGCTGGCGGGATCCTGTCGTCTTGCGCCCGGCATCCCATCCCGGTGTCCGTCGGGACGATCTCGTTTGCCACCCACCTGTCCTGCCGGCTCGTCGGGCGGCGTCGTGAGGTTGCCACTTAAGCTGGTCGCACGAACTGGGGAGGGGGCCGGCAGTGCGCCAGCGACTCACCGCGATTGTGCTCGCCGGGGTCTCCGCGCTCGCCGCCGGCTGCACCACCGTCGTGGGCGGCAAGGCCGTTCCCGCCGACCATTCCGGCCCCGTGTCGCAGAATCCGGTTGCCGTATCGGCCCTCGAGGGGCTGCTGCTCGACGCGGGCCAGATCAACAGCGCGCTGAACGCGACGGCGATGAAGGTGTGGTTCAGCGCCAAGGCGATGTGGGACTGGAGCTCCACCATCAGCGACAAGGACTGCCTGCCGCTCGACGGGCCCGCACAGGACAAGGTCTATGCCGGCACCGGATGGACCGCCATCCGCGGCCAGCGGCTCGACGACAGCGTCGGCGACGCCAACAACCGCGACCACTACGCCATCCAGGCGGTGGTCGCGTACCCCTCCGCGCACGACGCCAACGCCTTTTACGACTCCTCTATGCAAGGCTGGTCCGCCTGCGCCAATCGCCGCTTCTCGGATTTGCCCGAGGGCAAGTCGCCCATCGTGTGGACGGTGGCCGGGGTGAACAAGGTCAGCGGCACGCTGAGCACATCCGAGGTTCAGGAAGGTGGCGACGGGTGGTCGTGTCAACGGGCTTTGACGGTGCGCAACAACGTCGCCATCGACGTCTTGGCCTGCGCCTCACCCCTGACCGACGGGTCGGCGGTCAACATCGCCGAGCAGATCGCGGCCAAGGTGGCCCGGCAATAGCGCTCGGCGGTGGGGCGCGCGGCGGCTTTCACGCGGACCATAAGCTGAACGGGTGCCCGGTATCGACCTCAACGCCGACCTGGGTGAGGGCTTCGGCGTCTGGCGCCTCGGCGACGACGACGCGATGCTGGGGATCGTCACCAGTGCCAACGTGGCGTGCGGGTTCCACGCCGGAGACCCGGTGGGCATGCTGCGGGTGTGCCGGTCGGCCGCCGAGCGCGGCGTGCGGATCGGGGCGCAGGTGAGCTACCGCGACCTGGCCGGGTTCGGCAGACGCTACATCGACGTCGACGCCGACGAACTGGTCGCCGACGTGGTGTACCAGATCGGTGCGCTGCGGTCGATCGCGGAGGCGGCCGGTTCGACGGTGGGCTACGTCAAACCCCATGGCGCGCTTTACAACACGATCGTGACGGACCGCGAACAGGCCGCCGCCGTGGCGGAGGCGGTGCGCATGCTGGACCCGGGCCTGCCGGTGCTGGGCATGGCGGGCTCGGCGTTCTTCGACGAGGCCGCCCGCGCCGGCCTGCGCACCGTGGCCGAGGCGTTCGCCGATCGCGCCTACCAACCCGACGGCCGCCTCGTTTCCCGTCGGGAACCCGGCGCGGTGCTGCACGACCCGGCCGAGGTCGCCGACCGCGTGGTGGCGATGGTGACCTCCGGGCGGGTCACCGCGATCGACGGCACACAGGTCCCCATCACCGTGGAATCGGTTTGCGTGCATGGTGATTCGCCAGGCGCCGTGCGGATCGCGACGGCGGTGCGGGATCAGCTCGCCGCGGCCGGCGCCGACGTCAGGGCGTTCTGCTGATGCGACTCAAACCCGGCCGGCCCGATCTGGCGCGGTATTCCGACCGGTTCGATGTGCCCGCCGCCGGCCCCGAGTCGCCGCTGTCGGCGACGTGGCTGGGGGTGGCAACGCTGCTGCTCGACGACGGGTCCTCGGCGCTGCTGACCGACGGCTACTTCTCACGGCCCAGCCTGGCACGGGTGGCGGCCGGCAAGGTGGCGCCGGCGCCGGCGCGCGTGGACGGCTGCCTGGCCCGCGCCAAGGTGTCGCGGCTGCAGGCCGTCATCCCGGTGCACACCCACATCGACCACGCGCTGGACTCCGCGCTGGTGGCCGACCGCACCGGCGCGCTGCTGGTCGGCGGCGAGTCGGCGGCCAACGTGGGCCGCGGGTACGGGCTGCCCGAGGATCGCATCGTGGTAGCGACCTCCGGTGAGCCAATTCGCTTGGGCGCCTTCGACGTAACGCTGGTGAAGTCGCACCATTGCCCGCCGGACCGTTTCCCCGGCGTGATCGACGCACCGCTGCGGCCGCCGGCGCGGGCGTCGGCGTACCGCTGCGGTGAGGCGTGGTCGGCACTGGTGCATCACCGCCCGTCGGGGCGGCGGCTGCTGATTCAGGGCAGCGCCGGCTTCGTCAGGGGCGCGCTGGCCGGCGAGCGCGCGGACGCCGCATATCTGAGCGTCGGCCAGCTGGGCCTGCGGCCGCGGACCTACCTGCTCGACTACTGGGCCGAGACCGTCCGCGCGGTGGGCGCGCGTCGGGTGATCCTGATCCACTGGGACGACTTCTTCAGCCCCTTGTCAAAGCCCTTGCGGGCCTTGCCCTATGCGGGCGACGACCTGGACGTTTCCCTCCGCATCCTCGACGAGCTGGCCACCCGCGACGGCGTCGCGCTGCAGATGCCGACGGTGTGGCGACGCGAAGACCCCTGGGCGTAGCACGCATGTCGTTGGCCGCCGCGCTGTTGCTGCTTGCTGCCGTGCTGGTGTTCGCGGTCGCCCGCCCGCGGGGGCTGCCGGAGGCGGTGGCTGCGGTCCCGGCGGCGCTCATCCTGGTGGCGATCGGCGCGGTCTCGGTGCATCAGGCCACCGAGGAGGTGGCCGGGCTCGCCGGGGTCGTCGCTTTCTTGGGCGCGGTGCTGGTGCTGGCCAAGCTGTGCGACGACGAGGGCCTGTTCGAGGCGGCGGGCGCGGCGATAGCGCGGGGGCGCGTCGGGTCGGGCGGCCTGCTGCTGCGGGTGTTCGTCATCGCGTCGCTGATCACCGCCGTGCTGAGCCTGGACGCCGCGGTGGTACTGCTGACCCCGGTGGTGCTGGCCGCCGTCCGCCGGCTGCGCACCCCGGTGCGGCCGTACGCCTACGCCACGGCCCATCTGGCCAACGGGGCCTCGCTGCTGCTGCCGGTCTCAAACCTGACCAACCTGTTGGCGTTTCACACCGCCCACGTCTCATTCACGAAGTTCACCGCGCTGATGGCGCTGCCGTGGCTGGGCGCGGTGGCCACGCTGTACGTGATCTTCCGGTGGTTCTTCGCCGCCGATCTGCGCGTGCAGCCCGACCCGGAGGAACTGGGACCCGCACCCCGGCCGCCGCTGTTCGTGCTGGTGGCGGTCGGGTTGACGCTGGCCGGTTTCGCGGTCGGCCAGTCCGTCGGCGTCGACCCGGCGTGGGTGGCGATCGCCGGCGCGTCGGTGCTGGCGGTGCGCAGCCTGAGCCGCGGGCACACCTCGGTGGTCGACATCGCGCGCTCGGCGCACGTGTCGTTCCTGGTATTCGTGCTGGCGCTGGGCGTGGTGGTGCGCGCGGTCATGGTCAACGGGATGGACAGGGCGATGTCGTCGGTGCTGCCGTCCGGGTCGGGCCTGCCCGCGCTGCTCGCGATCGCCGCGATGGCCGCCGCGCTGGCCAACGTGGTCAACAATCTGCCCGCGACGCTGGTGCTGCTGCCGCTGGTCGCGCCGGGCGGGGCGGCGGCCATCCTGGCCGTCCTGATCGGGGTCAACATCGGCCCCAACCTGACCTACGTGGGTTCGCTGTCAAACCTGTTGTGGCGGCGCGTGCTGCGCCGGCACGACGTCGAGGCAGGTGTGGGCGAGTACACCCGCCTCGGGCTGTGCACGGTGCCGGCGTCGCTCGTGGTCGCGGTGCTGGCGCTGTGGGCCTCGATGCGGCTGCTCGGCGTCTAGGCGCAGGCCCGCGACCGGGCGAGGATGGGTCGCGCGGCGACCACCGTGAGCGGCGTGTCCAGCGGGAAATCGGACTCCAGCGATTCGATGTCGGCCGCACGCACGATCGTCGCCAGCGCGAGCGTGGCCTCCAGCATCGCGAAGTGATCGCCGATGCAGGAGCGCGGCCCGCCGCCGAATGGCAGGTACTGCCAACGGCTTCGGCCCTTCGATCGCTCCGGCAGGAAGCGGTCCGGATCGAAGCGCAGCGGGTCCTCCCACGCCGCGGGATCGCGGTGCAAGGCGTAAAAGCTCACCATGGCCATGGTTTCGGCCTCGACCCGGTGACCGTCCACCACGATGTCGCAGGTGGGCGCCCGCATCGTTCCCGCGGCGGGCGGGCACAACCGCAGCGCCTCGTGCAACACCCGCACGGTCAGTCCGAGGCCCGGCACGTCCTCCGGGGTCAGCGCCCGTTCGCCCAGCGCGGCGACCTCAGCGCGCACCCGTTCCTGGATGTCGCGGTGGTGGCCCAGGGACCACAACGCGTACGTGAGCGTCGTCGAGGTGGTGTCGTGGCCCGCGAGCATGAAGAGCACCAGCTCGTGACAGATTTCGTCGTCGGTCAACGGCCTGTCGGTCTCGGGATCGATCGCCGCCATGAGGGAGCGCACCAACGGGGCGTCCCGGTCGGGATCGTCGCGCACGGCGTGCAGGATCTCGGCCGCCAGCCGGTGCAGGGTCTCGTTGGCGCGGCGGGCGGCGCGCTGGCCGCGCGTGGGCAGCCACCGCGGCGGGTTCACCGGCCGCGCCGCGCGGTCGCCGACCCATGTCAGCGAGGTGCGCAGCGCACGGCCCACCTCGTCGGCGCGCTCGTCGAGGTCGAGGCCGAGCACCGAGCGCCCCAGGGCGCGCAGGGTCAGCTTGCGGCACTCGCTGTCGAGGTCCACGACCGCGCCGTCGCACCAACCGTCGGCGACCGACTGCGCCGCCGCCGCCATGTGCCCCGAGTAGTCGGCCACCTGACGCTTGGTGAACATCGGCTGCAGCGCGCGCCGCCGCGGTAACCAGCGCTCGTGCGGGAGATCAAGCAGGTTGCCACCCATCAGCGCGTGCATCTCGACCATGGTGCGGGTGCGGCCACGGTCGGCGACCTCGTCGGTGCGCCCCAGCACGTCGCGGGCGCCCTGCGGGCTGGAGATCAGCACCAGGTTGGGCAGCAGCCACTTCGGACCGAGCACGATCCTGGTGATCGGTCCGCCGGCATCCACCAACGCCTGCATACCGTCGATATAGGACCGCACCGCCTTGACCTGCCGCCAATACGGCAGCGGATTCTTGGGGGCCAGCGAACGAGCTTCGGATTTCTCCAGCATCTCGACCATGCGGACTCCTTTGTCGCATGGCACCGTACGGCCGCAATCGATGTGTCCGCATGCGTAGTCGGCTACCCCAATGAGCGGGGCCCGGCGTCAGCCCGTCCCGCCGTCGCCCGGCCCGGATCTGACGATCGATGCCAGTTCCTCGCGGGACTGGGCCCCCACGCGCTGGCAGGCCCGGTACACGTGGCCCTCCACCGTCCGCACCGACATCACCAGCTTCTCGGCGATCTGGCGGTTGGACAGGCCGGCCACGACCAGCTCGACGACATCGCGCTGGCGGCCGGACAGCTTGAGACCCGCCGGAGTGCGCAGCGCCGGAGTGCACAAGCCGCCACATTGGTCGGCCAGTTCCTTGGCCAGCGCCGCGGCATACAGTCCGCGCCGATGCCGCTGGCTCTGGTCGAACGCGACGGAGGCCTGAGCCGCAGCGTCGGCGGCCGTGGCCCGATCGCCGATCCGCCGGTACGCCGCCGATGCCGCCAGCAGGCCCTCCCCGTCGCCGGCGAGCAGACTCTCGGCATGCAGCGCCACGGCGTCGGCCAGCGGCAGCGACAACGCCCGGGCGAGTTCGCGGGCCCGCGCCGCCTGCGAGGCATCCCCCCATTGCGCCGCGGCCTGGACGCAGGCCAGTTCATGCGTGGGCTGGCCACGATCGCGGGCGAGTTGCGCCGCTTCCCGGGCACTCGTCACCGCCTCGCTCAGCCGTCCGCTCGCCGCCATCGCCCACCCACCGGCCAACGAGAACGCGGTGTGCATGAACAAGAAGTCGGGCTGCACACATGACCGCGCCCCGTCGACGGCGTCATTCGCCTCGGCGACCTGTCCCAGCTTGGCATGCGCCTCGGCCAGCGCGAAGTAACTGGCCGCCCGCAAACCGCTTGTGACTGCGTGCCTTTCGGCCCCGGCAAGCGCCTCGTGCACCAAGCGGGCCGCCGCGGCGGCGGCGCCGCGAACCAGTTCGGCGTTGCCCAACATCAAGGCCAGGTTCGCGTACGCCAGACCCGGAACATCGCGGGACGAATCGGCCAGTTGCTTTGCCGTGCTGACGAATTCGTCGATGCGTCCGGTCAACCGGCAGGCGCGGCCGTAGACGGCCGCGAACCAGAACCGCATGTGCGACGCCTGGAACGACGTCGTCGCGCGCCGCAAGGCCTGCTCGGCCACGACCGCCAGCTCGTCGACCTCCCCCAACGCCCCCATCGCCATGATCAGCGCCATTGACGCCATCATTGCGTGGAAGCCGGGCAGGGCGTCGAAATCCAATGCGGCTCTGGCCCTTTCGGCCGCGACTCCGCAGCGCGCCGACACCGCGTCCAGGCAGGCCTGCACGGCGAGACGCTCCGCCGTCTGCGCGGGGGTTTCGTCGCCTGCGGCGAGGTCTTCCAGGATCGCCGCCGCCACCTGCGGCTTGCCCAGCATCCACGTCAGGTTGGCCGCGCGTACCGTCGCCCAGTGGTGGCGGTCGGGCGAGGCCGTGTCGGCCAAGTCGCGCAGCGCCGTCTCGGCCTCCTCGCCGCGCCCGAGCAGCACCAGGTTCATGGCCCGCACCCCGGCCGCTCCGGGCGCCCCGGCTTCCGTGGCCGCCGCGGCGAACCGGTCGGCCAGATCCAGATCCAGCATGGTCATGGCGTGTCGCGCGGAATCCAGATACAGCTCGGGCTCGGGGTCGAGATCCGATTCGAGCGTCAGCAGCGCGCGTCGCACGGTTGCCTGCATGTCGGGGTCGCCCTCGCGCGCCAATCGAGTCGCCAGCCTGCCCCGGATCGCCGACAGATACATCTCCCCGGCGCTCGCGCGGCGCAGCTCACCGAACAGCGGGTGCGCCAGCCGGGCCATCAGGCCGCCGCCGGCACGCTCGACGCTGACCATGCCCATGCTCTCGGCGACCGCCAGATCACGGCGGCGGACCAGATCGATCAGCACGTCGACGGCCAACGGCTCGCATTGCGACAGCGTGTCGACCACCAATGCCACACCGGGGCTGAGCCGACCCATCTGGCGTGCCACCGTGTCGGACAGGTTCGCCGAGACCGCGACGTCACCGTCCCACATCCACACCCCGGCCAATTGCCGCATCCGCCCCGCCGCGATCTGATCGCTGAGCAGCTGCCGCAGGAACAGGGTGTTGCCCCCGGTGAGTTTTTGGAACCGGGCCGCGCTGCGCGCATCGACCGGACCGCCGAGCGTGCTTTCGATCAGTTCGCGGGTCGCGGCGGCCGACAGCGGTTCGAGATCGAGGCGGGCCAGCAAACCGTCCTTCCACAACGCCGTCACCGCGTCGGGCTCCTCGGCGCCGGTCCGCATCGTGACGACCAGGCGGGTCCCGCCCGACTGGGCGAGCTGGTGAACGACCAGGGCCGACAACCGGTCCAGCAGGTGGGCGTCGTCGACCCCGAGCACCACCCGCGCCCGACGCTGCTTCGCGACGAACGAATTGATCACCCGGCGCACGTTGGCCAGCGGATCCGACATCGCCTCGCCGAGCGAGCCGATGAACGCCCCCAGCGGCAGAGCGCACGCCGATTCGGTGCCGACGATCCACTTCGTCCGCTCACCCGACTCCTCGGCGCGGCGCAGCACCTCGCGGGCCAGGCGGGTCTTGCCCACGCCCGCGGCTCCGGCGATCAACACGCCGGAGTGCCTGCCAGCGCCGCTCAGGGCGCGGTGAATGATTCCCAGCTCACTGTCGCGCCCGGTCAACGGCTCGCCGCTGATCACGTGGCGACTATAACGGCGCCCAGGCCCGCGCGGGCGGCATCCGGCGGCCGAGTTATCGGCGTTTCGGTGCGCCGCTATGCGTCCGCCACCGCTTTGCTGACGTCAGCGGGCGTTGATGCCGAGCACGCGCTGCTCGAACACAGCCGCACCCCCGCCCGACAGCGCCAGCTCACGAACGACAAGGGCGGACGATCCGTCCAACAGGTGCGCGTCATCGACGCCAACCACGAAGCGGCCGCGGTGTTGTTGTGCGACAAAGGAATTGATCACGCGCCGCCCGTTTGTCATCGGATCCGGCATCGCCTCCGAGCAGGCCGATGAACGCCCCGCGGGGCAACGCGCGCGGATTCGCCGCCAGCGGCCCGCCGCTGGTCACTGGGGGTCTACAACCGGTCGTATCCGCAGCGAACGGGCCAATTCGTGCGCGTTTCCTAAGCACTCCGGTTACGCGCCGATTCAATTGCGTAGCGCACTACGCTATCGGCGCCAGTGGTCCGCTGTGAACATGGCTTTCGTTAGCTGGAGGACCGGCGAAGGCGGTGCGCTGTGGGTAACACCGAGGCCAGGATCGGCAATCACGCGGTGGTGTTGGGAGCAAGCATGGCCGGCCTGCTGGCCGCGCGGTCGCTCGCCGACTTCTTCGACACGGTCACGGTGGTGGAGCGCGACGCCCTGCCGGACACCGACGGCGATCGCCGAGGTGTGCCGCAGGGCCGGCACCTGCACGCCCTGTTGCCCCGTGGGGCCCAGGTGCTCAGCGAATTTTTCCCGGGCATACTCGACGAGCTGGTCCGCGACGGCGCGCAGTACTTCGACGGGCGCGACCTGTCCCGGCTGCACTACAACGTGGGCGGGCACCTGCTGACGCGCACCGGCAGCGCCCCGTCGTTTTCGGCCTACTGCGCGACACGGCCGTTCCTGGAGGGTCACGTCCGCAGGCGAGTGCGCGACATCGCCAATGTCACCGTGCTGGACGAGCACGACTTCGTGGCGCTGACCGCGACGCGCGATCGGCAACGCATCACGGGGGCGCGGGTGAGCAGCCGCGGGACCGGCGAACGCACCGCGCTGGACGCCGATCTGGTCGTCGATGCCACCGGGCGCGGTGCTCGCACCCCGACGTGGCTGGAGGCTTTGGGGTACGAGCGTCCGCGTGAGGATCGCGTGGTGGTGCACCTGACCTACGCGAGCCAGCGGCTGCGCATGACCAGGGATCTGCCACACGAGATGGGTTTCCTCGTCGGGGTCGTACCAGGCAGGCCGAGAGGCGTTGGCCTGCTGCACTGCGAGAACGACACGTGGCTGTTCACCGTGATCGGCATAGCCGGCCACGAGCCCGCCCACGACCTTGCCGCCATGTGCGAGTTCGTGGCGGACTGTGCACCCGCGCACCTGCTCGACGCGGTGCGCCGCGCCGAACCCGTCGGCGAGCCGGTGCGGCACAAGATGCCGTGCAGTCGTTGGCGCCGTTACGACAAGCTGAGCCGCTTCCCGGCTGGGCTGCTGGTCACCGGCGATGCGATCTGCAGCTTCGACCCGATCTACGGCCAAGGCATGACGGTTGCCGCGCTCGAGGCGCTGGCGCTGCGCGATTGCTTGTCCGGCGGCACCGAGGATTTGGCGCGGCGGTTCTTCCGCGCGGCGGCAGCACCGATCCGACAGGCGTGGCAGCTGGGGGCCAACCCCGACCTCGCCCTGCCGGAGGTCGAGGGCACCCCACCGCTGATGTCGAGACTGCTGAACGGATACGTCGAACGCGTTCTGGCCGCGGCGGAATCCGACGCGGTCATCGTCGATCAGTTCACCAGGGTGACTTCGCTGCTCGACCCCGCGTCCCGGCTGTTGCGCCCGGAGATGATCTGCCGGGTTGCCCGCGCGCGCCTACGTAAGCCGCGTGATCGATCGATCGGCGTGACCGAGAGGCCGATCGTCTTTCCGGCAGTCCGCTCGCCGGAGCCGGCCGATGCGGATGACAGCGTCATCTTGAGCTGGTAAGCACCCTATTGCCGGGCCCATGACTGCCGCGCTGGCCTGCACGCAGTGCGTCGATGTCGTGACTAACCACGGTGGTAGGCAGGCGGCAGCGGCATCGCGAGGCCGGCCATGACGCCGCGCAGCCGCGTCGGGAAGTCGGTGATGATGCCGTCGACGCCGTATCCGATCTGTGTGCGCATGGCGCCGGCGTCGTTGACGGTCCATGGAATCACCTTGAGCCCCAACGCATGCGCGCGGTCGACGTAGGCCTTGCCGGTGACCAGCGCGTAGTTCGGCGAGACCATGTTGGCGCCCACCAGCAGCGCGCCGATCATCGGATCACCGACCACGGCGGCGTCGATGCCGTTCAGCCACGGCGAGCCCGGCGCCCACGTCTGCTCGTTGTACAGGGCCACCAACGGGATCGACGGCTCCGCGCGGCGCACCATGGGCAGGGTCCGCCAGTCGAAGCTCTGAATTTCCACCCGGTCGACCTTGCCCGCCGACCTGACCGCCGCCAGTATCACGTCGACGAATTCCTGGGGTCCGGCCGAGGCGTCCGGCTTGTCGGCCTCGACCTTCGTCTCGACGTTGAAGCGCACCCCGGCGTGATAGGAGTCGGTGAGCGCGAAGACGTCGGGCAACGTCGCTATCTTGTTGCCGCGCACCACTTCCGCGTCGGGGAACTCGGCCAGGCGCTCGCCGCAGTCGAGCGTGCGGATCTCGGCGAGCGTGAGGTCGTGCACGCGCTTGCCGACGTAGGGATACGCCGGGTCGCCCGCGAAGGCAGGCGCCGTGTCGGCGCACTTCTCCGCGTCGATCGTCGGGTCGTGCCACACCAGGGGCTCGGAGTCCTTGGTTATGCCGATGTCGAGTTCGAGTGTGCTGACGCCCAATTCGAGCGATTTGGCGAACGCCCGCAGGGACTCCTCGGTGGTCTCCCCGCGTCCGCCGCGATGGGCCTGCAGGTCGAACTCGGCCGGTTGCGCCGAAGCCGGCGGCGCGACAAGCACAGCCAGCGCCAGCAGCGCGCCCAAACTTCGCGAGCAGACGCAAAAGCCCCGAAAACATCGGCGTGTCGGGGGCTTTTGTGTCTGCCCGCGCAGAGACGTCACCCCCTGCGCTGACGGGCGATTTCGGCGAGCACCACCCCGGCGGCAACCGAGGCGTTCAGCGATTCGGTGCGACCCGCCATCGGAATCGATACCACCTCGTCGCAGGTCTGCCGCACCAACCGCGACAGGCCCTTGCCCTCCGAGCCGACGACCACGACCAGTGGGTCGGTGCCGTCCAGCTCGTCGACGGCGGTGTCCCCGCCGGCGTCCAACCCGACGACGCGGATCCCGGCGTCGGCCCAACCCTTCAGCGCCCTGGTCAGATTGGTGGCCCGGGCCACCGGGAGGCGCGCCGCGGCGCCGGCGCTGGTGCGCCAGGCGACCGCCGTCACCGAGGCCGACCGCCGCTGCGGGATCAGCACGCCGTGGCCGCCGAACGCGGCGACCGAGCGCACGATGGCGCCGAGGTTGCGGGGATCGGAGATGTTGTCCAAGGCGACCAGCAACGCGGGCGGACTGTCAAGAGCCGCCGCGAGCAGGTCGTCGGGGTGGGCGTAGTTGTACGGCGGCACCTGCAGCGCGATGCCCTGGTGCAGGTGGTTGGCGGTCATCCGGTCCAGGTCGGCGCGTGGCACCTCCAGGATGGCGATGCCCAAGTCGGCGGCGCGGGCGACGGATTCGGTGAGCCGCTCGTCGGCTTCGGTGCCGAGGGCGACGTACAGTGCGGTCGCCGGGACACCGGCGCGCAGGCACTCCAGCACCGGGTTGCGGCCCAGCACGGTTTCGGCCTCGTCGGTGCGCTTGGCGGGACGGCGCGGCTGCGACTGGGCCCGCTTGGCGGCCGGGTGGTGGGGGCGCATATGCGCCGGCGGCGTGGGCCCGCGGCCCTCCAGCCCGCGGCGGCGCTGGCCACCGGAGCCGACGGTAGGGCCCTTTTTGGTGCCGGATTTGCGTACCGCCCCGCGGCGCCGCGAGTTACCGGCCATCTACTTGCCGTCACCGCCCAGCGTCCACTGCGGCCCGTCGGCGGTGTCGGTGACCTCGATACCGGCGTTCTTGAGCCGATCCCGGATCTCGTCGGCCAGTGCCCAATTGCGTTGCTGGCGCGCCTTTTCCCGGTTTTCGATTTCGGCCTGCACCAGCACGTCGACGGCGGCCAGCGCGGCCGACGTCTCGTCGCGGGATTCCCAGCGCTCGTCGAGGGGGTCACAGCCCAGGATCCCCATCATCGCCCGGATCGCGCCGGCGTGTTTCAGCGCGCCCTCGTGGTCGCCGGACTCCAGCGCCCGGTTCCCCTCGGCGCGGACGTGGTGAATTTCGGCGAGCGCGGCCGGGACCGCCAGATCGTCGTCGAGCGCCTCGGCGAACTTCGGCGTCCACTCCCCCGGCTCGACCGCACCGACCCGGCTGCGCACGCGGTGCAGGAACTCCTCCACGCCCACATAGGCCTTGACCGCATCCTGCAGGGCCGTTTCGGAGAATTCCAGCATCGACCGGTAATGGGCGCTGCCCAGGTAGTAGCGCAGTTCGGCCGGGCGCACGCGCTGCAGCATCGCCGGGATGGCCAACACGTTGCCGAGCGACTTGCTCATCTTCTCGCCGCCCATGGTCACCCAGCCGTTGTGCAGCCAGTAGCGGGCGAATCCGTCACCGGCGGCGCGGCTCTGCGCGATCTCGTTCTCGTGATGCGGGAAGATAAGATCCATTCCGCCGCAATGGATGTCGAATTCCGGGCCGAGGTAGGTGCGGGCCATCGCCGAGCATTCCAGGTGCCAGCCCGGGCGGCCGCGGCCCCACGGTGAGGGCCACGACGGCTCGCCGGGCTTTTCGCCCTTCCACAACGTGAAGTCGCGCTGGTCGCGCTTGCCGGTCGCCGCGCCCTCACCTTGATGGACGTCGTCGATCTTGTGCCCGGACAGTTGGCCGTATTCGGGGTAGCTGAGCACGTCGAAGTAGACGTCGCCGGCCGAGGCGTACGCATGGCCGGTTTCGATCAGGCGTTCCATTAACTCGACCATCTGGGTGATGTGCCCGGTGGCTCGCGGCTCGGCGGACGGCGGCATCACGTCCAGGGCGTCGTAGGCGGCGGAGAAAGCGCGCTCGTAGGTGGCCGCCCACTCCCACCACGGCCGGCCGGCCGCGGCGGCCTTGGCCAGGATCTTGTCCTCGATGTCGGTCACGTTGCGGATGAACGCGACGTCGTAGCCGCGCGCGATCAGCCAGCGGCGCAGGATGTCGAACGCCACCCCGCTGCGGACGTGCCCGATGTGCGGCAGTCCCTGGACCGTGGCGCCGCACAGGTAGATGGAAACGTGCCCGTCGCGCAGCGGGACGAAGTCACGCACGGCACCGGCTGCCGTGTCGTGTAGCCGCAGGCGGGCGCGATCGGTCACGACGTGCCAGCTTACCTGCCCAATTGCCGCGACCTGCGACGGCGAGCGTCACGGCGGAGTGACCGTCGGCACCGAGCGCCACCCCGGCGAGTCGTTCGGGTCTCGCGGAGCTAGTCGGTGGGGAACACCAGCGCGGTGGCGACGGCGGCCAGTCCCTCGCCCCGTCCGGTCAGGCCGAGGCCGTCGGTGGTCGTCGCCGACACCGATACCGGCGCCCCCAGCAGATCGGACAGGACACTCTGCGCCTCCGCGCGCCGCGGACCCACCTTCGGCCGGTTGCCGATCACCTGGACGGCGGCGTTGCCGACGCGATAGCCCTGCCCCGCCATCAGGCCGACCACGTGGCGCAGCATGTCGGCGCCGCTGACGCCCGCCCAGCGCGGGTCGTCGACACCGAACACGGCGCCGATGTCGCCCAGCCCCGCCGCCGACAGCAGCGCGTCGCACAGTGCGTGCGCCGCCACGTCCCCGTCGGAGTGGCCGGCGCAGCCGTCGGCGCCGGCGAACAGCAGGCCCAGCAGCCGGCACGGGCGCCCTGCTTGGATCGGGTGCACGTCGGTGCCAAGCCCGACCCGGGGCAGGCCGGTCACCGGCGCACGATCGCTTGGGCCAACACCAGGTCGAGCTGCGTGGTGATCTTGAACGCCAGCGGGTCGCCGTCGACCACCTGCACCTGGCCGCCGACATGCTCGACGAGGGACGCGTCGTCGGTGAAATCCGCGGTGACCGCGCGTTCATAGGCACGCAGCAGCAAGCCGGTGGCGAAGCCCTGCGGCGTCTGCACCGCCCGCAGGCCCGCCCGCTCCGGCGTGCCCAGGACCACCCCGTTGGCATCCACGGCCTTGATGGTGTCAGACAGCGGCAGCGCGGGCACGACGGCGCCGTGGCCCGAACGCAGCGCGTCGACCACCCGCACGATCAGCCCAGGTGGGGTGAGTGCCCGGGCGGCGTCGTGGACCAACACGAAATCAGCGGGCGCGGGCAATTGGGGAAGCACTGCCAAAGCAAGACGGACCGAATCGATACGGCCGGCCCCGCCGGCGACGACCGTAGTGTGGCCGCCGAGGACTTGCTTGGCTTGGTCGATGCGATCGGCCGGGACGGCCGCCACGACATGGTCGACAACCCCGGACTCCAGCAACCCCGCGACGGCGCGTTCGAGCAGCGTGTGACCGTCGAGCTCACAGAATGCTTTCGGAATGCCGGCCCGCAGCCGTTCCCCTGACCCCGCGGCGGGGACCACTGCGACAACTGTGCCCCCGACCACCGGAGCTCAGGGCCTTCAGGAAGCGGCGGCCAGAACCTCGTCGAGGATGGTCTCCGCCTTGGCGTCGTCGGTGCTCTCGGCCAGCGCCAACTCACCGACAAGAATCTGACGGGCCTTGGCCAGCATGCGCTTCTCGCCGGCGGACAGGCCGCGCTCCTGGTCACGACGCCACAGGTCGCGCACCACCTCGGCCACCTTGTTCACATCGCCGGAGGCGAGCTTTTCCAGGTTGGCCTTGTAACGGCGGGACCAGTTGGTCGGCTCTTCCGTGTGCGGCGCGCGCAACACCTGGAACACCTTGTCGAGGCCCTCTTGCCCAACGACATCGCGGACACCGACGTATTCGGCGTTTTCTGCGGGCACTCGAACGGTCAGATCCCCCTGCGCAACTTTCAAGACGAGATACTCTTTTTGTTCCCCTTTGATGGTGCGGGTTTCGATCGCCTCGACTAACGCAGCACCGTGGTGTGGATAGACAACGGTGTCGCCGACCTTGAAGATCATCTGATTAGAGCCCCTTTCGTTACTTCAGTCTAACACGCCGGCCCCAGGCTTGTGGAACAACGTTGCAGGTCAGGGGCACATCGCGCGCAGGTTAGGGGTTGACAGGCGGAGCAAGACGTGCAAGGGCTCACAATACGCTTGTCCTCATTCGTCCCGAGCAAGCACCCCACCCAGGCCCCACGAGACCTCGCCAGGCTGGTCTGGCGCCCTGCGCTACCGCCGCCACGGCGTTCCTACTACTGTGCATAGTTGCATAGTCGAACCGCTGAAATGACAAGTCATGGTGCGTCGTGAGGGCGCGAGCCGAGCAGGAGGCATTGAGTGAACCGCTTCGCCGTCGTCGGTCTGGTCGCCCTGGTCACCGCGCTGCTCAGCGGTTGCGGAGCGGGTCAGATCTCCCAAATGGCCACCCAGGAGCCCGCCGTCAACGGCAACCGGGTCACCATCAACAACGTCGCCGTGCGCGACATCCGCATGCAGGCCGTGCAGACCGGTGACTTCCTGCAGCCGGGGCGGACCGTGAACCTCGTGGCGGTGGCCGTCAACCAGTCGCCGGATGTGCCGGACCGGCTGGTGAGCATCACCAGCGACGTCGGCACGGTGACCATCGCCGGTGACGGCCGGCTTCCCGCCGGGGGAATGCTGTTCATCGGCAAGCCCGAGGGCCAGAACGTGGCCCCCGGCCCGCTCGAGCCCAACAACGCCGTCAACGCGACCGTCGCCCTGTCCAAGCCCATCAGCAACGGCTTGAACTACAACTTCACCTTCAACTTCGAAAAGGCCGGGCAGGCCAGCGTGATGGTGCCGATTTCGGCCGGATTGGGCCCACAGAAGGTCTGACGAGGACCGGCCCGGCCTGTCACACCGGGCTTGTCGCACCCTCCCGATACCGTCATGGCGTGGCACATGCACGCTCGCAATACCGCTGCTCGGAATGCCAACACGTCACCGCCAAGTGGGTTGGCCGCTGCCTGGAGTGCGGCAGCTGGGGCACCGTCGACGAGGTGGCGGTGCTGGCCGCGGTCGGCGGAGCGCGACGTCGCACCGGGACGGCCGCGGCCTCGGCCTCACGGGCCGTCCCGATCAGCTCGATAGAGGCGCACAGCGCGCAGCACCGTTCCACCGGCGTCGCCGAACTGGACCGGGTGCTCGGGGGCGGCGTGGTCCCCGGCTCGGTCACGCTGCTGGCGGGCGATCCCGGCGTGGGCAAGTCGACGCTGTTGCTCAAGGTCGCCCACCGCTGGGCCCAGGCGGGCCGCCGGGCGCTGTACATCTCGGGCGAGGAGTCCGCCGGCCAGATCCGGCTGCGCGCCGACCGCATCAACTGCGGCGGTGACGAGGTGTACCTGGCCGCCGAGTCCGACCTGCACACGGTGCTCGACCACATCGCGACGGTCCGCCCGGCGCTGGTGATCGTCGACTCGGTGCAGACCATGTCCACCACCGAGGCCGACGGCGTGGCCGGCGGCGTCACCCAGGTGCGCGCGGTGACGGCCGCCTTGACGGCCGCCGCGAAGGCCGCCGGCGTCGCCCTGATCCTGGTCGGCCACGTCACGAAGGACGGGGCGATCGCCGGGCCGCGCTCCCTGGAGCACCTCGTCGACGTGGTGCTGCACTTCGAGGGCGACCGGAACGGGTCGCTGCGGATGGTCCGCGGGATCAAGAACCGGTTCGGCGCCGCCGACGAGGTGGGGTGTTTCACGCTGCACGACAACGGGATCGAGGACGTCAACGACCCGTCGAGCCTCTTTTTGGATCAGCGGCCGGCGCCGGTCCCGGGCACAGCTATCACGGTGGCGCTGGACGGCAAGCGGCCGCTGATCGGCGAGGTGCAGGCGTTGCTGGCGACCCCGGCGGGCGGCTCGCCGCGCCGCGCGGTCAGCGGCATCGACCACGCCCGGGCGGCGATGATCACCGCCGTGCTGGAAAAACACGCCCGGTGCAACATCGCCGTCAACGACGTCTACCTGTCGACCGTGGGGGGCATGCGGTTGACCGACCCGTCCTCGGATCTCGCCGTCGCGATCGCCCTGGCCTCGGCTTACACGAACCTGCCGCTGCCCACCACCGCGGTGATGGTCGGCGAAGTGGGGCTCGCGGGCGACCTGCGCCGGGTCAGCGGGATGGAGCGGCGGCTGGCCGAAGCCGCACGCCAGGGGTTCAGCGTCGCGCTCATCCCGGACGGCGACGACCCCCGGCGCGAGATAGTGCCGAGCGGTATGCGGGCGCTGCGGGCACCGACCATCGTCGCGGCCCTGCAACACATGAAAGCCCTCGCCGAGAGCCCCAGGCTGGACGCATAACGCCGTGGGGCCGCACAATGACACGCTGTGACCCGTCCGACACTGCGTGAGACCGTCGCCCGGCTGGCGCCGGGCACCGGGCTGCGGGACGGCCTCGAGCGCATCCTGCGCGGCCGCACCGGCGCGTTGATCGTGCTCGGCAATGACGAGAACGTCGAGGCCATCTGCGACGGCGGCTTCGCCCTCGACGTCCGGTACGCGCCGACGCGGCTGCGCGAGCTGGCCAAGATGGACGGCGCCGTCATCCTGTCCACCGACGGCAGCCGCATCGTGCGCGCCAACGTCCAGTTGGTCCCGGACCCCTCGATACCCACCGACGAGTCGGGCACCCGCCACCGGTCGGCGGAGCGGGCCGCGATCCAGACCGGCTACCCGGTGATCTCGGTCAGTCACTCGATGAACATCGTGACCGTCTACGTCGCCGGCGAGCGCCACGTGGTGGCCGATTCCGCGACCATCCTGTCGCGGGCCAACCAGGCGATCGCCACCCTGGAGCGGTACAAGATGAGGCTCGACGAGGTCAGCAGGCAGCTGTCGCGGGCCGAGATCGAGGACTTCGTCACGCTGCGCGACGTGATGACGGTGGTGCAGCGGCTGGAGTTGGTCCGGCGCATCGGCCTGGCCATCGACTACGACTGTGTCGAGCTCGGCACCGACGGGCGCCAGTTGCGGCTGCAGCTCGAAGAGCTGTTGGGTGGCAACGACATCGCCCGCGAGCTGATCGTCCGGGATTATCACGCCAGCCCCGAGCCGCTGTCCGAGGGGCAGATGACCGCCACGTTGGACGAGCTGGACGCCCTGTCGGACACCGAGCTGCTCGACTTCACCTCGCTGGCAAAGGTTTTCGGATATCCGACGACGGCGGAGGCGCAGGATTCGGCGCTCAGCCCGCGCGGCTACCGCGCGATGGCCGGGATCCCGCGCCTGCAGTTCGCCCACGTGGATCTGCTGGTCCGGACGTTCGGGACGCTGCAGGACCTGCTGGCCGCCAGCGCCAACGACCTGGAGTCGGTGGACGGCATCGGCGGGATGTGGGCCCGCCACGTGCGGGAAGGCTTGTCGCAGCTGGCCGAGTCGACGATCGCCGATCCGCTCAGCTGAACCCGATCAGCCGGCGGGAACGGGGCCGGGGGCGACGCCCGGCGGTGCCTCGGGCGGCGGCGCGAGCGCCGGCTGACCCGGCTGCCCCGGCACCGGCCCCGGCGGCGGGGGCGGCTGGTTCATGATGAACGGGACCGGCTGCGAACGCAGGTTGCCCAGCTGCACGACGAGGTTGTAGGTGCCCGGCCCGATCGCGGGTCGCGGCAGCGGGCAGTGCGGCGCGGACCCCATGCCCGTCCAGGTGACCGCCGTCGTCACCTGCTCGCCCGGCGTGAAGGTCTTGATCAGCGTCTCGTTGGACGGCGCGCAGTCCAGGTTGGACCACAGCCGCTTGTTGTCCAGCGAGTACACGTAGGCGGCGAGCGACGCCGCGCCTACGTCGCGTTTGCAGGACACCAGGCCGATGTTGGTGACGACCATGGTGAACTTCGGCTGGTCACCGATGAAGTACTGGGGCGCGTTGGTCAGGCCCTTGACCGCGAGGGTCGAGTCGGGGCAGTCATCGCCCTCCTTGAGCACCGGCGGCGGCTGCACAGCGGCGGTGGGCGTGGGCGACTCGGGGTTTTGCCCCTGCGGCGCCACCGGGGTGGCACCCTCCTGCCCCGCCGGGGGCGGCGCCTGGCTCGGGGGCGCCGCAGGCTTGCTCTGGGCGGAGTTGGCCTTGTCGGCGCCGGCGGGCTTGGCGCCCGACTTGTTGCCCATGAAGGCGACGACGATGGCGGCCACGACGCCGACCACGACGACCGCGAGTCCCAGGGCCAGGCCCCTGCGCCGCCAATAGATCTCGGTGGGTAGCGGGCCACGCGGTTCCAGATCCAGCACGATCACACCGTAGGCCCAGGTCACGCGGATTTGTTCGATCCGCCTCGGCGTGTCGCCCTGTTTGCCGGCCGACGGCCGTGTTAGTGGCGGGTCGAACGGCGGTCGTTATTCGCCGATGTCACCGACGTGCTCGACCAGCGCGGCGCGCCCGTCGGAAAGGTGGTAGGTGACGCCCGCGATCCCCAACGTGCCGGCGGAAACCCGCTCCGCGATGGCCGAGGAGCGCGCCATGAGTTGCGCCAGCGTCTCCTTGACGTGGCGTTCCTCGAATTCGTCGACACGGCTCAGGCCGTCGCGGCGCCCCATCAGGATCGACGGCGCGACCCGCTCCACCACGTCCCGCACGAAGCCGCCCGGTATGGCGCCGTCATGGATCGCCGCCAGCGCCGCCTTGACGGCGCCGCAGCTGTCGTGGCCGAGGATGACGATGAGCGGCACGTCGAGGACCGTCACCGCGAACTCGATGGAGCCCAGCACCGCCGAGTCGATGACCTGACCGGCGGTGCGAACCACGAACATGTCGCCCAGGCCCTGGTCGAAGATGAGCTCGGCGGCCACGCGGCTGTCGGAGCAGCCGAACACCACCGCGGTGGGTTTCTGGCCCGCGGCGAGGCTGGCCCGGTGGTCGACGCTTTGGCTGGGATGCAGGGGCTGGCCGGCGACGAACCGCTCGTTACCCTCTTTGAGTGCTTTCCATGCTGTTACCGGGCTGGTGTTTGGCATGGCCCCCATCATGCCGCACGGACGCATGAACTTCGCCGCGAACGAGATCATCGACTGGTACGAGCGGTCGCGCCGCGACTTGCCCTGGCGGGCCCCTGATGTCACGGCATGGCAGATCCTGGTCAGCGAGTTCATGTTGCAGCAGACGCCGGTGGCTCGGGTGCTACCGATCTGGCCGGACTGGGTGCGCCGCTGGCCGACGCCGTCGGCCACCGCGGCGGCCAGCGCCGCCGACGTGCTGCGCGCCTGGGGCAAGCTCGGCTATCCCCGGCGGGCCAAGCGCTTGCACGAGTGCGCGACGGTGATCGCGCGCGACCACGGCGACGTGGTGCCCGACGACGTCGACGTCCTGATGACGCTGCCGGGCGTCGGTAGCTACACCGCGCGCGCGATCGCGTGCTTCGCCTACCGCCGCCCGGTGCCGGTGGTGGACACGAACGTGCGCCGCGTCGTGGCCCGCGCGGTTCACGGCCTGGCCGACGCCGGCGCGCCGTCCGCCGCACGCGACCACGCCGACGTCTCCGCCCTGCTACCGGAAGACGAACGGGCGCCGCGGTTTTCGGTGGCGCTGATGGAACTCGGCGCGATCGTGTGCACGGCCCGGGCGCCGCGCTGCGGGCTGTGCCCGCTTGACGGCTGCGCGTGGCGCCGTGCCGGTTGTCCCCCGGCGCAGGGGCCGGGCCGCCGGGCGCAGACCTACGCCGGCACCGACCGTCAGGTGCGCGGCCGGCTGCTGGATGTCTTGCGCGCCAATGACTTCCCGGTCACCAGGGCGGATCTGGACGTGGCCTGGTTGACCGATCCCGTGCAGCGCGACCGGGCGCTGGATTCGTTGCTGGCCGACGGCCTGGTGACCAGGACCGCCGACGGCCGGTTCGCGTTGCTGGGCGAGGGGTGACCTGCGTCGATCAGAGGTCTTCAGAGGTCGTTGCCGGCGTAGGACTGGTTGAAGCTTTTGTTGGCCAAGGGGAAGTCGGGGACGATCGTGTCGGCCATCGCGACGGGCAGCGCGGGCCAGTTGAACCAGGACGGGTCGACGATCTTCGCGCGGGTGAGGCGATTGGTGGCGTCGATCTCGACGCGGTGAACGACGGTGCCGCGCCAGCCCTCGACGATGCCGATCCCGCTGCGCGCCGCGTGCTGAACCGGCGCCGAGCCGCCGTATTCTATTGCACCCGAGTGTGATTCGATGAGGTGGCAGGCCAGCTCGGTGGACGCGGTGAATTCGTCGCGCCGCACCGTGTAGCGGGCCAGCACGTCACCATCGCCGGCGCCGATCTCGGTGACGGGCAGCGCGGTGGTGGGGTGTTCGAGGCGGGCGTCGGTGCGGATGCCGCTGGCCCGCGCGACATAGCCCAGGCAGCCGAGGGCCTGCGCGTCTTCACGCTGCAGCACGGCCGTTCCCGCGAATCTGTCGTACACCAGGGAGTTGCGCAGGGTCAGTTCGGCGATCTCGGTGACGTCGGCCGCGATCGATCGCAGCTCGTCGGCGTCGGGCAGCGCCCGCAGCGCGACCGCGCCGGGGCGGATCGCGCCGCGCAGCAGCCGGTGTCCGGTGACATTCGCGTTGAGCCGCAGCAGTTGTTCGCGGACGCGCTGCGTGTGTGCGTGCGCGAGGCCGAACCCGACGTCGTTGGCCAGCGCCCCCAGATCCGCGGCGTGGTTGTAGAGCCGCTCGAGTTCGACGAGCAGGGCCCGCAGGCCTTGTGCCTCGTCGGGCAGCTCGATCCCGAGCGCGTCTTCGACGGCCAGGCTGTGGGCGAGCACGTGCCCGACGGAGGTGTCACCGCTGACGCGTTCGGCGAGGTCGACCGCGCCCTCGGCCGGCCGGCCCTCGAACAGCTTTTCCACGCCGCGGTGCACGAACCACAGCCGGGCCTTCAGCCGCAACACGCTTTCGCCGGCGACGGAGAAGCGGAAATGGCCGGGCTCGATCAGCCCGGCGTGCACCGGGCCCACCGGGATCTCATACACCCCGGGACCTTCGACGGTGACGAAGGGGAAATGACCGACATTGTCGAAGCGCGGCGCGGGTCCGGCTTCGCCGCGCATCGGGTACCACTCCTCGGGCCAGTGCGCATGCCGCACCAGTCGGCGCGCTTTGGGATGCCCTAGGGGCCGGATCCCGTACAGGTCCGCCATCTCGCGCTCGAAGCGGCCGGCGACAAAAGACAGGTACGCCAGCGAATGCAGGACCGGGTCGTTCTTGTTCACGACGCATTCGAGCTCGATGCGGCGGTCGGGCCGGCCGGCCAGGAACAGGTGGACAACCCGCAGGGCGTCGCCGTCGTCGTGGGCGGCCACCAGGGCCAGGCGAAACCCCCTGTCCAGCAAGTCTTCTGCCGTCTCGGCGAGACTGTGCTGGGAGAGCCTGTGGCGCAACCAGTTCCGGCTCAACGCGGCACCCCGACGTGGCTTGCGGCGGTGGTGAACAGGCCGGTGAGCGGGCCGGCCGTGACACCGAGGGCCAGCGATGCGGCGACGCCGACGATCAGGGCCGCGGCCACCGTCCGGGGCACTCTGATCTCGGGTGCGGCCACGGGGCCGTCGCCCAGCAGGATGCGGCCGCAATTGCGTGCGAGCGCGGCGAAGGCGACGACGATCAGCAGCAGGGCAGGAGCCAGGGCCCAGGTGAGTCGGGCGTCGGCCAGCGAGCGGGCGATGGCCAACTCGCTGGCGAACATCGCGAACGGTGGCAGCCCGAGCAGCACGATGACACCCACGCCGAGCGATAAGCCGATGAGGCGGGAGCGCCGCAGCACGCCGCCGATGTCGGCGATCGCGGTGGAGCCGTGCGCGGCCTGCAGCTGGCCGCTCGCCAGGAACAGCACGGTCTTGCCCATACCGTGGGCCAGCACGTGCAACAGCAGCGCGGCGATGGCCAATGTGGTTCCGGCGGCCGCGGCGATCGCGATCAGGCCCATGTTCTCCATCGACGAATACGCCAGCATCCGTTTGATGTCCGGTGTCACCGTCAGCATCAGGGCCGCGACCGCCAGGGTCGCCAACCCGATCACCAGCAGCCCGGACCGCATGAACGCCGGCCCGGCCGCTGCGGTGATGACCGGTTTGATGCGGATCAGCACCGAAAACGCCACCGACAGCAGCACCCCGCTCATCAGCGCCGAAACCGGTGCCGGGGCCTGGCTGTGGGCGTCGGCCAACCAGGTGTGGAACGGGAAGAGTCCGACCTTCGCGCCGTAGCCGATCAGCAGCAACCCGCCCGCGAGCCGGGCGATGTCGGGGTTGAGCCCGCCGGCATGCCCGGTGAGGACGTCGAGGTTCAGGGCTGCCGCGGCCGGGGCGCCGGCGTGCTCGGCGGCGTAGTAGAGCAGCACCGTGCCCAGGAAGGCGATGGCGATGCCGACCGAGCAGATCACGACGTACTTCCAGGTCGCCTCGAGCGCGCCGCGGGTGCGCCGGTGCCCGACCAGGAACGCGGTGATCACCGTGGTGGCTTCGACGGCGATCCAGATGACGCCGATGTTGTTGGCGCACACAGCGACAACCATCGCTGCCAGGAAGGCCGCGGTCAGCGCCCCATACACGCGGGCGCCGAGCGGATCGGTGTGCCGATGCGCGAGCTCGGCGTCGATGTAACCGATGCTGGCCCAAGTGGCCAGTGTCGCAACGCTTCCGATGACGATCAGCATCGTGACGGTCAGGGCATCGACCCGCAGCAGGCCGCCCAGGGCGAGCCGCGTCCCCGATCCGACACCGAAACCGAGTGCGGCGCCACAGCCGAGCACGCACACCGCCGACAGGACGATCAGCGTCGCGCTGGCCCTGCGCCATCCGGCGATCAGGGTGGCGACCGACGCGCCGACCGGCGCAAGGATCGCGGCGAGCAGTAAACCGGTCATCAGTCGTGCAGCTCCTGCAACGCATCCAGGTCGGCGCCGCCGAACGTGCGGGACAGCCGGCCGGTCAGGACGCCGATCACGATGACCGCGAACAGCACGTCGAGCGAGGCGCCGAGTTCGACGATCAGCGGCACGCCGGCCGTCAGCAGAAACGCGGCGGCGGCGATCCCGTTGTCCAGCAGCAGGAATCCCGCGGCCTGCGACACCGCATGACGCCGCGTCACCATCACGAGCAGGGCGATGAGCACCACCGCGGTGGCGGCCGGCACCGCGGTGGTGGTGGCCGCGGGCTGCAGGTTCACCAGGGCGCCGGTGGTGGCGAAGGCGGCCAGGGTCAGGCCGGCGGTGATCAGCAGCGAGGTCGCGGTGTTGACCAGCGGGGTGGCTTCCCGCCGGCCTTGCGGCTCGGCGCGGACCGCGCGCGCCAGCAGCCGCGGCAGCACCGCGGCCCGCAACACCAGCACGGCGACACCGACGCCGATGAGGGCCCTGTCGCCGTCATACGCGCCACGCAGCACCGGTATCGCCGCCAGGGCGGCGCCCTGCCAGCCCAGCAGGCGGGTGATGGCGGTCAGGTCGCGGCGCCACACGATCAGCACCGCGGCCAACAGCAGCCCCCCGGCGGCGAGGTCGACCGAGACCGCAAAAGTGTTGTACGTCATGCCGGAACCGCGAAGAAGTTGGCCGCGATGACCGCGAGCAGCGCCAGCAGAAACGATCCGGCCAGTAGCTCGGGGACCCGGAACAGCCGCAGTTTGGCGACGAACACCTCGACGGTCGCCAACAGCCCCGCCAGCAGCGCGACCTTGGCCACCACCGCCGCAAGGCCGACGGCGAGGTCCACCGCGCCGGGCCGGCCGCCCGCGATGCCCCACGGCGCGAACAGGTTTGCCAGCAACGCCAACAACACCGTGAGCCGCATCCCCGTCGCCCATTCGACCAGCGCCAGCCGCGGCCCGGCGTATTCGAGCACCATCGCCTCGTGGACCATGGTCAGCTCGAGATGGGTGGCCGGGTTGTCCACGGGCAGGCGCCCGGTTTCGGCGACGATGACGATCACCAGCGCGGTGAACGCCAACACGCCCGCGAGCGACACCACCTGCCCGGGGTGGGTGACGGTGTGCGACACCAGGGCACCGAGATTGGCCGACCCCGCCGGCATCGACACCGCGAACACCGCCAGCAGGATGGTGGGCTCGACAAGCGCGGCGATGGTGATCTCACGGCTGGCGCCCATGCCGCCGAAGGAGGTGCCGGTGTCGATCCCGGCCAGGGTCACCGCGACCGTGCCGACGAACAGCAGGCCCACCACCGCGAACAAGTCCGCGCTGGCATCCAGGGGGGATCCGGTCGCGACCAGCGGCGCGATGGCGGCGATCAGCAAAGCCGAGCCGGCGACGAGGGCGGGCGCGGCCGCGAACACCACCGTCGTTCCGCGCGGTGTGATCCGTTGCTTGCCAAGCTGTTTGACGATGTCGCGCCACGGCTGCAGGATGCCGCCACCGACGCGGCCTTCCCAGCGGGCGCGCACCTGGCGGGTCAGGCCGACCACCAGCGGCGCCCCGGCCATCACGGCGCCGATCTGCGCCGCGCCCGCGACGTAGGACAGCACGTTCATCGGGCGACCACCAGCACGGTCAACACACCGAGCGCGCCGTAGGCCAGATACAGGTGGACGCTGCCGGTGTGTGCGCGCCGTACCCATTCCGCCGCGGCCGAGATCGCCCGGATCACCGGCGCGTAGCAGCGTTCCTCGATCGCGTCGGTGATCCGGGTGCTGTAGGTGACCTTGTCGGCCAGGTAGCGGGACTCGGCGCTGTGCGTGACTTCGATGTCGGTGTCGGGGCGCAGCACATCGTCGAAGACCCGTTGCAGGGGCTCGGCGAAGGATGTCGCCGTGTATTGCATGCGTGGGGTGAGATCGTCCGCGCCGCAGGCCCATAGCGGCGACGTGACGGGCTCGGGGCGCCGCGCCCGGCGCCACCGGGTGAGTGCGGCCGCGGCCAGCGCCGCCCCGCAGAGGCCGGCGGCGATCACCCCGGGCGCGATCGAGCCCTGCAGCCCCGGCAGCCGGACGAACGCGCCCAGGTCGGTGAATTCCACCGCCCGGGCCGCGGGTAGCGCCGCGACGGCCCGGCGCAGCGCGGGTGCGACGGTCACCGGTGCCACCGCGAGCGTCACACACGCGGCCGCCGCCAGCGCCATGCCGGCCAGCATGCTGCGCGGCGCCTCGAGGGCCCCGGCGGCCTGCTCCGAGCGCGGCCGCGCCAAAAATCCGATGCCGAACGCCTTGACCATCGCCGCGACCCCCAGCCCGGTGGTGAGCGCGACCGCGCCGACCGCCAGCGGCGTGGTCAACGCCAAGACGGCGACGTGCTCGGGGGCGGTGTGGATCAGCGACTGGACCAGCAGCCACTCGCTGACGAATCCGGCGCCCAACGGCAGCCCGCACGCCCCGAGCGCCGCCACCCCGAACAGGGTGGTGGTGACCGGCATCCGTCGGGCCAGACCGCCCAGCCGGTCGAGGTCGCGCAGCCCGGTGGCGGCCAGCACCGAGCCCGCGGACAGGAATCCGAGGCTCTTGAACGCCGCGTGCGCGATCAGGTGCAGCATGGCCGCGGCCGCGGCGATCGTCGCAGCCCGGGTTGCACCGGCGGCGGCGAACAGCGTGGCGGCGCCCAAGGCCAGCGTGATCAGCCCGAGGTTCTCGGTGGTCGAATAGGCAAGCAGCCGTTTGAGATCCGTGGCCACCGAGGCCTGCACCACGCCATAGAGCGCCGACACCCCGCCGACGACCATCAGGACGAGGCCCCACCAGCGGGGACCCGGGCCCAGCAGTTGCAGATCGAAACGGCAGATGCCGTAGACGCCGAGGTTGACCATCGCGGCGCTCATCAAGGCCGACACCGGGCTGGGGGCTTCCGGGTGGGCGCGCGGCAACCAGGCGTGCAGGGGAACCAGCCCGGCCTTGGAACCGAACCCCGCAACCGTCAGCAGGAACACCGCGGTGCGCGCACCCTCCGGTATCCGGTGCAGGTCGGCGAGCCGGTCGGCGCCGCCGGCCGCGGACAACACCACCAGCCCGATCAGGATCGCGACGAACCCCAACTGGGTCATCACCGCGTACACCAGCGCGGCGGAGCGCACCTGCGGGCGGGTGTGTTCGGCCAGCACCAGCACCAGTGATGCGACCGCCATCAGTTCCCACGCCAGCAGGAAGGTGGTCACCGACCCCGCCGCGGGTACGACGAGCATCGCCGCGACGAACAACGGCAACACCGCGAGCGGCACCCCGCCCAGGTGGCCCCGCCGGGCATAGCCGATCGTGTAAAGCCCGACGACGACGGCGACCGCGCCGGTGAGCGCCACGAAGAATCCGCCCAAGGGCTCCAGGCTCAGCCGCACCCCCGACAACGGGAGCAGCCACCCGATGCGCACCGCGGGCACCGAACCGAACATTCCCTGCAGGCCCGCCCATACTCCGATCGCGCCCAGCAACGACGTCAGCGCCCCCGCGGCCGCGGGCCTGAAGTCCTTGGAGCCCAGGGAGTTTGGCGCGACGACCGGGCGGGTGGCCAGTTCCGTGGTCACTTGCCGGTCACCGATCGCAGGGCCGCGACGATCTCGCCGGGCGTCGGCGGGCAGCCGGGAATGTCCAGATCGACCGGCACCAGCTCACCGACGGCGCCGGCCACCCCGTAGGCATCGGCGAAGACACCCCTGTTGATCGCGCAGTCCCCGCAGGCGATCACCCGGCGCGGCCGAGGAGTGGCGTCGAGCGTGGCGCGCAGGGGACCCGCCATGTTGTGCGTCACCACGCCGGTCACCAGCAGCGCGTCCGCGTGCCGCGGCGAGGCCACCAGGCGCGCACCGAACCGCTCGGCGTCATACACCGGCCCGAATGCTCCGGCGATCTCCACTTCGCACCCATTGCAAGAGCCGGCGTCGACGTGCCGGATCTGAAGCGAACCACGCACTCCCGCAACCGGTTTCATCGCCTGCGGCGGTAATGGTTCCGCGGTTTCGGTGATCCGGCCGACACGGAAGGCCTTCGAAATCCAGCCCATGACCGCTACTGCGCGCTCCCCGCGCGCATCTCCTCCAGCACCGCCACCCGGTCGCTGAGCACCCCGGTGAGAACCTTGCGCGCGACCAACAGCAGCTCGGCGATGTCCGGTGAGGCGATCGAGTAGATCATCGTGTTGCCGTCCCGGCGCGCTTCCACCACGCCGGCCCGGCGCAACACACCCAGTTGCTGGGACAGGTTCGATGACTCCACCCCGACCTCGGGCAACAGTTCGGCCACCGACTTGTCCCCGGCGACGAGCAGCTCGAGCACCCTGATCCGCGCCGGATGCCCCAATGTCTTGAAGAACTCGGCCTTGACCTTGTACAGCGGCACCGACACGCGGGATCTCCTGAAGATTCGATGCTTCCTATGCTTGAACAATTGAAGAATTTATCAGATGGTGTAGCTGCGCGCTCGGGGGGCGTTAGCGCAAAGGCTCGCACCCGCACAACCCGACACGCCGCCGCGCAAGCGTTCCACGTGGGACTCATATCCGCGCCTTACCCTGCCGATGTGCCCAGCGAGGAGGCCGCCGAGGGATCCCGCTTGCCGCCGGTGTCCCGGCGCGCGGTGCTCGGCGGCCTGAGCCTGCTGCCGCTGGCCGCCGCCATGCGCGGCTCCCTGCCCATCGCTTCCGCCGACGCGGGCTACCGGTTCCTGTCGCCGCACCAGGCCGCGGTGCTCGACGCGGCCACCCGCCGGCTTATCCCCGGGCCGCAAGACTGCCCGGTCGAACTCGGCAGCCCCGGGGCGCACGAGGCGAACGTGGTCAATTACCTGGACCGGATGCTGTCGGTCTTCGACGTCACGCCCGCCGACGTGCACGCCGGTGGCCCGTGGAGCAACCGCGCCGGCGGTTCGCAGGACTACATGGCCACCTTCGTCCCGCTCAACCGCGCCCAGGCCTACGGATGGCAGCAGCGGCTGACGCAGCTGCGCAACCAGTACACCAGCGGCATCGCGCTGCTCGACCAGCAGGCCGGCGGCGACTTCACCGCGGTGCAGCCGGTCCGCCAGGACCTCATCCTGGCCCATGGGCCGGCGGCTGCCTTCGCCAACGTCCTGTTCGGTCACACCATCGAGGCGATGTACAGCGTCCCCGAGTACGGCGGCAACGCGAACCTGGTCGGTTGGCAGGACATCAAGTACCCCGGGGACTCCCAGCCGCGGGGATACACGCCCGCCGAGGTGGAGGCGACCCAGTGGGACGTCGTCGTCGTCACCGACATCGTCAACCGCCTGCGCCGCGGCTGGGAGGGCGTCGTCGCCAAACTCGGCGGGAGGGGCGGCGTGAGTGCCTAAGGCGGTCATCGTCGGCTCCGGCGCCGGCGGATCTACGGTGGCGATGGAGCTCGCCGAGAACGGCTGGGACGTAGTGATATTCGAGAAAGGATCCAACTACTTCACCAACCTGGACGGGACCGGGCCGCTCGGGACGACGTTCGCCAACGACGAACTCAAGGCGCTGTACCGCTATTTCGAGCAGCCGGACCCACTGGCCTACCCGCGCACATATCGGACCAGCGCCAGCCAGCCCGCCGGCTACGTCGGCCCGGTCAACGAGCTTCCGGTGACCGTCGGCGGTGGAACCGTGCACTGGGACGCGAAGGTGCCGCGGTTCTGGGACATCGACTTCAAGGGACTGTCGATGCTCGGCCCGCAACCGGGCGCGGACGTGCAGGATTGGCCGTTCGAATACAACGAGATCGCGCCGTACTACGACGCGATCGAAACGCTGCTCGGGACGCAGGGCGACGTCCGGTCGATACCCAGCCTCTCCTTCAGGCACGCGCCGCGCACGCAGCAGTACGCGATGCCGCCCGGGCCGCAGCAGCGCTCGTCCACGCTGATCGCCAAGGGCGCCAGGCGCATCGGGCTGCACCCGTATCCGTTCCCGACCGCGATCAATTCGGTCGAGTACGACGGCCGCCCGGCGTGCAACAACTGCGGGTTCTGCAGCAACTACGGCTGCCCGATCTCGGCGCGGGTGGGCGCGCTGGCGCCGCTGCGCCGGGCGCTGCGGACCGGGCGGACGCAGCTGCGCCCCGAAACCACGGTCACCAAGGTCAACTTCACCGGCCGGCGCGCCACCGGCGTCTCCTATCTGGACCCGAGGGGTAATCCCGGCGGGGAGAGCGCCGACCTGGTGGTGCTGGCCGCCTCGGCGATCGAGACGGCGCGCCTGGCGTTGCTCTCCGGCCTGCCCGACGCCAGCGGACGGATCGGCGCCCGCCTGATGTTCCACAACTTCGTCGACGGGTTCGGCATCTACCTCGACCAGCGGGTGCACGCCTACCGCGGCCGCTCGATCACCCAGTGCATGGAGGATTTCTGCGACCCGAACTTCCCCGGAGCGCGGCTCGCGGCGAAACTGGCCGGGCTGCCCTACATCCGCGGCGGCCTGTGCGAGCTGGGCGGGAGCCAGGACCCGATCACCGAGGGCAAGTTCTACCAGGAGATCCTGGGATTCCTGCCGGGGGTGCAATTGTTCGGCAGCCCGTTCAAGGACCTGATGCGCGCCTCGCTGCTGCGAGACCGGCTCGCCGGCGTCAACTTCATCGGCACCGACCTGCCCTACCTGAGCAACAACGTCACCCTCGACCCGACGGTCACCGACCTCAACGGCCAGCCCGTGGCCCGCGTGACCTGGGCGCCCGGCAAGCACGAGGCGGTCGCGCAGGCCTTCTATCTGGTGCCCATCACCGCGATGATGGCGGCGGCCGGCGCGCAGCTGTTCGCCGCGATCCCCGACGGCCTGGAGCGGAAACTGGGCGGCGGCACCCCACCGAACACCAAGCACGTGATGGGCGGCATGCAGATGGGGGTGTCCCCGGCGACGAGCGTCGTCGACCCGAACGGGCGGATGCACCAGATGGACAACGTCTACGTCGCCGACGGCAGCGTGTTCGTCACCTCGGGCTGCCAGAACCCGACCAACACGCTCATGGCGGTGGCGCTGCGCACCGCCTTTGGGCTCACCGGCCGGCGGTAGCCGCCAGGAAAGATTCCACCGCGTCGCGGTATTCCTCCGAGGCTTCGTCGTGCACCAGATGGCCGGCCTCCGGAACGCGCAAATATGTTGTCGGCGAATCAGTTTCGGCCATGGCGCGCATCTGCCCCGGCGGGGTGACGGAGTTGCCCGCCTCGATGAGCAGCGCCGGGGCTCGCACGGCCTCCCACTGCGCCCAGTAGTCCCGGGTGCCCCATTCGGCGGCGATCTCGATCCACCGGGAGGTGTGCCCATGCAACCGCCACCCGCGTTCCGTGCGGTCGAAGGCGTCCAGGAAATACCGGCCGGCGACCGGTCCAAATTCACCGAAAACCTTTTCGGCGGAATCGAATTCGACGGGAAGGGCGTGCAACCACGGCTCCCACGGACCGGTGGTGCGGCCGCGGAAGTCCGGCGCCATGTCCTCGACAACCAGCGCCGTGACCAGGTCCGGGCGTTCCGCGGCCAGGCACCACGAGTGCAGGGCGCCCATCGAATGCCCCACCAGCCTGGCCGGCGCCCCCAGGGTCCCGACCGCGTCGGCCAGGTCGGCCACGAAGCGTTCCGTGCTGATGGGGTGGGGATCGTCGACGTCGCGGCCCCGGTGCCACGGGGCGTCGTAGGCGTAGACGGTGCCCAGCCGGGTCAGCCACGGCAGCTGCCGCGACCAGGTGGTGCCGCGGCCCATCAGGCCGTGGACCAGCACCAACGGCTCCCCCTGGCCGCCGTGGCAGGTCAACAGATCGCCGGGCATACCCCCATCTTGCGTGTCCCGCCCGGGGGTTGGACAGACTCGGCCGCGCGGTAGCCTAGCGGAATGCCGCATGTGGTGAAGATCAACGCAATCGAGGTGCCCGCGGATGCCGGCCCCGAGCTGGAGAAGCGGTTTGCCCACCGCGCGCACGCCGTCGACAGCCAGCCCGGCTTCCTCGGCTTCCAGCTGCTGCGCCCCATCAAGGGTGAGAACCGCTACTTCGTGGTGACGCACTGGGAGTCCGAGGAGGCCTTCCAGGCGTGGGCGAAGGGGCCCGCGATCGAGGCCCACGCCGGCGAGCGGGCCAATCCGGTGGCGACCGGGGCGTCGCTGCTGGAGTTCGAGGTCGTGATGGACGTTGCCGGCACCAAGCAGGGTGGCTAGCGGGCGGTCGATGCGGCGCCGCGCGGTGGCATTGGGCGCCGCCGCGGCCCTGGTCGTGACGCTGGCGCCGGGCTGCGCGCCCTCCCCCGCGCCGCACGCGAACGCGGCCAACGCGGGCCGCCAGATCGACACCCGGACGCCGCCCGGCATCCGCGCCCAGCAGACCCTGGACATGCTGAACTCTGACTGGCCCATCGGCCCGGTCGGGGTCGGCACCCTCGCCGCGCCGGACAAGGTCGAGTCGGTCGAGACCACCATGGAGGGACTGTGGTGGGACCGTCCGTTCACCCTCGACGGCGTGGACCTCGGCGCCAGCGTGGCCACCCTGCACCTGATCACCTCCTACGGCGCGCGCCAAGACATCCGGATCCACACCGACGACGAGGGCCGGGTCGACCGGTTCGACGTCGACACCCTGCCCCCGAAGGTCAGCTCCTGGCACGACGTCGACGCCGTGCTGAGCAAGACCGGGGCCCGCTACTCCTACCAGATCGCCAAGGTGAACGACGGCCACTGCGACCCCGTGGCCGGTACCAACACCGGCGAATCCCTGCCGCTGGCATCGATTTTCAAGCTGTACGTACTGCACGCGGTGGCCGGCGCCGTCAAGGCCGGGACGGTGTCGTGGGACGATCAGCTCACCGTCACCGACAAGAGCCGCGCGGTGGGCTCGTCGGGCTTGGCTTTGCCTGCCGGAGCGCAGGTTTCGGTGCGCACGGCCGCCGAGAAGATGATCGCCACGAGCGACAACATGGCCACCGACCTGCTGATCGGGCGGCTGGGCACGCACGCCATCGAGGAAGCGCTCGCGACCGCAGGCCATCACGACCCGGCCAGCATGACGCCGTTCCCGACCATGTACGAGCTGTTCTCCGTCGGCTGGGGCCAACCCGATCTGCGCGACCAATGGAAGCAGGGCTCCCAAGAGGTCCGCGCCCGGTTGCTGGCGCAGGCGAATTCCACTTCCTACCAACCCGATCCGACCCGCGCCCACACGCCGGCCTCGACGTACGGCGCCGAGTGGTACGGCAACGCCGAGGACATCTGCCGGGTGCATGCCGCGCTGCAGGCCGACGCGGTCGGCCCGGCCGCGCCCGTCCGACAGATCCTGTCCGCCGTGGCCGGCATCCAGCTCGACCGGAACGTGTGGCCGTATATCGGCGCGAAAGCCGGTGGCCTGCCTGGTGATCTGACCTTCAGCTGGTACGCCGTCGACAAGAATCGGCAGCCGTGGGTGGTCAGTTTCCAGCTCAACTGGCCGCGCGATCACGGGCCGACAGTGACCGGCTGGATGTTGCAGGTGGCCAAGCAGGTTTTCGCGCTTATCGCGCCCCGATAGTCAGGTGAGCAACGCAGAGTCGCTGCTGGACACCTTTCCCGGGCGGCTGTTCATCGAACGCATGCGGTCGGTCGGTGGCCTCGGCGCGCCGGAGGAGCTGATTTCGGCCGCGAGCCGGGCGGTCGGCAGCTACCTGTACTCCGATCGCTGTCTGGACGTCGCGGACTTCGACGTCGACGACCTGGAGCTGCGCGCGTACGACGAGGCCGGGCTCTCGGCCCTGTCGGCGCTGCCCACGTTCGGGTCGCCGCAGATCCATCAGGGCGCGCTCGGCGAACTGCGCGCGCCGAACGTCAGCAACCGGGAGCCGTTGAGCGCGTTGCCGAAGGGCGCGTTCTGGACGTCCACCCCGATCACCGACAACGACGACAGCTGGACCCTGTGCGGCGAGAACCTGGCTCGCGAAAGCCCGCGCTGGGAAGTGCGTTTCGACACCGCGCGCGTTCGCGTCGCCCTGATCGACTCGGCCCGCGACTGGGCCGACTTGATCGACTCGCATGCAGCCACGGCGAACGGCTGCAGGTACCCGGACTGGCGCGCGATCGCGCAGTCCTGGGACGCGGTGCACCTGTCACCCGCGGGATTGCTGCTGGCCCATCCCAAGATCTCGGTCACCCCGTTCAGCACGGCCGACGGCTCGGGCCACGCGCACAGCCCGGCGGGACCCTACGTCAGCGTCGCGGACTGGTCCGCCGTCTCGACGGCGTGGCTGCGCGAACCGCCGAGTTTCGAATTCGCACCGGCGCCGGGTCCGGCTTGACTCCGGGCATCGGCGACTTACGAATTCGATAGCGTATGCGCTACCAACTTTCAAGCAAGCCGCATGGTCTGGGCAGCGGGTAACGCAAACGAAATTCTTTATGCCCCAATCAACCTAGTTGGTCGATGGTGGTGGTTGGGGTTGGAAGGGGTCGTACCACCACCAGTCGGCGCGCTCGCCGAGGGGTCCGG
>NZ_LZKL01000041.1 GCF_001668725.1 Mycobacterium sp. E787 | reverse complement strand
ATCACCCAGTTGGGTCGTAACTTCCAGGTGATTTACGAGCAGGCCAACGCCCACGGCCAGAAGGTGCAGAGCGCCGGTAGCAACATGGCGAGCACCGACAGCGCCGTCGGCTCGAGCTGGGCCTGACGAAGACCGGTTGACGGCGGGCACTCCGCCGTCACCACTGAGTAGTGCAAGACCGACCCCCGGGCACTGGGTGCCCGGGGGTCGGTTCGTCTGCGCGTGACGAGCTCAGAATCGGCCGCCGCCGCCCATGAGCCCGCCCCCCGACGGGCTTCCGGAGGGGCCGAACGACGTCGGGCTCCAGCCGCCGAACCCGCCGCGCATCGACCCGCCGAGCAGATCGCCGATGATGAGCCCGCCGATCATGGCGCCGGTGTCGCCGCCGCCGCGGCGGGCGTAGAGGCGCTGCGCCTGCTGTACGTCGGCATTCGCCAATGCCTGCGCCTGCGCGGCCAGCGTCGAGGCCGCGTTGGCGTGCGCGATCGCCTCGGCCACGTTGGTCGACCGCTTGTCCTGCGCGGCCTGCACGTGTCGCTTGGCTTCGGCGAGCCGCGTCCGGGCCTCCGCCCCGATGCTGCCGCGGCGGGTGTCGATGTATTCGGAGACGCCGCGGACCCGCGTCTGGGCCGTGAACAGCGCCTGCTCGAAGGAACGGTTAAGCCGCTCGGCGTCCGCCTGCTCCTGGGCCACGGTCGCCAGGACGCGGTCGAGGTCGGCGCCGGCCTTGGTGAGCCGGGCGAATGCGCCGAGCGGGTCGGCGGACCCACCACCGGTGTGGCGCGAGTAGTCGAGGGCCCCGGTCGCCGCGTCGCGGGCCGCGGTCAGCTCCGCGGCGTGGCCCGATCCGGTCTTGCGCAACTGCTCGTCGGCGCGCGCGATGACGGCCTGGATGTCGTCGGCGAGCGACGGCAGTGTGGCGATCGCGTGCCTGATGTCCTCGCCCGCGTTGTCGATCGCATCCAACAGCGCACGGGCTTGCCCGAGCGCGGACTCGGCCGCATGGTAGGCGTCCACCAAGCCCGCCTGCTTACCGCTCTCGGCGTGGCCGGCCCGATCCCGGGCCGTCCCGATGTTGCGGTCCGCGAACGCCAGCCGCTCCTTCGCGCCGGCGACGTTGCCGGCCACCGAAGTCAGTGCGGCGGGGTCGAATTCGTTGCGCAGCTCGGCCAGCCGCTGTTCCGCGGGGGCGATGCGGCTGGTGAGTTCGACATACTGCTGGGTCAGGGCGTCCAGCCGCGACGCGGCGTTGAGCACCAAATCCCGCAGCTTTTCGAACGCCTCCTGCTGTGATTCCAGTTCGCGGTCGGCGCGCGCCGCCGAGACGATCACCCGGGTCAACAACTCGCGGCGTTGCGCCGGCGTCTCGGGCGTGCTGTCGTCGAGCTGATGACGGACCGTAAAGGCTTGCGACAGAGCCGCTTTGGCGTTGTCGACCGCCCGGGTGAAGGGTTCGGTCCGCTGCTGACCGAACTCGTCGACCGCCAGCGCCAGCTCGTTGGCGCTGGTGCGCACCGCGTTGTCGACGTCCACCACCATCGAGCGCGACAGGTCGTCGAGGGCCTCCAGCGGCACGGCGGCCAGCGCGTCGGCGTCGGTGGGGTCGAGGCGCCGCGCCGCGTCCAGTGCCGCGGCGAGCCCCCGTCGCCGGCGATAGCGCATCACCACCAGCAGGGCGGCGGCGGCGACGGCGATGGCGATGAGCGCGACGAGCAGGACGACCCGGCCCGACGAAGGCGGCGCGGTGTTCAGCCCGTTGGCCGCCGCGATCGCGGCGCCGCTCCAGTCGCCGTTGTGCAGCGCGGGTTCGATCTTGGTGCGGCGCAGTTGATCCACCTGGCCGGCTTTGACGCTCTTGATCGCCGACGGGACGAGGAAGGCGTACGCCCGGCCGGTGGTGGCGACCGCCAGCAGCGCGTCGTAGTCGCCCAGGTCGCTGAGGCTTCTGGTCCGCAGTGCCCAGTTCTCCGCGGTCTGCCCGGAGAAGTCGTCGACGTAGACCACCCACAGCCGGATGTGGCGATCGGCGTAGAGCTTGTCGGTGGCCGACGTCACCGCGGCGCGGCCGGAATCCGACAGGACGTGCGCGCTGTCGGTGACCTGATCCGGCAGCGGGAACGGCGGTTGCGCGGCCGCCGTCGGGGCCGGCAGCAGCCCCCCGCACAGACCCATGAGGATCGCCAGCATCACGCCGATCAGCCGAGCGGTGCGCATAGGTCAATGTAGCCCGCGTTCCCTGGCAGACTGTGCCTCGGTGATGAACACGGTGACCACGAACCAACAAGACCCCTACGACGACTTCGACCGCCAGCGGCGGGTGCGGGAGGCGCCGAAGACCGCGGGTCTGCCGGGCACGGAAGGCCAGCACCGCACCGATTTCGCGCGCGACCGGGCCCGGGTGCTGCACAGCGCCGCGCTGCGCCGCCTGGCCGACAAGACTCAGGTCGTCGGGCCCCGCGAAGGCGACACCCCACGCACCCGGTTGACGCACTCCCTGGAGGTGGCCCAGATCGGGCGGGGCATGGCGGTCGGGCTGGGCTGCGACCTCGACCTCGTCGAGCTCGCCGGCCTGGCCCACGACATCGGGCATCCGCCCTACGGCCACAACGGCGAGCGCGCGCTCGACGAGTTCGCCGCGACGTGCGGCGGCTTCGAGGGCAACGCGCAGAACTTCCGGATCCTGACCAGCCTCGAGCCCAAAGTGCTTGACGAGCAAGGAAATAGCGCCGGGCTCAACCTCACTCGGGCCGCCCTGGACGCCGTCACCAAGTACCCGTGGACCCGCCGCGAGGGTCTGGAGAAGGGGAGGACCAAGTTCGGCTTCTACGACGAGGACCGCGAGCCGGCGGCGTGGGTTCGTGCCTCGGCGCCGGTGCACCGGTCGTGCTTGGAGGCCCAGGTGATGGATTGGGCCGACGACGTCGCCTATTCGGTGCACGACGTCGAGGACGGCGTCGTATCGCAGCGCATCGACCTGCGCGTGCTCGCCGACGACGACGAGGCGGCCACACTGGCCGAGCTGGGTGCGAGCGAATATCCCCGGGTCAGCGCCGACGACTTCATGGCGGCCGCCCGACGGCTGTCGGGCCTGCCCGTGGTCGCCGCGGTCGGCAAGTACGACGCCACGCTGGCGGCGTCCGTCGCGCTCAAGCGATTGACCAGTGAATTGGTGGGCCGGTTCGCCTCGGCCGCGATCGCGACCACGCGCGCGGCCGCCGGACCCGGCCCCCTGGTACGCTATGCGGCTGACCTGCAGGTGCCCGACCTGGTGCGCGCCGAGGTCGCGCTGCTGAAAATCCTGGCGCTGCAGTTCATCATGTCCGACCCCCGGCACCTGGCAACCCAGGCCCGGCAGCGCGAACGCATCCACCGGGTGGCGCACTGGCTGTACGCCGGGGCGCCCGGAACGCTCGACCCCGGCTACGCCGCGACGTTCTCCGCAGCGGCCGACGACCGGGCCCGGCTGCGGGTCGTCGTCGACCAGATCGCCTCGTACACCGAGGGCCGGCTGGAGCGCATCGATACCAGCCCGCCGACCGGCGCGCGTTAGGCTCCCGTCATGACCAAACTCGCCGTCGCCGCCGCCTTGTTGTCGCTTCCAGTCGTCGCGGTGAGCGCCTGCAGTTCGCCCCAGCACGCGACCAGCCAGACGGGTACCACGCCGCCGGTCCAAACCGCGTCGCCCGCCCCGTCGGCGACGTCGAGCCCGGCGCCCGCCGCGGGATCGCTCACCGCGAACCTCAAGACGGCCGACGGGAAGGAAGTCGCCACCGCCACCTTCGATTTCAGCAACGGCTATGCGACCGTGACGGTCAAGACGGTCGCCGGCGGCCTGCTGGCGCCCGGCTTCCACGACATGCACGTCCATCAGATCGGCAAATGTGAGCCCAACTCGGTCGCTCCGACCGGGGGCCCGCCCGGGAACTTCCTGTCGGCCGGCGGGCATTTCCAGGCACCCGGGCACACCGGGATGCCCGAGAGCGGCGACCTGACGATGCTCGAAGTGCGCCAGGACGGTTCGGCGTACCTGGTGACCACCACCGACGCGTTCACCCGGGACCAGCTGTTGGCCGGCGACAAGACCGCCCTGATGATCCACGGCGCGCAAGACACTCCCAACGCGATGGATCGGATCGCGTGTGGGGTGATCGGGACCGGCTAGCCCGCGCGGTCGTTTTAGACTGGGCCGATGGCCGGCCGGATCTCTGATCGCGATATCGCCGCCATCCGCGAAAAAGCCCGCATCGAGGACGTCGTCGGCGACTACGTGCAATTGCGGCGCGCCGGCGCCGATTCCCTCAAGGGGCTGTGCCCGTTCCACGACGAGAAGTCGCCGTCGTTCCACGTCCGCCCCAACCACGGCCACTTCCACTGCTTCGGCTGCGGCGAGGGCGGCGACGTGTACGCGTTCATCCAGAAGATCGAACACGTCAGCTTCGTCGAGGCGGTCGAACTGCTGGCCGACCGGGTCGGCCACACCATCAGCTACACGGGGCCGGCCACCAGCGTGCAGCGCGACCGCGGTAGCCGCAGCCGGCTCGTCGCGGCCAACGCGGCCGCCGCCGAGTTCTACGCCGCGGCGCTGGAGTCCGACGAGGCGGCACCGGCCCGCCAGTACCTGGCGGAGCGGAACTTCGACGCCGAGGCGGCGCGCCATTTCGGCTGCGGATTCGCCCCGTCGGGCTGGGACTCGCTGACAAAACACTTGCAGCGCAAGGGTTTCGAGTTCAAGGAGCTGGAGGCGGCGGGGCTGTCGCGGGAGGGACGCCGCGGCCCGATGGACCGCTTCCACCGGCGGCTGCTGTGGCCCATCCGCACCGCGGCCGGCGAGGTGATCGGGTTCGGGGCCCGCCGGCTGTTCGACGACGACCCCATGGAAGCCAAATACATCAACACGCCCGAGACCGTGCTCTACAAGAAGTCGGCGGTGATGTTCGGCATCGACCTGGCCAAGCGCGACATCGCCAAGGGGCACCAGGCCGTCGTCGTCGAGGGCTACACCGACGTGATGGCGATGCACCTGGCCGGGGTCACCACCGCCGTCGCCTCCTGCGGCACCGCGTTCGGCGACGAGCACCTGGCCATGCTGCGCCGGCTGATGATGGACGACAGCTTCTTTCGCGGCGAGCTGATCTACGTGTTCGACGGCGACGCGGCCGGGCGGGCCGCCGCCCTGAAGGCGTTCGGCGGCGAGCAGAACCTGGCCGGGCAGTCCTTCGTCGCCGTCGCCCCGGACGGCATGGACCCGTGCGACCTGCGGCTCAAGGCCGGTGACGTCGCGTTGCGCGACCTGGTCGCGCGGCGAACCCCGTTGTTCGAGTTCGCCATTCGCACCACGCTGGCCGAGGTGGACCTGGACAGCGCCGAGGGCAGGGTCGCCGCGCTGCGCCGTTGCGTACCGATGGTGAGCCAGATCAAGGACCCCACCCTGCGCGACGAGTACGCCCGCCAGCTCGCCGGCTGGGTCGGCTGGGACGACGTCGCGCAGGTCATCGAGCGCGTCCGGACCGAGGCCAAAAAGTCCCGGGTCCCGGACCGGCGTGGCCAGGCAGCCGAGCCGCCCCGCCGGGCCGAGCAGCGGCCCGCCGCGGTGCGCGCCGAGCCGGCCGCGGCCCGTCCCGACCCCCGCGACCCGATCCTGTGGGCCCAGCGGGAGGCGCTCAAGTCGGCGCTGCAGTATCCGGCGCTGGCCGGGCCGGTGTTCGACACCCTGACCGTCGAGAGCTTCACCCATCCCGGGTACGCGGCCGTCCGCGCGGCCATCGAGGCCGCCGGCGGCACCTCCACCGGTATCACGGGGGCGGAATGGATCGAGGCGGTGCGGCACCGGACCACGTCGGCTTTGACCGCGAGCCTGATCAGCGAGCTGGGGGTGGAGGCCGTCGCGGTCGACGACGAGAAGCTACCGCGCTACATCGCCGGGGTGCTGGCCCGGCTGCAGGAGGTCTGGATGGGCCGGCAGATCGCCGAGGTCAAGTCCAAGCTGCAGCGCATGTCGCCCATCGAGCAGGGCGACGAGTACCACGCGCTGTTCGGCGACCTGGTCGCCATGGAGGCCTATCGGCGCAGTCTGTTGGAGCAGGCTAGCGGCGACGATCTGACGGTGTGAGGGCCGGCTCGGCCGGCCGCTCCTGGACCCGGTCCACGACCGCCGTCTGGTCGTCGATCTCGGCCAGCGTCACGAACCCGGCGTCGGGGGAGATCCGGTTGGCGATCTTGCGGCGCCCCCCTTCGATCACCGACTTGGCCATGGGACTGCTGGTCAGCGCGCGATACGTGCCGACGATCTGCTCGTATCGGCGACGCCCGGCCTTCGAGCCCAGCACGTAACCCAGTCCGAGCACCACGACATACCGGATCAAAGCGTTCCTCCCGACGATCGATGGCTCCATCCTGCCTCACTCGGCCGGGTGCGTGCGCGGTTGATCCGCTTGGCGACGGCGCCGACCGCTGATTGCCGGACGAAAATGCCGGTCCCTGCCAGTTGGGCGCGGTTATGCCAGTACGCTAGAGTCGTCCCGCGATCGTGTTGATCCCCTGTAGCTCAATTGGCAGAGCGTTCGGCTGTTAACCGATAGGTTCCTGGTTCGAGTCCAGGCGGGGGAGCAAAGTCAAGCTCTCGTCACTTCCATTCCAGCCCCTTCATGAGTGAATACCGGGCTGTGGCGCATGCGTTCAGGGCGGAAAGGTCGCCGGGATTCGGCCGCCGCACCCTCGAGGTCTGGGATTCACCGTCGAAGCCGCCCGTGGCGCCGTGAACTACTGTGAGCACGACCCATGAGGAGGGTTGATGGAATTCCTCGTCACCATGACCACCCACGTCCCCGAGGGAACGCCGCCGGAGGCCGTCGACGAAGTGCGGGCCCGGGAGGCCAAGCATTCCCGCGGGCTGGCCGAGCGGGGCAGCCTGTTGCGCCTGTGGCGACCGCCGCTGCGGCCGGGCGAATGGCGCACCCTCGGCCTGTTCGCGGCCGACGAGGAGGACCAGCTCGAGGAGGTGCTGGCCTCGATGCCGCTGCGGGTCTGGCGCACCGACGAGGTGACAGCGCTGACGGCGCACCCGAACGATCCGGCCGGCCGGGCGGAGCAGGGCCCCGGCCGGGCCTCGGAATTCCTGACGACGACCACCGTCGACGTCCCGAAGGGGGTACGGCGCGAGGTCGTCGATGATGCGGTGTCGCGGCAGGCCGAGCGAGCGCGTGAGCTCGCCGAGCACGGGCACCTCGAGCGGCTGTGGATGCTGTTGGCTGAGCCCCGCGGGCCCCGCGCGCTGGGGCTGTGGCGCGCCCCGGACGTCGAGGGCATGACGGCGATCCTGGAATCACTGCCCCTGCACCCGTGGATGAGCGTGACGACCACGCCGCTGACGCCACATCCCAACGACCCGGCCTGCAACGGGGATTAGCGGCGGGTCGCCGCCGTCGGGTTAGCGGTGATCGCGAGCGCGGCGTAGCCGGGTGAAGCGGGTCGCCGCCCTTGGGTTAGCGGCGATCGCGAGCGCGGCGTAGCCGGGTGAAGCGGGTCGCCGCCCTTGGGTTAGCGGTGATCGCGAGCGCGGCGTAGCCGGGTGAAGCGGGTCGCCGCCCTTGGGTTAGTCGTAGACGGGCCGCCACATGGTGTCGTGGACGGCCTGCCGGACGTCGCCGTGCGTCCTGGTGGCCACTCCGTCGTCGACGGCGGCGTGATAGACCGCCTCGGCGACGGCGGCGGAAATCTCGCGCAGGTTCTGCACGTCCGGCAGCAGCGAGTCGCCGGGATTCGTCGGATTTGCCTGGTGCACAATGGCTTTCGCCGCCGCCTGCAGCATGCCCCGGGTAACCAGCCGGGCGCGGGCGACGATGATGCCCAGCCCGATGCCCGGGAACACCAGCACGTTGTTGGCCTGGCCGATGGTGTAGGTGGTGCCCTCGTACTCGATGGGGGCGACGGGGGTGCCGGTGGTGATCAGCGCTCTGCCCTCCGACCACCGCAGCACGTCGGCCGGCATGGCCTCCATCCGCGAGGTGGGGTTGGACAGCGGGAAGATCATCGGCCGTTCGCAGGATGCGGTCATCGCCTCGACGACCTTCTGGTCGAACGCGCCGAACACCGTCGACGAGCCCAGCAGGATGGTGGGCGATGCGAGCTTTATCGCGTCCACCAGGCCCACCCGATCCCGGCCCACGCCGAGCCGTTGGCGGTCCTTGGCGTAAGGCAGCTGGAAGTCGCGCAGGTCGTCCATGTCGTCGAAGAGCAGGCCCTGCCTGTCGATCGGCCAGATCTGCGACGCGGCCTGTTCGGCGGTGGCGCCGTCGGCGACCATCGCGTCACGGATCTGGTCGGCCACACCGATCCCGGCGGTCCCGGCGCCGAAGACGATCACTTTCTGGTCGCGCAGCGGGATCCCGCTGACGTGGCACCCGCCGTACACCGCCGCCACGACCACCGCGCCGGTGCCCTGGATGTCGTCGTTGAACACGCAGTAGTGGTCGCCGTAGGTCTGCAGGATCTTGCGCGCATTGAGCGGCCCGAAGTCCTCGAAATGCAGGATCGCGTGCGGAAACATCTGGTGGGCGGTCTCGATGTAGCGCCTGATGAATTCGTCGTACTCCTCGCCGCGGCGACGGGCGTGGCGATTGCCGAGATAGAACGGGTCGGCCAGGAGCTGTTCGTTGTTGGTGCCGACATCGAGGGACACCGCGATGCACCGGCGCGGGTCGATGCCCCCGCCGGCGGTGTAGAGCGCCAATTTGCCCACGGCAATCTGGATTCCGCCCACGCCCCAGTCGCCGATCCCCAAGATGGCTTCGGCGTCGGTGCATACGATCAGGTCGACTTCCTCGGGCCCCAGACCGAAGGTGCGGAAGGCCTCGGCGATCTCGTCCGGCTCGTCGATGCTCAGGAAAAGCCCACGCTGCCCGCGGTATTCGTCGGAGAAGCGTTGAATGGCCTCCCCGACCGTCGGCGTGTAGACCACCGGCATCAGTTCGGTCAGGTGGTCGGTCAGCACCTTGTAGTACAGGATTTCGTGGCGGTAGTGCAGCTGCTCGAGAAGCAGGTTGCGGCCCAGATCCGTTGCCAGGCTCTGCAATTGATGCCATACCCGGTCGGCTTGTTCGTCGAGGGTGAGCACCGCCGACGGAAGACGTCCCGTGAGCCCCAGCCGGCGCCGTTGCTCGTGCGTGAAGCCGACCCCGCGATTCAGGCTCGGCGCGGCCAGCGCGGGGGGGATCCGCGGCGTGCAGGGATCGCTCATCTCAGCCTCCAGGGAGTTGGCCCGTTAGGCCACCGTAGCGCCGATCGCGGTTAACGCATCTTGAAGAGCACTTGACGTTCGATGATGGGTTAATTCAGCGGGAAGCCGTGGCCCCGGTGGGCGGAGGGCGGGAGTCCCGGCCGGTGGCCGTCGCCGGACCGCCGGCCCGGCGTATCGCCTCTGCGGCCAGCCGCCGGCCCAGCCTGATCGGGGCGACCGACCGCTCCATCTTGGAGCCGGCCAGGGCGCCGTCGTAGAGGAGCTGGATTTCGCGCGCCGGGCGCGAGGCCCGGGTGATCCCCGCGGCGACGAGCAGCGCGGTCAACGTCGAATGCATCCACCGGCGATGAGCTCGCACCGGAGCGAGCTCGACACCGGGGTACTCGACCGCGGCGTTGGCGTATAAACAGCCCCGATAGCCGCGCTTGGGTGCGCGCGCGATCGCGAGGTCGAAAAACGCGAAGACCTTCTCTGTCGGCTCTTCCAATGCACAAACCGCCTCGTTCCACCGCTTGCGATCCGCCTGATCCAAATCGTTGAGGTAGGCCAGCACCAGCGCGTCCTTGGAGCCATACCAGGTGTAGAGGCTCGCCTTGGCAACCCCGGCGTCGCGCAGGATCTGATCGATCCCTACGGCTCTAATACCATGCGTCGCAAAGAGATCCGACGCGACGTTCAACAGACGCTCCGACGGTCGGGACACCCGCGGGTTATCAATCGCCGAGGGGCGGAGCGGGGCCGGAATTGCCTTCATGGCAGCAGCCTAACTCACGGAGGCTTCATAGACAGATCGGTCTGTCTATGACAGCGTCGCTGTCGTATCCGCAATCCATGAGGGGATCTTCACGTGAGCCTGTACCTGTATGAGATCGCAGCGGACGGGGCCGAACGCGCCGACGCCACGCACCTGATCAAAGAGCTGGACGCGCGCCTCTATGCCGCCGGTGGCGAACTGATCGAAGCCCAGGTGACCCGTCACCCGCACCGCATTTTCGCGGTGACCGAATTCCCGGCAGCCCCGCCGCCCCGGCTCGACGCGGCCTCCTTCGGGGTCGAGGACATCAGCGGTCCCGACGAGGTACGCCTGGTCGGCGCCGACCTCGATGAGCTGAAGGCGATCCGTCCGGCCGCGGGATACCTGGTGGAGTGGGATCTGCCGGCGGGCTTGGACATGCAGACCTACCTGGACCGCAAGAAGGCCAAAGCCCCGCGTTATGCCGACGTGCCCGAGGTCAGCTTCCTGCGCACCTACGTGCGCGCCGACATGTACAAATGCCTGTGTTTCTACGACGCACCCGACGAATCGGCGGTCCGTCGCGCCCGAGAGGCCGTCGACACTCCGGTCGATCGGTTGCACGGACTAGAGGGCCCACTGCGATGACCGCGGTGCTTGACCGCGCCGCCGACGCCGCGCTGGCGCAGGTGACCGCCGCTGTTGCTGCCCGGGCCAGGGCCTTGGACGACCAGACCACCGATGTACGCGCCGATCTCGCGGCGCTTGGCGCGGCGAGGCTGTTCGATCTCGGTCTCGGCGGCAGTGGACTCGACCGCATGGTGCGAGTCATCGAGGAGGTGTCTGGGCACAGCCTGGCGGTCGGTTTCTCCGCGTGGGCTCACCGCATGACGATCGAATACCTGAGTTACGCTCCCGCCCCGTTGTGGGACCAACACGCGGACCCGCTGCGCCGCGGCGCGCGTCCGGGTGTCACGGCGATGGCCTCGGCGTTCAAACAGCTTGCCGGGCTGGGCCAGATACCGCTGATCGCCCGCCCGGCCGCTGGCGGGTTGCGGATCAGTGGTCCGATCTCGTGGGCTTCCAACCTGTTCGAGGGCGCAGTGATCGTGGCACCTGCGCAGGACACCCACGGCCGCACGTATGTGGTCGTCGTCGACGCCGACACGATCGGTGTCGATATCCATTCCGCACCCCGGCTGATGGCCCTGGGCGCCACCGCGTCGACGTCACTGCACTTCGACGATGTTGCGGTGCCTGACGGCAACGTCCTGAGCACCGACCTTCGGGCGTTCGTGGCGCGGGTGCGGCCGCCGTTTCTGCTGCTGCAGAGCGCCTTCTGCGTCGGCGTTGCGCGCGCCGCGTTGTCGGGGGCCGGGAAAACGCGCGACCAGACCGCCGCGCTTTTCGCCCCCGAGGCGGCCGCGCTGGCGGAGGAAAGCGAAGAGTTGCGCGAACGGCTTTATCGCTTTGCCGCCGATCCATCAACTCCGCGAGTGCCGGAGCTGATCAGGTTGCGCCTGTCCGCCGCCGCTTTGGCCGTCGCGTCGACCCGGCTGGAAGCCGCGCTGAGCGGGGGTGCCGGCTATGCGATGAGCAGCGCGGCGAATAGGCGGTTTCGCGAGGCCGCGTTCCTGCCGATCCAGTCGCCCTCGGAAGGACACCTGCGGTGGGAACTCCAGCAGTACGAATAGTCAATGGGCACAAGAAATTCGGTGGGACGGCAGTGCTCGCCGACATCGACCTGACGGTGTGCACGGGAGAAGTCGTCGCGATCGTCGGGCGCAGTGGCTCCGGCAAGTCGACATTACTGCGGCTAATTGCCGGCCTGGACGAGCTGAGCTCCGGCTCGATCACCTGGCCCGCGGACGGGTCGCGGCCGCAGACGGGCGTGGTATTTCAGCAACCGCTGCTCATGCCCTGGCTTACGGCCGCCGAAAACGTCGTCTTTGCCCGACGATTCGCCGCGCACCGCAAGACCTTCGACGCTGGCTACGCCGCCCACTTGATCACGCGGTTCGGTCTCGACGGTCTCGCCGACCGGTATCCCGAGCAGCTGTCAGGGGGGCAGGCGCAACGCGTCGCGGTCCTGCGTGCGGTGGCCACCCGGCCGCGGCTGCTGCTGCTCGACGAGCCGTTCAGCGCCCTCGATCCAGCGACCCGCGACGAGCTACAGCTCTGGTTGGCCGATTTGGCGGCCGAATTGGGGGTGACCGTCGTGCTGGTCACCCACGACGTCGACGAGGCGTTGGCGCTGGCGCAGCGAGTCGTGCTGCTGGGCGAAGACGGACGTATCCGCCGGCAATGGCTTCTCGACGAGCTGCCCTCGATCGACCGCACAACGCTGCGTGAAGAGGTCCTCGAGAACTATCGGCTCGGCGCGACGGTATCGCCGTGAGCCGCCCGGTCGTGTCGCGGCGGCAGTTGCTGGCGGGAGCAGTTGGGTTGGCCGGCGCCGGCGGACTGCTCGGCCTGGCCGATCTGGCGCGTGCCGCGGCCACCGATCCCACCAACGGCACGGGCCGGTTGCGGGTGGGCTATCTACCCATCACTGACGCGGCACCGCTGCTGATAGCCCATGCTGCCGGCCTGTACCCCAGGGGTGTGGTCAGCTCGGCGAGGCCGGTGCTGTTCCGCAGCTGGGCGTCGCTGGCCGAGGCGTTCGTCAGCCGCCAGATCGACGTCGCCCATCTGCTCATGCCGATGGCCGTGCAGCTGCGCTACGGACTGGGCAGCGGCGTGCGGGTGCTGGGGTGGAACCACACCAACGGCTCGGCGCTGACCGTAGCGGCGCACATCGTTGACATCGAGGACCTGGCCGGCACCCAGGTGGCCATCCCGTTCTGGTGGTCGATCCACAACGTCGTCCTGCAGGAACTTCTGCGGGCACACGGTCTGCGCCCGGTGTTGCGGCGCAGCGCCTCTCGTGCGGATCGCACCGTCGAGTTGATCGTGATGAGCCCGTCTGACATGGTGCCGGCCTTGGCCAACAGATCAATCGCCGGGTACGTGGTCGCCGATCCGTTCAATGCCGTCGCGGAGCTGAAGAAGATCGGGCGCATCCACACCTTCCTCGGCGACGTGTGGCGTGACCACGCTTGCTGCGTGCTGATCACCCGCGACGACATCATCGAGAGCCGGCCCGAGGCGGTGCAGTCGCTGACCGACGCGGTGGTCGCGGCCCAACTGCGCATCGACCTCGACCGCCGCGCGGCCGCGGCCGCGCTGGCAGGCGGCAAGTACCTGCCGCAACCCGAAGCGGCGGTGCGGCTCGCCCTGACCTACCCGTCGCCGCCCTACCGGTTCGTCCATCCGGACTGGGCGCCACAGCGTGTGGGTTTTCAGCCGTTTCCGTTCCCCAGCTTCACGCAGCGGCTCATCGAGGCGATGGCCCAGACCGTGGTGGACGGCGATCGGCGCTTCCTCCGCCGCCTCGAGCCGGGCCGGGTGCACGACGAACTCGTCGACGGCACATTCGTGCGGAAATCCCTTGAGAGTCATGGCGGTCCGCAGGCCTCCGGTCTTGCCGCCCTCACCCGAACCGAACAGGTGCAACCACTATGACCAGCATCGATGACATCGCCGCCCCTGCGGCGCCATCCGGCAGTGCCGCCGCGAACGGTGCCCGGCCGCATGGCATCCGGCGCTGGGTCTTGACCCAGGCTCTGCCGCCCGCAGCCGCGGCCGCAGCCGCTATCGCGATATGGTGGCTGACCACTGCGGTGCTGTCAGAATCCCATTCGCTGCTGCGGCAGACCGCTCCGCAGAAAGTGGCGCCCGCGCTGGCCGACCTGTTCAGCCGCGGCGTGCTGACGGCCGACATCGGGATCAGCTTGTGGCGCTTGCTGATTGGTTTACTCGCCGCAGCGGTGCTCGGGATTCCTGCGGGATTGCTGCTGGGACTGAGTGCGACGATCGATCGCGCCGCGCTGCCCCTCGTGCAGTTCGTGCGGATGATCTCCCCGCTGTCCTGGGCGCCGATCGCGGTGGCGGTGTTCGGCATCGGCAACCAACCGGTGATCTTCCTCATCATTGTGGCCGCCGTCTTTCCGATCCTGCTCAACACCGCCGCGGGCGTGCACGCTATCGAACCGGGTTACTTGCACGTCGCGCGGTCCTTTCACGCCACCCGCGTGGAGTTGCTGACCGCGGTGGTGTTGCCGGCCGTGCGCGGGCACGTGCTGACGGGACTCCGCACCGCATTGGGCATCGCCTGGGTGGTACTGGTTCCGGCCGAGATGCTCGGCGTGCGTTCGGGACTGGGCTACCAGATTCTCAACGCCCGCGATCAGCTCGCCTACGACCAGGTCGTTGCCGTGATCGTCGTGATCGGGATACTGGGATTCGCAATGGATTTCACCGCGCGGCGGGTCCTGGCGCCGCGCCGTACCGACCGTGCGCCGCGCGTCAACGCCTGATCCTGCACGTCCAGCACCAGTTTGGATATGTTGAATCCCAACAGAGTGGGGAAGTCCGTTGATCAGGCCGCGGGTGCTCGACGGAGCCGCGCAACGAACGGGTAGAGCTGGCAGCCCAGGCAGATACCGAAGGCGGCGTTGAGGAAGGAGGCGAACAGCGCGAACGCCGTCGCGATCACGCCGAGAAGTGGTATCGCGGCGGCAAACCCGATGACCCCGACGACGGCGAACGTAAGGCCGACCAATTGGGCAAATTTCAACGGTGGCACCGGCTCCCGCTCCCGCACCGCTCCTAGGCGCGGTGCAACGAGTTTGGCGAATAGCGCCCCGTAGGGGCTGTTGCGCGGGCCGCGCAGCGCGCTGATCGCGAAAACGACTGCCTGGGCTCCCAGAATCGCCGCTGCGACAGATTGGCTGAACGCGGACACCACCAACGTGACCACAAGAACCGTGGTGGTGATCCACGCGGCGAAGCGCGGACCCCGCACGTCTACTTGACCGGTGTCAGTCGACATAATTCAACTCCTCCTCAAGCCACGAGAGGTTGTACCAGCCTGCGCAGGTCAGCAACCTTCGGCACCCCAGCGCTGCGGTACCGCTGCTGCCCGTCGGCATCGAAAATAAACGTGGTCGGCAGTGACAACACCGACAACTGCTTGGCGGCCACGGGGTCAGCGTCAATGTCGATTTCCACGTGTGACACCTCCGGGAGGGCGGTACACACTTGGTCGACCACGCGACGCACCGACGCGCACGGGCCGCACCAAGCAGCACTGAAGTGCACGATGGTGGGCCCCGTTCGGGACAAACCGAGTTCCGATGTGTCTTGCCGGAGTTCGGGGCTTGCTTGACGCAATACGCCCGACCGTCGGTTGATCACCGCGCCCAGCACGGTGGCGGTTGCCAGCGCCGCGATTGTCGCCGTCATGGCGGTCAACAGTGTGCTCATCAGGCTCCACAACTAAATTGGTGTCTTCAGATCGAGAAGTCTTCGCCATGCCATACACCGGCCTCGGGGGGCCGGATCACCCTGCCGGTCTGCTGCCCGTCGCTGGACGCCTCCAGCTTTGCCACCCGGGTGAGCAGAGATTGCAGGCTGACGCCCACGAGGTCGGGCATCATCGAGTCGTCGGGGGTGCCGCGCCCGGCCCGGCTGATGACCTGGCCCGGGACGCCGACGACCACGGCGCTCGACGGAACCTCTTTGACCACTACGGCGTTGGCGCCGATCCGGCTGTCGTCGCCGACTTTGATCGCGCCGAGGACCTTCGCGCCGGCGCCGATGATCACGCGGTCTCCGATTGTCGGGTGGCGTTTCCCTGTGTCGCTGCCGCTGCCCCCGAGCGTGACGCCGTGGTAAATCGTCACGTCGTGGCCCACCTCGGCGGTTTCGCCAATCACCACGCCGGTCGCGTGGTCGATGAACAGGCCCGGGCCCAGGACGGCACCGGGGTGGATCTCCACGCCGGTGAAAATGCGGGTGATTTCGGCGAACACGCGGGCTGCCAACCGGGCGCCGTGCCGCCACAGCCAATGGCTGACCCGATGGCCCCAGATCGCATGGACGCCGGGGTAGGCGAATATGACCTGCAGCGTGGTGGGCCTGGCCGGATCTCGCTCCCTGGCTGCCCGGATGTCCTGCCGCATTGTCGCGAGCACGGCTAGTCCGCCAGGTCGGCGAAGAGCGGTGTGCTCAGGTAGCGCTCACCGAAGCTGGGCAGGACGACCACCACGAGCTTGCCGGCGTTGGCCGGTCGCTGGGCCAGCTGCAGGGCGGCCACCACGGCCGCGCCGGATGAGATGCCGGACAGCAATCCCTCCTCCCGCGCCAACCGCCGGGCCATGACGAGCGACTCCTCGTTGCCGACCGCGATGACCTCGTCCACCAAGTCCATATCCAGCACCCCCGGGACAAACCCGGCGCCGATTCCCTGAATCGGGTGAGGCCCCTTCTGTCCACCGGACAGCACCGGGGAGGCTGCCGGCTCGACGGCCACAAATTGGACCGACGGGTTGCGTTCCTTGATGACTTGGGCGACCCCGGTGATGGTGCCGCCGGTGCCGACCCCGGCGACGAATATGTCGACCTTCCCGTCGGTGTCGCGCCACACCTCCTCGGCGGTGGTCGCGCGGTGGATGGCCGGGTTGGCCGGGTTCTCGAACTGTTGGGGCACGAAATACCGTTGGTCGGTCTTTGCCAGTTCCTCGGCCTTGGCGATGGCGCCCGGCATGCCTTCCGCGCCGGGCGTCAGCACGAGTTCTGCGCCGTAGGCACGCAGCAGTATGCGCCTCTCGATGCTCATGGTGTCGGGCATTGTCAGCACGCATCTGTAACCGCGTGCCGCGCACACCATCGCCAACGCGATGCCGGTGTTCCCGCTGGTCGGCTCAAGGATGATCGTGTCGGGTTTGATCAGGCCGGCTTTTTCGGCCGCGTCCAGCATGGCGACCCCGATGCGGTCCTTCACGCTGTTTGCCGGGTTGAAGGATTCCAGCTTGGCGACGACGTCGGCGACCGCGCCTTCGGTGACCCGGCGCAGCCGGACCAGCGGCGTGTTTCCGATCAGCTGCGTGACGTCCTCGGCGATACTCATGAAACTCCCTTAGGCGATGTCGGTACAGGGCTCGTCGGCCTGCCAGGTGATGTCGAATTCGATGGCGACGTCTATTGGAACGATAAGCGCAACGGGCGTGAATCGCTGTGACGCCCCCGCAAAAGCCTCACCGGTCAGTACGCGCCCGGAGCAGTTCTGCGATGTCGTTGCGGTCATTGTCATTGCGGTTGTACCCCGTGCGGGACGCACATAAAAGTCCGTTCCCGGCCAAACGATGTCATCGATAACCGAACCGTCGGCGCCGACGAGCGTGTGTCCGTCAGCGGCACTGAGACTCAAGGGGATTCGCACTTGGAACGGTCCAATGAGTTCGGATTCGGCGGTTGCGTGAGTATCGACCAGTCGAAGCTCGTCGCAGTTTTGCAGGGCACTGCCCGCCCCGGCGAGTAGGTAATTGTAGAGGTGCACCACGCGATCGGCATTGCGGTAGTGGCGAGTACCCGTCAGCCAGAAGCGAACGTCGCCGATTGTCGCGCCGTCGGTCGCGACGAGCCGGTAGTAACGGTAACCGCGCCCACCGCCGCCGTGGCTACTCGCCGAAAGCGTGCTGCCAATGCCAAGGGTGCGCCGATGCCGTCCCCGGCCGGGTTTGATGGTCAGCTGTGAACCCGAAACGTCTTGCCAATCAACCCCATTGGCTGACTTCTGCAGTTTCACGCCAATGCTGGTTTCGGAGGCCGTCCGTACGGAGTAGCCGCCCAGCTGTGGCTGCCCATCGAATTCGAAGGTGATCACCGGCCCAGGTGCCTCGTGTACGGCGACGGGCTCGTTCAGGGGCTGTGTGTCCAACGCCAAACCGTTGGTGAAGTGCCAGATTGCGGCCTGGGTTGCCGCGATGGCTTCATGTTCGCTGAGGTTGGCCGGTCCCAGCGGGTAGCCGGCAGCGCGCAATCGTTGGCTGAGCTCCGCGATGGGGTACGCTGGAAACGAGTGCCGCAGGATCCAGTCGACTTCGGCTTCGCGGCCGCGGGTGCGCAGGTGGGGCACGGCGGACCAGGAGCCAACCTGATAGCGCGATGGCAGGTGGGGCGCAACGCCGCTGAAGTCCAGCGAGTATGCCGACAGGTTGGGGTTCAGCCGGATCAGATCCGTACGTGCCCAGCTGCCGTCGGTGAAGCAGATTCTGTCGACGGTGTGGGAGTAGGTTCCGCCTCGGTAACGCGTCATGCGGGTGATGTCGGTGGCCGGCCGGACCACGAAGCGCCGGCGGGTCGCCACCCGCGCCACGGCGCGGTTGGGCATGGACAAGACGGTCATGGATGGTGATCTTCCTGAAAGAATTTGACGTGAATATGGCTGGGCGCAGCTCACGCCGCCGGGTAGACCGCGGGTCCAACCCACTGCGGGGAAAGCGCGAGGATTTCTACAGCGTCAGAGGGCGTCAGGAAATCAACAGCAGCGACAACAACAACAGTCCACGGCGGGGCGGCGCGAAGGTACGAAGCGCAGCTGAACGGCCTGTTGCATGCGCCCCACTATAGGGCCCGGCAAGGTGACTGTCAGATTTCGGGCCCGTTTCGCCGGTTTCACTCAGCGCCGGTGTAAACCTTCTCACTCCGCTGCGCATTCGCCTACGCTCGGCGCGCACGCCAGCCTAGGGTGGGCGATCATGAAGCTGCCGCGCGCGCCGCGGCACTGAACCGAGTTCGAAAGGATCCCGATGACGTCGGCTCAAAGTGAGTCTCAGGCGCTTGGTGATCTTGGCGCCCGCCAGCTTGCCAATGCGACGAAGACCGTCCCCCAACTCTCGACCATCACGCCGCGGTGGTTGCTCCATTTGCTCAGCTGGGTCCCGGTGGAAGCGGGACTTTACCGGGTCAACCGGGTGATCAATCCCGATGCCGTCGCGGTGAAGGCCGAAGAGGGCGCCGGCACCGAAGAACCGCTGCCGGAGACCTACGTCGACTACGAGACCAGCCCCCGGGAATACACGCTGCGTTCGATTTCGACCCTGGTCGACATCCACACCCGCGTTTCCGACCTCTACTCGAGTCCCCACGACCAGATCGCGCAGCAGCTGCGGTTGACCATCGAAACGATCAAGGAACGCCAAGAGCTCGAGCTGATCAACAGCCCCGAGTACGGGCTGTTGGCGCAGGTGACCCCCGAGCAGACGATCCAGACGCTGGCCGGTGCCCCGACGCCCGACGACCTGGACGCGCTGATCACGAAGGTCTGGAAGACGCCGAGCTTTTTCCTGACGCACCCGCTGGGAGTCGCCGCGTTCGGGCGTGAGGCCACCTACCGTGGGGTGCCACCGGTGGTCGTGAGCCTGTTCGGGGCTCAGTTCATCACCTGGCGCGGCATCCCGCTGATCCCGTCGGACAAGGTGCCGGTCGAAGACGGAAAGACGAAGTTCATCCTGGTGCGCACGGGCGAGGAACGCCAGGGCGTGGTGGGCCTGTTCCAGCCGGGCCTGGTCGGCGAGCAGGCGCCGGGCCTGTCGGTGCGGTTCACCGGCATCAACCAGTCGGCCATCGCGACCTACCTGGTCACCCTCTACACGTCCTTGGCCGTCCTCACCGACGACGCGCTCGCCGTGCTCGACGACGTCGCCGTGGACCAGTTCCATGAGTACAAGTGAGTACCGAGCGGTAGACGCCGAAAGCGACCTGCCCGTCAGCGCCGCCGAGCTCGCGGCGCTGGCCAGCCAGCTGTATGCGGCCAGCATCCGGCCCGGTCCGGACAGCCCACCGCAGTCGGCGCCGGTCGCCCCGCGCGGCACCGTGCCGGACGCGACGGCCGCCACCTCGGCAGGGCAAGCCGCGGCCCGCGCCGCGGACGTGTATCCGACGCCGGTCCCGCTGCTCGGCGGCACCGACATCTACGTCCGGGCTCCCACGTCCCCCGAGCCCGAGCCCCCGCCGCAGACCGTGCCCGTCGCCCCGCGGGGGAACGTGCCCGACACCACGGCTGGCGCCTCGGCCGGGCAGGCCGCCGGCACCGCTGATGTGTATCCCGCGCCGGTCCCGTTGGTCGGTGTGCGGGACATCTACCTTCCGGCTCCCACCTCGGCGGAACCCGAGCCGCCCCCGCAGACGGTGCCCGTCGCCCCGCGCGGCGGCGTGCCGGACACCACCACGGCGGCCTCCCGCGGTTTGTCGCGTTCCTGGCCGGCCGGGGCGCCCTCGGTTGCCGAGTTGGGCTGGTCGGACGCCGTAACCGCACCGGCCGGCGATGAGCACAACTACTACTTCCTGACGGCGGAGCCGGTACCTCAGTTGCCGGACGAACACGAGGTGTTCGACGTCAACGCGATTCGCGCGGATTTTCCGATCCTGAAGGAGACGGTCAACGGGAAGCCGCTGATCTGGTTCGACAACGCGGCGACCACCCAGAAGCCGCAGGCGGTGATCGACCGGCTGTCGCACTTCTACGCCCACGAGAACTCCAACATTCACCGCGCCGCGCACGAACTGGCGGCCCGGGCCACCGACGCCTACGAAGAGGCCCGCGACACCGTCCGTCGATTCATCGGCGCGGCCAAGAGCGAAGAGATCATCTTCGTGCGCGGCACCACGGAAGCCATCAACCTGGTGGCGTATGCCTGGGGCGGCAAGCATTTGCTACCCGGCGACGAGATCCTCATCACTCATCTCGAACACCACGCCAACATCGTTCCGTGGCAACTGCTTTCGCAGAAAACCGGCGCCGTTCTGAAAGTTGCACCGGTCGACGACGCGGGCAACCTGCTGATGTCGGAATTCGAGGATTTGTTGGGGCCCAAGACGAAACTCGTCGCCGCCACACAGGTGTCCAATGCGCTGGGCACGGTGACGCCGGTCGAGCAGATCGTCGACTTGGGCCACCGCTACGGCGCGCGGGTCCTGATCGACGGTGCCCAGTCCATTCAGCACATACCGGTCGATGTCTCCGAGCTCGGCGTCGACTTCTTCGTATTCTCGGGGCATAAGATCTACGGCCCCACCGGAATCGGCGTGCTCTATGGGACCGACGAGGCGCTGGCCGAGACGCCGCCATGGCAGGGCGGTGGCAACATGATCGCCGACGTGACCCTGGAGCGATCGCTGTATCAGGGGCCCCCGAGCAAGTTCGAGGCCGGAACCGGCAACATCGCCGATGCCGTCGGGCTGGGTGAGGCGCTGCGTTACGTCGAGCGCTTGGGTGTGGACCGCATTGCGTCCTACGAGCACGCGTTGCTGGACTATGCCACCCCGCGCCTGGCCGACATCCCCGGTGTGCGCCTGGTGGGCACCGCCACCGAGAAGGCGAGCGTGCTGTCGTTCGTGCTGGCCGGCCACGACCCGCTCGAGGTGGGCAAGGCGCTCAATGCCGAGGGCATCGCCGTGCGTGCAGGCCATCACTGCGCGCAGCCGATTCTGAGGCGCCTCGGGTTGGAGGCCACCGTTCGCCCGTCGTTTGCGTTCTACAACAAGTTCGAGGAGATCGACGTCTTCCTCAGGGCGGTGCGCCGTATCGCCGAGGGTGGCGCGAACGTCGGCTGAGTTTCATCGGGGCAATCCGAGGCGAATTGCGCTCACCCTGAACCCAAGCCTTGTATTTCGCTCGAGCAATCCGAACTGTTGCGTGCGGCGGTGACAGCCGGAATCAGAATCCGGCGGCCCCGAATAGTCGAGCGGATTTCGGCATGGGTGAGATGCATTCGCGACGTGGCGAATCCCGGCGCGGCATCGGTGTGGGCGAACCGCGGGTCGCCGCGGTCCGCGCCGGCGTGGGGTCCTCGCGCGTGCGCTGGCCGGGACTGTGGCGCGGACCACCCTGGCTGGTTGCCCTTCGGTCCAGCCGACGTTCACTTGACCCAGGTCAGGGGCTATGAATCGCCCTGTGGAGTTCGTCGGCGCAGCAAATTTCGCGCCTGGGCATATTTCTTCTAGGTGATTGCAACCCTGACGCCGGGCATAGCTTTGCCAATAAATTCCTCGCGTGGTCTATGCGCGCAACGAGACATCGCGGTCGTTTGTAAACAGCGCTGCTCACCTTCGGACCAGCTAATTACAAACGGATTAATGGTGTTACGAAAATGGGGAACGCGTTGAGGCAAAGGGACGTGCGTCGCGTTGAGCGCGCGTTATGAACGGCACCACCATTGCCAAGCCCATGAACGCGCTGGGCGGATTCTTCCTGTTCACCGCCGAGGCGCTGTTCACGGTGGTGCGGCGACCGTGGGCCTGGCGGGAAATCCTCGAGCAGATCTGGTTCGTCGCCCGCGTGTCGATCTTCCCGACGATCATGCTGTCGATCCCCTACACGGTGCTCATCGTGTTCGTCCTCAACATCCTGCTGGTCGAGATCGGCGCCGGTGACCTTTCTGGCGCGGGCGCGGGACTGGCGTCGGTGACCCAGGTGGGGCCGGTCGTCACGGCGATGGTGGTTTCGGGCGCCGGGTCGACTGCGATGTGTGCCGACCTGGGCGCGCGCACCATCCGCGAGGAAATCGACGCGATGAAGGTGATCGGCGTCAACCCGATCCAGGCGCTGGTGGTGCCGCGCATCCTCGCCGCGATTTTCGTCGCGGTGTTGCTGTACTCGGTGGTCGCCGTCACCGGATTGGTCGGCAGCTACGTCTTCGTCGTCTTCGTCCAGCACGTCACCCCCGGCGCCTTCATCGCGGGCATGACTCTGGTCACCGGGCTGCCGCAGGTCGTGATCTCGCTCATCAAGGCCACGCTTTTCGGACTGTCGGCGGGCCTGATCGCCTGCTACAAGGGCCTGTCGGTGGGCGGCGGCCCCACCGGCGTCGGCAACGCGGTGAACGAGACCGTGGTGTTCTCGTTCATGGCGCTGTTCTTCATCAACATCTTGAGCACCGCACTCGGAGTGAAGGTGACCGCCAAATGAGCGACGCCGCCCGCGAGCAGTCCTGGCTGGCCGAGTTCGGCCCGAGGCTGGTGGAGGCCACCCGCAAGCTCGGCGAACAGACCGCGTTCTACGGAAGGTCCCTGGCTAACATCGGCGACGCGGTCCGCCGCTATCCGGGCGAGCTGCTGCGCCTGATCGCCGAGATGGGCATGGGCACCGGTGCGCTGGCGGTGATCGGGGGAACCGTAGGCATCATCGGGTTCCTCACCCTGACCACCGGCGCGCTGGTCGCGGTGCAGGGCTACGACACCCTGTCCAACATCGGTGTGGAAGCGCTGACCGGTTTTCTGTCGGCGTTCCTGAACGTCCGCATGATCGCGCCGTGCACGGCCGGCCTGGCGTTGTCGGCGACGATCGGGGCCGGGGCGACCGCCCAGCTGGGCGCCATGCGGATCAACGAGGAGATCGACGCGCTGGAGGTCATGGGCATCCGCGCGATCACCTACCTGGCGTCGACGCGGATCATCGCCGGCGTCCTGGTGGTGATCCCGCTCTACGCCGTCGCGGTGCTGATGTCGTTCGTCGCGGCGAAGTCGCTCACCATCTACGTCTACGGGCAGTCCCGCGGCGTCTACGAGCACTACTTCTCCACGTTTCTGCGCCCCAACGACCTGCTGTGGTCGTTCGTGGCGGCGCTGAGCATGGCGACCGGTGTGATGGTCGTGCACACGTACTACGGCTTCAACGCGACCGGTGGTCCCGCCGGGGTGGGTGAGGCTGTGGGCCGCTCGGTGCGGACGTCGATGATCATCACCGCCTTTGTCTGCCTGATGATTTCGCTGTCCGTCTACGGCCAGCACGGCAATTTCAATCTGTCGGGGTGATCGCATGACCAACCACATCAGCGGTGTCCCCGGCAGGAGAAACAGGGTTCGCTCCAGCAAGATCGACCCGATCTGGCTCGCGCCGACGTTGTTCGTTCTCATCGGGGGTCTCGTCGCGCTGGCGGCCGCGTCGTTCTCGGGGAAATTCGAGGACTTCGTCCCGCTGACGCTGGTGTCGAACCGGGCGGGCCTGGTGATGGAAACCGGGGCGAAGGTCAAGCTTCGCGGCGTGGAGGTGGGACAGGTCGCGTCCATCGGCACAGATGTGAAAGCGGCTGAGCTCCAATTGAAGTTGCAGCCGAACGCGTTCAAGTACCTGCCGAGCAACCTCGAGGCCGAGATAAAGTCGACCACCGCTTTCGGGTCAAAGTACGTCGACCTCATCGTGCCCGAGCACCCCAGCCCCACACCGCTGAAACCCGGCGCGGTGCTGCACTCCCGCAATGTCACCGTCGAAGTCAACACCGTCTTCGAGAACCTGCAGTCCGTGGTGCAGGCCATCGACCCGGCGAAGATGAACTCGATCCTGTCGGCGTTCGCCCAGTCCGTGCGCGGCAAGGGCGAACGGATCGGGCAGGCGATCGTCGACGCCAACGACATCCTGCTGACCGTCAATCCCCGCATGGACACGATCCACCGTGACTGGCGGTTGTTCGGCAAGACGGCGGCCATCTATTCCGATGCGGCACAAGACATCCTGTCGATCCTCGACTCGGCGACGACAACCAGCGCCACCCTCACCGAAAACCAGCGGTCGCTCGACGCGCTGCTGTTGTCCGCGGCGGGCTTCAGTCAGGCGGGGATCAGCGTCATCGGCCGCAACGAGACCAACATCGTTCGCTCGGTCAACCTGCTCGATCCGACCACGGCGCTGCTCAACAAGTACTCGCCGACGTTCACCTGCCTGTTCACGGGAGCGCAGTGGTACGTGGACCACGGCGGCCGGGACATGCTGGGTGGCAACGGCTATTCGTTCATCATGGATGCCGGGCTGCTCTTCGGCGACGACCCGTACCGGTACCCGAAGCACCTGCCCAAGGTGAACGCCACCGGCGGCCCTGGCGGCAGGCCCAGCTGTGGCTCGCTGCCCGACCCGAGCGCCAACTTCCCGGTGCGCGCGCTGGTCACCGACACCGGGTGGGGCGCCGCTCCGAACGAGATCCGCACGAACGTCGCCGCGGGCAACCCCTGGTGGTCGAACTACTTCCCGACCACGAAGAACCCGCCCGAGGCGCCCCGCTACTTCTTCCGCGGGGGTCAGCCGCCCCCATGAGAAAGAACCTTTCCGGGATCATCGCGCGCGTCGCGCTCTTCACGACGGTCTGCCTCGTGTTCACGTTCACCCTCATCGCGGTGTTCGGTCAGTTGCGCTTCGAGGATCGCACCGGCTATCAGGCCGTCTTCACCAACATCTCCGGTCTGAAGTCCGGCAACTTCGTCCGCATCGCCGGGGTGGAGGTCGGCAAGGTCGGCGACCTTGCCCTGCATCGGGACGGCACGGTCACCGTCGGTTTCTCGGTCGACAACGGGGTCCGCCTCACCGAGGGCACGAAAGCGGTTGTGCGCTACGAGAACCTGATCGGCGATCGCTATCTCGCCCTCGAGGAGGGGCCGGGGCCGCCGCACCGCCTGGCGCCCGGCGCGACGATTCCGCTGGCGCGGACGTCGCCCGCGCTGGACATCGACGCGCTGATCGGGGGCTTCCGCCCGCTGTTCCGGGCGCTGGACCCCGACCAGGTCAACGCGTTGTCCGGGGAACTGCTGCGGATCTTCCAGGGGCAGGGCGGCACCCTCGCCTCCGTGCTGGCACAGACCTCGACGCTGACTTCCACCCTCGCGGGGCGGAGCGAGCTGATCGGTGAGCTGATCAAGAACCTGAACACCGTGCTGCACACCTTCGCAGCGCGCGACCACGAGTTCTCCGACGGGCTGGATAAACTGTCCGCGCTCGTCGACGGCCTGGCGCAGCGCAAGGACGACATCTCGACCGGACTGGCCTACATCAACGCGGCCGCGGGCTCGGTCACCGATCTGCTGGTGCAGGCACGGCAGCCGATCAAGGACGTTGTGCACGAGACGGACCGGATGTCGGCCCAGGTCCTGGCCGACCGGGAGTACGTCGACAACCTGCTCAAGCAGCTTCCCGACACCTACCAGGTGCTGGCCCGGCAGGGGCTCAACGGCGACTACTTCGGCTTCTACTTCTGCGAGGTGTTGCTGAAGCTGAACGGCAAGGGGGGCAATCCGATTTACGTCAAGCTGCTCGGTCAGCCGAGCGGGCGGTGCACGCCGCAATGAGGTTGCCGAAGCTCAAGTCGCTCAGCGCGCGAAGCCCGATCACGATCGGCGTGATAGGCACCGCGATCGTGCTCTGCGTCACCGTGGCCGCCTTCCAGTACGACAAGTTGCCGTTCGTCAAGAACACCAGGGACTATGCGGCGTATTTCTCCGAGGCCGGTGGCATCAAGGTGGGTAACACGGTGCGGGTTTCCGGCATGGGCGTGGGCAGGGTCCGCGACATCAGGTTGGAGGGCACCAAGGTTCGGGTGGGCTTCACCGTCCGCAAGCGGATCCAGCTCGGTGACCGCACGGAAGCGGCGATCAAGACCGAGACGATTCTGGGCAGCAAGATGCTGGAACTGACGTCGCGCGGTGAAGGCGAGCTGAAGGGCGTCATCCCGTTGGAGCGCACCACCTCGCCCTACGACCTTCCGGTCGCGCTGGGCGACCTGACGACCACCATCAGTGGCCTCGACACCAACCAATTGTCATCGGCGCTGACCACTTTGGCCGAGACCTTCAAGGAGACGCCGACGGACCTCAGGCCCGCGCTGCAGGGCGTGGCCCGATTCTCGCAGACCCTCAACAACCGCGACGAGCAACTGCGCAGCCTGCTCGGCAACGCCAACAAGGTGTCGGGCGTGCTGGGCCGGCGCAGCCAGCAGATCGCGGGCCTGGTGGCGAACTCCAACGCGTTACTGGCGGCGCTGCTGGACGAACGGGATTCGATCGACGCGCTGATGAACAACCTCACCGCGGTGTCGCATCAGATCTCGGGGCTGGTGAACGACAACCGAACCCAGCTCAAGCCGGCCCTCGACAAGCTCAACGGCGTGCTCGAGATCCTGGACAACCGCAAGGAAGACCTGCAGCAGACGCTGCCGAAGTTCAAGCGTTACGCGATGTCGTTCGGTGAGGTCCTGGGCTCGGGGCCGTTCTTCAAGGCATACGTCGCCAACCTGATCCCCGGTCAGCTGGGCGGCCCTACCCTCGACGCGAGGATGTACGACCGGCCACTGGACCCCAACCAGAAGCTGCCGTCGGAGGCGGTCGACCCGCCGACCGGGAGCCCGCCCGTGCCGCCGGAGGATGCGCCGCACCCGATCTGGTCACAGCCGCCCTCGCCGGGGCCCGCGCCCGGCCCGGCTCCGGAGCCGAGCCCGGCACCGGCGGAAGGTGGCGGGCAATGACGCGAAGAACCCTGAGCCGGGTCACAGCCGTAAGCCTGGCCGTGACGTTGGTCGCCGCGTCGTTCCTGGTGGCGAGGAAACTCTGGAACGACGTCGAAAAGAACACGTACTCGGCGTATTTCACGGAGGCCAACGGCTTGTTCGTCGGCGACGAGATCCGCATCCTCGGCGTCGCGGTCGGCGTGGTGGACAAGATCGAGCCGCAGCCGGCGAGCTCCAAGGTGACGTTCTCCGTGGACAAGCAGTACGCCGTGCCGGCCGGCGCGCGCGCCGCAATCTTGTCGCCGTCGTTGGTCACCCCCCGCGCGATCCAGCTCGTTCCGGCCTACTCCGGCGGCCCCAAACTGACTCCCGGGGCGTCGATTCCCTTGAACCGCACGGCGGTTCCGGTGGAATGGGACGACTTCCGCAAGCAGCTGGAGAAGCTGACCGATGCCCTGCAGCCGACGACGCCCGGGGGTGTGAATACGGCGGGCGAATTCATCAACTCGGCCGCGGACAACCTGCGCGGACAGGGCGATACCGCCCGTGACACGATCATCAAGCTGTCGCAGGCGATTTCGGCGCTCGGCGACCACGCGGACGACATCTTCAGCACCGTGCGCAATCTCCAGTTGCTGGTCTCGGCGCTGTACTCGAGCAGCGACCTGCTGGCCTCCTTCAACCAGAACCTGGCCAGCGTGACGACAATACTGACGAACAGCCCCAACGAAGTCGCGAACGCGGTGCAGGGCCTCGACGGGGCGCTCGCCGACCTGCGCGAATTCCTCGCCGAGAACCGGGAGTCCGTGGGCGTCACGTTCGACAGGCTGAGCTCCATCACCACCGCCCTCAACGACAGCCGCGCCGACATCAAGCAAATCCTGCATGTCGTCCCGACGGTGTTCCAGAACTTCATGAACATCTACCAGCCCGCGCAGAGCGCGATGACGGGCATCCTGGCGCTGAACAACTTCGCCGACATCCCGCAGTGGATCTGCAGCTCGATCGAGGCGGCCGCCCGGGCGCGCTTGGACCGCGTTTCGAAGCTGTGCCTGCAGTATGTGAACCCGATCATCAAAAACCGCATCTACAACTACATTCCGGCCGGGATCAACCCGTTCGTCGGCACGCAGGCCCGGCCCAACGAGATCACCTACAGCGAAGACTCGCTTCGCCCCGGTTACACGCCGCCCCCACCGCCGGAGGCGCCGCAAACGCCGGAGGCGCCGCCGCCCGCGGTGCTCGACAACCAGCCGCAGCCGACGCAGGCGCCGCCCCCGCCGCCGGAGAACAACGTGAGCTCGACCCAGGTCCTGCAGAACCTCATGCTGCCGACGGGGGCGTCATGAGACGCGCGCTGGCCGCCGCGCTCGGCCTCGCCTGCGTGGCCGCACTGTCGGGATGCGAATGGCGCGGCATCAACTCGTTCAAGCTGCCCGGCACCGCCGGCGGGGGGCCGGACGCCTACACGATCCAGGCGCAACTGCCTGACGTGGTCACCATCCAGCAGAACACCCGGGTGCGCGTCGACGACGTCAACGTCGGCGACGTCACCAAGATCGAGCTCCAGGACTGGCATGCCCTGGTGACGATGCGCATCAACGGGGATGTCCACCTGCCGGCCAATTCGACGGCCAAGCTCGGGCAGACCAGCCTGCTGGGGTCGATGCACATCGAACTCGCACCGCCCAAGGACGAGCCGCCGGTCGGTGAGCTCAAGAACGGGTCGGTGATCCCGTTGTCGCGCGCGAGCATGTATCCGACCACCGAACAGACGCTCGCCTCGGTGTCAATCCTGTTGAACGGCGGCGGCATCGGACAGCTGCAGGAGATCAACCAGGCGATCGCCAAGGCATTCGGCGGCCGGGAGAACGAGATGCGCAGCCTGCTCGGACAGCTCGACGAGTTCATCAAAGGCACCAATGCGCAGACCGACGACATCATCGCCGCGGCCGAGAACCTCAACTCGCTCGCCGGGCAATTCGCCTCCAAGGACCCCGTGGTGGACAAGGCGCTGATGACGGTGCCGAAAGCCTTGGCGATCCTCGCCGAGGAACGCACCAAGATCGCCGATGCGATCGATCAACTCGGCAAGTTCAGTGCGATCGCCGCCGACACCATCCACCAGAGCAAGGAATCGCTGGTGAACAACCTGCGCGACATCGCCCCGGTGCTGCGGTCGCTCGCCGACGCCGGACCGGCGCTCACCAAGGGCCTGGACGGCCTAGCCACCTACCCGTGGCCGACATCCACCGTCAAGAACTGGTTCCGCGGCGACTACGCCAACCTCACGATGATCGTCGACCTGACGCTGAGCCGCATCGACACCTCGCTTTTCACCGGGTCCCGCTGGGAGGGCAACCTCACCGAACTCGAGATGCAGTGGGGACGCACGATCGGAATGCAGCCGAGCCCGGTGACCGGGGGCAATCCGCTCACCTTCCCCTACCACAACGGGGGGTACTGAATGCTGCGCCTGAACCGCCGGACCTGGATTCAGCTGGCCGTGCTGTCTTTGGTCACCGTCGTCTCCTGTGGCGCAATGGCATTCAACTTCATGAAGTTGCCGCAAACCCTGTTCGGGATCGGTGAGTACACCGTCACCGTGGACCTGCCCTCCTCGGGCGGGCTCTACACGACCTCTGTCGTCACCTATCGCGGCACCGACATCGGCCAGGTCAAGTCGGTCGACGTCACCGCGACGGGCGTGCGCGCCGTGCTCGCCTTGCGGTCGGGCGTCAAAGTGCCCTCCGATGTCCAGGCCTCGGTGCACAGCCGCTCGGCGATCGGCGAGCAGTACATCGATCTGACCCCGCCGCCGGGCAAGGAGGGGGAACAGTCCCGGCCGCTGCGTGCGGGCGATGTCATCCCGGCCGGCCGGGTCGACGTTCCGGTTGACATCGGGCACCTCCTCGATTTGACCAACCGTGCGCTGCAAGCGATCCCGCGAGACAACCTGCGCACCGTCATCGACGAGACGGATCGCGCCGTCAGCGGACTCGGACCCGAGCTGTCCCGGATCGTCGACGGGTCCACCGCGCTGGCCACCGCGGGAGGACGCACCGCCGACCCACTCGCCGCCCTGATCGACCAGTCGCCCGCGGTACTCAATTCGCAGGTGCAGACCTCCGACGCGATCGGGACGTGGGCCAATCGCACCTCGGCCATCATGGCGCAGTTCAAGGCGCAGAACGCGGCGGTGCGAGACCTGTTGACCCAAGGCAGTTCCGGGCTGGAGGAAGGGCGCGCGCTGTTCGATCGGGTGGCACCGGCCGTGCCGGTGCTGATGGCCAACCTCGTCAGCCTCGGCGACATCGCCGTGGTGTACCGCCACGACATCGAGCAGATTCTTGTGCTCCTTCCACAGGGCATCGCGGTGATGTCGGCGGCCCTGGTGCCCAACTTGTACAGCAAGCAGGAATACAAGGGCTTCTACCTCGATTTCAACCTCAACCTGAACCTGCCGCCGCCATGCACGACGGGCTTCCTGCCGCCCACCCAGCGCCGCTCACCGGCCGACGTCGACGCACCGGACCGGCCGGCCGCGGAGCTGTACTGCCGCGTCCCGCAGGACTCCGAGCTCAATGTGCGTGGAGCGCGCAACATTCCGTGCGAGACCAAGCCGTGGAAGCGCGCGCCGACGGTCGAGTTGTGTGAGAGCGACGAAGACTACGTGCCGCTCAACGACGGCTACAACTGGAAGGGCGACCCCAACGCCACCTACAGCGGCCAGGGCGTTCCGCAGTACCCGCCGGGCCAGGATCCGCGGCTGCCACCGCCGCGGGGGATCGCACCGCCACCCGCGCCGTTGGCGGTCGCGACGTACGACCCGGCCACCGGCGACTACACCGGGCCGGACGGGCACCGCTACACCGAGTCCGACCTGTCGCACCCCCGTGCCAAGAACTGGCAGTCACTTCTTGTCCCGCAACCGTAGATGGTCCCGGCCCCGGGCCGGGACAGTGAGGAGCAACATGGCCGACGAACCGGACAACCCTGATGACGGCGAAATCGTCAGTGTCACAACCGAGAATGGCACCGACAACGCCGACAACGGCGGCGATGTCGATGAGAGCGACGGTGGCGGAACCGAATCCGTTCCGCCACCGTCGCTCTGGCGGGACCGCCTGTCGCGTCGACGGCTTACCCACGTCGGCTCGGCCCTGGTGGCCGGAAGCGTCATCGTGGCCGCGTTGACCGCGTTGGCCGGCTGGTTCGGATACCACGCCTTCCAGAAGCACGAGGAGCAGGCCCGGCGTGACTCATTCGTCCGGACCGCCCGCCAGGCCGCGGTGAACCTCACCACGATCAACTACACCGAGGCCGAGGCCGACGTGCAGCGGATCCTCGATGGGGCCACCGGAGCGTTCCGCGACGACTTCGAACAACGGTCCAAGCCGTTCATCGACGTCGTCAAGGCGGCGCAGTCCAAATCGGAGGGCACCGTCACGGACGCGGGTCTGGAATCGCAGCGGGGTGACGCCGCCCAGGTGCTGGTCGCGGTGGCGGTGAAATCACGAACCGCCGGCGGCGAGGAGGCGCCGCGAGAGTGGCGCATGCGCATCGAGGTCCGCTCGGTCGCGGGCGACCCCAAGGTGTCGAACGTGGTGTTCGTGCCATGACGATCCTCAGTGACAAGACCGACACCGGTGCCGACGATGTCGATGTCGACGATGTGGTGGTCGACGACGAGGCCACCCAAGATGACGCGGAGGCCACCGAGGAGGACCGCGCGCGCGGGAAGCGGCGCATCGAGTGGAAGCGTGTGATCGCTTTCGGTGTGCTGCCCGGATTGGCGTTGCTGCTGGCGCTTGGAGCCGGGTACCTCAGGTGGGCGGGCGGCTCGGCCGACGACCTCGCGGGGGCGCGGGCCGAAGCGGTGCGGGTGGCCAGTGACGACACCGTCGCGCTCCTGTCCTACAAGCCGGAGTCGGTGGACAAGGACCTCGGCGCGGCGCGCGACCGGCTGACCGGCGAGTTCAAGGACGCCTACTCCACGCTGATCCGCGAGGTCGTCATCCCGGGCGCCAAAGAAAAGCGCATCACCGCGGTGGTCAAAGTGACTGCGGCGGCGCCCGTTTCGGTGACCGCCGACCACGCGGTGGTGCTGTTGTTCGCCAATCAAACGGTGACCATCGGTGATGGCGTGCCGACCGACACCCAGCCCGTCATTCGGGTGGCGTTGGACAAGGTGAACGGCCGGTGGCTGGTCTCGCACTTCGACCCGGTGTGATGCGGGACGTGGTGGTTCGGGTGCGCGGTCCGGTCCGGTTGGTGGTCGCCGCCGTCGTCGCCGCGTGCGCCGCGGTGTCGATGGCCGAAGTCGCCCACGCCGACAACAAGCGGCTCAACAGCGCCGTCGTGTCCGCCGTCTACACCCTGCAGCACCAGGCGGGCTGCACCAACGACGTCATCCGCAACAATGCGCTGACGCTCGCCGCCGAGTGGCACGCCGAGGACATGATCAACAACCGGAACATCAACGGCGACATCGGGTCCGACGGGTCCACGCCGCAGGACCGGGCCAACGCCGCCGGCTTCAACGGCAGGGCCGCCGAGACGGTCGCGATCAACCCGGCCCTGGCCATGAGCAGCCTCGAACTCGTCAACCAGTGGTACTACAACCCCGACGACATGGCGATCATCCGTGACTGTGCGAACACCAGCATCGGGGTGTGGTCCGACAACAGCCTGGACCGCACCGTCGTCGTGGCCGTCTACGGACAGCCCGCTTCGCACACCCGGTGACGATCGACGAAAGGGAAGTGGATGATCTTCACGCAGCACTACCTGGAGTGTTTGTCGCACGCTTCGTATCTGATCGGCGATGAGACCACCCGGCGAGCGGTCGTCGTCGACCCGCGCCGCGACGTCGACGAGTACCTCCGCGAAGCGGCGGAGCGCGGGCTTCAGATCGACCGGGTCATCGAGACCCATATCCACGCCGACTTTTTGAGCGGCCACTTGGAACTCGCGGCGGCCACCGGAGCGCGAATCTGTTTTGGCGAGGGCGCCGACGTCGACTTCCCGGTCGAGTCGCTGCACGACGGCCAACGGATCTCGCTGGGAGACGTCGCCCTCGAAATCCTGGCGACACCCGGTCACACCCCCGAGTCGATCTGTGTCGTGGTCTACGAGCACGCCGACGACGAGGCACCGTACGGCGTGCTCACCGGCGACACACTGTTCGTCGGTGATGTCGGGCGCCCGGATCTTCTCGTCGCTTCCGGTGTATCGGCGGACGCACTCGCCGCAACGCTTTATGGATCGTTGCGGACCAAGCTCCTGAGGCTGCCGGACGCGACGCGCGTGTTCCCCGCACATGGCGCCGGCTCGATGTGCGGAAAGCGGCTGTCGAGCGAGACAAGTTCGACGATCGGCGAGCAACGGCGGTCCAACTATGCGCTGCGGGCCGGCGGTGTGGATCAATTCGTCGCAGCGATCACCGAGGGCCAGCCGGTGCAGCCGCGCTACTTTTCCTTCGCGGCTCACCGAAATCGCCAGGTGCGCCCGCTGCTCGACGAAAATCAGCCCTCGTTGCTGGACATCGAGGAGGTGCGCCGGCACGCAGAGGCCGGTGCGATTCTGCTGGACGGCAGGGAGCCCGATGACTTCGCGGCGCGGCATCTCCGCGGTGCGGTCAACGTCGGCCTGCGAGGACGCTTCGCCGAGTGGGCCGGAACCGTCTTGTCGCCGGATCGCGGCATCGTTTTGGTCGGCGACCCTACCCTGGCGGGTGAGTCCAAGACCCGCCTGTCCCGTGTGGGCTTTGATCGGGTGATCGGTCAGTTGCGCGACCTCGCAACGGTTTTCGCTCACCGGCCGGATCTCGTCGAGAGCACCCCGCGATTGACCGTCGGGCAGCTCGCCGAACTGCGCGGGTTGGAGCCCGATCTGCAACTGCTGGACGTCCGCGGCCCGCAGGAGGCGGCGGACGGCGTCATCCCCGGTGCGCGGACCATGCCGTTGCCGGCGCTGACGGATTCGTTGACGGCGCTGGATCCGAGCGCACCGGTTGTCGTTTACTGCGCCAGCGGCTACCGCTCGATGGTGGCGGCCAGCGTTCTGCGGTCCGCGGGCTTTGACGACGTGTCGGACGTGGTTGGCGGGTTTGGCGCCTGGCAAGACGCCGGCTTCCCGGTGTCGGATCGCGATGAGATCGCCTCCGACGCACCGCGGGTCGGCCCCCGAGCGGCCAAGGCCCTGGTTGACGCGGGGGCGCTGCTGCTTGATGTGCGGGAGCCCCACGAATGGTGTACCGAGCACGCGCCGACCGCGATGCTGATGCCGGCCGGCCGCGTGCGTACTCGACAACACGAACTGCCGCGCGACCGCTGCATCGTTGTGGTCTGCCGGTCGGGCGGGCGTTCGGCGGCGGTGGCGGCGTCGCTTCGCCGGTCGGGCTTCGATGCGGTGAATCTCGCCGGCGGCATGTGCGCATGGGGGGCCGTCGGGTTGCCGGTCGTCAACGACGGCGGATACCCCGGACTTGTTGTGCACCGCGAGGATCCGCTGAACTGCGAGACCTCGCTGGCGGCGCTGGTAGGCGGTGTCGTCATGCCCGCCAACCACTTTTACGTGCGTAACCACTTCACCACGCCGGTGTTGGATCCCGAGCGGTATGAATTGACGGTCAGCGGGCTGGTCGATCGGCCGTTGCGCCTGCGCCTGCGCGATCTGCACAATCTGCCGGCGCAGTCGCTGGTCGCCACGCTGGAATGCGCGGGCAACGGGCGGGTCCGCTTCGATCCGCCCGTCGACGGCGAGCAGTGGCATTTCGGGGCAGCGAGCACGGCCGAATGGACCGGTGTACCTCTCGCGGAGGTCTTGGATCGTGCGGGCGTGGCGCCCGGCGCTCACCACGTCGTATTTCGCGGTGCCGACACGGGATTGGTCGACGGCGCGACCGCGCCCGTGCGGTTCGAGCGCGCCTTGTCCCTCGACGACGCACGCGACTCCGGCACGCTCATCGCGTACGCGATGAACGGTGAACCGCTGCCGCTGCAGCATGGCCGTCCCGTCCGGCTCATCGTGCCCGGATGGTATTCCGTCGCATCGGTCAAATGGCTGACCGAGATCGAGGTGATCGACCGTCCATTCGAGGCCTTCTTCCAGACGAAGCGCTACCACTACGAATGGGAGCGTGATGGCCGCGTCGTTCGCGAGCCCGTCCGCCTGCAGCGCGTCCGCGCGCTGATCGCTCAGCCCTCCGACGGCGCCTCGGTGACAGCCGGGGAATTCGTCGTCCGAGGCGTCGCGTGGTCGGGTGCCGCCCCGATCGACCGCGTGGACGTTTCCATCGGCGGGGGCCCCTGGCGGCCCGCCCGACTCGTCGGCGAACGACGGCGGCACAGCTGGCAGTGGTGGGAGTTGTTCGCGCGTTGCGACGTCCGCGGAGCCACCACCGTGCGGGCGCGGGCCACCGATCGGGCCGGGAACACGCAGCCTGAACTGCCCGAATGGAACCGCCTCGGGTACGGCGGCAACGCGATCCAGACCGTTTCCGTCCAGGTGGACTGAAGGGGGGTGCGCGCGGCTGCGGGTAGACCATATCGCCTTCGCGGCCGCGACACATAAACGTCTGCGATGACACGCCGCAAAGCAACGCAGCGGTTTATGTTTCGTGGGCACGGATGCGCCGGAGGCGCCGCCGGCGATTACTGGTTGGTGCTGGTGAGGTCGTCGACCGCGTTTTCGCAGACGCACACCTGCGCGTCGCCGTGCACCCACCGCCACAGCTGGCTGCCCTGCTTGCGCATCACGTGTTGCACGTAGACCTTGTCGCGCTTCTCCCTGGAGAACGCCATGTCGAGGTTGACGGGCAGCCCCGCCCAATCGACCTGGCCGGCGGCCGACGCCCGGCCTTCGGGATGCCGCGGGCACCGCAGCGGGCAGACGCTTTTCATGACCCGGTCGGGCCCATCACACTCCCGAGCGACGCTCACGGCCCCTCCTCGACGCAACCAGATGAGGCAATGGTGCGACGGGGATGTTTCGGCGGCGGGTGTGCGACGTTTCCGTCGTATTACAGGCGCTCGGGCGGGCGCTTTAGTAGACGTCGCGGTGGTAGCGCTTGTCGGCGGCCAGCGCCTGGACGTAGGCCCGCGCCGCGTCCGGCTCGAGGTTGCCGTGCCGGGCGGCGATCTCGCAGAGCGTGCGGTCGACGTCCTTGGCCATCGGGTCGGCGTTACCGCAGACGTACAGCTGTGCGCCGTCCTGCAGCCAGCGCCACAGCTGCTCCCCGCGGTCGCGCATCAGGTGCTGCACGTAGACCTTGTCGCGCTGGTCGCGGGAGAACGCCAGGTCCAGCTCGGTGAGCAGGCCGTCGGCGCGCATCTGTTCGATCTCGTCGCGGTAGTAGTAGTCGGTGGCGGCGTGCTGTTCGCCGAAGAACAGCCAATTGGGACCGGTGTGGCCGAGCGCCCGGCGCTCCTGCAGGAAGGCGCGGAAGGGCGCGATCCCGGTGCCCGGACCGATCATGATCATCGCGGTGTCCGGGTCGGCGGGGGGCCGGAAGTTGCTCGACGGCTGCAAATAGACGGCCACCCGGTCGCCGGGGGAGCGGTCGGCAAGGTAGGTCGAACACACCCCGCGGCGCGGCACCCCCTGGAAGTTGTAGCGCACCGGCGAGACCGTCAGGTGAACTTCGCCGGGCCACTCCTTGGGGCTCGACGAGATCGAATACAGCCGCGGCTGAAGGCGTTTGAGCACCCTCAGCCACTCGTGGGCCGATGCCGAGACCGGGTGCTGCGCCAGCAGGTCGATGGCCTGGCGGCCCCACGCCCAATTGCTCAGGTCGGCTTTGTTCTCCGGCTTCAACAGCTCGGCGAGTTTCTGATCGCCGGTGCGCTCCTGCACGAACCGCACCAGGTCACGGCTGATGTGCGCGATCTCGATTCGCTCGGTGAGCGCGGAGCGCAACGACATCAGACCGTGCTCGCCGACCTCGACCGGGGTCTGCCCGTCCAGTCCGGTGACGGATAGCCACTCGTCGACCAGCCGGTCGCTGTTGCGCGGCCACACCCCTAGCGCGTCACCGGCCTCGTAGGCGATCGTGCCCTCGGGCAGGCGAAACACCAACTGCCGCACATCCTTTGCCGACTGCGGCTGCCCCAGCCTGATGTTGCGGGCCATGTCGGTGATCAGGGGATGCTTCTTGCTGTATCCGACCGCCGCAGGCCCGTGCACCGGCCGAGCCGGCGCGGCGGTCGTGGCCCCGGCCGCCGGCGCGCGGCCATCCCGGCCCGCCGGGGTTGGCGTACGGGCCAGCGCGGCGATGACACCGCTCAGCCACTTCCCGGCCGCGTCGTCGTAGTCGGGTTCGCAGTCGACGCGGTCGACGATCCGGGTCGCTCCCAGCTGCGCCAGACGCTCGTCGAGCTTGCGTCCGTGACCGCAGAAGTCGTCGTAGTTGGAGTCGCCCAGCGCCAGAACCGCATAGCGGGTGTCGGTGAATCGTGGTGGGCTGCCGGAGGTCAGCGCCCGCCACAGGCCGGCGCCGTTGTCCGGTGGGTCGCCGTCGCCGGTGGTGCTGGTGATCAGCAGCACCTCCCGCGTCGTCGGCAGCTCGGCGATCGGGAAGTCGTCCATGCTGTGCAGCGCGGCCGGCACGTTCGCCTCGCCCAGCCGCGCGGCGATCTCGGTGGCGAGCTCTTCGGCATTCCCGGTCTGCGAGGCCCACAGCACGACGACCGGCGCGCGCCCCGGCGCCGAACCCGGTTGGGGGCGTGGACCGGTGGGGGTGCCGTCGGGCAACTCAGGCACCATGCGGGCGCCCGCGCTGCGCGCAAACATTCCCGCGAGCACGCCGTCCACCCACAGCCGGGTGCGCGAGTCGAAAGGTGCGCTGACGGGCAGGGTGGGCACGCCGCCGGCGCGGCGCCCGGCTTCGGAACGCAAGCCGGCCAGCATTCCGGCGAGGTAGGAGCGGCCCCGTTCATCGAACGCCGGGGCGGGTTCGTCTGCGACGCCGAACATTTCGGCGAGTGCGTCGACGTGTGACACGCTGATTTCCTGTCCGGGCAGCAGGGTGCCGGCGGCGACCGTGGTTTCGGCTTCGGTGACCGGATCGGGTTCGGCGGCAACCTTGACCAGGGCGACGGCGCAGGCCTTGAACTCCGGTTGGTGCGATATCGGGTCGACGGCATCGTTGGTGACGGCATTGATCGACAGGTACTCGCCGAAGGCGTCGTTCCAGTGGAACGGGGCGAAGCAGTTGCCCGGTCGCACCCGGTCGGTGACCACGGCGGGCAGCACGGCGCGGCCGCGGCGCGACGCGACCTCCACGAAGTCCCCTTCGGAGATCTGCAGCCGCGCGGCGTCGTCGGGGTGGATCTCGACGAACGGCCCGGGGTTGAGCTTGGTGAGCTTGGCGACCTTGCCGGTCTTGGTCATCGTGTGCCATTGGTGCGGGAGGCGCCCCGTGTTGAGCAGGAAAGGGTAGTCGTCGTCGGGCATTTCCTTGGGCGGCAGGTGCGGGCGCGCGAAGAACACCGCGCGGCCGCTCGGCGTCGGGAACGCCAACCGGGGCACGCTGCCGTCCTCGCGCACCAGCCGGGTTTGGCTGATCCCGTCGTTGAGGTAGCGGATCGGGTTGCGATCGCCGGTGCCCTGTGGTGGGCACGGCCACTGCAGCGGCGTCTGCCGCAGCCGCTCGTAGCTGGCGCCGCGCAGATCGTAACCGGTCGCGGGATTCCAGAACCGCTTGATCTCTTCGAAGACCTGCTCCGCCGAGTCGTAGCTGAACGAGTCCGAAAAGCCCATCTCGCAGGCGATGCGGGCGATGATCTGCCAATCGGGCAAGGCTTGACCGGGCGCCCGGACGGCGGGCTGAAAAAGGGTCAGGTTGCGCTCGGAATTGATCATCACCCCCTCCGACTCCGTCCACAGGGCGGCCGGCAGCACGATGTCGGCGTACTCGCTGGTTTCGGTCTCGAGGAACGCATCCTGGGTGATCACCAGGTCGGCGCGTTCCAGGCCCGCCAGCACCGTCTTGCGATTGGCAACGCTGGCAACGGGATTGGTGCAAATGATCCAGCACGCCTTGATGGCGCCATCGGCCATGCGGGAGAACATGTCGACGGTGCCGGTGCCGACCTCGGTGCGCAGCGAGCCGCGCGGAATGCCCCAGACGTCCTCGACGAAATCGCGGTCGGGGGCCGATAGGACCGAGCGCTGGCCCGGCAAACCCGGCCCCATGTAACCCATTTCGCGGCCGCCCATCGCGTTGGGTTGCCCGGTGAGCGAGAAGGGACCGCTGCCGCGTTTGCAGATCGTGCCGGTGGCCAGGTGCAGGTTGCAGATCGCGTTGGTGTTCCAGGTGCCGTGGGTGCTCTGGTTGAGGCCCATCGTCCAGCAGCTCAGGAAGTTTTCGGCGTCGCCGATCCAGCGGGCCGCGGTGCGGAGGTCTTCGGTTGGGAGGCCGGTGATTTCGCTGACCTTCTCGGGGGTGTACTGCTCGAGGAAGTTCGGCATCGCCTCCCAGCCCTCGGTGAAGTGTGCGATGAAGTGCGGATCCGTCTGCCCATTGGCGACGATCAGGTGCAGCAGCCCGTTGAGCAACGCGAGGTCGGTGCCCGGCGCGATCTGCAGGAACAGGTCCGCCTTCTCGGCGGTCGCGGTGCGGCGCGGGTCCACCACGATCAGCTTGGCACCGGCCTTGACGCGCTCCATCATGCGCAGGAACAGGATCGGGTGGCAGTCGGCCATGTTGGAGCCGATGACCAAGAAGAGGTCGGCGTGTTCGAAGTCGCGGTACGAGCCGGGCGGGCCGTCCGCACCTAGGGAGAGCTTGTAGCCGGATCCCGCGCTGGCCATGCACAGCCGCGAGTTCGACTCGATCTGATTGGTGCGGATGAACCCTTTGGTCAGCTTGTTCGCCAGGTACTGCGCCTCGAGGGACATCTGGCCCGACACATACATCGCGAAGGAATCGGGGCCGTGCCGTTCGATGATCGCCCGCAACCGCTTCGCGGACCGAGTGAGCGCGGCATCCATGTCGACCGGTTCGAGGGATTCGCCCCGGTCGGCGCGCGCGTACGCCGAATCCAGCCGTCCGGGGGCGGCCAGCATGTCCGAAGTGGTCGCGCCCTTGGTGCACAACCGGCCAAAGTTGGCCGGGTGGCTCGTGCTGCCAATGGATTTCGCGACGTGACGGCGGCCGCTCTGCGGATCGGTTGTGACCTGCAACACCATTCCGCAGCCGACGCCGCAGTAGGCGCACAGACTGTTCACGGCGTCCCCGGGGGCGCCGTGCGGCTTGGTGGCCACGCCTGAATTCCTCCCCTCGAGCGCGCAAGGGCCTACGCGCTAATGGTGCGGCAATGATGTTTCGGCGTCGGGCGCTCGATGTTTCCGCCGTTTTACGGCTTTCTCTCACCGGATCCGCATCGATGTGTGAGCTGACCGGAATGCCCGTCGCCGACCGGGTAATCGCAGGTCAACGCCGATCTGCGACGCCGCCCAGATTACCGGCGAACCCCCCGAATTGCGTCTCAGGAATGGGGTTCCGACGAAACAGATGGGACATTCACAGTTTTCGTTAAGCTCACAATGTGCGACGCCTGTTCGTGATTCTGCTGGTTTTGTCGGCCTCGGCGTGCGGCGGTAAACCGGCGGCGCCGCCGGCGCCGCGCGCCGACACCTGCAAGGACTCCGACGGGCCGACGGCCGACACGGTGCGCCAGGCGATCGCGTCGGTTCCAATCGAGGTCCCGGGCTCGAGTTGGGTCGAAATCGCAAGGGGGCACACCAACAAGTGCCGGCTGTACTGGGTTCAGATAATCCCCACCATCGCAAGCGAGTCGACGCCGCAACAGCTCTTGTTCTTCGATCACAACACCCCGCTGGGCCCGGCCACGCCCAACCCGAAGCCGTACATCACCGTGCTGGCGCCGTCCGCTGACACCGTCACGGTCCAATACCAGTGGCAGGTCGGCAAGGATCAGCCCTGCTGTCCCACCGGAATCGGCACGGCGAAGTTCCGCATCGGTCCGGATGGCAAGCTGCAGGTGCTCGGCACGATCCCGCATCAGTAGCCTTGCGGCGCAGTCGCTTTCGCGATGGTCAGACCGGCAGATTCTCCGGGTGCAGCATCTCGGCGTACCGCAGCGGCTCGGGGATGCCGAAGCCGTCGACCAGCGTCTCGGCGTACGGGCGCAGCTTGCGGCACCGATCATTGATGCCGCGGGTGACCGCCTTGGCCCGGCCCGTCGACAGGTAGCCATGCTCGATGTACCAGGCCTTGTCGTCCTCGATCACCGACAACGCGTACAGGTCGCAGACCAGGTCGAGCAGCTCGCGGGCCGTCTCGTCCTCGCACGAGTCGATCCCGGCGACGAACGCCTCCAACACGATTCGGTCGATGTGCGCGTTCGCGGCGTGCAGGACGTGATCTTGCACGGCGTTGAACGCGTCGAACTCCGACATTTCTTTGGACTTGCCCTGCAGCCGGCGGGCGACCGAGGACAGCAGATAGTCCTCCCGCTCCTCGAACATGTTCACCTGGGTGCCCCGGTTGAACAGGCTGCCTTCTTCCTCGCTGTCTTGGCGCGCGTCCACGATCGTCTGCATGATGGCTTCCGCCGCTGTGCGTTTGCGCACCCGCTCGCCGACGGTGTTGGCGGCGAAACGCACCCATTCCACCGGGCTCATGCTGCGGATGTCGTCGGCGTAGGCAGTCAGCAGCTCCTTGGCCACCAACTGGGTCAGCACGTGGTTGTCGCCCTCGAACGTGGTGAAGACGTCGGTGTCGCCGCGCAGCCCGATCAGCCGGTTCTCGGCCATGTAGCCGGCGCCGCCGCAGGCCTCGCGCGCCTCCTGAATGGCGCGCGAAGCATGCCAGGTGTTGGCCGCCTTCAAACCGGCGGCGCGCGCTTCGAGCTCGCGCTGCTCGTCGGCGTCCGGGGCGTCCGCGGTCTGGATGTCGTGGCAGCGGCCGACCAGTTCGTTCTGCGCGAATTGCAGCGCGTACGACTTGGCGATCAACGGGAACAGCCGGCGCTGATGCACCAGGTAGTCCATGATCAGCACCTCGGTGTCCTCGCCGGGCGCACAGAATTGCCTGCGCTGCAACGCATACCGGGTGGCGATGTCGAGCGCGACGCGACCGGCGGCGCCCGCGCTGCCGCCCACCGTGATGCGGCCCCGAACCAGCGTGCCCAGCATGGTGAAGAAGCGGCGGTTGGGGTTGTCGATCGGCGAGCTGTACGTGCCGTCGGCGGCGACGTCGCCGTACTTGTTCAGCAGGTTCACCCGCGGGACGCGGACGTGGTCGAAGACGATCCGACCGTTGTCGACGCCGGGCAGGCCGCCCTTGTACTCGCAGTCCGACGTCGTCACCCCTGGCAGGTCGTTGCCGTCGGCGTCGCGGATCGGGACCAGCAGGCAGTGCACGCCGTGGTTGACCGGCTTGCCGTCCTCGGTGGTGATCAGCTGCGCGAAAACCGCTGCCATGGTGGCGGTTTGGGCGGCGCCGCCGATGTAGTCCTTGCGGGCGGTCGGGGTGGGGGAGTCGATGACGAACTCTTCGGTCTCGGGATCGTAGGTCGCGGTGGTCTCCAGCGACTGGACGTCACTGCCGTGTCCGGTCTCGGTCATCGCGAAACAGCCGCGCAACTCGAGGCTGATGATCTTCTTCACGTAGGCCTCGTGGTGGCGCTCGGTGCCCAGGTTCTCGACGGCACCGCCGAACAGCCCCCACTGCACACCGGCCTTCACCATCAGCGACAGGTCCGACATCGCCAGCATCTCGATCATCGTGATGGCCGCGCCCACGTCGCCGGTGCCGCCGTGTTCCTTGCGGAAGTTGTCGGCGGCGACACCGAACGCGGCCATGATCCGCATCTGCTCGGCCACCTTGGTGCGGGCGATCACCGTGTTCGGGGTGTAATGCGGGCGGAACAGGTCTTCGGTCATCGTGTCCCGCATCCGGTTCTTCACGTCGCGCCAGCGCCCGTCGAGGGCGTTGCGCAGATGTTCGGCAGTGCTTTTCGTGTCTGGCGCCATAAAGGCACGGTAACCCCCTGATCGGGCCCCGCAAACAATTCGTCCGGCGTGCATCCATCGCGTGATCCGCCCGCGACTTTCGCGTTGCGTGCACCCCCTGCGGCGACATGTCGGTGCCATGATCGAGCGATGGCGCAATACCTGGCCGCTGTCATGGTCGTGCTGCTGGTCGGCACGGTCGCGGGCCGGGTCGTGCAGCTGCGCCGGACCGGCACCCAGGCGATGCATTTCGGGAAGCTGGACAAGACGGACTACCTGATACCGCCGGTGGCGCTGTTCTACTTCTATACGGTGTTCGCCGCCGCCTTCGGTTGGCCCCTGGCCAGCCACCAGCGGTTTTTCCACTCGCCGGTCCTCGAATGGCTGGGCGTGGCGCTGTGCCTGGCCGGTCTCGGAATCCTGGTGCTGAGCCTGGTGTCGTTCGGCAAGAGCTTCCGCGTCGGCATCGACGCCGCCCAACCCGGTCGGTTGGTGACCACCGGGGTGTTCGCGCGGAGCCGCAACCCGATCTATGTCGGTTTCTTCGTGTTCCTGGTCGGCCAGCTGTTGGTGTTCCCCAACTGGGTGCCGCTGATCTATCTGGTCGCCGCGACCGCGCTCTTCCACCGGCAAGTGTTGCGTGAGGAGGAATTCATGCGGCAGCGGTACGGCCACCTCTACGCCGACTACTGCCGCCACGTCAGGCGCTATGTCTAGTCGCGTGCTGGCCCGCGGGCTCGGGGTGGGCCTCTGCGCGGCGTTGGTGCTCCCCGGCTGTATCACCCCGGGGTCGGCGAGCCCGCCGATGCTGACCTACCTCGGTCAGTCGCAGGTCGCGTTCGGAGCCACCTTCGACGGCACGGTCATCGGCGGGCTGTCGGGCATCAGCTACGACGCGGGGCGCCGACAGTACTACGTGATCAGCGACGACCGCTCCGAGAAGAACCCTGCCCGCTTCTACACCGTGCGACTGTCATTGTCCGACAACGGAATCCGCGACGCCACCTTCATCGCCACCCACCCGCTGCTCGACGAGGCGGGTCGCCCGTTCGAGCCGCTGAGCCTGAACACCACGCCGCCGGTCATTCCTCCCGACCCGGAGGGCATCGCCTTCGACCCCGGCCGGCAGCGGCTGTACTGGTGCTCGGAGGGCGAGCGGCTCACCGCCGGGCCGGCGTTGCTGGACCCCTGGGTGCGGACCGCCGCGCTGGACGGCGCCTACCTCGGCCAGTTCACCTTGCCGTCCAACCTGGCCATGTCCGCGCAGCAAACCGGGCCGCGCCGCAACAAGGCGCTGGAGGGGGTGGCGCTGACGCCCGACGGCCAATGGCTGTTCGCCGCAATGGAAGACCCCGGCTATAACGACGAACCCAAAAACGACGACGAACCCAATGGCGACGACGAACCCAAAAGCGACGACGGCCGCGGCGTTCTGACCCGGATCACCAAATTCGACGTCAACACCGGGGCGCCCACCGCCCAGTACGCCTACCCGATGGAACCGCCCGCACCGCCCGCGGACCTCAACGGGGTCTCGGACCTGGTCGCGCTGTCCGACACCACGTTTCTCGTGCTGGAACGATCCTCCGCGGTGCCCCCGACCATCCGGATCTACCGCGCCGACGTCGGCGCCGCGACCGACGTGCTGCCCCTGCCGTCGATGCGGGGCGTGGCCGTGACCCCGATGACCAAGACGCTGGCGGCCGATCTGTCGGCGACGCCGGGGCTGTCGCCCCTCGACAACATCGAGGGGATCACGTTGGGGCCGAAGCTGCCCGACGGCCGCCAATCGGTGGTGCTGGTCAGCGACAACAACTTTTCAGCCAGCCAGGTCACCCAGTTCCTGCTGTTCGCGATGTAGCGCCCGCCCGGTCCCGCCAGGCGCCCGCAACCGATACAGGGTCAAGCCGGCCGCGATCGCCCCGAAGGCCATCAGCATCCCCATGTCGAACACCCACCAGCCCGAATAATGGGTCCACATCAAGGCATTGGCGGCCAGTGCGTCGACCCTGCGCAGATCGACGGTGGACGCCGACGCCGCGAAGCCCCACTGCGCCGGGACGAACCAGGAGATCTGCTGAAAGCCCCACTTGCTCACCAGCTGCACCAGGCTCCCGTTGAACAGCGCCGAGGCGAGGATCACCGGCACGAGCAGTGGCAGCACCTCGCGCTGCCGGTTGCCCATCGTCGACAGCACCAACCCGACGGCCGCGGACACGACGGCCGTGACGGCGACGCTCACATAGAGTTCGACCGTCGCGTTGCCCAGCAGCACGGCGCCGTGGACGGGGCCACCCTTCGCGACGATGACGATCGCGTAGAAGACAGCCGACAAGATGAGCGCGGCCAGACCGAACACGAGGAGCTTGGCCACCACATAGGCCGGCGCCGACAGCCCGACGGCCTGCTCACGCCGGAAGACGCGGCGCTCCTCGACGATGGCGCGGATGGTCAGCACGGTGCCGATGATCACCGCGCCGATGTTGAATGCGGCCAAGACCTCGATGGCTTCGTGGGCGTTGGAGCTGCTCGGAGCGGGCCGTTCCAAACCGGAATCGCCCGGGATCAGCAGCGTCAGCGCCGCCAACACGAAGGGCAGCACCACCAAGAACAGCGAGGAGAGGTGGTCGGCGAAGACCAGGCGGAGCTGTCTGCGGGTGAGTAACCGGATCTGTCGCTTCGCGGGCAGCTCGGCGGGCAGCGGCCACGGCGCGGCGACCTCCGGCGGGGCGGGCGGCCCCTGGCGACCGGCGCGGAATGCGCGATCGGCTCCGTCGGGATCGGCCGCGACCCGCTCGAGGGCCTTGGCCCAGTCGGTGGTTCCCATCGAGGCCTCGACCTGCAGGGGCGCCCCGACGAAAGCCATTGCGCCGCGCCCGGTGAGCACCACCACCTGATCGCAGATGCTGACGCCGCTCGGCGAGGACGGCGATGACATCGCCACCACCACGACACATCCGATGTCGGCCTGGCGGCGCAGGATCGCCATCACGTGGTCTTGTTGCGCCGCATCCAGTCCGGCGCCCGGCTCGTCGACCACGAGGAGCGTCGGCCGGGTGATCAATTCGACGGCCAGCGACACACACCGGCGCACCTCGGGCGCGAGCTTGCTGATCCGGGTCGCGCGATGTGGTGTGAGCTCGAGTTCGTCGAGCACCTGGTCCACCACCCGCTCGCGGTGCTCGCGTGCGGTGTCCGGCGGCAGGCGAAGTTCGGCGGCGAACCGCATGGCCTGTTGGACGGTGAGCCGCGGGTGCACGCGCTCGTCACGCTGCACGACCCCGATCCGGGTGCGCATCGACTCGGGCTCGGCGTGCACGTCGTGGCCGTCCACGGTGGCCCGGCCGGAGCTCAGTTCCCGGGTGCCGGCGAGCAGTTCGAGCAGCGCCGAGTTGCGCGCCGCCGACGGACCGACCACGGCGGTCAACGTCCCCAGCCGCGCCGTGAAGGAGACGTCGCTGAGCACCTCGTGCCCGTGGACCGTCAATCCCAGACGGTATGCGACGACCCCGCTGGTGCGC
>NZ_LZKL01000040.1 GCF_001668725.1 Mycobacterium sp. E787 | reverse complement strand
GCCTGGGCCCACATCTGCTCGTATTCGGCCTCGGCCGCCGCGATCGCCGGCGCGTTCTGGCCGAACAGGTTCGACATCACCAGCGACACCAGCTGGCCGCGATTGGCCGTGATCGACCCGGGGTCCACGATGGTCGCCAGCGCGGCCTCGTAGGCGACGGCCGCCGCCCGCGCCTGGGCCGCCGACTGCTCGGCTTGCGCGGCCGCCCCGCCCAGCCAGTCCACGTACCCGGCGGCCGCGTTGGTCATGGACGCCGCCGACGGGCCCTGCCAGGCCTGCCCGGCCAGGTCCGAGGTCACGGAGCTGAATGCGCTTGCCGCCGCGCTCAACTCACTGCGGATCCCGTCCCAGGCCGCCGCCGCCTCCAGCATCGGCCCCGGGCCCGGCCCATCAAGCAGGAGCACCGAGTTGACCTCGGGCGGAAACACCGAAAAGTTCATCACTGCTCCCCTCGATCGTCGTTGATCAGACCTTCAGCAGCCACTGGAGCAACGTACATTCTCCGGCCTGCCCCATACCCCGTTAGGCGGGAATCCAATCCCGGCCGCCGCACGATCGTTGCGGACCGGACCGCAGGGATCAAGCGCTCGCAGTCGCGGTTGCGTGTGAACCCGAGCGAAGGCACACTTTGGCTCCCGGGGCTCGCTGCTGAGAAGGGACCGCGGTCATGAGCTTTTTGGTGCTCCCGCCGGAGATCAATTCGTCCCGGATGTTCTCCGGTGCCGGGTCAGCGCCAATGTTGGCGGCCGCTGCGGCGTGGGACGGGCTGGCCGATGAGTTGAGTGCGGCCGCGGGATCGTTTTCCTCGGTGACCTCGGCGTTGGCTGGTCACGCGTGGCAGGGTCCTGCATCCGCGGCGATGGCCGCCGCAGCCGTTCCGTATTCGGCGTGGTTGACCTCGGCGGCGTCTCAAGCTGCGAGTGCGGCCGCGCAGGCCAAAGCGGTGGCCGGTGCGTTTGAGTCGGCGTTGGCGGCGACGGTGCATCCGGTGGTGGTGTCGGCCAATCGCTCCAAACTGGTGTCGTTGGTGAACTCCAACCTGTTCGGTTTCAACGCTCCCGCGATTGCGGCTGTGGAATCCGACTACGAGGCGATGTGGGCCCAGGA
>NZ_LZKL01000039.1 GCF_001668725.1 Mycobacterium sp. E787 | reverse complement strand
GGCGACATCGACATCCTGATCACCGACAAGACCGGCACGCTGACGGAAGGCCGCATCCGCCTGGTCGGCACGATCGATCCGGCCGGTGCGCCGGCCGAGCCGGTCCGGCGGCTCGGGCTGCTGGCCACCGACGTCGACCCGGAATCCGGTGTGGTGAGCGCCAATCCGCTCGACGCCGCGCTGTGGGACTCCCCGCAGCCACAGCAACTGGTGGGCGGCGCGGTGCGCCGCGTCGCGCTGCTGCCGTTCGACCACGAGCGGCGCGCGACGTCGGTGTTGGTCGACGACGACGGCAACCGCCTCCTCGTCGTCAAGGGCGCCCCCGAACAGGTCCTGGACCGGTGCGACGGGACGCCGGCGGCCGCGGATGCGACCCTGGCGGACTTGTTCGCCGCCGGACGGCGGGTGGTCGCCGTCGCCACCCGCCCGGCCGCCGAGCTGACGGAGCTCACCGCCGACGACGAACACGACCTGACGCTGGCCGGCTTTCTGGTCTTCGCCGACGAACCCAAACCCGCGGCGCGCCAGTCGCTGGCACAGCTGGCCGAACTGGGCATCGAGCTCAAGATCGCCACCGGCGACAATCCGCGGGTCGCCGAAAAGGTCTGCAATGACCTGGGTTTGGCGTCCAAGGGCACTCTCACCGGCGCCGAGCTGGAACCCCTCGACGACGACGGGTTCGTCGACGCCGCGCAAAACCACACCATCTTCGCGCGCATCTCCCCCGAGCAGAAGGCGCGGCTGATCACCGCGCTGCGCCGCAACGGGCGATCGGTCGGCTTCCTCGGCGACGGCGTCAACGACGCGTTGGCCCTGCACGCCGCGGACGTGGGGATCTCCGTAGACAGCGCCACCGACGTCGCCAAGGACGCGGCCGACGTGGTGCTGCTGGAAAAGGACCTGGGCGTGCTGGCCACCGGCGTCGCCGAGGGCCGCCGGATCTTCGCCAACACGATCAAGTACGTGCTGATGGGCACGTCGAGCAACTTCGGCAACATGTTCAGCGCCGCCGCCGCGTCGGCGTTCTTGCCGTTTCTGCCGATGCTGCCCAGCCAGATCCTGCTGGGCAACCTGCTCTACGATGCCTCGCAGTTGGCGATCCCCACCGACCGCGTCGATGAGGAGCAACGCGATGCGCCGGCGCACTGGAACGTCGCCTTCATCCGCAGGTTCATGCTGACGTTCGGGCCCATCAACTCGCTGTTCGACTTCCTGACCTTCGGATTCATGCTCGGCATCCTGCACGCCGGCGAGGTGGCGTTTCACACCGGGTGGTTCCTGGAAAACCTT
>NZ_LZKL01000038.1 GCF_001668725.1 Mycobacterium sp. E787 | reverse complement strand
CACCGTCACGACGCGCTGGCCGTACGCCGACGTGGTGGTCGCGGTGCTGGTCGCGCTGTGGGTGCTGCCCCGGGCCGTCTCGCTGGCCCGCGCGGCGCTGCGGATCCTGTCCGAGACGTCGCCGGCCCACATCGACGTGGAGGAGTTGCGCAGCGCGCTCGGCGCCGTCGACGGCGTCACCGAGGTGCACGACCTGCACGTGTGGACGCTGTCGCCGGGCAAGGACATGTGCACCGCGCACCTGACCAGCGACGGCGACTCGGCCCGGGGCAGCACCCACAGCGCGACCAGCACCGCGACCACCACGTCGGCGTACGGCCAGCGCGTCGTGACGGTGACGATGCCGGCGATCAGCACGCCGACGCTGCCGACGCTGTCGGCGACCACCTCCATGTAGGCGCCCCTGACCGCCAGGCTGCCCTCCGAATGCGACCGGAGCAGCAGCGCTACCACCAGGTTGGCCAGCAGCCCGGCCAGCGCGACCACGATCATCGGCACGCCCGGGACCGTCGGGGTTTCCTTCAGCCGCTGGATCGCCTCCCAGAGGATGAACATCGCGACCCCGATCAGCAGCCCGGCGTTGGCGACCGCGGTGAACACCTCGGCGCGGTGCCAGCCGTAGGTGCGTGCGGGCGACGAGCTGCCGCGGCGGGCCAGCGTGACGGCGGCCAGCCCCATGAACACGGCGACCACGTCGGTGAGCATGTGCCCGGCGTCGGCCAGCAGCGCCATCGAGTTGATCAGGATCGAGGTGGTCAATTCGATCACGAAGAACGCCGCCAGGATGGCCGCGGCGGCGACCATGCGGGGGATCATCCGGGACGAGTCGGTCTCGGCGGGGAGGTGGTTGTGGCCGGCGCCCATAGCCCAGCAATATATGCGCAATGACGCATATATGGCAACCGCTAGATCCAGCGGCTCCAGAACCGGGTGAGCTGGTTGCCCCAGGACACCAGCACGGGCGGCACGCCGGAGAAATGGAACAACCAGAGCACCAGCCCGAAGAACCATTGGCTGGCCGCGAAGAGCAGGAACAGCAGGATGACGAAGCCCCACTGCTTGGCCGGCGCCAGCGCGCGCTGCGTCTCGGGACTCAGATGCGGCTCGAGCGCGTCGTAGCCGTCGAGGCCCGGAACGGGCAGCAGGTTCAGCAACACCGCGGTGAGCTGAAGGAAGCCCAGGAACGCCACCCCGGACCACAGCACGGCGTGGGCCGGGTCGTAGAACAGCCGGGTCAGCCCCAGCAGCAGCACCGCCAGCACGAGGTTGGCCGCCGGGCCCGCCAGGCTGACCAGCGTGCGGCGGGTGGGCGTCATGAACCAGGTCCGCACGTATACCGCGGCGCCCGGCAGCCCGATGCCGCCCAGCAGGATGACCACCATCGGCAGCAGCAGCGAGAGCGCGGGGTGGCTGTAGCGCCGCGGATCCAGGGTCAGGTAACCGCGGACCGCGACGTCGTGATCGCCGAATCGCCAGGCGGTGACGGCGTGGCCGAATTCGTGCAGGCACAGCGAAACCAGCCAGCCCGCGATGACGAAGAGGAAGACCCCGACATAGGACAGCGGCCGCACGCTCGATCCGGCCAGCCAGGCCAGGACGCCGCCCGCCGCCGTCAACGCGACCAGGCCCAGGAAAATCGGGCTGGGCCGCACCGATTCGTGTTGCCGCGCGGGGAAGCTCACCGCTGAAAAATTACCGGACCAGCAGCCAACCTTCGACGTGGCGGTAAAACGTCGAGCGGCGCGCCGCGCGGGGCGCCGCGACGCCGTCGCGCACGACCGTGACGCCGGTGCTACCCAGCTGGGCGGCGCGGCCGGCGACCCACCGGCGCCCTTTGACCCGGGCGCGCAGGCCCGGCGCGGCCAGCGTCGGCTCGACCCACACCGCGGCGACGTCCCCGTCGAAGAGCGTGGTGTCGTCGACGACGGCCTCGCCGCGCAGCAGCTGCCCGCCGTCGGGGGGCAACCAGCCGGCCCGGCCCGCCACCACCGACCCGGTCTCGTCGCGGATCAGGGTCACCCGGTGCGCGGAGCCGCGCCGGGCGCGCCGCGCAGCCCGCCGCCCGGCCGGCGCGCGGTAGATCCGGGTTGCCCGGGTGCGGCGGGTCGGCACATAGGCCACCTCGACGTCCAGCCGGTCGGCGCGCAGCAACCGGGTCAGCACCGCGGCCAGGTCGGCGTCGGCGCCGACGACCGCCAGCCGCCGGTACGGCCCGATCGCGGCGTCGATATCGGCCGTGTGCACGGGCAGGCCGGTCAGCGGCCCGGGCACCCGCCGATCGCCGAACACCAACACCCCCACCGTCTCCATGTGTTACTCGCAACCTCCTGGCATAGGCCTGGGATAGGCTGGGCCACCGGCTGGACCACAATAAGCAGGCTGAAACGCGTGGGATTAGGCGGGAGCAAGGCATGCCGGCAATCGTCCTCATCGGCGCCCAGTGGGGCGACGAGGGCAAAGGTAAGGCCACTGACCTGCTCGGTGGGCGCGTGCAGTGGGTGGTGCGTTACCAGGGCGGCAACAACGCCGGGCACACCGTCGTCCTGCCCGGCGGCGAGAACTTCGCGCTGCACCTGATCCCGTCCGGGGTGCTGACGCCGGGTGTCACCAACGTGATCGGCAACGGCGTGGTGGTGGATCCGGGTGTGCTGCTCGACGAGCTGAAGGGCCTCGAGGATCGCGGCGTCGACACCACCAAGCTGCTGATCTCGGCCGACGCGCACCTGCTGCTGCCCTACCACGTGGCCATCGACAAGGTCACCGAGCGCTATATGGGCAACAAGAAGATCGGCACCACCGGCCGCGGCATCGGACCTTGTTACCAGGACAAGATCGCCCGGCAGGGCATCCGCGTCGCCGACGTGCTCGACCCCGAGCAGCTGACCCACAAGGTCGAGGCCGCGCTGGAGCTCAAGAACCAGATCCTGGTCAAGATCTACAACCGCAAGGCGCTGGACCCGCACCAGGTGGTCGACGCCCTGCTGGAGCAGGCGGAGGGCTTCCGGCACCGCATCCGGGACACCCGCCGGCTGCTCAACACGGCGCTGGAGGCCGGCGAGACGGTGCTGCTGGAGGGATCCCAGGGCACCCTGCTGGATGTCGACCACGGCACCTATCCCTACGTGACGTCGTCGAACCCGACGGCGGGCGGCGCGTGCGTGGGATCGGGCATCGGCCCGACCCGGATCACCGCCGTGCTGGGCATCCTCAAGGCCTACACCACCCGGGTGGGCTCCGGCCCGTTCCCCACCGAGCTGTTCGACGAGAACGGCGAGTACCTGTCCAAGACCGGCGGCGAATTCGGCGTCACCACCGGGCGGCGCCGTCGCTGCGGCTGGTTCGACGCCGTCGTCGCCCGCTACGCCACCCGAGTCAACGGCATCACCGACTTCTTCCTGACCAAACTCGACGTCCTGTCCAGCCTGGAGACGGTGCCGGTCTGCGTGGGCTACCAGATCGACGGCGACCGCATCCACGACATGCCGATGACCCAGAGCGACCTGCACCGGGCCGAGCCGATCTACGAGGAGCTGCCCGGCTGGTGGGAGGACATCTCGGACGCGCGGGAGTTCGACGACCTGCCCGCCAAGGCGCGTGACTACGTGCTACGGCTGGAAGAGCTTGCGGGAGCGCATGTTTCGTGCATCGGCGTCGGTCCCGGGCGCGACCAGACGATCGTGCGACGCGACGTCCTGGCGGCCCGCGCGTGACGGAGCCGGACCCAGAAGAACTCGACCCGGAATACCAACACCACGGCGGCTTCCCCGAATACGGCCCGGCCAGCCCCGGGCCGGGTTTCGGCCGGTTCGTCGCGGCGATGCGCCGGCTGCAGGACCTCGCGGTGTCCGCCGACCCCGGTGACGACGTCTGGGACGACGCGGCCGACCGCGCCGCGGCCCTGGTCGAGGTCCTGGGCCCGTTCCAGGCGGAGGAGGGCAGGGCGCCGGCCGGCCGGACACCCGGCCTGCCGGGGATGGGCAGCCTGCTGCTGCCGCCCTGGACGTTGACGCGGTACGCCCCCGACGGCGTCGAGATGACGGGGTATTTCACCCGGTTTCACGTCGGCGGCAACCACGCCGTGCACGGCGGCGTGCTGCCGCTGCTGTTCGATCACATGTTCGGCATGATCTCCCACGCCGCGGGACGGCCGATCAGCCGCACCGCCTTCCTGCACGTGGACTACCGCAAGGTCACGCCCATCGACGCGCCGCTGGCGGTGCGGGGGCGCGTCATCAGCGCCGAGGGCCGCAAGGCGTTCGTCGCCGCGGAGCTGGTCGACGCCGACGACACCGTGTTGGCCGAGGCCAACGGGCTGATGGTGCGGCTGCTTCCCGGCCAGCCTTAACTGTCCAGAACCGACCTATCCTTGAGCGGTGACTGACGGCTCGACCCACGGCCAGGACGACAAGACGACCGCGATCGTCCTGCCCCCGCAAACTTCCCCGCACGCGGCCCCGCAGGCTCCCGACGCGCATGCCGACGGCAGACCGGCGGTGCTGCTGCTCGGTTCGGGTGAGCTGAGCCGGGAGCTGGCCGGCGCGCTGGGACACCTCGGCGCGCGGGTGATCGCCGTCGAAGAGCACCTGACCGACGCCGACGCTCTCTCGCGCGCGATTCGCCACCACAACCCCCGGTTCGTGGTGACGGCCACCGACGCCGTCGCCGTGGGCGCCCTCGAGGCGCTGAGCGTGACCCCGGAGCACGAGCGCACCGAACTGGTGCCCAGCGCCCGCACCGTGCGGCTCACCGCCGATCGCGAGGCCCTGCGGCGGCGGGCGGCCGACGAGCTGGGGCTGCCCACCGCGCCCTTCTGGTTCGTCGGGTCGGTGGGGGAACTGCGGTCGGTGGCCGCGCATGCCGGATACCCGTTGCTGGTCAAGCCGGTGTCGGGGCGGGGCCACTCGGTGGTCTCCGGGCCGGACGACATCGAGCCGGCCTGGCAGCGCGCGGTCGGCGGCGCGGCGGGTCGGGTGATGGCCGAGACGGTGGTCGACGTCGACTTCAACGTCACCCTGCTCGCCGTGCGCAGGGAGGGCCCGAACGGTCCCGTGCTCGAATTCTGCTCACCGATCGGCCATCGCGACGCCGACGGCGCCGTGCTGGAATCATGGCAACCCCAGCAGATGAGCGACGCCGCGGTGGACGCCGCGAAGTCGATCGCCGCGCGCATCATCAAGGCGCTCGGCGGGCGCGGCGTCTTCGCCGTCGAGTTGATGATCAAGGGCGACGAGGTGTATTTCGCCGACGTCACCGCCCACCCGCACCCCAGCGTCTGGGTGACCCTGCGCAGCCAGCGGCTATCGGCGTTCGAGCTGCAGGCCCGGGCCGTCCTGGGCCTGCCGGTGGACACCATGATGATGTCGCCGGCCGCGGCCCACCTGGTCGCCGCCGACCCGGACGGCCGGTCGCCGGCCGTCGCCGCGCTGAACGGAGCCCTGCGGGTTTCGGAAAGCGATCTCCGCATCTTCGGCCCGAGGTCCACCAGGCTGGGGGTGGCACTGGCCACCGCCCCGGACGTGGCGGCCGCGCGCGACCGCGCCCGACAGGTGGCGAATGCCCTGACTGTGCGAGACTCACGCGGATGAGCTACGCAGGAGACATCACGCCCCTCGAGGCATGGAAGCTACTGAGCGACAACCCCAACGCCGTGCTGGTCGACGTGCGCACCGACGCCGAATGGCGCTTCGTCGGGGTGCCCGACCTGTCCAGCCTGGGCCGCGACGTGGTGTACATCGAATGGGTCACCGGCAACGGGATGCCGAACCCCAGCTTCGCCGACGAGTTGAAGGGCCGGGTCCCACCCGCCGACGAGGAGCGGCCCGTGATCTTCCTGTGCCGTTCGGGCAACCGCTCGATCGGCGCGGCCGAGGTGGCGACGGAGCTGGGCATCACGCCGGCCTACAACGTGCTGGACGGTTTCGAGGGCCAGCTCGATGCGAGCGGTCATCGCGGTGAAACCGGTTGGCGCGCAGTGGGATTGCCTTGGAAACAGGGCTGAAGCAGGGATGAGCGACTCGGTCCGCACGCCCAGGGCGCTGCCCGACGGCGTCAGCCAGGCCACCATCGGCGTGCGCGGCGGGCTGTTGCGCTCGGGTTTCGAAGAGACCGCCGAGGCGATGTTCTTGACGTCCGGCTACGTGTACTCGTCGGCGGCCGTCGCGGAGAAGTCTTTCACCGGGGAGCTGGACCATTTCGTCTACTCCCGGTACGGCAATCCGACCGTGACGATGTTCGAGGAGCGGCTGCGCCTGATCGAGGGGGCACCCGCGGCGTTCGCCACCGCGAGCGGCATGGCCGCGGTGTTCACCTCGCTGGGTGCGCTGTTGGCCGCCGGCGACCGGCTGGTCGCGGCTCGCAGCCTGTTCGGGTCGTGCTTCGTGGTGTGCAACGAGATCCTGCCGCGCTGGGGCGTGGAGACGGTGTTCGTCGACGGCGACGACCTCGCTCAGTGGGAGCAGGCGCTTTCCAAACCGACGCAGGCGGTGTTCTTCGAGACGCCGTCGAACCCGATGCAGTCCCTGGTGGACATCGCCGCGGTGACCGAGCTCGCCCACGGCGCCGGGGCGAAAGTGGTGCTGGACAACGTGTTTGCCACGCCGCTGCTGCAGCAGGGCTTTCCGCTGGGGGTTGACGTGGTGGTGTACTCGGCCACCAAGCACATCGACGGTCAGGGCCGCGTACTGGGCGGCGCCATCCTCGGCGACAAGGAGTACATCGACGGCCCGGTGCAGAAGCTGATGCGCCACACCGGCCCGGCGATGAGCGCGTTCAACGCCTGGGTGCTGCTGAAAGGTCTTGAGACGCTCGCCGTTCGGGTCGAGCACTGCAATTCCTCGGCGCACCGGATCGCGGAATTCCTGGAGGGCCACCCCGCGGTGAGCTGGGTGCGCTACCCCTTCCTGCCGTCGCACCCGCAGTACGACCTGGCCAAGCGCCAGATGGCCGGCGGCGGCACGGTGATCACCTTCGCGCTCGACTTCCCCGAAAGCGCTTCCAAGAAGCGGGCTTTCGAGGTGCTGGACAAATTGCGGCTGATCGACATCTCCAACAACCTCGGCGACGCCAAGTCGCTGGTGACCCATCCGGCGACCACCACCCACCGCGCGATGGGACCCGAGGGTCGCGCCGCGATCGGCCTGGGCGACAACGTGGTTCGCATCTCCGTCGGGCTGGAGGGCACCGACGACCTGATCGCCGATATCGACCAGGCTTTGAGTTAGCCGGCTTGCTTCTCGGCCGCTTCGATGCGTTCGACCGCCGCCAGCGTCCCCTCTTGCGCCTGCCGCTCCACCCAGTCCACCACCGGCCGGGCATACATCATCTGGCTGGTGATCGCCATCTGGCCGCGGGTGCGGCCCAGGAAGGAGATCCCCCAGGAGAACATGGCGGCAATGCGGTTGCGGAAGCCGACCAGATACAACAGGTGCAACAGCAGCCACGCCAGCCAGGCGATGAAGCCGCCGAACTCCAGCTTGCCGACCTTGGCGACGGCGCTGTACCGCGAGATCAGCGCCATGCTGCCCTTGTCGAAGTACGCGAACGGCTTGCGGTCGGCCGGATCGTCGCGGCCCTTCACGGCCTGCTTGATCAGGCCGGTGGCGTAGTGCGCCCCCTGGATCGCGCCCTGGGCCATGCCCGGGACGCCGGGCACCGACATCAGGTCGCCGACGACGAACACGTACGGGTGGCCCTTGACGGTGAGGTCGGGCTCGACGACCACCCGCCCGGCGCGGTCGGTTTCGGTGCCGTCGGACTGCTCGGCGATCATCCTGCCCAGCGGGCTGGCCTGCACGCCCGCCGCCCACACCTTGCAGGCGCATTCGATGCGGCGCTCGCTGCCGTCTTTGTCCTTGACCGTGATGCCCATGTAGTCGACCGTGGTCACCATGGCGTCGAGCTGGACCTCGACGCCCATCTTCTCCAGCCGCCGGTGGGCCTTCAGGCCCAGCTTTTCGCCCATGGGTGGCAGCACCGCGGGCGCCGCATCGAGCAGGATGACCCGACATTCGCTGGGCGTGATGGTCCGAAACGCCCCGCCCAGGGTGCGCGCGGCCAGCTGGACGATCTCGCCGGCAAGCTCGACGCCCGTCGGCCCCGCGCCCACCACCACGAAGGTGAGCCGGCGTTTCCGTTCGGCGGGGTCGGTGGCGACCTCGGCCGCCTCGAACGCGCCGAGGATGCGGGCCCGCAGCTCCAGGGCGTCGTCGATGCTCTTCATGCCGGGCGCGAAGGCGGCGTACTCGTCGTGGCCGAAGTAGGACTGCTGGGCGCCGGCGGCCACGATCAGGCTGTCGTAGGGCGTCACGGTCTCCATGCCCATCAGGTGCGACGTGACCGTCCTCGCCTGCAGGTCGACCGCGCTGACCTCACCCCACAGCACCCGGACGTTCTTCTGCTTGCGCAGCACCAGCCGGGTGGTCGGGGCGATGTCGCCCTCGGCCAGGATGCCGGTGGCCACCTGGTACAGCAGCGGCTGGAACAGGTGGGTGGTCGTCTTCGATATCAGGGTGACGTCGACGTCCGCCCGTTTGAGTGACCGGGCGGCATTGAGTCCCCCGAACCCGCTCCCGATGATGACGACGCGATGGCGCGACATGCCTCCACCCTATGTTGTCGGTGGGCGATGGCATACTCGAACATGTGTTCGAATCAAAGCGATCGTCGCCGGAGGTCATCGCGCGGTTCGATGAGGAGATCGAGCGGTGCTATCCGTCGAAGACGGCCGAGTCGGCCGCCCTGGTCGAGGAGATCTGCGCATCATCGCGGCAGGAAAACCAGGCGGCGGCCGCGCAGCTGGCGGCGATCGGGCGGTTGTTTGGGTATCGGTTGTCGCGCTGCTCGGACACCGAGGACTGGGCCGTCGACACCGTGGAGGCAGTCGCCGCCGAGGTCGCCGCGGCGCTGCGGATCAGCCAGGGGTTGGCGGCGTCTCGAGTGCGCTACGCGCGCGCCATGCGTGAGCGGCTGCCCCAAGTCGCCGAGATGTTCAAATCAGGGGACATCGACTATCGGACGTTTCAGACGCTGGTGTATCGCACCGATCTGATTGAGGACCGTCAGGTGTTGGCGGCGGTGGACGCCGCCCTGGCGGCGAATGTGGGGCGCTGGCCGTCGATGAGCCGGGGCCGGTTGGCCGGGCAGGTGGACAAGATCGTGGCCAAAGCCGACGTGGATGCGGTGCGGCGGCGCGCCGAAGCGCGACGGGATCGCGAGGTCTGGATCGGTGATCGGGTCGAGGGCGGCATCTCGGAGATTCATGGCAGCCTGTTCACCCCGGACGCGCACGCGTTGGATAAGCGACTCGATGCGTTGGCGGCCACGGTGTGTGCGCACGACCCGCGCACTCGCGAGCAGCGCCGCGCCGATGCCCTCGGGGCGCTGGCCGCCGGGGCGGATCGGCTCGGGTGCCGGTGCGGGCGTCCGGATTGTGCGGCCGGGACACGGCCACCCGCGTCACCGGTGGTGATTCATGTGATCGCCGAGCAGGCCACCCTCGAGGGCACCGGCGGCGCGCCGGGGTCCGAAGTGGGCGCCGACGGGTTGATCCCGCCCGAACTGGTGGCCGAGTTGGCGGCCTCGGCCAAGCTGATGCCGCTGATCCACCCCGGCGACGCCCCGCCCGAGAACGGATACGTGCCCTCCAAGGCGCTGGCGGATTTCGTGCGCTCCCGCGATCTGACGTGCCGCTGGCCCGGCTGTGATCACCCCGCTATCGACTGCGACGTCGACCACACCATCCCCTACGCCCTGGGCGGGCTGACCCACGCGTCAAACCTCAAGTGCTACTGCAGAATCCACCACTTGATCAAGACGTTCCTGGGCTGGGCCGAACAACAGCTGGCCGACGGGACGCTCATCCTGACGTCACCGGCCGGGCAGACCCATGTGACCACCCCGGGTAGCGCGCTGCTGTTTCCCAGTTTGTGTCGAGCCGTCGGCGGGTTCTTCCCGGCCCCCGAAGCCGAGCCCCCGGCTGACTACTGCGCCGAACGTACCGCGATGATGCCCCGCCGCCGGCGCACCCGCGCCCAAGACCGCGCCTACCGCGTGGCCGCCGAACGCCGGCACAACCGCGAGGCCCGCGAAGCACGCACGACGACCCCGCCCGGGGACTACTGGTCCTACGGCGGACCCGCCCCACCCCCGACCGACGACGACCCACCCTTCTAATCGGGCGGAGCCGGGCACATGTACTTGTCCGGGAACGTCACACATGCCGGCGGCAGCGGTTGATCCGGGCCATAACCGCCGACGCCCTTCGGGATGACCAGCAGCCACCCGCGGTCCTGGCACAGGAGGACGGCGGCACCCGGGCCGGGCCGGACGGTGCCGTTGACACACGGGTCCGCGTGCGCCACCGCCGGGACGCCGAGAAACACCGACACGATCGCGGAGCAGACCGCGATGACGACCGCCCTCATAACAGCTCCATGCTAGCCGCCGGCCCGCGTCCAGGGTGACCTGGATCACAGGGCCGCAGAGGCGGTAGCGTCGTTGCGAGGCCCCAGCGGCGACGTGACGGGAGGCAGCATGAAGCGGTGGATCGTCGGAGGGTTGGCCGCTCTGGTGGTTGCCTCGGGGCTGATCGCCTCTGCGCCGCCGGCCGGCGCCGGCTGCCTGTACGGGGGGCCCGTGCTCAGCAAGTGCGACGGACCCGTCCAGCCCGACGGCACCTGGCAACGCTGCGTGGCGGCTCCCCAGTTGGTTCCGCACGGCGCCAGTTCCTACCTGGTGCCCGAACGGCGCTGCGACGTGATGGGCCCCGACCAGCGGCCGCCGGATATGTCCTTCTCCGACCCGCCGACGCACATCGACGGCTGAGCGCCGCCCTTCTACCAGGCGAAACGCGGAGTAGAGTGTTGCCTCGATGTAGGAGGCTGCCGTGACGGATCTACCGCCCAGCTACCCGCCCCCACCGCCGGGCGGTTACGGTTACCCGCCGCCCCCGCCGGCGGGCGGCTACGGCTACCCGCCGCCCGGGTACCCGCCGCCGCCGATGGTCGGCACCAACGGTTTCGCCGTCGCGTCGCTGGTGTGCTCCCTGTTCGGCTGGGTCTGCATGTTCATCGGGGCTTTCCTCGGCATCATCTTCGGTTTCGTCGCTTTGTCCCAGATCAAGCGAACCGGCCAGAAGGGCCGCGGCATGGCGATCGCCGGGATCGTCATCGGCGCGATCGCGCTCGTCGGCGGCATTGCGCTTTGGACCCTGGCGGCCCTGTTGCCGCACACCCCGAGCACGGATTCGGGCGCGCCGGCCGTGGTGAAAATCGTTCGGCTACAAGCGGTTTAGAACGGCCAGGCGCCGGCGTTGGTCTTGTACTTCGCGTTGAGTGCGGTGCAGAAGTCATCGGCCGTGCCGGCCAGGAAGATGTAATAGGCCTCGGCGCCGCTGTGGCGGCTGTCGAAGGAGTTGGGCGTGGTCCAGCCGCTGTTGCACATCGCGGTGTCGCTGCCGAGGGTCGGCCGCCGCCAGTTGGTCTTGGCGCACGCGGTCAGGGCGTCGACGTTCGGCGTCGCGCTCTTGGCGGCGACCAGCATCGCACCTCCCCACTGCCCGTCGTTGCGCCGGTAGGCGCGCGCCCCGAAACCGGCGTTGTTGGTCTGGCACGCCAACGCCCGCTTGAGCAGTCCGAACGGGGCCGCGAGCTGTGGGTTGCTCACGGCCGCCGCGGCGTTGATGAACTGGGCCGCGTCCGCGCCGTCGACCTCTTGGACGTTCGGGTTGGAGAGGCCGATCAGTTGCTGCGAGATGCCGGTGTTGTTGCCGCCGCCGATGATCGCGCCGCCGCCGCCCGACGTCATCGGCGGCAGGGTGACCGGGTCGGCGGCCGCCGCGGGCGCGGACATCAGCCCGCACGCGGCGACCAGCGCACCGATCCGGTAGGCAACAGATTTCATGATCGACTCCTGTCAGCGGAACGCATCACTGCCGGTGAATGCCTGGCCGAGGACGAGCTGGTGCATCTCCGGCGTGCCCTCGTAGGTCAGCACCGACTCCAGGTTGACCATGTGCCGGATCACGGGGTACTCCAGCGATATTCCGTTGCCGCCCAGGATCGTTCGGGCGGTCCGGCAGATCTTGATCGCCTCGCGGGTGTTGTTGAGCTTGCCGAAGCTGACCTGCTCGGGGCGCAGCCCGACGCCGTCCTTCAGGCGACCGAGGTGCAGCGACAGCAGCTGCCCCTTGTGCAGCTCGACGGCCATGTCGACGAGTTTGGCCTGCGTCAGCTGGAATCCGGCGATCGGGCGGCCGAATTGGGTGCGCTGCGTGGCGTAGTCGAGGGCGGCCTGCCACGCCGACCGCGCCGCGCCCATCGAGCCCCAGATGATTCCGTAGCGCGCCTCCGACAGGCACGACAACGGGCCGCGCAGGCCGTGCGCCTCGGGCAGCATCGCGTCGGCGGGCACCCGCACGTCGTCGAGGACCAGCTCGCTGGTGATCGACGCGCGCAGCGACAGCTTGTGGTGAATCGTGTTGGCGGCGAAGCCGGGGGTCCTGGTGGGCACCACGAAGCCGCGAATCCCGTCGTCGGTGGCGGCCCAGACGATGGCGACGTCGGCGACCGAGCCGTTGGTGATCCACAGCTTGCGGCCGTTGATCACCCAGTCCGAACCGTCCCGCCGCGCCCGCGTTTTCATCGCGGCCGGGTCCGACCCGACGTCGGGTTCGGTCAGCCCGAAGCAGCCGAGCAGTTCGCCGGCGGCCATGCCGGGCAGCCACTGCTGCTTCTGCTCCTCGGAGCCGAACTTCCAGATCGCGAACATCGCCAGCGATCCCTGCACGGACACCATTGACCGGATGCCGGAGTCGGCGGCCTCCAGCTCCGTGCAGGCCAGCCCGTAGTGCACCGCCGACGCCCCGCCGCAGCCGTAGCCGCGCAGGTGCATGCCGAGCAGGCCGAGCTCGCCGAACTGCTTGGCCAGCTGGCGAACCGGCAGGTCGCCGATCTCGAACCACTCGGCGACGTAGGGCAGCACGTGCTCGGCGCAGAACTGCCGGACGGTGTCGCGCACCGCCAGCTCGTCGCTGGACAGCGAGGCGTCCAGGCCCAGGGGGTCGTCGCGGTCGAAGGCGGGGGGCGCGTCGGTGCTCATAGGGCCAGCCTGCCACTAACCGGTACTCTCGCGTCATGCTCAGGCTCCAGCGGCTGGCGTATCTGTTCTTGGACGTCATCGCCGTGGTGGTGTTCTGCGCCGTCGGCCGCCGCAGCCACGACGAGGGGCTCGACATCGGCGGCGTCGCGGCGACGGCCTGGCCGTTCCTGACCGGCACCCTCGTCGGATGGCTGGCGTCGCGCGCCTGGCGGCAACCCACCGCGGTGGCGCCCACCGGCGTGATCGTCTGGCTGTGCACGGTCGCGATCGGCATGCTGCTGCGCAAGGCCAGTTCGGCGGGTGTGGCGGCGAGCTTCGTGGTGGTCGCCGCGTCGGTGACCGCGTTCCTGCTGCTCGGGTGGCGAGCGGTCGCCGGGCTCGCCCTGCGGCGCCGCATCGACGGCTGACGGCGATGGCGCGGGCGCACGGCGACGGCTGGGACCCGACCAGCGGCGCCGGCGCGACCGCGGCGTTCGGGGCACTGGCCAGGGCGGTGGCCACGAACAGGGGGCTGCTGAACGACGCCTTCGCCGAACCCCTGGTGCGGGCCACGGGGGCCGAGTACTTCATCCGGTTCGTCGACGACGACCTGTTCTCCGACGACGGCGGCGCCGATCCGACGATGACCGGCCTCATCGACATCCTCGCCGTCCACACCCGGCTGGTGGACGAGTTCATCGCCGACGCGGGCAGGGCGGGCATCCGCCAGGCCGTGATCCTGGGCTCCGGGCTGGACACCCGCCCGTATCGGCTGTGGTGGCCGCGGGGAACGACCGTGTACGAGATCGACCGTCCGCAGGTGCTCGACTTCAAGTCGGACGTGGTGCGCGCGCTGGGCGCCACCCTGGCGGCGAACCGGTGCGCGGTGGGCATCGACCTTCGCCAGGACTGGCTGGCCGGGTTGCGCCGGGTCGGTTTCGACCCCGCTCAACCGACCATCTGGATCGCCGAGCAACTGCTCGTGGGCTACCTGCCGCCCGATGCGCAGAATCGGTTGCTGCAGGACGTCACGGCGGTGAGCGCCGCGGGCAGCCGGTTCGCCGCCGACCACATGCCCACCTGGACACCGCTGCACGTCGAGGCGAGCCGGGCGTTCGTCGACGGCTGGCGACGACACGGCCTGGACGTCGACCTGGCCAGCCTGACCTACCCGGGTGAATACCGGTACGTGCCCGAGCATCTGGCGGCAGAGGGCTGGAAAACGGTCGAGCGCAACGTCATCGACCTGTTCTCTGGCATGGGGCTGGCCGAGCTGTGGCGCGGCAGCCCCGACGACCTTGCCGTCGTTCCGGGATTCGTCACCGCGACGCGACCGTAAGACGCCATCGCGGCTCGTTAAGCCAGTTAAAGGTTCATTTCCTTAAATTTTCTCGCGGTGCCCCCATCCACCCGCGCCGCCGCTCCGAATGACCTGTGTTCCACGAGAAGACGGCCACGCAGGGCCGCCTGTGACGAAGGAGTCGAAACGCAAATGATGAGCATTGGTGCGAAAACACTTGCCGCAGCGGGTCTGGCGGCCATCGCCGTCGCCGGGGTGCCGATGGCTACGGCCTCCGCCGACAACTCGAGTGACCTGATCGGGACGGGTTGCGCGGACTATGCCAAGCAGAATCCGAGCGGACCCGGGTCCGTGATGGGAATGTCGCGTGACCCGGTGGCGACGGCGGCGTCGAACAACCCGATGTTGACCACCCTGGCCTCGGCGCTGTCGGGGAAGCTGAATCCGAACGTGAACCTGGTCGCGACCCTCAACAACGGCCAGTACACGGTGTTCGCGCCCACCAACGCCGCATTCGACAAGCTGCCGGCGGGCACCGTCGACAAGCTGAAGGCGGACTCGCAGCTGCTGACGGGGATCCTGACGTATCACGTGGTCCAGGGTCAGTTGAGCCCGGCGGCGGTCGGCGGCGTACACCCCACGCTGCAGGGCGCGCCGGTGACCGTGGCCGGCCAGGGCAACGACCTGCGGGTCAACAATGCGGGCCTGGTCTGCGGCGGCGTGCGCACGTCCAACGCGACGGTGTACATGATCGACACGGTGCTGATGCCCCCGGGCCAGTAAGGCGGACCCGCCCGGGGTGGAATGGGTGGGCGTCGGAAACGTTAGATGATTACGTGACGCCCACCCGGCTCCGCTTCGTCGCGGCCACCCACGAGGACCCGCTGGCGCAGCCGCTGCTGGCCGAGCTGGCCGTCGAGTACGCGCAACGCTACGGCGGCACGCCCGACGCGCACCTGGCCTGGCTGCCGGTGCCGACGGACGAATTGGCCCCGCCCGACGGCGGATTGCTCGTCGGCGTGGTGGACGGCGCGCCGGTCACCGGCGGCGCGTTCCGGCGCTTCGACGCCGAAACCGCCGAGCTCAAACGGATCTGGACCGACAGCGCCCACCGGCGCCGCGGTTACGCGCGGGCGCTGCTGGCGGCGCTGGAGGCCGAGACCGCCGCGCGGGGCTACCGGCGGCTCTACCTGATCACCGGCAACCGCCAGCCCGAGGCCGAGGCGCTGTACGACGCGACGGGGTACTGCCGCATCGCCCCCGCGGAGCCGCTGCCGGATTGGGGGCCGTTTCGCCCGATCGCCTTCGAAAAGTGGCTGGTATGACCGGTCAGTTCCACCTGGGCGTCGCGCTCGACGGGTACGGCTGGCACCCGCACGCGTGGCGCAGCACACCGGCCTCCGACCCGGCCGCCCCGTCGGTGCTCGGCGGCCGCTACTGGGCCGGGCTGGCGGCCACCGCCGAGCGCGGGCTGCTGGACTTCCTGACCATCGACGACAGCCTGATGCCGCAGATCGGGCGAAGCGCCCGGATCCATCCGGATCGGCTGACCGGCCGCGCCGACGCCGTGCTGGTTGCGGCCCGCGTCGCCCCCGCGACGCGACACATCGGGCTGATGCCCGTGGCCACGGTCACCCACACCGAGCCCTTTCACGTCTCCAAATCCATTGCGACCCTTGACTTTGTGTCGCATGGGCGGGCGGGCTGGCAGCCGCGGGTGAGCGCCACCGCGCACGAGGCGGCCCTGTTCGGCCGCCGCGACGTCTCCGGATTACCCCTGTTTGACGAGGCCGCCGAGTTCGTCGAGGTGGCGCGCCGGTTGTGGGACAGCTGGGAGGACGACGCGATCATCCGCGACGTGACCACCGGGCGCTACGTCGACGTGGACAAGCTGCACTACATCGACTTCACCGGAAAGTACTTCTCCGTCAAGGGGCCCTCGATCACGCCGCGCCCACCGCAGGGCCAGCCGGTGGTGGCCGCGCTCGCGCACGTCGGCCCCGCCTATGAATTCGCCGCGGCCGCCGCCGACGTCGTGTTCATCACGCCCACCGACGACGCTTCGGTGCGTAGCATCCTCGGCCAGGTGCGCGCGGCGGGCGGCGCGCACCTGAAAGTGCTTGCCGACGTGGTGGTTTCGTTCCACGGCGACGGAGACTTCCGGTCGGACGCCCTGGTCTTCACCGGCGGCGCGACCGAATTGGTGGACCTGCTGTCGGGTTGGCATCGGCTGGGCGTCGACGGCGCACGGCTGCGGCCGGCCGTCAACGCCACCGACCTGCCGGCGATCGTCGACGAGGTGGTGCCGCTGCTGCAGCGGGCCGGGCGTTTTCGCACCGCCTATCGCGACGGTGAGACCCTGCGCGCCCGCCTGGGGCTGCCCGTGGCGCGCAACCGCTATGCGGCGGTGCGCCGATGACCCCGGTGCCGCTGTCGATCCTGGACCTCTCGCCGATCAGCGCCGGCGGCGACGCGGCGACGGCGTTGCGCAACACGATCGAGCTCGCCCAGCACGCCGAGCGGTGGGGCTTTCGCCGGTTCTGGGTCGCCGAGCACCACTTCGTCGCCGTCGCCAGCGCGGCGCCGGCGGTGCTGATCGGGCAGATCGCGGCCGCCACCGACACGATTCGGGTGGGCTCGGCGGCCGTGCAGCTCAGCCACACCACGGCCGCCGCGGTGGTGGAAAGCTTCGGCATGCTCGACGCGTTCTATCCCGGCCGCATCGACCTCGGCCTGGGCCGCTCCGCGCAGCGCCGGATCACCAAACCGAAAAGCCCGAAACCGCCCCGGCCCGAACCCTCCCGCGAATGGCGCGAGGTCGACGGCGTCGTCATCCCGCCGCCGTTCGACCTGCGCACGCTGCTGGGCGGCGGCCGGGTGCAGGCCACCCAGGCCATCCTGCAGCAGCCCGATGCCGTCGCACCCGACTTCGCCGAGCAACTCGCCGACATCATGGCGATGCTGGCCGGCACCTACGAGGTCGACGGGTTCGACGTGCACGCGGTCCCCGGCGAGGGCGCCACCCTGACGCCCTGGATCTTCGGCAGCAGCAAGGGCCGCAGCGCCCAGGTCGCCGGCGCCCGGGGGCTGCCGTTCGTGGCCAGCTACCACCTCACCCCGGCGACCGCCCTGGACGCCATCGACGCCTACCGCGACGCCTTCGTCCCGTCCGCGGCGCTGCCGCGGCCCCACGTGGTGGTCTCGGCCGACATCGTGGTCGCCGACGACACGGCCACCGCCAAACACCTGGCCTCCAGCTACGGCCACTGGGTGTATTCGATCCGGGCCGGCGGCGGCGCCGCCCCCTATCCCGACCCCGACGACTGCGACCCGCTGACCGACGAGCAGCTGGCGGTCGTGATCGACCGGGTGGCAACCCAATTCGTCGGCGACCCCGACGAGGTCGCCGAGCGGCTGGCGACGCTGCAACGCGCGACCCGCGCCGACGAACTCGTCATCACCTCGGTCACCCACCGGCAGTCCGACCGATTGCGCTCGCACGAACTGATCGCCAAGCGGTGGGGGTTAAAGGGTTGAGCGTTCGAGAGGGAAAGCGCCGCAAGCCGATTCACCTGGCCGCCCACTTCCCGGGCGTCAACAACACCACGGTGTGGACCGATCCCGCCGCGGGCAGCCAGATCGAGTTCGAGTCGTTCGTGCACCTGGCCCGCACCGCCGAACGCGGCCTGTTCGACTTCTTCTTCCTGGCCGAGGGGCTGCGCCTGCGCGAGCACCGCGGCCGCATCTACGACCTCGACGTGGTGGGCCGCCCGGACACCTTCACGGTGCTGGCCGCGCTGGCGGGCGTCACCGACCGGATCGGGCTGACGGGCACCATCAACACCACCTTCAACGAACCCTTCGAGGTGGCAAGGCAATTCGCGACGCTCGACCACCTGTCCGGCGGCCGCGCCGGGTGGAACATGGTGACCTCGTCGGACGCCTTCACCGGCGCCAACTTCCGCCGCGGCGGGTTCCTCGACCACACCGACAGGTACACGCGCGCCGAGGAGTTCCTGTCCGTGGCGCGCCAATTCTGGGACAGCTGGGCGGACGATGCCGTGCTGGCCGATGTCGACGCCGGCGTCTACGTCGACCCCGACCGCGTCCGCAGCGTCGCGCACCACGGCCCGCAGTTCGATGTGCGCGGCTTCGCGACGCTGCCCGCCGGCCCGCAGGGTCATCCGATCTTGCTGCAGGCCGGCGACTCCGCCGACGGCCGCGCGTTCGGCGCCCGCAACGCCGACGCCCTGTTCACCCTGCACTCGTCGCTGGAAGACGGCCAACGCTACTACGCAGACGTCAAGGGCCGTGCCGCGGCGTTCGGGCGAGACCCCAACCGGCTCAAGGTGTTTCCGGCCGCGACGTTCGTCATCGGCGACACCGATGCCGAGGCGCAGGACCGGGCGCACCACATCCGCTACCAGCAGGTCAGCGGGGCGACGGCGATCGCGATGCTCGAGCAGGTCTGGGGCCGCGACCTGTCGGGCTACGACCCCGACGGCCCGCTACCCGACGTCGACCCGCTGGTCGACAGCACCATCACGCAGGGGCGGGTGCGGCACGGCGACCCGCTCGCGGTCGCCCGGCGCTATCGCGAACGGGCCTCGGCCGAGAAGCTGTCCATCCGCGAGCTGGTGATCACCGTGACGAGCCGCCAGCAGTTCGTCGGCACCCCGGTGCGCATCGCCGACGAGATCGACACGTACATCCAGGCCGACGCCTGCGACGGGTTCATCCTGGTGCCGCACCTGACGCCGCACGGGCTGGACGAGTTCGTCGACCGGGTGGTGCCGCTGCTGCAGGAGCGCGGCGCGTTCCGGACGGAGTACACGGGCGAGACGCTGCGGGATCATCTGGGGCTCGCAGGGTAGGGGCAGGTGACTCTGGAATCCGGTATCAAATGCGATACCGCTTTCGGAAACCGATCCACCCACCTCGAGCAGGGACTGCTGTGGCCGCTGTGACTACCCGACGACCAGCGCCGCCAGCTTTTCTAATGCCATCTGGGTGCCAATCTCGTTGTCCGCGGCGGAAACTCCCGGCGGTAGGCCGTCGTGAACCATCACCACTCGGGTGCCGCCGTCGGCGTCCGTCAGCGTCGTGGTGATCCGCATCAGCCCCGCCAAGGCCGGATCGGTCGTCTCGAATTCCAGCTCCTCGACCACCCGCTTGCCGGGCACCAGCTCGACGAACCGGCCGTGGTAGGTGTCGGTGGCCGCGGCGGTCTTGCCGTGCCGATCCGGCGATTCGTACGTCAGCGAAACGCGGAACCGCCCTCCGGCCCTGGCGTCGAACTCGTGCACGACCGCCGTCATGCCGTCCGGAACGCGCCACTGTGCCACGGCATTCGCGTCGAGGAGCGCCCGGTACACCGACTCCCGCGGGGCGCGCACGCGCCGGCTTACGCGGGTCAACTCGCCCGCGCCAAAGCCGCGTCGGTCGCCTCGCGTATGGGCCCGCGCCACACGTCGCCGTGACCCGGCAGCAGGACCTCGGTGTCCAGCAGGGCCAGCGCACCGAGGCTGCGCAGGCAGCTCTGCTGGCTGTGGCTGAACACCGCCGGCAGCAGCTGTGGGCCGCCGCGACGCAGCAGCGGGTGGCCGGTGATCAGCGCGTCGCCGCTGGCCAGCACGCCGTCGACGACATACGAGCAGTGCCCGCTGGTGTGCCCCGGTGTGGCGACGGCCGTCGGGTGGCCGGGGAGACCGGCGGCCACCTCGGCGCTGAGCGGCCGTGCCGACGGGATGCCGTCGCGGATCAGGCCGCCGCTGCGCACCACGTGCACGCCCCACACCGCCCACCGCGGTCGCCAAATGCGAACCGCCACATCGAAAATCGACACCTGCTCCAAGTACTCCCGCTTGGCGTGACCGACTTCGTCGGCGTGGCAGTACACCGGGGTGCCGTGCTCGCGGGCGAACCAGATCGCCGAGCCCAGGTGGTCGACGTGCGCGTGGGTCAGCAGGATGGCGCGCACATCGCCCGCGTCGTAGCCGAGTTTGCGCAGCGAGCCCAGCACGTCCTCGCGATCCCCGGGATAACCGGCGTCGATCAACATCACACCCGTGCCGTCGACGACCAGGGTCCAGTTAACGGCGTGGCCCCGGGCGAGGTACACGGTGTCGGTGACCTGAACAAGAGTCGGTGCTGGGCCCACGCAAGTGAGCATAGGAGTAGAAATGAGCCGTGGCTGAACTGAAACTTGGATACAAGGCATCCGCCGAACAATTCGCACCGCGCGAGCTCGTCGAACTGGCCGTCGCCGCCGAGGGTCACGGCATGGACAGCGCAACCGTCAGCGACCACTTCCAGCCGTGGCGGCACGAGGGCGGTCATGCCCCGTTCTCGCTGGCCTGGATGACCGCCGTCGGCGAACGCACCCAACGCATCGTGCTGGGCACCTCCGTGCTCACCCCGACCTTCCGCTACAACCCGGCCGTCATCGCGCAGGCCTTCGCCACCATGGCGTGCCTGTACCCGAACCGGATCTTCCTCGGGGTGGGCACCGGCGAGGCGTTGAACGAGATCGCCACCGGATACGAGGGCGACTGGCCGGAGTTCAAGGAGCGCTTCGCCCGGCTGCGCGAGTCGGTGCGGTTGATGCGGGAGCTGTGGCGCGGCGACCGCGTCGACTTCCCCGGCGAGTACTACCGGCTCAAGGGCGCCTCGATCTACGACGTGCCCGAGGGCGGCGTCCCGATCTACATCGCCGCCGGCGGTCCGGCGGTGGCCAAATACGCCGGGCGCGCCGGTGACGGCTTCATCTGCACCTCCGGCAAGGGCGAGGAGCTCTACAGGGACAAGCTGATCCCGGCCGTCAAGGAGGGCGCCGCGGCCGCGGACCGCAACGTCGACGACATCGACAAGATGATCGAGATCAAGATCTCCTACGACCCCGACCCCGAGCTGGCGCTGGAGAACACCCGGTTCTGGGCGCCGCTGTCGCTGACCGCCGAGCAGAAGCACAGCATCGACGACCCGATCGAGATGGAGAAGGCCGCCGACGCCCTGCCGATCGAGCAGGTCGCCAAGCGCTGGATCGTGGCGTCGGACCCCGACGAGGCGGTCGAGAAGGTCAAGGACTACGTCGACTGGGGCCTCAACCACCTGGTGTTCCACGCGCCCGGCCAGGATCAGCGGCGGTTCCTCGAGCTCTTCGAAAAGGACCTGGCGCCCAGGCTGCGGCGACTTGGCTGAAATTTCGGCGATATACATCGCCGCGCCCGAACCGGAGACCGGCAAGTCGACGGTCGCCCTCGGGCTGCTGCACCGGCTGACCGCCACGGTCGCCAGGGTCGGTGTGTTCCGGCCCATCACGCGGCTCGGCGAAAAGCGTGACTACATCCTGGAACTGCTGCTGGAGCACACCACCGCGGGCCTGCCGTACGAGCGGTGCGTGGGCGTGACCTACCAGCAGTTGCACGCCGACACCGACGCCGCCATCGCCGCCGTCGTCGACGCGTATCACGCCATGGCGCAGGCCTGCGACGTCGTGGTTATCGTCGGCAGCGACTACACCGACGTGACCAGGCCCGCCGAGCTTTCGGTCAACGCGAGGATCGCGGCCAACCTCGGCGCGCCGGTGCTGCTGACCGTCAGCGGCAAGGGCCGCACTCCCGAGGAGGTCGCCGGCGTGGTCGAGGTGTGCCTGGCCGAGTTGACGGCTCAGCACGCCCACACCGCGGCGGTGGTGGCCAACCGCTGCGATCCGGCCCAACTGAGCGAGGTCCGCAAGTGTTTAGCGGCGCTTCCGCCGCCAGCCCAGCGCAGCTACGTGCTGCCCGAGGAGCCGCTGCTGTCGGCGCCGACGGTGGCCGAGCTGGAACGGGCCGTCAACGGGACGCCGGTCAGCGGCGAGGCGTCGCTGCGGGAACGCGAGGTGATGGCCGTGCTGGTCGCCGGGATGACCGCCGACCACGTGCTGGAACGGCTGAGCGACGGCATGGCCGTCATCACCCCCGGAGACCGCTCCGATGTGGTGCTCGCCGTCGCCAGCGCCCATGCGGCAGAAGGGTTTCCGTCGCTGTCGTGCCTGGTGCTCAACGGCGGTTTCGAGCTGCATCCCTCCATCGCGGCCCTGGTGAGCGGATTGCGGTTGCGGCTGCCCATCATCGCGACGGCGCTGGGCACCTACGACACGGCCAGCGCCGCCGCCGCCGCCCGCGGCCGGGTCACGGCAACCTCGCAGCGCAAGATCGACACCGCGCTGGCGCTGATGGACCGCCACGTCGACATCGCGGATCTCCTGAACCAGCTTGCCATTTCGATGCCCAGCGTGATCACGCCGCAGATGTTCACCTACCAGCTGCAGCTGCGGGCCCGCTCGGATCGCAAACACATCGTCCTTCCCGAGGGCGACGACGACCGCATCCTGCGGTCCGCCGGCCGGCTGCTGCAGCGCGGCGTCGCCGACCTGACCGTCCTGGGCGACGAAGCCCGGATCCGGCTCCGTTCGTCGGAGCTCGGCGTGAACCTGGACGGCGCGACGGTGATCGATCCGCTGAACAGCGCGCTGCGCGAGCAGTTCGCGGAACAGTACGCCGAGCTTCGCAAGGCGAAGGGGATCACCGTCGAGCACGCCCGCGAGATCATGCGCGACGGAACGTATTTCGGGACCATGCTGGTCTACAACGGCGCCGTCGACGGCATGGTGTCGGGCGCCGCGCACACCACCGCGCACACCGTCCGGCCGGCCTTCGAGATCATCAAGACCGTTCCCGATGTCTCCACCGTCTCCAGCGTGTTCTTCATGTGCCTGCCCGACCGGGTGCTGGTCTACGGCGACTGCGCGATCATCCCGAATCCGACGTCCGAGCAGCTCGCCGACATCGCGATCAGCTCCGCGCGCACCGCCGCACGCTTCGGCATCGAGCCGCGGGTTGCCATGCTGTCCTATTCGACCGGGGACTCCGGTGTGGGTGCCGACGTCGACAAGGTCAGGGCAGCAACGGATCTGGTGCGACGGCGCGACCCGAAGCTGCTGGTCGAAGGCCCGATCCAATACGACGCCGCCATCGAACCGTCCGTCGCGGCCACCAAACTCCGCGATTCGCAGGTGGCCGGCCGCGCCACGGTGCTGATCTTTCCCGACCTCAACACCGGCAACAACACCTACAAGGCGGTGCAGCGCAGCGCCGGGGCGATCGCGATCGGCCCGGTGCTGCAGGGGCTGCGCAAGCCGGTCAACGACCTGTCCCGCGGCGCGACGGTCGAGGACATCGTGAACACGGTTGCCATCACCGCGATTCAGGCGCAGGACGCCCATGGCCGGTGAAGCGCTCCTGGTGCTGGTGATCAACTCCGGCTCGTCGTCCCTGAAATACCAGCTGCTGCAGCCCGATTCGGGCGAGGCACGGGCTTCCGGCCACATCGAGCGGATCGGCGAGGACGCGTCGTCGGTTGCCGACCACGACGCGGCGCTGCACCGCGCTTTCGACGAATTGGCCCGGGCCGGCATCGACTTGAAGGCCTGCGGGCTGATGGCGGTCGGGCACCGGGTGGTGCACGGCGGCAACGAGTTCTATCGGCCGACGCTGATGGACGACGCGCGGATCGCCGCGCTCGAGAAGCTGTCCGAGTTGGCGCCGCTGCACAACCCGCCCGCGCTCAAGGGAATCGAGGTGGCCCGCAGGCTGCTGCCCGACGTGCCCCACGTGGCGGTGTTCGACACCGCCTTCTTCCACGACATGCCGCCCGCGGCGGCGACCTACGCGATCGACCGCGACGTGGCCGAGCGGTGGCAGATCCGTCGCTACGGGTTCCACGGCACGTCGCACCGTTACGTCAGCCAGCAGGCCGCCGCCTTCCTGGACCGGCCGGTCGGCGGGCTGAAACAGATTGTGCTGCACCTGGGCAACGGTTCCTCGGCGTCCGCGATCGCCGGCACCCGGGCGATCGACACGTCGATGGGCCTGACGCCGCTGGAAGGCCTGGTGATGGGCACCCGCAGCGGCGACATCGACCCCAGCATCGTCAGCTACCTGTGGCACCGGGCCAACATGGGTGTCGACGACGTCGAGGCGATGCTCAACGAGCGGTCCGGGGTCCTGGGCCTGTCCGGTGAGCGCGACTTCCGGCGGTTGCGGGAGATGATCGAATCCGGCGACGGCGCCGCGCAATTGGCCTACAGCGTGTTCATCCACCGGTTGCGCAAGTACATCGGCGCCTACCTGGCCGTGCTCGGGCACACCGACGTCATCACTTTCACCGCCGGGATCGGCGAAAACGACCCGGCGGTACGCCGCGACGCGGTCGCCGGCCTGGAGGAGATGGGCATCGTCCTCGACGGGCGCCGCAACCTCAGCGGGGGCCGGGGCGCGCGGCAGATATCCGCGGACGGATCACCGATCGTCGTGCTGGTGATCCCGACCAACGAGGAGCTGGCCATCGCCCGCGACTGCGTCAGCGCGTTAAGCGGTTAGGAATCCCAGGCTGTTTCGCCCCGCCCCCACCGACGGGGTGGGATCGGCCCCGACGGTCCGGGCCAGCAGTTCGTGGTACACGTCGCGAAAGTCCGTGGTGTACTTCAGGTCTCCGTTGTCGAGGTCGGTGAGGCTGGGCTCGTCGCCGTAGAAGCCGCCCCGCACCGGCCCGCCGGCGACGAAGACCGGGCCGGCGGTGCCGTGGTCGGTGCCTTCGGAGGCGTTGGCGCGCACCCGGCGGCCGAACTCCGAGTACGCCATCACCACCACGTTGGGATCGGCCACCTGCTGCAGGAACGCGGTGACCGCCTCGTCGAACGTCTGCAGCAGGCGCTGGTGGGTTCCGCGTTCGTTGGCGTGGGTGTCGAAACCGCCCAGCTGCACGGAGTAGACCCGCGTGGGAACACGCGCCCGCACCGCGGCGGCGACGACACCCAGTTGCGCCGCCAGCGGATTGTGTTGCTCACGAGCAGGTTTGAGCGACGCGAACGTGGTATCCGTGGTGCGCGCGGCGCGGTACGCCTTGCAGACCGCGGCCATCGCCGGGGTGTCGTTCGGGTCGTCGGCGCCCAGGGCGGTCATGACGGTGTCGAATTTCTCCGCCTTGCCCGGCGCGCCGCCCGGGGTCAGCGCCGCGGCAGTCTGCTTCTGCCCCAACGCCAACGGCGGCAGGACCGCCCCGATGTTGACCGCGCGCAACGGGTCCTCGCCGGTGGCGTCGAGCCAGCGGCCGATCCAGCCCGTCGACACCGGCTCGTCCGGCGACGCCGTCTGCCAGATGTCCATGGACCGGAAGTGGCTGTGGTCGGGCTTGGGGTAGCCGACGCCGCGCACGATGGCGAGCCGGGACTGACCCCACAGTTGGGCCAGTCCCTTCATCGCCGGGTTGAGCCCCAGTTGCTGGTCGAGGTGCAGGACATCGCCGGGGGCGTAGGCCAGTTCGGGCCGGGCATCGTGATAGGCGTTGTCGCCGTAGGGGATCAGAGTGTTGATCCCGTCGTTGCCGCCGTACAGCGACACGATCACCAGGACACCGGCTCCGGCCGGCAGTGGCCGATCCTGCGCCGCGCGCATCAGGTCGGGCCAACTGACCGCCACCGCCCCGGACAGCAGGCCGGCCGCGCCGACGCCCGCGCTGGCGATCAGGAATTTGCGGCGGTTGATCTCGGGCATGGGCAAATCCGCTCAGGAGGTCAGGTATTCGGGCGTATTGACGGCGGCGGCGACCAGCTGCGGCGGTTGGCGCACCAGCGGCTGCAGCGCCTTGACGGTGCGGTCCGACCAATCGCCGATGCCGATCAGGTAGCCGACGGCGTCGATGCGATCGCCGGCCGGGGCGCTCTCGATGCCCGACAAGTCGCCGGCCAGCGCCAGTTCGGTCGCGGCGCGCAGGCGAACTCCGGCGCTGGCGGTGGACAACCAGACGGGTCCGCTGGGCCAGCCGCCGACGCTGGGCGGGAAGAACGGCCGCTGCCCCAGCCCGGCCAACGTCGCCTCCGCGAGCTTGCGGTGCGCCGGGTTGGCCGGCGACACGCGGAGTGTCCGCATGACGCCGACGAGCCATTCGACCGGGGTGTTCACCACGGTGGACCGGCCGCCGGTGAACTCGTCGTCGGTGAGGATCGCGCGGGTCAGCGCCCGCAGGTCGCGGCGCGGGCCGTACGCCGCGACCAGGCGGTCGAGCGCCTGCGGCGAAGGCGGCTCGTCCGAGGCCAGCTGCTGCCACAGGCGTCCCGCGACGTACTCCGCCGATTTGGGCTGGCTCAGCACGGCGTCGCAGAACCCCGCGGCGTCGAAGTTCTGGGTGCGGCCGAACAGCATCTTGGCCGTCGCGTCATGGCGTCGCGGCAGCACCGACGTCTGGCCGTCGGGGCGGATCACCCAGCCGGTCAGGGCGCGGGCCCCGTTGCGCACGTCGTCCTCGGTGTAGCCGTTGCCATGGCCCAGCGCGAAAAGTTCCATGAACTCGCGGGCGAGGTTTTCGTTGGGGGCCTTGGCCGTGTTGGTCTGGCCGTCCAGCCAGCGCAGCATCGCGGCGTCGGTCAGCATCGCGTAGGCCAGCGAGCGGAAGTCACCCAGCGATCCGGCGCGCAGCTTCTGGTTCTGCGCGGCCATGTACGCCGCCACCCGGACCTTCTGCGCGGAGGTGGCAAAGTGGTTGTGCCACAACAACGTCAGCTTCTCGTGGAGCGGCCGGCCGACGCTGACCATCCGGGTCAACCACCAGTCGGACAGCATGCGCTGCTGCTCGGACAGCTGACCGTTGTACTGCTTGCGGGCGGCCGGCGTCGCGCCCTTGCCGGGCGCGCGCGGTGCCGCGAGGGCGGGCATCGGCGTGGCGATCGCACCCGGGTCGGCGTCGGGGTTCGCGGCCAGCATGGCGTCGACGTGGCCGGGCCAGTCCCGGGTCATGGCCGCGTCGACCTCTGGTCCGGACACCCCGAACCCGGCCCGGCGCAAACCTCGCGCCGTGCTGATCCACTGCGTGGACTCCCCCGGCATGAGCTAACTGTGCGGCATGAACCTGTGTTTTCGCTATGTGTGCCCCTGTGGATAGCGGACGGCACGACCCGCGTCCGCTGTGCAACTCTGCGGCGCATGAGCGAACCGTTCGTCGGCAGTGCGGCACTGGCATCGGGTGCGTTGAGCCGGCATCAACTGAGAACGCGCTATCGACCGGTATTCCCGAACGTCTACGTGTCCAACGATGCCCGGCTGTCGTTGAAGCTGCGCATCGCCGCCGCCTGGCTGTGGTCGGGTGGGACGGCGACGATCGTGGGAGCGGCGGCCGCCGCCTTACACGGCGCCGAGTGGATTCCGGACGATGTTCCGATCGAACTGAATCACACCAACACCCGGCCGCCACCCGGCGTGCTGATACGGCGCGACGCATTGCTGGAGGGCGAGACGCAGGTCATGGACGGGCGCCCCGTCACCACGCCCGAGCGAACCGCCTTCGACATCGGCCGGCGCGGCGCCGTTCGCTCGGCGGTCGTTCGGCTCGATGCGCTCGCGCGGGCAACGGGATTCAAGGCCGACGACGTGCTGCGTGTCGCCAAGTGCCATCCCCACGCGCCCGGGCTGCGCCGACTGGAAGCCGCGCTGCAGCTGGTCGACCCCGGCGCGCAGTCGCCGCGCGAAAGCTACCTGCGGCTGCTTCTCATCGACGCCGGATTCCCGCAGCCGCAGACCCAGATCCCGGTGTTGGGCGCCGACGGTATACCCGTCGCCCACGTCGACGTGGGCTGGGAGCAGTACCTGGTGGGCGTTGAATACGACGGTGACCAACACCAGACCGACCGCCGGCGCTACGTCCACGACATTCAGCGCCTAGAGACGCTCGATCGAATGGGCTGGATCATCGTCCGAGTCGTCGCGGAGGACCACCGAGCCAATATCGTGCGCCGAGTGCGGATGGCGCTGGTCGAACGCGGTCGGATCGCGGGTTGACGCGTTGATTGTGCGCCTACGGCTTTGACTGTGAAGCCTGGGCTTTGAGTGTGAAGCCTGGCCTCTAGAACCGCCCGGATCCCGCCCTGCGCGCACACTCAAAGCC
>NZ_LZKL01000037.1 GCF_001668725.1 Mycobacterium sp. E787 | reverse complement strand
GACAACCGACTCGCCGAACAAGGCTGGACCACCCGCACCAACGCCCGCGGCGAAACCGAATGGATCCCGCCCCCGCACCTGGACCGCGGGCAGCCACGCACCAACAGCTACCACCACCCCGAACGATTCCTCCGCGACGCGGACGACGACGAACCCGATTGAGCCGGGTCCGTTTTCAGCCGAACGCTCTGGTGATGGCTCCCATGTCGAAGTAGTCACGCCACGCGACGATGCGGTCGTTGTGCACCTCGAAAACCCCCATCACGGGCAACGGCACGGCTTCGCCGTCCTTGCGGCGCATCACGTCGGTTCGCTCGTTCATCACCAGCGGCCCGTCGCTGATCTGCCGGTGCACGTTGAAGTCGATCCCGTCGAATGCGGCGAGAAAGCCCGCGATGAAATCCCTTATCGCTTGCCGACCTTGCACGGGCTGCATCGGGATGTTGTGGTAGACGGCATCTTCGGTGAAGTAACCGGCTAGCTCGTCAGGATCGGGTGATGCCCACCGTTTGCAGAATTCGGTTACCAGCTCATCGGCCGAACGTGTCATGTATTCATGCAACACAGCGCTATGCGGCAAATCAAGACCTTAAGGCCGTGGCGGTCTTGAGTTATTCCGGGTCAGGCGTGGGTGACAACAGCTTTGCGGCCGCCGAGTAGGGATCGTCGCGCCCGTCGGCCACCGCCTCGGCGAGCTTGTCGAGCTCCGGCCGGGTCCGCAGCAGCGTTTGCGCCAGCGACAGCATCTGCGCGCGGGCCCGCGCCACCCGGCGCTCCCGGCTGTCGGTGCGATGGTGATCGTCGATCGCGGCCACCAGATCGGCGATGCCCTCGCCGCGGGCGGCGACGAGACTGACTATCGGGGCTCTCGTTTCGGCGCGCAGGTCGCGCACCGTCTGTTCGGCGCCCTCCCGGTCGGCCTTGTTGACGGCCACGATGTCGGCGACTTCGAGCACGCCGGCCTTCGCGGCCTGCACCGCGTCGCCCGCCCCGGGGTTGAGGACGACGATGGTGGGGTCGGCGACGGCGGCGATCTCGATCTCCGACTGGCCCACTCCGACTGTCTCCAGCAGCACCACGTCGTATCCGATGGCGCCCAGTAGCCGGATGGCCGCCGGAACCGCGGCCGCCAGGCCCCCGACGTGACCGCGGGTGGCCACCGACCGGATCAGGACGTCGGAGTCGTTGATGTGGGCCGTCATTCGGATGCGATCGCCCAGCAGCGCGCCGCCGCTGAACGGCGACGACGGGTCCACTGCCAGCACCGCCACCCTGGAGCCGCGCTCGCGGTAGGCGCCGACCAGGGCACCGACCGTCGTCGACTTGCCCGCACCCGGCGGCCCGGTGATGCCGACAACTCGAACCGCCGACGGTCCGATGCTCGCCAGCACCTCGTCGCGGCGTTCGCCTTCCACCAGGCTGAGCAGCCGGCCCGCCGCGCGCGGAGACCCGTTGCGCGCACCCGCGATCAGGTCGGCGATGGTCATGTGCGCATTATGGCGCGGCGACCTCGATGACCGTCGCCGAACCCATTCCACCGCCGGCGCACATCGCCGCGACGCCTAATCCCCCACCGCGGCGGGCGGTGCCGATCGGGGTGCGCAGGGCGGACACGATGACGGCTTCAGACACGGGTCTTCTCCGGGTTCGGGCAGCGCATACTGATGAGAACACTATTCTCTCATTGCGAGAGTGGGAGTTGCAAGGAGCAGGAGCCGTTCGAACCCGCGCGTCACCGGCGCGGGATGGCCACATATTTGCGATGGTGGGGGGATGACCCACGGCATGGTCTCGGTCCCAGGCGGAAAGGTCTGGTTCAAGCGGGCCGGCGGCGGCCCCGGTCTTCCGCTGCTCGTCGTCCATGGCGGCCCGGGTCTTCCGCACAACTACTTGAGTTCGCTCGAACGGTTGGCCGACGAGCGGGAGGTGGTGTTCTGGGATCAGCTCGGCTGCGGAAAGTCGAGACGGCCGTCCAACACCGCGCTTTGGACGATGGAACGCTCGGTCGCCGAGATGGACGCGGTGGTGAAGGCGCTGGAACTCAACCGCTTTCACATCTTCGGCAACTCATGGGGTGGGATGCTCGCGCAGCAGTACGTGCTCGACGTGGCCTCGGGCGCGGTCAGCCTGACGATCTCGAACAGCATCGCGTCGATACCCGAGTTCTCGAACATGGTGGCGCGCTTGAAGTCCGAGCTGGACCCGGCGACGCAATCGGCCATCGACCGCCACGAAGCGGCGGGCACGACCTATTCGGCCGAATACCAGGCCGCCATCCGGACCTGGAACGAGACCTACCTGTGCCGGGTGCGTCCCTGGCCCAGGGAACTCGAGGAAGCGTTCAGGAACATGGGCACGGATGTCTTCGAGACCATGTTCGGCCCGAGCGACTTTCACATCGTCGGCAACATCCGCGACTGGGACGTGTTCGACCGGTTGGGCGAGATCGCCTTGCCGACGCTGGTTGTCACGGGGCGGTACGACGAGTGCGTGCCCGAGCACGCCTGGGAGATGCACCAACGCATCCCCGGGTCACGGTTCGAGTTGTTCGAGTCGAGCGCTCACATGCCCTTCATCGAGGAGCCGGACAAGTTCGATTCGGTGATGCGCGAGTTCCTACGGCACCACGACTCGCGAGCGTAGCTCGCGGCATCAGCGATCAGTTCTTGCCGGCATTCAGCTTGGCGACGATCGTCCGGAAGTCCTCCGTCGTGAACGACTGGTGCTCGGCGGACAGCGCATAATCCAGGCTTGCGAGAACCGCGCGCTCCAAATGGATGTTGAGCACCCGTTTGGTGCTCTCGACCGCCTGCTGGGGCAGCTCCAAAATCTTTTCGGCGCAGGCGATCGCCTCCGCGACGGGGTCGGCCGCCACGTGATTGGCCAGTCCGAGTTCGACGGCGCGCTGCGCGCTGATGCGGGTGCCGGTCAGCGCGTACTCCTTGGCGAGCAGCAGGCTGATGTGCAGCGGCCAGGTCAGCGGTCCGCCGTCGGCGGCCACCAACCCCACCTGCACGTGCGGGTCGGCGAGGAAGGCGTTCTCGGCGATGTACACGATGTCGCTCAGCGCCACCAGGCTGCAGCCCAGCCCGACGGCCGGCCCGTTGACGGCCGCCACCACGGGAATCCGGCAGCGCGCCATCCCCAGCACGATCTCGCGGCCGTCCCGGATGGTCTTGGCGCGCAGATCGGCGTCCTGGGACAACTCGGCGAGGTAGGCGAAGTCGCCGCCGGCCGAAAACGCCTTGCCTGCCCCGGTGATCACCGCGGCGCGGGCCGCGGGATCGTCGGTCAACCGCTGCCATAACCGCGCGAGGCCGACGTGCAGGCTGTCGTTGACCGCGTTGAGGTCGTCGGGGCGGTTCAGGGTGATGATTCGCAATGGGCCGTCGGCGCGGACGTCGATTTCGGCCGGCATGTCGTACATTCAGACTCCCAATCCCAAGATTCGCGACGCGATGATGTTTTTTTGTATCTGTGAGGTCCCGCCCATCACGCTCTGCGCGCGGCTGTACAGGTAGGCGCTGAGCAGGTCGGGGTCACGGGTCCCGGCCACCGCCAGCGCGGCGTGACCGACGGACTGCTCGACCCACGTCATCAGCAGCTTGTCCAGCGACCCCTCGGGGCCGTGCGAGACCCCGTCCAACTGCTCGGACAGCCGTCGCCGGACATGATGCGTCAGCATCTCCGACTCGACTGCCGCCCACGCGAGCTCCTCGGATATGGGGCCTCCAGAATCGCTGTTACGCGCGAACAGGTTTCGGACCAGCTTGCCGTAGCGGGCCGCGTAGCCCAGCGTGGAGGGTTCGCGTTCGTGGCCGACGACCGTCATGGCCACCGCCCAGCCCTCACCGGGCGCCCCGACCATCCGGTCCGCGGGCACGGTGGCGCCGTCGAAGAACACCTGGCCGAACTCGTTGGTGACCCCGTTAATCATGCGTAACGGCCGCTGTTGCACGCCAGGCTGTTTCATGTTGAGCACGAACGCCGACAGGCCCCGGTGGCGCTTGGCCCCCGGGTCGGTGCGGGCCAGCAGGAGACACCAGTCGGCGACGTCGGAGTAGCTGGTCCAAATCTTGTGCCCGTGCACCACATAGGTGTCGCCCTCGAGGGTGGCCGTGGTGGTAAGCGACGCCAGGTCCGAGCCGGCGCCCGGCTCGCTGAAACCCTGGCACCACCGCTCGGTGCCGTTGATGATGCCGGGCAGGAACCGCTTGCGCAGCTCGTCGCTGCCATGGCGACCAATCCCGTACACCAGGTAGCCCACGCTGGGGCGCGGCGGAGCGCCGGCCCGGACCAGCTCCTCGTCGACGATGACGTCGTACACGGGCGCCAACTCCTGGCCGCCGTAGTCGCGCGGCCACGACAGACCGAAGAAGCCGTTGTCGTACAGGTCCCGATGCCAGTCGGCCATGCGCTGCCAGTATTCGTCTCCGGAGCCGGCATATTGCTTGGCGTGCAACGCAAGCCAGGAACGAAGGCGTTCCCGGAAGGCGGCCTCGTCGGCCGAGTCACGAAAGTCCAAAGTCGATCTCCTTCAGCGTCACGGGCCAGAGTTCGGTTGATGTCAGCGCCCGGCGCAGGTAGACGTGGACCAGGCAGTCCCAGGTGTTGCCGATGCCGCCGTGGACCTGTACGGCGGTCTCGCACACCGTGCGGGCGGCGCGTGCGCAGTACACCTTCGCAATCTGTGCGGCCCGGATGGCTTCGGCGGGCGCGAGTTCGTCGACTCCCCATGCGGCGTGACGCAACACGCTGACCGAACCCTCGATCAGCGCAAGGCTTTCGGCCAGCAAGTGCGCGATCGCCTGATATGAACCGATCGTTTTGCCGTACTGTTCGCGGATCTTCGCGTAGTCGCAGGCGACCGCGTGCGCGCCACGGGCGATGCCCACCAGGTCCGCGGTGGTAGTGACCAGCGCGAGGGCCAGCCATCGCGCTGCGACGTCGGGGTTCACCTCGCCGAGCGTGGCCGGCGCTCCCGCCAGCTCCGCCTCGGCTCGCGTCAGGTCGGCGCCGGTGCGCGCCGCCGCCACGCCCGCCGCCAGAACGCCGGTGCCACAGAGCGACAAGGCCCGTCGCGCGCCGCGCGCGTCGATCGCCCGGTCGTCGACCGCGACGGTCGCTCCCGCGCTGTCGGCGCCGACGTGCCGGGTGAGGTCATCGGCCAGCACCGGCCCGAGGAACGGCGCGTCGACCAGCCGGCGCCCGAATTCTTCGGCGACGACGGCCACCTCGACGCCGGAGGCACCGTCGGAGCGCAGCGCCCGCCAGCCGGTCGTCTGAATCTGCTTGTCCAGCCTGCTGATTCGGCCCTCGTCGTCGAGATCCTGCACCGCCCCGAGCCCGAGGTCGTCCGCCAGCTTGGCGGCGGCGTCACGAAGCTGCCGCTGTTCAGACGTCAGACGTACATCCATAGGTCTCCTTCAACGCTCGGCGCAGCACCTTGCCCGAGGACAGGCGCGGTATATCGTCCACGAACACAACGCGGCTCAGGCGTTTGTACGAAGCTAGCCTCTCGTCCACCAGGCCGGTCAGCTCGGCCGCTCGCACCGGACCGTCGGCTGCCACGGCGGCCACGATCGCCTCACCGTTGACGCCGTCGGGAACGCCGAACACCGCACAGTCTTTGACGGCCGGATGGCTGTGCAGCACGGTCTCGATCTCGGCCGGTGCGACCTGGAAACCGCGCACCTTGATCATCTCTTTGAGCCGGTCGGTGATGTGCAGCCAGCCGTCGCTGTCGAGCGCGCCGACGTCACCCGTCCGGTACCACCCGTCGCGCATGGCCTCGGCGGTTGCGGCGGCCGGCAGGTATCCCGCCATCAGCGACAGCGAGCGGGCCTGGATCTCCCCCACCTCCCCCGCGCCGACGGGCCGGCCGGTTTCCGGCGAGACCACCCGCACGTCGACCCCGGGCACGGGGCGCCCGACCGAGTCGAGCCGGGCCCCCTGCACCGGATTGCACGCGATCACAGGCAGTTCCGTGGCTCCGTAGGCCGGCACCCAACCGACGCCGGTCCGGCGGGTCACGGCCTCGGCGACGCTGGGACTCACCGGCGTCGCCCCCCACATGATGAAGCGCAGCGACGACAGGTCGTAGGACTCGAGGGCGGGATGCGACGCGATCGCCAGCGCGATCGGCGCGACCGCCATTTCGACTGTGACGCGGTCTTTTTCGATGCATCGCAGCATCTGGTCGATGTCGAATCGCGGATGCAGCCGCATCCGGGCGCCGGTCCGCAACGCGGTGAGGATGTTGAGCAGCCCGAGTATGTGTGACGGCGGCGTGGCGACTTGAATCCGATCGTGCCGGGTCAGCTGCAGGGCCGCGCGCCAGTGGTCCACGGCCTCGTGCAAAGCGGCGTGGGTGTGCCGCACCGCCTTCGGGAGACCGGTGGTGCCGGAACTGAAGGCGAGCACCGCGTCGGCGCGAGGCGGCAGCGAACCGGAGACCGGCTCCCCGGCCGGGATCGGTTCGTCGAGGCTCAGCATGGGCAGCAGGCCGGCCAGCACCGGATGGTCGCCGACCGCATGCTCCGGATCGGTGAGCCCCAGCGCGTGGTCGACCTCGTCGCGCTTCCACGCGGGGCTGAGCAGGACGGCCGTGGCGCCGAGCCGCCAGATCGCCAGCAGGACGGCCACGAACTCCGGCCGGTTGGACGCCATGACCGCGACCCGGCGACCGGCGGTGACACCGTCCTTGGTCAAGGTTGCGGCCAACCCGTCGGCCATCGCGTCGAGCTGGGACAGGCTGAACCGCCGTTCCTCGAACACGAGCGCCGGCGGCTCGGTCACGTCCGTTCCTTCCAGCAGTCCACCACGTCTGAGAAGACCCTATCGCTCTGTGAGAATAGTATTCTCTATAGTGAAGAATGCAAATGCGAGAGGGGGCGGTCGAGGTGACGGTCACCATGATCATCGAGGAGACTCCACGGGTGGCAGATCCCGCATCCACGGACGGCGCCGAGGTCGGCACGGTGACGATCCACCTCGACCGCAAGAAGGTGACGGTGCCACGGGTTCCCGGCGAGACGCTGTTGGAGAGCGCGCGACGGGCCGGCCTCGAACCGCCCTTCAGTTGCGAGGCCGGCAACTGCGGCACGTGCATGGCCCGGCTCGAGGAAGGCCACGCGACCATGCGGGTCAACGACGCTCTCGACGAGGACGAAGTGGCCGAGGGCTACATTTTGACGTGCCAGGGCGTGCCCGATACGGATTCGGTCACGGTGCGCTACGAGTAGCTACGGAGAGGTGGCCGCGATGGCTAAGGGCATCATGCTTGTGGAGAGTCGGCCCAGTTCGCCCGAGCGCGAGCAGGAGTACAACACCTGGTACGACGAAGTACACATCCCCGAACTGCTGGCGCTCGACGGAATCGTCGCGGCACGCCGGCTGCGGCCGGTAGACGGGCAGGGCCCGTATGTCGCCATCTACGAGCTCGAGGGCGACGACCTGCAGGCCATCCTGGACAACATGATCGCCAACGCCGGCCAGCTGCACATGTCCGATGCTCTGCTGCTGGATCCCGCGCCCGTCCCGCGACTGCTCGAAACGACCATCGAGTGCGGCGGCTAGCGGCCGGGCAGCGCAGCGAGCGCAGGAGCTAACCGCTCGAGTTGCTCTATGCCAGAGCCGAACTCGATTCCGATCGGCGGCAGGAGCGTGACGTGGTCGGCGCCGGCGGTCAGCTGCTCATGCACTTGAGCGGCAATGGCCGCCGAGTCGATCGGGTCGCCGACTACGGACACGCCGACGACCAGGAGCTTGTCCGGCCCCAACGTCCGCCGGGCCTGTGTGGTGAACTGTGCGGGCAGCATGGCCGGCAGCGCCCCGTCGGCGATATCACCCGCCAGCGCAAGCATTTTCGGGCCGTTGGCGGCGATGATCTTCGGGTAGGGTGCGTCGGGCGCCGACGGCCAGGTGGGGCTGTCCATCCGGTTCACGTAGTCGCGCATGGTGGCCAACGGGCTGCCGAAATCCCGGCCGACGCTGGCCGCCTGTTCCGGGTAGCCGACGCCGAGGCCCAGCACGAACCGGCCCGGGTAGGCCTGAGCCAGTTGCGCGGCCGCGGCATGCATGGTCTGCGCCGGGCGGGCCCAGATGTTCGCGATGCAGGTGCCGAACGCCATCCTCTCGGTGGCGGACAGCAGCATGCCCAGTTGCACCAGGGCGTCCTTGCCGATGACCTCATTAGTCCAGACGGCGCGGTATCCGGCGTCTTCCAGCCGGCCGGCGGCCGCACGCTGCAGATCGGCGTGCGGGTTGTCGGTGAAGGAGACCGGGAGGCATACGCCAACCGGTCCCAACGCCGCGCGGGCGGCGTCGACCACGGGGTTAGCCACGGCGCCGCTCACTCGCCGAAGTAATGGCCGGCATCGAGATCCTCCAGCAGACCGGGCCATTCGGGCTTCCAGTCCAGCAGTTCTTGCGTCAACGCGCTCGACGTCGGGTTGTCCAGCGATGCGAAGAGTGCGAGAAAGCCGAAATGGCCGGCTTCTTCGGCGGGGATGCTGACGGCCGGGACATCCAGGTGGCGGGCGATGACGCCGGCGATCTCGCGGAACGGCACTCCCTGGTCGGCAACCCCGTGCAATCGCGTTCCCGCGGGAGCGTTTTCGAGGGCCAGCCGGTACAGGCGGGCGGCGTCGAGCGTGTGCAACCCGGGCCAGCGGTTGGAGCCGTCGCCGATGTACGCCGACTTGCCGCTGTCGCGGGCGGTCTTGATCAGGTGGTGGGCGAAGCCATGGTGGTCCAGGTTGCTGTGCACCAACGGCGAGAGCCGGATGACCGAGGAACGCACCCCGCGCTCGGCCATGGCGATCACCGCGTTCTCCGAGTCGATCCGGGGTCCTGCGGGCAATGTGTCGCGTTCGGTCGCCAGGCGCCCCGGCGCGGTAAAGGAGAGCAAGAGAGTTCCCGAGGTGCTCACGAACGGCTTGTCGGTGCCGACGAGCGCCTCACCCATGGCCTCGACGGCGCAGAGATCGGCCTGGGCGGCGCCCGCGAAGTCATCCCAGGCGTGCTTGAAGGCGAGGTGAATGACGCCGTCTGCCGACGCCGCGGCTTGCCGCAGGCCATCGAGGTCGTCGAGATCGCCCCGGTGCACGCTGACGCCCTTCGCCGCCAACGCGGCGGCGGACTCGTCGGAGCGGGCCAGGCCGGCGACATGATGCCCGGCTTCCAGGAGTTCGTCGACGACGGCCGAACCGATGTGTCCGGTCGCGCCGGTCACGAAGACATGCATGGATGGTCCCTTCGATTGCGTTGACATTCGCGACACCAAGTCAACGACCGGGCCGGGCCGGGCGTCCAAGACCTATTCCGGATGGCGCGATACGGAATAAGCATCACCGCACGTCAATTGGGCAATCGCGGCATTGGACGGGATGCCCGACGGTTACACTGTCGGCATGACCGCGCCGGCATCGCCAATGATCGATCTGGACCTGCGGCTGGTCGGATATTTCGTGGTGGTGGCCGAGCATCGGCACTTCGGCCGCGCCGCGAGCGCGCTGCGCGTCGCGCAGCCGTCGTTGAGTCGCCAGATCCGGCGACTCGAGCAACAGCTGGGTGTTCGGCTGTTGGATCGCACGCCACAAGGCACCCGCCTCACGGAGGCCGGAGAGGTGTTTCTGCCCCGAGCCAGGGCCCTGCTGCGCAGCGCCGCGCAGGCCGCCGCCCAGGCCCGGGCCGCAGGGCAGCCCAGCCGCATCACGATCGGCTACACGACCGGGATGATCGTCACTCCGGCGGTGCGCGAGCTGCGCCGCGAGCACCCGGACGCCGAAGTGCAAGTGTCGCACCTGCATTGGGGCCAGGCCCTCGATGCATTGCTCGGGCATCGGGTGGACGCGGTGGTGACCCGGCTGCCGTTTCCCACCGACGGACTGCACGTGACCATCCTCTACGACGAGCCCCGGATGCTCGCGCTGTCAGTCGACCACCGCCTGGCCGGCCGGGATTTTGTGACTCTCGACGACATCGCCGATGACCCGATGCCGCGGGTCCGCGATTCCGACCCGGCGTGGAGTGCCTTCTGGCGCATCGATCCCCGCCCGGACGGGCGCCGAGCGCCCGATGGGCCGTTCATCGACGCGCTCGAGGACAAGTTCGAAGTCATCGCCTCCGGGCAGGCGGTAGCCATCACGGCCGGCTTCCACGGCAACGCGTTGCGGCCTGACATCACCACGGTCCCGTTGAAGGGCGTCGAGCCCTGCCATGTCGTTCTGGCGACGCGCGCCGGCGACCGTGGCCGTCTCGTTTCGGCTTTTCGCAAACTCGCCGAGGCCCACCTCACCGGGCCGCCCGCTTCAGCCCTCGGCTAGTTCCGGCGGGGGCCGGTAGTCGGGCTCGTAGCCCGACACGCGGATCGGGCTGCCGACCAGGCGGAAATCACCCGCGGTCACAACCACTTCCGGTGTCGCCTTCAGCGCCTCGGGCAGCGTCCTGACGGCCGCGGCCGGAACGCCCAGGGGGCGCAGTCGCCGTTCCCAGCCGGCGGCGGTGTCGGTCGCCAGCATCGCCGTGACGACCGCCAGCACCTCGTCGCGGCGGGCAACCCGTTCGGCCATGGTTTCGAATCCGCCGATGCCCGCCTCGGCGGCGAACGACTTCCAGAAACCGTCGTGCGTGATGAACAGCGCCAGATACCCTTCCGCGGTGGGAAAGAGCTGTGCCGGAACGTAATACGAGTGAGCCCCGTTGGGCCGGCGCTGTGGCTCGACGCCGTTGTTGAGGTAGGCCGACGCGTGGTAGTTGAGCTGCGAGAGCATCACGTCGCGCAGCGACACGTCCACCTGGCCGCCAGTGCCGGAGACAATCTTGGCCAACAGCCCCAGTGCGGCGCACATTCCGGTGGAATTGTCGGCCGATGAATAGCCGGGCAGTGTCGGTGGGCCGTCCGGGTCGCCGGTCAGGGCGGCGGTGCCGACTCCCGCCTGAACCACATAATCGAAAGCCGGGTCGTCGCCGCCGTACAGGCCGAACCCGGTGATCGCAACGCAGACGATGCGCTCGTTGTGCCGTCGTAGCTCGTCGTAGGTGAGGCCGAGCCGCCGGATGGCCGACGGCTTCAGGTTCACCAGCAGCGCGTGCGATTCGGCGACCAGCTCACCCAGCTTTCGCTGTCCCGCTTCGGAATTCAGGTCCAACGTGACGCTGGACTTGTTGCGGTTGAGGCTGGCGAAGTAGCTGGCGCCGACGCCGCGGGAGATCTCCCCGCCGCGCGGCTCGATCTTGGTGACTTCGGCGCCGAGGTCGGCGAGCAGCATGGTGGCGTACGGACCCGCCAGCATGGTGCCGACCTCGAGGATGCGTATCCCCGCGAGCGGCCCGGTGTTGCTGCCAGTCAACGCAATTCCGCGGCAAGCGAGGCGATCATTTCGCGGGTGCGGCGCTTGGAAGCGACCAGCTCGTCCCGGTTGTCACCGATGGGCAGTAGCCGCACCGACAGGTCCGTCACCCCGGCGTCGGCGAAGCGGCGCATCCTGGCCAAGATGGCCTCCTCGTCACCGGCCGCACACAGATCGCCGACATCGCGGGCGTCGCCGCGTTCCAGCAGGCGCTGATAGTTGGGCGACACCTCGGCCTCGCCGAGGATGCGGTTGGCCCGCTGCTTGGCCTCGTCGACTTGTGCAGGCGCACAGAGGCATACGGGGATGCCCGCGACGATCCGCGGCGCGGGACGGCCGGCATCCGCGGCGGCCTTGGTGATCTTCGGCGCGATGTGATCACCGATCGCGCGCTCGTCGGCCATCCACAACACGGTGCCGTCGGCGAGTTCACCGGCAAGCTGCAGCATCACCGGGCCCAGCGCGGCGACCAGCACCGGCATCGGGCTGTCGGCGCCGATCGCCAACGGGTTGTGCACCGTGAACGAATCGTTCTCCACGTCAACCGGTCCCGGCCCGGCGATGGCGGCGCCCAGCACCTGCAGGTAGTCGCGGGTGTAGGCGGCCGGCTTCTCATAGGGCAAACCGAGCATGTCGCGGATGATCCAGTGGTGCGACGGTCCGACGCCCAGCGCCAACCGCCCGCCGGCCACCGCGTGCGTCGAGAGCGCTTGGCGGGCAAGGGCAACGGGATGCTGGGCCTGAAGCGGCACCACCGCGGTGCCGAGCTCGATGCGCGAGCTGTGCGCGGCCATCAGCGAGACCATGGTCAGGCAGTCGAAGTCGTCGGGCACCTGCGGCATCCATGCGGTGTCCAGACCCGCGGCCTCGGCCCATTCGATGTCAGACACCAGCTTGTGCACCTTGCGGGCCATGTCGCCACGCTCGGCGCCGATCATCACTCCGACGCGCACTGTTCCTCTTTTTCCGCAACGGGTTCGGGGGTGCCGGTCAGTGCGCGGATCTCGTGCACGAGTGCGTCGAGCGGTGTGCCGGTGGGGAACACCGCGGCGGCGCCGGCGGACAGCAGCTTGGGCACGTCGGCGTGCGGAATGGTGCCGCCGACGACGACGGCGATGTCGGCGGCGTCGGCGGCGCGCAACGCCTCGATGGTCCGCGCGGTGAGCGTCAGGTGCGCACCGGACAGGATGCTCAGCCCGACGACGGCCACGTCCTCCTGGACGGCGATCGAGGCGATGTCTTCGATGCGCTGCCGGATGCCGGTGTAGATCACCTCGAAGCCGGCGTCGCGCAGGGTGCGCGCGACGATCTTGGCGCCGCGATCATGACCGTCCAGGCCCGGCTTGGCCACCAGGATCCGCACCGCCATCTAAAACACCACCGGTTGCTGGAATTCGCCCCACACCCCTTTGAGCGCGGAAACCATCTCACCGACGGTGCAGTACGCATTGGCACAGTCGATCAGCTTGTGCATCAGGTTGTCAGTTCCTGCGGCGTCCCGCGACAACTCCGCGAGCGTGGATCGCACTGCGCTCGAATCCCTTTCGGCCTTCACCTTGGCGAGCCGCTTGAGCTGCAGGTCGCGGCCCTCGGCGTCGAGCTCGTAGCTGACCACGTCGGGTTCCGGTTCGTCGGTCACGAAGCGGTTGACCCCGACGACGGGGCGGGTGCCCGCCTCGATGTCCTGATGCACGCGGAAGGCCTCGTCGGCGATCAGGCCCTGCAGGTAGCCGTCCTCGATCGCGCTGACCATGCCGCCGTGGCGTTCGAGGTCGTCCATGATCTCGACGATGCGGGCCTCGGTGGCGTCGGTGAGCGCCTCGACGAAGTAGGAGCCACCCAGCGGGTCGGCGACGCTGGCGACACCGGTTTCGTAGGCCAGGATCTGCTGGGTGCGCAGCGCCAGCGTGGTGGACTCCTCGGTGGGCAGCGCGAACGGTTCGTCCCAGGCCGCGGTGAACATCGACTGGACGCCGCCGAGCACCGCCGCCATCGCCTCGTAGGCGACCCGAACGAGGTTGTTCTGCGCCTGGGGGGCATACAGGGAGGCGCCGCCGCACACGCAGCCGAAGCGGAACATCGACGCCTTGTCCGTCACCGCACCGTAGCGTTCCCGCACGATCGTCGCCCAACGGCGCCGTCCCGCACGGTATTTGGCGACCTCCTCGAAGAAGTCGCCGTGGGTGTAGAAGAAGAACGAGATCTGCGGCGCGAACTGGTCTATGGTCATCCGGCCGCGTTCGACCACGGTGTCGCAATAGGTGACGCCGTCGGCCAGGGTGAACGCCATCTCTTGCACGGCGTTGGCCCCGGCGTCGCGGAAGTGCGCCCCGGCCACCGAGATCGCGTTGAACCTGGGCACCTCGGCCGCGCAGAACTCGATGGTGTCGGCGATGAGCCGCAGCGAAGGCTCCGGCGGCCAGATCCAGGTCCCGCGCGAGGCGTATTCCTTGAGGATGTCGTTCTGGATGGTCCCGGTGAGCTTCGCCCGCGGTATCCCTTTCTTCTCGGCGGCGGCGACGTAGAACGCCAGCAGGATCGCCGCCGTCCCGTTGATCGTCATGCTCGTGCTGAGCTTGTCCAGTGGGATGCCGTCGAACAAGATCTCGAAGTCGGCCAGGGTGTCCACCGCGACGCCGACCCGGCCGACCTCCTCGCCGAAGTCCGGATCGTCGGAGTCATATCCGCACTGGGTGGGCAGGTCGAGCGCCACTGACAGCCCCGTCCCGCCCTGGTCCAGCAGGTATCGATACCGGCGGTTGGATTCCTCGGCGGTGCCGAAACCGGAGTACTGCCGGAAGGTCCACAACTTGCCCCGATACCCGGACGCGAAGTTTCCCCGGGTGAAGGGGAACTCCCCGGGCGGCGGTGGTTCCGCGGTTCTGTCCGCCGGCCCGTACACGGGCCGCAGCGGGATGCCCGACGGTGTCTGAGCAGCGTTATCCATCGATGAATAACGTACTTGCAAAAAAAGAGAATGCCAATACCACTTGCCTGAGCTGGGAAAACGGCGTTGTCGCCCTACGCTCGGCAGAGAATTTCGCCGTGGGGCATGGACAGCCAGCCGTCCCGGGCCGCCGCCCACGCCCGCCACGCCGCCGCAACCTCCTCGAGCTGGTCAGGAGTGGCCAGCCCCAGGGTCAGCAGGTCGCGGGCCACATTCGAATGCAGGATCCGGTCGGCCCACATGCCGCCCCACCAGTCGCGGGTTTCGGGCGTCGCGTAGCACCAGACGCTGCCCGTCGGCGTGACGTCGTCGAACCCGGCCGCCAGCGCCCACGACAGCAACCGCCGGCCGGCATCCGGTTCGCCGCCGTTGGCGCGGTGCACCTTGCCGTAGAGATCGAGCCATAGGTCCAGCCCGGGGATCCGCGGAAACCAGATGAAGCCGGCGTAGTCGGCGTCGCGGGCCGCGACGATTCCGCCGGGCCGGCACACGCGGCGCATCTCGCCCAGCGCCCGGACCGGATCGGCCACGTGCTGCAGAACCTGGTGCGCGTGGACGACATCGAAGGTGTCGTCGGGAAACTCGAGCCGGTGCACGTCGGCGGTCGCGAACGCGACGTTGGAGAGCTTGCGGCGCTCGATCTCGGCGCGGGCCACCTCGAGGACGTCGGTGGATTGGTCGACGGCCAGCACCGTTCCCGGCGCCACCCGCTCGGCGAGGTCGGCGGTGATCGTGCCGGGGCCGCAGCCGATGTCGAGCACCGACAACCCCGGCTTCAGGTGCGGCAGCAGGTAGGCCGCGGAGTCCTGCGCCGTGCGCCGCTGGTGGCTGCGCAGCACCGACTCGTGGTGCCCGTGCGTGTACTTGGCCGGCGGTGCGTTCATGACCCGAAGCTTAACCGGCTGACTCATGATATGAAACCGCTGTCTCGAAATATGAGAACAGCTAGTCCACCGGGACGTTGAGGATCGGTCGGTCGACGCCCGCACCCGGGCCGTCGAAATGCCACCACTCCCCCGAATACGGCGACAGCCCGCCGTACTTCATGGCGTCCCGCAGCCGTGCGCGGTTCGCCTGCGCGTCGACGCCGACGCCCTGCGTCGCGTATGCCGTTGCGCGCGAGGAGAAATCGTCGAAGTCGGTGCCCATGTCGGCCAGGCACAGCCCGTCGACTTGCCGCTCCGCCGAGCACTGCTCCTGCACGCTGGTGAACGTCACGTCCACCGAGCGCCCGGACTCGTGACTGTGCGCATACGGGCCGGGCCGGGCCACCCAGGCGGGATTCGGAACCGCGTTGAACAACGCGACCTGCACGTCGTGCGGCCGGTAGCAGTCCCAGAAGACCAGCACGTGGCCCTGGGGCCGCAGCGCCGTCGCGGCCGTCGCCAGCCCGGGAGCCATCGACTGATGGACCAGGCATCGGGCGTCGGAGGGATACAGCTGCGTGTGGGTGAAGTTGTTGGTCGTCGCGTAGCGCAGGTTGATGACGGCGTCGGGGACTACGGTGCGGACGTCGACGAATCCTGCCGCGCGCGCCGCGTCGCTGACCGGCGGCACGTCGGGACCGGCCTGCGCGGTGGCGGCGCCGACGAGCGCTCCGGTGAGCAGGAGCGGAGACAACAGCCGGAGGCGACGCATTCGATCATTGTCGCGGTGCGCCGGGTGGGATCACACGAGCCACACCAGCCACGGCAACAGTTTCTATGACTTGTTCCGTAAAGCGGTATCACCGGCGCTACCACTTTGTGGAGCGGTGACGACGCCATTGATGGACCGCGAGGCGTCATCTATCGTCCGAGTAGCCGATCGACTAGCCACTGGCCGGCGGCCCGAAGGAGCGACCACGATGCCGGTCTCGGAGTGGACGTCGTGCACCACGCGATCAATTCGGTTCCGCCGCGGTCGATGTGGGCGATCCCAATATGTCGCTGCAATTCCGGAACGAGGGTTTTGCCATGCCGATGATTGACTTGACGTTCGTGCGCGGCTCGCTGGCCGAAGAAGTGTTGAGCCGGCTGGCCGACGAGTTGGTGACCGTGCTCCTGCGCGCCGAACGCGCCCCGGACACAACGTTTTTGCGTGACAACACGTGGGTGTACCTGCATCCGATCGAGGCGGGCGAGCTCTCGGTGGGTGGCCGCGGCCCGGGCGCGCCGCGGTTCAGGGTCGACCTGACGGTCTTCCAGGGAGCGCTCGACCGGCACCGCAAAGAACGGCTCGTCGCCGACGTGCAGGACGCGGTGTGCGGCGCGGCGGGAATCGAGCCGCAGGGCTCCCGCGCGTTTCACGTGTGGACGCTGATCCATGAGATCCCCGAGGGCGACTGGGCCGGTGGCGGGAGGATCATCTACTACCAGCAGGTGAAAGGGATTGTGGCCGAGGATATGCCCGACGAACGTCTCGCCTGAAGGAGCGTTCGGCCGAAGGGGCCGCCCACCCCCGGTAGATCGCATTATGCTGGCCGGGAGCAGGTGGGGATGCTCGTCGTGAGGGGGAGACCGGATGCAGTACGTGCTAGCGCAGCCCCGGGTGATGGTGACCGCGGCCGCGGATGTGGCCGCGATCGGATCGGCGATCGACGAGGCCGGTGCGGCCGCGGCGGGCAGGACGACCGGTGTGGCGGCGGCCGCCGCCGACGAGATATCCGCCGCGGTCGCCAATCTGTTCAGCGCATACGGCCAACAGTGCCGGGCGCTGATCGGGCGGGCGGCGGCGCTGCACGGCGAATTCGCCCAAGCGCTGGCGGCGGCCGGCAACGCCTACGCCAACACCGAGGCCGCCGGCGTGGCCGCGCTCGCCGCGAACGGCGGTTCCACGACCGCGGCCCTGCAGAGCGCGGCGGACCCGCCCGTCACCTTCGTCCTGGGCGGCAGCGGAATGCCGTTCCCTCCGCCGGACTTCGTGACCAACGTCGTCAGCAAGTATGTCGCCCCCAATTTCCCCGTGGGCCTCGTCCAAGCCCTGTTCATGCCGGCGGGAGAATATCCGGACAGCGGCATCAAGGACCTGATGCAGAACATTTCGATAGCCCGCGGCGTCACGGCCCTGAACAACGCAATACAACAGCAACTTACGGCCGGAAATACCATCAACGTATTGGGCTACTCGCAGGGCGCCAACATCGCCGCGCTGGAAATGCAGTTTCTGGACCCCGCCGGCACGCCCAGCAATCTACCGATAAACTTTGTGCTGCTTGGCAATTCGATGAACCCCAACGGCGGCTGGGACGCGCGCTTTCCTGGTCTGAGCCTGCCGACGCTGGGCTTTTCGACCCTCGGCCCGATGCCGACCAACGACTTCCTGACCAAGGTCTACACAATCGAGTACGACGGCTGGGCCGACTTCCCGCAATACCCGATCGACGTCTTCTCCGACTTGAATGCGCTCGCGGGCATGGTGACTGTGCACACGAGCTACGACACCCTCAGTTCCAGCCAGATCAATTCGGCGGTCACATTGCCGACGCAGGGTGCCACCCAGACCACCTTCTACATGATTCCCAACCCGAACCTGCCGCTGTTGGATCCGGTGCGGTTCATCCCGTACATCGGGAACCCGATCGCGGATTTGGTGCAACCGGTTTTGACGCCCCTGGTCAACTGGGGCTACGGCAACCCGGACTTCGGCTGGTCCACCGGGCCGGCCAACGTGACGACCCCGTTCGGATTCCTGCCGCCGCTCAGCGACACCACCGCCCTGGGGCCCGCGCTGGTCAGCGGGATGCACCAGGGAATCGGCGCCGCGATCGCCGACTTCTCCGCCGAGGGACCCCCGCAGTTGCCGTCGCTGCAGGGCGTAACCGGGGCGCTGACGTCACTGACGTCGGGGCCGGGGACACTGGCGCTGCCCGCGGGGCCTCCCACGGTGACAGACCTCCTCATGGGCTTGGAGGCGGCCAACACCCAGATCGTCGGCACCGGGACGACGGCGTTCTCGACCGCCTACTCGACGCTGCTACCGACGGCAGATATCACGACGGCCGCCCTGGTCTCCCTGCCGTCGTACGACGTCAACCTGTTCCTCAACGGGATCACCCAGATGGTCAACGGCCAGCCCCTCGGCGGGCTGATCAACGCGTTCGGCTACCCCGTCGCCGCCGACGTCGGATTGCTCCCGATGCTGGGCGGTTTGGAAGTCGCGGTCCTCGGGGAGGCGGGTTATTCGATCCTGACGGGCGCGCCGTACGGGAGTTTCTGATCGTTCTGGTGGTGGCCAGGGGCGGGATCGAACCGCCGACCTTCCGCTTTTCAGGCGGACGCTCGTACCGACTGAGCTACCTGGCCGGAAGGCATGACTGCCTCGCCGTGCTGGCGACCCTGACGGGACTCGAACCCGCGACCTCCGCCGTGACAGGGCGGCGCGCTAACCAACTGCGCCACAGGGCCTCGCTATCGCTCCGCGTCATTGCGTCGCGCGTACCCCCAACGGGATTCGAACCCGTGCTACCGCCGTGAAAGGGCGGCGTCCTAGGCCACTAGACGATGGGGGCCAGAACCGAATCACTTCGGGGGCACTCGCAACGCAGTTACCGTTGGGAGCCACGTCAGCTTAGGTCACCGCAGGCCCAATCCTCAAACGAGCGCCGGTCGGGCGGTGTTCCGAACGCAGTATCCTGAACCTTCGCGCCCCTATAGCTCAGTTGGTAGAGCTACGGACTTTTAATCCGCAGGTCCTAGGTTCGAGTCCTAGTGGGGGCACCGAAGATGGCCCTGAAAATGGACGTTACCTCCCGAAACGGCGTCGGCACGGCCGCACCGTCGGCCGGAGTCGCCCTGCCCGACCCGGTGCGTTACGCGCGCCGGCCATCGCACGGTGTGGCCCTCGTTCGGCCACGGAACGGCTTGGCTTATGCTTCGGACTGTGAGTGTCGATGCGGCCTACCCCAACGCGCCCGTAGCCCTGGTAACCATGGAAATCCGTCACCCGGCAACGGATTCCCTGACCGATGCCTCGGCCAGCGAGCTCAGACGCCTGCTCGCGGACCTGCTGCCCATCGAACGCCAGGCTCAGGACGTGGCGTGGGCGATGGGCGCCGGCGGGAGTCCGCAACCGACCGCCGAGCGCTTCGTCCGTTACGTCAACCGGGATAACACCGTTGCCGCCTCGATGAAGACACAGGCGGTGGTCGTCGAGACCACCGCGTACACCAACTTCGAGTCGCTGGTCGACTTGGTGATGCGGGTCATCGACGCCCGCTCGCAGTTTTCGCCCATCGTCGGGGTGGAGCGCCTCGGCCTGCGCTACGTCCTCGAGATCCGGGTGCCCCAGGGCGTGGACGGCCGTATCGAATGGGCCAACTGGATCGCCGAGCCGTTGCTCGGCCCGCAACGCATCGCCCCCGCCGGCCTGACCCTGACCGAATGGCAGGGCGCCGCGGTCTACCGCGAGGCGAACCCCGGCAAGTCGATGATCGTGCGCTACGGCCCGGGCGTGGGCCAGGCGCTGGACGCCAGCTACCACCTGCGCCGGACGATGCCGGCCGCACAGGGACCGTTCTTCCTGATGGACATCGACAGCTTCTGGACTCCCCTCGGATCCATCCCCGAATACGACCGGAACGCGGTGCTGGCGACTTTCCAGGACCTCTACGACCCGGCCCGCACCGTGTTTCAGGAGATGCTCACCAACCGCCTGAAGGACGACCTGCTCAGCCGGTAAGCCCGGCGAACACAGCGCTGCTGTAGGTCACGTCGGCGAAGGCTTGGGCGATGTCGTCGTCGGGATAGAGGAAGCCGTTGGCTGCGTGCAACTCCTTGACGGTTTGCGACGACGTCCGCCAGCCCCGCTTGTTCAGATAGTCGAGGATGTGGCTGCGCCGGCCGTGATAGACGAGGTCGTTCAAGTCGATCTCGAACCCGAGTTCGCTCATCCGGTCATGGTGTGCGCGCCAGCGCTCGTCGGCGAAAACCGCGGTGTCGGGGACGAATTCGAAGGCCAGGCGGCTGCCCGGGGCGCTCAGCGCGGTGATGTGGTCGAACAGGGCGTCCTGGGCTTCGTCGGGCAGATAGACCAATAGGCCCTCGGCACTCCACGCCGCCGGCGCGTCCGCATCGAAGCCCGCCTGCTGCAGGGCGGCGGCCCAGTCGTCGCGCAGGTCGATGGCGACGGTGCGCCGCTCGGCGGTCGGCTCCGCGCCCAGGTCGCGCAGCGTCTCCGTCTTGAACTCGATCACCTCCGGCATGTCGACCTCGTAGACGACGGTGCCCGCGGGCCATGGCAGGCGGTACGCGCGCGCGTCAAGTCCCGACGCGAGGATGACCACCTGGCTGACGCCACCGCGTGCCGCGTCGAGAAAGAACCGGTCGTAAAACCTGGTGCGGCAAGCCATCCCGCGCGCCATCCGGCGCGGGTCGAACTCGGATTCGCCGCCGACCGGAATCTGGCCGTTCACCAACCGGACGTAGACGTCGATGCCCACCGCACGCACCAACGGGGCCGCGTAGGGATCCTCGATCAACTTTTCCTCGCTGGACAGCGCCCGCTGCGCGGCGACCATGGTGGCCGTCGCTCCGACACTGGTCGCCAAATCCCAACGATCACGATCGGTGCGCGCCATGGTGGTCCCTCATCCCGAGCCGAAAATATAGACTGTCTAGTTACTAGCACAGCGCGAGCTGCCGACCCGCGGCGCTACCCTCCGAGTTGTGACCGACTTCGCCCAGCGCACGATCGAATTGGCCCGCCAAAACGTCGCCGCGGGCGGTCGCCCGTTCGCGACGGTGATCGTCAGGGACGGCGACGTCCTCGCCGAGAGCGCCAACCAGGTGGCCCAGACGAACGATCCGACGGCACATGCGGAAATCCTGGCCATCCGCGAGGCGTGCCGGAAACTGGGCACCGAGCACCTGGTCGACAGCACCATCTACGTGCTGGCCCACCCGTGCCCGATGTGCCTGGGCTCGCTGTACTACTGCTCTCCCAGGGAAGTCGTCTTCCTCACCACCCGGGAGTCCTCCGAGCAGTACTACCTCGATGACCGCAAGTACTTTGAGGTTTCCACGTTCTACGACGAATTCGCCAAGCCCTGGGACCGCCGTCGTCTCCCGATGCGCTACGAGCCCCACCAGGCGGCCGTAAAGGTGTACCGGCTGTGGAACGAACGCAACGGCGGTCGGCGCGCATCGACCGTCGTACCCCCGGGTTGACTCAGCGGCATCGCCGCGCAGGGCTACTATTTGCGTATGCATGCAGATAATGGCGAAAGCCGCTTGCCCGACGACCAGGCAGGTCTCGTCGTCGAGGTTTTCCGGATGCTGGCCGACGCCACCCGCGTGCAAGTGCTCTGGTCGCTGAGGCATCGCGAGATGTCGGTCAACGAACTCGCCGAGCACGTGGGAAAGCCTGCGCCGTCGGTTTCCCAGCACCTGGCAAAGCTGCGGATGGCACGACTGGTGCGCACGCGCCGGGACGGAACCAGCATCTTCTACAGCCTGGAGAACGACCACGTCCGGCAGCTGGTCATCGACGCGGTCTGCAACGCCGAGCACGCCGGCCCCGGGGTTCCCCGTCATCACCGCGGCGAGAGCGATTTGAGGATGGCCGCCGGGTCGGGGTCGGGCAGGGGCGCGCGATCCCGTCGCGGTCAAGCCTGATCACTTGGAGCACAACACATTTCACGTCGAAAGGCGACACGATGACCGATCAGCACAGCTATGCGGCACCACACGCGCACGAACACCACCACGGCGACAGGGCCCACTCACACGCGCACACCACCCACCAGCACGACCATCTCAGGCACGAGCACCCGCATGCCCATGACGACGGAACCGAGCACACGCACCAGCACGTGCACCAGTCCGACCTCGAGGGCGCGCACAATCACGCCCACGGTTAGGGTGCTCCGCGCGGCCTCAGCGCACCTGCGGGCAATAGTGTTTCGGATTGTCGCGCTCGTCCAGCGGCGGCAGGTTGCGCGCAGGCGTTTGCACCAGCGGTGCGTCCGACGGGATCCGGCCGGCGACGCGGTCCCAACCGGCGCGTGCTCGGGGATGTTTACGGTATCGCCTTGGCACGCAAGCGAAGACGCCACGGACGAGGTCGCCGAAACGCCGGTGCAGCCACTCGTCGCGACGCGACCACGTGTAACCCATCAGGTCGCGCACCGGCGGATCGTAGAGACCGACGGTGAGCCACACAAAGAAGGGGGCCAGCAGCCTGCGCTGGGCGGCCCACAGCGGGTCCGGAAGCCATTGGGCGAAAGGCGGTTTGGGCAGCTCGGTCAGGTCGAGGACCGCGCGGGCAGCCCAGTTGTCCTCTAAGACGTTGCGGCACATGTGGTCCCAGTACACCTTGAAGTCCTCCCAGGACGCCGGCACCGGTCGCATGCTCATGCCGTACATGCGATACCACTCGACGTGCTCGTCGAAGAGCCGGCGCCGCTGCGCCTCGGTCAGACCCCCGCAAAACCGCTCGGCCACATGGATGGTGCCGACGAAGAAGGTGGCGTGGGCCCAGTAGAAGACGTCGGGATTCAGCGCGTGGTAGCGCCGGCCCTGTTCGTCGACGCCCTTGATGTCGGTGTGGTACTCGCGCACCTCGGCGCCGGTGACCGGGGCGCGCTCGCCGTCGAACACGACGCCGCCGATCGGGTACAGCGAGCGCAGCAGACGGGGCCACCGCTCCCGGAAGAAGGTGGAGTGGTCGATGACCGCCGCACCCAGTTGCGGATGCATGTTCTGCATGGACCCCGCCCACGGACCTTGCAACATGCCGCGCCAGTCCCCGAAGTAGCGCCAAGTCAGGGATTCGGGGCCGAGCGGTACCGGCGGAGCCTCGTAGCCCAGCGGCGACACCGGGCAGCCGTCGGCCAGGCCGTCGGAGCCGCTGGTCAGCGAGCGGGGTGCGGACGTATGTTGGGTCACTATTGGATTCCTGTAAGTTTCGACAAGTTTGACTACACGTGTTGTCAATTTAAAGCTTAGGAGCGATGTGCAGACCGGTCAACGACGGGGCCGTTGGACCGGCGTCCCCCTAGAGAGCCGACACGCCCTCCGTCGCGACAATCTCATCACCGCCGGCGTGCAGTTGCTCGGCAGCGATCGCGGTCCCGCGCTGACCGTGCGTGCGGTGTGCCGCAAGGCCGCGCTCACCGAACGCTACTTCTACGAAAGCTTCTCCGACCGTGACGAATTCGTGCGCGCCGTCTACGACGATGTCTGCACGAAAGCGATGAACACCCTCACCTCGGCGAAGACGCCGCGCGAGGCCGTCGAACAATTCGTCGAGCTGATGGTCGACGACCCCGTGCGCGGTCGGGTGCTGCTGCTGGCGCCCGCGGTGGAGCCGATATTGACCCAGTCCGGCGCGGAGTGGATGCCCAACTTCATCGATCTGCTGCAGCGCAAGCTGTCCCGGATCGGCGATTCGGTGCTGCAGAAAATGATCGCCACCAGCCTGGTCGGCGGCCTGACGAGCCTGTTCACCGCCTACCTCAACGGCCAGCTCGGGGCCAGCCGCAAGCAGTTCATCGACTACTGCGTCAACATGCTGTTCGCGGCGGCGGCGCCGTATGTGACCCCGGCCGAGCAAGCGAAATTCGAGTAGCGGTGCCCGGCCGCACCGCGCCGGCCAGCCCTGAGAAGCGGGGTTTCACACACCGGCGGTTTCACCTGACAAAAGGCGACGGCGCGCGGGCTGGAGAAACTTGATGCTACCGGCGGGCACAGATATATTGACTGCAACCCGTAGACACAGATAACTGGAGGGACTATGTCAGCCCAGCTGACCGACCGACAGCTGCTGCACGAGCTGGAGCCGGTGGTCGAGAAGTACCTCAATCGGCATCTGAGCGTGCACAAGCCCTGGAACCCGCACGACTACATCCCGTGGTCGGACGGTAAGAACTATTACGCTCTCGGCGGGCAGGACTGGCACCCCGAGCAGAGCAAACTTTCCGACGTCGCCCAGGTGGCGATGGTGCAGAACCTCGTCACCGAGGACAACCTGCCGTCGTACCACCGCGAGATCGCGATGAACATGGGCATGGACGGGGCCTGGGGGCAGTGGGTCAACCGCTGGACCGCCGAGGAGAACCGGCACGGCATCGCGCTGCGCGACTACCTGGTGGTGACCCGCGCGGTCGATCCGGTCGAACTGGAAAAGCTGCGCATCGAGGTGGTCAACCGGGGCTTCAGCCCGGGCCAGAACCACCAGGGTGAGTACTTCGCGGACACCCTTTGCCACTCCGTCCTCTACGTCAGCTTTCAGGAACTAGCCACCCGGATTTCGCACCGCAACACCGGCAAGGCCTGTAACGACCCCGTCGCCGAGCAGCTGATGGCGAAGATCTCGGCCGACGAGAACCTGCACATGATCTTCTACCGCGATGTCAGCGAGGCCGCGTTCGATCTCGTCCCCAACCAGGCGATGCAGGCGTTACACCTGATTCTCAGCCACTTCCAGATGCCCGGCTTCCAGGTGCCCGAGTTCAGGCGCAAAGCCGTGGTCATCGCAATGGGCGGCGTCTACGACCCGCGCATCCACCTCGACGAGGTCGTCATGCCGGTGCTGAAGAAATGGCGCATCTTCGAGCGCAACGACTTCACCGGAGAGGCAGCAAAGCTGCGCGATGAGCTCGGCGTGCTGGTCAAGGAGCTCGAGGCGTCCTGCGACAGGTTCGAGGTGTCCAAGCAGCGTCAACTGGACCGGGAAGCACGCACCGGCAAGAGGACCACCGCCTACGAGTTGCACAAGACCGCGGGCAAGCTGGCGATGAGCCGCCGGTAGTCCGGCTCGGGACACCAAGTGCGCATCGGTCCGATCACGCTCGCCAGCCCCGTCGTGCTGGCCCCGATGGCCGGCGTGACCAACGTCGCGTTCCGCACGCTGTGCCGTGAGATCGAGGAGGCCAGGGCGGGAACCGTCAGCGGCCTCTACGTCTGCGAGATGGTGACCGCGCGGGCGCTCGTCGAGCGGCATCCGGTCACCATGCACATGACGACGTTCGCGCCCGACGAGTCGCCGCGCTCGTTGCAGCTCTACACCGTCGACCCGGCGACGACCTACGCGGCCGCCAGGATGATCGCGGACGAGAACCTCGCCGACCACATCGACATGAACTTCGGCTGCCCGGTGCCCAAGGTCACCAAGCGCGGCGGCGGGGCGGCGCTGCCGTTCAAGCGGCGGCTGTTCGGCCAGATCGTCGCCGCGGCCGTGCGGGCCACCGAGGGCACCGGAATACCGGTGACCGTCAAGTTCCGCATCGGCATCGACGACGAACACCACACGCACCTGGACGCCGGCCGTATCGCGGAGGCCGAGGGGGCCGCCGCGGTCGCGCTGCACGCCCGCACGGCGGCGCAGCGTTATTCCGGCACCGCCGACTGGGAACAGATTGCGCGGCTCAAGCAGCGGGTGGGGACGATCCCGGTGCTCGGCAACGGCGACATCTACGACGCCAGCGACGCGCTGGCGATGATGGCCAGCACCGGATGCGACGGCGTGGTCATCGGCCGCGGCTGCCTGGGCCGGCCGTGGCTGTTCGCCGAGCTGTCGGCCGCCTTCACCGGCAGGCCGGCGCCGACCCCGCCCACGCTGGGGCAGGTCGCCGACATCGTGCGCCGGCACGGCCGGCTGCTGGCCGCGCATTTCGGCGAGGACAAGGGCATGCGCGACATCCGCAAGCACATTGCCTGGTATCTGCACGGCTTTCCCGCCGGATCCGAACTGCGCCGCGCGCTGGCGATGGTCAGGACCCTGGATGAACTCGACGCGCTGCTCGACCGGTTGGACCGGGCGGTGCCGTTCCCCGACGCCGCGACCGGCCCCCGCGGCCGGCAGGGCTCGCCGGCCCGCGTGGCCCTTCCCGAAGGCTGGCTGACCGACCCGGACGACTGCACAGTGCCGGCCGGAGCGGACGTCATGCATTCGGGTGGCTGAGCCTTAACACTCTCGAAATCGCATCGACGCGGATAACTCAGTACGATGTGGACCTTGCTGCATTGCGCTTCGGTGGGGGACCGTTCGGTGCCGCTGCAGGAGCGCCTCGAGATTGCGCAAGAGCACCTGTAACGCCGAGCTTCGGAGGCCGATAGGACATGAGTGATGGCGGCACTGACGCCACTCTTGACCATCGGCGCACCCCGCAGGCCATGCCCGGCTCCGCCCCGTGGGAACGGTTCGCCGAGCCGCCGGCCCGTCGCGGCGTTCACCGGTGGCAGGCCGAACCGGCCGTGATCGAGCCCGCCATCGCCGAGGCCGAGCAGGCCGGTTGCCACGCCGACGGCGGCCTCACCGTCGCCGATTTGATCGCCAAGGTGGGGGCCCCGACCGCCGCCCGGCCCAGCCACCATCGCGCCGCAGCAGACGAAGAGCCGCCGGACTCGGTACCGGGCCTGCCGGTCGAGTTGCAGGACACGCAGGTGATCCCGGCCTATTCGCTCGACGCCACCGCGGAGCTGCCCGACCTCGAAGCCGCCAACTATCCGAACGACGACGAATTCGACGCCGCTGAACCCGCGGCGCCGACGCGCGCGCCCAAGACGCGCGAGCCCAGGCCGAGGCCCCGCCGGCGGCCGATACTCCTCGCCGCGCGCTCGGCGGCGGCGTTTTCCGCCGTGCTGGCGCTGGTCCTGACCGGTGGCGCGTGGCAATGGAGCGCGTCGAAGAACAACCGCCTCAACATCGTCAGCGCGCTCGACCCGAACTCGAGCGACATCCGAGATCCCGGCGGGCAGTACGGCGACGAAGACTTCCTGATCGTCGGCATCGACTCGCGCGCCGGGGAAAACGCGGACATGGGCGCCGGCACCACCGACGACGCCGATGGCGCGCGATCGGACACGGTCATGCTGGTCAACATCCCGGCGAACCGTAAGCGCGTCGTCGCGGTGTCGTTCCCCCGCGACCTGGCGATCACCCCGATCCAATGCGAGGCCTACAACCCCGACACCGGCAAGTACGGGCCCATCTACGACGAGAAGAAGGGGACCTGGGGCCCTAAGACGGTCTACACCGAGACCAAGCTGAACTCCGCTTACGCGTTCGGCGGCCCGAAGTGTCTGGTCAAGGAGATCCAGAAGCTGTCCGGCCTGAGCATCAACCGGTTCATCGCGGTCGACTTCGCCGGCTTCGCCAAAATGGTCGACGCCCTCGGCGGCGTCGAAGTCTGCAGCCGCACCCCGCTGCACGACTACGAACTGGGTACGGTCCTCGACCACGCGGGACGCCAGGTCCTCGACGGCGCAACCGCGCTGAACTATGTGCGGGCCCGCCAGGTGACAACCGAGACCAACGGTGACTACGGCCGCATCAAACGCCAGCAGTTGTTCTTGTCGTCGCTGTTGCGATCGCTGATCTCCGAGGACACGTTGCTCGACCTCAACAAGCTCAACAACGTCGTCAACATGTTCATCAGCCTGACCACCGTCGACAACGTCAAGACCAAAGACCTGGTGCAGCTGGGTCAGTCGTTGCAGGGCATGGCGGCCGGGCACATGACGTTCGTCACCGTGCCGACCGGCGTCACCGACCAGAACGGCGATGAGCCGCCGCGGATGGCGGACATGCGGGCGCTCTTCGACGCCATCATCAACGACGATCCGCTGCCCGAGGAAAACGACCAAAACGCCAAACCGTTGGGCGGGACGTCGGCAACCTCGACGCCGACGAAGGCGCCCACCACCAAGAAAACGCCGACGCCGACGCCCGAGGCCCAGCACCAACAGGTGACGACCACGTCGCCGCAAGAGGTCACGGTGCGGGTGTCCAACGCGACGACGCAGAGCGGCCTGGCGGCCACCGCGACCAAACAGCTGAAGAACAACGGCTTCAATGTGATGACGCCCGACGACTACCCGAGTTCGGTGAACACGACGACGGTCTTGTTCTCGCCCGGCAATGAACAGGCCGCCGCCACGGTGGCGTCCTCGTTCGCCAACGCGAAGGTCCAGCGGGTCTCGGGCTACGGGCAGGTCATTCAGGTGGTGCTGGGCCCGGACTTCAACTCCGTCGCCACTCCCGCGCCCACGGGCTCGTCGATCAGCATGCAGATCGAACGCGGTTCGGGCAACGCGCCGACACAGCTGCCCGACGACCTGACGGTGACCAACGCGGCCGACACCACCTGCGAGTAAAGAATTTTGGCGGGACGGCAGCACCCGTTTCCTGCGTCGAGAACGTAGGCTGGGCAGCATGCGGACGGCCTACCATGAGCAGCTCTCGGAGTTGTCCGAGCGCCTCGGCGAAATGTGCGGGCTGGCGGGGATCGCGATGGAGCGGGCAACCCAAGCCCTGCTGCAGGCCGATCTGGTGCTGGCCGAACAAGTGATTTCCGACCACGAAAAGATAGCGGCGCTCAGCGCGCAGGCCGAGGAAAGCGCCTTCGTGCTGCTGGCCCTGCAGGCGCCGGTCGCCGGCGACCTGCGGTCCATCGTCAGCGCCATCCAGATGGTGGCCGACATCGACCGGATGGGTGCGCTTGCGCTGCACGTCGCCAAAATCGCCCGCCGACGGCATCCCCAGCATGCGCTGCCCGAGGAAGTGAACGGGTATTTCGCCGAAATGGGCAGGGTCGCAGTCGAATTGGGCAACAGCGCGCAAGAGGTGGTGCTGTCCCGCGACCCGGAGAAGGCCGCCCAGATCGCCGAAGAAGACGACGCCATGGACGATTTGCACCGGCATTTGTTCTCGGTCCTGATGGACCGCGAATGGAAGAACGGCGTAGCGTGCGCCGTCGACGTGACCCTGCTGGGCCGGTTCTACGAGCGCTTCGCCGACCACGCCGTCGAAGTCGCGCGGCGCGTCATCTTCCAGGCGACCGGCGTCCTGCCCGAGGAAGACAAGCGGTAGGCCGCCCCGGCCTGCCGCCGACCGGCCGGGCTAGCCGAAGCGGCCCGAGATGTAGTCCTCGGTCGCCTTCTCGGTCGGGTTGGAGAAGATCTTCTCGGTGTCGTCGATCTCGATCAGCCGGCCGGGTTTTCCCGTCGCTTCCAGGTTGAAGAACGCCGTATGATCGCTCACCCGGGCGGCCTGCTGCATGTTGTGGGTGACGATGACGATGGTGTACTGCTGCTTCAGCTCGCTGATCAGGTCTTCGATCGCCAGCGTCGAGATCGGATCCAGCGCGGAGCAGGGCTCGTCCATCAGCAACACGTCGGGTTGCACGGCGATCGCCCGCGCGATGCACAACCGCTGCTGCTGCCCCCCGGACAGTCCACCGCCGGGCTTGTCCAGGCGATCCTTGACCTCATTCCAGAGATTCGCGCCGCGCAGTGAGTGCTCCGCCGTCTCGTCGAGCATCTTGCGGTTGCGCACCCCCTGCAGCTTCAGGCCGGCGACCACGTTGTCACGAATCGACATGGTGGGGAACGGGTTCGGCCGCTGGAACACCATGCCGATCGAGCGGCGCACCCCGACCGGGTCGACCCCCGGGGCGTAGATGTCCTGATCGTCGAGCAGCACGCTGCCCTCGACCCGGCCACCCGGGATCACCTCGTGCATCCGGTTGAGCGTGCGCAGCACGGTCGTCTTGCCGCAGCCCGACGAACCGATGAACGCGGTCACGCTGCGGGGCAGGATCGACATCGTCACATCGGCGACCGCTTTGAACGACCCGTAGTAGATGTTGACGGATTTGAGGTCCAACCGCTTGGCCACTGATCTCCTGACTACGCCTTCTTGGGGGCCTTCTTGGGGGCATACCTTCTCGCGATCACCCTGGCCCCGACATTGATGACCGCGATCACCAGGATGAGGGTTAACGCCGCACCCCACAACCGATCCGTGGGCGCCGGGCTGATGCCCGCCCCCGCCGCTGTCTGGTTATACATCATGCCGGGCAGCGACCCCATGAACCCGCGGAAAACGTTGAAGTTCATCGACTGTGCATAACCGACCAGGATCAGCAGCGGCGCCGTCTCGCCCATCACCCTTGCCACCGCCAGCATGATCCCGGTGACGATGCCGGACAGCCCCGTGGGAATGACCACGCTGGCGATCGTCTTCCACTTCGGGATCCCCAGCGCGTAGCTGGCCTCACGGAGGTCGATCGGAACGATTCGCAGCATCTCCTCGGTGGCGCGCACGATCACCGGAACCATCAGGATGACGAGGGCCAACGACACCGCGAACCCCGACCGGGGCAGCCCAAGCGTCGCCACCCACAGCGAGTAGACGAACAACGCCGCCACGACCGAGGGCACCCCCGACAGGATGTCCACCATGAACGACGCGAGCCTGCCCAGGGGGGTGCCGCCGCCGTACTCGACGAGGTAGATCGCCACCAGGATGCCGATCGGGACCGAGATGACGGCGCATACCAGGCCCAACAGCACCGTGCCGACGATCGCGTGGTAGGCGCCGCCGCCCGCCACGAACGTCGTCATGCCCGCCTGGGAATGCGTCCACCACGCGGTGGAGGTGATCACCTTGAACCCCTTGGCAACAACCGAGTAGAGCACCAGCAGCAGCGGTGTCACCGCGATCGCCACCGACAACGTCACCAGCGCGGTCGCCAGGTTGTTCGCCAGCCGACGACGCCGGCCGAGCTCCGAGAAGCCCCGCGTCTTGAGCGGACGGTCCAACATCGAGGTCATCGGCCGGCCCGTCCGCTGCGTGCGCCGACGCCCCTGGTGGCGCCGCGCGCCAGGGCGTCGACGAGGAAGGTGAGCAGGAACAGGACCAGTCCCGCCGCGATATAGGCGCCCGCCTTGTACCGGTCGTCGAGTTCCGAGGCGGTGGCCGCGATCTTGGTCGCGAAGGTCGAGCCACCGTCGAACAGCGACCAACCGAACGCGGCCTGGGTGCCCCGCAGGATGATCAGCAGCGCGACCGTCTCGCCCAACGCACGACCCAGGCCCAGCATCGCGCCGCTGACGTACCCGGACAGACCGAACGGCAGCACGGTCGTCTTGATCACCTCCCAGCGCGTGGCGCCCAGGGCCAGCGCGGCCTCGATCTCTTCGTGCGGGGTTTGGACGAACACCTCGCGGGTGACGGCGGTGATGATCGGCAGGATCATCACCGCCAACACGATCCCGCCGGTGAAGACGGTGCCGCCCCCGGCGATCGACGCGTTGCCCGTGGCGAACAGGAAGCACCAGCCCAGGGTGTGATTCAGCCAGGTGGCGACCGGCCGCAGTTGCGGCGCCAGCACGTGCAGGCCCCACACGCCGTAGACGATCGAGGGAACCGCGGCCAGCAGGTCGACGGCGTAGGCCAGCGGTGCCGCGACCCGCCGTGGCGCGTACTGCGTGACGAACAGGGCGACGCCCAGGGCGATCGGCATGGCCAGCACCAGCGCGAACAGCGACACGAACACGGTGACCTGGAGCAGTTCGAAGATTCCGAAGTGCAGGGCCGAGCTGTCGGTGGTGACCCAGTTGCCGCCATAGCTGAAGAAGTTCTCTTGGTTGCGCTTCAGGGCCGGGATCGCGCGCAGCAGAAGGAAGCCGCCGATCGCGGCGATCAGGACGATGATCAGGACCCCGGAACCCCGCGCCAGCCAGCGGAAAAGCCTGTCGCCCGGGCGTGGCTGGGCGCGCCCCCACGGGCTGATCGGCACGACGGGCGACTCGGGAAAGGGCGCAGCGACGACCGCACCCGACCCCGCAGCGGATGGGTCTGGCCCTGAAGACACCGTCACGTCGGTCCCGCCACAGTTCTGCTGCCGCTCTGTGCGCCGACCGGTTACTGCATGGCGTTGATCGCGGTAACCAGTCGCTCCTTGACTTTATCGGGCAGCGGCACATAACCGGCGGACGCCAGACCGGCCTGCCCGCTGGTGGCGGCCACACCCAGGAACGACTTCACCGCCGCCGCCGTGTCCGTGTCGTAGCCCTTGGAGCACACGATCTCGTAGCTGGCCAGCACCAACGGGTAAGTATCCGGCCGCTGGGCGGCGTACATCGGGTCCAGATCGAGGACCAGATCGTTGCCGTCGGCCACGAAGCTGGCCGCCTGGATGGCCTTGCCGGCCGTGTCGTTGGTCAGCGGAACCACCCCATTTCCCGTGTCGATCAGGGCGTACGGCACACCGGCCTGGTCGGCGAACCCTTTCTCGACATAGCCGATCGCGCCCGCGGTGGTCCGCACGGCCTGAATCACGCCCGCGGACTTCGCGGCCCCCTCGCCGACGCCGCCCTGGAATTCCGTGCCCACCCCCCGGGTCCAGCTCTGGGGCGCCGCGGCCGTCAAGTACTTCTGGACGTTGTCGGTCGTTCCCGACGAATCGGCCCGGTAGATCGGCACGATCTTGGTGTCGGGGAGCGCCACGCCCGGATTGAGCGCAGCCAGGATCGGGTCGTTCCAGGTGACGATCCTGCCGCTGAACACCTTGGCCAGCGCGTCGCTGCTGAGGACCAACCGCGGCACGCCGGGCAGGTTGTAGACCAGCGCGACCGGACCGAAGACCAGTGGCAGGTCCCACGCCGGGTTGCCGTCGCAGCGTTTGGCGGCCGGGCCGATCTGGTCGGCGACGAGCGGCGAGTCGGATCCCGCGAAGTCGACGTGACCCGCGATGAACTGCTCGCGCCCGGCGCCCGACCCGGTCGGGTTGTACGCCACGGTCTTGCCCGGACAGGTTTGCCCCCACACCTGGTTGAACGACGACATCGCGTTTTGCTGGGCGGTCGAGCCCTCCGCCGTCAGCGCGTTCTTGCCGGCGCAGGCCGCCGTGCCGGCCAAACCGGAGATCGTGGCCGTCGGCGCGCCGCGGCGGTTGTCGTCACTGCCGCATGCGGTCGCCGCGGTGCCGCAGACCGCCAGGGCCAGCGCCACGACCGTCAGCGCCCCGGCCTTTCCGTCGAGCCTCACCGATCTCGCTTTCTGACGCACTCCCCCCGACGCATGCGGGCGCTGCCGGCGGTCTTCCCAGGGGAAGGTAGCCAAGCCGCCGCGAAAGTATTCGTCGGTGCAACCCACAGAAGCCGGTGGAAATGAATGCCGGGTGAACAATCGGCCGGCGGTCAGGCGGCGGGCAACCCGTAGGCGGTGTCCACGCTGTAGGTGCTGAAACCCAGGCCCTGGTAGGTCCGCAGCGCGGCGGCATTGTCGGACTCGACGTAAAGCATCACGGTGGGTTCGGCCGAATCGGCCAGCCGGCGTGCCAGCGACTGAATTCCGATGGCGGTCAACGTGTGCCCGAGCCTGCGGCCCTGGGCCGACGGGTCGACCCCCAGGACGTAGACCTCGCCGAGGCCCGGCTGATCGGGGTGCACCTTGGTCCAGTGGAAACCCAGTAGCCTGCCCGCCTGCTCGCTGTCGGGGGCGCCGAACGCCAGGAAAAGTCCCGCCGGGTCGAACCAGGGTTCGCTGCGCCGTTCCGCCAGATCGGCATCGGTCCACCCGCCCTGTTCGGGGTGCTCGGCGAACGCCGCGTTGTTGACGCGCAGCAGCTCCGCGTCATCGGCGGTCCCGCGGTAGGTGCGAACCTGCACCCCGACAAGGGGCGGCACCGGGTCGAGCGCGTCACGCAGCGACCGTCGCATCTGGACGAGTTCGCGCGCCGGGACCAGACCGAGCGCCGAGGCGGTCGCCCGGGCCGGCTCGAGGGTGCCGTGCGCCCAGAATTGGTTGCGGCCCGCGGTTTTGGCCATCGCCGCGCGTGCCATGGCGGCGCCGATCCCGCGCCGGCGGGCCTCGGGGTGCACCACGAATTCCGCCATGCCGGCGCCGCCGTCCCGCGGCGGGCTGAGATTCAGGTAACCCGCTATCGTGCCCGGTTCGGCCCCGGCGACCAGCAGATGTTCGGTGCGGTCGTGACCGAGTTCGCGCAGCACCTGCTCGCCGACGGGTGCCACCGCATCGAATTCGGTTGCGGCCGAGACAAGTTCGCGCACGCCCCGCTGCTCGGCGCCGGTCAGATCAGAACGCCAGGTCGGCGAGGTCACTGACTGCGCAGCGGGTCGCCCAGCGATTCCTCCAGATTCGCGGAATCGGGCTCCGCATCTCCGGCGGCTTCGTCGTCGGCGGGGCCCGCGATCGGAGCGCGGCCGCGGGCCGGCCGGACGGCCTTGTAACCGACGTTGCGCACGGTGCCGATCAACGCCTCGTATTCGGGGCCGAGCTTGGCCCGCAGCCGACGGACGTGCACGTCGACCGTGCGGGTGCCGCCGAAGAAGTCGTAGCCCCACACCTCGTGCAGCAACTGCGCCCGGGTGAACACCCGGCCGGCGTGCTGGGCGAGGTACTTGAGCAGCTCGAACTCCTTGTAGGTGAGGTCGAGCGGGCGACCCCGCAGCCTGGCGGTGTAGGTGCCCTCGTCGATGACCAGCTCACCCAGGCTGACCTTGCCCGCGCTTTCCTGGTCGGCCAGGCCGCCGCGGCGGCCGACCACCAACCGGAGCCGGGCGTCGATCTCGGCGGGCCCGGTGCTGGGCAGCAGGATCTCGTCGAGTCCCCAATCGGCGCTGACCGCCACCAGCCCGCCTTCGCTCACCACGGCCAGGACGGGCACCGACCGGCCCGCCGTGCTCAACAGCCGGCACAAGCCGCGCGCCGACGACAGGTCGGTGCGCGCGTCGACGAGCACCGCATCGGCGGTCCCGGCCTCCAGCAATGAGGATGGTTCTGGCGGCGCCGTCCGGACGGTGTGGGGAAGCAGCGACAACGACGGCAGCACCGGGTCGGGATGCAGCTCCGACGTCAGCAGTAATAGCTCCAACTAGCCCCTCCAGCTCGGGGGGAAGGCGTCTCCCAAATTCGTAACGCAACGACGCGTTAGTTGCCAGGTCATCTAACGATAACGTGCCACCTGCCATTTCGGCGTGGGGTATCGGCCAGTGTGAGCCCCGCCACCGGACGGTCGGCGGCGCGGCGGCCACGGCGTTACGGGACAATGTGCGGATGCGCAAGGTGCTGATCGGTGCGGCGGTGGCGGCGATCGCCGTGGCCGTACCGGTCGTCGGCGCCGTCGGCGTCGACTACGGGGCCAGCATCTACGCCGAATACCGCCTGTCAACCACGGTGCGCAAGGTGGCCAATCTGGGGTCCGACCCGTTCGTCGCCATCGTGGCGTTCCCCTTCATCCCCCAGGCGCTGCGCCACCACTACAACCAGGTGGAGATCAAGGCCAACGCCGTCGATCACGCGATGGTGGGCACGGCCACCCTCGAGGCCACGATGTATTCGGTCGACCTGACCCACGCGTCCTGGCTGATCGGACCCGACGCCAAGCTCCCGGTGGGCAGGCTGGAGAGCCGCATCATCATCGACTCGACGCACCTGGGCCGCTACCTGGGCATCAGCGACCTGATGGTCGAGGCACCGCCCAGGGAAACCAACACGGCCACCGGCGGCGTCACCGCGTCGGGCATCTCCGACAGCCACGGACTGGTGTTCAGCGGCACGCCCCACTCGGCCGGCTTCGAGCACCGGGTCAGCATCTCCGTGGACCTTTCCATCGCGCCTGACGACCCGGCGACGCTGGTGATCACGCCCACGGGTGTCCTGACCGGGCCCGACACCGCCGATCAAACCGTCCCGGACGACAAGCGCGATGCGGTGCTGCGCGCGTTCGGGACCAGGCTGCCCAATCAGCGGCTGCCGTTCGGGGTGGCGCCGACCTCCGAGGGCGCGCGCGGCTCCGACGTCATCATCGAAGGCGTCACCCGGGAAGTAACCGTCACCCTGGAAGGGTTCAAGCAGTCATGATGACCGTCCTCATCGCGACCGTCGCCGCCCTGTTGGTGGCGACCGTCGCAGGCTGGTGGCTGACAAGCAGGTCCGGAAGGATCCGCGAAGTTGCTCCCGACCCGGACGCGCGGCCAGCCGGCGCCGACCTGGCGCTCTCTCGCAGCGGGCCGACCATCGTGCATTTCAGCGCCCCATGGTGCGGGCCCTGCGATCGGGTGCGCCGGGTGGTCGGTCAGGTGTGCGCGGACATGGGCACCCCGGGATCTCCCATCGCCCACCTCGAGGTCGACCTGGACGCCGACCCGGGGACGGCACGGCGGTTTTCGGTGCTGTCGCTGCCCACCACGTTGATCTTCGACGTCGAGGGGCGACAGCGGTACCGGGCGTCGGGCGTGCCCAAGGCCGCCGAGCTGCGCTCGGTCCTGCAGCCTCTGTTGGCTTGAGCGCTACGTCATTGGGTAAGCTGACCGCGTGTCAACCCGCCTCGAGCCCACGCTCACCAAGCGCCGCGCAGTCGATCTGTGCCGCATCGCGGGTTGTTGTTGTCGCTGTAGCTGCTGAATAGCCGCGCTCTGCGCGCATTCGGAGCAACTTCGGAGCCTTGCTCGGGCCCCCAAGGCGTGCCTGAATCCCTTCCGCGCAGCCAGATTTCTAGGAGTAGTACCGTGCCGAGCAGCAACACCGCCCTCCTGCCCGACCGCGTCGACGTGCGCGGACCCAGGTTCGCCGCCTGGGTCACGTCCGCGGTCCTGGTGCTCACGCTTGCCGTATCCGCCGCCAGCCCGGCGGCGGCCGCAGTGATCCTCGGCGCGCAAGCCGTGATCTTCGCCGTCGGCGCCATCGGCGGTCCCCGCCGCCACCCCTACGGGCGGGTGTTCGCCCGCGCCGTGGCGCCGCGGCTGGGACCCGTCAAGGAGCGCGAACCGGTGGCGCCGCTGAAGTTCGCCCAGCTCGTCGGACTGATCTTCGCGGTCGCCGGCGTCGCGGGATTCGCTGCCGGGGCCTTTGTGGTCGGCGTCGTCGCCACCGCGGCCGCGCTGGTGGCGGCCTTCCTGAACGCCGCCTTCGGCATCTGCCTGGGTTGCCAGCTCTACCCGTTGGTCGCACGCTTCCGACCGACTCCCGCATAACTTCCCTCAGAAGCAATCGAAAGGAACACCCAACATGGCACGCTCCGACGTCCTGGTCTCCGCGGACTGGGCCGAGAGCAATCTCGATGCCGCGAACGTCGTCTTCGTCGAAGTGGACGAGGACGCCAGCGCTTACGACACCGGCCACATCGCCGGCGCGGTCAAGCTCGACTGGCGCACCGATCTGCAGGACCCCGTCAAGCGCGACTTCGTCGACGCGCAGCAATTCTCCAAGCTGCTGTCCGACCGCGGCATCTCCAACGACGACACCGTGGTCCTCTACGGCGGCAACAACAACTGGTTCGCCGCGTACGCCTACTGGTATTTCAAGCTGTACGGTCACGCCGACGTCAAGCTGCTCGACGGCGGCCGCAAGAAGTGGGAGCTGGACGGGCGCCCGTTGTCCACCGACACCGTCAACCGGCCGGCCACCTCCTACACCGCGGCCCCGCCGGACAACAGCATCCGCGCCTTCCGCGACGAGGTCATCGCCGCGATCAACGTCAAGAACCTGGTCGACGTGCGCTCCCCCGACGAGTTCTCGGGCAAGATCCTCGCGCCGGCGCATCTGCCGCAGGAGCAAAGCCAGCGGCCCGGGCACGTCCCGGGCGCGATCAACGTTCCGTGGAGCAGGGCCGCGAACGAGGACGGCACCTTCAAGTCGGACGAGGAGCTGGCCAAGCTGTACGCCGACGCCGGCTTGGACGGCACGAAGGAGACCATCGCGTACTGCCGGATCGGGGAACGCTCGTCGCACACCTGGTTCGTGCTGCGGGAATTACTCGGCCACCGAAACGTCAAGAACTACGACGGCAGTTGGACGGAATACGGCTCCCTGGTGGGTGCCCCGATCGAGTTGGGAAGCTGATATGTGCTCTGGACCGAAGCAAGGACTGACGTTGCCCGCCAGCGTCGATCTGGAGAAGGAAACGGTGATCACGGGCCGGGTCGTGGACGGCGCCGGCCAGGCGGTGGGTGGCGCGTTCGTCCGCCTGCTGGACTCCTCGGACGAGTTCACGGCCGAGGTGGTCGCGTCGGCCACCGGTGACTTCCGGTTCTTTGCCGCACCCGGGTCCTGGACGCTGCGCGCGCTGTCCCCGATCGGCAACGGCGACGCCGTGGTGGCGCCGTCCGGTGCGGGCATTCACGAGGTCGACGTCAAGATCGCCTGACGCACCGGCCGGTCTCGGGCCGACCGCGGGACGAATAGACTCGTCCCCGTGGTGCTGTTTTTCGAGATCATGCTGGTCGTCGCGGTCGTGGTCATCTCATGGTTCGCGCTGTACACCCTCTACCGGCTCATCACTGACGAGTCGTGACGTCCGACGAGGGCCCGGTCGGTCCCGCCGCTTCCGGTGACCGCGCCGTGGCGGCCGCCGCCGAACGCGCCAAAGTGACCGCCTCCCGCAACATCCCGTCTTTCGACGATTTGCCGGTGCCCGCCGACACCGCGAACCTGCGCGAAGGAGCCAACCTCAACGACGCGCTGCTGGCCCTGCTGCCGCTCGTCGGGGTGTGGCGTGGCGAGGGCGAGGGCCGCGGGCCCGACGGCGACTACCGGTTCGGCCAGCAGATCGTGGTCTCGCACGACGGTGGCGACTATCTGAATTGGGAAGCTCGGTCCTGGCGGCTCGACGAGACCGGAGGGTACCGCGAACCCGGCCTCCGCGAGACAGGCTTCTGGCGCTTCGTCAGCGATCCCGACGACGATCCCACCGAGTCGCAGGCCATCGAATTGTTGCTGGCCCATTCGGCCGGCTACATCGAGCTGTTCTACGGGCGGCCCCGGACGCAGTCGTCGTGGGAGCTGGTGACCGATGCCCTGGCCCGCAGCCGGTCGGGCCTGCTGGTCGGCGGCGCCAAGCGGCTCTACGGGATCGTCGAGGGCGGCGATCTGGCCTACGTCGAGGAGCGGGTCGACGCCGACGGCGGCCTGGTGCCCCATCTTTCGGCGCGGCTGTCACGATTCGCGGGATAGCGGCCCGCCCAGGGGCCCCTGACATGGAGCGGCCCCCGAGCGAATGTCCGGTTGGACAGACCGGAACTCGGGGGCCGGGTGGCTACGTGGGATTCGCCAGCGCGTTGAACGCCGGCTCTTCCGAGCCAGTGCAGCTAGCGCGTAGCCACCTCACATGTCCATGAAGCTATCAATTTCGCGGACCACCTCCTTCCTTGTGTACCGCCGACCGTACCGGCTGATTCGCGAGCCGACAACAGAATTCAGCGCTCAGCGATCGCTGACGATCGCGGCGTCGACCAGTTCGGCGAATTCGGTGGTGATCGGCGATCGGAGCAGTCGGCGGCCGTCGAGCGTGTGCACGCGGGCCGCCAGCGTCATGCTCGAGATCAGCCAAATCCCTTGGGCCGCCTGCAGATCGGCGACCCGTAGCGCACGATAGTCGCAGTCGTAGCCCTTGGCCCGGGCCACCTCGAAGAGGGCCTGCTGCGTGGTGCCGCGCAGGATCGGGTACCACGGCGGCGGTGTCAACAGGCACGGGTTGCCGTCGGCGCCGGTATCGCTGGCGATCACCACCGTCGAGCGCGGGCCTTCCAGGATGTGGCCGTCGGAGCTGACGAAGATGACGTCGCCGGCGCCCTGCCGGGCGGCGTGCCGCAGGGCGGCCATGTTGACCGCGTACGAGAGCGTCTTGGCGCCGGCCAGCAGCCACGGCATGGTGTCGGCGGCGTCGGCCGGCAGCCCGCGATCGAGGGTGATCGCCGACAGCCCGTCGCGGCGAACCGCGGCCACCCGTTCGGGGACGGGGTTGACCATCACGTAGGCGGTCGGCCCCGAACCGCTCTCGCGGCCGCGGCTGCAGATCAGGCGCATCGCGCCCTCGTCGGCGGTGTCCGCGGCCCACCGGCGCGTCGCCTCCCCGATGGCGTGCCGCCAGCTGGGCAGATCGGGCGCGGGTAGGTCCATCAGCTTGGCCGAGTGGGTCAGCCGCTGCAGATGCGACTCCACCAGGCAGGCCCTGCCGTCGCGGACCAGCAGCGTCTCGAAGATGCCGTCGCCGCGGACGGCGGCGAGGTCGTCGGCGTGCAGCAGTGGCGTGTCGGGCTGGTGGGTCGCGCCGTCCAGCGTGACGATCACACCCTTCTCGGCCATGGACGGTAAGCCTAGCCGCGGCCCGTCCGTAGAGTTGAGGCGTGACCCGCGCAGTACCCGCACCCGATCCCGGACCCGACGCCGGGGCGATCTGGCATTACGGCGATCCGCTGGGCGAGCAGCGTGCGGCCGAGACCGAGGCGGTGGTGGTCGACCGCTCGCACCGCGCGGTGCTCACCCTGACCGGTAAGGACCGGCAGACCTGGCTGCACAGCATCTCCACCCAACACGTGAGCGAACTGCCGCAGGGCGCCAGCACGCAAAACCTCAGCCTCGACGGCCAGGGCCGCGTCGAGGACCACTGGATCCAGACCGAGTTGGGCGGCACCACCTACCTCGACACCGAGCGCTGGCGGGGCGAACCGCTGCTGGACTACCTGCGCAAGATGGTCTTCTGGTCCGAGGTCACCCCGGCCGCCGCCGACATGGCGGTGCTGTCGCTGCTGGGTCCGCGGTTGGCCGACCCGGCGGTGCTCGCCGCGCTCGGCCTGGACGCCCTGCCCGCCGAGGCGACCGCGATCCCGGTCCCCGGCGGCGGCTTTGCGCGCCGGATGCCCGCCACCCCCGCGGCCCAGGTCGAACTGGACCTGGTGGTGCCCCGGGGCGAGTCGGCGGCCTGGCGCGACCGCCTGACCCGGGCCGGCCTGCGCCCGGCCGGAGTGTGGGCCTATGAAGCCAACCGGGTGGCGGCGCTGCGCCCGCGACTCGGCGTCGACACCGACGAGCGCACGATCCCGCACGAGGTGGGTTGGATCGGTGGCCCAGGCGAGGGGGCCGTCCACCTGGACAAGGGCTGTTATCGCGGGCAGGAGACCGTCGCGCGGGTGCACAACCTGGGCAAGCCGCCGCGGATGCTGGTGTTGCTGCACCTCGACGGCTCGGTGGAGCGGTCCTCGACCGGTGATGCGGTGCTCGCCGCCGGTCGTGCGGTCGGGCGCCTCGGAACCGTCGTCGAGCATGTGGACCTCGGGCCGGTGGCCCTGGCACTGGTCAAGCGCGGACTCCCGGCGGACACCCCGTTGACGACGGGTCCCGAGGCCGCGGTCGCCGCGGTGATCGACACCGATTTCCTGCCCGCCACCGAACACGTCGGCGCGGGGCGGTTGGCCGTTGAACGGTTGCGGGGCGGTGCGAGATAATCGTCGATGAAGTCCGCCACAGCGGGCAGGGGTCGCCGACACCCGGCCATGCGGCACGGTAAACTGTCGGCAGGACAATAACGACACCAAGAGATCGGAGCCGCCTACTCGTTAGGCCGCTCCGTTATTGCGCGAGGGGGTCCCCCCATGGGCCGCGGCCGGGCGAAGGCAAAGCAGACCAAGGTTGCTCGAGAACTCAAATACAGTTCCCCGCAGACCGACTTCCAGCGGCTTCAGCGCGAGCTGTCAGGAACGGGCGCCGACGAATCCAGCGACCTGGACGACTCGGACGGTCCAGGCCCAGACAATTCTTGGGACGAAAACGACGACTGGCGTCGCTAGGTTTTCAACCACTGTGCCGATGCGCTGAGCATCGGCACAGTGTTCGTTTCGGGGTTCGTTTCGGACCGATGCGCCCAGCATCGAGGCAGTGGTTCGTTGCGGGCCGTCAGAACCTCGGGTGTTGCCCGACCAGTGTGGCCCGCGGGCCGTCCTTCTCGCCTTTGCCGACGGTACCCAGCACCCAGCAGTCCAGGTGTCGCGCGGTGAGAATGGCCCGGGCGCGGTCGGTGTCCTCGGGCGCGACGACGGCGATCATGCCGACGCCCATGTTGAACGTCTTCTCCATCTCCTCCCGCGTCACCCGGCCGCGCTGGGCGATCATGGCGAAGACCGGCGCGGGCGTCCAGGTGCCGCGGTCGACCTCGGCGACCAGCCCCGGCGGGATCACACGTTGCAGGTTGCCGGCCAGCCCACCACCGGTGACGTGGCAGAACGTCCGGACATCGGTCTCGGCGGCCAGCGCCAGGCAGTCCTTGGCGTAGATGCGGGTGGGTTCCAACAGCTCTTCGCCCAGGGTGCGGCCGAACTCCTCCACGTAACCGGCCAGGTTCATCCGGTCGATCTCGAGCAGCACCGTCCGGGCCAGCGAATACCCGTTGGAATGCAGACCCGACGAGCCCATGGCGATGATGACGTCGCCGGGCTTGACGCGATCGGAGCCCAGCACGTTGTCGGCCTCGACGACGCCGACTCCGGTGGCCGAGATGTCGTAGTGGTCCGGCTCCATCAGACCGGGGTGCTCGGCGGTTTCGCCGCCCAGCAGCGCGCAGCCGGCGCGCACGCACCCCTCGGCGATGCCGCCGACGATCGCGCTCAGCCGTTCGGGCACCGTCCGTCCGACGGCGATGTAGTCCTGCAGGAACAGCGGCTCGGCACCGCACACGACGAGGTCGTCGACCACCATCGCGACCAGGTCGAGGCCGACGGTGTCGTGCTTGTCCATCGCCTGAGCGACCGCCAGCTTGGTACCGACCCCGTCCGTGGACGCCGCCAGCACCGGCTCGCGGTAGCCGCCGCGCAAGGCGAACAGTCCGGCGAATCCGCCCAGACCCCCGCGCACCTCGGGTCTGGTCGCCTTGGTCGCCAGCGGCTTGAACAAGGCCACCGCGCGGTCACCGGCTTCAATGTCCACCCCGGCCGACGCGTAGGTGATGCCCTGGCTGCCCGGGTTGCGTCCGGGGCTTTTTCCGGGATCCGTCATCGCGATAAAGGCTACCGGGCGGCGCACTACGCCGGTATCGAAGCCGGTATCGAAGCCGGTATCAAACGTCTTTGAAGCAACGCGAACCCATCGGGTCAGCGCACGACGGGCACTTCGTCGGGCGTCAGGTCGTCGAGCGCGGCTCCGCGCGCGGCGTTGGCGAGCATGTGCTCGATGACGTTCTTGCCCAGCGCGCTTTCGCCGGGCAGCTCGATCGGGTACTTGCCGTCGAAGCAGGCCGTGCACAGCCGCGACGCGGGCTGCTCGGAGGCCGCGACCAGACCGCGCAGCGACACGTAGCCGAGCGTGTCGGCCCCGATGGCATGCCGCACCGCCTCGAGCATCTCCTCTTTGTCCTCGACGGCGTTGGCGATCAACTCGGCCGGCGACGGGAAGTCGATGCCGTAGAAGCACGGCCACTTCACCGGCGGCGAGGCGATGCGCACGTGCACCTCGAGGGCGCCCGCTTCGCGCAGCATCCGCAACAGGGCCCGCTGCGTGTTTCCGCGCACGATCGAATCGTCCACGACGATCAGCCGCTTGCCGCGGATCACCTCTTTGAGCGGGTTGAGCTTCAGCCGGATGCCGAGCTGGCGGATGGTCTGCGACGGCTGGATGAAGGTGCGCCCCACGTAGGCGTTCTTCATCAGGCCCTGCCCGTAGGGGATGCCGGACTCCTGCGCGTATCCGACGGCGGCCGGGGTACCCGATTCGGGCACGCCGATCACCAGGTCGGCTTCGACGGGGCTTTCGCGCGCCAGCCGCCGACCGATCTCGACCCGGGTGGCGTGCACCGACCGGCCCGCGATCGTGCTGTCCGGCCGCGCCAGATAGACGTATTCGAAGACGCAGCCCTTGGGCTCGGGGTTGGCGAAACGCGTCGAGCGCACGCCGTCGGCATCGATGGCGAGCAGCTCGCCCGGTTCGATGTCGCGCACGAACGAGGCGCCGACGATGTCGAGCGCCGCGGTTTCGGAGGCCACCACCCAGCCACGATCGAGCCGTCCCAGGCAGAGCGGCCGCACCCCGTAGGGGTCGCGGCAGGCATACAGCGTGTTTTCGTCCATGAACGTCAGGCAGAACGCCCCGCGCACGGTCGGCAGCAGTTCCAGCGCCGCCCGCTCCAGCGTGGAATCGGCCGCGCCGTGGGCCAGCAGGGCGCCGAGAATGTCGGAGTCGGTGGTCGCCGGGGCCGGGCATCGGGTGCCGATCAGGCCGGCGTCGCGGGCGCGGGCGGCAAGTTCGGCGGTGTTGACCAGATTCCCGTTGTGCCCCAACGCGACTCCGGTGCCGGCCGCGGTGTTGCGGAACACCGGCTGCGCGTTTTCCCATGTCGTGTCGCCGGTGGTGGAATAGCGGCAATGGCCGATCGCGACGTGGCCCTGCATCGCGGCCAGCGTTTGCTCGTCGAAAACCTGGCTGACCAGGCCGAGGTCCTTGAAGACCAGCACCTGGGATCCGTCGGCGACGGCGATACCCGCGGCTTCCTGCCCACGATGCTGCAACGCGTACAGGCCGTAATAGGTGAGCTTGGCGACTTCCTCGCCGGGGGCCCACACCCCGAATACGCCGCACTCTTCGCGGGGGGAATTCAGGTCCTGCTCGGGTGCTTCGGCTCCAGCGACGGTCACGGTTCGGCGGCTCCCTGGGGAACGATTGGTGACGTAACGGAGTCTACGGGCACAACGGCCGCCGCGACGAATCCGTCGGGCGTGTTGGGCGGCGAAAAATCCAACGAATAACTCTAAACCTGCAGTTCAGACTTCTATTTCGCCCACATCGAACAGGGGCAGCCAGTGGCCGATCTCACCCGCTCGGGAGCCCGACAGGGTCAGCGCGCCGGTGCGCTTCGCCTCGTCGAGCGGCACCAAGCCCGTCGCCAGCAGCAACCAGGTGCGCGGATCGGCCTCCACGACGTTGGGCGGTGTGCCGCGGGTGTGCCGCGGTCCGGCGATGCACTGCACGGCGGCGAAAGGCGGGACCCGGACCTCGACGCTGGATCCGGGCGCCACCGTCGCGAGGGTGCGCGCCGTGAGCCGGACCGCGGCTGCCAGGGCGTCCCGGCCGGGCGCCGGGCGGGATCCGTCGCGCAACCAGTCCAGCACGGCCAGCACCGCCTGGCGGGTCAGGGCGGGGTCGGCGCTTCGGCTTTCAGCCATGCCCCAGGGTCTCAGAAGCACGTCGTCCACGGGACACGGCCACCGCCGAACGCCGGCGACGCCGCGGCTGAACCCGGTGTGACGGGGTTGCAACGATGAGGTTGCCCTCAGATGTCCGAAAAATCGCTAAATGGGCCACCTTGCAACCACTGTCGACGCACCGGCACCATGGACTGATAACCCCGTCGGCCAAGGGCCCTCAGCCATGTCCCCGCTTCGACGTCGAACTCCTACCGTTCCCGTGACGACTGTGAAAGGCGGTGTTTCAGATGGCGAAGATCGTTGCGACCAATGGCAGCCGGTCGGCCGGTCGGTCGCTCGATCCCATCGTCGTCACCCGGCGCGGGAAGATCGCACGCCTGGAAACCAACCTGACCCCGCATGAAGCGCAGATCGAGGACCTGGTCTTCGTTCGAAAGGTGCTCAATCGCGCCGATATTCCGTTTCTGCTCATCCGAAGCCACAAGAACCGGCCGATTCTGGCAATCAACATCGAACTGCGCGAGGCGACCCAACGCGCCCTGGTCGCAGCATGCGCCACCGAACCCATGTATGCCAAAACAACTGACGAGAAGGGGCATTCGCCTGTCCTCCTGGCCAACGGCCGATTGTCGGAGCTGCCGGATCCGCGGATCGTGCGGCTGTACCGGCGGCGGATCGCACCGGGGGGCCTGCGGTACGGCCCGGCCTTCGGCGTGGAGCTCCAGTTCTGGGTTTTCGACGACACCGTGATCCGGTGCCCGGTGGAAAACTCGCTTACCCGAAAACTTCTGCCCTCCAGCGAAATTCAGCCAGCCACCGTCAAACTCTATGGCTACAAGTGGTCGACAATCGCGGGAATGTTCGCTCCGCATGCCAGCGACGTGACGTTCGACATCGACATGGTTTTCTCCTGGGTCGAGGGCAGCGACCCCGACTTCCGGACGCAACGAGCCAAGCAGATGTCGCGGTACGCGGTGGGTGAAGGGGATGACGCCGAAGCGCGCATCCGGCAGATCGACGAGTTGAGGTACGCGCTGCGGTCGGTGAACATGTTCGCGCCGTGGATACGCCGAATCTTCATCGCGACCGATTCCCGACCACCGGCTTGGCTGGCCGAGCACCCGAAGATCACCATCGTGCGGGCCGAGGAGCACTTCTCGGATCCGGCAGCCCTGCCCACCTACAGCTCGCATGCGGTGGAAAGCCAGCTGCACAACATCCCCGAGCTCAGCGAGCATTTCCTGTATTCCAATGACGACATGTTCTTCGGCCGGCCGCTCAAGGCCACGATGTTCTTCTCCCCCGGCGGGATAACCAGGTTCATCGAGGCGAAGACCCGCATCGGGCTGGGTCGCAACGATCCGGCGCGCAGCGGGTTCGAGAACGCCGCCCGGGTGAACCGGCAGCTGATCCTCGAACGGTTCGGGCAGGTCATCACCCGGCATCTCGAGCACACCGCTGTCCCGTTGCGCAAAAGCGTGCTGCAGGAGATGGAACGCGAGTTCCCGGACGACTTTGCACGCACCCAGGCGAGCCAATTCCGTTCCAGCACGGATATCTCGGTGACGAACTCCTTCTACCACTACTACGCGCTGATGACCGGGCGCGCCGTCCAGCAGGAGAAGGCCAAGGTGCTGTACGTCAACACCACCACCCGGGAGGGTCTCGAGCTACTTCCCGTGCTGCGAAAAAGACGGGGTTACGACTTCTTCTGCCTGAACGACAGCAGCTTCCCGGACGTTTCGCCGGCCGAGCGCGCGGCGCGTGTCACCAGCTTCCTCGAGCGCTACTTCCCCATCCCCGCGCCCTGGGAGAAGGTGACGGCGGACCTCAGCCGCCCGGCCTTCGCCGAGCCGATGGTGTCAACACCATTGGAGGGTGGCTGAACAGCGAATCCCGTTGTGAAGGCTCAATGAACAGGCCGATTTCGGCCAGCTTCTGACGCGCCTCCACGGGGGACACGAAGGTGCCGACGGTCTCGCCGCCGCCGAGTGGGATCACCGAGTGCACAACGGTGTCCTGATAAACGTGCACCAGGTTGCACGCCTGAGCTCCGTTCCTGCCTCGCGTTCCCCCGGCGGCCACCATCAGGTCCTGCGTGTAGCACGTGGCGGACGCCACCGACACCGGGATGCCGACGAAGGTCGCGTTGGTCGAGTAGTGCAGGTGCCCGGCGAGGATCGCGCGTACGTCGCTGCCCTTCAGAACCCGCGCGAGCGAGGCCTGGTCGCGCAGTTCGACCGTGACCGCCAGGTCCAGCACGCTCGGGATCGGCGGGTGATGCATGGCCAGGATGGTGCCGTTCGGCGATCGCTCCGCCAATTCTTCTGCCAGCCAACCCAATTGGGATTCGCTGAGTTCACCGTAGTGGTGGCCCGGGACCGAGGTGTCCAACGAGATGATCCGGAGGCCGTCGATGGCGCGCACCCGGTCGAGCGGGGCCATGGACGGCGCTTCGTCCAGAAGCACACTGCGCAGGGCGGCTCGGTTGTCGTGGTTGCCCATCACCCAGACGAGCTCGGCGCCCAGCTGGGCCGCAAACGGCTCGACGACGGCGCGAAGCTTTTGGTAGGCCTGCAGCTCGCCGGCGTCCGCCAGATCGCCGGTAAAGACGATCGCATCGGGACGCACCCCAGAGCCTTTCAGCTGCTCGAGCAACTCGCTGAGCTTGCCGTCGGCGTCGACCGCCCCGTAGAGCGACCTGTCGGAAATGAGATGGGTGTCGCTGATGTGGAGAAGAACGTAATCCGGCCGCGGGTGCTCCGCGGCCCTAAGTCTGTGCACCTGAGGTGCCAACCCTCTCGTAGATCGGTTCAAACAAAACCTCGCCAATTGTAGCCGGGTCACCAGGCGCAACCGGCATTCATTAGGCCGCACGTCGCACGGCCAGCGCGGCGATCGCGCCGGCCTCGTTGATCGCCAGATGCGCCAGCATCGGCGCCGCGAGGCTGCCCGAGCGGTCGGCCAGCCAGCCGAACACCCAGCCGGCGAGACCGGTGACCAGGACCGTCGCCGCCACCGGCTGACCCGTCGCCCGCGCGTCCGGGATGTGGGAGAGGCCAAAAGCCGCGGCCTGCAACAGGCTTCCACCGGTTCGGCCGAACGCCCGGGTACCGGCGGTGGCCAGGGCGGCGCGAAAAGTGGCCTCCTCGGCCCAGACTGTGCCGACGGGGATTCGCACCAGCAACCATTCCGGCGCCGACGCCGGCGGCTCACCAACGGCCATCGCCGCCCGGACCATCGGCGCCGCGGACGTCGCGGCGATCGCGCCCGCGACGCCCGCCCCGGCCGCCGACCCCAGCCGGGCACCCGCCCACAATCGCGGCGGGCGCAGTCCCAGCGGCGCGCGGGTCGCCGCCACCAGCAGCGCGCCTACGGCCGCCTGCAGCGTGACGCGCCACGTGGGCGGCAGCCGCGGACTGACGAAGCTCCAGCCCACCACGGCCGCTGCCAACAACAGCGCCCGCTGCCGCCTCATCCAAAGAAGCGGGGCAGCACCGATTCTGAGGTCTCGCGCAGCTCCGCCAGGGTCACTGTGAACAGACCCTGCACCTCGACCGTGTCCGAGGCCTGATCGACGACACCGATGCGGACCGCCGGCAGCCCGCGCGCCTCGCACATCGCACGGAACCGGCTCTCCTCGGTACGAGGCACCCCCACCAGCACCCGGCCCGCCGACTCCGAAAACAACATCACAAACGGATCCGAACCCTCGGGAAGCACTATGCGGCAACCGGTTTCGCCCGCCAGCGCGGATTCCACGACGGCCTGGGCCAGGCCGCCCTCGGACAGGTCGTGCGCGGCGGACACCAGCCCGTCGCGCGATGCCGAGGCCAGCACGTCGGCCAGCAGCTTCTCGCGCGCCAGGTCGACCTTCGGCGGCAGCCCCCCCAGGTGGTCGGCGGTCACCTGCGCCCAGACGGAACCGTCGAACTCGTCGCGCGTGTCGCCCAGCAGCATGAGAGTCTCGCCCGGTTCGGTACCCAGGCCGGTCGGGATGCGCCGGGCGACGTTGTCCAACACGCCGAGCACGCCGACCACGGGCGTGGGCAGGATCGCCGCCGAACCGGTCTGGTTGTAGAAGCTCACGTTGCCGCCGGTCACCGGAATGCCAAGGGCCACACAGCCATCGGCCAGGCCGCGCACCGCCTGCGAGAACTGCCACATCACCCCGGGGTCCTCGGGCGAGCCGAAGTTGAGGCAGTTGGTGACCGCGACGGGGGTGGCGCCGGTGACGGCGACGTTGCGGTAGGCCTCGGCCAGCGCGAGCTGAGCCCCGGCGTACGGATCCAGCAGTGTGTAGCGACCCGACGCGTCCGTCGACACGGCGATGCCGCGGCCGGTCGACTCGTCAACGCGCAGCACGCCGCCGTCAGCGTGCTCGGCCAGCACGGTGTTGCCGCGCACATAGCGGTCGTACTGCTCGGTGATGAACGCGCGGCTGCACAGGTGCGGGCTGCCCAGCAGCGCAAGCAAAGTCGCGCGCAGCTCGTCGCCGGTGGACGGACGCGGCAGGCTCGTCGACCGGTCGGCGTTCAGGGCGTCCTGCGATGCGGGGCGCACAACCGGCCGCTGGTACACCGGCCCCTCGTGGGCCACGGTGCGCGGCGGCACGTCGACGACCGTCTCGCCGTGCCAGGTGATCCGCAACCGGTCGCCGTCGATGACCTCGCCGATGACGGTGGCCAGCACCTCCCATTTGCGGCACACCGCCATGAAGGCGTCGACGTTCTCCGGTGCCACCACCGCGCACATGCGTTCCTGCGACTCGCTGCACAGCACCTCGGCCGGCGTCATCTCCTTGGCCCGCAGCTTCACCGCATCCAGCCGGATCGCCATCCCGCCGTCCCCGGCCGACGCCAATTCCGAAGTGGCGCAAGCTAATCCTGCCCCGCCGAGGTCCTGGATGCCGATCACCAGGCCGCCCGCGTACAGCTCCAGGCAGCACTCGATGAGCACCTTTTCCATGAAGGGGTCGCCCACCTGGACCGAGGGCAGCTTCTTGCGGGATCCGGTGGTGTCGAACGTGTCCGACGCCAGCACCGACACCCCGCCGATGCCGTCGAGCCCCGTCCGCGCGCCGAACAGGATGATCTGGTTGCCGGTGCCCGAGGCGAACGCCAGATGCAGGTCCTCCTGCCGCAGCACGCCGACGCACATCGCGTTGACCAACGGATTGCCGGCGTAGCAAGCGTCGAAGACGGTCTCGCCGCCGATGTTGGGCAGTCCCAGCGAGTTGCCGTAGCCGCCGATGCCGCGCACCACGCCGTCGACCACGCGGCGGGTGTCCGGGGCGTCGGCGGCGCCGAACCGGAGCTGGTCCATGACGGCGACCGGTCGCGCGCCCATGGCCATGATGTCGCGCACGATGCCGCCCACGCCGGTCGCCGCGCCCTGGTACGGCTCGACGTAGGAGGGGTGGTTGTGCGACTCCACCTTGAAGGTGACCGCCCAGCCGTCGCCGATGTCGACGACGCCGGCGTTCTCTCCGATCCCGGCGAGCATCCCGGCGCGCATCTCGTCGGTCGTGGTCTCACCGAAGTAGCGCAGGTGCACCTTCGAGGACTTGTAGGAGCAGTGCTCGCTCCACATCACCGAGTACATCGCCAGCTCGGTGTCGGTGGGCCTGCGGCCCAGGATCTCGCGGATGCGCTGGTACTCGTCGTCCTTCAGGCCCAGCTCGTGAAACGGTTGCGGCTGGTCGGGCGTGGTCGCGGCCTGGTCGACGGTGTCAATCTGGGTCCGCGCCCCTGTTCCGGAGACAGTCACCCGAACAGTGTAAGAGCGCTACCTGCCCTGCAGCAGGGCGGCGCTCGCGGCGTCGGCCGGATAGAACAGCTCGACGGCAAGTTCGGCGAGCGTGACGTCGAGCGGGGTCCCGAACGTCGTCAGTGTGGTGAACATGGACAGCGGTTGCCGACCGCCGACGTCCAGCACGAAGGGGACGAGCAGCGCGTCGGCGTTGTCCGGCGGCGCGCTTCGCGCTTTGGCGGCGCCCGCGACTCCGGGGTACCGGCGCACCTCGTCCTCGAGCGCCTGCAGCCCCGGGTCACCGGTGATTGCGATCGTGCGCCGGAGTTGGTGGAGCAGGTAGCCCGCCCATTCGGGAAAGTTCAGGGTCCGCCCGGCGAGGCCGTCGGGGTGCAGCGACAGCCGGTAGACGTTGGCCGGCGGGCCGAGCAGCTCCGCGGGCAGCCCGGCGGTGAGCGCGGAGGCCGCCGCGTTGGTGCCCACGATGTTCCAGCAGCGATCGATCACGATGCCGGGGTAGGGGTCGTGGGCGTCGAGGAGGCGCTGCACCGCGTCACGGGCCGGGGAGAGCGCGGCGTCTTCGAGCGGGCGCGCCTGATAGCGGGGCGCGAAGCCGGCCGCGAGCAGCAGCGTGTTGCGCTCGCGCAGTGGAACATCGAGACCCTCGGCCAGGGCCAGCACCATCTCCGGGCTGGGGCGCGAGCGGCCCGTCTCGATGAAGCTCAGGTGGCGCGCCGACACGCCCACCGACAACGACAGGTCGAGTTGGCTCACCCGTCGCCGCTCGCGCCATTCGCGCAACAGGGCGCCCACCGCCGCATGGCTCACCAAGCCACGGTAACCACGCCGCCGTACGCGTGGCGATGACCTCGGAGGTAATTGTGCCGCTGCAACCGCCGCGACACGCTGGGCACGAAGCGCTCGATCGAAGCGCCCGACCCGAGGAGAAACGATGACCGACATCCAATCCGCCCCGAAATTCAGCGCCGAGGTGTTCGCGGCGTACTGGGCCGCGCCCACCATGTCGCGCGGCTTCGACGTCCTGGCCGACGACATCGTCGGCTACTGGCCCGGCGACACCGAGCCGGTCCGCGGCATCGCGCCCTACACGGCGAAGATCGGCGAATTGCTGGATGCCGCACCGGATTTGACGCTCGAGGTCATCGACAGCGCCACCGTTCCCGGCGCCGCCGCGGGCGAGGAACTGGTGTTCCTGCACTACGTCGGCCGGGGCACCGGGCCCGACGGGCCGTTCCAGATCCGGGGGATCGACCGGGTTCGCACCCGCGACGGGATCGTCGTGGAGAACGTGATCCGCTACGACCCGCCGATCCTCCAGCGGGGCTGACCGGCGAGCTACTGACCCACCACGCAGAAGACGTTGCCCTCGGGGTCGGCCAGCACCACCCAGCGGAAGTTGTCGCCGAACTGGTGCCGGCCGACCTCGCTGGCCCCGGCCGCCGTCAGCCGAGCCACCTCGCCGTCGACGTCGGCGGCGCTGAAGTCGAGGTGCACGCGGTTTTTCCCGGGCGTCGGGTCGGGCACCTTCTGGAATCCGAGCTTGGGTCCCTCCGACAGCGTCACCGCCGTGAACTCGTCGGCGAGCAACTCCTGCGTCGTGCCGCCGAACTGTGCGGCCCACCAGCCCGCCAGCGTCGCCGGGTCGCTGCAGTCGATAGTGACCATTTCGATGTTGAGCGTCATGCCCGGATCGTAGGTCAGGGGGGTGACAGAAACGCTTGCAGCGCCGCCGAATAGGCGCCGACGTCGTGCGCGCCCATCAGCTCGCGCGCGGAGTGCATCGCCAGCTGCGGTGCGCCGACATCGACGGTCGGGATGCCCGTGCGGGCCGACGCCAGCGGCCCGATCGTCGAACCGCACGGCAGGTCGGCGCGGTGCTCGTAGCGTTGCAGCGGCACCCCCGTCTGCCGGCACGCCAGCTCGAACGCGGCGGCGGTGCGCCCGTCGGTGGCGTACCGCAGGTTGGGATGCACCTTGAGCACCGGGCCGGCGTTGACCTCGATCGGATGACCCGGCTCGTGCCGGTCCGGATAGTTGGGGTGGGTGGCGTGGGCCATGTCGGCCGAGGCCAGCAGCGACGCCGGCAGCCGGCGCAGGTAATCCTCCCTCGTGCCGCCGGCGGCCAGCACGATCCGTTCGAGGACGGTGCTCAGCAGGTTGGACTGCGCGCCGCGGTCGGAGGCCGACCCGACCTCCTCGTGGTCGAAGAGCACCAGCACCGGCACGCATCCGCGCGGCTCGGCGCCAAGAAGTGCCTCCAATCCCGCGTAGCAGCTGGCCTGGTTGTCCAGCCGGGGCGCGCTCAACAGGTCGGCGTCGGCCCCGATCACGGCCGACGGGGTCAGATCGTGCGTCATGAGGTCCGCGCCCAGCACGTCGCCGGGCGCCACCCCGGCGCGCTCGGCGACGTAGGCGACGAACGAACCCTGTTGTTCCCCAACGCCCCAGACCGCGTTGAGGTGTCGCTGCGGGTCCAGCGTCACCGACTTGCGGTCCTCGGCCAGGTGGATCGCCAGCTGCGGCACCCGCAGGATCGGGTCGTCGATCCGCACCAGGCGATGGGCGATCCCCGGCCCGTCCCGCACCGACAGCCGCCCGCTGATGCCCAGGTCGCGGTCCAGCCAGGAGTTGAGCCATGCGCCCCCGTACGGCTCGAGCGCCACCACTCGCCAGCCGGCGACGATGCGGTCCGGGTGCTGCTTGACCCGCAGGTTGGGGCTGTCGGTGTGCGCGCCGACGATCCGGAACGGACCGCCGGTCTCCTCGGAATGCCAGGCGACCAGCGAACCGGCGCGCACGACGAAATAGCGGCCGGATTGCTGCGGCCAGCGGTCGGCCTCGCCCAGTTCGGCATACCCGGACGCGGCCAGCCGGGCGGCCACCGTCGCGCAGGCATGAAACGGCGACGGGGACGCATCGATGAAGTCGCAGAGGTCTGCGGCGCTGGCCGGCATGGTGAACATCATGGCTGTCGGCGACCGCCGTCGCCACGATAGGGTCGACAGAGTGCCTCCGGTTCAGCCGCAACCCATCCTCCAGCCGTTGACACCAGCCGCCATCTTCCTCGTCGTCACCATCGACGACGGCGGAGAGGCGACGGTGCACGACGCGCTGGCGGACATTTCCGGGCTGGTGCGCGCGATCGGTTTCCGTGAGCCCCCGAAGCGGTTGTCCGCGATAGTCTCGATCGGCTCCGACGCCTGGGACCGCCTGTTTTCCGGGCCGCGTCCCGCCGAACTGCACCCGTTCGTCGCGTTGAAGGGCCCGCGGCACACGGCCCCGGCCACGCCCGGGGACCTGTTGTTGCACATCCGGGCCGAAAGCCTGGACGTCTGCTTCGAATTGGCCGACCGCATCCTGCGGGCGATGGCGGGCGCCGTCACCGTCGTCGACGAGGTGCACGGTTTCCGCTACTTCGACAACCGCGACCTGCTGGGCTTTGTCGACGGCACCGAAAACCCCGACGGCCCACTGGCCGTCAGCGCCACCACCGTCGGCGATGAGGATCCCGACTTCGCCGGCTCGTGCTATGTGCACGTGCAGAAGTACGTGCACGACATGTCGGCGTGGAACGCGTTGTCGGCCACCGAGCAGGAACTGGTGATCGGCCGGACCAAGCTGGACGACATCGAACTCGGGGACGACGACAAGCCGGCCAACGCCCACATCGCGCTCAACGTCATCACCGGCGACGACGGCACCGAGCTGAAGATCGTGCGGCACAACATGCCCTTCGGTGAGCTGGGCAAGGGGGAATACGGGACGTACTTCATCGGGTATTCGCGCACACCGCGGGTCACCGAACAGATGCTGCAGAACATGTTCCTCGGCGACCCGCCCGGCAACACCGACCGTATCCTGGACTTCTCCACCGCGCTCACCGGCGGGTTGTTCTTCTCGCCCACCGTCGACTTCCTCGACGACCCACCGTCGTTGCCCGCGCCGTCGCTGGCGGCGCGGCCAGCGGCAGCTGATGACGGCTCACTCGCGATCGGCAGCCTGAAAGGAACCACTCGATGAACAACCTCTACCGCGACCTGGCACCGGTCACCGAAGCCGCTTGGGCCGAAATCGAATTGGAGGCCACCCGAACCTTCAAGCGCCACATCGCCGGGCGGCGAGTCGTCGACGTCAGCGAACCGGGCGGACCGGTCACCGCGGCGATCAGCACCGGCCGGCTTCGTGACGTCGAGGCGCCCACCGACGGCGTGGTGGCCCACCTCCGGGAGAGCAAACCCCTTGTCCGCCTGCGTGTTCCGTTCAACCTCTCGCGGTACGAGATCGACAACGTCGAACGCGGTGCGCAGGACTCCGACTGGGACCCCGTCAAGGCCGCGGCCAAGAAGCTGGCGTTCGTCGAGGACCGCGCCATCTTCGAGGGCTACGGCGCCGGGTCGATCGACGGCATCCGCGGCTGCAGCTCCAACCCGCCGTTGCAGCTGCCCGAGGATCCCCGCGACATGCCCGACGCCATCTCGCAGGCGTTGACCGGGCTGCGGCTGGCCGGCGTGGACGGCCCGTACTCGGTGCTGCTGGCCGCCGACGTGTACACCAAGGTCAGCGAGACCACCGAACACGGGTATCCCATCCGCGAGCACCTCAACCGATTGGTCGACGGGGACATCATCTGGGCGCCGGCCATCGACGGCGCCTTCGTGCTGACCACCCGGGGCGGCGACTTCGATCTGCAGCTGGGCACCGACGTCGCGATCGGATACCTCAGCCACGACGCCGAGACCGTTCAGCTGTATTTGCAGGAGACCCTGACGTTCTTGTGCTACACGGCCGAGGCGTCGGTCTGCCTGGCCCCCTAGTACCGCACGCCGTCAGCTGTCCTCCGGCAGCTCGAACGAGGCGATGAGACGGCCGATATCGCGGCGCCGCGAGTCGGCCGGCCACACCACCCAGGTACGGCGCACCAAGGGCCGTCCTACCAGCGGGGCCCACGTCACGTTGTCGGGCAACGGTTGCAGCTGGTCCTCCGGTGCAAGCGCGAAGGCATGCCCACCGCTCACGGCGGCGAACTTGACGTCGGCGATCAGCACGTGGCCATCCGGCGCCGGCGGCCCGATTTCGATGCCATGGCCGCGGAGCGCCGCCGTGAGCTCGTCGTACCACGCGGGGCTGCTCGACCGGGGAAAGCCCGTCCAGCGGAGGTCACTCAGATCGTGCAGTGCGATTCCCTCGGGACCGACCCGGTCGGCGGCAACCGCTGAATCAAGCAGGACCCCAAGGCTTTCCCGCGACACCAGTAATGCGTCGAATTCGGACCCGGTGGGACGTTCGCGCACCAGGCCGACGTCGAGTTCGTCGTTGTGCAAAGCGGCAAATTGCGCGGCCGTCGACAGGTGGCGCGGGACGACTCGCGTCTCGGGGACGTCTGCCGCGAACTTGGCGAGGACACCCGGCAACATGCGCGGAGCCAGCTCCAGCGGGATGCCCAGCCGTATGGCCCCGTCGGCTTCGCCGCGATAGCTCGCCATTGCTCGCACCGCCTGTCGGTATCGAGCGAGGACGCCGCGGGCTTCCTCGAGCAGGGCAACGCCGGCGTCGGTGGGTCGTACGCCGGTGCTGACCCGCTCCAGCAGCTGAACCCCCAGTTCGCGCTCGAGCGCGCTCACCGTCTGTGAGATCGCCGACTGGCTCACGTGTAGTCGGCGAGACGCCGCCGACATGCCGCCCTCTTCCACGACGGCCACGAAGGCACCAAGTTCTCGCAACTCCATAGCCGATGGCCGGTCCCCTGCTTCTCCCGATACCTGCTCAGCTTAGTTAATGGCCGCCATCGACAAAGCCGATAGCCACTCGGCGACGCCGGAATTAAATGGGTGCGCGGGGGCGCTATGCGCTTCGGCATGTGCAGCAATTCGTCGAGGAGAACTGGTATGGAAACAACACTTGAGGGCTCGACCGCGCTGGTCACCGGTGCCACGTCGGGCATCGGGCGCGCGGTCGCACTGCAACTCGCCGCGCTCGGCGCCGAGGTGGTGGTGCACGGGCGCAGCGCCGAACGCGGTGCCAAGACGGTCCAGGAGATCGAAAATTCCGGAGGGAAGGCACGTTTCGTTGCGGCCGACCTGGCCGAGGCCGACGACGTTCGGCGCCTGGCGGCCGCGGTGGGCCCGGTCGACATCCTGGTCAACAACGCAGGCGTGTACAAGTTCGGGACGACCGCCGACCTCGACGACGGGGTCTTCGACGAACACATGAACATCAACCTGCGCGCGCCCTATCTGCTGGTCCAGCAACTGGTGCCCGGCATGGCCGCGCGGGGCAGGGGCGTCGTCGTGAACATCAGCACCATCGCCGCCGCCGTCCCGGCGAAGATGGCCGGCGTCTATGGCGCCAGCAAGGCGGGTCTCGAGCTGCTGACGCGGGTCTGGGCGGACGAATTCGGCCCGTCCGGGGTCCGGGTGAACGCCGTGCAGGCCGGGCCGACCGAAACGTTGGGCACCGCCGCGACTCCCGGCCTCGCCGAGGGCTTCGCCACGGTCACCACGCTTGGCCGGGTGGCGCAGGCCGACGAGATCGCCAATGCCGTAACGTTTCTGGCCTCTCCGCAGGCGGGCTACATCAACGGCGCGATCCTGCCGGTGAGCGGCGGACTACTGGCGCTCGCCCCGTAGTGGGGGCCGTCACAGGTCCAACACCAGGTCGCTGCCCGGCGCGGCCGAGCAGATCAGGACCTCGGCATCGCCGGGCTGCTCCAGCGGTGCCTGCACGTAGGTCGCCGTCCCGGAGACGATGCCGGTGACGCACACGTGACACACCCCGCTGCGGCACGAGAAGCGGGTCGGCACATCGCACGCCTCGGCGAGGTCGAGAATGCTGCCGTAGTCCGGCGACCAGTCGACGGTCAGCCCGCTGCGGGCGAAGGTCACCGACGGTCCGGTGCCGGGCGGTCCGGCGGGCGGGTGCGGCACGGGGCGCTCTCCGGTTTCGAGAACGCCCGGGTTGATCGCCGGCAGGGCACCGAAGAGTTCGCTGTGGATGTTCTGGGGGTCTGAGCCGGCGGCCGTCAGGAATTCACGGATATCGGCCATGAATTGGGTCGGGCCGCAAAGGTAGACGCTGGCGTCGGGCGGCAGGCCCAGTGCCGCGATCGACTCCCCGTTGAGGCGGCCCTGGGTCTCGGTGTAGAAGACGCGCTGCCGAGCGTGCGGCAGGGAGTCGATCAGGCTCGTGACTTCGGCTGCGAACGCCTGCGTTTCGGGGTTGCGGGCGGTGTGCAGCCACCAGACGTCGCGGACGCTGTGGCCGGCGGACAGCGCGTGCAACATCGCCAGCACGGGCGTGGCCCCGATGCCCGCCGAGCAGAGGACAACCGGATTGTCGCCGTCGGTGAGATAGAAGTCGCCACGTGGTGCGGCCGCCTCGATCACCGCCCCTGGCTGGATGTGGGCGTGCAGCCACCGGCTCACCAAACCATGGTCTTCGCGCTTGACGCTCAGCCGGTAGGTCCCCGCAGCGGGATCACCCGACAGCGAGTAGCTGCGCAGCGGCGCCGGTTCGCCGGCTCCGCGAAGTCGCACGGGCAGGTATTGCCCCGGCAGCGGCGGTGGCAACGGGTCGCCGTCCTCGGACTCCAGGCGAATCGACAACACCTGGGGGCTTTCGCGGTGTATACGGGCGACCCGCAAGGTGCGAAATCCGTTCCACCGCGGTGATACTCCGGTCACCGGCGCCACGGCGGGCCCGGGTTCGGCCAGCATGTCCCGGAAGGACTGTTGCCAGCCGGGGCTGAGCGCCGGGACGTCGACGACCTTATGGAGTTGCTCGGCGTTGCGATTTGGCAGGTAGAGCAGCGCATCGACGTCGGCGACGCTGAGCTCGTGACGGCCTCGCCGGGTCCGTACGATGTCGTCGCCGGCGCAAACGGTTCCCTCGCTGATGACCCGGAAGTAAAAGCCCGGCCGATGCTGGGAGACAAACAGATTGGGCATCCTGGGTTCGTTGAGTCGCATGCCGACCCGGAAGCAGGTGACGCGCGGCTGGGTGACCTCGAATTCCGCCTGACCGATGCGGTAGCGGTCACCGATGCAGACCTCGTCGTCGGTCAGGCCGGCGATCGTGAAATTTTCACCGAAGTGGCCCGGCTCCAGGTCATCGCGACCGAGGTAGGTCCTCCAAAAGTCGTACGACTCCACCTGGTAGACCATCACCGCGCGCTGTTCACCGCCGTGGCCCCCGAGGTCGCCCTGGCCGTCACCGTCCAGGTTGAGGCGGCGCACCATGACCGGTCCCTCGACCGGGGTCTTCCAGATCCCGGTGTGGACCGTTTTGCCCCGCCATCGGACGTCCTTGGGCATGCCGACATTGACCGATACCAGCCTGCCCACTGTGTCTCCTTGCGGTCCCCTGGGAGGAGCCTAGGTCAGCGGCTCTCCGCCGTCGACCTTCAGCGTCACACCGGTCATGAAGGTGTTGGTCATGGCGAACAGGACCGCTCCGGCGATATCGTCGGTGGTTCCGATTCGCCCCACGGGGTTGCCGTCGGCGATGCGGTTGAAGTAGTCCCGCTTGCCCTCGTCCCCGAAGGCATCCCAGGCTCCGCTGTCGATGACGCCGGGCGAGATCGCGTTGACCCGCACGGGAGCGAGTTCGACGGCCAGCCAACGAGCGAGGAAGTCAACTGCACCGTTGGTGATACCGACGCCCAGGTAACCCACGTTGTGCTTGAACGCGTGAACACCCGAGAACAGCACGAGCGAACCACCCGCTTTCATCTGCGGCGCAAAGTGTTTGGCGAGCATGGTCGGCCCGATCACCTTGATGTCGAAGGAGAGCCGCAGCTGATGGCGGTCCAGGTCGGCCAGCTTTCCGCGGGCGCGTGCCGACGCGGTCGACACCACATGATCCACCGCGCCCACCCGGGCGGCCAGGGCGGCGATCGACTCGTCGTCGGTGAGGTCGACCACCTCTGCGGCGATGTCGCGGCCGGCGTATGCGCTTTCCAGCTTGGGTTTGTCCCGGCCGGCCACGACCACGCGGGCACCTTCCGATCGCGCAAGCAACGCGACGGCCCGAGCAATTCCGCTGCCACGCCCGACCACCACTACTGTTCTGTCCCGCAACGCGTTACCCACCGTGCGATCGCTCCTCGCGTGGGGACAGGAACCGATCCGGCCCCAGAATTGGGATGTCTGGCCCAGAATATGCCGATCCGGGGCGGGCGGCAACATATCGGCCCGGGCTGTTGCCCGCCGCCCGATTGAGGCATAATGGGTTGCACAACCCATAAAGTAGGTGCGTTCGAGCGCGGGCTCAGGAGGAACGTCATGGCGAGCGTTCATCATCGTTACACCACCGTCGACGGTCATCGGCTGTTCTTCCGCGAGGCCGGCGATGCGGGCGCGCCCGCGCTGGTCCTCCTGCACGGGTTCCCCACCAGTTCCTATATGTTCCGGGCCCTGATACCGGCGCTGGCCGACCGCTACCACGTGATCGCACCGGACCACCTGGGCTTCGGACTCTCGGACGCCCCACCGGTCGAAGAGTTCGACTACACCTTCGATGCACTCACCGACCTGACCGCGGGTCTGTTGCGCACGCTCGGCATCGACCGCTACGCCATCTACGTCCAGGACTACGGCGCCCCGATCGGATGGCGGCTCGCGCTGCGGGATCCGTCCGCCATCACCGCGATCATCACCCAGAACGGCAACGGTTACGACGCGGGATTCGTCGAAAGCTTCTGGAAAGTGGTGTGGGCCTACCAAAACGAGCCGACACCCGACACGGAGGCCCCGGTGCGGCAGTTCCTCACGCTGGATGCCACCCGGTGGCAGTACGTCACGGGCGTGCCCGACGAGACACTCGTCGACCCCGAAGCCTGGCATCACGACCATGCGCTGATCTCTCGCCCCGGCAACGACGAAGTCCAGCTGAAGCTGCTCCGCGACTATGCCACCAACGCGCCGCTCTATCCGCGCCTGCACGAGTACTTCCGCGCGAGCCGGGTGCCGCTGCTGGCGGTGTGGGGTCGCGGCGACGAGATCTTCGGACCGGCCGGCGCCGAGGCGTTCGCCGACGACCTACCCGACGCCGAGATCCACCTGCTCGACGGCGGGCACTTCCTGCTCGAATCGGCGCTGGACGAGGTCGCCGCGCTGATCCGCGACTTCCTCGCCAAGCTCCCCGTGGCCGCCTGACGGGCCGCGGGCGGCACCGGTATCAATGGGTTGAATAGCCCATAAGCGCGGAGTCCCCGGACTAACCTGGGACGATGGCCCATCCCGATGTTCTCGACGAGCAGCGGTTGACCGCCAAGGGGCGCGCCACCCGCGACCGGATCGTGCAGGCCGCAGCCCAGCTCATCGTCACCGAGGGCCTGTCGGCGTCGAACATGGAGAACGTGCGCAGGGCGGCTTCGGTCAGCGGCTCGCAGCTTGCGCACTACTTCACCGACAAGGGCGCGCTCATTCGGGCGGTGATCCGGCGCCAGATCGGAGTGGTGCTGGACTTCCACCGCCAGCCCAGGCTCCACGGCCTGCGTTCATTCGACGACTTCGAGCGGTGGGCCGACCTCAACCTGCGTTACCTGAGGCGCATCGGATATTTCGGCACACCCACCTACCACGCCCTCGCCGCCCAGCTGGTGAAATCCGACGACGCGACGCGCGAAACCCTGGGATGGGGCTACTGGCGGTGGGTCGAGCTGCTCGAGGAATCGATCCGGCGGATGAGAGATGACGGTGTCCTGGTCGCCGATGCCGACCCGCGCCGGCTGGCGCTGGTCATCGTCAGCGCTCACCAGGGGGGCGGGACGCTGGCCTTCACCTATCGGGCGGAGTGGCCGCATGCCGACGCGGTCCGGTTCGCGGTCAACTATTTGCGGCTGTTCGCCACCGATGCGGCCGAACGGGTCCCGCGGGCCGCCCGGCGCCCCCGTGCTCGGCGTGGGCGGCAACGTGACTGACGACGCGCCATCGCGGTTCACCCGCAAGGGTCTGGCGACGCGGGCGCGCATCGTCGAGGTCGCCGCTCGCCTCATGTTCGAGCGCGGCGTCGCCAATACCAGCATCGATCAGGTGCGGCGCGTGGCCGACGTGGGCGGCTCGCAGATGTCGCACTACTTCGCCGACAAGCGCGACCTCACCCGCCATGTCGTCGCCGCTCGCCGCGACGAGGTGCGGGCCTTCCACACTCAACCGTCGCTGGAAGGTCTCGACAGCCTCGATGCGCTGCAGGCGTGGGCCGATGCGTGCATCACCGCCGCGGACTCCGTGTACCGCGTCGGCGGTTGCGTCTACGGCGCTTTGGCCGGTGAGCTCATCGACGCCGACGACGAAGTGCACGACGATCTCTCGGCGGGCTACGACCAGTGGATCGGGCTGTTTCAGGCGGGTCTCACGGCGATGCGGCAGCGCGGCGACCTGCGCCCCGACGCCGACCCGCGGCATCTGGCCGTGTCGCTGGTTGTCGCACACCAGGGCGGCGCCATGGTCACGCACGCCACCGGAGACACCGAACCGCTGCGGGCCGCCGTCACGGCGGCCGTCGACTACGTGCGCTCCTTTGCGCCGCCGCCCCCACCGCGCAACACGCGTCGCCGAGGTAAGTCCTGACCCGGTTGCCGGCCGCCGGTCTGGACAGAATGGGTCCGCTGGCCCATAATAGTGGGTCAGATGGCCCATTCAATCTGATGTGGACGGCTCGCAGCCGACGCGCCGATGCACCGGCGCAGATCCACATGCACAGGCCAACAAGCGATCTGGGGAAGAGGCGGCAGTTGTCCATCACCGATGCACCCCAGCTGCCCACCGCTCCGGCCGTTGTTCGCGAGCGGCCCGGCGGCGATACCATGCGAGCGATCATCCTCGCGGGGTTCGGCGGACTCGACAACCTCGTCTACACCGACATCCCCAAGCCGCTGCCCCGGGACGGCGAAGTTGTCATCCAGGTCAAGGGGTTCGGCATCAACCACGCCGAGATCCACATGCGCCGGGGGGAATGGGCGGAAGCCGCCGAAGTCAGCGGCATCGAATGCGTGGGCGTCGTCGACTCCTGCCCGGGAGGCGAATTCCCGACCGGCGCCAAGGTGGCGGCCTTGATGGGCGGCCTGGGGCGAACGATCAATGGCAGCTACGCCGAGTACACGCGCGTCCGCGCGGCGAACGTCGTCCCACTCGAGTCCGACCTGACGTGGTCGCAGCTCGCCGCGCTCCCGGAAACCTATGCGACCGCTTGGACGTGCCTGTTCCGCAACCTCGAATTGACGGCGGGACAGACGCTGGTGATCCGCGGGGCCACCTCGGCGTTGGGTCAGGCGGCGCTCAAGATGGCCGTGGCCACCGGGGCGAACGTCATCGCCACCGCGCGTAGCCGCGAGCGCTTTCGGATGCTCGAGGAGTTGGGAGCTGTCCGCATCGAATTGGAGCGCCGTGACCTTGCCAGCCACATTGCCGAGGCCAAGCAGATCGATGCGGTCCTCGATTTCGTCGGCAATAGCACGATCCTCGACTCTCTCGACATGTTGCGCCGCGGTGGTTCGGCATGCCTGGCCGGGTGGCTCGGCGGGCTTGCGCCCATCGGCGATTTCAACCCGCTTGCGCGGATGGCCAGCGGGGTGAACTTCACCTTCTTCGCCAGCCCGGTCTTTGGCAATCCCGGCTTCCCGGTGTCGGATGTGCCGCTGGGCGACATCGCACAGCAGGTGGCGGATGGCAAATTCGACGCGAAACCGGCTCGCGTTTTTTCGTTCGACCAGATTCACGAGGCCCACCGGCTGGCGGAGTCGGGCGAAGCCGGCGGTAAGGTCGTCGTTGTCATGGACTGACAGCGGCGTAAAGACTTTCCTCGAGAATAGCTTTCGCCAATGAGGGGACACCACAGTGGGTTTGGCATGGCAACAAGGACCATTGGCATCCGGATCGGCGGGGCATTTCCTCGTCGAGCAGCCGCTGCCGCCGCGGCTGTTGTTCGCCGAGCCGTTGCGCCGGCGCATGCGGGTGCGCTTCGCGGACCGCTGGATCGCCGACAGCGAGGACGTCATCCTGCTGCACGAACCGGGGCGGTACCCGGTCGCCTACTTCCCCGCCGGTGATGTCGAGGCGGGAATGGTGGTCGCCGAGGATCGGGTGACTCAGCACCGCGACCTCGGCGACACCCGGTGGTTCACCGTCACGGCCGCGGAGCGAGAGGCCAATCACGCCGCCTGGCAACACACGGCACTGCCGCCGCATGCAGCGGTCCTGGACGGGCGGCTGGCCTTCGCCTGGCGCGCCATGGACGCCTTCTACGAGGAAGACGACCGCATCGTCGGGCATGCCGCCGACGCCTATCACCGCATCGACATCCGCTCCACCTCACGCCATCTCGTCGTCCGGGACGGGGAGCAGGTGGTCGCCGAAACGAAGCACCCGTTGGCACTATACGAATCGGGCTTTGCGCCGCGCTGGTACGTGCCGCGAGAGGATACCGACCAGGATTCCCTCACTCTCGTTGCGTTGCAGACCTTTTGCCCCTATAAGGGGATCTGCTCCTATTACGACGTCGGCGGCCGCAAGCGGGCCGCCTGGTCGTACGTCGACGCCTGGCCGGAGGTAGGGCCGGTGACAAATCTGGTTTCCTTCGAGCCCGATAAGATCGATGTGTATCTCGACGGCAAGCAGCTACAGCTCGAGCCCGGCCAGACCGTCATTCCGCATGGCGTTGACCGCGGGCTCGACACCGATGAGGTGCTGCTTCCGAAGCCGTCCACGCAGAGCGCCAGGGATTGACCATGCGGCCCGGAACCCCGTCGGTACTCGTATTCGACGTGAACGAGACGCTCCTCGACATCGAGTCGCTGGCGCCGCTTTTCGGGGAGAAGTTCGGCGACGAGGGGGTGCTGCGCGAATGGTTCGCCCAGCTCGTCATGTACTCGATGACCGTCACCCTGGCGGACAACTACGTGAACTTCTCGGCGCTCGCCCAGGGCGTGCTGCGGATGCTCGGTGACATCTACCACGTGGACGTCACGGACGACGACCTGCACCGCCTGAAAAGCGGCCTGCTCACGATGCCGGCACACCCGGATGCGGCCGATGCGCTTGCCGCTCTGCGCGACAACGGATTCCGCCTTGTCACCCTGACCAACTCACCGCCCAACCCGACCGGGCCGACCGCACTGCAGCATTCCGGGCTCGGCGACTTTTTCGAGGCGCAGCTGAGCGTCGACGCCCGCCGCGCCTTCAAGCCGGCCCCCGCGGTGTACCGGTACGTGTGCGAAACGCTCGGCGTCGCTCCCGCCGATTGCATGATGGTGGCCGCACACGTGTGGGACACCCTCGGCGCCCAGCATGTGGGTTTCAGCTCGGCACTGATCACCCGACCGGGCAATCCGCCGCTGCCCGTCGACGGGCTGCCCCAACCGACGCTGGTGGTGAGCGACATGCGACAGCTGGCCGCGCGCCTCATCGGCGGATAGCCGAACCACGGAGAGGACCTTCGCATATGACGGCGGACTTCGACTCGCACTACGACGTCGTCATACTGGGCGCCGGGCCGATCGGGCAGAACGTCGCCGACCGCGTCCGCGCCGCGGGTCTCAGCGTTGCGGTGGTCGAGCGCGAGCTCGTCGGGGGCGAGTGCTCGTACTGGGCCTGCGTGCCCAGTAAAGCGTTGCTGCGCCCGGTCATCGCCGTCTCGGACGCGCGCCGGGTCGACGGCGCCCGCGAGGCGGTCAGCGGTTCGATCAGCAGCGCGGGCGTCTTCGGTCGCCGCAATCGCTACGTCACCGACTGGGACGACAGCGGCCAGGCCGACTGGGTGACCGGACTCGGCGCCACCCTGGTGCGCGGGCACGGCCGGTTGGCCGGCCCGCGCCGAGTCGCCGTCAGCACCCCCGGCGGCGAGCAGCCGGTGCTGACGGCGCGGCACGCGGTGGTGGTCTGCACCGGCAGCCGGCCCGCGCTCCCCGACCTGCCCGGCATCGCCGAGGCCAAACCGTGGACGAACCGGGATGCCACCGACAGCAGCTACGTCCCGGAGCGGCTCGCCGTCGTCGGTGCGGGCGGCGTGGGCGTCGAAATGGCCACCGCCTGGCAAGGATTGGGCGCGCAGGTGACCCTGCTGGCTCGCGGCTCCGGCCTGCTGCCCCGCATGGAGCCCTTCGTGGGCGAGCTCATCGGCCGTGGACTCGCCGAGGCGGGTGTGGACGTCCGCACGGGAGCATCGGTCCGCGCGCTGCGCCGGCCCGACGGCGGGCGCGCGATCCTCGAATTGGGCGACGGATCCGAATTAGAGGTCAGTGAGGTGCTTTTCGCCACGGGCCGGGCGCCGCTCACCGACGACATCGGCCTGGAGACGATCGGGCTGCGCCCGGGCAGCTGGCTCGACGCCGACGACACCTGCCGGGTGCGAGCGGTCGAGGACGGCTGGCTCTATGCGGCGGGCGACGTCAATCACCGGGCGCTGCTGACCCATCAGGGCAAGTACCAGGGGCGCATCGCCGGAGCGGCGATCGGGGCGCGCGCGGAGGGACGGCCGTTGGACACCGCCCCGTGGGGCGCCCACGCGACCACCGCCGACCACCACGCCGTGCCGCAGGCCTTCTTCACCGACCCGGAAGCCGCCGCCGTCGGACTGACAGCCCGACAGGCCGAGGACGCCGGGCACCGGGTGCGCACGGTCGATGTCGAGATCGGCGACGTCGTGATGGGAGCCAAGCTCTACGCCGACGGGTACACGGGTCGGGCGCGCATGGTGGTCGATGCCGATCGCGGGCGCCTGCTCGGCGTCACGCTGGTCGGCCCCGGGGTCACCGAGATGCTGCACTCGGCCACGATCGCCGTCGCGGGCCAGGTGCCGCTCGATCGGCTGTGGCATGCGGTCCCCTGCTTCCCGACGGTCAGCGAACTGTGGCTGAGATTGCTCGAGGCCTATCGGGATGCGGCGGACGATAATTGACGCATGGCGACTTCAGACGGATTCCATCCAGACTTCGACGACGCGACTGTTGCGGTCACGCGCAACCGGGTGCACCACATCAGGGCGTCGGACATCAGTTCCGACACCGCACAGTCGGAGGGCCTGCGCCGCTTCGCCGCGCTGTCCGGCAAGTCGGTCGGCGCGGAGAAGCTGTGGATGGGCGAGACGCACGCGTCACCGAAGACCGTCTCGTCGAACCATCACCACGGCGAATCGGAGACCGCAATCTACGTGCGAAGCGGCAACCCGGAGTTCGTCTTCCACGACGGCGTTCACGAGGTCCGCGTCTCGACCGCGCCCGGCGATTACGTCTTCATCCCGCCGTATCTGCCGCACCGGGAAGAGAATCCCGACGCCGACTCGCCCGCGGAAGTCGTGATCGCACGCAGCACCCAGGAGGCCATCGTCGTCAATCTGCCGGAGCTGTATCCGCTGGAAGAGCCTCAGTAGACAGCGATTTCAATGAGGTTGCCGTCGACGTCGCGGCAGTAGTGCGAGGTCATCGGCCCCAGCGCGCCGATCTTGGTGACCGGCCCGGAGACGACGTCGACGCCGCACGCCGCGAGGTGGGCGCGCACCTCCTCGGGGCTCGCCCGGGTGACGAAGCACAAGTCCTCGGAGCCGGCCGCCTCGACGGAGCCGGTGACCCAGTCGGGGTCGTCGGCCAGCGCGCCCACCGGTCGCAGGTTGATCTTCTGATCCCCGAAGCACACGGCGGTTCTGCCGGACGGCCCGAAAGTCTCGCGCCGCATGCCCAGCACCCGCTCGTACCACGACGCGGTGGCATGAACGTCTTGGCAGTTCAGCACGATATGGTCGATCCGTTCCACCGTGAATCCCACGTCCAGCCCTCCCGCGGTGTGGCGTTGTCGTCACCCCACCTTCGACGGTCACCGTGCGAACGGCAAACCCGTCGACGTGTCGGCCGCGCCGTGCGCCTCCTGGGCTAGCCCATTGTCAAAATCGCCATTGCGGCCAGCGCCATTATGGTGCCGAGGGCCACCAGTATCACGGTGATCGCAGCGCGCACAATTTCGTCTTCGCTGGGTCGCCGTCGCGGCATCATGGTTCCGACGCGCCAGACAATAGCTTTGGTTCTTCCGGCCGCAGCGGTCCAGGGGCTTATCTCCGACTCGAAATCGGGATACGTACGGGTGCTGACAAGCTCGTGCGTCGGGCTCGCGGAAGTCATGCCGGGCCTCCTTGGACATGCGGGCCCACGGATCGGTGTTTTGTGGTCAAAGAAGCCACCCCCTTTTTCTCATGACCGATGGTAGAAAAGGCAGGTAACTATTCCAGTGAAGGCGGCTAACGGTATGGCACGTAACCGATTACGCCTCCGTATCGAATTGGGTTCTGATCGCCCTGGGACCGTTGCAAGCGACCAACCCCGGGCCCTTTGTTTCGCTCAGCCAATTCTCAACAATTTCTTGGCTGCCGGCTGGCTCGGCTCCAAGGATCTGCAAAGCCGCAGGCCCCACCATCTATCTCATGACGAGTGAGCCGCTCTGCGCAGACCTGGTCGAACGCTACCTGTGCACGCGCGGCAGCCGGTATTTCCGGGGCCGGCACGACGGCGAGTTCTTCTACGTCGCCAACACCCGTCCGCGGCGGCTGCACGTCCATCTGGAGATCTGCCCGACGCACGGCGACGTGTTGATGATCCGGGTGGCTCCCGCCTGCTACTTCCCGGCCGCCGACCGCCCCTGGCTGACACACTTCGCCGACACGTGGAACGGACAGAACCGCGAGGTCGTCGCGATTGTGCACGGCTCCTCGGATCCGCAGCGCATCGGCGTGGTGGCGCGCCGATCGCAGTGGATCAGAAAGGGCGCTTCGTTCGAGGATTTCGCATCCTTCGTCGACGCCGCGATAGCTGACGCGATCGACCTGTTCGGCCAGTTGGCCCCGGTCGTCGACTTACCGTCGACGGAGGATCCGATGCTGCTCGACGCCGGCTAAGACCTGGCCACCGTAACGCCACGGCGAAATCTCGGGCGGTATTTCGCAGCGGCGCTACGCTCGCCGACGTTTAGGGCCCCGACCACATTGGCAATCGATAGCGAATCGCAGGAACACGGCGACGAGCGGGCAACAAGGGCAGCGTCGCTGAGGCCCACACGCAGGAAACCAGTGGGATCCGGCCTTCACCAGACAGGTCGCCAAGGCGGCCGGTCCCGTCATCAAGCGCTGGTAGCGCGCCGAGGTGCGCAACGTTGACAATGTTCCGTCAACGGGCGGCGACCGCCCCGTCTACCCTCGCCCATTACGGCCTGTTCATCGGCCCGCTGGACGGCTTGCTGCGCCGCCCCGGGGTCATCGAGGCGAGCCGGGAAAACGCGGCGGCCGCGTTGCACTCCGGCGCGGTGGTGTTGGTGTTGCCCGGCGGCGACTACACTCCTACCGGCCCACCTTCAGCGCGAACACCATCGACGTCACCGGCCGCTTCGGCAACGACCCCGACGTCGACGAGGTCGACGCCCACGTGCGCGCCGTGATGGAGTCCGCGCTCAAGCGGCTGGCCGCCGAGCGCCGGTTCCCCGTCCTGGGCTGACACTCGAACGAATGATGCAGTGCGGCAGGGCTTTCCGCTCAGGCGGCCAGCACGGCGTCCAGCGCCGAGTAGAACAGGCCCAGCCCGTCGTCGGAGGGACCCGTCAGCGCTTCGATGGCGTGCTCGGGATGCGGCATCAGCCCGACGACGCGACCGTTGGCCGAGCTGATGCCCGCGATGTCATGCAAAGAACCGTTCGGGTTGTCGCGGTAGCGGAACACCACGCGTCCCTCGCCCTCCAGCTCGTCGAGCACTTTCGACGGCGCCACGTAGCGGCCCTCGCCGGACTTCAGCGGCACCAGCAGATCGGCGCCCCACTCGAAACGCGAGGTCCATGCCGTCGAGATCGACGCCACCTGCAGCCACACATCACGGCAGACAAAGTGCAAACCCGCATTGCGGGTCAGCGCCCCCGGCAGCAGACCGGCCTCGCAGAGCACCTGAAAGCCGTTGCAGATGCCCAGGACCGGCATGCCGCGCCCCGCGGCGTCGACCACCTCGGCCATCACCGGTGCGAACCGGGCGATCGCGCCCGCCCGCAGGTAGTCACCGTAGGAAAACCCGCCGGGCACCACCACGGCGTCGACCCCCTTCAGGTCGGCGTCCGCATGCCACAGGCCGACGGCCTCGGCGCCGACGCGACGCGCCGCGCGGGCGGCGTCCACGTCGTCGAGCGTCCCGGGGAAGGTGATGATGCCGATCCGCGCCGTCATTCCGGCTCCCGGCTGATCGTCCAGTCTTCGATCACCGTGTTGGCCAACAGCGATTCTGCGATCTCGGCGAGCTCGGAGTCACCGATTGTGTCGTCCACCTCGAGCTCGAATCGCTTGCCCTGCCTGACATCTGAGATGCCCGGGTGACCGAGCCGGCCCAGCGCACCGACAATCGCCTGACCCTGCGGGTCCAGGATCTCCGCTTTGGGCATCACATGCACGACCACCCGAGCCACCGGCGCTCCTCCTGACGGATGTGTTTCGGCACAACTGTACCGGCCGGGTCACGGGCACGAGGCGATGTAGGCCTCGCACAGGGGCGCGGTCAGTGCGTTCAGCACCGGGTCGTCCGTCATCGACGGCCAGGGCACCTGGGGTGGCCCCGACGACCACAGCGTGAGCTCGCTGACGGTGCTGCTTGCCACGTGGGCGACCAGGTAGGTATGCATGACCACCGGACCGCTGACCACGGCGGCCATCCGGTTCGGTTCGTCGCTGGTGATCGAAGGCGACTCCGCCGGTGTGCGCTGCTGGCAGGCGCGAAGCGCCCCGACCGCGCTGCCGAACACCGAAGCCGCCAGCTGGCCGCCGCGGGCCGTGTCACCCCGCCAGTGCAGGACCTCGGCCCGCAGCTGCCATTGACGGTCCGGATGCGCCACCGTCACGCGGGCCGAGACCGCGGAGCCGCGGGCGTCCTGCGGCAGCGCGGGAGAGTCGCACAGCTCCTCGAACCGGAACCGCGCCGCACCCGCCCCGGTCTGCGGGACGGCCGCTCCGGCCAGCGCCGGCCAGTTGTACACCGCGTCCAGCGGCACCGCGTGCTGCGGTATCCATGCGCTGTTCGGGATCTGGTCGCACGTGGTCGGGCAGGTCTCCGGGTCAGCGTGCGCGGGTACCACGACGATCAACGCGACCGTGAAGCCGCCGACGACCAGCATCATCGCCAGGATCACCCGCATCGGCATCACCCTCCGTCGGGGCACAATCGTAGTCATGCAACTGACGCATTTCGGCCATTCCTGCCTCCTTGCCGAGTTCGACAACACGCGTGTGCTTTTTGATCCCGGTACCTTCGCGCACGGTTTCGAGGGAATCAGCGGCCTGACCGCCATCCTCATCACTCATCAGCACCCCGACCACGTCGACGTCGGACGGCTGCCGTCGCTGCTCGAGGGCAACCCCGGCGCGGCGCTCTACGCCGACCCGCAGACCACCGCGCAGCTCGGCGAGCCCTGGCGGGCGGTACACGTCGGCGACGAGCTTGAGATCGGCGAGCTGACCGTGCGGGCCGTCGGCGGCCGGCACGCCGTGATCCATCCGGAAATCCCTGTGATAGAAAACATTTCGTTTCTGATCGGCGATGGGGGGCATGCGGCGAGGCTGATGCATCCCGGCGACGCGCTGTTCGTTCCAGGCGAGCCGGTGGACGTCCTGGCGACCCCGGCGGCGGCCCCGTGGATGAAGATCGCCGAGGCCGTCGACTACCTTCGTGCGGTGGCGCCGGCCCGGGCGGTGCCCATCCACCAGGGGATCATCGCGCCGGACGCCCGGGGCATCTACTACGGCCGGCTCAGCGAGATGACCAGCACCGATTTCCAGGTCTTACCCGAGGAAAGCGCGGTCACCTTCTAGACGCGAGCAGACGCAAAAGCCCCCGACACGCCGAGCGTTCGGGGGCTTTTGCGTCTGGTCGGCGTTAGGAAATGTCGTCGGCGGCGCCGCGGCCCGCGGCGCGGCCGGAGAAGATGCAACCGCCCAGGAACGTGCCCTCCAGCGCCCGGTAGCCGTGCACGCCGCCGCCGCCGAACCCCGCCGCCTCGCCGGCGGCATACAACCCCGTAAGCGGGGTGCCGTCGGCCTTGAGGGCCCGGCCGGCCAAGTCGGTCTCGATGCCGCCCAACGTCTTTCGCGTCAGGATGTGCAGCTTGACCGCGATCATCGGCCCGGCCTTCGGATCGGTCAACCGGTGCGGCGCGACCACCCGGCCCAGCCGGTCCCCGAGGTAGCCGCGCGCGGCGCGGATCGCGGTGATCTGTCCGTCCTTGGTGAACCTGTTGGCCACCTCGCGATCGCGGGCGGTGACCTCGGCCTCGACGGTGGCGTAGTCCAGCGGCTCCACATCGGGCAGCTTGTTCATCGCGGTCACCAGCTCGCGCAACGAGTCGGCGCTGACGAAGTCGATACCCCGGTCGACGAAGGCCTGCACCGGTCCGGGCGCTCCGGAGCTGGCCCGGTTGCGCAGCAGCTCGCGCACGCTCTGCCCGGTCAGATCGGGGTTCTGCTCCTGGCCCGAGAGCGCGAACTCCTTCTCGATGATCTTGGCGTTCAACACAAACCACGTGTAGTCGTGACCGGACTTGGTGATGTACTCCAAGGTGCCGAGGGTGTCGAAGCCCGGATACAACGGGACCGGCAACCGTTTGCCGGTCGCGTCCAGCCACAGCGATGACGGGCCCGGGATGATGCGGATGCCGTGCATCGGCCAGATCGGGTCGTAGTTGGTGATGCCCTCGGTGTAGTGCCACATCCGGTCGGGGTTGATCACCCGCGCGCCGGCCTGCTGGGCGATGGCGATCATCCTGCCGTCGACGTGCGCGGGCACCCCGCTGAGCAATTGGTCGGGGACCCGCCCCATCCGCGTGGGCCAATTCTTTCGCACCAGCTCGTGGTTCCCGCCGATGCCACCGCTGGTCACGAGCACCGCCGAGGCGCGAAACTCAAACTGGCCCAATGCGTTCCGTGACGAGGCCACGCCACGTGCGGTGGCCGACGGCTGGAGGACGGTGCCCCGGACGCCGGTCGCCGCGCCGCCCGCGCTGCCCTCTAGGATCAACTCGTCGACCCGGTGGCGGTGGGCGAAGCGCACCGTCGAGCGGTCCCGCAGCCTGCGCGCGAAGATCTCCACCAGCGCCGGCCCGGTGCCCCACGTGATGTGGAAGCGCGGCACCGAGTTGCCGTGGCCCTGTGCGCCGTAACCGCCGCGCTCGGCCCAACCCACCAGCGGAAAGATCTTGTGGCCCCGCGCACGCAGCCAGCTGCGTTTCTCCCCGGCCGCGAAATCGACGTAGGCGTGCGCCCATTGGCGCGGCCAGTAGTCCTCGGGCCGGTCGAACGCCGCCGTGCCCAGCCAATCCTGCAGGGCGAGTTCGTGGCTGTCGCGGATGCCCAGGCGGCGCTGCTCCGGGCTGTCGACGAAGAACAGGCCGCCGAACGACCAGAAGGCCTGACCGCCGAGGTTGGCACTGTTCTCCTGATCGACGATCAGCACCCGCAGACCGCGCTCCACCAATTCGCACGCGGCCACCAGGCCCGACAGCCCGGCGCCGACGATGATCGCGTCAGCGGCGAACCCCGCGGCCGAAGAATCGCTCATGTCCGACCAGGGTAATGCCCCGGCCGGCGGGCCGATCAGGCGCTCGGGTCAGGCCGCGTCGAGGATCGCGTTGTGAGACCGCCACTGGTACACCGTGGGCATGCACCCGTGCATCGAGGCCAGGTCGACGGCGTCCAGTATGGCCTGCAGCGGGCCCGGCTTGCGCAGTTGGTGCGCGGCCACCGCGACCCGCACGATGCCGCCCCGGCGCGCGATCCGCTCCGCGGACAGCACCACCATGCGGCACCACCACGGCTCCGTCAGGAAGCCCTCGCCGATCCCGAGCACCCGGGTGCGAACGGTGTTGTGCCGCACCAGGTCGGTAATCCCATGCAGATCGGCAAGCAGTCGAAAACCGTTCTGCGGCAACGCCTTGACGACACCCGGCGAGACAACCCAGCCGGGCGCCGCGAACAGCCGGGTGCGCAGGCCGAGGTGCTCGAGCACCCGGTCCGCGCCCATCAGCCGCAGGTTGGCCTCGTGGGCCCGCAGCACCGCGAACTCGCCGCGACGCTTCTTGGTGGCGGGGTCGTCGTAGCCATGCAGGACGATCGCATCCCCGCCGGCGCGACGGGCCGTGAGCCACTCGACGGTGTGCGGGTCGCGGTCGAGCCGGTAGTCACCCTTGAGCCGCGGAGCAACCAGCAACGAAACCGGAACCTTGCGGGCGTCCATTTGTGCGCAGAACGCCTCGACGTCGTCCAGGGTGCGTTCGCCGATCCCCGAGACCGAGACGATCAATTTTCCAGACACACTCGCAGTTTGACGATTCCAGGTGTCGGGACGGTGAAGGACACGCGGACAGCAGGCGTATATCGCCCCGGGCGAAGGACCCGCCCGCAGGCTGGGAAAACGGGGTAGGCGGGCGCGCGGGAACCCGCGCCGGACCGCCCGCGGCCGCCCCGGTCAGCAAACGCGTCCCGGCGCGGACGGGGACGATCGATTCGATATGCTAAGCAACGCCATGGACAAGGCCCGTTCAGCAGCGGCCGACACCGCGCCGCCCACCGCTCCTGCACAGCCGCCGGGCGCCCACGTCTATCCCGACAAGCTGGACGCCAGGCTGTTACGGGTCTCGGGAGTTTGCCTCCTGGCAACGGTGATGGCGATCCTCGATGTCACCGTCGTCGCCGTCGCGCAACGCACCTTCATCGACCAATTCGGCTCGTCCCAGGCCGTCGTCGCCTGGACGATGACCGGCTACACCCTGGCCTTGGCGACGGTGATCCCGTTGACCGGGTGGGCGGCGGACCGGTTCGGCACCAAGCGGCTGTTCATGGGATCGGTGGTGGCATTCGCGCTGGGATCGCTGCTGTGCGCAATAGCGTCAACAATACTGCAGCTCATCGTGTTTCGGGTGGTACAGGGCATCGGCGGCGGCATGCTCATGCCGCTGGGATTCATGATCATGACCCGCGAAGCGGGGCCCGCGCGCCTCGGCCGCCTGATGTCGATCCTGAGCATTCCCATGCTGCTCGCCCCCATCGGCGGCCCCATCCTGGGCGGCTGGCTCATCGACACCTCGAGCTGGCGCTGGATCTTCCTGATCAACCTGCCGATCGGGCTGTTGACGCTGATTCTGGCGGCGCTCGTGTTCCCCGGTGATCACCCGGCGCGCTCGGAAACTTTCGACGTCGTCGGTGGACTGCTGCTGTCGCCAGGGCTGGCGACGTTCCTCTTCGCGGTGTCGTCCGTCCCGCGCTGCGGGACCGTGGCCGACCGTCGGGTCTTGATCCCTGCGGCCATCGGCCTGGCGCTCATCGCCGCGTTCGTCGTGCACGCGCGACGCCGTGCCGATCACCCACTCATCGACCTGCGGCTGTTCCAGAACAAGGTGATCACCCAGGCGAACGTGACGATGCTGCTGTTCGCCACCGCCTTTTTCGGCGCCGGCCTGCTGCTGCCCAGCTACTTCCAGCAGGTGCTGCACCAGTCCCCCATGCAGGCCGGCGTGCACATGATCCCGCAGGGGCTGGGCGCCATGCTGACCATGCGGCTGACGGGGCCGCTGGTGGACAGGCAGGGACCGGGCAAGATCGTGCTGGTCGGCATCGCCCTGATCATCGCCGGCCTCGGCACCTTCGCCGTCGGGGTCGGAAAGCAGACCCCGTACCTACCCACGCTGCTGGTCGGGTTGGCGATCATGGGCCTGGGCATGGGCTGCACCATGATGCCGCTTTCCGTGGCGTCGGTGCAGGCCCTCGCGCCGCATCAGATCGCCCGCGGTACAACGCTGATGAGCGTCAGCCATCAGGTGGGCGGTTCGATGGGGACCGCGTTGATGTCGATGGTCCTGACAAACCAGTTCAACCACAGCGACGCCATAACCGCGGCGCGCAAACTCGCGACGCTGCAACAAAAAGCGGCCGCCACCGGTGTGCCGGTCGACCCGGCCGCCATCCCCCGGCAGGCGCTGGCTCCCGGCTTCTCCGGGGGCCTGCTGCACGACCTTTCGCACGCGTACACAACCGTATTCGTGATCGCGGTGGTGTTGGTGTGCTTGACCATCATCCCGGCGGCGTTCCTGCCGAAGCAGCCGGCCATTCAAACGGCCGCAGACGACTAGCGCCGCTCACCCGTCGAACAGCATGGTCGCGATCCGCGCGACGGTCTCCATCGGATCGGACCGCTTGAGATGGGTGTTGACCGCGTCATTGAGCCACAGCGTCGAAAACCCGTGCACCATCGACCATGCCGCCAGTTGCGCGGCCGCAGGGTCGGCCCGCGCGTGCGGGTCCCGCAAGGACGCGACGCCGCGGGAAAGCTCGGCACCGGCGGCGGACTCGGCGGCGGCGAGTTGGGGGTCGGCGGAGTCGAGGAGCGATTTGTCGAACATCACCCGATAGTGGCCGGGGTGTTCGAGGGCGAACCGCACGTAAGCCAGGGCCGCATCGGTGAAGCGGCCGCGAGCGTCGGTCAGGGCCTCGGTCAGCAACTGGAAGCCCTGGGCCGCCAGCGCGGTGAACACGCCGCGCCGATCGGTGAAGTGATGCGCCGGCGCGGCGTGCGACACGCCCGCGCTGCGGGCCAACTCGCGCAACGAGACCCCGTCGGCGCCCCGCTCGGCCACCAGGCGGGCGGCCTCGGCGAGGATGGCCGCGCGCAGGTCGCCGTGATGGTAGCTGGGGCGGTTCATCAGGCCAGCATAGCGACCGAACTTGACAGTGACTAGATCCCGGTTTACCTTCGAGTGGTAGAATCTTGTCACTGTCTAGATTGGATGTCGGATGGCCCCGCTGATCACGCTGCTCCTGAGCACCCTCGCCGCCCGCAGCATCGGCTGGCTCGGCTGGTTTGGGCAGGCCTATGTCAACAACTGGACCGCGGCGATCGCCGTCGGGCTGGCGGCGATGTTCGTGCTGACCGGCTGCGCGCACTTCGCGCCGGCAATGCGCCGCGACCTCATCGCGATCGTGCCGGCCCGGCTGCCCGGGCCCGGCTACCTGGTCACGATCACCGGGCTGCTCGAGCTGTTGGGCGCCGTCGGCCTGTTGGTTCCCGAGACCAGGGCGGCGGCGGCGATCTGCCTACTGGTGCTGATGCTGGCCATGTTTCCGGCCAACGTCCACGCGTCCCGGATGCCCGATCCGCCCAAGTCGATGACGACGCGGCTACCGCTGCGCACGGCCATTCAGGCCGTCTTCCTGGCCGCCGCCGTAGCGGTCGCGGTCGGCAGCGGCTAACAGCCACGCGTACTGGAACGCGGTTTCCTGCCAGGCCTTGTAGCGGCCACTCACGCCGCCGTGCCCCGCGTTCATCTGCGTCTTCAACAAGATCGGATTGCCGTCGGCGTTGGCGTGGCGCAGGGCCGCAACCCACTTGGCCGGCTCGACGTAGTAGACCCGCGTGTCGTTCAGCGATGTCATCGCCAGGATGGCCGGGTACCTCTTGGCCTCGACGTTCTCGTACGGCGAATACGACTTCATGTATGAGTAGACGTCGCTGTCGCTCAACGGGTTTCCCCATTCGTCCCATTCGGTCACGGTCAGCGGCAACGAGGGGTCGAGGATCGTGGTCAGCGGGTCGACGAAAGGGACCTGCGCGAGGATGCCGGCGAAGAGCTCGGGCGCCAAGTTGGCCACCGCGCCGACCAGCAGGCCGCCGGCGCTGCCGCCCAGCGCCACCAGCTGCTGCGGCCGGGTCAGGCCGGCTTTCACCAAATGCCTTGCCACCGCCACGAAGTCCGTGAACGTGTTCTTCTTTTCCAGCAGCTTGCCGTGCTCGTACCACAGCCGGCCCATCTCACCGCCGCCGCGGACGTGGGCGATCACGAACACCATGCCGCGGTCCAGCAGCGAAAGCCTGGCGATCGAAAAACTCGGGTCGGTGCACAGCTCGTAGGCGCCGTAGCCGTAAAGCAGTGTCGGCGCTGGCAACTCGACGCCGGCGCGATACACGATCGACACCGGTATCTTGGTGCCGTCGTCCGCCGGCGCCCAGTCGCGCCGTTCGACGTAGTCGTCGGCCCGGTAGCCGCCGAGGACGGGTTGCTCGCGCAGCAAGGTCCGCTCACCCGTGGCGAGGTCGATGTCGTAGATCTGCGCGGGAGTGACCAGAGAACCCGCCCTGATTCGCAGCTTGGGCGAATCCCAGGTCGGATTGCCGCCCAATCCGCACGACATCAGCTCGGAGTCGAACGTGATCTCTTCGGGTTCGCCGTAGTCACCGCCGGATTCTATGGGCCACAGTTGGACTCGCGGCAGCGCCGCACGCCGGTAGCTCACCGCCAGGTGGGCGGCGAAGGCGTCGACGGCGTCGAGCCGGACGTCGTCGCGATGGGGGATCAGGGTGCGCTGCCGCGCCGGATCGCTGACCGGGGCCTCGGTGAGCGTGAAGTTCACCGACCCGTCGTTGTGCAGGATCAGGAATCGGTCTTCGCCGCCGACCACGGCGTGCTCGGCCGAATATTCGATGCCCTCGCGCCTCGGCAACACCACGGTGAACGTTGCGTTCGGGTCGGCGGCGTCCGCGTAACGCATTTCGGAGGTGATCGACGACCCCGACGCGATGAACACGTACTTCTCGCTTCGGGAGAGCCCAACTCCCAGCCAAAATCGTTCGTCCGCTTCGTGATACACCAGCTCCGAGGGCTGTTCGGAGCCGAGCCGGTACCGCCAGACCTTGTCGGGACGGTGCGCGGCGTCCAGCGTCAGGTAATAGACGGTGCGGTTGTCGGCCGCCCAGGTGGCCCCCGCCGCGATGTCCGCGATCTCGTCGGAGTACGGCTCGCCGGTGCGTAAGTCCTTGAACCGCAACGTGTAGCGTTCATCGCCGACGGTGTCGACCGAGTATGCCAGCAGGTTCCCGTCCAGGCTGACCATCGCCGCACCGAGCGCGAAGAACTCGTGACCCTCTGCTTCGGCGTTCGAGTCGAGCAGGACCTGTTCGCCGGGGACTTCGGTGTTCTCGTCGAGGACCGGCGGGTTCCAGTCGTCGGGATCGGCGACCGGGCAACGACATTGAACCCGGTACTGCTTGCCTTCGAAGGTGCGGGCGTAGTACCACCAGTCGCCCTGCCGGGTCGGCACCGACAGGTCGGTCTCCTTCGTGCGCGACTTGATCTCGTCGAAGATCTGCTGCCGCAACGGCTCCAGGTGGGCCGTCATCCGGTCGACGTAGGAGTTTTCGGCCTCCAGGTAGCCGATGACCTCGGGGTCGGCCTTGTCTCGCAGCCATTCGTAGGGGTCGATGAAGACGTCACCGTGGTGTTCGCGGCGAGTGTCCACCCGCTTGGCTGTGGGCGGCACCGGCGCGCCCGACGAGGCGTCCGTCACGCGCCCGGCCCGATCCAGTCGCCGAAGCTCAACCCCGAAATGCGTTCGTAAGCCTCGATATAACGGCTGCGGGTGGCGTCGATGATGTCTTCGGGAAGCGGTGGCGGCGGTTGCGACCCGTGCCGATCCCAGCCGGATTCGGGGCTGGTCAGCCAGTTGCGCACGAACTGCTTGTCGAAACTGGTCTGCACCACTCCGGCCCGGTAGTCCTGCGCCGGCCAGTAGCGCGAGGAATCCGGCGTGAAGATCTCGTCGGCCAGCAGCAGGTTGCCGTCCGGGTCGGTGCCGAATTCGAACTTGGTGTCGGCGATGATGATTCCCCTCCTGAGCGCATGGTCGGCGGCCTGGACATAGATCTGCAGGGTGCGGTCGCGCAGCTGGTTGGCGCGCACCGCCCCCACCATCTCGATCACCCGCGCGAACGAGATGTTCTCGTCGTGGTCGCCCAGCGCCGCTTTCGTCGCCGGCGTGAACAGCGGGTTGGCGAACCTGCTGGCCTCGACCAGACCCGGCGGCAGCGCGATGCCGCAGACCTTGCCGGTCTCCTGGTAGTCCAGCAGCCCCGAGCCGGTCAGGTAACCTCGGGCCACGCATTCCACCGGGACCATCTCCAGGCGCCGCACCACCAGCGCGCGGCCGAGCACCTCGTCGGGAATGCGCGGGTCGTCGGGCGGACCGGCCAGGTGGTTGGGCGCCTCGACGAGGCCGAAGAAGAACACGCTCATCGCGGTCAGGATGCGGCCCTTGTCCGGGATCGTGCTGTCCAGGACGTAGTCGTACGCGGAGATCCGGTCGGTCGCCACCAGCAGCAGGTGCTCGTCCCCGACGCGGTAGATCTCACGGACCTTGCCGCTGGCCAGATGCTCGTAGTCGGACAGTGCGGGACGCATCGGGTCAGCCTATCGGGCGGCCCTGTGCTGGGATCGAGGCTATGACGTCGCTGCCATCGCGGATTCTGCCCTACGCCACCACGCCCGGCCGGCTGGCCGCCCAACTCTTCAGCGATTTCGCTATCTTCCTCTGGACGGTGCTGTGGCTGCTCGTCGGGACGGCCGTCTACGACGCCATCTCGACCATCGCCGAGGCCGGCCGTCAGGTGGAGATCGGCGCCAACGGGGTCGCGGGCAACCTGGCGTCGGCGGGCGAAGGCGCGCAGCACATTCCGGTGGTCGGTGATGCGGTCAGCAAGCCGCTCGCGTCTGCCAGCGCGGCCGCCCTCGACATCGCGGGGGCCGGACGCAGCCTCGACACCACGGCGGGCTGGCTGGCGGTGCTGCTGTCGCTGGCCGTCGTCGCGGTGCCGCTGCTCATCGTGGTCATCCCGTGGCTTTTCCTGCGGCTTCGCTTCTTCCGGCGCAAATGGACGGTCACCGGCCTGGCCGCGACCCCGGCCGGCGAGCAGTTGCTGGCGCTGCGGGCGTTGACCAACCGGCCGGCGCGCAAGCTCACCGCGATCAGCGCCGATCCGGTCGGCGGGTGGCGCCGCGAGGATCCCGGCACCATCCGGGCGCTGGCCGCGCTGGAACTGCGGGCGGCCGGCATCGCGCTGCGCACGGGCTGACGAGAGTGCGCGCGGGCCACTCGGCGTCAGGCGCGGTCGCCCACCAGCCGCCGCCACGAAAGCAGCAGGCCCGCGATGACGACTATCAGCCAACCGGCCAGCGCGTCCCAGAAGAAGACCAGCGAAACGCTCAGCAGCGCAGCCTGATCGAGCTCGGCGGCCATGGCGTAGCTGGCCGCGGAGTACATGCCCAGCGGGAACACCAGCGCCCACCACACGCCGGCGAAGCGCAGCATGTCGGGCCCTCGGTTGATGCGGCGCAGGCCGAGGTGGATCAGCGGCGGTATCCACAGCGTGGCCGCCACCCACGTCAGGACGGTAACCGCCAGCAACGGTCCCGCCAGCCAGGCGGGTGCCACCGCGTGGATGCCGTCACCGGCCAGCGTGGCGATGGCCAGGCCGCCCATCAGGATCCAGCTGTCGGGCTCGAAGCCTGCGCGGTCCTGCCTCTGGTCGACGGCGCGCCACAGGATCAGCCAGGTCATCAGGCCGTAGATGCAGATCGCGGCCGCCCAGACGGGCAGGGCGATCGTCAGCCACCAGCGATGGCCGGTGTGCCGAGCCAGCTGAGACATCACGATCACCAATCCGGATGTGCCCACGCTCGCCAGCTCCCAAGCGCCGCGGGCGTGGTCACGCAACGCGGTCCAGCGCCGCCCCACCATGTTCCGGGCGCTCAGCGCGATCAGCACGACCCAGCAGGCCAGCGCGACCGCACCGAGCCCGCGCAGCACCCACACGTGGGACGACAGGCGCGAGCCGACCACGGCGCAGGCGGCCACGAAGGTGAACAGCCGCAGGGTGACATCGGGATCCCGCAAATCCCAGCACGCGGGCGTTCTGTTGACGATAACCAGGAAGACCAGCGCCAGCAGCGCGACGGTGGCGAGGACACCCAGCCCGTCGCTGATGACGCGGTAGTGGTGATCGCGCGCGACGATCGACAGGATTCCGGTCGCCATCACCGCGGCGAACGCATCGGGTGACGGCTCGACATCGGCGAGCCGGATCGTCACGGCTCCTCGAGCAGCTCAACGACGAGGTGCCGGATGCCGGTATGCCGGTTGCTGCGGGTCCATTCGACGGGTTGCGCAACCCGCACGGCGGCAAAACGCGTCAGCAGCTCCTCGAACAGCACCCGCAGTTCCAGCCGGGCTAGGTTGGCCCCCAGGCAGTAGTGCACGCCCTGGCCAAAACCCAAGTGCGGGTTGGGCTTCCGGCCGATATCGAACTCGTCGGGGCGGTCGAACACGTCGGCGTCCCGGTTGGCCGACCCTTCCCAGATCTGGACCTTCTGGCCCGCCTTGATCGACCGCCCGCCGAGGGTGACGTCGCGGGTGGCGGTGCGCCGCTTCGACGGCGACGGCGACGTCCACCGCACGATCTCCTCGACCGCCGTCGGCAGCATGCCCAAATCCGAACGCAGCGCGCGCAATTGGTCCGGATGCTCGGCCAGCGCCAGCAGACCCCCGGCGACGGCGTTGCGCGTCGTCTCCGCCCCGGCGCTGAACAGCAGGCTGAAGAACAGGTACAACTCGAGGTCGGACAGGGCCGGCGCATGCGCGTCATCGACCGTCGCGTTGGCGACGACCGACAACATGTCGTCGGTCGGGTTGGCGCGCTTGGAGGCGATCAACTCCTGGCCGTAGGCGTACATCCGCGACCCGGCCTCCTCCACCGACAGTTGCGAAAGGGAAGCCTTGCGCGAGCCCCCGAAGTCGAACTGGGGCTCGATGGCCTCAAACAGCCAATGCCGTTCGGATTCCGGCACTCCCAGCAGGATGCAGATCATCTGCATCGGCAGTTCGGCGGCGATGTCGAGCAGAAAGTCGAACGGCTGGCCGGGCACCGCCGCGTCCAGCAGCCGGCGCGCCCGGGCCCGCAGGTCGTCCTCGACGAGGCCGATCATCCGCGGCGTCAGCCCCGAGCTGACGAGCCGCCGGATCTGCGAGTGCCGCGGGTCGTCCATCATGTTGAGCACCTGGCCCGCGATCGCCAGGTCCTGCAACAGCGTGCCGCCGAACGGGCGCCCGCCGCCGGTGACCGAGGAGAAGGTCACCGGATCCTTCAGCACCGCAAGCGTTTCCGTGTAGGAGGCGACGGACCAGAAGCCCTCGCCGTCGGGCGTGTTGTCGGTCGGCTCGTGCCAGTACACCGGCGCCTCGCGCCGATGGACGGCGAACAAGTCATGCGGAAATCCGTTGGCGAAGTTGTCCAGATCGGTGAAGTCGATCCCCGCAAGCGCGCCGGCGAGCGTCACAGGATCGCACCCGGGGTGTATTTCGCCGCGTCCGGGTAGCGGCTCACCAACTCCTGCACCATCGCGACCACCTCGTCGATCTGGTCGCCCGCCGCCCCGGTGAACGACTTCTTGTCGGCCAGCGCGGCGTCCAGCGCCGCCCGGTCCAGCGGCAGCCGCTCATCGGCGGCCAGGCGGTCCAGCAGGTCGGGCTCGGCGCCCCGTTCCCGCATGGCCAGCGCCGTGGCCACCGCATGCTCACGGATCACGTGATGCGCGGCCTCGCGGCCCATGCCCGCGCGCACCGCGGCGATCAGCACCTTGGTGGTGGCCAGGAACGGCAGGTAGCGATCGAGCTCTCGGGTGATCACCGCCGGGTAGGCGCCGAACTCCTCGAGCACCGTCAAGAATGTCTCGATCTGCCCGTCGATGGCAAAGAAGCCGTCCGGCAACGCGACTCGGCGCACCACGGAGCAGAACACGTCGCCCTCGTTCCACTGCGCGCCGGCCAGCTCGGCGGCCATGGACGCATAACCGCGCAGCACCACCTGCAGCCCGTTGACCCGTTCGCAACTGCGCGTGTTCATCTTGTGCGGCATCGCCGACGAGCCCACCTGCCCCGGCGCGAAACCCTCGGTGACGAGTTCGTGCCCGGCCATCAGCCGGATGGTGTGCGCCATCGACGACGGCCCGGCGCCCAGCTGCACCAGCGCCGAAAGCACGTCGTGGTCCAGCGAGCGTGGGTACACCTGGCCGACGCTGGTCAAAACGGTTGCGAAGCCCAGGAAATCGGCAACGCGCCCTTCCAGTTCGGTCAGCTTGTCGGCCCCGCCGTCCAGCAGGTCGAGCATGTCCTGCGCGGTGCCCATCGGTCCCTTGATGCCCCGCAGGGGGTAGCGGTCGATCAGCTCCCCAAGCCTGGTCAACGCGATCAGCGTCTCCTGGGCCGCCGAGGCGAACCGCTTGCCCAACGTGGTGGCCTGCGCGGCGACGTTGTGGCTGCGCCCGGCCATCACCAGATCGCGATAGGCCACCGCCCGTTCGGCGAGTCGCGCGACGACCGCTACGCCGTGGGAGAAAACCAGTTCCAGCGACCGGCGGATCTGCAGCTGCTCGACGTTTTCCGTGAGGTCGCGGCTGGTCATCCCTTTGTGCACCTGCTCGTGACCGGCGAGCGCGTTGAATTCCTCGATGCGGGCCTTCACGTCGTGGCGCAGCGCCCGTTCACGGTTCGCGATCGAGGCGAGGTCGACGTCGTCGAGCACCCGTTCGTAGTCGGCGATCGCCCCGGGGGGAACGTCCACGCCTAGTTCGGCCTGCGCCCGCAGCACTGCCAGCCACAGCCGCCGCTCCGCGACGACCTTGGCCTCGGGAGACCAGATCGCGACCATTTCCGCGCTGGCGTACCGGGTGGCCAGGACGTTCGGAATGCTCACAAACACACAGCTTACGGTTTGTCCGCGTGCGCGAAAGCGCGACCGGCGAGGCACCCGCCGAGTAGCGGCGCCGGTGGTCGCACTCTCGCGGCACAATGTGGCGGGTGTACTTCGCCGGCGTCGACCTGGCCTGGGCCGGTCGCAACCCCACCGGCGTCGCGGTCCTCGACGCCGACGGCCGGCTGGTGCATCTGAGCGCCGTGCGGGACGACGCGGCGGTGCTGGCCGCGCTGTCGCCCTACGTCCGGGGTGATTGCCTGGTCGCCTTCGACGCGCCGCTGGTGGTGACCAACCCGACGGGGCAGCGACCCGCCGAGGCCGCCCTCAACCGCGACTTTCGCCGGTTCGAAGCCGGGGCCCACCCGGCCAACACGGCCAAACCGGAGTTCGCCGACATACCGCGCGCCGCGCGGCTGGCCCGAGCGCTGCGCCTCGACATGGACCCGCGATCACCGGCCGCGCGGCGCGCCATCGAGGTCTACCCGCATCCGGCGACCGTCGTGCTCTTCCGGCTGGCCAGAACGCTGAAGTACAAGGCCAAGCCCGGGCGCGACCTCGCGCGGCTCCGCTCGGAGCTGCTCCTGCTGATGGACGGCGTCGAAAAGCTCGCGCGGGCCGGGGTGCCGATGCGCGTGGCGGGTCATGACGGCTGGGCGGAACTGCGACGGGCGGTGGTGACGGCGCGACGCAAGAGCGACCTGCGCCGCGCCGAAGATCCGGTCGACGCGGTCGTGTGCGCGTACGTGGCGCTATATTTCCAGCGCCGCCCGGAAGCCGTGACGATCTATGGCGACTTTGCCACGGGATACATCGTGACGCCGTCGCCCCCCGGCCCCTAATGGCTCAGATCGACCGGCCGCGGGTCGATGGGCGCGAGCACGTCGATGATGTCGACCACCGTCCCCATCGCGGCCGCGCGCGGATCGCCGCCTTCCACCAGGGCGGAGACCACCGAACCATCGACCGCGCAGACAAGCGTGCGCACCAGCTCGATGTGTGCGGAGCGGCCGGATCGCTCGATCGCCTCCGCCACCGCCTCGGCGCGCTGCCGCAGGCTGCGGCGCATCGTCTCACGCAACGCGGGCAGGCGCGTGCAGGCGATGTGCCGCTCGTACCGGGAGATCAGCTGCTCCACGAGCGCCGGATCGGACAGGTCCCCCACGAGCAGGTCGACCAGCACCTCGGCGGTGGTCTCGGGACCGCGCCGCCGCCGGGACAGCTCGTTGACCCGGGCCCGGAGCTGCGCGATCTCGATCATGCCGATGTGCTCGACGGCGCGCGCGATCAGGTCGTCCAGAGACGAGAAGTAGTAGGTGGTGGACGCCAGCGGCAGCCCGGCCCGCCGGGCGACCGCCCGATGCCGCACCGCTTCGAACCCGCCCTCGGCAAGCAGCTCGGCGGCGGCGCTCACAAGGGCATACCGCCGACGCTCTCCCTTTGGAGTAACCGCTGCCGTCACGAGTAGCCATCGTGCCAGCAAAAGTGGTACTGCATTGCCATTTTGGCCAAACGGCCATGGCATGATGGCGCCCATGCCCGACTTGAGCCGCCGCGCCCTGTTCGGCCTCGGCGCCAGCGCGGCCGTCGGCGCCGCCGGTGCATATGCCCTCGACATCCTGCTCGAACCCCGGACATCGCACGCCGCGCCGGTGTCGGCGGCCACCCCGCGAGCGCCGTCCGCACCCGTGCCCGCCGCGCCCGTCGAACCGGCGGCCCCGGCCCCGGCCGCCCCGACCATGGTTACGGGCTCCTTCGTGTCGGCGGCGCGCGGCGGCATCAACACCAACTGGGCGATCGCCCGTCCACCCGGGCAGACCAAGGCGCTGCGACCGGTGATCGCGCTGCACGGCAAGGGCAGCGACGCGTCGACCGTGATGGCCGGCGGCGTCGAGCAGGGGCTGGCGCAGGCCGTCAACGCCGGGCTGCCGCCGTTCGCCGTCGTCGCCGTCGACGGTGGCGGCGGTTACTGGCACAAGAGGGCATCGGGCGAGGACGCCGGGGCCATGGTGCTCGACGAGCTGATCCCGATGCTGGGCGGCCAGGATTTGGACACCTCGCGGGTGGCGTTCCTGGGCTGGTCGATGGGCGGCTACGGCGCGCTGCTGCTCGGCGGCCGACTCGGACCCGCCCGCACCGCCGCGATTTGCGCGGTGAGCCCGGCCTTGTGGCTGTCGTCCGGGGCGGCCGCGCCCGGGGCGTTCGACGGGCCCGACGACTTCGCGGCGAACTCGGTGTTCGGTATGCCGGCGCTGGCGTCGATCCCGATCCGGGTGGATTGCGGCGACAGCGACCCGTTCTACGGCGCGACGAAGCAGTTCATCGCGCAACTGCCCAACCCGCCCGCGGGCGGGTTCTCGCCCGGCGGGCACAACGCGGAGTTCTGGAGCTCGCAACTGCCGGCCGAGCTGACGTGGCTGGCGCCGCTGCTGACGGCGTAGCGACCCCTTCGAACGTCACTCCAGCGCGGCGGTGCGCGCCGACCGTCGCGCCGGCATTACGCTCGCGGAGGTGACGACGCCGCCGTTCGACTGGACCTTCCCCTACGCCTGGCCCCGAAAGCCCGTCTTGGCGGCCAACGCCGTGTGCACGTCGCAACCCCTGGCCGCCCAGGCGGGTTTGCGCATGCTGGCCGCGGGCGGCAACGCGGTGGACGCCGCGATCGCCACCGCCATCGCCCTGACCGTCGTGGAGCCGGTGTCGAACGGCATCGGCTCGGACGCCTTCGCGATCGTCTGGGACGGGCGGCGGTTGCACGGTCTCAACGCATCCGGCCGCTCCCCCGCGGCCTGGACGCCGGAGTACTTCGGCGGCAACGCGGTTCCCGCGCTCGGCTGGAACTCGGTGACCGTTCCCGGGGCCGTGTCTGCATGGGCCGAGTTGCACGCCAGGTTCGGCGGTCTGCCGTTCGAGAGGCTGTTCGAGCCGGCGATCTCGTACGGGCGCAACGGCTTTCTGGTGTCGCCGACCGTCGCGGAGCAATGGGCGGCCCAGGTGCCGCAGTTCAAGGACCAGCCCGGGTTCGCCGAGGCGTTCCTGCCCGGCGGGCGCGCCCCGAAAGCCGGTGAACTGTTTCGGTTTCCGGACCACGCCGCCACGCTCGAGCGGATCGCCGCCACCCACGGCGAGGCGTTCTACCGCGGGGACGTTGCGGCCCGACTCGAGGCGCACGCGCTGGACCACGGCGGGGCCATGCGTGCCGCCGACCTCGCCGCGCACCGCGCCGACTGGGTGGGCACGATCGACGCCCCCTACCGCGGGTACACGGTGCACGAGATACCGCCCAATGGCCAGGGGATCGTGGCGCTCATCGCGCTGGGCATCCTGGAGCACTTCGAGATGTCTTCGTGGCCGGCCGATTCCGCCGACAGCGTGCACCTGCAGATCGAAGCGGTGAAACTGGCGTTCGCCGACGCGCAGGCCCATGTCGCCGACATCGACCACATGGCGGTCGCGCCGGAACACCTGCTGGACGACGAATACCTGCGGGGGCGCGCGGCACTGATCGATCGCGAGCGGGCCCAGCCGGCGGCGGCAGGCACGCCGCGCGGCGGCACGGTGTATCTGACCGCCGCGGACGCCAACGGGGTCATGGTGTCGATGATCCAGTCCAACTACATGGGGTTCGGCTCGGGTGTGGTGGTGCCGGGCACCGGGGTGTCGCTGCAGAACAGGGGATCGAATTTCGCTGTGGCCGAGGGGCATCCGAACCGGGTCGGGCCCGGCAAGCGTCCCTACCACACGATCATCCCGGGGTTCGTCACCAGGGACGGCGCACCGGTGCTGAGCTTCGGGGTGATGGGCGGCATGATGCAGCCGCAGGGCCACGTGCAGGTGATGGTGCGCATCGCCGACCACGGCCAGAATCCGCAGGCGGCGTGCGACGGGCCCCGGTTCCGCTGGGTGCAGGGCACGCAGGTGAGTTGCGAGAGGGGGTTCCCGGCGTCGACGCTGGACGAACTCCGGCGCCGCGGCCACCATCTGGTCACCGTGGACGACTACAACGAATTCGGTAGCTGCCAGGCGATCTGGCGCCTGGATGGCGGCTACTTGGCGGTCAGCGATCCGCGCCGTGACGGTCAGGCCGCGGGTTTCTGAAGCTACTCAAATGAGCTCGGCGACCTCAACCAGTTGCCTGGCTTTGGTTTCGCCTTCTGCCTTCCCATGCTTGGCAAACTGGCCGACGAACAGATCGGCGACGGCCGGACTTGCCGGCTCGGGCATCGGACCATCGAGAAAAACGTGGTTAAGCCAGTCGAAGATCACGGCCTGGGCGTAGCTCAATCCGCCCATCTGGCAGTGGCTTGATGCGCCTTCGGCTCGGGTGAACAGGCGGATGTAGCGGTCGCAGTTGAGTTCGAGCATGAAGTCGAGCATGTCGTTGACGATGTCCGCCGAAGGCGCGGCGGCGTCGCGAATGTCGTCCTCGCTGAACAGGAACAACATGGGATGGCGGTAACGGTCCGTGAGGTCTTTGATGCTGTAGGGCCGGTAGGCCTGCACCCATTCGTGGGCGTTGCGGATACCCAGCGTCCATGCGGAGTGTTGAAAGCCCCAGCGGGCCGGGGTATTGACTTTCATAATCAGGTTGAACGCCAGATCCATGAATCTGGTGCTCTTGAGCAGCCCCTTCATTCCGGCCCGGGCGGCTGCACCGCAATCGACGATCAGCGAGTTTGGGATGCAGGCGCCGATCCGCTGGTCGAGCGCACCTCGGGTAGCCAGGTAACCACCCATCGAGTACCCGATGATGGCCAGCTTGCCCGTATCGACATCGGAGCGTGTGTGAAGATAGTCCACCGCGGCGCCTACTGGCTTTTCGTAATCGGGCCGAAAGGTCAAGCCCGGGTTGGTCTTCAGTGCTCCCCACTGTCCGGGACCCTCGAACATCAGGCAGTTCCAACCATGGGCCCGAGCAGCGGCACCAACCCACCAATAAAGCTCCTCGATCGTCGAGTCAAAGCCACCCAGCGCGATCAGCGTGGGACGCTGACCGTCGCCGGCCGAGGCGAAATAGGCCGGCAGCCGAGCTCCTTCAAACTCGATGTTCAAAATCTCGAAGGGACCGTCCATGAGGGCGATCGTCTGATGAAAGCAATCCTTGCTGCGCTGCCATAGCTGGGTGTGGCGGGCCTCGGTGTGCGCGGCATAGAACACGGCCATGCGGTAATAGTTGGCCGCGCGCTGAAAAGCGTCGTGGGCACTCGCGCGGTTGCCCAGCCGCTCTTCGGCGTGCGCGAATGCGGCGACCCGGTCTGCGGTGGCGGCCCATTCGGTGATCCAGCTGTTGAAGTTGTTGCTCGTGATTCGGCTCATGGTGTCCATGCACTCGCCGTATTCGGCCGCGCCGGCCGCCTGCAACGACAATCCGCGGACGAACTCGAAATTGAAACCACCTACGGTCTTGTTGGCGAAATCAACCTTCATCCCGTCGCTCCCGCCAGCGTCGTATCGGCTTGTCGTATAGAGGCGATCCAGCTATTCACGGCCCGAGAGTCGGCACGATATAGGGCACCTGCTGGTAGGCCCAGATAGCGCTCAATAGCTTCGATGTGCGCCCCATAAGTTGCAACGATGTCCCGCGTCCGCGACGCTTGCGGTGACCGATACGCAATCGCCATCAACTGGTGGGCAATCGCGTCCTGCAACGCCTGAACGAGGGTGACAATGATCGCGCCGGCCTGCTCGGGAAAGGCGGTGGCGAACCGCCGCTCTTTCACACCCTGATGCACGATCGAAGTCACCAACGGCGCAAGTCGTCTGGCCACAGCCACCTGGACTCGCAGGCGGAACACGACGTTCTCAGGCGCATACCAGACTGGCAGCATCGCCACAAACAAACTCTGGCGCTCAGACTTCCAGCGAACGATCTCGTCAAAGAAGCGCTTCAGCTTTTCATCCGCCCCCAACTCATGGCTATCGACGGTCGGGGCAAGCGCCTGTGCGGAGTCGCTGACGAGTCGCTCGGTGAGAGACTCGATCACCGCCGGCTTGGAATCGAAGTAGTGGTAGAAGGCGCCCTTGGAGATCTGCAGTTCATCGAGGAGATCCTGCACCGTCAGCCGCTCGTAGCCCTTCGATAGGACCAGCCGCTGGGCGGCATCCAGAATGGCGTCACGGCGCGCCGCGTGCTCTGCAACGTTGACCTTTCGCGCCAATGCACTCACCAATTCTTAGACCGACGGTTGGTTTATTAATTCATTCTGACCGTTCCCCTCGCTGTGGTCAAGGGGGTGGGAGCCGACTTCACCCAGTGACGCCGCCGCAGTGGCCGAAAACTAAACGCTGACCTTGCCCTCCGCCGCCGCCAGCGCGATGTCGCTGCGAAAGTGGCTGCCGGGCAACCGAATCGAGCGCAGAATCTCGTAAGCGTTGGCGCGTGCGGCGGACAGGTCCGCTCCGGTGCCCACCACCGACAGCACCCGACCGCCCGAGGAGACGATCGCCCCGTCGTCGCGCCGCGCGGTTCCGGCGTGCAGCACCCCGTCGGCTTCAGCGCCGACGACGACGTCTCCGACCCGGGGGCGGCCCGGATAGTTCTCGGCCGCCAGCACCACCGTCACCGCGGCGCCTTCGCGCCAGTGCAATTCGCCGAAGTCTGCCAGCTTGCCGGTGCCCGCGGCATAGAGCAGCTGTCCAAGCGGTGACTCCAGCAGCGCCAGCACTACCTGGGTCTCGGGATCGCCGAAGCGGCAATTGAATTCGACCACCGCGGGGCCGTTCGCCGTGATCGCCAGGCCGACGTAGAGCAATCCGCTGAACGGGCATCCCCGCTCGACGAGTTCGGCCGCGACGGGTTCGACAATCTGGCCGACGATTTCCCGGAAAAGCTCCTCGGGCAGCCACGACAGCGGCGCGTAGGCGCCCATGCCCCCGGTGTTGGGTCCGGTATCACCGTCGCCGACCCGCTTGAAGTCCTGCGCCGGCAGCAGCGGCACCACGGTGCGGCCGTCGACGACGCAGAACAGCGAGACCTCGGGGCCGTCCAGGAAGGACTCGAGCAGCACCGGGTGTCCCGCCTCGAGCAGTCCGGCGGCGTGGGCTCGCGCCACCTCGCGATCGGGGGTCACCACCACGCCCTTGCCGGCCGCCAGGGCGTCGTCTTTCACCACCCAGGCCGGGTCGCCCGCGGGGGGCCCGAACCGGTCCAGGGCAGCGTCCAGTGTGGCTGGGCTGTCCACGATTTCGCTGGATGCGGTCCGGACGCCGGCGGCGGCCATAACGTCTTTGGCGAACGCCTTGGAGCCCTCGATGCGCGCGGCGTCCTTGCCGGGCCCGAAGCAGACGATGCCGGCGGCCCGCACCGCGTCGGCCACGCCGAGGACCAGCGGCACCTCGGGGCCGATGACCACCAGGTCGGCCCGGACCTCGCGAGCCAGCGCGACCACCGCTTCACCCGAGGTGATGTCGACATCGTGCTGCTCGGCCAGGCGAGCGGTCCCGGCGTTGCCCGGAGCGACGGCCAGTCCCGTGACCTGCGGGTCGTTGCGAAGCGCCAGCAGCAGCGCATGCTCACGGGCACCAGATCCGATCACCAGGACGCGCACGACACGTCACTCTAGCGGGCCGTCGCGCCACGCCACATGCGCGGACGACGAAGGGGCTCAGGCCACGGATTCGTCGAACGACTCGATGGGTAACCGCTCGTGCTCACCACGGCGCACGAGACGACGGTCGCCGGCGTGGCGCTCGCGTGGGTCCAGGCGCAGCCCGCCGTCTCGTCTGTCATCATCGGGGCGCGCAGGCTCTCGCAGCTCGAGGACAATGTTCAAGCCGTCGACGTGCACCTCACCGCCGATGAACTGGACCGGCTGGACGCGCTGACCAAACCGACTTTCGGATTCCCTCACAACATGCTGGAGATGGCCCCGGGCATCATCCAGGGCGGGACCACCGTCAACGGCGTGTACGGGCCAACCTCCGAATACGTGATGCCGCAAGGCGTCCGGCCGTACTGAGTCGGCCGGTCACTCCTTGTCACCGGAATGCATCTTCAACGCGGCATCCACGTTGGCCTTCTTGTCCTCGCCGGCGCCCTTCGCCGCGGCCTTCCTGCGCTTCGCGACGACCGCGTCGACGGCGCCGTTGAGCGCCGAGCCCAGCGGGAACCCGAGATAGTGGGTGAGGAAGACCGCCATCTCCTTCAGCTCGGTCTCGTCGAGCTCCCCGTTGAGCAGCGCGGCGTTGATCTGGATCTCGGCCAGGTCGCGGTTCCCGATCGCGGTCACGGCCGTCAGGGTCATGATCCGCTTGTCGCGCATCGATAATCCGGGCCGCGTCCAGATGCTGCCGAACAGGTGGTCGACGGTCAGGTCGAAGTACGCATCGCCCTCGATGTTGGGCATCTCCCAGCCGTAGACCTCGTTCATCTTCTCGAGGCCCTTGCGCCGTCGCTCGTCCATCACGCCTCTTTCTCGTTGTGCGGCACCCCGAGTCCTGCCGCCAGTCCTTCGTAGGCCAACCGGGCCAACGGCAGGTCCACCGACACCGCCTCGCCCAGCGCCAGCGCCAGGCTCAGGTCCTTTTCTCCGAGGCCCCGGGTATGCATGAACGGTTGGTACAGGAAGTGTTCCGGCTGAAGGTCTTTCATGTCGTCGCGCACCATGATCGCCCCGGGACCGCCGGTCAGGGCGTCGGTGTGGCGCACCACCCGGCCCAGGGCCTGCAGGTCCAGCCCGGCGGCCTCGGCCAGCTTCATCGCCTCGCACGCCGCCACGTAGGAGGTGAACGTCAACATGTTGCGGGCCAGCTTCATTCGCGTCCCCGCGCCGGGCTCACCGGCGTGGATGACCACCGCGGCCCAGTGCTTGAACGCCGGCTTGATCTTCTCGTATACCTCACGATCGGCCCCCACCATGGTGGCGAGCTCGCCCTTCGCGGCGGCCGCCGCGCCACCGCTGACGGGTGCGTCGACGACATGAATGTCACGCGGTTTCAGTTCGCGGGCCAGTTCGACCGCGGTGGTGTCGCTGATGGTCGAGTGGATCGCGATCACCGTTCCCGGCTTGGCGTGCGCGGCCAGTTCGCCGACGACCTCGCGCACCTGCTCGTCGTTGAGGACGGTGATGTGGACGATGTCGGCGGCGGCGACGTCGGCGATGCTGTCGGCCAGGCCGGCACCCTTCTCGGCGAGCGGTGTCATGGCCTCGGCCCGGATGTCGTAAACCGTCACCCCGCCGGGCCATTCGGTCATCTTGGTGGCCATCGGCGCGCCCATATTGCCCAAGCCGATGAAGCCGAGCTTCAAATCCTGACTCATGACCGGATTATCTGCCCGCCGTCAACGTTGAATATCTGCCCGGTGATCCACGACGCCTCGTCGGACAGCAGGAACAGGCACATCCCGACGACGTCTTCGGGAGTTCCCATGCGGGACAACGGCAGACCCTTGACGATGTCGGCGACAATCTCCTGCGGCGTGGTGGTCCGGTTGGCCTCGGTGTCGATGGGTCCGGGGGCGATCGCGTTGATCCGGATGTTCTGGCCACCCAGTTCGCGGGACAGCTGTTGCGTCAGGCCGTTGATCCCGGCCTTGGCGAGGCCGTAGAAGTTCGAGTACAGCCAGGCGGCCGTGGACGACTGGTTGACGATCGCCCCGCCGCCGCGCTTGGCCATCTTCTTGTACACCGCGCGGGTGCACCACAGCGCGCCGTCGAGGTTGACGCTCATGAACTTCCGGTAGTAGTCCGCATCGACGGTGAGCAGGAAGTCCAGCTTCATGCCCCCGAATATCGCGGCGTTGTTGACCAGGTAGTCGATGCCGCCGAACTCGGCCAGCGTCCGGTCGGCCATCGCCTTGGCCGACGCCGGGTCGGACACGTCGACGGGGACGGCCAGCGCCGTTCCGCCGTCGGCGACGATCTGCTTGGCCACCCCCTCGGCCGCCTCGGCCTTGATGTCGGCCACCACGACCGCCGCGCCCTCGCGGGCCAGCGCCTCGGCGTACGCCCGGCCGATGCCGCCGCCCGACCCGGTGACGATGGCGACCTTGTTCTCGAATCGCATTCTTTCAAGCTCCTTCAGCTAACCGCTGTCGCGATGGTCTTGATCTCCAGGTACTCCTCGAAACCGGCCAGGCCCATCTCGCGGCCGTTCCCGGACTGCTTGTAGCCACCGAATGGCGCATCGGCCGAATACCACACGCCGCCATTGACATTGATGGTGCCGGCGCGGACGCGCGCGGCGACGCTCGCCGCCCTACCGGGGTCGGCGCCGAACACGGTGCCCGACAGTCCGTATGGCGAGTCGTTGGCGATGCGCACGGCGTCGTCGTCGCCGTCGTGCGGGATCACCGTCAGCACGGGTCCGAAGATCTCCTCCCGCGCGCAGCGGGCGTCGTTGCCCAGGCCCGCGATCAGCGTGGGCTCGATGAAGAAGCCGACGTCACGGTCGGCCGGCCGCCCACCCCCGCACGCGAACGTTCCGCCCTCGGCGATCGCCGAGTCGAGGTAGCCCTGTATCCGGTCGCGCTGGCGCGCGGAAATGACCGGCCCGCAGATGGTTCCGGGATCGGTGGGATCGCCGGCCTTGATGCCGCCCATCGTCGCGGCCGCGATGGAGACCGCTTCGTCGTACCGCGCGCGCGGCACCACCAGCCGGGTGGTGATCGCGCAGCCCTGCCCGGCGTGCATGCAGACCGAGAAGCCCGCCACTCCGACCGCACCGCCCAGGTCGGCGTCGTCGAGGACGATGAACGCCGACTTGCCGCCCAGTTCGAGGAACACCTTCTTGATGGTGGCCGCGCCGTCGGCCATCACACTGCGGCCGGTGGCGGTCGAGCCGGTGAACGAAACCATGTCCACCCGAGGGTCTTTGGCCAGCAGCGCGCCGACGCCGTGGTCGCTGGACGTGACGATGTTGATCACACCGGGCGGAAAGTCGGTGTGCTCGGCGATGAGTTCGCCCAGCACGGCGGCGCACCACGGGGTGTCGGGGGCGGGCTTCAAGACGACGGTGTTGCCGGCGGCCAGCGCGGGCCCGATCTTGGCGAGGTTGATCTGGTGGGGGAAGTTCCACGGGGTGATCGCGCCGACGACGCCGACGGCCTCACGGGCGATGGTGCGCCGGGTGGGGATGCCCATCGGCGACGCCTCGCCGAGATCCTGGTTGTATTCGTACGATTCGGCCGTATCCGCCGCGAACGCCAGGTCGTTGACCGGGCTTTCCAACTGGGCGATGCTGGTGAGCATTCGCGGTGCGCCGACCTCGGCGATGGTCAGCTCCCGCAGCTCCTCGAGGTGCTGCTGCATCGCCTCGCGCAACTGCCGCACGCACCGCACCCGCAGTTCGGTGTCGCGGGACCAGTCCGTGCCGTCGAACGCCCGCCGCGCTGCGTCGATGGCGCGGCCCATGTCGCCGGCGTCGGCGTCGGCGGCGACCCCGAGCACTTCCTCGGTTGCCGGGTTGATCGTGGGAAACGTGCCGGCACTGCCCGGCGAAGACTTCCCGTCGATGAACAGTGCGCTCGCGCCGTCGGCCAACAAGGCCATCTCCCGCTCCCGTCTGTGCGCGGCCCAACCATGCACGCCAGTTGAGTGGACACTTGTCCGATATTGTCGTACCGAACCATAGTCGCCCGGTCCTCGGCGGTGCAAGGGCCGATCTCCTCGGGCACCAACGGGGGCGCCGAAAGTTCCCAATTAAGCTGGGTATTTGCCGATCGGGCTTGCTTCCCGTCGCCGGCATCCGATAGCTTGGACATGTGTCCAGCGATGCACTGGCTGCGCTCGCATCCCACGCCGACCGCCAGACCGGAGCGACTTTGCGCAACCGCCGCCAGGAGGAGACCTTCCGCAAGGTCCTCGCGGCGGGCATCGAGACGCTGCGCGAGAAGTCCTATGCCGACCTGACGGTGCGCGCGGTGGCGGCCCGCGCCAAGGTGGCCCCCGCGACCGCCTACACCTACTTTTCGTCGAAGAACCATCTGATCGCCGAGGTCTACCTCGACCTGGTGCGCCAGGTCCCCTTCTTCACCGACGTGAACGACCCCATGCCCGCCCGGGTGGACAAGGTGCTCCGCCACCTGGCCCTGGTGGTCGCCGACGAACCCGAGGTCGGCGCGGCCTGCACGGCGGCGCTGCTGAGTGGCGGCGCCGATCCTGCCGTGTGCGCGGCGCGCGACCGGATCGGCGCGGAAATTCATCGCCGCATCGCATCGGCGATAGGTCCGGGCGCCGATCCCGCCACCGTATCCGCGCTCGAGATGGCGTTTTTCGGGGCGTTGGTGCAGGCCGCCAGCGGGCAACTCACCTACCGCGAGATCGCCGACCGCCTCGCCGACGTCGCGGGGCTCATCTTGACCGCCGCCAGCGAAGAGACAGGTAGCTAGATGACCGTGCATGTCGGCGACCACGAGCTGGTCCTTGATCCCTACGACTACCGCTTTCACGAGGATCCGTACCCGTTTTACAAGCGGCTGCGCGACGAGGCGCCGCTGTACCGCAACGACGAGCTGAAGTTCTGGGCCTTGTCGCGGCATCAGGACGTGCTGCAAGGGTTCCGCAACAGCACCACGCTGTCCAACAAGTACGGCGTCTCGCTGGATCCGGCCTCTCGCGGCCCGCACGCGTCCAAGACGATGTCGTTTCTGGCCATGGACGACCCCGCCCATCTGCGGCTGCGGACCCTGGTCTCAAAGGGGTTCACGCCCAGGCGGATTCGGGAGCTGGAGCCCCGCGTCACCGAGATCGCGATGCAGCACCTGGACACCATGCTGGACAAGGCGAACGACGGTGCCGTCGACTACGTCGACGAGTTCGCCGGCAAGCTGCCGATGGACGTCATCTCCGAGTTGATGGGCGTCCCCGAGCCGGATCGCGTCCAGGTTCGGGCCTGGGCCGACGGCGTGATGCACCGCGAGGAGGGCGTCACCGACGTCCCGCCGGAGGCAATCGAGGCGTCCCTCAACCTCATCGTCTACTACCAGGGCATGGTTGCCGAGCGGCGCAAGAGGCCCACCGACGACCTGACCACCGCACTGCTGGAGGCCGAGATCGACGGCGACCGGCTCACCGACGACGAAGTGCTCGGCTTCATGTTCCTGATGGTGATCGCCGGAAACGAGACGACCACCAAGCTGCTTGCCAATGCGGCATTTTGGGGACATAAGAACCCGGATCAGCTGACCCCGGTCTACGCCGACCTGTCCCAGGTGCCGTTGTGGGTCGAGGAGACCCTGCGCTACGACACCTCGAGCCAGATCCTGGCCCGAACGGTCTCCGGTGAGCTCACCCTGTACGACACCACCATTCCCGAAGGCGACGTGCTGCTGCTGTTGCCGGGTTCGGGCCATCGCGACGAGCGGGTCTTCGACAACCCCGACGACTACCTGATCGGGCGCGAAATCGGGCCCAAGTTATTGAGTTTCGGCAGCGGCGCGCACTTCTGCCTGGGCGCGCATCTGGCGCGGATGGAGGCCCGGGTCGCGCTGACCGAGTTGTTCAAGCGAATCCGCGGATATCAGGTGGACGAGGCCAACGCCGTCCGCGTCCACTCCAGCAATGTCCGCGGATTCGCTCACCTACCCATGAGTGTGGAGGTCCGCTGAATGCCCCGCTTTGATCCCCTGCCCGAGCGCCGGCCGGCGATCGTGGCCGGCGCCTCGTCCGGCATCGGAGAGGCCACCGCGATCGAACTCGCGGCACACGGCTTTCCGGTCGCCCTGGGCGCCCGCCGGGTCGAGAAGCTCAACGACATCGTCGGCAAGATCAACGCCGACGGCGGCGAGGCGGTCGGCTTCCACCTGGACGTCACCGACCCGAACTCGGTCAAATCCTTTGTCGCCCAGGCGGTTGAGGCGCTCGGCGACATCGAGGTGCTGGTGGCCGGCGCGGGCGACACCTACTTCGGCAAGCTCGCCGAGATCGCAGGCGAGGAGTTCGAGTCGCAGCTGCAGATCCACCTGGTCGGCGCCTTCCGGTTGGCCTCAGCCGTGCTGCCCGGCATGCTCGAGCGGCAGCGCGGCGACCTGATCTTCGTCGGCTCCGACGTGGCCCTGCGCCAGCGGCCGCACATGGGCGCCTACGGCGCGGCCAAGGCCGCGCTCGTCGCGATGGTCACCAACTTCCAGATGGAACTCGAGGGCACCGGCGTGCGGGCCTCGATCGTGCACCCCGGGCCGACGAAGACGGCGATGGGCTGGAGCCTGCCGGCCGAGAAGATCGGCCCCGCGCTGGAGGACTGGGCCAAGTGGGGCCAGGCCCGCCACGACTACTTCCTGCGCGCGGCCGATTTGGCGCGGGCCATCACGTTCGTCGCCGAAACCCCGCGCGGTGGCTTCATCGCGAACATGGAACTTCAGCCGGAAGCCCCGTTGGCCGACAAGACGGATCGCCAGAAGCTCGCGCTCGGCGAAGAGGGGATGCCAGGACAATGACCACGACCACCCAGGTGCCGCGGGTCTCCGGCGGCGAGGAGGAGCACGGCCACCTCGAGGAGTTCCGAACGGACCCAATCGGTTTGATGAAGCGTGTCCGGGAGGAGTGCGGCGACGTCGGCTGGTTTCAGCTGGTCGACAAGCACGTGATCCTGTTGTCCGGCGCGGGCGCCAACGAATTCTTCTTCCGCTCCGCCGACGAGGAGCTGGACCAGGCCGAGGCGTACCCGTTCATGACGCCGATCTTCGGCGAGGGTGTGGTGTTCGACGCCAGCCCGGAGCGGCGCAAGGAGATGCTGCACAACTCGGCGCTGCGCGGCGAGCAGATGAAGGGCCATGCCGCCACCATCGAGGGCGAGGTCAAGAAGATGATCGCCAACTGGGGACCCCAGGGCGAGATCGAGCTCCTCGACTTTTTCGCCGAGCTGACGATCTACACCTCGACCGCCTGCCTGATCGGGCTGAAGTTCCGCGAGCAGCTCGACCACCGATTCGCCGAGTACTACCACATGCTGGAGCGCGGCACCGACCCGCTGTGCTACGTCGACCCCTACCTGCCGATCGAGAGTTTCAGGCTGCGTGACGAGGCCCGCGTGAAACTGGTTGCCCTGGTGCAGGAGATCATGGACCAGCGGTTGGCCAATCCGCCGAAGGACAAGACCGACCGGGACATGCTCGACGTGCTGGTCTCGATCAAGGACGAGGACGGCAACCCCCGCTTCTCCGCCGACGAGGTCACCGGGATGTTCATCTCGCTGATGTTCGCGGGGCACCACACCAGCTCGGGCACCTCGGCGTGGACGCTGATCGAGTTGATCCGTCACCCCGATGTCTACGCCGAGGTGCTGGCCGAGCTCGAGGAGCTGTACGCCGACGGCCAGGCGGTGAGTTTCCACGCGCTGCGCTCGATTCCGAAGCTGGACAACGTCGTCAAGGAGACGCTGCGCTTGCACCCGCCGCTGATCATCCTGATGCGCGTCGCCAAGGGCGAGTTCGAGGTCGAAGGCTTCCCGATCCACGCCGGCGACTACGTCGCGGCCTCCCCGGCGATCTCGAACCGGATTGCCGAGGACTTTCCCGACCCGGACGCCTTCAGGCCCGATCGCTACAACAAGCCCGAGCAGGCCGACATCGTCAACCGGTGGACCTGGATTCCGTTCGGCGCGGGGCGACACCGCTGCGTCGGGGCCGCTTTCGCCCAGATGCAGATCAAGGCCATCTTCTCGGTCCTGTTGCGCGAGTACGAGTTCGAGATGGCCCAGCCGGCGGACAGCTACCACAATGACCACTCCAAGATGGTCGTCCAGCTCGCCCGGCCGGCGAAGGTTCGCTACCGCAAGCGCCAGAAGTAGGTCATGCCATGGGATTTCGGGTCGAAGCCGATCTGGATTTGTGTCAGGGCCACGCCATGTGCGAACTGGAGGCCCCGGACTACTTCCGGGTGCCCAAGCGGGGCAAGGTCGAGATCCTCGACCCCGAGCCGCCCGAAGACGCCCGCGATGAGGTCGAGCGCGCGGTCGCGATGTGCCCCACGCAAGCACTGTTCATCAAAGAGAAGGAAGGCTGACCCATGACAGCAAAGGCGTCACATTCACGTGCGGATCTCGAGGCATGGGTGGATCGCTGGCTGCAGGCCAACAAGGACTGCGAGAAGGCCGGCGACTGGACGCCGCTCGCCGATTTCTACGCCAAGGACGCCACCTACGGCTGGAACATCGGGCCCAAGGAGGACGTGATGTGCGTCGGCGTCGACGAGATCCGCGACATCGCCCTCGGCCTGGAGATGGAGGGCCTGGAGAACTGGGTGTACGAATACCAGAAGGTCCTCATCGACGAGAAGCAGGGCGAGATCGTCGGCTTCTGGAAGCAGATCGTCAACAAGACCGACGGCACCCAGGACGAGATCTACGGCATCGGCGGCAGCTGGTTCCGGCTGGGCGCCGACCAGCTCATCGAGTGGCAGCGTGACTTCTTCGACTTCGGTCACGTGGCGAAGATGTTCGCAAAGCTCATCGAGTCCGGCGACCTGAGCACGGGCATGCAGAACCGGATCCAGCGCAGCATCGCCGGCGAGAAGCTGCCCGGCTACTACCCGATCGGCGAGGCGCCGGTCCCCATCTGGTGATCTCCCGACCGGTTGGTGGTCCCCCCTGTTTACAGCCCGGTGACGCGCGTCATAATGGTCTGCGAATGAGAACACGTTCTAAATTGCCGTCCGGCACCGGCCGGTCCCTTTCACCGACAACCGGGTCAGGGCATGCTGATGGAGGTCCTTCATGAAAACAAAAGGCGCGCTGATCTGGGAATTCAATCAGCCGTGGTCTATCGAGGAAATCGAGATCGGCGACCCGCAGGCGCACGAGGTCAAGATCCAGATGGAAGCGGCCGGGATGTGCCATTCGGATCACCATCTAGTTACCGGCGGCATCCCGATGGCGGGTTTCCCCGTGCTGGGCGGGCACGAGGGCGCGGGCATCGTCACCGAGGTCGGTCCCGGCGTGGAGGACATCGCCCCGGGCGACCACGTGGTGCTGTCGTTCATCCCGTCCTGCGGGACGTGTCCGACCTGTCAGGCCGGCCTGCGCAACCTCTGTGACCTGGGCGCCGGGCTGCTCGGCGGGGCCGCGGTGTCCGACGGCACCTTCCGCATCCAGGCCCGCGGCCAGAACGTGTTCCCCATGACGCTGCTGGGCACCTTCTCGCCGTACATGGTCGTGCACCGCAGCTCCGTGGTGAAGATCGACCCGTCGGTGCCGTTCGAGGTGGCCGCGCTGGTCGGCTGCGGCGTCACCACCGGCTACGGTTCGGCCGTCCGCACCGCCGACATCCGGCCGGGTCAAGACGTCGCCATCGTCGGCGTCGGCGGCGTCGGCATGGCCGCGCTGCAGGGCGCCGTCAACGCGGGTGCCCGCTACATCTTCGCGATCGACCCGGTGGAATGGAAACGCGACCAGGCCCTGAAGTTCGGCGCCACCCACGTCTACCCCGACATCAACGCCGCGCTGATGGGCATGGCCGAGGTCACCTACGGCCTGATGGCCCACAAGGTGGTCGTGACGGTCGGCGAACTGCAAGGGGCCGACGTCGACGCCTACCTCAACATCACCCAAAAGGGCGGCACCTGCGTGCTGACGGCAATCGGCAGCCTGCTGGACACCAACGTGACGCTGAACCTGGCGATGCTGACCCTGATGCAGAAGAACCTGCAGGGCACCATCTTCGGCGGCGGCAACCCGCAGTACGACATTCCGCAGCTGCTGTCGATGTACAAGGCCGGCAAGCTCAACCTGGACGACATGATCACCCGCCAGTACAAGCTCGAGCAGATCAACGACGGCTACCAGGACATGCTGGACGGCAAGAACATTCGGGGCGTCATCCGCTACACCGACGCCGATCGGTAAGAGCCGCGTCGTTTGACCGGCTTCCCGCATCTGCTGGCGCCGGGACGAATCGGCGCCATGACGGTGCGCAACCGGGTGGTGATGTCTCCCATGGAGACGATGTACGGCACCCCCGACGGGCTGCCGTCACAGCGCACCCGCGACTACTTCGCGGCGCGCGCCGAGGGCGGGGTCGGCCTGATCACGGTGGGCGCCACCGGGATAGACCACCACCACCCCGAGACGCCCGGCGGTTTGCATCTGGCCACCGACGAGGCGGTCGACGCGCACCGGGCGCTGGTCGAGGCGGTGCACGAGCACGGCGCCAAGATCCAGCCGCAGATCGTGCACGCCGGACCCGACGGCCTGGGACCGGAGATCTTCGGTGTGACCTCGCTGGGGCCGTCGGTCATTCCGTCCTACCTCACCGGGCGGCCGTCGGCCGAGATCAGCAAACGGCAGCTGTGCGAGGTCTTCGACCTGTTCAAGGCCGCCGCGCGCCGCGCCGCCGAGGCGGGATACGACGGCATCGAGCTGCACGCCGCGCACGGCTACATGCTCCTGGGCTCTTTCCTTGCCCCGCAACGTAACCGGCGCACCGACGACTACCGGGGCGACTCGGCGCGCGGCCGGGTGCGGGTGGTGCTGGAGGCGCTGGCAGCGATTCGCTCCGAGGTCGGCGACGCGCTGCCCATCACGCTGCGCATCTCCGGTTACGAGCGGGTGGCGGGCGGGCGGCCCATCTACGAAACGGCGCGCCTGGCACCCGAACTCGTCGCCGCCGGGGTGAGCGCATTCCACGTCAGCGGCGGGGTGATCGACCGGCTCGTCACCGGCATGGTCAACGGCGCCGACGACGGTGACGAAGTCAACGTCGGCGCGGCGGCGGCCGTCAAGCAGGTGGTCGACGTGCCGGTGATCGCCGTCGGCCGCATCCACGACCCGGTTGCGGCCGAACGGATCCTGGCCGACGGCCGCGCCGATTTCGTCGCGATGGGGCGGCCGCTGCTGGCCGACCCCGACCTGCCGCGCAAGCTCGCCTCCGGCTTGGCGCGCCGGGTGCGCAAATGCATCTCCTGCGAAAACTGCATTGACGCAATGGAACAACGCTTTTCCGTCGATTGTGCCGTCAACCCCCGCACCGGCAAGGAGCGCGAGCTGGCCGCGCCCCGCGCCGGCCGGGCCAAGCGGGTGGTGGTGGTTGGCGGCGGACCGGCCGGGCTGGAGGCCGCCCGGGTGGCCGCCGAACGCGGCCACCGCGTGACGCTTTTCGAGCGTGGCGGCCAACTCGGCGGGGCGCTGCGCTGGGCGGCGGTGCTACACCCGGAGAACCAGCCGTTCCTGGATTACCTGCGCGACGAGATCAGGCTCAGCACGGCGAAAGTCGAGCTGAATCATGAGGTTTCGGCCGGCGACATCGTCCGGTCCGCGCCGGACGCGGTGGTGGTGGCCACCGGCGGCCACGTCGCGGTGCCCGCCATCGCCGGTGCCGACCTGCCGCACGTGTACACCGGTCCCGGCCTGCGTGAGCTGTTCGCCGGCTGGCGAGAGCGACTGGTCCGGCCCACCGCGTTTCGGCTCGCCACCCGGGCCTGGATGCCGGTGGGCCGGCGGGTCGCCATCATCGGCGGCGATCTGGTGGCCCTCGAACTCGCCGAATTCCTGGCAAACCGGCGCCGGCGGGTGTCAATCCTGGAATCCGGCAAGGACATTGCCCCCGAAGTGGGTAACAAACGCAAGACCGAGCACATGGATCGCCTCGACCGGCTCGGGGTCACGGTGCACGTGCGTGCGGCGGTCGAGCGGATCACGGAGCGCGACGTCGTCTTCACGCCCGCCGGCGGCACCCCCCGAACGCTGGCCGCCGACAGCGTCGTGATCGCCGGGACGGTCCAACCCGACACCGGTCTGTTCGACGATCTGGTCGCGGCCCTGCCCGGCGCCCGGGTGCACGCCGCCGGCGACTGCAGCGGGCTGGGCCTCATCCGCAAGGCCACCGAGGAGGGCGCGCGCGCCGCGTGCGCAATCTAGAGATAGGAGAAAAATGACCGGCACCACACAATCTCAGGCCTCCCCGGCCCTGACCGCGTCGCAATCCTCGTGGCGGTGCGTGCAGGCGCACGACCGGGCGGGCTGGCTGGCGCTGATGGCCGACGACGTGGTCGTCGAGGACCCGATCGGCAAGTCCGTCACCAATCCTGATGGCACCGGGGTGCACGGCAAGGACGGTGTTGCGGCGTTCTACGACAACAACATCGCCGCCAACCAGCTGACCATCACCTGCGAGGAGACCTTTCCGTCGAGCTCGCCCGACGAGGTCGCGCATATTCTGGTGCTGCACAGCAGGTTTGAGGGCGGCATCACCAGCAAGGTGCGCGGAGTGTTCACCTACAAGGTCAACGACGCGGGCCTGATCACCAACATGCGCGGCTTCTGGAACCTCGACATGATGGAGTTCGGCAAGGAGGAGTGAGCCCGCTCAGCCGATCAGCCCGAGGCCGGTGAGGTTGCCCTGCATGGCCCTGCGGTCTGTCAGCACCATGGTCGGGGTCTGCAGCGGGTCGCTGAGTATGGTCGCCGACTTCGGCTGCTGCCACAACAGGGCCCCGTTGCCGGCATCCACCACGCCGTAGGCGAAGATGTCCAGCGGTGTGGTGTTGTCGCATCCGATCCGGGTGATCGTGTACAGCAGGCCGTCCGCGGCGGACAGGTGCGGTAGCGCCGCGCTGCGAACCTTGTTCTCCCACACGGTATGACAGCCAGGATTGTCGACGTCCACCCTGGTCATGCCGCCGACGAACGGTGCCGTCGGGGGAACCGCGGGCGGCGCGCCCGCCGGGACCGCGGGGTAGGGGTAGCCGTAGGTGCTGGACACGAACACCGAGTTGCCCAATCCGATCGGTGCGTTTTCGCTGCCCGGGCCGCCCTGCGTCAAAACCGTTTGCTGACAGATCAATTGACCCGTGCCGGACCGGTAGACCAGGGCGTGGACCTGCGGGCTGGCGTTGTCGACGATGGTCAGGTAGTCGGCGCCCGACGCGGGACCGAAGTAGACCGGCGTGGAGCCCGTGCCCCAACTCAATTGCCCGGGCTTGCGCGCCGGGCCGCGGTCATAGGTTGCCCGCCAGAGTATTTGGGGGTTGCCGGCAATATCGAGGTTCAGCTCGTAGAGGGCGAAGGTGGTGGCCACCGCGACGCGCCCGCTCGGTGCGGACGAGATGCTGTTCGCCACCTGTTCGCCCGGGGGCAGCTGCACGGTGGCGATGCCGCCGCCCGTCTTGGCCACGCCCACGACGCCGTTCCCGGTGGCGAACCAGACGTTGCCCGCGTAGTCGGGCACCAGGCCCACCGAGCTGTCGCCGGCCGGAATCGCGCCGGACAGGTCGGTGGACTCGGTGACGATCAGCTTCCAGCACCCCAGCGGCCCCGCCCTGGCGTGCGCGATGCGCAGCAGGTGGTTGGTCCCGTCGATCATCACGACCTGGTTGTTGTTGTCGAGGTAGGCGTAGACGCCGCCGAGCAGGCTGCCCTTGGCCACTTGCAGTTTGGCCAGCGGGACGAAGATTGGGACGCGGACGCCGGGATCGATCAGAAAGATCGTCGGGGTCTGGCCGATGTCGCTGGTGCACAGCGCCAAGACCAGGCCGTCGGTGCCCTGCATGATCGTCGGGCAGGCCGCCAGCAGCGGGTACCCGAAGATCGCGTTGAGGTGGGCGCCGGGCCCGGGAAGCGGTCCGGCATCGGACGATTCGGCGTCGTTGTGCAGTGAAGCGAGCCCCAGCGGCGCCATGAACGGGTTGGGCGGTGCGAACGGCCCCCACGCGTCGGCCGCCCGCGCGTCCGCGCCCGGTCCGAGGGCGGGGGCGAGCGACACTGCGCACGCGGTCAGCAATGCCACGGGAAACCGCACAGAGGTCTCCTCCCGTGAATTGCGTACAGCGATTTTCCCGACCTCGCAGAACGAATCCGCAACACTGCGCTAACGATTGCGCGTCGGGGCGGCGTGGCAGGCGCGGTTGCCTAGCGGCGCGTAAAGCTCAGATGTATGACGCCGCTTGGGCCGGTCACCGACTCCACCGCGAACCGCTGCTCGAGACCCTCCAGTCCCTGCCACAACGGCTCCCCGCGCCCCAAGATGATGGGCACCACCGCGACGTGCAGGTGGTCGACGAGGTCGGCGGCGAGGAAGTGCCGGATGGTCGACGGTCCCCCGCCGAGGCGAATGTCGAGGCCTCCGGCGGCTTTTCGGGCGATATCGAGGGACTCGGCGGGGCTGGCGTCGATGAAATGGAAAGTGGTGCCACCGTCCATCTCGATCGGGGGCCGGGGGTGGTGGGTCAGTACGAAGACCGGGGTATGAAACGGCGGGTTGTCGCCCCACCAGCCTTTCCAGTCGTCACCCCCATCCCATGGGCCGCGCTGCGGCCCGAACTTGTGGCGTCCCATGATTTCGGCGCCGATGCCCGGCAGCCACGCCCGGGCCAGGCCATCGTCGATGCCGGTCGTCCCACCCGACTCGCCATGCATCACGCGGAAGGTCCGCGTCGCGAAGAACCACTCATGCAACCGGCCGCCGGCATGCCCGAACGGCGCATCGACGCTTTGTCCGATCCCGGTGCCGAACCCGTCGAGGGAAACCGAAAAATTGTGCACGCGCACCTGTGACATGGCGGGAGCTCCTCTGCGTCGTATGTCGTCGTCGCAGGATTGACCGTCCACACCCGCCAAACTCATCGGCAATCTGGCCGCACCTATGCTGGGCCCCATGGCTTCGATCTTCACCAAGATCATCAACCGCGAACTGCCCGGCCGTTTCGTCTACGAGGACGACGACATCGTCGCGTTCCTGACGATCGAGCCGATGACCCAAGGCCACACGCTGGTGGTGCCCCGCGCCGAGATCGATCAGTGGCAAGACGTCGACGGGGCGGTGTTCGGCCGCGTCATGGCCGTCAGCCAGCTGATCGGCAGGGCTGTGTGCAAGGCGTTCAAGACCGAACGCTCCGGGCTGATCATCGCCGGGCTCGAGGTGCCGCACCTGCACGTCCACGTCTTCCCCACCCGCAGCCTGAGCGACTTCGGTTTCGCCAACGTGGACCGCAATCCCTCACCAAAATCCCTCGACGACGCCCAGGCCAAGATCAGGGCGGCGCTGGCTCAACTGGCGTGAACCGGTTCGGCGGCGGGGACGTCGCTGACACGGGGCAGCGTGACCCGGAAACAGCATCCCTCGCCGGGTGAGGTCGTGACGGTGACGTCTCCGCCGTGCGCGCGCACCAACGAGTCGACGATAGACAGCCCCAAACCGGTGCCGCCGCTTGCGCGCGCCCGGGACGAGTCGGTGCGGTAGAACCGCTCGAACACCCGCGACGCGTCCTGCTGGCTCATGCCGGGGCCCTTGTCGGCCACCTCGATTACCGCGTCGTCGCCCTCGGTGCCGACCCGGACGGTGACGTCGGCGGTTGCCGGCGTGTGCTGCAGGGCATTGGCGACGAGATTGCTGAGCACCTGGCGAATCCGCGGTTCGTCACCGAGCACCTCCGGGGTGCCAGGGCCGTCGAGGACCTCCATCGTGATCGTGCGCTGGGGGTCGATGGCCTGACCGTCGTGGACGGCGTCGCTCGCCAGCGCCAGCAGGTCCACCCGGTGGTGTTCCAGCGGCCGCTGCACGTCCAGCCGGGCCAGCAACAGCAGGTCGTCCACGAGCAGGCCCATCCGGCTGGCTTCGCTTTCGATCCGTGACAACAACATGGACACGTCGCGCGCGGCGCCCTGCCGGTAGAGCTCCGCGAACCCGCGGATGGTGGTCAGCGGCGTGCGTAGTTCGTGGCTGGCGTCGGTGATGAACCGCCGCATCCGTTCCTCGGAACGGCGGGCCTTTTCCGCCGACGACTCCGAGGAGGCCAGCGCCTGCTGTATCTGCGTCAGCATTCCGTTGAGCGCCAACGAAAGTCGACCCACCTCTGTTCGCGGATCGCGTTCGGGAACACGGCGATCGCGCTGGCCGGCGGCGATCGCCGCGGCGGTGTGCTCGACCTCGACCAACGGCCGCAGGCTGCGGTGCACCACCACGAAACTGGCGATGCCCACCACTACCAGCACCGCCACCCCGATGCCGACCTGCAGCCACACCAGGGAGCTGACGGTGTGCTGCACGTCGGACAGGTCGATCGCGACGGTGGTGACGCCGTTGGGCCCCCGGACCGACACCGCACGCCACAGGATGTCCGAGCCGTTGATCGACGGCAGCGTCGTCGGGTTGGGGCCCACGTCGTTGTTGGCCGGCAGCGCCGGCTCGGCGTTGCGGTCGTTGATGGCCGTGAACGGGGTGCCGTCGGCGCCGATGCCCCGCACGTAGAACTTCGACGGCGGCCGGCCGGGGTCGGGGCCCTCGTAGGGGGGTGCCGACTGCCGCCGCGGGGCCTGCGCCCAACTGCGGGAGGCCTCGAGCAGCGTCTGGTCGATGCGGCCCACCAGCACGTGACGCAGGATCGAGGTCACCGCGAGCCCCGAGATGGCCAGCCCGCAGGCCACCAGAAGCAGGGTGGCGGCCACCAGACCCACCCGCAGCGGCAGTCCCCGTCGAACCTTGTCGGCCATCCTCTTATTCTTCGCTTCCGCTCTCAGCGGGGCTCTCGCAGCACGTAACCCACCCCGCGCAGCGTGTGCAGCAACCGCTTCTCCCCCGTGTCGATCTTGCGGCGCAGATACGACACGTAGGACTCGACGACGTTGACGTCGCCGCCGAAGTCGTAGCGCCACACGTGGTCGAGGATCTTCGGCTTGCTCAGCACGGTGCCCGCGTTGATCACGAAGTAGCGCAGCAGGGTGAACTCGGTCGGCGACAGTGACACCGGTTCGCCGGCCTTCCACACCTCGTGGGTCTCCTCGTCGAGTTCGATGTCGGCGAACGTCAGCCGGGCGTTGCGGGGTTCGGCCCCGCCCTTGCCGGCGCGCCGCAGGATGACCCGCAGCCGGGCCACGACCTCCTCGAGGCTGAACGGCTTCGTCACGTAGTCGTCGCCGCCGAGGGTGAGTCCGGCGATCTTGTCCTGGAGGGAGTCGCGGGCGGTCAGGAACAGCGCCGGGGCGTCGATGCCGTCCGCGCGCAGCCGGCGCAGCACCCCGAAGCCGTCCATGCCGGGCATCATCACGTCGAGGATCACCGCGTCGGGTCGCGCGTCACGGGCGCGATCCAAGGCCTGGGCCCCATTGGTCGCGGTGTAGACCTCGAAACCCTGGAACTTGAGGCTGACGGAGAGCAGTTCGACGATGTTGGCCTCGTCGTCGACCACGAGTACGCGAGCCTCCGGTTTGGCTTCGCTCGGGGTTGCCGCTGTCATGAGGTACTTCCGTCCTTTGTTTGAACGTTGCCTTCCCGATTATTGTGCGATTCCTGAAAGCTAGGTGCCAAACGTCTGCTAACAGTCTGCCAGGGATCATCGCATAAGCTTGGAACGATGGGGATTCACCTGCGGTGTCGCGAATAGACTCTGGTGCATGAACTTCGCCAAAGACATCGTGTCGCTTGCGACCGCTCCCGCGCGGGCCGGGCTTGCCGCCGCCGACGCGAGCTTGAGCGTCGCCGCCGCGGCGGTGGGAGTGGCGAAGCGCGCGCTGGGCGAGCCGAGCGGCGAGGCGCGAACCAACGCGATGGCGTCCATGTTCGGCATCGACGACGCGCTCAACCGCGCCAACCGGTTGGCCCGACTGCTGGATGACGACGCGCCGCTGGGTCGCGCCGTGGCGCCCGACGGTCCACTGGACCGGCTGCTGCGCCCGGGCGGGGTGGTCGACATGCTGACGGCGGAGGGCGGCATGCTCGACCGGCTGACCGCGGAGGGCGGCGCGCTGCAGCGGGCGCTGCAGCCCGGCGGGCTGGCCGATCAGCTGCTCGACGAAAACGGGTTGGTCGAGCGGGTGCTCTCCGAGGATGGCCTGGCGGACCGGCTGCTCGCCGAGGGCGGGCTGATCGACAAGCTGACCGCCAAGAACGGTCCGCTGGACCAGCTCGCGGGCGTCGCCGATACCCTGGCTCGGCTGACGCCCGGGATGGAAGCGCTGGAGCCGGCGATCGCCACCCTGCAGGACGCCGTCATCGGCCTCACCATGGTGGTCAACCCGCTGAGCAACATCGCCGACCGCATTCCGCTGCCCGGCCGCCGTCCCGGCCGGCGCCCGTCGTCGCGCACGGTGCGCTCAACGCGCATCATCGAAAACGACGAGTGACCGGTTAGGCTGGCACCCTATTTACCCGGCCTCCTTAGCTCAGTGGTAGAGCACTCGCCTTGTAAGCGAGCGGTCGTCAGTTCAATCCTGACAGGGGGCTCTCACTCACCACCGATATATCCGCTGGTAAAGCTAATTTGGCACCGAATATCGCTACGGCTGGGCGCGCCCTGGGCACATTTTGGGCACACAGTGAGAGTGCAACAGGGCACCCCCGGCAGCGGCCATTTAAGGCCGGTCCCGGCCGACCCCAAGGGGTAGCGTGTAGTCACGTGGCACTCAGACTCCGGTCACCGACAGAGGCGTTCTTCACCGTCGTGCACAAGGGCGGCAATCTGAAGACATGGGCCGGTACCCCGATTTTTTAAAGGTGAGTCACTCCCTATCGATCCTGACTGGGAAAACGTCAGGGTCTGCGCCCGTGGTATGCCTCGACCTGGTGGTGGACCTGTACATGTCGAGAACCAAGGCCCACATTCGGCGGGACGAGCGCAAGCGGTAGATCCGGTGAGCACCGGCATGTACTGCGTGGTGGAGTTCCCCGGAGACGACGCGGATGAGGTGCATCGAGGCACGCCGTTGTGGAAAGGCGATCAACTGGAGATAAACGGAAACGTCTATGAGCCCAACCATTGGGCCAGGGTCAGCGTGTTTCGTACGGGCTGGGCCGCTCTTCAACAAACCCCATCCGAGGATGATGGCTCAAACGGATTAATCCGGCGCGTACTTTATCGTGTGGGTCCCGCCTCCCGGGTGGCACCCTGCCAACCCGAGTCCAGCCGCTCGGCCACCGCGTCTAGGTCGGTGTCGAACAAATCGGCGTACACGTCCAAGGTCATTGCCGCGGACGAGAGCCCGAGCATCCGCTGCACGACCTTGACATTGGCGCCGGCGCTAATCGCCAGGGAAGCAGCGGTGTGCCGCAGCGCGTGCGCGGTGACCCGCGGGAACGTCGCATCGGCATTCTGACAGCGAGCTACCGCGCCCGACAGCCACGACTCCCACGCTGAGGACGGGGCGAGGTAGCCACCGGTCGCTGACGGCCACAGCAGCTCATCGTGGCGCTTCCCCTCGGCGGTCTGCGCCAGGGCGTCCACAACGAACCGGGGCAACGCCACTGTGCGGTTCTTGTTGGATCTCAGCGAGCCGACGAACGTCTGACGGCCCACCGTGACCGCGTTGCGGTGCAGGTGGATACGCCGCCGCAGGAAATCGACATCGGCCACGCGAAGCGCGGCGGCCTCGCCCCAGCGCAGTCCGACCGCGCCGAGCAGCAGCACCAGTGAGCGGTACCGGCCTCGCGGGTACTCGGCGTCAGACCCGAAATCTGCTGCACCTAAACGAATTCCAACGCCAATAACACGAAATACGTTTTCCCACAACTGATTTGACCAATGACAGGTAATACGTTCCGACCACCCCGGAGCGCCCCCAAGGATCTGGTTCCGCCCTCTACGTAAAATCGGGCTGTTTGCTGGTTAATCCGTTATGTTTCAGTGGTTTCCGTTGGTCTCGGCCGCCGTTAAAGCGGTGTCGCGCAAGATTTAACATTTGCCGTGACTGCCCACCCTCGCGCACGAGTGCCGCTTAGTCGACCGAAGATATTGACGTGGCCCCGGCCTCCACCCTTCTCGGAATAACGGCCTCACTGTATTCCCGGCAAGCTGGAAGAGTCCGCAACACCTCAGGCGGGGTCCCCATCCATCCGTGGTGCGCTATTACATTTTTCCGACTTTCGGCTCAGGCGGTTTCTCAGTCGAGCGCTGATGCTGGGCCGTTCCCGATTTTTTGGTCTAATTGCGATCGCGTTTAAGAACAATCCAACCGTCACTGCTCCAAGCACGGCTTCGGCGGTCACCATAATTCGAGTACTTGTCTCGATAGGCGCAATGTCACCATAACCGAGGGTCGTGATAGTCGCCGCACTGAAGTAAACCATGCGTACCATGTTATCCCGACTCCATTGACCGCCAAGACTGCCCACGCTGCCCGTTGCAGTATCTTTAAATGCCTCGACGTCGTGAATGTCGCTCTCAGGGGTGATACTTAACTGAGCTTTATGAGGCGGCGACGAGTTCTCCATAAACCGCTGCTGTGCCCGTGCCGCTGGTGTCGGCGCAGCACCGGGGGGACTGCTGGCGGCTCTGTAACTGTTCACTCTGTATGGCAATGTTAATGGGTCGTTGTTATGGCCCGCTGACGGTATGTCCGATTCGCGAATCTCTATCGCCGATTCGAAATCGCCGGTAGTCGGCGCTGGCGCAGGCTGGTCGGTGAAGGTGATAGTGCCGCTAATCCTTCGGGCATTTGCATCCTGCACAACCACGGTCGCGCATCCGATGTCGCTATGATCCGGTATTTTGCAATCTACGTCTTTTCCGATTGCGGTTCTTACTGCCGCTGTAAGTGCAGCGGCTACCTTGTCACGTTGCTTAAAAAAGTCTGGCTCCTGGGTGCCAGTTGTTTGAGCCAAGCCATCCCGGTCATATATATAGAACAGTGGAAACACGACAAACATCAATAGCAGGAATATTGACACCCACACCCTAGGTCGCTGCTCGGCCCAACGCCACCCCTTATGCCCGCGTTCATTTAACGAACAGAAGATCACAAGCGCGATTGTGAAGACGATAAACACAATTGCCCAGTCAGTATCGGCCATACCCGGGAAACCCCCTTCGTTCTTGGCATGTCAACGCGCACCGTAGTGGCGATTATGTGCCCTAGGTTATTTTTGTGGAACTACTTACACTGTTCCGTTCGTCGCCGAGCGGCAAACAACGAGCGTTGAGGCTATCGGTGGCAACCCCATCATGTCCCGACGGGCACATCATGAATAGGTCCGAATGAGCCATCGGTGCTGTAGGTACCGAAAACCATAGCGCCACAGTGTTACCCAGCAGCATCGTCGCTACTGGGCTTGATCTTTATTGCTCCTGACCTCCAATCTTGCTGTGTTGCAAGCCTGTTGGCCCGACTCGAACACTCCCGAGAATGATTTAGGAAGCCGGATCCCGCTAACTCGGGGCGGCAACGGGCTGATCGGTCATCAGTTGTCTGGTGAGCGGTGGGCGCTCCTGCCGCCGCTCGAAATGAGGCTGGATTGACCAGCGGCGATATTGCACGGACACCACTGGGCCACGCCGTGGTGGCCAGAGCAGGTGCCGCTGTGCGTTTGACTGTGCGAGTAGGTGCCGTCGCGACACCGGGCCATCGCGCCCGAAGCGTTCGGGTCGGGCTTTTCGACGCAGCCGGGGCTTTCCCGATCCTGGTCTGGTGGGCACAGCGGGAAGGGCACCGGCGAACCCGCTATCCCGCTCAACGATGTGATGGACGGCTCAGCGGCAGGCGACGTCCAACCTACCGGCGCTGTAGTGATCGCTGCTGCAATGACGGCGGTACGGAACAACATGCTCCCCAACCTCCCTGTTGGGTGACCCTGGTGTCTGGTGACGTCGCCCGACTCGTCGAGGGGAGCATATGCGTCTGCGATGTTACTTACGTCGGGAATTGTGAAAATTGCCCGTAGAGGTTTTGGGACAAGTTCTTAGCGAACGGCGCCTGTCCACCAGCGCAACTTGCTTCCATAGCGAAAAGGACCAGTTTCAGGCCGGCGACGCCGGTTTTATCTTAGTGATATGTTCAGGCGATCGGTGACATTGCAGTGTCGTTGATTCTCCCAAGGCATGACGAGAAACAATTCCCACCTGCGGCGACTGGTTGGTCACCGCTGCGGGTCAGTGGTGTTGCGAACAACCGCCAACGCGTTGTCAAACACCCGCTCGGTGGAGATTACCTCTTTCCTGGTCAAAACCGCCTGTGCACAATCCGCCGTCGTGCCCTTCACCTCCACTTTGACGAGCCTCTTGGCCTTTCGCCGCGTGCACATCGTAGGACTCAATACTTTCACCGACTCGACTGCAGCGATTGCATCGCTCACGTCTGGAGACCTGTTGCTGCCGAGGCCGTGAGGTGGCTAGACCACAGCTCCTCCAAGTGGTCAGCCTGCTCATAGGGGATGAGCACTCCGCTGGCCTGCCAGTGGATCACGGGAAGCTTCCGCTTCAGTTCGTCTGTCACAAGGATGTCCTCGACCGGGAGGACACATTCCCACTCCATGCCGACGGCTGGGGGCTCCGAGCGTCCGGTCAAGACTTTTTCGATGGAATGACGATGACGACGATCAGCGTCAGGATCGAGAAGAACAGCCCGAGAATGCCCCAGCCGAGGGCGCTGCGGCCCTTCATGCCGGCGATGACGGCGCACACGATGGCGGCGATGATGCTGCCGATCGCGACGAAGATGCCCTTGATCCCCCTGAGAATGAGGCCCGCGGCCTCGGGTTGTTGCGCCGCTGCCAGGACAACGTTGTGCAACATGATGCCTCCTCGGTGAACGACACAGTCGCGGTGTGCGCCGGTGTGATCGCTTAGATACCCAAACTGGCAAACCGCCAAGCCACGCGCAAGCACCCTGTGCATAGTCCCGCCGCCAGCGGGTAGCCAATCCGCCACAGGGATGCTGGGCTGGAGGTTGCGCGATGCCGGTTACGGCGGGGCATGTTCCCGGGATGATGTCGGGCTTGCGCAGGGTCGCCATGGACCCGGGGCGATTCCACAGCGGACGCTGGTTCGTGCTGGCGGAGGGCGCGCTGGTGAGCGCGTTCGGCATCGTCGGCCTGGTGTCGGCGGCCCTGCATCCGCACGCCGGGCCCACCGGTGCACCCGTTTTCGGCCTGACGGCGACCCCCTGGTACAGCGGGATGCTGCTGGCGTTCGGCCTGGCGGCCATGGCGTGTTCTGCGAATCGCCGCGCCGCGATCAGCGTCACCGCGCTGAGCGCCGTCGCCTACACCCTCTTGCTGTTCATCAGCGCCGTCGCCACGGCGCGGGACAAACCGACGCCGTTGGGGTTTCACGCCGCCGAGGTTCTGCTGCACGGTGTGCTGGGGGTGGTCAACCTCGCGCTGCTGATGTGGATGATTCCCGACGAGTTGGGAGACGAGGTATGGGCGCCGCGCCGGCGCCGCCGCGATCGGCGAGATCCCCCGGCCCCCGAGGCGGCCACCGAGCCGGTGACTGCGCCGCGGCCGATGGTCTCGCCGGCGCCCCCGCACGCCGCTGCTCCCGGCCCGCCCCCACAAAACCCGGCCACCACGAACCCGGCCACGACAGCACCGCCGGCCCACTTCGTCGAGACGGCACCGGAGGCGAAGAACCCCGCCGCGCGGACGAGCGATCCGGTGCTGCGGCGCGGGGCGCTCGTGACCATGGCGGTGCCGGCGGCTGCCGCCGTCGGCATCGTCATCTGGCTTCGCCGTCGCCGAGACCCGATTTAACAGGAACTTTCAAGGTTCCACGGACGGGCATCCGCCTAGCATTGATCTTGGTTGGTCGTAGCACTCGCCGGGCCTCGGATGCGGACGTTAGCAACGGTATCGCTTGCCGTTGGGGCTTTGATCCTCAGCGGCATCGTTGCGCATGCCGACACGGAATCGCCGACGCCCAGACCGCCGCCGGGCGCGCCGAAGTGCCTCACTTTCGACGGGCAGCCCCCGCAGCTCAACTACCTGCCGTGCGGATGGACGACGGATGGCAAGCGATGGACTCCGCCGCCACCGCCGCCGCCCGCCCCGTGACGGAACCCCCTGCCGGGTGGCCCCGGAACTACGGCTGGCCGGGGAGGGCGGGCAGACCGTCTCGGATGTTTTTCAGGTCGCCCTGAACGCCCTGCAGGTCGCCCTGCACGGCTTGCAGGTCAGACAGAGTCTTCTCGAGGCCCGGCTGCAGCTCCCCCGGGCTTGCCTGTTCGTACTGAGGGCAGTACGAGACGACAGCGCCGGCCACGAAGTTCGCGCTTTGGTTGGCGTCCCATATCGTCGATCCCTGGACATAGCGGATGGCCTCTGCGAAATCAGGCTGGTGGCTTAGGAAGTCGCACACCGCGTGCCCATGGGAAGTCACGTATTCGGGGCTGGGAACCGGCAGGCCGTCGTGCTTCAACGCGCCGATGAACGCCCTGTCGGCGATGTCGAGCTGCGGAACGAGTGCCGCCGGCGCGGCCGGGCTGGGTCGCACACTCGACGGCGGCGGGACCGGAGCCTGCTCTGCCGCCGGCTCGGGGTTGTGGGCTCCCGACATCACCACCACCGCGGCGACACCGGCGATCAGGGACAGTGGCAAGGCCGCGAGGAGACCGAACCGGCGCAACACGCGCGCGCGGCTGAAAGGCGAGTTGGCCTGGGTTGTGCGCCGCGGCGTGGTGTCTGCGACAACCTCGGTCGGGGTGGCCTGCGGGCGGTGGCCCAGGCGCTCGTCCAGCAGGTCGTCGACCTCTCGGATCGACGGCCGACCGCCCCGCTCGCCCATCGACCGGCGCTCGAGGGCGATGCGCCGCAACTCTGAGTCGATCGTCTCGCGATCGCGCATATCAATCAGTCTGCTGCCGCCAGGGCGTTCTCACAAGCCGCGGCGGGTTACCGGGCCAGCGCCCGGCGCAGCACCGCGATCGCCTCGGCATGCTCACGCTGCGAGATCGCCGCATCCTGGATCAGGGCCGAACCGTGGAAAGTCCCCGGGAACAAATGCAATTCGACGGAGACGCCGGCGGCCAGCAAGGCCTGGGCGTAGGCGATGCCCTCGTCCCGCAGTGGGTCGAAGTGCATCACCGAGACGTAAGCGGGCGGCAAGCCCGCGAGATCGGTCGCGCGTGCCGGTGCGGCGTAAACGGGAACGTCGTCGGAGCCGGCCCGCCCGGCGCCGAGGTAACAGTCCCAACTGGCCACGGCCTTCCGGCGATCCCACAGCGGGGTGTCGATGAACGCGGTCATGCTTCCGGTGGCCAGCCGGTCGTCGAGCTCGGGGACTCCGAGGAACTGAAACGCGATGTGCGGGCCGCCGCGATCCCGGGCCAGCAGCGCCAAGCCGGCGCACAGCCCGCCCCCGGCGCTGGTGCCGTGGATCGCGATGCGGTTCGGATCCACGCCGAGCTCTTCGGCGTGCTCCGCCACCCACACCAGCCCCGCGTAGACGTCTTCAAGCGGACCGGGAAACGGTGTCTCCGGGGCAAGCCGGTAGTCGACGGCAACCACCACGACGCCGAGCTCGCGCGCCAGCCGGATGTTCCCGGCGTGCTCGGTCTCGAGGTCACCCGCGACGAACCCACCGCCGTGCACGCTGTAGACGGCCGCGGGCGCGCTGCGCTCGGCCGGCCGGTAGATCCGGATCGGAACCTCCGGATCGCCGGGCCCGCCGGGGATCCGGCGATCCTCGCACTCCACGCCGGTCAGGTCCGGGGCGGGTAGCTGGGCGATCATCGCCGACAGGGATTCCCGCATCGCCACCGGATCGGCGCCGTCGATGTCGGGGAGCAGCGGCAGCATTGCGGCGATCTCGGGGTCGAACGCGTATGTCACCTTGGCCTCCCTGTTGGCCGCGGGCTTGGCCCGGAGATTCGGTGTCAACGATGGTAGTCAGGACGCGTCGGTCTCGATCTAGATCAGGCCGGTCACTTCCGTCGACAGCCCGCTGACGCTGGTGTGGGTGACCGCGTGGACCAGGTCACGGGTCACCGCGAAGGGGAAGTGGACGGTGGCCGCGGCCACCTGATCGACACCGTTTTGAACCGCGTCCACGATCGTGGTCGGATCGCCGGTGCCCAGCGCCGCCCACCCGTTCCAGGCCGCGAATTGCGGTGCCGTGATCAGGTCGCGCACGTCGACGAACAGCTTGGTCGGCAAGGTCGGGGGTCCGACGGGTATGCCGTTCCAACTGGTCATCGTCCAGCCGCCCTGCGGACTGCCCTGCACCACGACGATGCCGGTGTTGGGCAGCGGATGGGTGAGCATCAGCAAGGGATCGGGATTGTTGACGTTCATCAGCGTCCCCACCTCGATCGCGAACTCGCTGGAGAACGCGACGTCGGTGACGTGGCCGTTCGCAGGGTTGACCACGGCGTTCGTCATGGCGGTGCCGTACATCGTCTGCATCGCGTTGGTGAACCCCTGATCGAAGACGACCCCGTTGATGTGGGCGGAGCCGGGCGCGAGCATCGGCACGATCGGGAATCCGAGCGTCCACGCGAGCGGGGCGACCAGGTACATGAGGCCCTGGGGACTGATGTCCGGTGCCCCGTCGAATACGCCGGCGCTGATCTCGTTGAGCCCGGGCAATATCGGCACGTTGGTCATGCCGGCGTAGAAGGCGGTCTGCTGCACCCTGGTCAGCTGCGACATGAAGACGCCCGCGAAGTTGCCTTGCCCCCCGAGCACGGTCCCGATTGCCGTCGCCTGTTGCTGGCCCAGCGCGGTGAGTGGCAGCCCGGGCACGCCCGTGTCGATCAGGTTGGCCGCGTTGCCGATTGACTGCCCGTGCCGCACGAACTCGATGACGATCGACTGCTGGTTACCGCCGGTGCCGCCGGTCGCCGCGTTGATGATCGGGGCGAGCGCCTGGCCGAGCGGGCTGTTGTCCCAGGCCTGTTCGATCGCGCGGACCGGACCGGCCAGGGGCGCGGCGGTGGCCGCGGCCAGCGGCCCCTGCATCGACGTTGCGATGCTCGCTTCGGTTGCCACATAGGACGACGTCGCCGCGGTCAGGGCCCGCACGAATTGCTCGGAATACGCCGCCGCCCGCGCGGCCGCCGCCTGATACTCCTCGGCATGCGCGCCGAACAGCGCCGCGATGGCCTCCGACACTTCGTCCGCTCCCGCCGCCGCCAGCTCGGTCGTCGGAACGGCCGCGGCCAGATGACCGGCGGTCAGCGCCGAACCGATCTGCGTAACGTCCGCCGCGGCCGTCTCCAAGACGTCCGGCGCCACGACCAGAAATGACATCGCCCACCCCCCGGTGCTCATGCGTACCTGACATGATGAAGCTCAGCCCCCGGAAAAATACGCGTATCGACAAAAATCAGAACGAGCATCGCCGTTTGCGGTTCGGGCGGCGCGCCCAGCTCAGCGCGCGGTCACTTCGTCTCACTTCTTCCAGGGCTGCGGGTTGTGCACGATGTTGTTGTAGTACGTCGCGATGTCGTCGTCGACCCGCGTCACGGTGTCGTTGCCGAGCGTCCGGCTGAGCGCGCTCGAGAGGGCACCGTCATAGCTTTCGATGGGATTGGCATCCCGCCACGCCTGCGGCATTTCGGCGTAGGTGGCTATTCGCATGGGGCCGTTGGGATGCTGCGGATCGACGGGCCGGTAGAACTCCGGTCCCAGGCCGTTCAGGGGTTGCCCGGATGCCAGGAAGCCGTCGAGCACGAGCCGCGGCGGCATGGTGTGCGGCATGTCCGCGATCGACGGCGTGGTGGGTTGGGCGCCCACGATGTCGTGCTCCATGGCCGCACCGATGAGACCCGCTCCGCCGCCGACGATTCCGGCTCCGGGCACCGGAAGGGCACCCACTCCGAAGCTGCCGCCCTTGGTGAGAACCTCATAGGCCGATTTCTTCAGGTTGTACGCCGCCATGGCGTCGGAGTTCGACGCGTTCAACGTGCCGACGTCGACGAGACCTTTCAACCGGGCCGCGTACTTGAGACCTTCGTCGTGGTTGATCACGTCGGGAACGTGATTGCCCGCGTCGCGGGCGAATCGCCCGTCGGCTTCGATGATGTCGCGGTCGGCGGCGCCGTTGAAATAGTCCGAGGCCGTCTTGTCGGTGCTCAACACCGAGAAGATGCCCTTGGCCACCGGCCAGGTATCGTTCTCCTGGTTCTCGGCGGAATCGGGGGTGCCGAAGAATCGCGACAAGTCGTTGTGTTCGCCCGCGATGTTCGGGATGTACGGCGCCAGCCCGTGCGCGAAGGACTGCACGAGTTCCGGATTGGCCGCGCCCAAAGAGGTGGTGCCGAATCCGTTTGGCAACTCGAGCAGCTCGCCGGCGTGCCGGCCCAGATACGTCGCGTAGGAGTGCGCCGTCCTGCCCGCGATCTCCGCCTCCCCCGCGCTCGGATTCTCCGTCCAGCTGAACAACGAACCGACCGCCTTGCCGCCGTCGTCCCATCGGTTCTGCGTGACGTCGGACAAGAACTGATCGTGACCGCCACCGGTGATCAGGTCGGTCACCCGTAGGTGATCGCGCCCGGCGGAGCGGAACACGTCGCCCAGGACGGCGCGCTCGTCACCGTGCAGCAGGCTGTGGTCGACCAGCTGCCCGTGCGGAAGCTCCTCGTGCAGTTCCCGCGCGCCCCAGTCCAGCATCGCCTTGTCCAGTTCGGTTCCGTGCTGCAGCGCCGGGTTTCCGTCGCCGACGATCTTTGCGATCGACTCCATGTCGCCGGGGGACCAGCGCGACGACTCGTTGCCGGTGAGCGTGTCCTGCACGCTCTGCGGCAGCTGGGAAAACCCGCCTTTGCGCGTGTCCGACCCCTGTTTGGCTCCCACTTTCAACGGCGTCCCGGGAAAGGTGAGGCTTGGGTTGCTCATGAGCTGCAGGGAGTCGCCGACCATGTTCTTTTCGACTCCGAGGCGTTGTTCGGCGGTTTCTAGCTGGGGGACCGTCATTCCATGTTCCTGGGCCTGCAGCTGACTCAAAACCGCTGCCTGCTCAGGGTTTAACGGCGCATTCCCGGAAAGCTGCTCGGGGGTGAGGGTGGCCAGCACCCCGTTGACCCGGGCGGCCGCGCCCTTGTCTCCGCCGAGCGCGTTGTGGACGTCTCGTTCGGCCGTGTCGGGTGTCTCGGCCTCGTGGCCGTCGGCACCCCGAACGCGGGAGGGGTCGAATCCCTCCGTGGCCAGGTTGGACTGCCCGCTTCGCAGAATCTGCGAATAGCCGTCGCGGATCGAATGCATGCCTCCCACAGCCCTTTTGGTGACGTCTACCGCGCCGTTCTCACAGGAGTCGATGAATTCGTCCAGCGCTCGGCGGTCCTCGTCGGTCTTCACGTGTTGTTTCATGTCCACGGCCTGGGCGATCAAGTCGTCGAGCTCGTGCAACGAAGTTTCCAGCGCCGAGATCGTTGCCTTGCCGCCTTTTTGGGCCTCGGCGAGTGCCGCGGCGACCTCTTCGAGATGCGCCCCGATCTCGGGCAGCCGCTCGGACTGCGCCCCCAGGGCCTGCGCGGTGCGCTGCACCTCGGCGGAGTCGTTGATCGGATTGTCGCCATTTTCGTGGGTCCAGGCCGCCTCGAACCGGCGGCGCGCTTGCCCGAACGTCGCGTCGGCCTCGGCGGTGGATTTGCCCGCGCCGTGAAAGGCGCCGGCCAGCGCGGAGATCTGCGCCGGACGCCCAACTTGCAGGGTTTGATTGATCGCCCAGGGATCACCTCCCGCCGCGGCGACCAACCCGGGGATGCTTATGTACCGCAGCTGCATACCATTTGCGCCGGCGATCCTCGCGACATCGCCGCCCCCTTTCGAACTCGAGATCAGACTACTGCCGCGGAATTGCCGGTCAATTCATCCTGCGGCCGGCGCCGGCATGATCGGCGACGCCCGAATGCGAGGTGGACGGCCGTTTCGCCGCGATTCAGCTCTTGCCGGTCTTACGCGAGAGGAATGCCTGCATGTGTTGCTGCGGTTCTCCGGTCAGGAACGCCAGGCCGAACTGCTCGATGCTGTCCTCGATCGCGCCGTGCACGGTCATGTCGAACCAGCTGTTGAGTAGGCGCTTCTGTTGCCGGACCGCTTGCGGGCCGAATCCCCTGAGTTTCGCGGCGAGGTCGGCAATGTGCGCGTCCAGGGCGTCGGCCGCCACGACCTCATGGACCAAACCCCAGGAGGCGGCCGTGTCGGCGTCGATCGTCTCCCCGGTGAGCAACAGCCACGCCGCGTGCGAGGCCCCGATCAGCGCCGGCATCAACGCCGAATGGATCACCGACGGGATGCCGACCGCCACTTCGGGCATCCCGAATTTGGCGCCCGACTCGGCGATCCGTAGATCGCAGGACATCGCGACCTCCAGGCCGCCGCCCAGGCACCAGCCGGCGAGGCGGGCGATCACCGGGACCGGGCAATCGCGAATCGCTTCGCACAGGCCCGCGAGCCGGCGGATGAACACCTCTGCGCTGGACCGGTCGAGGGCGACCATCTCGTTGATGTCGGCGCCGCCGATGAACGCCTTGTCGCCGGCTCCGCGCAACACGACGACCCGCACGCCGCCGTCCTGCCCCACGTCGCCGAATGCCTCTGTCAATTCCCCGATCGCACCGGTGCCGACGATGTTCAGCGGTTTGGAGTTGACCAACTCGATGGTGACCGAACCGCCGTCGCGTCCGAGCCTGACAAACCGTCCATCCGTCGCGTTCATGAGCTACTTCTACGCCTACTCCGACCGCGGATGAAAGGCCAAAAACCGCCCCGGGGCATGCCCGGGGCGGTTTTCACAGCGGGTTGGTGGCCGTCAGTAGAGCGGAACCCAGACACCGAAGAACCAGTAACCCCATCCGCCGTACTGCCAGTTGAAGACCGGGAAAACGGTGAAGGTGTCGTAGTTGAACGGGCTGAAATCCCTACGGCCGTAGTCGATGTCGCGCGGGGGGCCGTCCCACGGGCGGTTCCAGCCGCCGGGAGGCGGCGGACCGTCCCAACCTCCGGGAGGCGGCGGCCCATACCAACCGGGCGGTGGGTGGTGCGGCGGCGGTCCGTCGTTCCAGCCCCAGCCGCGCTCCCGCGGCGGCGGCGGCGCGCCACGGCCCACGATGCTGAATTGGACGTCGCCGCCCGGGCCGCCGATCTCCGCGCTGGCGGTGACCACGTCCCGGCGCGGGATGTAAGCGGGATGGGGAGGCTGGGTGCTCGGCGGATTCAGCGCCGGACGCTCGTCCGGCCGGGGCGACGGGTTGTTCGGTTGTTGCGCCGGGGCGGTGGTCTGTCCGCCCGGGGACGGGGTCTGCCCGCCGGGTTGGGTGGTTTCATTCCTGGGCGGCTCGTTGCCCCGCGTCCACGACGGTTGCGGATTCTGGCTGGCCGGCGGCTCGTTGCCGCCGTGCGTCGCCGGCGGCTGGGTCTGGGTGGCCGGCGGCGCGGTTTGCGTGGCCGGCGGCGCGGTTTGCGTGGCCGGCGGCGCGGTTTGCGTGGCCGGCGGCTCGTTGTGCGGGCTCGGCGCTTGAGTCTGTGGCGGGTTCTGCGGAGCCGGCGGCGCGCCGCCGGGGTTGCCGCCACCACCGCCGCCGCCACCACCGCCGTGGCAGTTCGGGCACGGCGGCGGCGGGTCCAGCGGCGCGGCGTTGGCCAACACCGGGTTCAGCGTCATCGCTGAGAAGCCCAGACCCGCGGCCACCGCCGCCGCGCTGACGGCGCGTTTCACAGAGTTAGCTGACATAGCTGCGTCCCCTCTCGGGTATCGGTCGCCTCCGCTACGGGCAGGTGACGTCCATCTCGAATGGCTTGGTCACCTGCTGCGGCTGGTTCGGGTTGCTCATATCGGTGCCCGTCGCAGTTCCCTTGATCGCGTAGGACTTGCCGTTGACCGCGGCCCCGGCGTTGCTGGCCTGGTTGGGGGCGGCGTCGGAAAAACCGAGCGCGATGCCGTTGACGCTGCCCAGCCCGACGGAATGGACGATGGGCGGATTGTCGGTGCTGAGCACCGCCCCGAGCCCGGCGGTCGGGTCGCCGACGCCGATGGTTAGGACGCCGTTGGCCGTGTTACAGGTGACCTGGCCGGTGACATTCTGATTCTGACCGTCCACGATCACCTGGGTGCCAGTCGGCGCCGGCGTGGAAGTCGACGATGACGCTCCCGTGCTGGACTTGTTGCTGGAACAGCCGGCACACGCCGCGACCGCCACGGCCACGCCCGCGATGCCGACCACGATCCCACGCTTCACTACCGCTCTCCTTCGTGTCGCTGGTTCGCTAGCTTTCGACTACCGGCTCCCCATGGAGGCACATTCACGACGCCGGAACGGCGGATACCCGTTCCCGCCGTTCACAAACAACGGTTCTCGCGCGGTGGGCGCTCAGGGCAGGACGTGCAGGCCCCACCTGCCGAGCAGCGGGTTCACCAGCGCGAAGTACGTCGTGTAATCGTCACCGTCGGGTGACGACATCAACAGGCCCACGGCGCTGACGGTGCCGTCCGGGTTCTTCACGAAGCCGGGACTGCCGCTGTCGCCGTTGAGGCTGTACACGCTGGCCTCGACGACGTCGTTGGCCACGTCCTTGACGGCGCCACACGTCTCACCGGTGACAGCACCGATCTTGCAGAACGGCATGCCCACCTGAATCTGCGTGGCACTCAACACATCCCGGACCACATACTTGCCGCCGACGTGGCCGGTGGGCGCGCCGACGCTCGGGTCAAGACGGATGATCGCGGCGTCCCGGGTGTCGCCGTCGTGCTCGCTGGCGGTGATCCTCCCGAGCGGGGCCTCACCCCCGTGGGTCCATGTCGAGCCGTCGTGTTGGTCGCAATGCCCACTGGTCATCAGGTAATAGCTGCCGTCGTCGCCTTGCGCTGCGAATCCCGCTGTGCACGAGCTGTTTTCATCCTCGACCTTGATGCCCGGCGCAACGCCCGGATCGGCCAGCACGGGGTTCGCCACCGCGGTCGCGGCAATGACCGCGGCGCCGACCAGCCCCAACCCTCGCAACCAAGGCATGGTTACGCCGCCTCTCTTCTTGTGTAGGGCAGCATGCTAACAGCGCGACCATTTACCGGCATGTCGACGTCATCTGCCGTATGCCTATCCGATTCGGCGGTGGTCCCTCCGGCCGGGAGCGACGGCGATCGCGCCATCCACCGCCGCAGATGTCACGTCAACGCCCTGACCCGCCCGGCCCCCAGGAAAACCCTGCCGACCAGCGCGCCGAAGACGAAGCCACCCACATGCGCGAAGAACGCGACACCGCTGCCACCCGTCTTCGCGGACACCAGCGCGTAATTGCCCTCGAAGAACTGCAGCAAGAACCAACCGCCGAGGTAGATCCACGCCGGGACGCTGATCGGGAACCACAGCACGTAGGTGAGGACACGCGAGTCGGGAAAGAAGACGAAATATGCGCCCAGTACGGCGGCGATCGCGCCGCTGGCGCCCAACGTTGGCACGCGCGCGTCGGACGCCGCGCCGAAAAGCAGGGTCATTGCGGTCTGTGCCATCGTCGCCGCGAATCCGCCGGCGAAGTAGAACACCAGGTAGCCGAGCCGTCCGAGAGCGTTCTCGACGTTTTTGCCGAAGATCGCCAGGAAGAGCATGTTGCCGAGAATGTGATCCCAGCCGGCGTGCAAGAACATCGCGGTGATCCAGCTGAAGCCCCATGGTTCGGCTGTGGGGCAGGCGTTTTCGACGCTGCACGGATAGAACGCCGCGCGCAGGACCGCTGGGTCGCCGTTCGGCAACTCGTAGAACAAGAAGACCGCGAAGTTCGCGACAATCAGTAGGACGTTGACGATCGGAAACCGGCTGGCCCGGATGTTGTCGCCCAGGGGAATCATGCGACCCGCTTCCCTAGCGGCCGGTCACGATGCCAGGCCTACCGGCTTGCCGAGCCGCAAAAGCCGACTAGCATTGCGCGCCTTCCATCTTCGTCAGCTCCCAGTCGAGCCACGCCGTCGCATAGCGAATCCGCTTCTTTGCGCCGTCGACGGCTTCGGGCTTGAGCCCCAGCCGATCGAGGATCTGCTCGGCGACATGCCCGGAATGGTCGGACAACCCGTCCGCTCCGCAGCTGCATGACTCCTGCGAGGCACCGGAACGCCGAACAGCGCGGTGGCCCTCGATGATCTCGCGCAGCGGTCCGGTCAGATCGGGCACGGCATATCTCCATCCGGGAAAGCTACTGAGAAAAATCCCTACGGCGCAACACCTTCGGCGATCAGTGGGCACCCGCCAAGCGCCCGACCACTTGCGCGGTCTGCCCGACGGTCCTGCGCGCCTGCAACGCCCAGACGATCTGGCAGATCCCGATGACGACCAGCCACGCCCCGGCGACGATCGCCAGCATGGCTATGCTGTCGAACGGCCAGGCGAGCACGATCATCCCGGCGATCGCCGTGAGGACGCCCAAGAAGATGTGCCACCCTCGGCTCGGCAGCTCAGGGTGGCTTATCGCCAGCGCGGCTTCGGCCACGCCCTGGAAGATGAAGCCCACACCTATCCAGATCGCCAACAACAGCACGGCGTAGCCGCCACCGAAGTGGCGGAAGGCCAGCACGCCCAGCACCACCGACAGCGCCCCGCTGATGAACATCAGCACACGGCTGCTGACCGAAACACCGAGCGTCAGTGCGAAAGCGACCTGTGCGATGCCCGACACCACCAGGTACGCGCCGAACAAAACCGCCGCGACCAGGATCGACTTTCCGGGCCAGATCAAGATCACGACGCCAAGGACCAAGGCCATCAAGCCGGACGCGAGGACGGTCTTCCAGAGGTCGCGGAACAATTCGGGTGCTTGCAAGGTGGTCATGTTCAGCTCCTCACGGATTGTTTTTCGGCTTCGGCGCGAGCCAGTTCCGCTCGCACGGCGGCCCACTCGGCCGCGTCTACGCAGTAGCTCGCCAGGTTGGCGGCCACCGCCGCGTCCTCCTCGGCACTGGCCGCGGCCCGTTCGGCGTTCTTGTGTTCGAAATCGGCTTTGCGCTTCTCGAAGTCGGCACGCATCGCGGCGATCTGCCGTTCGATGGCGCCCTTGGTGTCCGACCACCAGCCCCGTGCGGCGTCTTCCGCCTCACCCGTGGTCTTCTTGAGCTCCTCGACCTCATGCTCGATGGCGGTTTCGAGCTCCCGGCGGCGCTGCACCAATGCGGCCTCGTTCCGCTCCTTGACGGCAACGGCGGAATCCTCGAGCCTTTTGACCCGGGCAGCGAGGTCCATCAGAGACTCAGACAGTGGTTTCATATCGAGACGCTCCTCTGTGCGGCTCTGTTATCCCGACACGAGAAAGCGTGCGCTCCCGCCGACCGCGGACCTAGGGCACAAAGTCCCCTGATCCGCCGAGAACGGGGCTCACGCCTCACCCGACGGTCGAGGGCGGGAACCATCGGGGACGGCGCCGAAGCATCTCTGCCGCAAGCACTTTGACCGGCCGGACGGGTGGCCTCACGAGCAGGCAGGCGGTCGGATCTGTCGGCGCAGGGGCTGGGCCGCCGCCACCTGCCCCGCCGGAAATCGCGTGTTTTGCCACCGCATGCCCGGCGCGCACGTCACCCTGTAAAGACGCCGGGCAAAAGAGCCCGGCCGGGTCGAGGAATGGGGCACGCACGTGGTCGACGACGCAGCGCCACACCACCACCTCGCCGATCGTGGCCATCATCCCCTGGTAGGGCAACCGCACGGCGACGATGAAGGGCCGATCGCCGACGCCGAGCGGCGGGCCGCGAAACTGCGGTCCGACGAGCATCACCTCGGCCGACGAGGGCAACCGTTCAACCGGCGTTCCCCGTTCATGGTGGGGTTGACGGCCTCGGCCGGCGTGGCCGTGACGTACGGCGTGGTGCTCGTGCTGGGGTCCATGTCGTCCGTACTGGTGTTGATCGGTGTGGCGATGTTTTTCGCGCTGGGCCTCGAGACCGCGGTGTCATGGCTGGTCAACCACAGGTTGCCCCGCTGGGCGGCGGTCACGATCGTGGTGACGGTGGTGTTCGCGCTCGTCGCCGGGACGCTCGCCGCAACCATTCCTCCGCTGGTGCAGGAGGCTCGCCAGCTCGTCGAGCAGCTGCCGCATTACGTGCAGCACGCCCAGGACCGCTCGTCGCTCATCGGCAGGATCAACGAGCGCGTCCACCTGCAACAGCGGATCACCGATCTGGTCAGCGGGTCCGGCCGCTTCACCGCCGCGGGGATCGTGCGGACCGGCTCGCAGGTGTTCGGCGTCGTGTCCCACGTCGGCGTCGTGGCCATGCTCACCATCTACTTCCTCGCCGACATGCGCCGCATCCGCGCCGGTTTCTACCGGCTGATGCCCAGTTCCCGGCGGCCCCGCGCCATCCTGATCGGCGACGAGGTGGTGGCAAAGTTCGGTGCCTACCTGATCGGGAACGTGCTGACTTCCGTCATCGCCGGGCTGGCCACCTTCGTCTGGTGCGCCCTGCTGCACGTCCCGTACGCGGTCCTGCTCGGTGTCGTGGTGGCCGTGTTGGACCTGTTCCCCTACGGTTCCACCGTCGGCGGATTCATCGTGGCCGCGGTTTCGCTCAGCGTTTCGATCGCCGTCGCCGTCGCGACGGTCGTCTTCTACATGGGGTTCCGGCTGGGCGAGGATTATCTGCTGACGCCCAGGATCATCGGCCGGGCGGTGCGGGTGCCGGCCGGCGTCACGGTGGTCGCTGTGCTCCTCGGTGCCGCGTGGTTGGGTGTGGTCGGGGCGCTGGTGGCGATCCCGCTCGCGGCGGCCGTGCAGCTGCTCATGCAGGAACTGCTGTTCCCGGTGCTGGACGAGGCGTGAACCGTGCGAAAGCCGTTGCGCGCGTTGGGGTGGTGAATTACGCCCGCGCTGCCTCGCGGCCGCCGGTGAGGTCAAGAGCGATGTCGACGAGCATGTCCTCCTGCCCGCCCACCATGCCGCGACGTCCCGCCTCGACGAGCAGCGTGCGCGCGTCGACGCCGAACCGCTCGGCCGCCGCCTCCGCGTGGCGCAGGAAGCTCGAGTACACGCCGGCGTAGCCGAGCGTCAGCGTTTCGCGATCGACACGCACCGGACGCTCCTGTAGCGGGCGGACGAGGTCGTCGGCGGCGTCCTCGAGGGCGTTGAGATCGCAGCCGTGCTTCCAGCCCATCCGGGTGGCGGCCGCGACGAAGACCTCCAGCGGGGCGTTGCCGGCACCGGCGCCCATGCCGGCCAGCGACGCGTCGACCCGCCGACACCCGTGCTCGACCGCGACCATCGAGTTGGCCACCCCAAGCGAGAGATTGTGGTGCGCGTGGATGCCGACTTCGGTTTCCGGAGAAAGCTTTTGGCGCACCGCGTCGACGCGCTCGGCGACGTCGCGCATGGTCATCGCGCCGCCGGAGTCGACGACGTAGACGCACCCGGCTCCATATCCCTCCATCAACCTGGCCTGGTCGGCCAGGCCCTGCGGAGTGGTCATGTGGCTCATCATCAGGAAGCCGACGGTGTCCATGCCCAGCTCGCGGGCGGCGGCGATGTGGTGCGCGGAGATGTCGGCCTCCGTGCAGTGGGTGGCTACCCGCACCACGCCGGCCCCCGCCCGATGGGCCGCGGTGAGGTCTCGGATCGTGCCGATTCCCGGCAGGATCAGCGTCGCGATCTTGGCACGGCGGATGACGCCGGCGACCGCCTCGATCCACTCCAGGTCGGTATGGCCGCCGAAGCCGTAGACGCAGCTGGAGCCGCCCAGCCCGTCGCCGTGGGCGACCTCGATGGAGTCGACCCCAGCGGCGTCCAGCGCCGCGGCGATGTCGGCTGCCTGCCGCAGGGTGTACTGGTGGCGCACCGCGTGCATTCCGTCACGCAAGGTGACGTCGCTGATGTAGAGCTGCTCGGTCATGTCATACTCCTGCGTTCGTCATCGAATGTGCGGCAATGCTTTTGGCGGTGGTCAGCGCCGCGGAGGTCATGATGTCGAGGTTTCCGGCGTAGGCGGGCAGGTAGTCCGCGGCGCCGGTCACCTGCAGCAGGGTGGTGACCCTGGTGCCGATGAATTTCCCGGTCTCGGGGATGTGCAGCGGGTTGTCGGGACCGAAGATCTCGAACTGCACCGGCTGCTTGAGCCGGTACCCGGGTACGTAGCCCTGGACTCGCTCGATCATCGCCGCGATGGACGCGTGGATCGCGGCGTGGTCGCAGTCGCCTTCCACGAGGCAGTAGACGGTGTTGCGCATCAGGATCGGGGGATCGGCCGGGTTGAGAACGATCACGGCCTTGCCCCGCTGCGCCCCGCCGACGACCCTCAGTGCTGTGGCGGTGGTCTCGGTGAACTCGTCGATATTGGCGCGGGTGCCCGGGCCGGCGGACTTCGACGACATCGACGCCACGATCTCGGCATAGGACACCGGCGCCACCCGATTCACCGCGGCCACGATCGGCACGGTGGCCTGCCCGCCACAGGTGACCATGTTGAGGTTGGGCGCGTCGATGTGTTCCTCCAGGTTCACCACCGGCACGCAGAACGGGCCGATGGCCGCCGGGGTGAGGTCGAGGACGCGTACACCGGTGTGGCGCAACGCCTCCCAGTGCTTGACGTGGGCCTCGGCGGACGTGGCGTCGAACACCAGGCGGATCTGGTCGAAGCCCGGCATGGCCAGCAGCCCGGCGACGCCCCCCGACGACGTCGGCACGCCGAGGCTCTTCGCGCGGGCCAGGCCGTCGGACTTCGGGTCGATGCCGATCATCGCGGCCATCGTCAGCGGTCCACCGTTGCGCAGGATCTTGAGCATCAGGTCGGTGCCGATGTTGCCCGACCCGATGATCGCCACGGGGAATTGTTGACTGGTCATGGGTTTCCTTTCGGTTTACTCGAAGCTCAGGTCGACCGCGCCGAGGCCGGTGATGGTGGCGGCCGCGCGGTCGCCGGCACCGACGAACGCGGCCGTGGTGTAGGAGCCGGACATCACGAACTGCCCGGCCTCGATCTCGGTGCCGTACTCGGCCAGGGCGTTGGCCAGCCAGGCGACGGCCGCGGCCGGATCACCCATCACGGCCGTACCCTGCCCGGTTTCGACGAGCGTGTCGTTGAGGTAGAGCGCCGCGGTGGTGTCGGGCAGTTGCGGCGCGTCCGAGATCGGCACCCACTCGCCCAGCACCACCGCACCGGAGCTGGCGTTGTCGGCGACGGTGTCCGCCAACGTGATTCGCCAGTCGGCGATGCGGCTGTCCACGATCTCCAGCGCCGCGGCCACCGCTTCGGTGGCCGCCATCACCTCGGCGACGGTCACCCCGGGCCCGCGCAGCGGCGCGCGCAGCAGGAAAGCCACCTCGGGTTCCACCCGCGGGGCACAGAACGCGGCGCGCGGCGCCGTCGTCCCGTCGCCCAGCACCATGCTGTCCAGGACGTAGCCGAAGTCGGGCTCGTCGACGCCCAGCAGCTTTTGCATCGGCGCGGAGGTCAGCCCGATCTTGTGGCCACGCAGCCGGGCGCCCGCGGCGAGGCGGCGCGCGAGGTTGCGGCGCTGCACCGAATATGCTTGGGCTACGTCGAGATTCGGGTAGGTCTCGGTCAGCGGCGGGATGGGTGTGCTGCTCGCCTGCGCCGCGTACAAGCGCTGCGCTGCTTCGGTCAGCCGCGGGTTGAGTTGCGGCTCTTGGGCGCCCACGTCGATCATGCGATTTCTCCGGATTCCAGTAACTCGGTCGCCGCCTGGAACACCAGGCGGACGTGCAGGTCGAACAGCTTGAGCAGATCCACCGAGTCGCCGCTCGTCTCCTTGGCGATGAAGAGTCCGTCGGCGCCGGCTATCGCATAGGTGGTCAGCAACCGCACGCTCTCCTCGTTCAGCCCCGGCGCGATGTCGCGCACGATCGCCTCGAACCGGTGGAAGGCCCTGTCACGCACCTCCAGGAACATCTCCCGCGCCCGGGGTTCGACCGGGCGGTGCTCGAGCGCCAGCATCAGGCCCAGCCGCAGGAAGTCGGGCGCGTCCACGAGCGCCTTGGCCACCTGAGCCCCGAGCTCGGTCACCCGGTCGGCGGACATCGCGCCCCCGGGCAGGTCCAGCACTTCCAGCCACCGGGCGAAACTGCGCTCGATGACGGCGGCGATCAGGTCGTCCTTGTCGGCAAAGTGCCAGTAGATGGAGGTCGGCGGCAGGCCGCTCTTCTTGCTGACCAGCGAAATCGTGGTGCCGTCGTAGCCGCGTTCGGTGGCGACCTCGGTCGCGGCGTCGAGGATCCGCTCCCGCGACTGCTCACCGTTGGCCCGGGTGCGCCTGCGCCCGCGGGGTGCGGCGGAGCCCACGTTGTCGGTGTCTGCCACGGTGCCTCCTTTTTGGGTGTTGACGGTCACGCTACAAAAGCTTACTGTATGGAGCACTACATTAACAAGCCTTGGCGGAAGGGCCAAAAATGAGTGACCAGAAAACCTATGACGTGGCGATCGTCGGCTATGGCCCGGTCGGCTGCACCGCGGCGAACCTGTTGGGCCAGATGGGCCTCAGCGTCGTCGTGGTGGAACGTGACCCCGACATCTATGCGCGGGCCCGGGCCATCTCGACCGACGAGGAGGTCGTCCGCATCTGGCAGCAGGTGGGCTTGGCCGACCGGCTCAACGCCGACATGCAGCCCGGGCGTGGGGCGAACTTCGTCGACGCCAACGGCGTGCCGTTCGTGAAGCTGCTGCCCACCCCGCGAGGCAACGGGCACCCGCCGCAGCAGTTCATCTACCAGCCCGCGCTGGAGAAGGTGCTGCGCGAAGGCGTCGACCGCTTCCCGAACGTGACCGTTCTGCTCAAGCACGAATGCCTGCGGCTGGTGCAGAAGGACGACTTCGTCGAGTTGATGCTCGCCGACCTCGAGGCCGACGAGTTCCGGCGGATCAAGGCCTCCTACGTGATCGCCGCCGACGGCGGGTCGAGCGCGACCCGCGCCCAGCTGGGCGTCGGCTTCGGCGGCCGCACGTATGGCGAGCGCTGGATCGTGATCGACACCAAGGTGCTCAACGAATGGCCCGGCCACGACCGGCTCCGGTTTCACTGCAATCCCGAGCGGCCCACCGTCGACTGCCCCACCCCGCTGGGGCACCACCGCTGGGAGTTCCCGGTGCGCGACGAGGAGGACGAGAAAGACCTGCTGCACGAGGACGCGATCTGGAAGGTGCTGCGCGGCCAGGGAATATCGCCGGAGAACGTGAAGATCCTCGGCTTCGCCTGCTACAGCCACCACGTCCGCTTCGCCGACCGGTGGCGGGTGGGCCGGGTCTTCCTGGCCGGCGACGCCGCGCACGCGATGCCGCCATGGATCGGACAGGGCATGTGTGCGGGCGTGCGCGACGTGGCGAACCTGTGCTGGAAGCTGAACGCCGTGCTGAACGGCGCGCTGCCGGAGTCGGTGCTCGACACCTATCAAGCGGAGCGGCTGCCGCACGTCAAAGAGGTGACCAACCGCGCGGTCAAGACCGGCAAGCTCATCATCCAGCGCAACAAGTTCCGCGCGGCGGCCCGCAACCACATCTTCCGCGCGGCGAGCAAGGTGCCCTACTTCCTCACCTGGCTGCGTGACCACCGCTGGATACCCGACGCGCACTACACCGAGGGCCTGCTGGCACGCAACGGCAACGGGGCCGTCGGCTGGCTGATCCCGCAGCCGAGGGTCCTCGACGAGAAGGGCGACTCGGTGCGTCTGGACGATGTGATCGGCAACCGGTGGACCGTGCTGCAGACCGGGCGCGCGTCCGAACACCCGGACTGGCGGGCCGCGGGCGTACCCGTCATGGAGGTCGCGCAGGCGGGAAGCACTCCGCGCGCCGACACCATCGTCGACAGCGAGGGAACCCTCAACGCCTGGCTGACCACGAAGGGCGCCTCGGCGGTGGTCGTTCGACCCGACGGCTTCGTCTACGCCGGCGCCGCCGACGGCCAACCGCTCCCGCCGCCGCCGGCCGGCTTCAAGTCGTAAGGAAAGAATCAGTGACCACGAACACGATCACCGAACGCACCGTCAGCGTCAGAGGAAAAGACATCTTCGTCGCCGAGACCGGCACCGGCCCGGCCGTGGTGTTGCTGCACGGCGGCGGGCCGGGCGCGTCGGGCGTCTCGAACTACTCCCGCAACATCGAGCCGCTCGCCGAGAACTTCCGGGTCATCGTCCCGGACATGCCCGGCTACGGCCGCTCCGCCAAGGGCGTCGATCGTCGAGATCCGTTCGGCTATCTCGCCGATCACATCCGGGGGATGCTCGACGAGCTCGGCGTCGACAGCGCGCACCTGGTCGGCAACTCCTATGGCGGGTCGTGCGCGTTGCGGCTGGCCCTCGACACCCCAAACCGGGTGGACAAGCTCGTGTTGATGGGTCCCGGCGGCGTCGGGACCAGCCGCGGCCTGCCCAGCGAGGGTCTTCGGAGTCTGCTGGGGTACTACGGCGGCGACGGGCCGAGCCTGGACAAGCTGCGCACATTCATCCGCTCGTACCTGGTATACGACGAGGACACCGTCCCCGAGTCGCTCATCGAGGCTCGATATCGGGCGTCGATCGATCCCGAAGTCGTCGCCAATCCGCCCCTGCAGCGCCCGGCTGGGCTGGGCACGCTGTGGCGGATGGACTTCACCCGCGACCGCAGGCTGCGGAGTCTGACAACGCCGACCCTGGTCATCTGGGGAAGAGACGACAAGGTCAACAAGCCACGCGGCGCGGCCATGCTGGCCGAGCGGATGCCCAACGCGGACGTCCTGATTACCGCCAACACCGGCCACTGGGTCCAGTGGGAGCGAGCCGGCCTGTTCAATGCGGTGACCACCGCATTTCTGAAAAAGTAACCACCACAAGAGATTACGAGGACCACGATGTCTACCACCACCAAACCCTCGGTGTTCGGCAATGTGCACCTGGGTTATGTCGTCGTCGAAAGCGACAAAATCGGCGATTGGAAGCGCTTCGGGCGCGACGCCATCGGCATGCACCTCGACGACATGGCGCCCGACACCGTTCGATTCCGCCTCGACGACAACGAGTGCCGTGTGCTCCTTCGGCGCGGCCCCGCCGAGGACGTCGTCGCGTTGGGCTGGCAGCTCGACGACCATGCGACGTTCGACGAGATCAGTCGTCGCGTCAGCGACCATGGGGTTCCCGCCGTCGAGGGTGCCGACGAAGAGGCGAAGTTGCGCGGTGTCGAGCGTTTCCTGCGGTTTCCCGGGCCCAATGGGCTCACCCAGGAGATCTACACGGCCGCCCGCACCGCGCCGCTCGCCCTGGACATACCGGGCAGCGGATTCCTCACGGGCGCAGGCGGAATGGGACATGTCGCCGTCACGACGAAGAATCCCCAGTTGGTCCGCGGTTACTACAACCACGTCTTCGACGCCCGCCTGTCGGACTACATCGACGAGACCATCAACGGCCTCAAGCTCAAAATCCGGTTCCTCCGAGTGAACGAGCGTCATCACACCATGGCGATCGCATCGACGAAGCTCCTGCCGGTCAATCCGATTCGCACCCGGGTGCAGCACGTCAACGTCCAGGTCGCCACGCTCGACGACATGGTCGCCTCCTATCAGCGGGTCAAAGAGCTCGGATTCCACATTGCGCTTTCGGTCGGCCAGCACACCAACGACAAAGAGCTGTCCTTCTACGCGATGACCCCGTCCGGCTTCGAATGGGAGGTGGGCTGGAACCCGATCGTCGTCGACGAAGCCACCTGGAGCCCCACCACCCACCAGGGGATCAGCATCTGGGGCCACAAACCGGAAGGGCAAACCGTCATCACCAAACTCAACCAGTTCGCGGCGGCCGCCCGCTCCCTGCGGCGCCGGGAAGACACCGTGGCGGCACTCAGTTCGCCCGGGATCGCCGACGACTAGCGGCGATCGCAAGCGCGGCGTAGCCGGGCGCGGCGGGTCGCCCCCATCGGCCTAGCGGCGCACCGAACATCGATGACTTTGGACTCTACGCAGCGCACTCCACGCGCCGCGACGATGACGCATGACCACTTCGCGCGGCGTGCGCGAAATCACCCGGGGCTTGGGCACTCTCGACGCTGAGGTGTTAGCGGCGATCGCGCGCACGCGAAACCCGCTGCTGGACAAGGCAATGCCGGCGCTGACACGCGCCGCCGACCACTCCAAGCTGTGGCTCGCGATCGCGGCGGCGATGACGCTGTCCGGCAATCGGTCCACTCGGCACAGCGCGGGCCGCGGCGTCGCCAGCTTGGCGGTGACGAGTCTGGTCACCAACCAGTTGGCCAAGCGGGCGTGGCGGCGCCGCCGGCCCCCGCACGACCGCGTCCCGATCGTGCGACGGCTGCGCAAATACCCGAGGTCGCATTCGCTGCCGTCCGGTCATGCCGCCAGCGCCGCCGCCTTCGCCGTCGGCGTCGGGCTCCAAAGTCCGTTGTCGGGGCTGGGTTTGGCGCTGCTGGCCGGGCTGGTCGGCTTGTCGCGCGTGGCGACCGGCGCCCACTATCCCAGCGACGTGTTGGCCGGCTTCGGGATCGGGGCCTCGATCGCCGTACTGGGCGGCCGGCTCGTCCCGCCGATCGTCGAGCACAACCTCCCGCCCGCCGACCCGCTGTGCCTCGAGGTGACGCCCCGACCCGACGGAGCCGGCCTGATCCTCGTCGTCAACCCGGCGTCGGGCAGCGGAACGGGGCGACGCGTCATCGGCGAGGTCCGAAGGAAATTGCCCGAAGCCGGCATCGTCGAACTGGCGCCCGGCGACGACCTGACACGGGTGCTCCGCGCGGCGGCCGAGCAGGCCGAGGTGCTCGGAATCGGCGGCGGCGACGGAACCGTGGCGTGCGCCGCCGCCGTCGCGGCGGACCTCGACCGCCCGCTCGCGGTGTTCCCGGCCGGTACCTTCAACCACTTCGCCAAGGACATCGGTTGTGATCGCGCGCACCAGACCATCCGCGCCCTCGCCGACGGCACCGCGTCGCGCGTCGACCTGGTGTGCTTCAACGACGAACGGATGGTCGTCAACACCGCGAGCATCGGCGCCTATCCGCGATTCGTGCGGACACGGGAACGGTTCGAGCACAAGATCGGCAAGCCGATGGCGGCCGCCTACGCGATGTTTCGCACCCTGCGCCGCGACGCTCCGGTGCGCATCCGCTACGACGGCAAGACCCTGCAGACATCGCTGTTCTTCCTGGGCAACTCGACCTACGTGCCGTCCGGGTTCGCACCGGCGCAGCGCAACCGGATGGACACCGGCCTGCTCGACGTGCGCATCCTCGAGACGGGCCGCCGGTTGAGCAGGCTGCGGATCATGACGGCGCTCATGCTCGGCCGCCTGGAACGCAGCCGCCTCTACCACGAGCATCACGTCCCCGAGTTCAGCTTCACCGCCGTCGACGGGCCGACGGCCGTCGCCCTCGACGGGGAGGTGCAGGGCAACCACGAGCAGGCCACCTTCCGCGCCCGCTACCGGGTTCTTCAAGTGTTCTGCCCGCCGCCGGGGAATCACGCGCGCCGGGCTCCCGAGGCACTTTCGCGCGCGTCAGCCGGCGTCGACGTGCCGGGCCAGAAAAGTTAGGACGGCATCGGCGAAGACGTCGTTGCGGTCGCCCGCGACCATTTGCCCCGCGCCGTGCACATCGGTGAACTCGACCTGCGGGAAGCGTGCGAGGAACTCGTCGGCGCGCTCCTGGCTGACCAGGTCGCTCACCTGACCGCGAATCAGGAGCATCGGCACCCCGTTGCGCAGCATCGCGTCGACGGCGGCGTGCATGCGGTCGGCGTCGGTGACCTCGAACGGGGGAAACGGCGCCGTGCCGCTGATGAACTGCGGATCCCAGTGCCAGTACCAGCGGTCGCCGCGGCGGCGCAGGTTGGTGGTCAGGCCGTCGAGATCGGTGGGGCGGGGCCGGTGCGGGTTGTACTCGGCGATCGCGTCGGCCACCTCTTCAAGTGAGCCGAACCCGGACTCCACGCGGTCGGACATGAAGTTGTGGATGCGGGTCGCCCCGGACTGCTCCATGTTGGGCACGATGTCGACCAGGACGACGGCGGCTGCGGTGCCCGGCGACAGCTCGCCCTCCAGGAGCATCGAGGTGAATCCGCCCAGGGACGCACCCACCAGCACCGGCCGCGGCGGCAACGTGCGCAGCACCTCCTGCACGTCGGCGGCGAAGCTGACCACGCGATAGTCGCCCTCGCTCGACCAGTCGGACTCCCCGTGCCCGCGCAGGTCGATCGTGACGGCCTGCCACCCGCGTTTGGCGACGGCCGCCGCCGCCTTGGCCCAGGAGCGGCGGGTCTGCCCGCCGCCGTGCAGAAACACCACGGCGCGCGCTTGCGGGTCGCCCAAGCGGTCGGCGACGATGCGAACACCGCCGCTCCCCCGGGTCGAGAACGTTTCAGGTGCGCTCGTCACCAGGAGATAGTAAGACCAGCTCGGGATTTTCCGGCGCGTCCCTACGGCGCTAGCCGGCCCCGAAGAATCTGGCGACCCGCCGGACGAACCTGCCGACGGGGTTTCCGGTGCGTTGCGAGTCCTTGATCCGGCCGAGCGTCCGCTTGCCCTCGACGGCGTAATCCCGGACCGTTTCGTCGCCTTCTTCTGCGCGCATGCCTTACCTCCTGCCTGTTATGTCGATGCCGGTCGCTCCGGCGGATTCGAGGGCGTGAGCCGCTCCGGCGGTTCGGCCGGCGTCAGTCGCTCGGGCGGTTCGGCCGGAGTGAGGCGCTCGGGGGTCTCTCCGGGAGTGCCCGGTTCGGTGTCGAACATGATCGGTCCTCCAATCAGCTCACAACTGCCTACCCGCCGCTTCCGGATATCAAAACGGTGCGGGACGGGCCTTTCCCGGCGGTGCCGACCAGTTCCTAGGAGAGGCGCTGCTTGCTGGCCTTGATGGGTGCGCTGCTGGGCGCCGCGTTGAGCAGATTGCCGCGCAGACTGCCCCGCGCGGTGCGGGCGGCCACCAGAAGCCAGGTGAACAGCAAACCGGCGTAGGCGATGGCCGCGGTCACCTTGAACGCGGGCAGATGCGTATGCGCGGCGAGCTGCGCGGTGCCCGTGACGAAGGTGCCCACCGGAAAGGTCAGACTCCACCAGGTGAGGGCGAACGGCATGCCCCGCCGCAGCGTGCGCACCGTCAGTGAGGTGGCCAGCGCGATCCACAGCATCGCGAATCCCCACACCGGAACCCCGTAGAGGATCGCGAACGCGTCCATGTCCTCTGCGACTTCCGGCTTGACGGCAAGCGCCGCCGCTGCCCCGAGAAGCCCTGCGGCAGTGATGGATTGGCCGAGCGGACCGAGCACGATCCATAGTGTGGGCACTCGGGCGGTGCCGGAGGTGCCGTACAGCACCAGCCGGGACCAGATCATCGCGATGATGTTCAGCGAGGCGACGAGCGACAGCCCGAACATCGCATAGCCGCCGTACAGCATGGTCTCTCGCCCGGTGCCCGCCGCCATGTGCGGGAGCAGCAATGCGCCCGTCGCGGCCGACACCATGGGCGGAACTACCGGCATCAGCCATCCGCCGAACGCCGCGTCCGGCTCCACGTCGTGTTGGGTGAACATCAGGAACGGGATGCTGACCGCGGTGAACAGCCCGCCGACCGTGCCGGCCGCCCACAGCGCCCAGTCGAGGTCGACGGCGACGCGTTCACCGATCAAATCGGCGCCGACGAGCACCGCTCCCCCGCCGACCGTCAGCAGCGCCATGGGAGCCGCACCGTAGAAGTGGGCCATCTGCGGATTACGCGCATGAGTGCGCGCGACGGTGGGGTGGCGCAGCCAGTGACCGCCCACCAGGACGATCAGCACCGTCAGCAACGCCGCGGCGATCACCCAGACCACTTGGGCGAACGCTCGCAGGCCCACGATGTGGACGGGCAGGGTGGCCCCCGCGGTGGCAACGATGCCGGTGCCCATCACCGCGGCGAACCAGTTGGGCCCGATGTTGCCCAGCACCTCGACCCGGGTGTGCGGCGACGGTGCGTCCGCGTTGACACTGGCCATAGCAAGGAGACCCTAGTGCGGCGCGTGGCGCGGCGCGTCGGTTCGTGGCCCCCTACACTCCCAACGTGACCAATCCCGTGCAGACTCGTCGCGGATTGGGCGGCGCGCCGCCGGCGGTGGTGATCGCCGTCGTGTTGTCCATCGCGGTCCTTGCCCTGCCGGTGAAACAAAGGTGTGGCGCGCCGGGCCTTTCGTGCGCGACTGCCGTGGATCCGCAGGGCAACGTCCATTACTACTACGAGGTCGAACCCGTGGGCGTGTACCTCGCTGAAATCGTCGCCGGCTCGAACATCCGCCTCTATTACACGTCCGGCGAGGACCTCGAAAAAGCCCGATAGAAATCCGGAGGCCACCATGTGGGTACAGGCGGTAGCGGGACTGCTCGTCACGGTTGCGTCGATGTCCGGCGCACCCGGTAGCGACGTGATCCTCCCCGCGGGCGCCAAAGCTTCTGCGGCACAGCGGCTTTGTGCCCGAGCGACCCGCCGCCCGATGCCGGCGATCAGGCGACCGCCGAGCAGAGGATCACCGACGGCTAAATCACGAAGCAGATCAATTGCACCCCGGATCTGCCACCCAACCCGCAATCCATCACCTGGGATCCGCCCGGGTTCGCCCCATATGTCGGGGGTTCCGGTGTCATCCGCGATGCGAATCCGCAACTGGGCGGCCAGTATCGCGCCGACTACGTCAACGGCCGATGGCACATCGAATACCCTTATTGCTGAATAGCATTCCGGACCACGCGCCCAAGGTGTCGACCATTGGCCCACAAAGCTCGAATCAGAGCGACGAGTCGGCACCGAATGCCAAGTTTGTAACGAGTTGGGCTCGTTGCGGGCACGGTCACCATCAAAACCGCTGGTAGCGGCATGGTCGCCCCGCGAAAATGCGCTGATTTCGGCGGGTGAGCCTCATTACATCGACCTGCTTGATTGGGGGGTTCGCAGCCAGCTAACGCATACTTGATGGCATGTTGCAAGCGACATCACCGCAGACCGCTATTGCGGTGACCGGTGGTGCGCTGGTATTAGGACGAGGTTTTTGATGGCACGCTCCGGCGGTGCCCGTCATCGCCATCGCGCCACGACTCGACCGTCGCGCCTCCGCAAGGCCTTGACGCGTGGGTTGATGACACTGGTGTCGGTAGGGGCCGTGCTGATGACCGGGGCCGGGTACTACGTGGCGCACGGCGCGCTGGGCGGCATCACGGTCTCCGACGCGCTGTCGCCCGAGGACCCGCGTTCCAGCGGCGACAACATGAACATCTTGCTCATCGGCCTGGACTCGCGCAAAGACCAGGACGGCAACGACCTGCCCTGGTCGATTCTGAAGCACTTGCACGCCGGCGATTCCGACGACGGCGGCTACAACACCAACACACTGATCCTGGTGCACATCGGGGCGGACAACAAGGTCGTCGCCTTCTCGATCCCCCGCGACGACTGGGTGGCGTTCAACGGCGTTCCCGGATACAACCACATCAAAATCAAAGAGGCGTACGGGCTTACCAAGCAGTACGTCGCGAACAAGCTCGCCAATCAAGGCACCAGTAGCCAGAAGGAACTCGAGACCAAAGGCCGGGAAGCGGGCAGAGCGGCGACCCTGCGCGCGGTGCGCAGCCTCACCGGCGTTCCCATCGATTATTTCGCCGAGGTCAACCTCGCCGGTTTCTACGACTTGGCCCAAACCCTGGGCGGGGTGGACGTCTGCCTGAATCACGCTGTCTACGACTCGTATTCCGGCGCCGACTTCCCGGCCGGGCGGCAACGGCTCGATGCGTCCCAGGCGCTCGCGTTCGTCCGGCAGCGACACGAGCTGGAAAACGGTGACCTGGACCGCACCCACCGGCAGCAGGCGTTCATCTCGTCGGTCATGCAGGAACTTCAGGCCTCGGGCACGTTCACCAACATCGACAAGCTCAAGAACCTGATGGCGGTGGCGCGCAAGGACGTCGTGTTGTCCTCCGGCTGGGACGAGGACCTGATCCAACGCCTGGGCACGCTGTTCTCCAGCGGTAACGTCGAATTCCGGACGCTGCCCGTGGTGCGCTACGACAACATCGACGGCCAGGACGTGAACATCATCGACCCGGCCGCGATCAAGTCGGAGGTGGCCGCGGCGATCGGCGCACCACCGCCGTCGAGCACGCCCGCCACCACCGCCGCCAAACCCAGCCCGTCAACCGTCGTCGACGTGATCAACGCCGGCAGCATGAGCGGTATGGCCACCGAGGTGTCCCGCGCCCTGAAGAAGCACGGCTACACCGCGGGCCAAGTGCGCGACCGCAATTCGGGTGAGCCGACGGCCACCACGATCGAGTACGGCGCGGGTGAGGACACCGACGCACGCAACGTGGCAACCCTGCTCGGGCTCGACGCGCCCAAGCAGCCGAGCGCCGCCGTGCAGCCCGGCCACATCCGGGTGACGGTGGACACCAACTTCTCGATGCCGGCCCAGGACGACACCACGATGGACGACGCCTCGACCTCCACGACCACGACGACCAGCAAGTCCAACACGTATTACTACAACGGCACCACCACGACCTATCCGACGCCGGATCAAGGCAAACCGATCGGCGGCGGCGGGGTGCCGTGCGTCAATTAGGCGCGCAAGCGCGCGCAGTCAATTAGCCGGCCATCCGGCTAAGCGTGCGTGCCGCCGTCGATGCGGATCTCGGTGCCGGTGATCCAGGCGCCGTCGTCGGACACCAGCATCGCGATGACTCCGGCGATGGCACTGGGCTCGGCCATCCCGGCCCCGCTGGATTCGACGGTCGTGGGCAGGATGGGCATCAGCCTGGGGAACAGTGACCAGTCGGCGTCTTTGGGGATGTATCCCCCGGTGGCATCGGTGATTCCGGACTTGATGCTGCCCGGCGCCACGCACGCCGCGCGCAGACCGTCCTTGGCGTATTCGAGTGCCAACGAATGCGTGAAGGCCTGGATTCCGCCCTTGCTCGCCGCGTAGGCCGCCATGTACGGATGGGCGAACGAGGCCGACGTCGAGCTGAAGTTCACGATCGCGCTGCGCGGATTCGCCAAGAGCGCCGGAAGCGCCTCGCGGACCACCAGGAAGGTCCCGGTCAGGTTGATGCCGACAATCCGATTCCACAGTTCGAGGCTGGTCTCGTGCGTGTGCGCGGCGCGCAGGATGCCGGCCGCGTTGACCAGCGAATCCAGCCCGTCGAGCGTTTGGACGGCCCAGCACACACCGTCGATCACCGAATCCTCGTCGCCGACGTCCATCGGCATGGTGGTGAGGCGGTCCGCGGTTCCGGCCTCGACCGCCTCGGCCTGCGTCCGCGCCAGGCCGTCCTCGGCGACGTCGGAACCCACCACGGTGGCGCCCTCGTCGAGCAACCGCAGCGCGGTGGCCTGGCCGATTCCCGACGCGGCGCCGGTCACCAGGATCCGCTTGCCCTCGAGTCGCTTCATCCTGCCGCTCCCGTCGTCCGGCCCGCCCTATAGGGCAGGGTAGATGCATGGACATCGGATTCATCGGCCTGGGGAACATGGGCCAGGGCATGGCCGCGAACCTGATCAAGGCGGGCCACCGGCTCACCGTCTACAACCGCTCCCCCGACAAGGCGGAGCCCCTCGTGCGGCAGGGCGCGACCGCGGCGCGCACCGTCGCCGAGGCGAGCCACGCCGAGGTCGTTTTCACCATGCTGTCTGATGACCGGGCGGTGGAGGCCGTCGCGCTGGGCCCCGAGGGAATCGTGGCTTCGCTGCCTGCGGGGGCCACGCACGTGTCGTCGAGCACCATCAGCGTCGCACTGTCGGAGCGGCTGGTCACCGCGCACGCCGAGGCCGGCCAGCATTACGCGGCCGCGCCGGTGTTCGGCAGGCCCGAAGCCGCCTCCGCCGCAAAGCTTTTCGTGATCGCGGCGGGCGACCCCGAGTTGCTGCGGCCGTTGTCCGCGCTGTTCGACGCGATCGGCCAGCGCACCTTCGTGGTCGCCGAGCGGCCACCGACCGCCAACCTGGTGAAGCTCAGCGGGAACTTCCTGATCGCGTCAGTCATCGAGACCGTCGGCGAGGCCGTCGCGCTGGTGCACAAGGCCGGCGTCGACAAGCAGCAGTACGTCGACATCCTCACCTCGACGTTGTTCGGCGCGCCGGCCTACCAGACCTACGGCGGGCTGATCGCGCGGGGCGAATTCGAACCCGCCGGGTTCGCGGCGGCCCTCGGCCTCAAGGATGTCCGGCTGGTGCTCGCCGCCGGCGAGCAGCTGGAGGTGCCGCTGCCGGTGGCCAGCCTGCTGCGCGATCGCTTCCTCACCCTGGTGGCAACCGGTGGCGGGCAGTTGGACTGGTCGGCGCTCGCCACGCTCGCCGCCCGGGACGCCGGAAGCTCAGACGACTCCGCGTAGCCCCTCGGCGCCGAACACGGGTTCCAGCATCGCGGAGAAGTCGGGGCCGCGCCGCAGGATGTGGCCGCCGTCGACGTTGATGCACTGCCCGGTGATCCAGCTGGCCGCGTCGGACAGCAAGAACATCGCCAGGTTCGCGACATCCTCGACCTCACCCACCCGCGGCAGCGGCGTGCAGTTTCGGTAGTCCGTGCTCAGCTCCGGTGATTCCGTAATGGGCGCAACAAGATCCGTGCGGATCAGGCCCGGGCGGACGCTGTTGACGCGCACCCACGACGGGCCGAGCTCGTCGGCGGCCAGCTGCATCATGTGGTCGACGGCCGACTTGGTGACGCCGTAGGCGCCGAACCAGCGGTGGGTGTTGCTGGCCGCGATCGACGAGATCCCGACGAACGAGCCGCCGCCGCCGCGCACCAGCTCGCGGGCCGAGTGCTTGAGCACGTACATGGTGCCGTTGACGTTGAGGTCCACCGTGCGCCGCCAGGCGTCGGAGTCGATCTGGGTGATCGGCCCGATCGTCTCCGACCCGCCCGCGCAATGCACCACCCCGTGGAGCCGGCCGTGCCACGCCGTCGCCGCGTCGACCGCGCGGGCGGCCTCAGCCTCGACGGTGATGTCGGCGGGCTCGTAGCGGATCGAGCCGTCGGCCTTGAGCACCTCGATGTCCTGGACGGCGGCCGCCAGCCGATCGGGATTGCGCCCGACGATCATGACGGAGGCGCCGGATGCCACCAGCCCGGCCGCGACCCCCTTGCCGATCCCGCTGCCACCGCCGGTCACCAGGTACGTCCGGTTGTCGAAAGTAAGCTGCACGCCGCGCCCCTTCACGCCGAAACTGAAACGGGTTCTAGCATAGGCGAGCGGTCACAGCCGTCACACGGGTCACGCTATGGCGTATCGCGGCGGGCGATCTGTGTGGGCTTGGCGCCGCGCCAGTCCTCCACGTCGGGCGGCAGGCCGACGGCGTACCTGTTCTCGTTGTGGGCGGCCCAGTGCGCGTGGCCCAGTTCGTGAATGTGGAACGCGTGCCGCAGCGCCTCGGTGAATCCCATCGCGTCGGAGGCCGCGTTGACCGAGTCCTTGACGAGGAGCGCCGCCATGGTGGGCCGGTCTGCGATGCGCCGGGCGAATTCCAGCGTCTTGTCCGCCAACTCGTCGACCGGAAACACCTTCGACACCATGCCCAGTCGGTAGGCCTCGTCGGCGTCCAGCGCATCGCCGGTCAGCAGCAGCTCCTTGGCCTTGCGGGGGCCGAATTCCCAAGGGTGGGCGTAGTATTCGACGCCCGGCATCCCCAAGCGCACGGCGACCACGTCGCTGAACTTCGCGTTGTCAGCCGCGACGATCAGGTCGCACGCCCAGATCAGCATCAGGCCGGCCGAAATCGCGTTGCCCTGCACCTGTGCGATGGTGATCTTGCGCAAATCCCGCCAGCGGCAGGTGTTCTGGAAGAAGTAGTGCCACTCCTGCAGGTAGATCTTCTCCGCGATCGGATCGCGGGTGCCGCCGTTGATGCGGAAGCTCGGAAGCTGCTGCCGCTCGGCGATCGCCAGCTCCGAGCCCAGGTCGTGCCCGGCGGAGAAGTTTCTACCGCGCGCCGCCAGGATCACCACGCGCACGGCGTCGTCGGCCTCCGCGCGCAGGAACGCCTCGTCGAGCTGGACCAGCAGGCCGCGGCTTTGCGCGTTGTGGGCCTCGGGCCGATTGAGCCAGATCCGGGCGATGCGGCCGTCGTCGAGCGTTTCATAGGTCACCAGCTCATTGGCCGCCTGGGCGCCCGCTTGTGCGCCCGCCTGGTCGGAGAGTGTCATTCCGCCCGCCTTCTGTCAGGTCCAGTGTTTACACATTACGTCCAGTGTGTAAGCGGTTCACCGCGGGGTGGTGGCCGCTCGGCGACGGGTAGCGGCGTCTTCGGATCGCCCGCCGAGCGGCAGCAGCCGGTGGTCTCGAGTGAACACCAGCCGGACCAGGCCGAGGGCGACGACGACGGTCGTGGTGGCAACCGAGCCGAGGATCAGGAACATCACCACGGCCTGCACCAGCACGGCCTGCAGCGGGTGCACGCCGGCGAGAATGAGTCCGGTCATGGCGCCCGGCAGGAACACCAGGCCCGTCGCCTTCGTGGTTTCGATCTGCGGGGAGATCGCCGACCGCAACGCGATCCGCAGGTACGGGGCCGCGGCCTGGCGGGAGGGTTGCCCGAGGGCCAGTCTGGCTTCGACCTCATCGCGTTTGTCGCGCAGCTCGTCGACCAGCCGCCGGGCCACCAGCACCGTGGCGGTCATGGAGTTGCCGACCATCATTCCCGCGATCGGGACCAGGGTGCGGGCCTGCAACGGGAACACCCGCAGCCCGAAGATCACGCTCAGGGTGATCACCGCCGCGGCCGAGAAGGCCGCGATGGTCAGCGGGGCGAGCCGGGGCACCTCCGGCGCCCGCCGGCGCGCGACGTCTCCGGCGTAGGCGACCATGCCGGCGGTCCACGCCCACGACCACCACAACGAACGGCCCGGCGCGAAGAGCAGCGTGAGCGCGCCGCCCACGAGCAGCAACTGGGCCAGCGCGCGGGCCGCCGCCCACACGAGCTGGCGCTCCAGTCCCAACCGCTGCCACAGCGAAACGGCCGCCGCGAACGCGACCAGAATCAGCGACGTCGCCAGCCCCAGCCAGCCGACCTGACCGTTCATCCCGGTCACCGCCCCTCTTCCCTCGATGCCACCGGGCCGAGCCCCAGGCTGACACCTCGCTCGATGCGTAGGACCCGGTCGGCGGCCCGCTCGACCTGCGCGGCGTCGTGGGTCACCCAAAGGGCGGGAATCCCGTCGGCGGCCAGCTCGCGCACCGCGTCCTCGATCACGACGGCCGCCTCGGCATCGACGGCCGAGGTGGGTTCGTCGAGGAGCAGCACCTGCGGTCGCGCCATCAGCGTGCGGGCCAGGCACATGCGCTGCGCCTCCCCGCCCGACAGGGCGGTCGCCTCGCGGTCCAGCCACGATCCGGCCAGCGCGACACGCTCCAGCGTTTCGGCCATCCGCGCCTCGGACGCCCCCGGGTCTGCGACGCGCAGGTTGTCGGCGACCGTTCCCGCGAACGGCGTCGGCCGCTGAAAGCACATGCCCACCCGGCGCCGCAACCACAACGGGTCCACGCCGGCAATGTCCTCGCCCCGGAAGGACACCCGCCCACTCGTCGGCACCTCCAGCCGGTTGCACACGCGAAGCAGGGTCGACTTGCCCGACCCCGACGGTCCGAATATTGCCGTCACGCCCCGCCCCGGAACGGCGGCGGTGAAGCCGTTCAGGGCCCGCACACCGTCCCGCTCGACGACAACGTCGACGAAGTCGAACACCATGTCCGCGTCCACCGCGCCTCCTCCCCGCCAGCGACATGTGTACCCGCCAGGCGGGCCGTCCGGCACCCGTTGCTGGTGAGACCGCGCGGAGCCCGGTCACACGTCGCCTACAGTTGTGTTCATGGCTACGAAATCTGATCCCGGCGAAATCGGCGATGTGGAGCCCCTGGCCGACAGCACCGCGAGCCAGGCGAGGCGGGTCGTCGCCGCGTATGCGAACGACGCCGACGAGTGCCGCGTGTTCTTGTCCATGCTCGGTATTGGACCGGCCAAGCTCGACACCTAAATGGCTCCCAGGGGCGGCAGGTCTTCGGAGAACGCGCCGGGCGCCGAGCGCTTCGGCAATTCCGACTTCGTCGTGGTTGCCAACCGGCTACCGGTCGACCTCGAGCGGCTTCCCGATGGCACCACGGCCTGGAAACGCAGCCCGGGCGGACTGGTCACGGCCTTGGAGCCGTTGCTGCGGCGCCGGCGCGGTGCGTGGGTCGGCTGGCCGGGGGTCGCCGATGACGACGACGAGCTGGATTACCAGCCCATCGTGCAGGACGACCTGCACCTGCATCCGTTGCGGCTGACCAGCGACGACGTCGCCGAGTACTACGAGGGATTCTCCAACGCCACCCTGTGGCCGCTCTACCACGACGTCATCGTCAAGCCCATCTACCACCGCGAATGGTGGGACCGCTACGTCGACGTCAACCGCCGCTTCGCCGAAGCCACGTCGCACGCGGCGGCCCGGGCCGCGACGGTGTGGGTGCAGGATTACCAGCTGCAGCTTGTCCCCAAGATGCTGCGCGAGCTGCGGCCCGACCTGACCATCGGATTCTTCCTGCACATCCCGTTCCCGCCGGTGGAGCTGTTCAGGCAGCTCCCGTGGCGCACCGAGATCGTCGAGGGCCTGCTCGGCGCGGATCTGGTGGGCTTTCATCTGCCCGGCGGCGCGCAGAACTTCCTGGTCCTGTGCCGGCAGTTGATCGGCGTCGAAACCTCCCGGGGGTCGGTGGGGGTGCGGGCGCGGTTCGGCGAGGTGCAGCTGGAGTCGCGGACGGTGCGGGTGGGCGCCTTTCCCATCTCCATCGACTCCACCGCGCTCGACCAGGCGGCCCGCGACCGCGACATCAGGCGCCGCGCGCGGGAGATCCGCGCCGAGTTGGGCAACCCCCGCAAGATCCTGCTGGGCGTCGACCGGCTCGACTACACCAAGGGCATCGACGTCCGCCTGAAGGCCTTCACCGAGCTGCTGGCCGAGGGCCGCGCCAAACGCGACGACACCGTGCTCGTTCAGCTCGCGACGCCGAGCCGCGAACGCGTGGAGAGCTATCAAATCCTGCGCAACGACATCGAACGCCAGGTCGGCCACATCAACGGCGAATACGCCGAGGTCGGTCATCCGGTGGTGCACTATCTGCATCGCCCGGTGCCTCGCGACGAACTGATCGCGTTCTTCGTGGCCAGCGACGTCATGCTGGTCACCCCGCTGCGCGACGGGATGAACCTGGTGGCCAAGGAGTACGTCGCCTGCCGCAGCGACCTGGGCGGCGCGCTGGTCCTGTCCGAATTCACCGGCGCCGCAGCGGAACTGCGGCAGGCGTACCTGGTGAACCCGCACGACCTCGAAGGCGTCAAGGACGTGATCGAGGCGGCGCTCAACCAGACGCCCGAGGAGGGCCGGCGGCGGATGCGCACGATGCGCCGCCAGGTGCTCGCCCACGACGTGGACCGCTGGGCGCGGTCATTCCTCGACGCCCTCGCGGAGTCGCATCCGCACGACGCCGGCCATGGTGTCGCGGCCGAAACGCTGTGATACTCGATGCAGCGTGAAGGGAGGGGCACTATGAAACTCCGCCGCGGGCTGGCGGCCGGCGCCGGCATCTGCTCGGCCATAGCACTGGGGGTCGCGTTGGTGTCCGGCGACCCGGCGAGCGCCATCGGACCACCGGCGGACGGCACCTACACCTTCAACGAGGCCGGCGTATCGGGGGTTTCCTGGACGATTTCCGCGCTGTGCGATCAGCCGTCCGGAACCCGGAACATGAACGACTATTCGGACCCGATCGTCTTCGCGATGAACTGCGCCCTGAACATCGTGAGCTCGACGCCCGAACGGATCAGCGCCGCGGACAAGTTGCAGAACTTCAGCGGCAGGGCCCGCATGTCCAGCATGCTGTGGACCTTCAAGGTGGACAAGTCCGATGGCGTGTCATGCCCGGGCGGCGGCACCGCGCCGACCACCGAAACCTACGCGTTCAGCGACGAGACCATGACCGGCACCCACACGATCCTGCACGGTCCGGTCTGCGGGCTGCAGTCCGACATGAAGAAGCAACCGTTTTCGCTGACGCTGGCCGGGCCGCCGCCCAGCCCTGTCGAGCGCTATCCGTTGCGCTGCAACAACATTGCGATGTGCTTCTGAGCTAGATCGGCGTGATGTAGGCGATCAGCCACTGCTTGCCGATCTTGGTGAAGTCGACCCGCAACCGGCTGCCGTCGTAGAGCGGCTGCCGTGACTTGTCGGTCACGGTGCGATTCATGTACACCATCACCGACGCCGAGTCGCGCTTTGCCGACATGACGCCCACGCCAACGACGTTGGCCTGGACGACCACCTCACGCTTCTTCGCCTCGGGGATGATCTGCGTGTTGACGCTCTTCTGAAACTCCTGGCGATAGGCCGGGGTGAGCAACGGGTACGCGGCCGACAGGCTGCGTTCGACGGTCTGGTAGTCGTAGGCGAAGACCTCGGGTATCTCCTTGGCGGCCAGCCCCGGCAGCACCGCCCGGGCCGCCGCCTCGCCGCGCGTCTGCACCCTTTCCCAATAGAACCAGCCACCCGCCGCGGACAGGCCGACGATAGCCGCCACCAGGACCGAGCCCGCCACGGCGATCAGCCACCTCTGGACGCGGGGTGACGGCATCAGTTACCCCCGTCGGGGTACTTCAGGTCGTAACCGGTCATCTTCCCCTGCTCGTCCTCGTGCACGATGACCCGCAGGCGATACGGCATGGACGGCTTGTTGGTCCCGTCGATGTCGGCGACCGTGACCCGCACCGACACCAGCACCGACGCGTTGTCGGTGACCGCGTCGATGCCCTCCAGCGCGGCGCCGTTGACCACGGCTTCCGAGGTGGCGTTGGTGGAGCGGAACAGGCCCTTGAGGTTGTCGATGTTGTTGTTGGCGCCGAGCATGCCACGCAGTGGGCCGCTGGTGCCGTTGTAGAACCGGTTCACGCTTTCGTCGATGTTGTCCTGCTTGTAGCTGAACATGTTGACCACGGTCTGCGTCGCGGTGTCGACGAAGCGCTGGTCGCGCGCCTGCTGCGCCTCGGCGTGTCGCTGCTGGATGATCAGCGCGGCCAGGCCGCCGGCCAGCGCCCCGACCGCCAGCAGCGCCGCGGCGAACGAGGTGCAGAGCACCAGGGTCCGGCGTGGCCGGCGCCGTGGCGGCGGCTTGACCGGCTGGAGGGTCTTCGCCTTCTTGGCGGCGGGCTGCAACGAGGGTTCCGCCGTCGGCGCATCAGCGAGAACCGCGGCGGGGCAACCGGACTCGCTCTTGGCGGGGCCCGCGGCGCGCGAGGCCCGCCGACGGACGCGCCGCGTCGTCGCTTGGCCTGCCGTCGCTGCGGAGTCCACTGAGGGGTCTATCAAGGGGTCCATCAAGGGGTCCGTCAAAGAGGCCTCGGATCACGCATCAGGTCCACCCAGTTCTCGGCGCTGGACGCGCCGCTCGTGCCGGGCGCGAAGATACCAGTGCCGCCCGCCGGGTCCACGAAGGCTCCGGTGTGCTGGTCATAGGTCGTGTACGCGGGGCCGCTGGCCTGCGGCTGCGGTCCGGGCGGCGGCCCCCACGGCTTCTCCGGTCCCGGGCCGGCCGGCGGGGGATTGATCCCCTCCGGAGGCGCCGGCGGGGGGAGCCACTTCGGGTACGGGAGTATCGGCGGCACCGGCGGCACCCCGGGCGGGTGCCACGACGGGTTACCCGGCGGCGGACCGCTGTCGTTGGGGGGCGGCGGATCCCATGCCGGCTGGTGGTTGGGCAGCGGGCCGGGCCCGGGCACCACGCCGGGGGGCGGCGGCCCGACGATGGGGGTGCCCGGATCCGGTTCGGCATCCGGCGGGATGTACGGGAACTTGTTGGGCGGCAATACGTTCAGCCCGTTCGTCACCGGGGTGTCGTACGGTACCGGTGGGCCGCGCCAGGGGTTGCGGCCGACGGGAACGTAACCTTTCGGGTCGCGGCAGAGCTGGATCGTCGGCGCGCGTTTGCCGGGGAACTCCTGGCACGGGTAGTTGCGGGCGCCGCGCACGGTGCTGGGATCGTTCTGGGCCGCCTTGCAGTACATGTCCTTCGGCAGCTCGCGCAGCGTCTCGTCGGCCGGCGTGCGCATCAGCGGCGGGGGCAGGAAGCCGACGGCGCACGGCGGCGGGTCGTTGAGGTCGAGCTTGAAGTCCAGCTTGGCGCCCTCGTCCTGCGGCGCGCCGCCGGCGGCCGTGGTGATCGCCGCGAACAGGGCCGGCAACACCACCAACAGCTGCTCGATCGACTTGTGGTAGATGACCCCGACGCGCCCGAGGTTGGCCAGGCTGGCGGCCAGCGCCGGGAATGACGGCCGGATGCCGGAGAACGCGGTGCTGGCCTCATCGGTGGCGCCCGGGGCGGTGGCCAGCGTGTCGCGCAGCTGCGGGTCGGCCCGGCGCACCTCGGAAGTGAACCGCGCCAACCCGTCGGACAGCGACTTGATGTCGGCGCCGGCACGGATCTGGGCCTGCAGGAACGGGCCGGCCTGATCGATCAGCTGCGATACCTGCGGGTAGCTGGCGTTGGCCTCGTCCACCAACAGTCGGGCCGACTCGATCAGGCGGGCCAGCTCGGGACCCGACCCGTTGGCCGCCATGAAGGTCTCGTGCAGGAGCTCGCGCAAGCGGGTGTCGCCGAGGCTGTTGACCAGCGACTCCGCCCGCTTCAACAGGTCGGCGACGTCCTGGCCGATCCGGGTGTTCTGCCGGTCGATCCGGGATCCGTTGTGCAGCTTCGTCGATGACGGCTCGCCCGGCGGCACGAGGTCGATGTACTGCTCACCCACCGCCGAGACGCTCTTCACGGTGGCGGTGACGTTCGACGGAATGGGAGTGCCGCTGTTCAGCCGCATTTCGGCGGTGACGCCGCTGGGGTTCAGGCCCACCGACTCCACCCGCCCGACCGCGACTCCGCGGTAGGTGACGTTGGCGTTGTTGTACAGCCCGCCACCGGCGACGAAATCGGCGCTGACGACGTACGTCCCGATCCCGAAGGTGGCGGGCAGACGCAGGTAGAAGACGGCCATCACGCTCAGCGTGATGGCGGTGATCACCGCGAAGATGCCGAGTTGGATCTTGGTGAGTTTGTCGATCATCCGCCGCCCCTACTGACCCTCGGCACCCGGAGCCGTGCCGGGCGGAATCTTGAACGGGTCGGCCGCCTGCCCGGACAGGTTGGCCAATTCACCGGTGAGGAAATCGGGCGGGTTGAGGACCTCGCTCATGTGCATCATGTTCGGGTCAAGCGCATACGAGGTGGTGAAGAACGTCTCTCCGATCCGCCGCAGGGTGAGGTCGAAGGTGGTGAACACGTTGAGGTAGTCGCCGCGCACCGACTGTTTGATGCCGAAGTTGGGGAACGGGAAGGTCAGCAGGATCTGCAGCGAGGTGACGAAGTTCTTGCGGTTGTCGCTGAGGGCCTTGACGACCGAGTACAGGCCCTTGAGGTCTTCGGCGAAGTCCACCTTGGTTTTTGCCAGGATGTGGGAGGTCACCTGCGCCAGCTTCTTGAGCGCGCCGAATGCCTCGACGATGTGGTCCCGGTTCTTGTTGAGCACCCGGAGGGCCTCGGGCAGCGTGTCCAGCGCCCGGCCCAGGTTGTCCTTGTCGCGCGCCAGGGTCGCGGAGAATCGGTTCAGCCCGTCGACCGCGTCGATGATGTCGTTGGTCTGCCGGTTGAGCCCCGCCGTCAGCTCGGCGAGGCGCGGGATCAGGTCGACGAACTGGTCCTGGCGACCGGCGACGGCTTGATAGGTCTCGTCTGTAATGTCTTCCAGCGCACCGAGATTGCCCTTGTTGACGACGACGCCCAACGCAGAGAACACCTCTTCGGTGGTCGGGTAGCGGCCCGTGTTGGCCTCGGTGATCGTGGAGCCGTCCTTGAGCCGGCCGGTCGCCGGCTTGTCCTTGGGACGCGCCAGGTCGATGTGCATCGAACCCAGCAACGACGTCTGGGCCACCGTCGCCGTCGCGTTGGCCGGCAGCACGACGTTCTTGTTCAGCGCCAGTTTCACAGCGGCGTAGAAGGATCCGTCGGCCCGCTGCTCGGCCGATATGCCCGAGACGCTGCCGACGGTGACGTCATCGACCATGACCGGCGAGTTCTGCGGCAGCGTCGCCACGTCGGGCATCTCGACGGTGATCGAGTACGCGCCGCTGCCGTGGCCGGCGGTGCCGGGCATCGCCAGCGAGTTGAGCCCATTGAACTGACAGCCGGCCAGCAGCGCACTGCCGGCAGCTAACACGCCGCCGCGCAACCAGATTCGCTTCATCCGCCACCGCCCAGGTTGGCCGCCGGCCCGCCCGGCGCCTGGCTGGGCGGGGGGCCGGGCAGCGGACCGAACGCGTTGCCCGGTCCGGGGCCCGGTGCCGGCGCGGGGTTGGCGCCGGCGGGCGGCGGCCCCGGAGGGTTGCCGGTCTGCGGGGCGGTGGGAACCAGCAGGGCCTGCAGATCGGACGGATTCTGGGCCGGCGGCGCCGGGTGCGAACCCGGAGCGGGTATCCAGGTCAGCTGGGGTTCCGGGGTGGCGGCCTTGGCCTGGGTCTCCGGGGTGTCGTAGATGATCTGGCCCTTGTACGCGGTGATCGTGTTGAGCGGGTGGAACATCACCGGCGGGAAGTTCACCGCGAGCCGGCGCAACACCGGGCCCAGCCGCTCACGACAGATCTCGGCGCGCCGGAAGTAGTCCGGCGCCCTCGGCCCGGCGGCGGTCTCGAAGGAGCCACCGCAGATGAACTGAACGGGGTTGGCGAATTCGGGTATCGACAACAGACCGTTCAGGGTGCCCTGCGCCGGGTCGTAGATGTTGTAGAAGTTCGCGATACCCGGGCCGGCCACATGCAACACCTGCTCGATGTTGTCGCTCTGGTCGCTCAACGTCTGGGCGAAGTCGTTGAGGTTGTTGACCGTATCGATGATCGTCGAGTTGTTCTCGTGCAGGAACCCCCGGATGTCGGAGAGCGCCTGGTTGAGCGTGCCCAGGGTGTTGTCCAGATGCCGCGAGCTGTCGGCCAGCACCTGCGACACCGAAGCGACGTTGCCGGCGAACTGCACGATCTGCTCGTTGCTCGCCGACAGCGCGTCGACCAGAACCTGCAGGTTCTTCACGGTGCCGAAGATGTCGTTGCGCGAATCCCCCAGCCGCCCGGCGACTTGCGAGAGTTCGCGTAACGCGTTGTGGAACGACTCGCCGTTGCCGTCGAGCGTGTCGGCGGCCTGGTTGATCGCCCTGCCCAGTGGCCCCTGCATCGATCCCGTCGTCGGGCCCAGCTGAACGGCCAGCTGGGTCAGGGACTCCTTGACCTCGTCCCATTCCACCGGCACCCCGGTGCGGTTCAGGTCGATGCTGCCGCCGTCGGGCAGGAGCGCCCCGCCGGTGTACACCGGGGTGAGCTGAATGAACCTCGCGGACACCAGGTTCGGCGAGATGATGATGGCCCGCGCATCCTTGGGGATCTTCACGTCCTTGGCCACCGACATGGTGATCTTGACGTCGGAGGGCCGCGGCTCGATCGTGTCGATCGAACCGACCGGCACGCCCAGGATGCGCACCTGGTCGCCGGGATACAGACCGACGGCCGAGGTGAAATAGCCGATGACGGTCCGGTTATTGCCTTGCGACGACAGCACATACACGCCGCCCACCAACATCGCGACCAGTGCGATGATGGTGCCGTAGCGCAGCGCCCTGCTGCGGGCGATCCGATTCGTCATGGCGACTTCGGCCTGATGATCCAGCGTTCCTGAATCAGCCCGCGCAGGTAGTCGGCGAGGCTGGCCGGCAGCTTGCCCGGCTGGTAGATGAAGTCGAACACCATCGCCACCATCGGCGCCGGCAACACGCTGAACACGTTCACGTTGAACCCGGGCCCGGAACCGACCACCTCACCCAACTCGGTGGCGTAGGTCGGCAGCCGCTTGAGCGCCTCGGTGATGTAGTCGCGGCGCTCGTTGAGGTTGGCCAGCACCTTGTTCAGCTTGCTCAGCGCCGGGCCGAACTCCTTGCGGTTGTCGGCGACGAAGCCGGAAATCTGCTGCGAGAGGCCGCCGATGCCGGAGATCAACTCGCCGATCGCGGCCCGCCGCTCGTCCAGCGCGGCGAACAACTCGTTGCCGTCGTCGACCAGCTTGTTGACCTGGTTGGCGCGCTGCGACAGCACCGCCGTCACCGACTTCGCATGCGCCAGCAGGCTTTGCAGCGCCTCGTCGCGGCGGTTGAGCGTGCGGGACAGCGACGTCACCCCGTCCAGCGCGCCGCGCAATTCGGGGGTGGCGTCGTGCAGCGTGTCGGTGAGCACGTTGAGGGCCTGTTCGAACTGGGGCTTGTTCAGGTTGTTGGCGTTGTTGCCCAGGTCCTCCAGCGCGCCGGCCAGCGTGTACGGCGTGGTCGTGCGGCTCAGCGGAATGGTGGTCGACCTGCCGGTGCCCGCCGGGGTCACCGCGATGGAACGCTCGCCGAGGATGGTGTCCGTGCGGATCGCGGCGAGCGACTGGTCGCCGACGACGATGTGCCGATCGACGCTGAAGGTCACCTTGGCGCTGTCGCCGGCCAGGCCGACGGACGACACCTTGCCGACCTTGAAGCCCGACACGTAGACGGAGTTGCCGGGGTTGATGCCGCCGGCGTCGGCGAAGTAGGCGTCGTAGATCTTGCCCTGCGGCCAGAACGGCAGGCCCGCGTACCCGAATGCGATGAGCACGACGCAGACCACCAGCACAACACCGAAGACGCCGGTGCGCAACGGGTCACGTTCGCGCCTTGCGTTACTTGACAAAAGCGCACCTCCCCTTGCTGGGATCGACCTGGCCACCGAGGGGCAGCAGGATGTCGCTGCCGGCCGGGCCGTTGATCTTGATGGTCACCGAGCAGAAATAGATGTTGAAGAACGACCCGTAGGCGCCGAGCGCGGCCAGCCGCAGGTAGTCCTCGCCGAGTTGCTCGACGTCGTTGTCCACCTCGGCCTTGCGGTTGTCGATCTCGGTGGCCAGCGGCCGGGTGTTCTCCAGGATGCCCTGCAGCGGCCGGCGCGAATTCTTCAGCAGCTCAGTCAGGTCCGTGGTCGTCGAAGCCAGCGGCGGAATGGCCCCGGCGATCGTGTCCTTGTTCTTGGCCAGCCCGGTGATCAGTTGCTGCAGCTGGTCGACGCTGGCCGAGAACTGCGCGCTCTTCTGGTCCACGGTCCCCAGCACGGTGTTGAGGTTGGTGATCGCGTCGCCGATGAGCTGGTCGCGTTGGCCCAGCGCCGACGAGAACGCGCTCGTGTCGGCCAGCACGTCGGACAACGCCCCGCCCTGGCCCTGCAACAATTGGATGACCGCGCTGCTGATGGTGTTGACCTTGTCGGCGTCCAGGCCCTTGACCAGCGGCCGCAGCCCGCCCAGCAGCGCGTCGAGATCCAGTGCGGGCTGGGTGTGTTCGGAGTTGATCGTGGAACCGGCCGGCAGCTTACGCAGCTCCCCGGGGCCCGACGTGATCTCCAGATAACGGTCGCCGACCAGGTTTTCGTACCGGATCACCGCGCGCGTCGACGAATACAGCGTGTAGCGGCTGTCCACCCCGAACTTCACGTCGATCGTGTTGTCGGGGTTGAGCTTCACGCCCGACACCGCGCCGACCGGCACGCCGGCGATGCGAACCTTCTGGCCGGGCTTCAGCTTCGACACATCGGTAAACGTTGCGTGGTAGGTGCTTTCGGGCCCGAACCGGAAGTCGCCGAAGACGATCACCAGCGACGCGCTCACCAGCACCATGGCCGCCGCGAAGATGCCTACCTTGATCAGCATCGACCGGTGCGACGGCATCCCCGCGGCCGCCATCAGAAGTCGTCCCGTTCCGCGAAGGCGCCGTGGAACAGGAACTGCAGTGTGGAGGGCGCGTCGAACTGCAGCTCGGTGAACGGCTCGTACGGGATGTTGGCGTTGTCGGTCACCAGGAAGGGCGACCGGTAGAACGACCCGCCGGTCTGCTTCGTCGGAATGTCGGGCAGCCCGCGGCAGTTCGGACCCCCGGATGCGTTGACGATCGGCAGCGACTCCGGGTACGTGTACGAGGGCGCGCCCAACACGAAGCTCGAGGACGTGAACAGGCCGGCCTTGCGGACCCCGAGCAGCGGGGCGAATTCCTTGATGCCGCGTTCGACACCGGCGAAAAAGCAGCCGAATTCCGGCGAGTAGTCGTGGGCCACCTTGATCGGGGCACGCAGCCTGTTGATGGCGTCGATGAAGTTCTGCTCGGCGGGTTCCAACGTGTCGTAGGCGTTGTTGGCCAGGCCGATCGTCGCCAGCAGCGTGTCGTTGAGATTCTTCTGTTGGTCGACCACCGTCCGGTTGATCGTCGGCAGGTTGTCGAAGACGGTGTTCAGGTCGGGGGCCGCATCGGCGTAGGTGTTGGTGACGATCCCGGCCCTGCGGAAGTCCTCCTGCAGGGCCGGCAGCTTCGGGTTAGCCTGGCGCGCCAGCGTGTTCAGCCCCGACAGCAGCGAGCCGAAGTCGTCGCCGTGGCCGCGCAGCCCCTCCGACAGGGCGCTCAGCGTCCCGTTCAGCTCCACCGGGTCGACCTTGTGCAGCAGGTCGATGAGCGACTGGAACAGGGTGTTGACCTCCAGCTGCACGGCGGAGGCCTCCACATGGGCGTCCGGGCGCAACGACGTCGGCGAAGGCGCTTGGGGCGGAAGGAATTCCACCGACTTGGCGCCGAAGATGGTGTTGCCCGCGATGTGCACCGTCGCGTTGGAGGGGACGAAGTGCATCTGGTCGCTGCTGATGGCCAGCGTCAGCCGCGCCTGGTCACCGGAGTAGTCGATGGCGGTGACCTTGCCGATCTGGATGCCCCGGTACTTGACCTTGGCGCCCTTGTCCATCACCAGGCCCGCCCGCGGCGCCGAGACGGTGACGGTGTCGGTCGAGGCGAACGCCGCGGTGTAGGAGAGGTAGGTGACGGCGGCAAAGGCCACGATCAAACTGGCCAGCAGCGCCGCTGCCAGCCGAACGGATGTGCGTCCCGGTCCGCCGTCTGCCATGTTTGTTTGCCGCTCCCCCTTAGCCGGAGAGGTTGAAGTTACCCGACGCGCCGTAGACGGCCAGCGAGATGAACAAGGTGATGACGACCACGACGATCAGCGAGGTGCGCACGGCCTGCCCGACGGCGACGCCGACGCCGACGGGCCCGCCGCTGGCGTTGTATCCGTAATAGGTGTGGACCAGCATGACCGCGATGGCCATCACGATGGCCTGCAGGAAGGACCACAACAGGTCCGAGGGGATGAGGAACGTATTGAAGTAGTGGTCGTAAAGGCCTTTCGACTGCCCGTTGATGTACACCGTGGTGAAGCGGGCGGCGAAGAACGCCGCCAGCACGGACAGCGAATACAGCGGGATGATCGCGATCAGGCCCGCGATCAGCCGGGTCGACACCAGGTAGGACACCGACTGCACCGCCATGCATTCGACGGCGTCGATCTCCTCGGACACCCGCATGGCGCCCAACTGGGCGGTGGCACCCGCGCCGATCGTGGCCGCCAGCGCGATGCCCGCGATCACCGGGGCGACGACTCGGACGTTGAGGAACGCCGACAGGAAGCCCGTCAGCGCCTCGATGCCGATGTTGCCCAGCGACGAATACCCCTGCACGGCGATGACGCCGCCGGAGGCCAGGGTCAGGAAGGCCGCGACACCAACCGTGCCGCCGATCATGACGAGAGCCCCTGCGCCCATGGTCATTTCGGCGACGTTCCGGATCGTCTCCTTGCGGTATTGGGTGATCGCCTGCGGAACGTAGCGCACGGTTTTGCCGTAGAACAGCGCCTGTTCGCCGAAGTCGTCGATGGGTCCCTGCAGCCGCGACATGAAGCGGCGAAACCGGAGGGTGGCGTCGTAGCTCATCGGGTGTTCACTCGCCTCACTTGGCCGAAATCCGCACGCCGATGGCGGTCATGACCACGTTGATGACGAACAGGCAGATGAACGCGTAGACGACGGTTTCGTTGACGGCGTTCCCGACGCCCTTGGGACCCCCCTTGACGGTCAGGCCGCGGTAGCACCCGACCAGCCCGGCCATCACGCCGAACAGCAGCGCCTTGACTTCGGCGAGCACCAACTCGCGCAGCCCGGTGAGCACGGTCAGGCCGTTGATGAACGCGCCCGGGTTGACGCCCTGGAGAAAGACGGAAAAGACGTAGCCGCCCGACAGGCCGATGGCGCACACCAGGCCGTTGAGCAACAGCGCCACCACCGTGGACGCCAGCACCCGCGGCACCACCAGCCGGTGGACGGGGTCGATGCCCAGCACCCGCATCGCGTCGATCTCTTCGCGGATGGTGCGGGCACCCAGGTCGGCGCAGATCGCGGTGGCGCCGGCGCCGGCCACGACGAGCACCGTGACCACCGGGCCCAACTGGGTGACGGTGCCGAAAGCGGTTCCCGCGCCGGACAAGTCGGCCGCGCCGATTTCGCGCAACAGGATGTTGAGGGTGAACGCCACCAGCACCGTGAACGGGATGGAGACGAGCAGCGTCGGAACCAGCGAGACCCGGGCGATCATCCACGTCTGTTCGAGGAACTCGCCAAATTGAAACGGCCGCCGAAAAGTCTCGCGGCCGGTGTCGATCATCATCTCGAAGAACCCGCCGACGGCGCGGGCGGGGACGGCAAGTTGTTCTCTCAGCCTGGCCACCCCCCTCTGCTGGTCGCGGCGAAGCCTGTGAATCGCCTTTGCATTGTCTTCGATCGCTCGCGGCCCGGTGTGAGCCGGATCATATTAACTCAGAAGAAGTACGCGGTGTCAATGAACAGCATTTCCGTATCCGAACCGTTAATTTGTCCAGGTCAGAGGTATTGACAAAACTCCAATCTGACACATGTTCTACTCGCGCGCATTCCCCCATAAAGTGCGTTTTACACGGCTATTGCTCCATCAGGCCGACGGCGGAAAAGTTCCGCTCCGGATCGCGGCCAGCAAAGTATTTTTCGAGCTCGCCGCTGAGTTGGCCGGGGTCCCATGCCGGCCCGTCCGCGGCGAACCTGTGCTCCGCGGTCGGCGCGGCAACCAGCGTCACCTGCGGGCCGTAGACGATGAACACCTGGCCGTTGACTTCGGCGGCGGCCGGCGATGCCAAGAACGTGACCAGGCTGACCACGTGCTCCGGCGACAGCGGGTCGATGCCGCCTTCGTTTTCGGGTGCCGCCCCGAAGACGTCGGCCGTCATCGCGGTGCGGGCGCGCGGGCAGATCGCGTTGGCGCACACGCCGTAACGGCCCAGCGCCCGGGCGGCGGTGAGGGTCAGCGAGATGATCCCTGCCTTGGCCGCGCCGTAGTTGGCCTGCCCCACCGGCCCCACCAGGCCGGCCTCCGAGGCGGTGTTGACGATGCGGCCGAAGACCTTCCCGCCCGCATCCTTGGCCTTGGCACGCCAGTAGGTGGCCGCGTTGCGCGTCAGCAGGAAATGTCCGCGCAGGTGCACCGCGATGACGAGATCCCATTCCTCGTCGGACATGTTGAACAGCATCCGGTCGCGGGTGATCCCGGCGTTGTTCACGACGATGTCCAGCCCGCCGAGCCCGTCGGCGGTGGCCACCAACTCGTCGGCCGTCGCGCGCTGACTGATGTCACCGGCCACTGCGACAGCCTTGACGCCGGCGGCGGTGATCTCGTCGATCACGTCGGAGGCGTCCAGCGCCGCGGCGATGTCGTTGACGACGACGTTGGCGCCGAGCCGGGCCAGGCCGAGCGCCTCGGCGCGACCCAGTCCCGCGGCGGCACCGGTCACCACCGCGACCTTTCCGGACAGATCGGCCGCGTTTGTGCTGCTAGTCAATTTATGAATACCTCTAGTCTTGGCGCACCAGCGCGGCGCGGGGGCACTCGGCGATGGCCTGTTCGGCCAGCTGCTCTCGGTCGGCGGGAATCGGGTCGACCTTCACGACCGCGTAGTCCTCGTCGTCCAGGTCGAACAGGTCGGGTGCGATTCCCATGCACACCGCGTTCCCTTCGCACCGGTCACGATCCACGATCACCCGCACGGCACCCTCCTTGAACCTGGCCTTCAACGTGAGCACTCGCCCCGTCGGTATGTAGGTCCACCTTAGGGCCCCGGTGCCTCAGGGGAAACGGTCGCTGGATTCCAAGACTAGAACGTGTTACAACCGGGGAGGCGAACGGGTAGCCGTTGGTCGGGCTGCATAGCGTGACGCGGCATTCGATCGCAATTGACGCTCAACGACGCTCAACGACGCTTAAACGACAAGGACGGCCTGCAATGCGCATCAGTTACACCCCTGAACAGGAGGAGCTGCGTCGCGAGCTGCGGTCGTACTTCACCACGCTCATGACGCCGGAGCGCCGCGAGGCCCTCAGCTCGACACAGGGCGAGATCGGGACCGGCAACGCCTACCGCGAGGTCGTCTCCCAGATGGGTAAGGACGGGTGGCTGACCCTGAGCTGGCCCGAGGAATACGGCGGGCAGGACCGTTCGCCGATGGACTCGCTGATCTTCACCGACGAGGCGGCCATCGCGGGCGCGCCGGTGCCGTTCCTGACGATCAACAGCGTGGCGCCGACCATCATGGCCTTCGGCACCGACGAACAGAAGAAGTTCTTCCTGCCCAAGATCGCGGCCGGTGACCTGCATTTCTCGATCGGCTATTCCGAGCCCGGCGCCGGCACGGACCTGGCCAACCTGCGCACCACCGCGGTGCGCGACGGCGACGACTACGTGATCAACGGCCAGAAGATGTGGACCAGCCTGATCCAGTACGCCGACTGGGTGTGGCTGGCGGTGCGCACCAACCCGGAGGCCAAGAAGCACCGCGGGATCTCGATGCTGGTGGTGCCGACCACCGCGGAGGGCTTCTCCTGGACGCCGGTGCACACGATGGCGGGCCCCGACACCAGCGCCACCTACTACACCGACGTGCGGGTGCCGGTGACCAACCTGATCGGCGAGGAGAACGGCGGGTGGAAGCTGGTGACCAACCAGCTCAACCACGAGCGGGTCGCCCTGGTGTCGGCGCAACCGATCATCGTGGCGCTGCGCGAGGTCCGGGAGTGGGCGCAAAACACCAAGGACGCCGGCGGGGCCCGGCTGATCGATTCGGAGTGGGTGCAGCTCAACCTCGCGCGCGTGCACGCCAAGGCCGAGGTTCTCAAGCTGATCAACTGGGAGCTGGCCTCGGCGCACACCGACTCCCTGGGACCCGCCGATGCCTCGGCGGCCAAGGTGTTCGGCACCGAGCTGGCGACCGAGGCGTACCGCCTGCTGATGGAGGTGCTGGGGACCGCGGCGACGGTGCGCCCGGATTCGCCGGGCGCGTTGCTGCGCGGCCGGGTCGAGCGGATGCACAGGGCATGCCTGATCCTGACCTTCGGGGGCGGCACCAACGAGGTGCAGCGCGACATCATCGGCATGGTCGCGCTGGGACTGCCCCGGGCCAACCGCTAGCGCTTCCTCAATATTCCTCATATATAGGGACTTGTAAGGACGAGAATTCATGGACTTCACCACGACAGAAGCCGCACAGGACCTCGGCGGTTTGGTCGACACCATCGTCGACGCGGTGTGCACGCCCGAACACCAGCGTGAGCTCGACAACCTCGAGCAAAGATTCGACCAGCAGCTGTGGCGCAAGCTCGTCGAAGCCGACATCTTGACCAGTGCGTCGCCGACGTCGCTGGGCGGCGACGGCTTCGGCGTTCTCGAGCAGGTGGCCATCCTGGTCGCGCTGGGCCACCAGCTGGCGGCCGTGCCCTACCTGGAGTCGGTGGTGCTGGCCGCCGGGGCGCTGGCACGGTTCGGCTCCGAGGAATTGCAGCAGGGCTGGGGCGCGCCGGCCGTGCGGGGCGAGAAGATCCTCACCGTCGCGCTCGACGGCGAAATGGGTGAGGGGCCGGTGCAGGCCACCCGCTCCGGTGACGGCTTCCGCTTGACTGGGACGCGCACCCAGGTCGGGTTCGGCCCCGTCGCCGACGCCTTCCTGGTCCCGGCCGAAACCGATTCCGGCGCCGCGGTTTTCCTGGTCGCCGCGGACGATCCGGGGGTCACGGTGACGGCGCTGCAGACCACCGGCCTGGGCAGCGTCGGGCACCTCAGACTGGACGGGACGGCGGTCGACGCGGGACGCCGGGTCGGCGACGCGGTCGTCGCCGCCTGGCTCGACACGCTCATCACCTTGGGACGCAGCGCGTTCCAGCTCGGCGTGCTCGAACGCGGTCTGCAGCTGACCGCCGAATACGCCCGCACGCGTGAGCAATTCGACCGTCCGATCGGCAGCTTCCAGGCGGTGGCGCAGCGGCTCGCCGACGGTTACATCGACGTCAAGGGCTTGCGGCTGACGCTGACCCAGGCGGCCTGGCGCGTGTCGGAGGACATCCCTGCCGAGATCGACGTGGCCAGCGCGGCGTTCTGGGCCGCCGACGCCGGACACCGCGTGGCGCACACCGTGGTGCACGTGCACGGCGGCGTGGGCGTCGACACCGACCACCCCGTGCACCGGTACTTCCTGGCCGCCAAGGAGATCGAGTTCGCGCTGCGCGGCGCCACCGGGCAGCTGCGCCGGATCGGCCGCGAACTGGCGGATACCCCTGCCTAGCTTCGTGCTTCCCCCCGACCCGACGGTCACCAAACTGCTGGTGCCGCTGGCCGAGATCGACGACCGCGGCGTGTATTTCGAAGACTCGTTCACCAGCTGGGGCGATCACCTCCGGCACGCTGCCGCGATCGCGGCGGCGCTGCGCGAACGCCTCGACCCGGCGAAGCCGCCGCACGTCGGTGTGCTGCTGGAGAACACGCCCTTCTTCTCGGCGATGCTGGTGGCCGCGGGGATGTCCGGGATCGTGCCGGTGGGGCTCAACCCGGTGCGCCGCGGCGACGCGCTGGCCCGGGACATCGCGCACGCCGACTGCCAGGTGGTGCTGGCCGATTCGAATTCCGCTGCGCCGCTGGGCGGTATCGATCACGTGAATGTCGATTCCGACACGTGGGCGGACGAGGTGGCCGAGCACCTCCCCTCGGGGAGTGTCGAGCTCGAATTCCAGTCCGCGTCGCCCGGGGACCTGTTCATGCTGATCTTCACGTCGGGCACCAGCGGCGAGCCGAAGGCGGTGAAGTGCAGCCACGGCAAGGTCGCGATCGCCGGCGTCACGATGGCGCAGCGCTTCGACCTCGGCCGAGATGACGTTTGCTATGTGTCCATGCCGTTGTTCCACTCCAACGCCGTGCTGGTCGGCTGGGCCGTGGCCGCCGCATGCCGGGGTTCAATGGCGTTGCGGCGCAAGTTCTCGGCATCGGGGTTTCTGCCGGATGTCCGCCGCTACGGTGCCACCTACGCCAACTACGTGGGCAAGCCGTTGTCGTACGTGCTCGCCACACCCGAGCGGCCCGACGATGCGGACAACCCGCTGCGGGCCGTCTACGGCAACGAAGGCGTGCCCGCCGACATCGAGCGGTTCGCCCGCAGGTTCGGGTGCGTCGTGCAGGACGGGTTCGGTTCGACCGAGGGCGGGGTGGCCATCGCCCGCACCCCCGACACGCCGCCGGGCGCGTTGGGTCCGCTGCCGGAGGGTGTTGCAATCGTCGACCCCGACACCGGCGAGCCGTGCCCGGCGGGCGTCGTCGGGGAGATCGTGAACACAGCCGGGGCGGGCCGTTTCGAGGGTTACTACAATGACGAGGCCGCCGAGGCCGAGCGAATGGCCGGCGGCATGTACCACAGCGGCGACCTCGCCTATCGGGATGAGGGTGGCTACGCGTATTTTGCTGGGCGGCTTGGTGATTGGATGCGGGTCGACGGCGAGAACCTGGGGGCCGCACCGATCGAGCGCGTGCTGCTGCGCTATCCCGACGCCGTCGAGGTCGCGGTGTACGCGGTGCCCGACCCGGTCGTCGGCGACCAGGTGATGGCGGCGCTCGTGCTCGCTCCCGGTGCGGAGTTCGATCCGGAGAAGTTCCGGGCCTTCCTGGCCGACCAGCCCGACCTCGGGCCCAAACAATGGCCGTCCTACGTCCGGATCAGCGGGGAGCTACCGCGGACGGTGACCTTCAAGGTGCTCAAGCGGCAGTTGTCGGCGCAGGGTGTCGACTGCGGTGATCCCGTGTGGCCGGTCCGCCGGTAGCGCCGGCACGACATGACATCCCCACTGCGCCAAGTGGAATCGAGCTTCGGCGAGCTTGCGGCCACCGTCCCGGCGACCATCGGCATCGCGGTTGCCCGTCCGGGCCTTGCCGAGGTTATCTCGTTGGGCCGCTGGCAATCCGGGGTCGCCTGGTCGACGATCAAGGTGCCGTTGGCCGTCGCGGCCCTGCGTGCCGACCGGGCAGGCGCCCGGGACCTCGTCGTCAAAGCCATCACGGAATCCGACAATCACGCGTCGGAGCAGTTGTGGTCTCGACTGGGCGACCCGGCGGAGGCCGCCCGCCTGGTGCAGGCCGTCGTCAACGAGTGCGGTGACACGGCCACGGTGGTCGAATCGCGACGACGCCGCCCGGGTTTCACGGCCTTCGGCCAGACGCCATGGCCGCTCGATCGCCAGGCGCGATTCGCCGCCGGGCTGCCCGGCGTCGGTGACGCGGCTGACGTCATCGAGCTGATGCAGCAGCTCACCCGCGGCCAGCGCTGGGGACTGGCCGCCAAAGGCATTGCGGCCAAAGGCGGTTGGGGTCCGGGATTGACCGGCGACACCTACCTGGTTCGGCAATTCGGCATCGTCCCAACAGAATCCGCTCACGTGGGCGTGGCGTTGGCGGCCGACGCAAAGTCATTCGAGGCCGCGGTCGACGTCCTCAACACGATGACGGACTGGCTCGTCGGCCGGCTTCCCGCGATAACCGAGCAGTGACACCCGGGAGCTTCCCGGAATCTGGACGAGATCCATTGTGGCGAACGATGAATTCCGTAGCGTCCGTATCGCGATACGCTTCCCAGTGGTTGCCCTGATGATTGCCGGCGATTGCCGGCTCGTCTAGAGGTACGGCGAGGTGCTCGATGACGTATGTGCTTGTCTCACCGGAGCTCGCGGGTTCGCTGGCCGCGGACATCGAGAGCATCGGAGCGGCCCTTGCCGACGTCAACGCGGCCGCGACCGGCCCGACCACGGGCGTGGCGCGCGCGGCCGCCGACGAGGTGTCGACGGCCATCGCGGCGCTGTTTTCCCAACAGGCCGTCGAGTACCAGAAGCTGGCCGCGCAGGCGGCCGCGTTCCACGGTCAGTTCGCGCGCTCCCTACTCACCGGCGCGGCGTCGTACGCCGCCACCGAGGCGGCGAACACGTCGCCATTGCAGACCATCGAGCAGGACGCACTCCGCCTTATCAACGCGCCAACCGAGCTGCTGCTGGGGCGCCCCCTGGTCGGCAACGGCGCAAACGGGGCACCGGGGACCGGGCAGGCCGGCGGTCCCGGCGGAATCCTGCTCGGCAACGGCGGCAATGGCGGGTCCGGCGTGCCCGGGGCGCCCGGCATGCCCGGGGGACCCGGCGGCCGGGGCGGTGACGCCGGGCTGTTCGGCAATGGCGGCGGCGGCGGGGCCGGCGGTGTCGGCGGGACCGGCGCGGCCGGAGTGGGCGGCAGCGGCCAAGCGGGCGCGATGGGAGGGACGGGCGGGGCCGGCGGTAACGGCGGTTTACTCGGCGGATCAGGGGGCGTCGGCGGTGCTGGCGGGATCGGTGGCACCGGTGGGGCCGGCGGTGCCGGCGTGGCCGGAATCGGCAGCCCCTTCATCGGCGGTGACGGCGGCGCCGGTGGTACGGGCGGTCAAGGGGGCCATGGCAACTTCGGCGGCTCCGGATCCGGCGGTGCCGGCGGCCAAGGCGGCACCGGCGGCCAAGGCGGCACCGGCGGCCAAGGTGTGGCCGGTGGCGGTCAGGGCGGTCAGGGCGCAGAGGGCGGAGCCGGCGGCGTGGGCGGCACCGGCGGGGCAGCCGGGCCGGGTGGCGGCGGCCAACAAGGTGCGGGCGGCCAGGGCGGCACCGGTGGCACGGGCGGATCGGGCGGCCAGGGCGGCACCGGCACCGACGGAGCCCAGGGTGTGGCCGGCGGGACGGGCGGGATCGGCGGTACCGGCGGCAGCGGCGGGCCGGCCGGCACCGGCGGTGCGGGCTCCACCCAAGGCGCCTCGGGCATCGCCGGTAACGGCGGGACCGGTGGCCAAGGCGGAACCGGCGGGCAAGGCGGGTCCGGCAGCCAAGGTTCGGCCGGTGGCGGCCACGGCGGTCAGGGCGCAGACGGCGGGTCCGGTGGCGTGGGCGGCACCGGCGGGGCGCCCGGTGCCGGTGGCGGCGGCCAGCAAGGTGCCGGAGGCCAAGGCGGCACCGGCGGCCAGGGCGGCCTGGGCGGCAACGGCGGCGACGGCACGAGCGCGGGCAACGGCGGGGGTGCCGGCAACGGCGGCAACGGGGGCACCGGCGGCAATGGCGGCGCGGCCGTCGGCGATGGCAGCGGCGGCAACGGCGGCACCGGCGGCGATGCGGGCGCGGGCGGCACCGGCGGCAATCCGGGCATCGGCGGCACCGCCGACGGTAGCGGCGGCAACGGCGGCGACGGCGGCGCCGGCGGCCAGGGCGCTACCGGAAGCGCGGGTATCAACGGCAGCGGCGCCGCCGGGGGCAGCGGCGGCAACGGCGGCGACGGCGGCGCAGGGGGCGAACCAGGCCAAAGCGCCAGCCTGCAAGCCGCCGAAAGCAACAACGTCTTCTTCGGCAGCGGCGGCAACGGCGGCCCCGGCGGCAGCGGCGGCAACGGCGGCACCGGCGACCAGGGCTCCAGTGGTCCCAACTCCGGTTTCGCCGGGGGTAACGGCGGCGCGGGCGGCCAGGGCGGTCACGGCGGCGCCGCCAGCCAACGGCTCACATCGACCTCGCCACAGCACGGCTTCTTCGGATCCAACGGCAACGGGGGTCCGGGCGGCGATGGCGGGACCGGCGGCAGCGGAGGCAACGGAGGCACCGGCAGCGCCAGCGTCGGCGGCGCAGGCGGGACGGGCGGCAACGGCGGGGCGGCCGGCGCGGGTGGCGCGCCCGGCAACGGCTTCCAAGCGGCAAACGGGAGCGAACGGCTGCCCGTCGGCACCGGGGGGAACGGCGGCATGGGCGGCGCCGCCGGCTTCGGCGGCCACGGCGGCCTCGGCGACACCGGCTTCAACGGCGGCCAGGGCGGCAACGGCGGCCAAGGTGGTGCCGGCGGCGCGGGCGGCGACGGCAGCGGCAGCTTCAACGGCCAAGGCGACAACGGCGGCAACGGCGGTCAGGGCGGCACCGGCGGCGGCGGCGGCACCGGTGGCACGGGCGGTGTCGGCGCCAACGGCGGCACCGGAGGCAACGCCGGCCGGGGCGGCGACGGCGCAAATGCCGGCAACGGCGGCACGGCCACCTTGGTCGGCACCGGCGT
>NZ_LZKL01000036.1 GCF_001668725.1 Mycobacterium sp. E787 | reverse complement strand
CTCGGTTCTGGCCGCGACGGCCGCCTTGATCAGCTCCGATTTGTTGGGGAAGTAGTTGTACAGGCTGGCGCTGGTCACCTCCGCGGTCCGGGCGATCTCGCGGATGGTGGCCTTGGAGTAGCCGCGCTGGGCGACACAGCGCATGGTGGCGACGAGGAGCCGGCGGCGGGTCTCCTCGCCGCTGGCGCCGACGGGGCGACCCAGCTGCGCCCGCGTCATGCTGATGTCCTCACTCCTGCGTCCTTTTGACCGGCTCCCTCGAATATAATCGGGCGATCAATTATCCTCCGGCTTCGCCATCCCAGCTCGGCCGCCCAGTCGGCGCCAGCGGCGAGCAGACCCGTGCCCGAATCATCGCCTCGGCGATGCGCTGCGTGGCCGAAGTGGGCCACTCGAAGGCGACGATTCGCGAGATCGCCCGGGCCGCCGACATGACCAGCGGCAGCCTCTATCACTATTTTCCGAACAAGTCGGAGCTGCTCGCGGCGACGGTCGCGGAAATCGACCTGATCGCATCCCGACGGCTACGCGAGGCCGCCGCCCGTCCCGGCGGCGTCGTCGACCGAATCGAAGCGGTGCTCGACGAATCGGGAAAGTTGATGCGCGAGTTCCCGGACCTCGCGGCTTTCGAGTGGGCGATCCGGGCCGAAAGCCTGCTCGAATCCCAAATCGACGGCGGCCGGACACGGAATCCGGGGTCAAAAGCGTTGCGCGACATCATAAATGACATCGTCGAGGACGCCCGGGAGCGC
>NZ_LZKL01000035.1 GCF_001668725.1 Mycobacterium sp. E787 | reverse complement strand
GCCGAAAAGGTCTGCAATGACCTGGGTTTGGCGTCCAAGGGCACTCTCACCGGCGCCGAGCTGGAACCCCTCGACGACGACGGGTTCGTCGACGCCGCGCAAAACCACACCATCTTCGCGCGCATCTCCCCCGAGCAGAAGGCGCGGCTGATCACCGCGCTGCGCCGCAACGGGCGATCGGTCGGCTTCCTCGGCGACGGCGTCAACGACGCGTTGGCCCTGCACGCCGCGGACGTGGGGATCTCCGTAGACAGCGCCACCGACGTCGCCAAGGACGCGGCCGACGTGGTGCTGCTGGAAAAGGACCTGGGCGTGCTGGCCACCGGCGTCGCCGAGGGCCGCCGGATCTTCGCCAACACGATCAAGTACGTGCTGATGGGCACGTCGAGCAACTTCGGCAACATGTTCAGCGCGGCCGCCGCCTCGGCGCTGCTGCCGTTCCTGCCGATGCTGCCCAGCCAGATCCTGCTGAACAACCTGCTCTACGACAGCTCGCAGCTCGCGATCCCGACCGACCGGGTCGACGAGGAACAGCTGCAGGCGCCGTCGC
>NZ_LZKL01000034.1 GCF_001668725.1 Mycobacterium sp. E787 | reverse complement strand
CACCGTCACGACGCGCTGGCCGTACGCCGACGTGGTGGTCGCGGTGCTGGTCGCGCTGTGGGTGCTGCCCCGGGCCGTCTCGCTGGCCCGCGCGGCGCTGCGGATCCTGTCCGAGACGTCGCCGGCCCACATCGACGTGGAGGAGTTGCGCAGCGCGCTCGGCGCCGTCGACGGCGTCACCGAGGTGCACGACCTGCACGTGTGGACGCTGTCGCCGGGCAAGGACATGTGCACCGCGCACCTGACCAGCGACGGCGACTCGGCCCGGGTGCTGCAGGACGCGCGCGCGGTGCTTTCGGCGCGCGGGCTGGACCACGCGACCGTCCAGATCGAGTGCCCGGGCGGCGCCGAATGCTCGGAAAGCTATTAGGGAGCTACTGAAGCCCCAGCGCCGTGCGGGCCGCCGGGTCGCAGTCGTCGAGCAGGTCCAGGCAGCGCAGGTATTCGTCGGTCTCGCCGATGGTGTCGGCGGCCTTGGCCAGCGCCGCCACGCAGCGCAGGAAGCCGCGGTTGGGCTCGTGCGCGTAAGGCACCGGCCCGAAGCCCTTCCAGCCGTTTCGCCGCAGCTGGTCCAGCCCGCGGTGGTAGCCGGTGCGGGCATAGGCGTAGGCCGTGACGGCCGCGTCGACCGTCCCGGAAGCTAAAGCCGCCTCGGCCAGGGTTGCCCAGGCCACCGACGCCGACGGATGCGCGGCGGCGACGGAGCTCGGGTTTTCGTTGGCAAGCAGCTCCGCCTCGGCGTCGCTGTCGCCGGGCAGCAGGATCGGATCGGGTCCGAGGAGATCTCCCATCGACGTCATGGTGTCTATTTTGCCGTCCCCCCGGGACGGGTCGCTAAGCTCCTTGCATGCCCAATGCACCCGAGCCCGACCGCGGCCCCGCGCCGAGGCGCGGCGAACGGGCCTTCAACAGCGGCGAGGCGGCCGGTGAAGCGAGCGGCGACGAGGGGGCCGCGGGCCGGCCGATGGTGCCCAACGACCCCGAGACCGAGACCGTCGTGATCAACAAACCCGATCAGGGCAACGATCCCGAAGCGAATCCCGAAGGGGCGCAACGGGAACGCCGTTTCACCGCACCCGGCTTCGACGCGAAGGAAACCCAGATCATCGCGACCGCGGGGGAACCCGCGACGGAGGTGTTCGAGTCCTCGCCGGGCCCCGAGGGGGCGACGACGCAAATGGGCGTACCACCGAAAGCCGCTGTGCCCCAATCGATTCCGCCGCGACTCGGCGCGAAGCTGAAGACCACCCGGCAGGTCAACTGGGGCTGGGTGCTGGCGCTGGTGGTGGTCGTGCTGGCGCTGGCCGCGATCGCGATCCTGGGCACCGTGCTGCTGACCCGCGGCAAGCACTCGAAAGTCTCTGAGGAAGACCAGGTTCGGCACATCATCCAGCGGTACGACGTCGCGGTGCAGCGGGGCGACCTGACCGCCCTGCGTACCATCACGTGCGGGAACGCCCGCGACGGGTATGTGGACTACGACGAGCACGCGTGGCAGGAGACCTACCAGCGGGTGTCGGCGGCCAAGCAGTATCCGGTGATCGCCAGCATCGACCAGGTCGTCGTCAACGGCCAGCACGCCGAGGCGAACATCACCACCTTCATGGCCTACGACCCGTCGCTGCGCTCGACCCGCAGCCTCGACCTGCAATACCGCGACGACCAGTGGAAGATCTGCCAGTCCCCGAGCGGCTGACTTTCGATTGCGAGCAGACGCAAAAGCCCCCAATTCGTCGGCGTGTCGGGGGCTTTTGCGACTGCTCGGCAATCTCAGCCGAGCGACCTGCCCGCGCAGTGCAGGTCGTTGCAGGCCTCCACGACGCGCGCGGTCATGCCGGCCTCGGCCAGCTTGAGGTAGGTGCGCGGGTCGTAGGCCTTCTTCACGCCCACCTCGCCGTCGACCTTGAGCACGCCGTCGTAGTTGCCGAACATGTGGCCCGCGATCGGGCGGGTGAACGCGTACTGGGTGTCGGTGTCGACGTTCATCTTCACCACGCCGTAGCGCAGCGCCTCCTCGATCTCCGACTTCAGCGAGCCCGAACCGCCGTGGAAGACGAAGTCGAACGGCTTGGCGTCATCGGGTAACCCGAGCTTGGCCGACGCCACCTGCTGCCCCCGGGCCAGGATGTCGGGGCGCAGCTTGACGTTGCCGGGCTTGTAGACGCCGTGCACGTTGCCGAACGTCGCGGCCAGCAGGTACTTCCCGTGCTCGCCGTGGCCCAGCGCGTCGATCGTCTTCTCGAAGTCCTCGGGCGTGGTGTAGAGCTTGTCGTTGATCTCGCCCACGACGCCGTCCTCCTCGCCACCCACCACGCCGATCTCGATTTCCAGGACGATCTTCGCGGCGGCGGCCTCCTTGAGCAGCTCCCGCGCGATGACGAGGTTCTCGTCGATCGGCACCGCGGAGCCGTCCCACATGTGCGACCCGAACAGCGGATCGCCGCCCGCGCTCACCCGCGCCGCCGAGATCGCCAGCAGTGGGCGCACGTAGCTGTCCAGCTTGTCCTTGGGGCAGTGGTCGGTGTGCAGCGCGACGTGGACGGGGTACTTGGCGGCGACGACGCGGGTGAACTCGGCCAGCGCGACGGCCCCGGTCACCATGTCCTTGACCCCGAGGCCGGAGGCGAACTCCGCGCCGCCGGTGGAGAACTGGATGATGCCGTCGCTGCCGGCGTCGGCGAAGCCCTTGATCGCGGCGTTGACCGTCTCCGAGGAGGTGCAGTTGATGGCCGGGAAGGCGTAGGAGTTCTGTTTGGCGCGGCCCAGCATCTCGGCGTAAACCTCGGGGGTGGCGACGGGCATGGGCTCCTCCTGGCGGCTGGGCCCATCCAGTATCGCAACAAAGGTATGTTGAAGCATCGTGAGCACCACCGTGACGGCCCTGCCGGACATCCTCGACCCGATGTACTGGTTGGGCGCGGGCGGCGTCTTCGGATCCGCGGTGCTGCCCGGCATCCTCGTCATCGTCTTCATCGAGACGGGGCTGCTGTTTCCGCTGCTCCCCGGCGAATCGCTGCTGTTCACCGGCGGGCTGCTGGCCGCGCACCCGAACCCGCCGGCGAGCATCTGGGTGCTGGCTCCGGCGGTCGCCGTGGTCGCGATCCTGGGCGACCAGTGCGGTTACTTCATCGGGCGGCGGATCGGGCCGGCGCTGTTCAAGAAGGAAGACTCCCGCTTCTTCAAGAAGCACTACGTGACGGAGTCGCACGCGTTCTTCGAGAAGTACGGGCCGTGGGCGATCATCCTGGCCCGGTTCGCCCCGTTCGTGCGGACGTTCGTCCCGCCGGTCGCCGGGGTGTCGTACATGCGCTACCCGGTGTTCCTCGGGTTCGACATCGTCGGCGGCATCCTGTGGGGCGCCGGTGTGACGCTGGCCGGCTACTTCCTGGGCACCGTGCCGTTCGTGCACCAGAACCTGGAGAAGATCATCCTGGGCATCCTGTTCGTGTCGCTGATCCCGGCGTTCATCGCCGCCTGGCGCGCCTACCGGGGGCGCCGGCGCCCGGCCGGACAGGAGCCCGAGTCAGGACACCCGACTTCTGCGGTACGCAACGAAAGCGTCTAGCAGGTCGGGCCGGTCGATCGAACTCTGCTGCACGGCCTCGTGCGGCGCGGTCCCGAGCAGGATCCGCTTGATCGGGATCTCCAGCCGCTTGCCGGTCAGCGTCCGCGGGATGCCGGGAACGTCGAGGATGTCGTCGGGCACGTGTCGCGGCGAGGCGTGCTGGCGGATCTCGGCGACGATCCTCGACCGCAGCGCGTCGCCGAATTCGACGCCGTCGGCCAGGTGCACGAACAGCGGCATCCAGTAGCCGCCGTCATCCTGCTCGACGCCGACCACCAGGCAGTCGGTCACCTCGGGCATGCGTTCGACGGCGGTATAGATCTCCGCGCTGCCCATCCGCACGCCCATCCGGTTCAGGGTGGCGTCCGAACGGCCATGCACCACAACCGATCCCCGGTCGGTGATGGTGATCCAGTCCCCGTGGCACCACACGCCCGGGTACTTGTCGAAGTAGGCGGCGCGGTAGCGACTGCCGTCGTCGTCGTTCCAGAAGAACACCGGCATCGACGGCATCGGCTTGGTCAGCACCAGCTCGCCCTCTTCCCCGATGACGGGGTTCCCCTCGCCCTGCCAGGCCTCGATCGCCGCGCCCAGGCACAGGCAGGACAGCTCGCCGGCCACCACCGGCAGGATCGAGCAGCCGCCGATGAAGGCCGTGCACACGTCGGTGCCGCCGCTCATCGAGGTCACCGGGACCGCTCGGCCGAGTCCCTCTTGCACCCAACGGAATCCGGACGCCGGCAGCGGCGACCCGGTGGATCCCACCGCACGCACGGCCTCCAGCGGGTACGACGCGCCGGGCTTCAATTCCTTTTTGGCACAAGCCAACAGGTATCCCGCGCCGGCGCCGAGCACCGTGACACCGGCCTCGGCGGCGACCCGCCAGAGGCCGTCGGTGCCCGGGTGCGTCGGGCTGCCGTCGTAGAGCACGATGGTCGCGTCGGCCAGCAGGCCGGACACCAGCAGGTTCCACATCATCCAGCTGGTCGACGAGTACCACAGGAAGCGGTCGCCGGGGTACAGCTCGAGTTGCAGGTTCAGGTATTTCAGGTGCTCGAGCACGACGCCGCCGTGCCCGTGCACGATGCCCTTGGGCTTGCCGGTCGTTCCCGACGAGAACATCACCCACAGCGGGTGCGCGAACGGGACCGCCGTGATGTCCAGGGGGGCCTCGTTTTCGACGGCCGCGGCCCACGGCACGATGCCGGCGGCGCCGTCGAGCCCGAGCCGCGGCACCACCACGGTGGCCTTCAGGGTGGGCATCGCCTGCCGGATCGTTTCCAGCTCGGCGCGCCGATCGATGCGCTTGCCGGCGTACACCGAGCCGTCGGTGGCCACCAGCACGGCCGGCTCGACCTGGCCGAGCCGGGCGATGACGCCGTCGACCGACACGTCCTGGTTGCACACCGCCCAGATCGCGCCGACGGCGGCCGCGGCAAGCGCGGCGACGACGGCCTCGCCGACGTTGGGCAGGTACCCGACGACGGCGTCGCCGGGCTTGACGCCGATGGTGCGAAGGTAGGCCGCGAACGCCGCCGTCTCGCGCTGCAGCCTCGCCCACGACCATTCGGTGAAGCCGTCCTCGCCGACGACGATCATGGCCGGGCGCTCACCGGTGGCGTGCCGGAATATCTCGGTGGCGTAGTTGAGCGTGGCGCCCGGGAACCACTCGGCGCCCGGCATGGACCGCTTGCCGAGCACCGCGCGGGGCGGGCTGTCCGCCCGGATGTCGAAGTAGGTCCAGACGGCGTCCCAGAACCAGTCGATGTCGTCCACCGACTTCGCCCACAGGGCCTGGTAGTCGCGGTACTCGCCACGCCCGGTCTCGGCCAGCCAGGCCATGAAGCGGGTGAGGTTGGCTTTGGCGAGCGTCGCCTCGTCGGGGATCCAGCCGCCGCCCAGTTCGCTCATGTCTCGCTCACGGCGGTGACGTTACAGGCGGCCTCCATCAGCATCCAGCCCGAAAGCTGCACCGACAGATCCCGCTCGGCGACCTCGGAGGCGTTCACCGCGCCCTCGACGAATTGCGCCTGTTCGCCGCCCGCGGCGTTTTCCGGGGGCAGTACGGCGTCGCGGTCCCAGAACGCGCCGAACAGCGGCAGCCCGTCGACCGTCTGCCGGTAGTCCCAGGCCGATTTCGCCGACGACAGCACGATGGTGCGTGCGGTGTCGCGGGCCACAGCGTCGTCGGCGGAGTCCCCCGGCAGGGCGGTGGCGACCAGCGCGAGGTAGCGGGCGGTGATGCCGGCGAACAGGCCGCCGTCCCCGCCGCCGGCGCCCCGCAGCACGCCCGCCGGCGCCATCTGCTCGCCGACCGCCGCGACCAGCCGGTGCACCCGGGCCCGGTGCCGGGTCCTGGCCTCCGCGCCGGTGCGCGCGGCGAGCTCCGTCTCCAGGCCCAGCACGACGCCCTGGCAGTAGGTGTATTGCGCGCGGACGAGCGAGCCGTCCTTGATGCCGTCGAACACCAGGTGCGTCTCGGGGTCGATCAGGGTGCGGTCGATCCAGTCGCTCATCTGGTCGGCACGTTGCAGGTGGTCGCCGTAGCGGGCGAGGAAGATGCCGGCCGGGCCGTTGGCCGGGGCGTTGAAGAACCGGTCCTGCTTGCGCCAGGGGATGCCGCCGCCGTGCTGGGGCGCCCACGCGGTGACGAACTGCTCGGCGAGCTTGGGCAGCGCGCGATGGCGCTCGACGCCGGCGAGCCGGGCGGCGCGTTCCAGCGCCAGCGCCAGCCACGCCATGTCGTCGTAATAGCTGTTGGTCCAACGCAGGTTGTTGCGTAGCCGGTGGGAGCGGACCTGACGGTTGATCATCGTGCGCCGGTGGGGTTGCGGGTCGCGGACCTGCGCGTCGGTCAGGCAGTCCAGCAGGTGCGCCTGCCACCAGTAGTGCCAGGTGCCGAACAGCCGGTCCTTGCGGTTCGACGGCCAGGCCACCACCCCCAGCTGGGTTCCGGGCAGCGCCCACAGCCGTTTCAGGTGTCGCTGCGCGACAGCGGCTTCGGAGCTGGCCGCCCGGTTGGCCCATAGCTGATCCATGTCTGCCGATCCTGCCCTAGCACGTCGCCGGAGGATGCTGGAGGCCATGGGAGAACTGACCGTGAATGGGCGTCGCCACGAGGTGGACGCGGAGGACGACACACCGCTGTTGTACGTGCTGCGCAACCACCTGGGGTTGAAGGGCACCCGGTTCGGCTGCGGGGTGGGGTTGTGCGGCGCGTGTTTCGTGCTGGCCGACGGCCGTCCCGTGTACTCGTGCGACACCCCGCTGTGGTCGGTGGCCGGCAAGTCGATCCGCACCGTCGAGGGCCTGGGCGACGACGGGCAGCCGCACCCGGTGGCGCGCGCCATGGTGGCCGGGCAGGCGGCGCAATGCGGGTACTGCATGTCGGGGATCGTGGTGGCCGCCGCGGCCCTGCTGGCCGACAACCCCGACCCGACGGAGGACGAGGTCCGTGCCGCCCTGGACTCCAACCTGTGCCGGTGCGGCTCGCACAACCGCGTGGTCGCGGCGGTGCTGCGCGCGGGGGCCGAGCTGCGGGGGTCGGCCCGTGCGTGACCTGCCGGAGTCGCTGGCGGCCAATCCCGTTTTGGGCGAATGGGTTCGGATCGGCCCGGACGGCATCGTGGAGGTGCGCTCGGGCAAGGTGGAGCTGGGCCAGGGGGTGTTGACGGCGCTGGCGCAGATCGCCGCCGAGGAACTCGACGTGGGTGTAGCGCGCGTGCGGATGACCGCCGCGTCGACCGATCGCAGTCCCGACGAGGGCTTCACCGCCGGGAGCCGGTCGATCCAGCAGTCGGGGGCGGCGCTGCGCCAGGCGTGCGCCGAGGTGCGGGCGATCTATCTGGACGCGGCGGCGGCCAAGCTGGCCGTCGCACCCGACGAGTTGGACGTCGTCGACGGCGAGTTCAGTGGCCCGCACGGCCTGGCCACCAGTTATTGGGAACTCGCCGACGATTCGCGGTTGGACCGCGTGGCGACCGGGGCGGCGACGCCCAAGCCTGAGTCGGAATACGCGGTCGTCGGCACCGAGGTCGCGCGGCTGGACCTGCCCGACAAGCTGACCGGGCGACCGCGCTACCTGCACGACCTGGTGCTGGAGGGGCAGCTGTACGGACGCATTGTCCGGCCGGCGTCGCGCGGCGCCCGGCTGCGGGATGTCGATACCGGCCCGACCCTGGCGCTGCCGGGCGTGGTGACCGTCGTGCGCGACGGCGAGTTCCTCGGTGTGATCGCCGAGCGCGAGGAGGTCGCGGTGCGCGCGGCCGAGCGGCTGCGCGCCGACGCCCATTGGGACCGGCGGCCGACCCTGCCCGACGAGGACGACCTGCCCGCGTTTCTGGTGTCGGCGGCGGCCGAGACGTCGGTGCTTGCCACGAAACAGGCTGGGGCGGTTGCCCGTACGGCGCGGTCGCACGCGGCCCGCTATCACCGCCCGTACCTGGCGCACGCCTCGATCGGCCCGTCGGCGGCCGCGGCGGTGTTCGGCGCCGACGGCGGCCTGGAGGTGTGGTCGCACAGCCAGGGCGTGCACGTGCTGCGGCGTGAACTGGCCACCGCGCTGGGCCTGCCGGTCGATGCGGTGGTGGTGCGCCACGTCGAGGGCGCCGGGTGCTACGGGCACAACGGCGCCGACGACGCCGCCATGGACGCCGCGCTGCTGGCGCGCGTGGTGCCCGGACGCCCGGTGCACGTGGTCTGGTCGCGGGCCGACGAATTGGCTTGGGCGCCTTTCGGTCCCGCCGCGGTTGTCGAGATAGCAGCCGACTGCGGCGACGACGGCGCCGTCGTCGACTGGCGCCACGAGATCTGGAGCGGCAGCTACATGGGTCGCCCCGGCACGACGCCGACGCCGGCGTTGCTGGCGGCGAGCGAGCGCGCCGGTGGCGAGCCGATCCGCGCGGGCGGCGAGCCGCCGGTCGAGTGGGGCGGCGGCACCGGGCGCAACTCGGTGCCGGGCTATGACTTTGCGTCCTACCGGGTGATCAACCACCTGCTGACCGAGATGCCGCTGCGCACCTCGGCGCTGCGTTCGCTGGGCGCGTTCGTCAATGTCTTTGCCGCGGAGTCGTTCCTGGACGAGTTGGCGCTGGCCGCGGGCCGCGATCCTCTCGAGTTCCGGTTGGCGCAGCTGTCGGACGAGCGCGGACGGGCCGTGCTGCGGGTGGCGGCTGAGCGGGCCGGCTGGGGTCACCGGACGCGGCGGGAGTCCGTCGGCCACGGCATCGGGTATGCGCGGTACAAGAATTCGGCCGCGTACTGCGCGGTGGTCGCCGAGGTCGAGGCGGTCGAGGAGGTCCGGGTGCGCCGGCTGGTCATCGCGGTGGACGCCGGGCTGATCATCAATCCCGACGGCGCGGCGAACCAGATCGAGGGCGGCGCGATCCAGGCCACCAGCTGGACGCTCAAGGAGCGGGTGCGGTTCGACGAGTTCAACGTCACCAGCGACACCTGGGAGACCTACCCGATCCTGCGGTTCTCCGAGGTGCCCGCGGTCGACGTCGAATTGGTTGCCGGACAAGGGAACCCGCCGCTGGGAATCGGCGAGTGCGCCCAGGGCCCGACGGCCGCCGCGATCGCCAACGCGGTGCACGACGCGCTCGGCGTGCGGGTGCGCTCTTTACCGCTGACGCCCGAGCAGCTCATCGCGGCGATCGACCGGCGTTAGGCCGCTGCCGCGGTTTCACCTCAGTTGCGGAAAGCCGAGGCTACGGCTGATCGTCAGCGCCGCCGTACGCACCGCCGATGCGACGCGGGCGGGCTGCATGCGGCCGGCCGGCCCGGTCACCGAAAGGGCGGCCACGCCGCGGTGCCCGTCGCGGCCGACGTAACCCTCGACCACGATCGGCGCGGCGACGCACACGATGCCGGCCGTCCATTCTTCACGGTCGTAAGCCACGCCGGCATCCCTGATCTTTTCCAGCTCGCGTGCCAACCGTAGCGGATCGGTGATCGTGGCGCCGGTCCGCTTCGGCATCGGCTCGGCGAGCGTCCGCTCCGCGGCCGACTCGTGGCTGTAGGCCAGGATCACTTTCCCCAGTGCCGTGCAGTAAGCGGGCAACCAGGAGCCGAAGGCCGCTTGCGCGGAACGGCGACCGGTGAGCCTTTCGATGCAGAGGATGCCCGTGCCCTCCAGGACACCAAGGTGCACGGTTTCGCCTGTCGCGGTGACCAGGTCGGACATGAAGGGTCTCGCGCTCGTTCGCAGGCGGCGTGAAGCGGGAACTTGCTGGCCGAGCTCGAATACATGCAGCCCCAACCGGTATCCGTAGGCGCCGCGTTCAAGCATGCGGTGAGCCAACAGATCGGAAGCCAGCCGGTGAACGGTCGCCTTCTTGATACCGGTCAGCCTGGCCAACTCGGTCAGGCCGACCTCGCCGGGCGCGGCCGCAACGGCGTCCATGATCAGCAGCAGCCTGTCACTGACGCTGCGCTGCTCATCGGCTTCCTCGGTGCTCAGCCGCATTCGCGCAGACTACCTCTCGGGTGACGGGAGTGTGTTCAACCGTTGTCTCAGAACCCTTTTGCCGCGAGCCACTGCAGGACGACGTCGGCCACCTCTTTCCATCCGTTGTCGATGGTCAGCGAGTGCCCGCGACCCTTGAAGGTGTGCAACTCGGTGTCCGAGTGCCCCTTCGCGTAAAGCCGATTAGTCGTCTTGGTGACCTTCAGCGGGACGACGTGGTCGTCGGTTCCGGAGGTCAGCAGCAGCGGGCCGCGGTCGGCGTTGCGGATGTCGACCTTGGCCGGCGAGTGCCTCGAGAAGTTCGCTGCCGCACCCTGGAAGAGCGGCCTTCCGGGGCCCGGGATGCTGACCGCGGCGTGCAGCGCGTCGGATTCCTCCCTGGACAGGGTGTTACCGAACGCGTAGTGGAACTGCTTGGCGTTCAGCGCGACCGTCGTGCGCCGCGTGCTCGGGTGCCCGAGGATGGGGAACCCTGAGCGCACCTGCGCCAGGGGCACCACCTTGACGCCCTTGATGGGCGCCGGATCGATCGCCGCCGCGGCGGCAGCGAGGCCCCTGTCGAGCAGGAGCTGCGCGATCAGGCCACCGAAGGAATGCCCGACGACGATCGGCCTCGCCTCGAACGAGCGGATGAGACCGGCGTAGTGGTTGACGATCTCGGCGATCCCGACGCCGTTCAGGGCCGCGGGGTTCCGACGGGTTTCGGACACCGTCGGGCCGTCACCGGGCCACCCGGGCGCCGAGACGGAATAGCCGTAGCTCTCGAAGAGCTCCAGCCACGGGCCCCAGGCCGCCGAGTGAATCCACAGTCCGTGGATGAAGACGACCGGGTTGTGCTTTCGTGGTGCTGACATGTTGTGTCCTTCGGTGTTAGGTGCCGCTATCGGTTCAGCGGTCGAGGAATTGGGCGACGTTGCCCGCTCCTCGGTACGGGGTTACTGAGGACAGCGTCATGGCGATCTGGGCGGCATTCATCCCACCGGTCCGCCCAGTGGACCGAACTCCTCGGGCTAGGCGGCCGCCAATTCGTGCAGCAATTCGCGCAGACCCGTCAGCGAGTGCGCCGGCAGGAACAGGTCGCAATAGGGCAGGGCCGCGGCCATCGAACCGGCCAGTGGCTGGAATTCGCCCTGCGCCGCACGGGGATTGAGCCACACCACCATCGCGGCGCGGCGCCGCAGCCTGGCCATCGCGTGGGCGAGTACCTCGGGCGGGTCGGCGTCCCAGCCGTCGGAGGCGATGATCACCACCGCGCCCCGCAGCGCGTTACCGTGCGGTGCGGCCAGCAGGGCGCCGAGGCTCCGGCCGGCGAACGTGCCGCCGTAGCGGTCGGTGACCTTCGCGTTGGCCTTCTGCAGCGCCACCTCGGCCGAGCGGTGCGAGAGCACCGGCGTGAGCCGGGTCAGCGACGTCGAGAACGCGAAGACCTCCGGGCGGACGCCGCCCCGGCGCAGCGCCGCCGCCCGCATGAGATGCAGATACACCGCTGCGTACGGCTGCATCGAGCGGCTGACGTCGCACGCCAGCACGACCCGCCGCGGCCGGCGGCGTGGCCGGGTTCGCGCCACTTTCACCGATTCCCAACCCGTCGCGCGCGAGGCGTTCATGGTGGCGCGCAGGTCGATGCGCTTGCCGCGTGGGCTGGGCTCGAATCGCATGGTGCGGCGGCGGGGCCAGCGCGCGACGGTCCGCTCCAGCCAGGTGCCGAGCAGCCGAAGGTCTTGGGCGTCGAAGCGGTCGAACGGTTCGTCGGCGCGCGCGGCGATGCGGCTGGGCATCAGATCGGGCAGCAGGACGCTCGCCTCCCTGCCGTCCTCGCCGGCGGCCGTCCTCGTGGTCCACGGCAATCCGCTTGTGCCGCCGGTGGATTGGCTCCCAGCCGGCCGCAGCGTCCCGGCGCCGGGTGCCTTGGGGCCCGGGAGGGGCAGGACCGGTTCGGGCTCTGGGGCGCCGTCGGCCGAGGCGCCGCCGAAAACCGCCGCGAAGACGGCGTCGAAGGCGCCCAGGTCTTCCACCCGGTTGACCAGGGTCAGCCGCGCCGCCCAATACAGCGCGGTCGTGGTGCCGGGAACCAGCTGCCGGAGCGCCTGGACGAAGCTCGCCTGCCCGTCGGCGGAGACCGGCACCCCCGCACCGCGCAGGCGCGCGACCACGGCGGCGGCGAACGCCGCCAGGTCGACGCCCCGCAACAGCAGTGGGATGCTCACCAGCCGCTAGTGTCTCCGGCCCAGCAACCAGCCCAGCACCAGCGCGGCGAGCAGTCCCAGCACGATGGGGGCGTACTTCTTGAGCTGGTCGCCGCCGGCGAGGTCGAGCAGGTCGATGGGTTCGGGCTCGGCCGCGGGGGCGGCGTGGCGTGGTCCCGGAACGGGTTCCGTCGGGCTCGGGGTGGCGGCGCCGGCCGGGGTCGGCGCATTTTGCGAGGCCAGCTCGGCCTCCAGCGATTCCACGAACTGGCCGAGCAGCTTCTCCGAAACCTGCTGCAGCATGCCGCTGCCGAATTGGGCCAGCTTGCCGACGATTTTCAGGTCGGTGTCGACGGTGACGCTGGTGCGGTCGCCGTCCTCGTGCAGTTGAGCGGTGACCGTGGCGGCGGCGTTGCCGGTCCCCCGCGATTCCTTGCCCTTGCCGTCGATGACGGCGCGGTGCTGGTCGCGGTCCAGCTCGACGAAGCGCACCTTGCCGCTGAACTCGCTGGTGACCGGGCCGACCTTGACCTTGACCTTGCCGAGGTAGTCGTCGCCCTCGTGGCCGGTCAACTGCGCGCCCGGCATCAGCGGGATCACCTGCTCCAGGTCGCACAGCACGTCCCAGGCCTGTTCGATGGGGGCGCTGACGGTGAACTGGTTGGCGATCTTCATCCGGTCGGTCCTCTCAGGTGCGGCTGTATTCGGTGAACGTGTCGCGAATCAGACTACGGTCGTCGGGTGTCTTGGCCAGCGCCCCCAGGCTCACGACCGCCGCCTCGTCAACCAGGTCCGCGACACCCAGCGACACCAGCGCGGCCACCCAGTCGATCGTCTCGGCCACCCCGGGCGGCTTGTCCAGGTCGAGACCGCGGACGTGGCCGATGAACTGCGTCGCGTGCTCGATCAGCGGTGCGGTCGCGCCGGGCACCGTCCGGCGGACGATCGCGGCGGCCCGGGCCGGCTCGGGGTAGTCGATCCAGTGATACAGGCAGCGGCGGCGCAGCGCGTCGTGCAGGTCGCGGCTGCGGTTGGAGGTCAGCACCGCGATCGGCGGGCGCTCGGCGACGAAGGTACCCAGCTCGGGCACGGTGACCGCGGCCTCCCCGAGGAATTCCAGCAGTAACGCCTCGAATTCGTCGTCGGCGCGGTCGATTTCGTCGATCAGCAGCACCGGCGGGGTTGGGCCGCGATGGCGCACACACTTCAGGATGGGCCGATCGACCAGATATTTCTCGGTGTAGAGGTCCGCCTCTTCGATGTTGGCGCCGCGCGCCTCGGCCAGCCGGATGGACAGCAACTGGCGCTGGTAGTTCCAGTCGTACAGCGCCTCGCTGGCGGTCAATCCCTCGTAGCACTGCAGCCGGACCAGCTCGGTGTCCAGCACGGCCGCAAGGGTTTTCGCCGCGGTGGTCTTGCCGACGCCGGGCTCGCCCTCCAGCAACAGGGGGCGCCCGAGCGTGACCGCCAGGAAGATCGCCGACGCGGTGCCGGTGTCGAGCAGGTAGTCGTGCGCGTCGAACCGCTTGATGACTTCGGCGACGTCGGTAAACGTCATGACGAGCCCACCAGCCGGCGGTAGTCGTCCCAGGTGTCGACGTCGAGCGGGATCCGGCCGTCGACGGCGAGCTCGCGCACCTCGTGGCGACCCGATTCCACCAGCTTCCAGACCGCCTTGTCGCCGTGCAGGTCGCGCAGGTCGTCGAACAGGTTGCGGCCCAACCAGAACGGGTGGCCGATGCCGTCGTCGTAGCGGCACACGGCGATGTCGGCCCCGGCCCCTTCGGCGGCCATGCGCTGCAGCGTGGCGGGTCGCACGCCGGGCTGGTCGCCCAGCATCAGCACGATCCCTTCGGCCCGCGCGTCCACCCGGTCCAGCGCGGCGCGCAGCGAGGCCGCGCATCCGGTACCGGCATCGGCGACGGTCACCACATCGATTCCGCCCAGCGGCACGGCTTCTCGCACCGCCCGGGCGGCGCCGCCGAGGGTGACGATGAGCTGGTCGAACCCTGCGCCGCGGGCGACCGCGAGGGTCGCCCCGAGCAGCGTCGTATCGCGGTACGGCAGTAGCTGTTTGGGCGTGCCGAGCCTGCGCGAAACGCCGGCCGCCAGCACGACACCGGTGACGGTCATGCTTTCCCGGCGGCGAACGCGGCGCGACAGCCGGGGCCGCAGAACCAGTGGTCCTCGCCGGCCAGCCGCAAATGCTCGGTGGCCGGGCCGACCGTCACGGTCATGCCGCACACCGGATCCACGGCCTCGGACGGGGCGGCCCGCGTCGCGAGGGAGCGGCACAGGTCGCCGCCGCGGATGCCGGCGATCAGCTCGGCCGCGATCGAGACCGCGATCTCCGCGGGGGTTTTGGCGCCGATCGGCAGGCCGACCGGCGTGTGCACGCGCGCCCGCTCGTCGTCGGAGAGGCCGAGCGCGTTCAGGATCGCGGCGCCGCGCACCTTGCTGGCCACCAGTCCGATGTACCCGACGCCGTGATCCAGTGCCGCGCGGATGATCTCGCCCTCCGGCCCGCCATGGCTGGCGATGACGACGGCGCTGGCATCGGCCAGATCACCGTCGCGGCGCACGTCATAGCCCAGCACCCCGCACAGCTGGGCCAGCGCGTCGGCGATCGGGGTGGCCCCGTAGATCTCAATCAGCGGCGCGGGCAGCTGCGGTGTCAGGAAGATCTCCAGCGACCCGCCGGACAGGCAGGGGTTGACGACGACGCAGGCGCCGGGCGCCTCGGGGAAGTGCACGTCGCCGTCGGGAAGCACCCGCAGCAGGACGCTTTCGTTCGTCTGCAACGCGCCGAGTGCCGCCTTGCGGACGGAGTTCTGGGCGCACTGGCCGCCGACGAAGCCCTCGATTGTGCCGTCCGCCAACAGGATTGCCTCATCACCCGGGTAGGACGAGGTGGGCGGCTGGGCGCGCACCACGGTCGCGTGCACGAACGGTGTCCGCGCCGCGATCAGTTGCCGAGCCCGTTCGCTGATCGTGATCAAATGGGTGGCCTCGCTCTGCCCTGCATGGCCTCCCACACCCGCGACGGCGTCAGCGGCATGTCGGCGTGCCGAACCCCGAAGGGCGCCAACGCGTCCACCACCGCGTTCACCACGGCGGGCGGCGATCCCACGGTGGCGGATTCGCCGATGCCCTTGGCGCCGATCGGGTGATGCGGCGACGGCGTCACGGTGTGGCCGGTCTCCAGGTGCGGCACCTCCATCGCGGTCGGGATCAGGTAGTCCATCAGCGACCCGCCCAGGCAGTTGCCGTCCTCGTCGAACGCGATCATCTCCATCAGCGCCATCCCGATGCCGTCGACGATGCCGCCGTGCACCTGGCCCTCGATGATCATCGGGTTGATGCGGGTGCCGCAGTCGTCGACGGCCAGGAACCGCCGCACCTTGACCACCGCGGTGCCCGGATCGACGTCCACCACGCAGAAGTACGCGCCGTACGGGTAGGTCAGGTTCTCCGGGTTGTAGCAGACCTCGGCGTCCAGGCCGCCCTCGATGCCCTCGGGCAGGTCGCCGGCCCCGTGGGCGCGCATGGCGATGTCGGCGATGGTCACCGACGCCGACGGGTCACCCTTGACGTGGAAACTGCCCTTCTCCCATTCCAAGTCGGCGACCGACACCTCGAGCATGCCGGATGCGATGATCTTCGCCTTGTCGCGCACCTTGCGGGCCACCAGCGCCGCCGCCCCGCCCGAAACCGGCGTCGACCGGCTGCCGTAGGTGCCCAGCCCGAACGGGGTCTGGTCGGTGTCGCCGTGCACCACCTCGATGTCGTCGGGCGGGATGCCGAGCTCCTCGGCGACGATCTGCGCGAACGTCGTCTCGTGGCCCTGGCCCTGCGTCTGAACCGACAGCCGCACAACGGCTTTCCCCGTCGGGTGCACGCGCAGCTCGCACCCGTCGGCCATGCCCAGGCCGAGGATGTCCATGTCCTTGCGCGGCCCGGCGCCGACGGCCTCGGTGAAGAACGACATGCCGATGCCCATCAGCTCGCCGCGCTCGCGCTTGGCGGCCTGCTCGGCCCGCAGCGCGTCGTAGCCGATCATGTCCATGGCCTTGCGCATGGTCGCCTCGTAGTCGCCCGAGTCGTACGTCCAGCCGGTCTTGCTCTGGTACGGGAATTGCTCGGGCCGCAACAGGTTTCGCAGCCGCAGCTCGGCCGGGTCCATCTTGAGCTCGAAGGCCAGGCAGTCCACCAGCCGCTCGACGAAGTACACCGCCTCGGTGATCCGGAACGAGCACGCGTAGGCCACCCCACCGGGCGCCTTGTTGGTGTACACGGCGGTCATGTGGCAGTAGGCGGCCTCGAGGTCGTAGCTGCCGGTGAACACGCCGAAGAATCCGGCGGGGTACTTCGTCGGCGCGGCCTGGCCGTTGAACGCGCCGTGGTCGGCCAGCACGTTGGACCGGATCGCCAGGATCTTGCCGTCGTTCGTCGCGGCGATCTCGCCGACCATGATGTAGTCGCGCGCGAAGCTGGTGGAGGTCAGGTTCTCGCTGCGGTCCTCCATCCACTTGACCGGCTTGCCCAGCACCAGCGACGCGACGATCGCGCACACGTAGCCGGGGTAGATCGGCACCTTGTTGCCGAAGCCGCCGCCGATGTCGGGCGAGATCACCCGGATTTTGTGCTCGGGCAGGCCGGCCACCAACGCATAAAGGGTGCGGTGGGCATGCGGCGCCTGCGAGGTGGTCCACAGCGTGAGCTTGCCGGTCACCGGGTCCAAATCGGCCACCGCGCCGCAGGTTTCCATCGGCGCGGGGTGCACCCGGGGGTAGACCATCTCCTGGGAGACGACGACGTCGGCCCGCGCGAACGTCGCCTCGGTGGCCGCGGCGTCGCCGGTCTCCCAGTCGAAGATGTGGTTGTCGGTCTTGCCGTCGAGGTCGGTGCGGATCACCGGCGCCGAGGGGTCGAGCGCCGTGCGGACGTCGACGACGGGATCCAGCGGGTCGTAGTCGACGTCGATGAGCTCCAGCGCGTCGCGGGCCGAATACCGGTCCTCGGCGACGACGAACGCCACCTCCTGACCCTGGAAGCGCACCTTGTCGGTGGCCAGCACGGCCTGCACGTCGTTGGACAGGGTCGGCATCCAGGCCAGCCCCTTCTCGGCCAGGTCCGCGCCCGTGACCACCGCCTTGACCTTCGGATGGGCAAGGGCCGCAGTCGAATCGATGCCGACGATGCGCGCGTGCGCGTACGGCGAGCGCAGGATGGCCAGGTGCAGCATGCCCGGCAGCGCGACGTCGTCGACGTAGGTGCCGCGGCCGCGGATGAAGCGCGGGTCCTCTTTGCGCAGCATCCGGCCGTGGCCGCAGGGCTTTTGGTCGTTGTCCGCGGTATCTTCGGGCGACGGCGGCCTTGACTCGATCGTGGTCATGACTCGGCCTTTACGGTGGCGTTGTTCGCGGCCCACTGAATGGAACGCACGATGGTGGTGTATCCGGTGCACCGGCAGATCTGCCCGGAGATCGCCTCGCGGATGGTTTCCTCGTCGGGATGGGGGTCGCGGTCCAGCAGGGCGCGGGCGGTGATCATCATGCCCGGCGTGCAGAAACCGCATTGCAGCCCGTGGCAGCGCATGAACCCTTCCTGCACCGGGTCCAACTGGCCGTCCACCGCGAGCCCCTCGACGGTGCGGACGCTGTGCCCGGATGCCATCGCGGCCAGCATCGTGCACGACTTCACCGGAACGCCGTCCACGTCGACCACGCACGTCCCGCAGTTGCTGGTGTCGCAGCCCCAATGGGTTCCGGTGAGCCGCAACTGATCCCGCAGGAAGTGCACCAGCAGCGTCCGGGGTTCGACCTCGGCGGTCACCTGTTCGCCGTTGACGGTCATGTTCACCTGCATGGCTAGTTTCCCCTTTGTTCGCGCACCCGTTCGGCCGCCCTGCGCAGCGTGCGGATGGTCAGTTCGGAGGCGAGGTGCCGCTTGTACTCCGCGGTGCCGCGCACGTCGGTCGCCGGGTCGCAGGCCTCCGCCGCGCGCCGGCCCGCCTCGGCGAAGGTCTCGTCGGTGGCCGGCCGGCCGACGAGGGCCGCCGACAGCTCGGCCAGCGCGGCCGGGTCGGGATTGACCGCCGTCAGTCCCACACGCGCGGCCACGATCTCGGCGCCGTCCAGCGTGACGGCCGCCCCGGCCGCCGTCACCGCCCAGTCCCCGACGCGCCGCTCCACCTTGGCGTAGGCGCTGGAGCTGTTGAGCCGCACGGGGATTCGGGCCTCGACCAGGATCTCGTTGTGCGCCAGTGCGGTCTCGTACGGCCCGGCGACGAAATCGTCGATCGGTATTTCTCGTTCGCCCGCGGGCCCGCGGGCCAGGCACACCGCGTCCAGCACGGCGCACACCGTCACCAGGTCCTCGGCCGGATCCGCCTGGCACAGCGAGCCGCCCAGGGTGCCCCGGTTGCGGACCACCGGGTCGGCGATCACCCGTTCGGCGTCGCGGAAGATCGGGCACACGGCGGCCAGGGTGTCGGATTCGAGGATCTCGCGATGGCGGGTCATGGCGCCGATGCGCACCAGCGTCGGGTCGGTGATCACGTAGCCGAGTTCGGGGGCCAGGTCGTTGATGTCGACCAGGTACTCGGGGTTGGCGATGCGCAGCTTCATCATCGGCAGCAGGCTGTGCCCGCCCGCGATCACCCGCGCCCCCTCCCCCAGCCGATCCAGCAACCCGACCGCGTGGTCGACGCTGGTTGCACGTTCGTATTCGAAGGGTCCCGGTACTTGCATTGCAGCAGTGTCAGCCGCGCTGACATGGCCGTCAATAGCGAGTTAAGTAATCACTGAACTGGCTTCGACCTGCGCGTCGTGATGGATGCGCCCGGCGGTCTCGGTCAACGGACGACCCCCGCCGCCCCAGCGCTTGGCGATGATGTCGGCCGCGATCGACACCGCGGTCTCCTCGGGCGTGCGGGCGCCGAGGTCCAGCCCGATGGGGCTGGACAGCCGGCCCAGCTCGGCATCGGTCAGCCCGGCGGCCCGCAGCCGGTCCATCCGGTCGTCGTGCGTGCGCCGCGATCCCATCGCGCCCACGTAGCCGACGTCCAGCCGCAGCGCCACCTCCAGCACCGGCACGTCGAACTTGGGGTCGTGGGTGAGCACGCAGATCACGGTGTTCTCGTCGACGGCGCCCGCCTGCGCCTGGGCGGCGAGGTAGCGGTGCGGCCAGTCGACGACGACGTGGTCTGCCGTCGGGAAGCGCACCGGCGTGGCGAACACCTCGCGGGCGTCGCAGACCGTGACCCGGTAGCCGAGAAACGACCCCTGCTGCGCCAGCGCGGCGGCGAAGTCGATGGCGCCGAAGACCAGCATCCGCGGGCGCGGCGCGTAGCTGGACACGAAGACCTCCATGCCGTCGCCCAGCCGCTGTCCGTCGGGCCCGTACTTGAGGACGTCGCTGCGGCCGACCGCAAGCAGGCCGCGCGCGTCGTCGGCGACCGCGGCGTCGGCGCGCGCCGAGCCCAGCGAACCGTCCAGCGCGTCCGGCCGGACCACGACCCGCCGCCCCAGCCACCGCGCGTCCGGGTGGGCGATGACGGTCGCGACCGCGACGGGACGGTTCTCCCCGATGTCGTCGGCGACCGCGGCGAGCTCGGGGAACGTGGTGCGCGACATCGGCTCGACGAAGACGTCGATGATCCCGCCGCACGTCAGCCCGACGGCGAACGCGTCGCCGTCGCTGACCCCGTAGCGCTCCAGCCGCGGCGTGCCCGTTTTGGCCACCTCGGTCGCGGCGTCGTACACCGCGCCCTCCACGCAGCCGCCCGACACCGAGCCGGCCACCGACCCGTCGGGCGCCACCACCATCGAGGCCCCCGGCGGCCGCGGCGCGGACCGGAAGGTCCGCACCACCGTCCCGAGCCCGGCGGTGCCGCCGGCACGCCAGATCGCCGTCAGCTCGGCAAGCACGTCGCGCACCCCTTCAAAGTAAGCCAGAAGTAGGCTCGTGACGTGACTCCGGCTCAACTTCGGGCCTATTCGGCGGTGGTCCGTTTGGGCTCGGTGCGGGCCGCCGCCGCGGAGCTCGGTGTTTCCGACGCCGGCATCTCGATGCTGGTGGCGGCCCTGCGCAAGGAGCTCGACGACCCGCTGTTCACCCGGACGGGTGCGGGGCTGGCGTTCACGCCCGGGGGGCTGCGCCTGGCCAGCCGCGCGGTCGAGATCCTGGGATTGCAGCAACAAACCGCGATCGAGGTCACCGAGGCCGCGCACGGGCGCCGGCTGCTGCGGATCGCGGCGTCCACCGCTTTCGCCGAACACGCCGCGCCCGGGCTGATCGAGCTGTTCTCGTCGCGGGCCGACGACCTGTCGGTGGAGCTGAGCGTGCATCCGACGAGCCGGTTCCGTGACCTGATCTGCTCGCGCGCCGTCGACATCGCGATCGGCCCGGCGAGCTCGATCGGTCCCGACGACACGATCTTCGTGCGGCCGTTCCTGAAATACCAGATCATCGCCGTCGCGGCGCCCAACAGCCCAGTCGCGGTTGGCATTCCGACGGCGGCACTGCTGCGCCAGCAGCAGTGGATGCTCGGCCCGTCGGCCGGAGGCGTCGACGGAGAGATCGCAAACATGTTGCGCGGCTTGGCAGTTCCGGAGTCACAGCAGCGCATCTTCCAGAGCGACGCCGCCGCGCTCGAGGAGGTGCAGCGGGTCGGCGGCGTCAGCCTGACGATCGGTTTCGCCGTCGCGAAGGACCTCGCGGCCGGGCGGCTGACCCACGTGTCCGGCCCCGGCCTGGACCGCTCCGGCGAGTGGTGCGCGGCGACGCTGGCGCCCTCGGTCCGCCAGCCCGCCGTGTCCGAGCTGGTCCGCTTCATCACCACCCCGCGATGCACGCAGGCGATGATCCGCGGCTCGGGCGTCGGCGTGACCCGATTTCGGCCCAAAGTGCATGTGACGCTGTGGAGTTGAGTGTGAACTCAGGGCTTTCCGTGTGCATCCTGGGCTTTCCGTGTGCATCCTGGGCGGGAAAAACGCCGAAATCCCGCCCTCACTTCACACCGAAAGCCATAGGCTCACACTGAAGGCCGCTGATTCACACTCGAGGTCACGCATTCCCACTCACCAGGCGCGCGAGAGGTCCGCGTGCTGGCGGATCCAGGCGTGCATCGCGATCCCCGCGGCCACACCCGCGTTGATGCTGCGCGTCGAGCCGAACTGGGCGATCGACACCGTCAGCGCCGCGCCGGCCCGCACGTCGTCGGTGATGCCCGGGCCCTCCTGGCCGAACACCAGCAGGCACTCCCGCGGCAGCGCCGCCTCCTCCAGCCGGGCCGCGCCCGGCACGTTGTCCACGGCCACCACCGTCAGGCCCGCGCCCGCGGCGAAGTCCAGCATGTCGGCGACGCTGTCGTGATGGCACAGCCGCTGATAGCGGTCGGTCACCATGGCGCCGCGGCGATTCCACCGCCGCCTCCCCACGATGTGCACGGTGTGCACCGCGAAGGCGTTGGCGGTGCGCACCACCGACCCGATGTTGGCGTCGTAGCCGAAGTTCTCGATCGCCACGTGCAGGGCCTGGCGCCGCCGGTCGATGTCGGCGATGATCGCCTCCCGCGTCCAGTACCGGTAGGCGTCGACGACGTTGCGAGTATCGCCGTCGCGCAGCAGGTTCGGGTCATAGCGCGGATCATCGGGCAGATCGCCGGGCCAGGGCCCGACGCCGGCCGTCGTTCCCCATTCGGTGGGCCCGGGTTCGCTCATCGCTGCGTCCACACCCCGGCGTGGGTGCCGTCGATCGCCACCGTCGCGTAGAGCAGCGCCTGGTTGATCTCGCCCTGGGTGCACAGCGACGCGTTGACGTGCACCGAATCCAGCGAGGCGTCGGGCAGGATCAGCACCGACGACCCGTATGCCGCGCACGCCGGGTTCAGGCCCGGGGCGGGCAGGGTGGGCGACGCGAGCAGCATCATCGGGCCGCCGCGCCTGGCCGAGTCGTCGCGATACCGCTCCGCGAGGGCGTCGGCCTGCAGGCCCAGCAACATGTAGCCGTTGCCGTTGAACGCGGCCGGGTCGCCGAGCTGGGCCTTCGTCACCGGGGCGCCGTCGGCGCGCCAGGCCGTCAGGCTGACGGTCTTGACCACCAGGCCGGTGTCGTTGGAATTGGTGGGCGGCAGCCCGACCGGGAACGCGACCGGGTAGGCCGACGAGGTGTTCGGGATCCGGTCGCGCGGCGAGTAGCCGTACACCCCGCGCACCTGGCTCCGATCCTTGAGCGGCCCAAGGCAAACCGTGCCCACGAGCCGGTCGGGAGGCGCAGCAAGCGCGTGCTGGATATCGTGCACGCCGGCCACGGCCTGGTCGCAGCTGCCCAGGCCGTTCGACTCCAGCGGGTGCGCCAGCGCGCCGTAGAGGCCGAAGCGAATGTCCTCGGGTTTGGCGTGCGGCGCTTTCGGATCCGCGGGCGAGGCGTCCACATCGATCAGCACGTAATCGCCGCCCCAGCGCAGGTTCGACACCGACATGTTCCAGCCCAGCAGCGCCAGCGATTCGCCGAGCCTGGCACCCTGCGCGCCGTAGGGCCGGACGGGATGGTTGGAGCCCGAACAGCCCACGACGCAGGCGGCGATGGCGAGCAACGCGATGAGACTGCGCATACCGCCCGCGGCCTAAGCCAGCCCCAGATCGGCCAGGCCCAGCAGGCTGCGGTACGAAAAGCCCTCGGCCTCAATGGCTTCGGCCGCGCCGGTGGCGCGGTCCACCACGGTGGCCACCCCGACCACCTCGCCGCCCGCGTCCTGAACCGCGCGCACCGCCGTCAGCGCCGAGTTCCCCGTGGTGCTGGTGTCCTCCACCACCAGAACCCGCTTGCCGGCGACGTCGGAGCCCTCGATAAGGCGTTGCAGCCCATGGGTTTTGGCGGACTTACGCACGACGAACGCGTCGATCGGGCGCCCGGGCGCGTGCATGATGGCCGTCGCGACGGGGTCGGCGCCCAGGGTCAGGCCGCCGACGGCCGCGTAGTCCCAGTCGGCGGTGAGGTCGCGCATCAGCTCACCGATCAGCGCGGAGGCGCGGTGGTGCAGCGTGGCCCGGCGCAGGTCGACGTAGTAGTCGGCCTCCTTGCCCGACGACAATGTCACCCGGCCGTGCACCACCGACAGCCGTCGCACCAGCTCGGCGAGCTCGGCGCGCGGGTCAGGTTCGCCCACGACCGCCCCCTACCCGTCGGGTCGCGGCCCGCGCCAGGCCCCGCGGGATCAGCCGCCCGGCGGTGACGATCGCCTTGTACTGCAGGCCCGGAACGCTGATCACCTTGCCGGCGGCGATGTCGGCCAGGCTCTTGGTGACGACGTCGTCGACCTCGAGCCACAGGAACGACGGCAGCTTGGCCATCTCGATGCCCGCCCTGGCGTGGAACTCGGTGTGCACGTACCCCGGGCACACGGCGTGCACGCCGACGCCCGTGCCCTGCAGGCCGACGGCCAGGCCCTCGCTGAACGAGATCACCCACGCCTTGGACGCCGAATACGTCGACCCGCGCCCCGGCACCAGCCCGGCAACGCTGGCGATGTTGATGACGGTGCCCGCGCCGGCGTCGAGCATCGCCGGCAGCGCGGCGCGGGTGAGGTGCATCACCGCGGTGACGTTGACGTCGAGTTGGGCCTGCAGCAGCGCGGGGTCGGTGGCCCAGAAGTCACCGGACGTGCCGAAGCCGGCGTTGTTCACCAACACCCGGACTCCTGCGGCGAGGCGATCGCAGACCTTGCTCCGGCCGGCGGGGTCGGCCAGGTCGGCGGGCAGAACCTCGACGCTCCCGGCCGCGCCCTCGAGCTCCGCCGCCAATCGCGTCAGCCGGTCGACGTCGCGGGCCACCAGGACCAGGTCGTAGCCGTCGCTCGCGTAGCGTCGCGCGTAACCGGCGCCGATCCCGGACGTAGGCCCGGTGATCAGGGCTACGGGGCGAGGCATGAGCGACAGTGTAATGACGGGGCGCTAACCGCCCCCGGACCCACCCCGCGCTATCAGCGCTGGTAGTTGGAGGCCTGATTGCCGTTGCGGCCGGTGGGCGGCGGGCGGCGCAGGGCGTCGGTGCGGCCCTGCTCCCGGCGCACCGGCTCGGGGGCGCGGCGGGCCGCGTCACCGAGCAGCCCCGACACGTCCTGCTGGGCCCGCCGGGAAGGCAGCTCGGCGCGAGCGGCGGGCGCAAGGGGACGACTCGGCGCGGCATTGCGAAGTCCCGCAGGCGATCCCGTCTCGGCAGGGGTCTCCTGGGGCACCGGCGGCAACACCCGCAGCAGGTCGTTGAACTGCCGGACGGTGCGCAGGCCCTCGTCCCACTGGGCGCGCGTGCTGGCGATCGGCATCGCGACCAGCGTCCAGTTCTGCTCGTTCCACATGATCTCGGCGCAGTCGGGCGCGGTGTGGGCGAAAGTGACCATCCGGCGGTCGCACGCCCGCCGGGCGGCGTCCAGGTTGGTGGAGTACACCATCCGGGGCCCGATCGCGCCCAGCAGCCAAATGTCGCTCTCGCGTGGCTCTTTGAGCCCTTTGAGCCGCAGGTCCACCACGACGTTGGTGCCCACCTTGCGGTGCAGCGCGATCACGGTGGCGACCTCCTCGAGGTCGAAGATGTACACCGCCTCGCCACGGATCTGGCCCAGGACGACGTTGTGGGCGGGCACGTCGCCCACCGTGGAGATCACGCCGCGCTTCCAGCGCTTGAGGATGTCGGATGATTCACGCTCGTAGTCGAATCCGTGCGAGCGCGCCCACGACCTGCGGCGCCTGCTCCGGCCGCGGCGTCGATCGAGGTCGACGTACAGCAGCACGCCCGCACCGACAAAGCACAGTGCGGAGAGCGTGAACCAAAGGGGGACCATCCCACACAGGGTATCTGCTGTTGGGCCGGAACACAGAATTCGACCAGGTCACAACCGCGTCACAGGTGTGGCGATCGCGAGCGCGGCGAAGCCGCCGCCAGCAGACGCAAAAGCCCCCAATTTCGGGGGGAAATGGGGGCTTTTGCGTCTGGTCGCCGAGCTGACTCAGCCCAGGACCAGCGAGTCGCCGTCGGGGCTGACGTTGACGGGCACCACGTCGCCGTCGTGCACGTCGCCGGCCAGCAGCATCTTGGCGAGCTGGTCGCCGATGGCCTGCTGGACGAGCCGGCGCAACGGCCGGGCGCCGTAGACCGGATCGAAGCCGCGCTGCGCCAGCCAGCGCTTGGCCGGCAGCGACACCTCCAGCTGCAGCCGCCGCTGCGCCAGCCGCTTGCCCAGCTGCTCGAGCTGGATGTCGACGATCTGCACCAGCTCCTCGGGATTGAGCCCCTCGAAGATCAGCACGTCGTCGAGGCGGTTGATGAACTCCGGCTTGAACGCCGCGCGCACCGCCGCCATGACCTGCTCCTCGCTGCCGCCCGACCCGAGGTTGGACGTCAGGATGAGGATCGTGTTGCGGAAGTCGACCGTGCGGCCCTGCCCGTCGGTCAGCCGGCCCTCGTCGAGCACCTGCAGCAGCACGTCGAACACGTCCGGGTGCGCCTTTTCGACCTCGTCGAACAGCACCACCGTGTAGGGCCGGCGGCGGACCGCCTCGGTCAGCTGACCGCCCTGGTCGTAGCCGATGTAGCCGGGGGGCGCGCCGACCAGGCGGGCCACCGAGTGCTTCTCGCCGTACTCGCTCATGTCGATGCGGACCATGGCCCGGTCGTCGTCGAACAGGAAGTCGGCCAGCGCCTTGGCCAGCTCGGTCTTACCGACGCCGGTCGGGCCCAGGAACATGAACGAACCGGTGGGCCGGTTGGGGTCGGCGACCCCGGCGCGGGAACGCCGCACCGCGTCGGACACGGCCTGCACGGCCTTGCGCTGCCCGACGACGCGCTTGCCCAGCTCGTCTTCCATCCGCAGCAGCTTGGCGGTCTCCCCCTCCAGCAGCCGGCCGGCAGGGATGCCCGTCCACGCCGACACCACGTCGGCGATGTCGTCGGGCCCGACCTCCTCCTTGAGCATCACGTTCTCGCGGGCCTCGGCCTGCGGCAGCGCGGCGTCGAGCTTCTTCTCCACCTCGGGGATGCGCCCGTACCGCAGCTCGGCGGCCTTGGCCAGGTCGCCGTCGCGCTCGGCGCGCTCGGACTCCCCGCGCAACGCCTCCAGCTGTTCCTTGAGCTCGCGGACGATGTCGATCGCGCTCTTCTCGTTCTGCCACCGGGTGGTCAGCTCGGCCAGCTTCTCCTTCTGGTCGGCCAACTCGGCGCGCAGCTTGTCCAGCCGCTCCTTGGAGGCCTCGTCCTCCTCCTTCTCGAGCGCCATCTCCTCGATCTCCAGGCGGCGCACCAGGCGTTCGACCTCGTCGATCTCGACGGGCCGGGAGTCGATCTCCATCTTCAGCCGGCTGGCGGCCTCGTCGACCAGGTCGATGGCCTTGTCCGGCAGGAACCGGGCGGTGATGTAGCGGTCGGACAGGGTGGCCGCGGCGACCAGCGCGGAGTCGGTGATCCGCACGCCGTGGTGCACCTCGTAGCGGTCCTTGAGGCCGCGCAGGATGCCGACGGTGTCCTCCACCGACGGCTCGCCGACGAACACCTGCTGGAACCGCCGCTCCAGGGCGGCGTCCTTCTCGATGTACTTGCGATACTCGTCGAGCGTGGTGGCGCCCACCAGCCGCAACTCGCCGCGGGCCAGCATCGGCTTGATCATGTTGCCGGCGTCCATCGCGCCCTCGCCGGTCGCCCCGGCGCCGACGATGGTGTGCAGCTCGTCGATGAAGGTGATGATCTGCCCGGCGGAGTTCTTGATGTCGTCCAGGACGGCCTTGAGCCGCTCCTCGAACTCGCCGCGGTACTTCGCGCCCGCCACCATCGAGCCCATGTCCAAGCTGATGACGGTCTTGTCGCGCAGGCTCTCGGGCACGTCGCCGGCGACGATGCGCTGGGCCAGGCCCTCCACGATCGCGGTCTTGCCGACGCCGGGCTCGCCGATGAGCACCGGGTTGTTCTTGGTGCGACGCGACAGCACCTGCACGACGCGGCGAATCTCGTTGTCGCGGCCGATGACCGGGTCGAGCTTGCCCTCGCGGGCCCGGCCGGTCAGGTCGGTGGAGTACTTCTCCAGCGCCTGGTAGGTGGCCTCCGGGTCGGCGCTGGTGACCCGCGCGCTGCCGCGGACCTTGACGAACGCGTCCCGCAGCGCCTGCGGGGACGCGCCGTGGCCGGTCAACAGCTTGGCGACGTCGGAGTCGCCCGTGGCCAGCCCGACCATGAGGTGCTCGGTCGAGACGAACTCGTCGTCCATCTCGGTGGCCAGCTGCTGGGCGGCGGTGATGGCCGCCAGCGATTCACGCGACAGCTGCGGTTGCGAGCTGGCGCCGCTGGCCTGGGGCAGTTGGTCGAGAATCCGCTGTGCTTCGGCGCGGATGGTGGCGGGCTCGACACCGACGGCCTCCAGCAGCGGCGCGGCGATCCCGTCGTTCTGCGTCAGCAGCGCCAACAGCAGGTGGGCGGGCCTGATCTCGGGGTTGCCCGCGGCCGAGGCCGCCTGCAGCGCCGACGTCAGGGCCGCCTGCGTCTTGGTGGTCGGGTTGAAAGAGTCGCTGGCCAATCCAGGCCACCTCCGTTCGGTCACGTAGAGAAAATGCTTGTCGCGTTGTTCAACGCCGTCAAGGTTGAGTCTGTTCCGCTCAACTCTAGTGGATTTTGCGCACCTCGGGATAGAGGCTTAAGTCGCCATCCCGCCTAGAATCGGCGCCCGTGAGCCTCGAGGACCGGGATGCGTTGCGGGTTTTGCGCGACGCCTTCGAGGACGAGCTGGTCCGCCACTTCTATACCCACTGGTTCGCCCTCGACGCCTCGGTGCGCGACCTGTTCCCACCGGAGATGGATGCGCAGCGGGCCGCCTTCGCGCACGCGTTGCACTGGGTTTACGGCGAGCTGGTCGCGCAGCGCGCCGCCGAGCCGGTGGCCTTCCTGGCCCAGCTGGGCCGGGATCACCGCAAATTCGGCGTGCTGCCGGGCCATTACGACTCGTTGCGGCGCGCGCTGCACGCCACGCTGCGGAATCACCTCGGCCAAGCCTGGACCGAGGCCGTGGACGCGGCCGCCACCCAGTCGCTCAACCTGATCATCGGGGTGATGCGCGGGGCCGCCGACGCCGACGAAGGACCCGCCTGGTGGGACGGCACCGTCATCGAGCACCAGCGGGTCTCGCGCGACCTGGCCGTCGTTCGGCTGCGACTCGACCGCCCGATGCACTACTACCCCGGCCAGTACGTCAACGTGCACGTTCCGCAGTGCCCGCGGCGTTGGCGTTACCTCTCGCCCGCGATCCCGGCGGACCCGGACGGCGGGATCGAGTTCCACGTCCGCCAGGTCCCGGGCGGCCTGGTCAGCACCGCGGTCGTCGACGAAACGCGGGCCGGCGACCGGTGGCGGCTGTCCAGTCCGCACGGCGGTCTGCGGGTCGACCGCGACGGCGGGGACGTGCTGATGGTCGCCGGCAGCACCGGGCTGGCACCGCTGCGTGCGCTGATCATGGACCTGTCCCGCTACGCGGTGAACCCGCGGGTACACCTCTTCTTCGGCGCGCGCTACCGCTGCGAGCTCTACGACCTGCCCGTCCTGTGGCAGGTCGCGCAGCACAACCCGTGGCTGTCGGTCACGCCGGTCTCGGAGTACCGCCGCGACCCGGCGTGGGCCGCCGACTATCCCGACCCCACCCCGCCGCGCGGGCTGCACGTGCACCAGACCGGCCGCCTGCCCGACGTGGTGACCAAGTACGGCGGCTGGGGCGACCGGCAGATCCTGATCTGCGGCGGGCCCGACATGGTCCGCGCCACCAAAACCGCCCTGATCGCCAAAGGGGCACCGCCCGAACGCATCCAGCACGACCCCCTGTGGAGGTAGGCATGCGCCCGATCACCCTGACCGACCCGTCCGCGCCGGTGGCCGCGACGTTCGTGCCGGACGCCGGCATGATCGGCACCTCCCTGACCGACGACGGCGCGGAGTTGCTGGGCCAGCGGCGCGGGCTGGACGCGTACATCCAAGCCGGCAAGACGATGGGGATCCCGATCCTGTACCCGTGGGCCAACCGGCTCGGGGACGCCCGCTACACGGCCGAGGGCGTGACGGTGACGCTGACGCCGGGCGAGCACGGGGTCCGGCCCGACCCCAACGGGCTGCCGATCCACGGCACGCTGGCCGCCTATCCCGGATGGCGGGTCACGGCGCAGACCGCAAACGAGCTGACCGCCGAGGTGGACTTCGGCGCCGACCCCGAGTTGCTGGCCGCCTTCCCGTACCCGCACGTGCTGACGGTCGCGGTGCGGCTGGCCGACCGCGCGCTGACCGTGCGCGCCACGGTCACCGCGACCGGCGACCTGGCGGTCCCGCTGTGCTTCGGCTTCCACCCCTACCTGTGCCTGCCGGACGTGCCGCGCGCCGAGTGGGTGATCGAGACCCCGCCGCTGCGGCACCTGGCCCTGGACGAGCGGGGGCTGCCCACCGGCGCGGCCGAACCGGAGCCCGCGCGACGGGAGGCGTTGGGCAACAACGCCTTTGACGACGCCTACGACCAGGTCGGCGAGGGCGCGGTGTTCGCGGTGTCCGGCGGCGATCGTCGCGTCGAGGTGCATTTCGAGCGGGGGTTCTCGGCGACCCAGATCTTCGCGCCGGCCGGCGACGAGCCGGAGAAGCAGGTGGTGTGCTTCGAGCCGATGGCGGCGCCGACGGACGCGCTGCGCCGCGGCGGATACCGCAGCGCCCGCCCGGGCGAGCCGGCGGTCGCCCAGTTCTGCATCCGGGTGTGACCAGAGTTGCGGAACGGTCATTTTCACATGCGCTGAACCGGGCCGGCGAGTAGTCTGACGCCCAATCCCGGGCAGGAGGAGCAGGTTGAGCCCCGGCAACAGCGAATCGATCGACGACTTGCTCGATCGCGCGGTGCGCGCCCTCAACGAGGGCGACCGCGAGACCGCCACCTCGCTGGCCGGGCGGGTTCTTGCGGTCGACCGGGGCAACCCCGAGGCGGAGGACCTCCTCGCCGCGCCGGCTCATCACGGTGAGATTCGCCGCCTGACCATCATGTTCGTCGATCTGGTCGAATCCACGGCGCTGTCCACCCGATTGGAACCCGAGCCCTACCACACCCTCGTCGGGCGATACCGCGCCGAGGTGCACCGGGCCGTCGATCGCTACGGAGGCCACATCGGTTCCATCAAGGGCGACGGGCTGCTGGTCGTGTTCGGCCATCCCACTGCGCACGAGCACGACGTCCGCCGCGCCGTCGCAGCCGGCCTCGAGATCACCCGCGCGGTTGCGCAGCTCAGCGAGCGGGCCCAACGCACCTTCGGTGTGGCCATCGACGTGCGGGTCGGCGTTCACCGTGGGCTGGTGTACCTCGACACCGAGCAGGACGACGTCTACGGCTTCGCCGCCAACCTTGCCGCGCGCCTGTGCAGTGTGGCCGAGCCCGGCACAGTGGTGGTCTCGGAGGCGGTCGCCCCGCTGGTGCGCGACGCGTTCGAGCTGCAGACCCGGCCGGCCGTCGCGGTCAAGGGCGTCGACGCGCCCATCACGCCGCATCTGATTCTGGGCGAGCGATCCGAGGCGCCGCCTCCCGGGTCACCGCCGCTGATCGGGCGCGACGCCGAGCGCGGCCGGCTGCAGCACGCCTGGGACCTGGCCCGCGCGGGAACGCTGAGCACCCCGGGCATGGTGCTGCGCGGCGAGCCGGGAATCGGCAAGACGCGGCTGGCGACCGAGATCGCCCGGATCGTCGGGGACTCCGGCGGCGCCGTCGTCGAACTGAGGGGCTCACCGCTGCACACCGACACCGGGCTGCACCCGGTGCGCAGGCTGATGGAACGGCGCTGCAAGATCACCCGGGTGACCGAAGGCGCCGAGCGGTTGCGCCTGCTGGAGTGCGAATTGAGCTCGCACTCAATGGATCCGGCTCGCACGGTGCCACTGCTGGCGCCGGTGCTGGGCATCGCACCCGAGCACGGTTATCGCCCGGTCGCGGTCGAGGGCCGCACCCTTTACCAATTGATCGGCCAGACGGTGCACCAGTACGTGATGGCATGCTTGCGACACCAACCCGGCCTGGTGGTCGCCGAGGACGTCCACTGGTTCGACCCGTCCACCGTGGAACTGCTCGGCGCGCTGATCGCGGGCGCGGACGGGCGGGTGCTGGTGCTGATGACCGGGCGTGAGGGCGACTGGGTCCAAACAGGTTGGGCGGCAGAGGTGTTGGAGCTGCAACCGCTGACCGACGCGGAATCGGATGCCTTGATCACGGCGCTGGACCCGACGCTGTCGCACGCGCGCCGCGGCCAGGTGCGGGACCGGTGCGACGGGATTCCCCTCTACATCGAGCACGTCGTGGCGGGCATGCGCGCGGCCGACGACGAACCGGACGTGCCGGAGGCGCTGTACGCGCCGCTGTTCGCGCGGCTGCACGCGCGCCCCGACGTGGTGCCGGTGGTCGAGGCGGCCGCCGTGATCGGGCGCGCCGGTGACCTGCAGCTGCTTCGGGCGGTTACCGGGGGCCGTACCGCCGACGTCGACGACGTCGTTGCCGAGCTGGTGCGCGCGCGTGTGTTCGAGCGGCGCGACACCGACGGCTGGCGGTTCCGCCACGAGCTACTCCGGCAAGTGGCGACCGAATTGGCCCCGCCGTCGCTGCGGCGCTACCTGCACGGCCGGGCCGCCCGCGCGTTGGCCGACACCGCGACCGCCGCCGAACCGGACTGGCGGGCGGTCGCCGCGCACTTCGCGGAAGCGCACGAGTACGCCGACGCCGTCGACGCCTATCGGAAGGCCACGGTCAACGCCCGGCGTCGCGGCGCGGCCCACGAGGCGCTCGCCTGCCTCACGGCGGCGCTCGAGCAGCAGGCGCACTGCGCCGCGGGCCCCGCACGGGACCGCACGGAGATCGCCCTGCGCCTGGAACGCGGGTTTGTGTCGGGCACCGTGCAGGGCAGCCAGAGCGGCGAGGGGCCCGCCGACTTCCAGCGCTGCCTGGCCCTGGCCAGTGACGGCAACTATCAGGACGAGCTGTTCAGCGCCCTGTGGGCGCTGGTCAGTTACTACATGCCGCGCGCCGAGCTGCGCCGTGCGCACGAGCTGTTGGACTCGCTGTCCGCGCGGACGACTGACAATCCGCCGTGGAATAAGCTGGCAACCGCGTCCACGCTGGGGTCTGTCACCTGGCTGCAGGGCGACTTCACCACCGCGCGGAAGCATTTGCTGGCCGCTCTGGCCGACATTTCCGCCGCGGACCCGCGGGTGCTGGAGACGGCCTTTTGGGTGGCCGTCGACCCGGTCGCGAACGCGCATACCTTCCTGGCGCTGACGCACATGGTCCGCGGGGACCTCGACCATGCCGACGCCGAGTTCGGCGAGGCCCTGCGCCGCTGCGACGAGCTGGGCTTCCCCCGCAACGCCCACAACCGCGCGCACACGCTCTACATGCAGATCTGGGTCCATCTGGAGTCGGGGCAGCTCGAGCGGGCGGCCGAGCTCGTCTCGAGCCTCCGTGAGCTGAGCGAGCGGTCGGGGCTCGACCTGTGGCAATGGGTGGGCAGGACCCAGCACGCCACCGTCAAGGCGCTCGACGCCCTGGCCAAGGGTGCCATGGAGTCCGACGCCGGCGCGCTGACTGGCCAGGCCGAGAAGCTGGCGCAGCGGGTGGACGGGTCGCGGCTGATGAGCCTGAACAGCTACCTCACGTATCACGACGCGGTCATCGGGCGCCTCCTGGTGGCCGCCGGGCAGCCGGAGAAGGCGCGTGAGCGGCTGGACATGTCGTTGCGCCACTCGCAGGAAACAGGCATGCGCTTCTACGACGCCGAGGTACTGCGCGTGCGCGCGCACACCCTCGCCGAACCGGCGGAACGCCGCGCCGCGCTCGCCGACGCGATCCAGTGCGCCCGTCACCAGGGCGCGTCGCTGTTCGAATTGCGTTGCCTGATCGACTCTTTCGATCTCCTCGGCGAGGGCAGCCGGTCGGAGCTGGCCGAGGCCGTGCGGCGATTCGCCGGTGCCGGTCCCTGGCCGGAACTGGAACGGGCGCGCCGCCTGCTGTCGTGACTCACCGACACGACGCGATCAAGCGCGAGCCTTCGCCGCATTCTCTGGGCGCCTCGAGACTGCCTCCAGCGCATCGAGGTTGCTTCGAACCTCGCGGGGCTCGTGTTTGGCGACGGCCCGGATGAGCCGGGGCAACGGTGACAACCGACCCGAGGGTTGCAGGTACCAGGAGCTCAGCGTCGCCGTCCAGGCCTCCTGATGCACCGCCTTCTGCTTCGCGTTCGGCGGGTTCGTCGCCACGTAGCGGGCGAAAAGCCAAGCGCCCTCACGCATCGCGGTCAACCACCGCTGCATGAGTTGGATTTCGTCGGGTATCAGCAACCGGAGCCAGCGAAGCTCCGGGGAGAGCTGCTGCACCTCCTTGTTGATGCCCGGAATCTGGGCGCACAGCAGGTCGTTGACCCGGTGGTAATCCTCCCTCAACGAGTCCGGCCAGCCATCCGCGACGGTCAGCAGCGCGAGGCCCAGGTCGAAGCTGATGTGCGCGTTCAGCCCGGCCAGCATGTGCTGCACGATGACCGCCTGGTGGTCGGGGTCGCCGACGAACGCGACCTCCCAGGGCAGGGTCGGCGTCTTCGACTCGTCACGATGGAAGTGGGCGTTCAACGCGTCGAAGTAGCGTTTGGCGAAGGCCACGTCGAGCCGCTCGATGCGAGGCCCGTCGACGAACCTGCCTTCCTTGATCGCCTCGCGGATGGCGAGGGTGATCCGGCGGTAGAGAACGGCGAAGTACCCGATGCTGCTCTGCGCGTCCTTGGCCCAGTCGACGACCTCGTCGATATTGCGCACGACGTCGTCGATGGTGCCGGGTTCTCGCAGCCGGTGCAGCGTCAGCGGGTCGGCAGGCGCGGGGGCGGACATGTCGAAAGAACCTCCTTTTAGGTAGATCCAGGTCGGTGCGCGCATGGCGCCGTCAGCCCGACAGCTCCCAGCTGCGGGCGAGTCGATCGGGCATGGCGAACGGCGCGCGCTCCCCGCCGCGCTCGAGCCGGAACAACCCGTGGACCAGGTCGTAGCCGAAGGGGCGAGCGATGCGCGAGACCAGTTCGTAACGGGGGGTGGCACGCTCGGTGCGGCCGAAGACGCGCGCGTAGACCCACTTGTTGAGTTGGGCGAGCCGCCCGATCTCGGGGAGGTCGGACTTCGGCACGTTCAGCAGGTCGGCGACGTCGTCGCCGATCAGGTGCCGAACCAGGGGCGGGATCGTGTCGTCGAAACGGTGGAAGGGGGTCATCTCGTCCATCAGCTCGAGCAGCGCCCTGGTCATGTCCTGCCCCTCGGGCGACGCCCTGAACTGCCTGCGCCGGATCGCGTCGACGAGTGCCTCGGCATCGCCGATCCCGTGCACGCGCAGCGCGTCGTCGATGCCCATCAGGTGCCCGATGACGTTCCACAGGTGCAGGTAGGCGTCGACGTCCTTGGCGGGCAGGCGAACTCCCAGCCGGGGCAGCGAGTCCGCGACGATGTAGGAGAACACGAGCTTCGTCCCGGCGAGGTCCTCCTGGTTGATCGGCGTGCCCCACTCGGGATGCCACAGTGGCGACTCGCCCGTGCGCGCCGCCTGCTCGTTGCGGGCCTCGATCAGCTGCCGCACTGCGGCGTGCATCAGGCGGACGCGCTGGATGGTGCGCCGGCCCCTGCCGTTTTCATCGAGGCCGCCGACGCTCAGTACGTCCATGAGGAACTGGCCGGTCTCGATCACCCGCCGCCGGGCGTCGGTGTCGAGCCGCGCGGTCAGGTAGAGCACCTTCACGCCGTCGGCCGCCGCGTACGACGCCGGCAGGGAGGCGCAGAACAGGCACAGAGTGATCAGCACGCCCCAGGTCTCGTACAGCTGCTGGCCCCGCCTGATCTTGCCCATGTCGGCCCAGTCGGGCAGGGCGTGCGTCTCGGCCAGGTAGGCCCTGATTTCTTCCGGCAATTCGCCGGGCGGCGGCTGGTCGTTGCGCACCAGCGTGCGCATGAGCGCGTTGACCGCGTCGACGCCGTGCGACTCGAGGACCGCCCTGACCGGCTTGTCCGCCACGTCATCGCCGGTGTGCCGCATGCGATCCAGCAGCGCGTCCGTCCATCCGGACCTCTTCGTGGTGCTCGACATGGACGCAGCTTGGCAGCCGGCGCGCGCCCCGATAAGCGTAGTCCGCTACTCCACCAGGCGTCCCTTGCGCGGCTGCCAGACCACGACGGCGGTGCTCTTGGGCACCACCGCAAGGTCGCGGCGCTGGCCGGCGCGGGCCTGCGCCAGCTCCTCGGTCAGCTCCTTCACACGCGCCTGCAGGGCCTCCACGTGGTTGGTCAGCTCGATGATGCGCTTGATGCCGGCCAGGTTGACGCCCTCGTCCTGCGACAGCCGCTGCACCTCACGCAGCAGGTCGACGTCGCGCTCCGAATAACGGCGTCCCCCGCCGGGGGTCCGCCTCGGGCTGACCAGCCCGAGGCGGTCGTAGGTGCGCAGCGTCTGCGCGTGCATGCCGGCCAGCTCAGCGGCCACCGAGATCAGGAAGGTGCGGGCCTCGTCTTTGCGGTTCTTGGCCATCAGCGGTTACCCGCCCATCCCGCGCGTGGGTTGAACCCGCTGGACCGCTCGGCGGCCGCATAGGCCTCCAGCGCCTCCTGGGCGGCGCCCTCGACGTTCGGCGGCACGGCCACCTTCACGGTGACGAGCAGGTCGCCGTTGCCCCCGCCGCGCTTGGGCACGCCGCGCCCGCGCACCCGCAGGATGCGGCCGTCGGCGGTGCCCTTGGGCACCCGGACGCCGACCTTGCCGTCCAGCGTGGGAACCGAAAGCGTTGAGCCCAGAGCCAATTCGGTGAAGCTGACGGGAACGGTCACGGTGAGGTCGTCGCCGTCACGGCCGAAGACGTTGTCCGGTCGCACGTGCACCGTCACGTACAGGTCGCCCGACGGCGCCCCGCGCAGCCCCGCCTCGCCCTGCCCGGGCAGCCGGATCCGCTGCCCGTCCTCCACGCCGGGCGGGATCCGCACGTTGATGGTTCGGGTGCGGGTGGTCACGCCGGTGCCTTTGCACTCGTCGCACGGGTGCTCGATGATCGACCCGCTGCCCCGGCAATCGGTGCAGGGTTCGGAGAACCCGAACGCGCCCTGGTTGCGGTTGATCACCCCGGACCCGTTGCAGCTGGGGCACACCTTGGGGCTGGTGCCCGGGCGCGCGCCACTGCCGTGGCAGTTGGTGCACGGCGCGGGGCTGGTCAGCCGCAGCGGCATCGCCACGCCCTTGGCCGCCTCGACGAAGTCGAGCTCCGTCTCGGTTTCCAGGTCGTTGCCGCGCCGCGGCCGGCTGGGGCGGGGACCACCTGCGCCGCGGCCGAACAGGCCGCCGAACAGGTCGCCGATGTTGGCGCCGCCGCTTCGGCCGGCGGCGTCGAACAAGTCGCTGAGGTTGAACTCGGCGCCGTCACCGCCGACATTGAAGCTGAAGCCGCTGCCCCCGTCGAACCGGCGCCCGCCGAAGCCGCCGCCTGCGAACAGGCGGCGGGTCTCGTCGTACTCCTTGCGCTTGGCCGGATCCGACAGCACGTTGTGCGCCTCCGACACCGCCTTGAAGCGTTCGCCGGCGGCGGGGTTGTCGGGATTCGCGTCCGGATGCAGGTCGCGCGCCAGCTTGCGGTAGGCGCGCTTGATCTCTTCTGGGCCGGCGTCGGAGGAGACGCCCAGCTCCTTGTAGAAGTCCTTTTCGACCCATTCACGCTGGGCCATGTCGCGTCACCCCCTTTCACCTTTCTCTATCCATTTGTCGTAACTGATTTTTGTGCCTACTCGACCGGAGTGTCGGCGTTATCGCCCGTGTCGGGCTCTCGAGTTTCGGCTGCGACCGCTTCCTCGCAGTCGCCGGAGACGGTGTCTGGGATGGTGTCGATGACGCCGACCAGCGCGTGCCGCAGCACCTGGTCGCCCAGCTTGTAGCCCTGCCGCATGACGGTGCCGATCACCGGCTTGGAGCCGTCGGCGCCGTCGCCCTCGTGCTGCACGGCCTCGTGCAGCACCGGGTCGAAGTCCTCGCCCTCCTCGCCGAACGCCGTCAGGCCGAGGCCCGTCAGCGCGCTGTCCAGCTTGTCGGCGACCGACTTCAGCGGGCCGGATTCCAGGTCGCCGTGCTTGCGCGCCCGCTCGAGATCGTCGAGCACGCCCAGCAATTGGCTGACGACGGCGGCCTTGGCCCGGTCCGCGGCGGCCTGCTGGTCGCGCAGCGCCCGCTTGCGGTAGTTGGTGAAGTCGGCCTGCACCCGTTGCAGGTCGGCGGTCAGCTCGGCGACCTTGTCGGCACCCTCACCCTTGCCGGCCGGCGCCGCCCCACCCGGCGCTGCCGCGCCGGGGGGAACGTGCCGTACTTCGCCGGTCTCGGGATCGATCCGCCGCTTGTCGGTGACCGTCACCTGTTCCTGGGGGTTGCCCTCCGTCACTTGGCCTCCCGGTCGTCGTCGACCACCTCCGCGTCCACGACGTCATCGGCGGAGCCGGGCTGCGGACCACCGGCGTCACCGGCGGCCTGCCCGCCGGCGGCCTGGGTGGCCTCGTAGATCGCCTGGCCGAGCGCCTGGGACTCCTGGCCCAGCTTCTCCATCGCGGACTTGATCGCGCCGATGTCGGTGCCGCCGAGCGCCGTCTTGGCCTCGGCGATCGCGCCGTCGACCTTGGACAGCGTCTCCTCGGGAACCTTCGACCCGCCCTCGGCTTCACGCTGGTCCTTGACGAACTTCTCCGTCTGGTACACCAGCGATTCCGCCTGGTTGCGGATGTCGGCCTCCTCGCGGCGCTTGCGGTCCTCCTCGGCGTGGGCCTCGGCGTCCTTGATCATCCGGTCGATCTCCTCCTTGGACAGGCCGGAGCCCTCCTGGATCTTGATCGTGTTCTCCTTGCCGGTGCCCTTGTCCTTGGCCGTGACGTGCACGATGCCGTTGGCGTCGATGTCGAAGGTGACCTCGATCTGGGGCACGCCGCGCGGAGCCGGCGGGATGCCGGTCAGCTCGAAGGAGCCGAGCAGCTTGTTGTGCGAGGCGATCTCGCGCTCACCCTGGTAGACCTGGATCTGCACCGACGGCTGGTTGTCGTCGGCCGTGGTGAAGGTCTCCGACCGCTTGGTCGGGATCGTGGTGTTGCGCTCGATGAGCTTGGTCATCACGCCGCCCTTGGTCTCGATACCGAGGCTCAGCGGCGTGACGTCCAGCAGCAGAACGTCTTTCACCTCACCCTTCAAGACACCTGCCTGAAGAGCCGCTCCCACCGCCACAACTTCATCGGGGTTGACGCCCTTGTTGGGCTCCTTGCCGCCGGTGAGCTCCTTGACCAGCTCGGTCACCGCGGGCATGCGGGTGGAACCGCCCACCAGCACCACGTGGTCGATGTCGGCGACCGAGATGCCGGCGTCGGAAATGACCGACTTGAACGGCTGCCGGGTGCGGTCCAGCAGGTCCTGGGTGATCTTCTGGAACTCGGCGCGGGTCAGCTGCTCGTCGAGGAACAGCGGGTTCTTGTCCGCGTCGACGGTGATGTAGGGCAGGTTGATCGACGTGCTCTGCGAACTCGAGAGCTCGATCTTGGCCTTCTCGGCCGCCTCACGCAGCCGCTGCATCGCCATCTTGTCCTTGGTCAGGTCGATGCCGGCGGTGCCCTTGAACTTGTCGACGAGCCAGTTGACGATGCGGTCGTCCCAGTCGTCACCACCGAGGTGGTTGTCACCGCTGGTGGCGCGGACCTCGACCACGCCCTCGCCGATCTCGAGCAGCGAGACGTCGAAGGTGCCGCCGCCCAGGTCGAAGACCAGGATGGTCTGTTCCTTCTCGCCCTTGTCCAGGCCGTAGGCCAGCGCCGCGGCGGTCGGTTCGTTGACGATGCGCAGCACGTTCAGGCCGGCGATCTGGCCGGCTTCCTTTGTCGCCTGCCGCTGGGCGTCGTTGAAGTAAGCGGGCACGGTGATCACCGCGTCGGTGATGTCCTCACCGAGGTACGCCTCGGCGTCGCGCTTCAGCTTCATCAGCACGCGGGCGCTGATCTCCTGCGCGGTGTACTTCTTGCCGTCGATCTCGATGGACCAATCGGTGCCCATGTGCCGTTTGACCGACCGCACGGTGCGGTCGACGTTGGTCACCGCCTGGTTCTTGGCGGGCTGGCCTACCAGCACTTCACCGTTGCGTGCGAACGCAACGATGGACGGAGTCGTCCGCGAGCCCTCGGAGTTGGCGACGACGACGGGGTCGCCGCCCTCCAGAACTGCGACGACGGAGTTGGTGGTCCCGAGGTCGATGCCGACCGCACGAGCCATAGTGATTCCTCCTGAGTGTGTAGAGCATTTGTGGTGCCACTATGCTGAGTGAACCCCGCTCAAGCCTGCCCCTTCGGGCACCCTGGTGTCAACCCAAGGTTGAGTGGGATTCACTCAAGTTGTTGACCATGCCAACGGCGAGCGCCGGCGTCTTGTTCCCAGGGGTCGCCCAATCGGTGTGAATTCGGGGCTTTGCGTGTGCGTTCAGGGTCGAAATGCGCCCGGATTCCCGCCGTCAGTGCACACCCGACGTCGTCAGCTCACATTCGACGGGTCGGGGTCCTATTCCACGGGCGTAGCGCGTTGAGTGTGAACTGAGGTCTTTGCGTGGTGCGCCAGGGTCGAAAAGCGCCCGGATTCCCGCCCTCAGCTCACACCCAAAGCCCTCAGCTCACACTTAAAGCCGTCAGCTCACACGCAGACGCCGTCAGCGCACACTCGACGCGCCGGGTTCCGGGATCATCTCCTCGATGAGCGAGAACACCGCGCGGGTGGCCGCGCTGGTCGGGCGGACCGCCGACATCGCAGCGTACAGCCGCCAACAGATCTCCTGATCGGAGATCCGGACCGTAGCCAGACCGTCATCGCCGATCTCGTCGAGGATGAACCGGCTGAGAAATCCGATTCCTATGCCGTTGCGGATGTGGGTCGCGGTGGTGGCGATGTCGGCGACCTCCAGGGCGACCGTGCGCTGCACCCCGGCGGCGGCGAAGGCCCGGTCGACCACCTCCCGGTTGCCGTACCCCGGCGGCCCGTCGACGAACGACATCCCGCCCAGCTCGGCCAGGGTCACCGATCCCCGGACCGCCAGCGGATGAGTCACCGTGACGACCAACAGCAGCTCGAACGCGGCGACGAGTCGGGTGTGCAGTTCGGCCGGCGGCCCGTCGGGCAGGACTAACAGGGCGACGTCGAGGTTGCCGTCGCGGAGTTGCTGCGCCAGGCCCGCGGAGCCGGCCCGTGCGAAACGGACCTGGACCAAAACGTCGGGATGCCGCGTGTACAGGTCGGCCAGCAGCGTCGGCAGGTCGATGTTGTTGATCGACATCAACGTCCCGAGCCGCACGGTGCCGCGGACGGCCCCGACCGTGGCTGCGACTGCATCCTTGGCCGCGCGGGCGGCCTCGATGGTGGCGCGGGCGTGGGGCGCCAGCTCCTGTCCGGCCGGGGTGAGCGTCACCCCCGCCGGGCCGCGGACGAACAGTTCCGCGCCGAGCTCGCGTTCGAGCGCCTTGATGGTCGCGGACACCCCGGACTGGACGACGTGCAGCCTCTTGGCGGCGCGGGTGAAGCTGAGGGTGTCCGCGACGGCCAGGAAATAGTCCAACTGGCGAAGCTCCACCGAGCAATTATCACCGCGGGTGATGGCTTCCATCAGAAATTTTCGTTGGCGCCTGACGGTTGAGGCAATTTAGCGTTCGCAATTGGCTCGCGTCGATCCCAAACCCCTCAACCGGACGGTGCGCTTTATGAATTTGCAAGCTCCCAGTCTCACGCGGACTAGGACCCGCTGGTCCTCGGCGTCCACTGACGACCAATTCGTCGTGCAGAACCCGGCGACGGGTCAGACGGTCACGGTCGTCCAGGGCGCGGGGCCCGAGGAGGTGGACCAGGCCGTCCGCCGGGCCCACGCCGCGCACCTGAACTGGAAGCAGCGCCCGGCCCGCGAACGCGGCCGCTACCTGCGGCAGATCGCCGAGGTCATCCGCGCCCACGCCGACGAGATCGCCGCCCTGGAAACGCTGGAAATGGGCAAGCCGATCACGCAGGCGCGCAATTTCGACGTGGAAGCCGCGATCGCCGTCTTCGAGTACTTCGGCGGCTTGGTGGAGGCGCTGCCCAGCCAGGCCCGCGACTACGGGCCCGTTCTGGACGTGACCACGCTGGAACCCTACGGCGTGATCGCGTGCATCGTGCCGTTCAACTGGCCACCCATCCACACCGCCGGAAAGATCGCGCCGGCCCTGGCCGTGGGCAACGCCGTCGTGGTCAAACCACCCGAGCAGGCGCCCTCGGTGGTGCTGCGCATGGTCGAGCTGATCCAGTCGGTCCTGCCGGACCACGTGGTGCAGGCCGTGCCGGGCAAGGGCGAGGTGGGCGCCGCGCTGGCCGGACACCGGTTGGTGGGCAAGGTTTCCTTCACCGGATCGCCGCGCACGGGCGCGGCGGTGCTGCGCACCGCCGCCGGCAACCTCACCCCGGCGCTGATGGAGCTCGGCGGGAAGAACCCGCTGGTGGTCTTCGACGACGCCGACCGGCACGAGGCGCTGCTGGCCGCCGTCGACGGCGGCTTTTTCAACCAGGGCGAAGCCTGCACCGCGGCCTCGCGAATCCTGGTGCAGCAGAGCGCATATGAGGAGTTCGAGGCGAAGTTGTGCGCGGCGGTGAGCCGGCTGCGGGTGGGTGACGGCGCCGACCCGGCCACCGACGTCGGGCCGCTGGTCACCCGCAAGCAGCAGAAGCAGGTTCTGGACTACCTGCGGATCGGCGTTGCCGAAGGCGCCCGCATCGCCGCTCAGGCGCCGCTGCCCGAGGATCCCCGGTTGGCCGACGGCTTCTACGTGGCACCGACCGTCCTGACCGACGTCACCCCCGCCATGCGGGTGGCCCGCGACGAGATCTTCGGGCCGGTGGTCACCCTCATTCCGTTCACCGACGAGGACGAGGCGGTCCGCATCGCCAATGCCACGCCGTTCGGACTGGTCGCGGCCGTGTTCACCCAGGACGGTGATCGGGCGCTGCGGGTGAGCCGGCGGATCCGGGCCGGCGCCGTGTTCGTCAACAACTATCACCGCATTTCGATCGGCACCGGGTTCGGCGGGGTGGGCCACAGCGGGTTCGGGCGCGAGCACGCCCAGGAGACGCTGGCCGAATACGGCTACACCAAGACGATCCGGCTGGCAGCCAAACGCGACGAGCTGTCGTACTGGAGCGCCGCGGCCAGGGTGCTGGCGGGCTAGTGCGGACAATAGCCCTCGAAGAGCATTACGCCACAACGGAATTCCTGAACGGCCCGGGCCGGTGGCTGGCGACCCGCGCGGGCCTCGTCGAGCCGATCCGCGATCTCGGTGACGGCCGGATCGCGGCGATGGACGAGGCGGGCGTCGACGTGGCGGTGCTGTCGCTGGCCGCGCCGGGCGTCGAACAGCTCGACGGGCCGCAGGCCGTGCAGCTCGCGCGCGACTGCAACGACGAGCTCGCGGCGGCCTGCGGGCGGTTCCCGGATCGGCTGTCCGGCTTTGCCGCGCTGCCCATCAGCGCGCCCGAGGCGGCCGCCGAGGAGCTGGAGCGGGCGGTGCGCGGGCACGGCTTCGTCGGTGCCGTGATCAACGGGCACAGCCAGGGCCGCTACCTGGACGACCCGTTCTTCGACCCCGTGCTGTCGCGGGCGGCGGCGCTGGGCGTCCCGATCTACCTGCACCCGACCATCCCGCCCGCCCGCGTCATCGAGGCCAGCTACGCCGGGTTCTCCGCGGAGGTCACGTTCGCGCTGGCCACCGTGGGCTGGGGATGGCACATCAACACCGCCACGCATGTGCTGCGCGTGATCCTCGGAGGCGTGTTCGACCGCTACCCCGGGCTGCAGTTCATCATCGGGCACATGGGCGAGGCGACGTCGTTCATGTTGCCGCGGTTCGACGCGACGCTCAAACCGGAGCTGACCGGCCTGCGGCAGCCCGTCAGCAGCTATCTGCGGCAAAACCTCAACTACACCTTCGCCAACTTCAACGACGAGCCGACCTACGCCAACCTCATCGCCCAGGTCGGCCTTGAGCGCGTGTGCTTTTCGGCCGATTACCCGTTCGGGTCGATGGTCGCCGCCCGCGCATTCCTCGACGGGCTGCCGCTGGGCGACGACGAGCGGGCGCTCATCAGCCACCGCAACGCCGAACGGTTGCTGCGCCTCTGACGCCCGTTTGCTGCCGGCAAGCAGGCGCAACCTTGATGGGTTAGCCTGAGCTGTCCCGAAGCCACCAGGGCAGGAGCTCGATGTCAGAGCAGAACAGCGCCGCCGCACGGCTCGCGCGCGAAGAGGCGGGCTATCACAAGGGCCTCAAAAACCGGCAGATCCAGATGATCGCCCTGGGCGGCGCCATCGGAACCGGCCTCTTCCTGGGTGCGGGTGGGCGGCTGGCGTCGGCGGGACCGGGATTGTTTTTGGTCTATGGCGTGTGCGGCATCTTCGTGTTCCTGATCCTGCGCGCCCTCGGCGAGCTGGTGCTGCACCGCCCGTCGTCGGGATCGTTCGTGTCCTACTCCCGCGAATTCTTCGGGGAGAAGCTGGCTTTCGTCTCCGGCTGGATGTACGTCCTGAACTGGTCGATGACGGGAATCGTGGACACCACGGCGATCGCGCACTACTGCCACTACTGGCGTGCCTTCCAGGCCATCCCGCAGTGGACCCTCGCGTTGATCGCGTTGCTGCTGGTGTTGTCGATGAACCTCATCTCGGTCAAGGCGTTCGGCGAGCTCGAGTTCTGGGCCTCGCTGGTCAAGGTGCTGGCGCTGGTGACCTTCCTCGTCGTCGGCACGGTCTTTCTGGTCGGACGGTTCAAGGTCGACGGTCACGACACCGGGCCGGGCCTGTGGGACAGCCACGGCGGGCTGCTGCCCACCGGCCTGCTGCCGTTGGTACTCGTCACCTCGGGGGTGGTGTTCGCTTACGCCGCAATCGAACTGGTCGGCATCGCGGCCGGCGAAACGGCGAACCCGGAGAAGATCATGCCGCGCGCGATCAACTCGGTGGTGTTCCGCATCGCGGTCTTCTACATCGGGTCCACCGTCCTGTTGGGCCTGCTGCTGCCCTACACCGCCTACAAAGCCAACGTCAGCCCGTTCGTGACGTTCTTCTCCAAGGCCGGTGTCAGCGGTGCGGGCAGCGTGATGAACGTGGTGGTTCTGACGGCCGCGCTGTCGAGTTTGAACGCGGGCCTGTATTCCACGGGCCGCATCCTGCGCTCGATGGCGATCAACGGCAGCGGCCCGAGGTTCACCGCGCCGATGTCGAAGAGGGGGGTGCCCTACCGCGGGATCCTGCTCACCAGCGCCGTGGGGTTGTTGGGCATCGTGCTCAACGCGGTCAAACCCAGCCAGGCCTTCGAGATCGTGCTGCACATCGCCGCCGTGGGCATCGTGTTCGCCTGGGGGACGATCGTGGCGAGCCAGCTGCAGTTCTACCGACTGGCGAAGGCCGGGAGGGTGCAGCGGCCCAAGTTCCGGATGCCGCTGTCGCCCTACAGCGGCTACCTCACGCTGGCCTTCCTGGTCGGCGTGGTCATCCTGATGTACTTCGACAAGGTCCAGGGACCGTACCTGCTCGGCGCGACGATCATCGGCGTCCCCGCGCTCATCGCCGGCTGGTTCCTGGTGCGCGGTCGGGTCCGGGCCGCCGCCGAGGACACGGGCGTGCCGGCCACCCCCGCTCAGGGTTCGTCGATGTCCTGACCGCCGGCGAGGTCGCCGCATTCGACGTTGTCCACGTCGGGCCTGCCGCGCAGGAAGGCCGCCGCGCCCCGATCCCCCGACAGCCCGCGCAGCAGTTCCGGCCAGTGCCGGCGCGGGACGACGACGGGATGGCCGGGCCGGCCGGCGAAGCAGGCGCGCGCCAGCCCGCCGGGCGACGACGCCGCCCGGGCCAGGACGCGGGCCACCACGGCCGGACCGACGTCGGGTGTGTCGACGACGTGCAGCACGGCGTAGTCCGCCTGCATGCGGTCGGCGGCGGCCAGGCCGGTGCGCACCGAGGCGCTCAGCCCGTCGCGCCAGTCCGGCGCCACGACGGGGGTCACCCCGGGCGGGGCGGCGGCTCCCCACGTCGGCACGGCGGCGCCCAGGACCAGCACGACGGCGCCGCAGCCGCCGTCCTGCAGCGCGTCGATCGCCGCGTCCAGCCAGCCCTCCACCAGGACTTTCGGCTTGCCGTAGCGCCGCCCCGCCCCAGCAGCGAGCAGCACTCCGACGGCTATCGACTGCGATAACGTCACTCTCCTATGATGGCATCGTGGTTCTCATCAGGCGACAACCGGATGGAGCGCGATGACTCAGGACCTACAAGCCCCCTCCGCTGCCGCGCCCCGGTACGCCGGCACCCGCGTGCAACGGGTGGAGGACGGCCGGCTGCTGACCGGCCGCGGCGGCTTCGTCGACGACATCGCGCGACCCGGCATGCTGCACGCCTGCTTCGTGCGCAGCCCGTTCGCGCGCGCGAAGATCAACGGCATCGACGCCTCGGCGGCGCTGGCGCTGCCCGGCGTGCGCGCGGTTTTCACCGCCGCCGACCTCAACCCGGAGGTCAAGGAGGCGTGGCACGCCGTCGCGGGCAAGGACGTCCCGGACACCCCGCGCCCGCCGCTGGCCGAGGGCGAGGCGAAGTTCGTCGGCGACCCCGTCGCGCTGATCGTCGCCGAGAGCCGGTATGTCGCCGAGGACGCGCTGGAACTGGTCGACGTCGACTACGAGCCGCTGCCCGCGATCGTCGACGTCACCCGGGCGCAGTCCGCCGACGTGCTGGTGCACGACACCTACGCGAACAACGTCGCGGGCGGCATGGGCGGCGCGCCGCCGGACGAGGAGCTGTTCGCGTCGGCGGCCTGCGTCGTGAAAGAGAATATCTACCAACAGATTTACGCGCCGGTGCCGGTCGAGACCCGCGGGCTGGTCGTCGAGTGGTCCGCGGCCTCCGAGGAGCTCACCCTGTGGGCGTCCACGCAGACGCCCCACGAGTTGCGGGCCTTCTGCGCGCGGCTCTTGGGCATTGCGGCGCAACGGGTTCGGGTCATCATGCGCGACACCGGCGGCGGCTTCGGCCAGAAGGTCGTCCCGATGCGCGAGGACATGTGCATCATGCTGGCCGCCCGCAAGGTGCCGGCGGCGCTCAAGTGGATCGAGGACCGGCGCGAGAACCTGATGTCGGCCGGGCAGGCCCGCCACGTCGACGGCACCGGGCGGCTGGCGTTCGACGAGGCCGGCAACATCCTGGCGGCCGACATCGACTTCGTGCAGGACGTCGGCGCCTACCCGACGCCCTACCCGGTGCTGACCACGGCCGCCATCGGCATGTTCTTCCCGGGTCCCTACCGCGTGCCCAAGGCCAGCTTCAACTACAAGACGGTCTTCACCAACACCAGCGGCCTGGCCGCCTACCGCGGGCCGTGGCAGTACGAGACGCTGGCGCGCGAGATCCTGCTCGACGTCGCCGCGCGGAAGATGGGGGTGGATCCCGTCGAGCTGCGCCGCCGCAACCTGTTGCGCCGCGACGAGATGCCGTACTTCAACCCCAACGGCATGCCCTACGACCACGTCGCCCCCAGCGAAACGTTCGAGCAGGCGGTGAAAATCCTTGACCACGAAGGGTTCCGCAAGGAGCAGCGCGAGGCGCTGGCGCAGGGCCGCTACCTGGGCCTGGGCTTCTCGGCCTACATCGAGCCGACCGGGGCGGCGACGGGCCACCTGGCCACCGAGGGTTGCACCATGCGGATGGAGCCGACCGGCAAGATCAACGTCTACGTGAACGGCGGCTCCAGCGGAAACAGCTTGGAAACCACCGTGATTCAGCTGACCGCCGACGCGCTGGGCGCCGACATCGACGACGTCGCCACCATCCAGGGCGACACGGCGATCACGCCTTACGGGGCGGGGACCCAGGGCAGCCGCAGCGGCCCGATGACCGCCGGGGCCGTCGCGGAGGCCGGAACGATCCTGCGCGGGAAGATCGTGGCCCTGGCGGCCCACCAGCTGAAGGTGGCCGAATCCGAAGTGGTGCTGGAGCATTCGACCGCGGCGGTGCGCGACGACCCGTCCAGGCGGGTGAGCTTCGGCGAGCTGGCCTACGTCGCCTATTACTCGCCACAGGCGCTGCCGCCCGGCATGTCACCCGAGCTGGAGGCCAGCGCCCGCTACGTAGCCAAGGCGCCCATCCTGTGGTCCAACGCGACCCACGCCTGCACCTGCGAAGTGGACGTGGCCACCGGCAAGGTCACGCTGCTGCGCTACATCGTCAGCGAGGACGTCGGGCCGATGATCAATCCGGCCATCGTGGAGGGCCAGATCGCCGGCGGCACGGTGCAGGGCATCGGCGGGGCGCTGATGGAGGACCTCGCCTACGACGACGACGGCAACCCGCTGGCAACGACTTTCGTCGACTACCTGCTGCCGACGGCCACCGAGGTGCCGCCGATCGAATTCGGCCACGTCGAGATCCCCGGCCCCGGGCCCGGCGGCTACAAGGGCGCCGGCGAGGGCGGGGCCATCGGGTCGGTGCCCGCGGTGATCAACGCCATCAACGACGCGCTGGCGCCGCGGGGCGTGACGATCACCCGGCTGCCCGCCAGCCCCGCGTCGATCGCGGCGCTGCTCAGCGAGGCGGCCCGGTGAAACCCGCCTCGTTCGACTACCACCGGCCCGACACCGTCGACGACGCCGTCGCGCTGCTGGCCGAGCTGGGCGACGACGCCAAGATCATCGCGGGCGGTCAGAGCCTGGTCCCGATGCTGGCCATGCGGCTGGCCTACTTCGACCACCTCATCGACATCTCGCGGCTGGCCGAGCTGCGGGGCATCGAGCGCCGCGGCACCGAGCTGTGGATCGGCGCGGGCACCACCGAGGCCACCGTCGGTGCCGACGACCAAGTGCGCCAAGCGGTTCCGCTGCTGACGCGCGCGACGCCGTTCGTCGGACACTTCCAGATCCGCAACCGCGGCACCCTGGGCGGGTCGATCGCCCACGCCGACGCCGCGGGTGAGTACCCGGCGGTCGCGCTGGCACTCGACGCGGTGATGGAGGTGCTGTCCCCGCGCGGTCGGCGGGAGATCGCCGCCGCGGACTTCTTCGCCGGCCTGTGGGAAACCACGATGGATCCAGACGAGGTGCTGACCGGCGTCCGATTCCCCGTGTGGAACGGCCGGTCCGGGTTCTCGGTGCGCGAATTCGCCCGGCGCCACGGCGATTTCGCGATCGCCGGAGCCCTGGTCGCCGTCCGGCTCGACGACGCCGACCGCGTGTCGCGCTGCGGGATCGGGTTGCTGGGCCTGGGCGCCACGGTCCGACGCGCGACGGCGGCCGAGGCCGCGGCTGTCGGGCAGCCGGTCGGCGAGCTGGTGGCCGAGGACATCGGCCGGGCGGCGATGCAGGACCTCGACGACGTCCCGACCGACCTGCAGGGGTCGGCGCCGTATCGCACCCAGGTGGGCGCCACGATGGTCGCGCGCGCCTGGAACGAGGCAGTCACGGAGGCACGCAATGCATGAGCAGCCGATCCAGTTGTCGGTGAACGGAACCCCGATCAGCGACGCGGTCGAGCCGCGCATGACGCTGGCGGACTTCCTGCGCGACAAGTGCGGGCTCACGGGCACGCATCTGGGCTGCGAGCACGGGGCGTGCGGCGCCTGCACCGTGCTCGTGGACGGCGACGCCGTCCGGTCCTGCCTGATGTTCGCGGTCCAGGCCGACGGCCTGGAGGTGACGACGGTCGAGGGCATCGCGTCGCCGGACGGCACGCTGTCGCCCGTGCAGTCGGCGCTGCGGGAGTGCCACGGGCTGCAATGCGGCTTCTGCACGCCGGGCTTCGTGATGTCGCTGACGGCGTTGCTGCGCGACAACCCGAATCCCACCGACGACGAGATACGCGAGGGACTGTCCGGAAACTTCTGCCGCTGCACCGGTTACCAGGGCATCGTCGCGGCCGCGCATCGGGCCGCCGAGCTCGGGTCGGTCACGCAGCGGTAAACCTGCGCCATCGGCTCGGCATCGATAGGGCCGTGGTTACAGTAACTTTCGCCGCTTGTTGCGTACTCTGAGCGCTGAATCTGAGAATTTTCGGGAGCGGCGGGTGCAGTTATCGCAGAAGGCGCGGCGGAGCCTGGCCGGTGGCTCGCTGCTGCTCATCCCCGTGCTGGCCAGCCCCGCGTTGATTGACGGCTGCACCTCCACCATCGAGGGCAAGCCGGTCGCCGCGCCGGGGGCCGGGCCGGTCGAACCCACCTTCCCCACCCCGCGGCCGAGCATCACGACGCCGGCCCCCAGCGCAACCGCGGCCCCGCCGCCGGGCACCACCGGGCCTGCGACCCCGACCACGCCGCCCGTCGGCGCCATCCCGCTGCCGCCGGACCACAACGGCTACGTCTTCATCGAGACCAAGTCCGGCGTGACCCGCTGCCAGATCAACAAGGAGACCGTCGGCTGCGAGGCGCCGTTCACCAACTCCCCACTGCAGGACGGTGAACACGCCAACGGCGTGAGCGTCAGCGCCGGCGGCAACGTTCAGTGGGTGCTGGGCAACCTGGGCGCCATCCCGACGGTCACCATCGACTACAAGACCTACTCGGCGCAGGGCTGGACCATCAACGCGACCGAGGAAGGCACCCGCTTCACCAACGACCGCACGCAGCACGGCATGTTCGTCAGCGTGGACAAGGTCAACACCTTCTGAGCGCGACGCCGTCAGGGCACCAGGTTGCCCAGATCGCCGACGACCGTTGAGGCCTGGCCGATGACGGCGAACGCTTCGAATGCCCCGGCCAGCGGGATGAGGTACGTGTCGGTTGCGATCGGTTGGCCGATGGCTGCGACGAGGTTGCCCGACTGCAGTCCGTTGGCGAAGAGGGTCAAGTCGTACGCGGGCAGGCTGGTCAGCAGGGCGTTCGCGACATCGGCGGTGGGCAGCAGCGTCGCGTAGCCGTCCGCGGCCGCGCCCGACAGCGTGTTGACCGCGTTGTAGATGTTGTCGGCGACGTTGACCGGGGAGAGCGCGGAGACGAGGTCGGCCGGGCTGGGCAACGTGAGCGCCGACGGCCCCGACGAGGGCATGCTGAACGAGTTCAGGGATGTCCCGAACGACCCGGTGCCGGAGAATTCCGCGGAGACGTCGTGCATGAAATCGGTGATGCCCTGCTGGGTTCCGGAGACGAGCAGGCCCGGCACCTTCGCCACGTCGCTTATGGGCGGGAACAGGCCGAATTGGGTGGGCACGTTGGCGGGACCCTGCGACCAGCCGTAATTCGGGTCGCCGTAGCCGAGGTTGACCAGCACTTTCATGTCGGGTTGGAGGAGGTCGGCGATGGGGTTGCCGACCACCGGGATGGATCGCAGCGGCTCCAGCAGCGGCAGGTTCTGGGTCGGGATCATGTTGTAGGTCGTCATCGTGGGGCCGACGGTTGGCAGCTGGATCGCCGTGGCGAGCTGGCTGGACGTCAGGTCCGTGTAGGTGGGATGCACGTAATAGATGCCCGCAAGCGAGTTGAGATCCGACAGCAGATTGATCGGGTACTGCGGGACGTCGGCGAAGCCGTCGTATTCCTGAGTCCAGATGGTGGTCGGGTACAGGTTGGAGGGGGTGGCGCCGTTGAACGTGATGCCGAGGGCCGGGATGCTCAGGGGGTACAGCCGTTCGAACAGGCCGCCGTTGGGGGCGTTGGGATCGCCGGTGAGCACGAACGAGACCGCCGAGGTCGGCACGTGCTGGGCCGCCAGCAGCGGCATCACCATCGACGAGATCGTCGAACTCTGCGACTCGCCTTTGACGACAATGGTGTTGCCCGCGTTGTAATTCTGCAGGATCGCGCTGTCGAGAATTTGAACGCCCTGGGCTTCCGACACGTCCAGCGTCAGACTCTTGACCCCGGTGTAGAGCCCGTAATTGCCTTCCGGTGTGAACAGCGCCTGTGGCGTGAAATTCTGGAAGAACGGCTCGATGTACAGGGCGAAATTCTTCGCGATGAAGTCGGGGGTGGGGATCGGCTCCCCGCTGCCGCCCATGATCAGCGCCACGTTCGCGGCGCTGGTGGCGCCACCCCCGGCGAGCAGTCCGGTCGCGGCGTCGACCGCGGTCAGGAGCTGCCCCAGACGCGAGGCGCCGGCCGCCTCGGCGCCGGCGAACGCGTCCGCGGCCGCCGTCAGCGTCTGCGTGAACTGCTTGTGAAACGCCGCCGCCCGCGCGTTGAGCGCCTGGAACTCCTGGGCCTGGCTGGAAAACAGCGAGGCGATCGCCGCCGACACCTCGTCACCCGCGGCAGCCACCACATTGGTGGTCGGGGCCGCAGCCGTCGCATTGGCCGCGGTCAACGCCGAGCCGATGTTTTCCAATTGCCCGGCCGCCTGGTCAACGAACTCCGGCAGCACCATCACGAAGGACATGGCCCGTCTCCCTCGACATTCAGCGATCCCCTGGTGACCCGAGGAAAAGCGTACTCGCGGGCGGTCTTTCGGTCCCGGCTTTCGCTCGGGACGGCGTTCAAGATTGTTCATGTCCGGCCGATTGGGTCAGATGGCCGACGATTCGGGGTTCGCCGCGGTCGAGCGGCTCAAACTTGTCGTACCCGGCTGTGATGATGGGGTCATGTTGTCGACGGCGCCGCCTCGGTTGGGGGTGAACCATAAAGAGCGGTTGGCGGTGTTGTTTGAGGAGTTGGCGGAGTTGGCCGGGCAGCG
>NZ_LZKL01000033.1 GCF_001668725.1 Mycobacterium sp. E787 | reverse complement strand
GGAGGTTTCCGGGGCCGTCCGGGCGGCGGCGGCGGCGGCCACGCCACCGGCGGCGGGCTTGGCCGGCGCGGCGGCCGGGGACGCGGCCGCGCCGTTGCCGGCGGGCTTGCTGATCGCCTTGTCGAGCGCCCTGTCCAGGGCTTTGTCCGGGGCCTTGGCGGCCGCCTTGGCGGGGGCCGGCTTGCCGCCCCCGAAGGACTCGCGTAGCCGGCGAGCCACCGGCGCCTCTACCGTCGACGATGCGGATTTGACGAATTCGCCCTGTTCGTTCAGTCGGGCGAGGACTTCCTTGCTGGTGACACCGAGTTCCTTGGCCAACTCGTGTACGCGGGCCTTACCTGCCACTACATCTCCTGTCTATGAGGCGACAGCGGCCGGCCGCGCCTCGGGTATTAGCTATGACGCATTGTCATCGGGACTTCACGGTGTGCTCATGTTCTTAGCTACCTGTTCTGTTGCCGGGCGAGCCGTGCACTCCCAAGTGCTCGGCCACCGCGGATGTGTCCAGTGGACCGGCGATGCGCAACGCTCGCGCGAAAGCCCGCCGCCGGATCGCCTGTTGCGCGCACTGCGGTGTGGGATGCAGCCAGGCACCCCGCCCCGGCAGGCTACTGCCCGTGTCAACGAGCACGGCATACTCGCCGTTCCCCGTCGACCCAGCCACCACTCGAAGCAGTTCGGCGGCCAGCTCTCGCTTCCGGCACCCCACACACGTCCGCACGGGTCCATCAGTGCTTCTGTGCGCCGGGGCCGAAAGTTCGCGCTGGATCACGGCTCAGTCTAGCGTCCGTTTTCCAGAGGTCAGAACCGCCCGAGGATGAGCCGCGGGAGGTCCGCTAGCGGTCGTGCGCCACCGGATGGCCGGCGCCGTGTTCGGACTGCGCCTCGCTTTGCCCGGGCGAATCGCCGCGGATGTCGATCCGCCACCCGGTGAGCCGTGCGGCCAACCGGGCGTTCTGGCCCTCCTTGCCGATGGCCAGCGACAACTGGAAGTCGGGTACCACCACGCGGGCGGCCCGGGCCGTCTGGTCGATGACCGACACGGAGACCACCTTGGCCGGCGACAGCGCGTTGGCGACGAAGCGGGCAGGATCCTCGTCGTAGTCGATGATGTCGATCTTCTCCCCGGAGAGCTCGCTCATCACGTTGCGGACCCGCTGCCCCATCGGGCCGATGCAGGCGCCCTTGGCGTTCAGGCCGGGAACGTTCGACCGCACGGCGATCTTGGAGCGGTGGCCGGCCTCGCGGGCCACCGCCACGATCTCCACCGACCCGTCGGCGATCTCGGGGACCTCGAGCGAGAACAGCTTTCGCACCAGGTTGGGATGGGTCCGCGAGAGCGTGATCAGCGGCTCGCGACTCCCGCGCGTCACACCGACGACATAGCAGCGGATCCGGTTGCCGTGCTCGTAGCTCTCACCGGGGACCTGCTCGGCGGCCGGGATCACGCCCTCGGACGCCTTGGTCTCGGTGCCCATCCGCACGACGACGAGCCCACGCGCGTTGGCCCGGCTGTCGCGCTGGATGACGCCCGCGACGATCTCGCCCTCACGGGTGGAGAACTCGCCGTACGTCCGCTCGTTCTCGGCGTCCCGGAACCGCTGCAGCATCACCTGGCGCGCGGTGGTGGCCGCGATGCGCCCGAAACCCTCGGGGGTGTCATCCCATTCGCTGATGACGTTGCCGTCCTCGTCGGTTTCGCAGGCGATCACGCGCACGACGCCGGTCTTGCGGTCGATCTCGATGCGGGCGTCCATCTGGTGGCCCTGGGTGTGCCGGTAGGCGGTCAGCAGCGCGGATTTGATGGTCTCGAGCAGTTCGGTGACCGAGATGCCCCGGTCCACCTCGATCGCGTGCAGAGCGCCCATGTCGATGTTCATGCTTCGGCCTCCGTCCTGTCCGGCCGACCCCGCACCGCCCCCGCCAGTTCGAGCTCCTCCGGTGCCGGTGGCGAAAACTCAACCTGCACAATGGCTTTCACGATTTCGTGGAGCGGGATGTGGCGTATGCTCCAGTCCCGGCCCGCGCGGAGCACCAGCGCGACCGTGTCGTCGCGGGTCTCGCCGAGCCGGCCGGTCAGCTGCGACCCGTCCGACAGCGCGATCTCGACCTTGCGGCCGCGGGCGCGGCGGAAGTGCTTCGCACTGGTCAGCGGGCGCTCCACGCCCGGGGAACTGACCTCGAGCACGTAACCGTCCGGGGCGCCGTCCAGGCCGTCCAGCAAAGCCGAGGCCGAACGCGACAGGCCGGCGACCGTGTCGAGGTCGAGGGGTTCGTCACCGTCGGCGATCACCGTGATCCGCGGCGGGCGCGCCCGGGCGTCGATGACCACGTCTTCGATTTCGTAACCGGCGCGCGCGAACTCTCCGCCGAGTAACTCGATCACCTGCGTCTGCGAAGGTAGCCCGGTGGTCACGGCGAGCTCCTCATCTTGAGTTGTCCGGTCGTCCGCCGGATGTCGCCACCCGGGCGGCTTCCGGGCGGCTCCGGTCTGCAGTCAGCTATCCACGATACGCCAGGAATCGCCGATGACGGCGTGATCGCGGCGCGGTCGCGGTCCCCGGACCTGCCCTCCGTCGTGACCGGGCCCGCCGATGGCAGGATGTTGCTGTGCCTAGCGCAGTACCCGTCACCAACAGGCGGGGTGTGCTCGCCGGTGCCGCGGCCCTTGCCGCGTTCGGGGTGGTCGCGTCCGCCTGCGGCGAGTCCCCGCCCAAGCCGCCCGCCGTCGAAAACCTGCTGGGGCCGTTGGACCAGGCCCGCAAGGACAGCGCTCTCGCCGGCGCCGCCGCCGCGGCCATCGGCGTCGCGCCGCAGATCGCGGCCGCGCTGACCGTGGTCGCCACCCAACGCGCCGCGCATGCCCGCGCCCTGTCCACGGAGATCTCCCGGGCCGCCGGCAAGCTCGCCACCTCGGCGAGCGAGACGACCAGCCCCAGCCCCAGCGCCGCCGAGCCGTCCGGCCCGCCGCCGCCGCCACCGCCGGTGTCCGACGTGATCAACTCGCTGCGGGCGTCGGCCGAGAGCGCCGGCCGCCTGGTGACCACCGAGTCGGGCTACCGCTCGGGCCTGCTGGCGTCCATCGCGGCTTCGTGCACGGCGTCCTACCAGGTGGCGCTGGTGCCCGGGGGGCCGTCCATATGACGTCCGGCCCGGTATGACGTCCGGGAAAGACGCCGACAACGCCGCGCTGTGCGACGCGCTGGCCGTCGAGCACTCGACGATCTACGGCTACGGCATCGTGTCGGCGCTCACGCCCCCCAGCGTCAACGGCATGGTGGTGGAGGCCCTGGGTCAGCACCGGCAGCGCCGCGACGACGTCATCGCGATGCTGGCCGCGCGCAAGGTCAACGCCCCGGTCGCCGCCCCCGGCTATCAGTTGCCGATGGTGGTGGGCAGCGCGGCCGACGCGGCGCGGCTGGCGGCGCGGATGGAGAACGACGGCGCGACGGCCTGGCGCGCGGTCATCGAGCGCGCGGAGACGGCCGACGACCGGGCGTTCGCGTCGACGGCCCTGACGCAGAGCGCCGTCATGGCCGCCCGCTGGAACCGGGTGCTGGGCGCCTGGCCCATCACGACGAGCTTCCCCGGCGGCAACGAGTAGTCCGGCTAGCGGTTCAGGGCGGCCACGACGTCGGCGGCCAGCGACTCGCCGACGGCGAGCTCGCGGGTCTGACCCGAGAAGCGGTCCCGCAGCTCGACCACCCCGTTTCCCCAGCCCCGGCCCACCACGACGATCCACGGCACGCCCAGGAGCTCGGCGTCCTTGAACTTGACGCCCGGCGACGCCTGGCGGTCGTCGAGCAGCACCTCGACCCCCAGCGCGTCCAGCTCGGCTGCCAGCGCGGTCGCCCCGGCGCGGGCCTCGGCGTCCTTGTTGGCGATCACCAGGTGCACGTCGAACGGCGCGACGGCCGGCGGCCAGCGCAGGCCCAGCTCGTCGTGGTGCTGCTCGGCGATCACGGCCACCATCCGCGACACCCCGAGGCCGTAGGAACCCATGGTCAGGCGCACCGGCTTGCCGTCCTCGCCGAGGACGTCGACGGTGAAGGCGTCGGTGTACTTGCGGCCGAGTGAGAAGATGTGGCCGATCTCGATGCCGCGCGCCGACACCAGCGGGCCGGCCCCGTCCGGCGACGGGTCGCCGTCGCGCACCTCGGCGGCCTCGATGGTGCCGTCGGCGGTGAAGTCCCGGCCGGCCACCAGCCCGACGACGTGCCGGCCGGACTCGTCGGCCCCGGTGATCCAGCTCGTGCCGTCGACCACGCGCGGGTCGACGAGGTAGCGAACCCCGTTGTCGCGCAAAGCTTTCGGGCCGATGTAGCCCTTCACCAGGAAGGGGTGGCGGGCGAAGTCGGCGTCGTCGAGCAACGCGTAGTCGGCGGGCTCGAGCGCCGCGCTCAGCCTCTTCTCGTCGACCTCGCGGTCGCCGGGCACCCCGATCGCCAGCAGCTCCCACTCGCCACCGGGCGGGCGCACCTTGAGCAGGACGTTCTTCAACGTGTCGGCGGCGGTGACGGTGCGGCCGAGGCCGGCCGTGTTGGCCCATGCGACCAGCGTGGCGATGGTCGGGGTGTCCCCCGTGTCGTGGACCACCGCCGCGGGCAGCCCCTCGATCGGGCGCGCCTCGGGGCGGGCGGTGACGACCGCCTCGACGTTGGCCGCGTAGCCGGACTCCAGACACCGCACGAAGGTGTCCTCGCCGACGGGGCTTTCGGCCAGGAACTCCTCGGACGCGCTGCCACCCATCGCCCCCGACACCGCGGAGACGATGACGTAGCGCACCTGCATGCGGGCGAAGATGCGCTGATAGGCCTCGCGATGCGCGTGGTAGGCGGCCTTGAGCCCGGCGTCGTCGACGTCGAACGAGTAGGAGTCCTTCATCAGGAACTCCCGGACGCGCAGGATGCCGGCCCGCGGCCGCGCCTCGTCGCGGTACTTGTTCTGGATCTGGAACAGCAGCAGCGGGAAGTCCTTGTAGGAGCTGTACTCGCCCTTGACGGTCAGCGCGAACAGCTCCTCGTGGGTCGGCCCCAGCAGGTAGTCGTTGCCACGGCGGTCCTGCAGGCGGAACACCCCGTCGCCGTACTCGGTCCACCGGTTGGTCGCCTCGTACGGCGCGCGCGGCAGCAGGGCGGGGAACAGGATCTCCTGGCCGCCGATCGCGTTCATCTCGTCACGGACGATCCGTTCGATCTTGCGCAGCACCCGCAATCCCAGGGGCAGCCAGCTGTACAGCCCGGGCGCGACGGGCCGGACGTAGCCGGCCCGGATGAGCAGCTTGTGGCTGGGCACCTCGGCGTCGGCGGGGTCGTCGCGCAGGGTGCGCAGGAACAGCTCGGACATCCGGGTGATCACAGCGGGCCAGCCTAACGTGCGGCAGGTGGTGGGACGGCAGCCGCCCGACGGCCGAAAGTGCAACCAGCGACGCGTTTCCCGGGTGGGACCGCCGGCAGCGGCACTCTCGAGACGGACGGCGAGCTACAGCTCGCCGGCGTCGATCGCTTCCTTGACCTCTTGCGCGTGGGCGACCTGCTCGGGGGTGTAGCCGATCAGCAGCGCCGCGGCGCCGACGATCACGGCCACGCCCGCGACCCACAGCAGGCCGTAGGTGTAACCGTGGTCCAGCGCGTGCAGTTGCAGGTCGTTCATGAACTTCACCGGGCCGTTGGTGCCGCCCAGGTACAGCGTGCGGGAGGTGATCACGGCCTGGATGACGGCCAGCACCAGCGGCCCGCCCAGGCTCTGCAGCATCAGCGCGATGGCCGATACCGGGCCGATCTGGTCGAAGCCGACGCCGGCGATCGCCGAGAGGGTCAGCGGGACCACGCAGATGCCGATCCCGATCCCGCCGACGACGATGGGCGCCACCAGGTTGGGGAAGTAGGGCACGCCGCGGTGCATGAAGAACGAGCCGTAGATCATCGCCCAGAACAGGAGAAGTCCGCCGCCGATCGTCAGTACCCGCGGTGAGAACCGCGACACCAGCTGCGAGGAGATGCCCAGCCCGATCCCCATCGCGATGACGAACGGGATGAAGCCGACGCCCGCGCGCAGCGCGCTGTAGCCCAGGACGTCCTGCACGTACAGGCCGATGCACACCGTCAGGCTGAACATCAGTCCGCCGGCCAGCAAAATCGCGGCGAACGTGACCAGCCGGTTGTGGTCGCGGAACAGCTTGAACGGCACGACGGGGTTCTCGGCGGTGCGCTCCACCACGATGAAGGCCAGCGCGGCCGCCGCCGCCACCGCGCCCGAGCCGATGGTGGTGACCGAGACCCAGCCCTTTTCCGGACCCATCGAGAAGGCGAAGACGGCGGCGGTGCAGGCCAGCGTGGCCAGCATGGCCCCGGCGGCGTCGAGCTTCATCCGCTCGCGGTTGGTCTCCCGCAGCGAGGTGCGGGCCAGGTAGATCATCACCAGCCCGATCGGCACGTTCACCAGGAACGCCATCCGCCAGGACACCTCGGTCAGCGCACCGCCGACCACCAGGCCCATCACCGAGCCGACCGCGGTCATCGCGGCGAACACGGCCGTCGCGGCGTTGCGCGCCGGGCCCTTCGGGAACGTGGTCGCCACCAGCGCCAGGCCCGTCGGCGACGCGATGGCCGATCCGATGCCCTGCAGCAGCCGGGCGATGACCAGGGTCGCCTCGTCCCAGGCGACCGCGCACAGCACGGAGGAGATGGTGAACAGCGCGACGCCGACGATGAAGGTCCGCTTGCGCCCGATGGTGTCGCCGAGCCGCCCGCCGAGCAGCATCAGGCCGCCGAACGTGAGCACGTAGGCGGTGATGACCCAGCTGCGGCCCGCGTCGGACAGGCTCAGCTCGTTCTGGATCCTGGGCAGCGCGACGATGGCGACGGTGCTGTCCATGGTCGCCAGCAGCTGCATGCCGCCGATCGCGATCACGGCCGCGATGAAGCGGCGCGAAGGCAGCCAGGTGGGGTAATACCTGCCGATCCGTGTTGAGGCGGTCTCCGCCGGGCGCGTGGCGCGCGCCGGGGCCGGACGATCGGGGCGCGCGGATGCCCAGTTCTGGGCCGCGCGCTCTGAGTCGTTGAGAGCCGTCATAACGGGTTACCTTACAGTAATCTTAAGAATCGTTTAAACGCCGAGCGTCGCCAAGGCTCACCACAGCCCCGATTACCACGATCGCGGGAGGTCGAATCCCGTCGGCGCGGATCCGCTCCGGCGTGTCGGCCAGCGTGGCCCGCAACGTGTGCTGGGCCGCCGTCGTCCCGTGCTGGACCACCAGCACCGGCGTATCCGCAGGTCGGCCGCCTTTGAGCAGGGCATCGACGAACAATTCGATGCGTTCGACCGCCATCAGCAAAACGATGGTGCCGCGCATGGCTGCCAATGCATCCCAATTCACTAACGATTCGGGGTGCCCCGGCGCAACGTGGCCGCTGACCACCACGAACTCGTGATTTATCGCCCGATGCGTGACCGGGACGCCGGCCAGCGCGGGAACGCCTATGGCACTCGTCACACCCGGCACCACGGACACCGGGATGCCGGCCTCGGCGCACGCCAGCACCTCCTCATACCCGCGCGCGAACACGAAGGGGTCCCCGCCCTTGAGGCGGACGACGAAGCTGCCGGCTCGGGCCCGCTCGATCATGACGTCGTTGATCGCGTCCTGGGCCATGGCCCGCCCGTAGGGGATCTTGGCGGCGTCGATGACCTCCACGTGCGGCGCCAACTCGGCGAGCAGTTCGGGCGGCGCGAGCCGGTCGGCGACCACGACGTCGGCCTGGGCGAGCAGGCGGCGGCCGCGCACCGTGATCAGTTCGGGGTCGCCGGGACCGCCACCGACGAGCGCCACCCCGCCGCGGACGGCCTCGGAACTCGCCGGGCCTTCCGGGGTGATGAGCCCCCGCTGCAGGGCCTCCCGGATCGCGGACCGGATCGCGGCCGAGCGGCGGTGTTCGCCGCCGGCCAGCACCCCCACGGACAACCCCGAGTAGCTGAACGTCGCCGGGGTCACCGCGGTCCCCTCGACGGCGACGTCGGCCCGCACGCAGAAGATCTGGCGGCGTTCGGCCTCGGCGACGACGGCGGCGTTGACCCGCGCGTCGTCGGTGGCGGCGATCGCATACCAGGCCCCGTCCAGGTCGCCGTCGCGGTATTCGCGTAGCGACAGCGCGATTCCCTCCATCGCCTCGACGGCGCGGGTGGCGCTGCGGGAGATGACGTGCACGTCCGCGCCGCTGGCGATCAGCAGCGGCAAGCGGCGCTGAGCGACGGTCCCCCCACCGACCACGACGACCTTCTTGCCGGCCAGCCGCAGTCCGGCCAGGTAGGCGTTCTCGGTCACCGGGCAAGCCTAGTGGTTGGCCGTGCGGGCGCCGCGAGCGTAACTGCACTGCGAATTGGCGCGCCGTTCTTGGCAGCGCGGTTACGTTCGCGCCTTGGCGGCGTGGGCGACGAAGCGCGCCACCGCCCCCGGCGTCGCGGCCGGGTGGGTGTGCAGGTAAGACGCGTGCACCCCGCCGCGCACCACGCCGTCCCGGACGGCGGCTTTCTCGTTCGCGTCGTCACCCCGGTACACCCAGGCCGGCTGGTAGGTGTCGGCGAAAGTGATTGCGGTGCGGTGGAATTCGTGTCCGGCCACCCGCTGGCCGGCGGAATACAGCGACGAATCGGCCACGGCGACGGCGTCGCGGTAGGCCAGCGTGAGGCGCGGTGTGAACCGCGCCGAGCCGGCCAGCACCCCGCACATCGGGTGGCCGTCGAGTTCGGAGGCCAGATAGATCAGCCCGGCGCATTCGGCGTGCACGGGGGCGCCGGCAGCGGCCAGGTCGCTGATCTGCCGCCGCACAACGTGATTGGCGGACAGCTCGGCGGTGAACTGCTCCGGGAAGCCGCCGGGCAGCAACACCGCGTCCGTGCCGTCGGGCAGCCCGTCGGAGAGCGGATCGAACTCGGCCACGTCGGCGCCGGCCGCGCGCAGCAGCTCCGCGTGCTCGGCATAGCCGAAGCTGAACGCCTTGCCGCTCGCCATGGCGACGGTGGCGCGCCCGCGCGGTGCCTGGCCCACCTCCGCGGCGGGGTCCCAGGGCCGGCCGGCCTGCCGGCACCGGGCGGACGCGACCACGGCGGCCAGATCGACGTGGCGGGCGACCAGCGCGGTCATCGCCTCCACCGCCTCGCGCGCGCGACGCCCGTACTCGACGGCGGTCACGAGCCCCAGATACCTTGTCGGCAGCTCCAATTCGGCGGTGCGCGGAATCGCGCCAAACACCGGGACGCCGGCCTGCTCGCAGGCCCGGCGCAGCACCTGCTCGTGCCTGGGCGAGCCGACGCGGTTGAGGATCACCGCGCCGACCCTGGTCGCGGGGTCGAAGGTGGAAAAGCCGTGCAGCAGGGCGGCGATGCTGTGGCTCTGGCCGCGCGCGTCGACCACCAGGATCACCGGGGCGCCCAGCAGGCCGGCGACGTGGGCGGTGGAGCCCGCCGCGGGGGCTGCCGTTCCGATCCGCCCGTCGAACAGTCCCATCACGCCCTCGACCACCGCCATGTCCGCCCCGCCGGCGCCGTGGGCGTAGAGCGGGCCGATGAGCCGCTCCCCCACCAGGACCGGATCGAGGTTGCGACCGGGACGGCCCGCGGCCAGGCCGTGGTAGCCGGGGTCGATGAAGTCGGGGCCGACCTTGAACGGCGCGACGGTGTGGCCCGCCCGGCGCAGCGCTCCGATCAAACCCGTTGCCACAGTGGTCTTTCCGCTGCCCGACGCGGGTGCGGCGATCACCACCGCCGGGACGCTCACCACTCGATGCCCTTCTGCCCCTTGCGCCCGGCGTCCATCGGGTGCTTGACCTTGGTCATCTCGGTCACCAGGTCGGCGGCCTCGACCAGCCGCGGCGGGGCGTCGCGCCCGGTGATCACCACGTGCTGGTGGCCGGGCCGGGCCCGCAGGGTGTCCACCACCTCGTCGACGTCGACCCAGCCCCACTTCAGCGGATAGGTGAATTCGTCGAGCACGTAGAAGTCGTGGCGGTGGGTGGCCAGCCGGCGGGAGATCTCGGCCCAGCCGTCGGCCGCGGCCGCCGCGTGATCGACGTCGCTGCCCGCCTTGCGCGACCAGGACCACCCGGCGCCCATCTTGTGCCACTCGACCTCTCCGCCGGCCCCGTCCCGGTCGTGGACCTCGCCGAGCCGGGCAAAGGCCGCCTCCTCGCCCACCTTCCACTTCGCGCTCTTGACGAACTGGAACACCGCCACGCGCAGCCCGGCGTTCCAGGCCCGCAACGCCATTCCGAACGCCGCCGTCGACTTGCCCTTGCCCGCGCCGGTATGCACCGCGAGCACGGGCGTGTTGCGCCGCGCCCGGGTGGTGAGGCCGTCGTCGGGCACTTCGAGTGGTTGTCCTTGTGGCATCGATGCTTACCTCAGGCCACGCTGCGCACGGCGTGCGTCAGGTGGTCGGCGCGCAACTGCTCCAGCCGCACCGCCGGCGCGCCGAGTTGCTCGGCGAGCCGGCCGGCCAAACCCAGCCGCACATACGACGTCTCGCAGTCGATGACCACCGCGGCGGCGCCCTCGGCGAGCAGGCGCGCCGCGGCGATCCGGCTGCGCCCCAACGGGTCCGGTCCGGCGGTGGCCCGGCCGTCGGTGAGCACGACGACCAGCGGGCGTCGCGCCGGGTCGCGGGCCCGCTCCCGGACGATCAGCTCACGCGCGGCCAGCAGGCCCTCGGCCAGCGGGGTCTTGCCGCCGGTGTCGAAGCGGGCCAGCCGGCGACCGGCGATGTGCGCCGACGACGTCGGCGGCAGCAGCAGCCGCGCGCCGCGCTGACGGAACGTGATCACGGCGACCTTGTCGCGGCGCTGATAGGCGTCGCGCAGCAGCGACAGGGTGGCGCCGCCGACCGCGGCCATCCGGTCCCGGGCGGCCATCGACCCCGACGCGTCGACCACGAAGATCACCAGGTTGCCCTCGCGCCCTTCGCGGATGGCCCGGCGGACGTCCGCCGGTTCCGGCCGCAGCGGCCCCGCCCCGGCGCGCTCGGCGGCCGACAGCAGCGTGGCGAACAGGTGCAGCCCGTGTCCGGTGGCGCCGGCGTCGGTGCCGTCTGTGGCCGCCACCACGCTGCCCGAGGCGTTGCGGGCCCGCGACCGCCGGCCCGGCGCGCCCTCGCCGACGCCCGGGACGGTCAGCGCCCGGGTGCGAAACGTCGCCGACGGCGGGGCGCTGGGTTTCGACGTGCTCGCGGGCGGGTGCGAATTTTGTTGTGGCGCAGGGTCATCAGCGGCCTGTCCGCCGCCGGGCGGCTCCGGATCGGGCTCGGGGTCTTCGGCGCCGGCCCGCCTCAGGGCCTCGTCCAGCTGGTCGCGGTCGATGCCGGGGTCGTCGAACGGGTCGCGGCGGCGCCGGTGCGGCAACGCCAGTTCGGCCGCCACCCGGACGTCTTGCTCCTCGACGGTGCCGGCCCCGCGCCACGCGGCGTGCGCGACGGCGGTGCGGGCCACCACCAGATCGGCCCGCATGCCGTCGACGTCGAACGCCGCGCACAGCGCCGCGATGCGCCGCAACTCCGCGTCCGGCAACGCCACGTCGTCGACGAGCGCGCGGGCCGTGCCGATCCGGCGGGCCAGTTCGGCGTCGGCGTCGGCGTAGCGCTCCGCGAACGCGTCCGGGTCGGCCTCGTAGGCCATGCGCTGCCGGACGACCTCCATGCGGACGTCGACGTCGCGCGACGCGTGCACGTCGACGGTCAGGCCGAACCGGTCCAGCAGCTGTGGGCGCAGCTCGCCCTCCTCCGGGTTCATAGTGCCGATCAGGACGAAACGCGCCTCGTGCGAATGCGAGATGCCGTCGCGCTCGACGTGCACCCGGCCCATCGCCGCGGCGTCGAGCAACACGTCGACCAGGTGGTCGTGCAGCAGGTTGACCTCGTCGACGTACAGCACGCCGCCGTGCGCGCGGGCCAGCAGGCCCGGGGCAAACGCGTGCTCGCCGTCGCGCAGCACCCGCTGCAGGTCCAGCGAGCCGATCACCCGGTCTTCGGTTGCGCCCAAAGGCATTTCGACGAGATCGCCCTCCCCGGTCGCCGCCGACAGCAACGCCGCCAGCCCGCGCACGGCGGTCGACTTCGCCGTGCCCTTCTCACCGCGGATCAGCGCCCCGCCGATCTCGGGCCGCACGGCGCACAACAGCAGGGCGAGCCGCAGTCGGTCGTGCCCGACGATCGCGCTGAACGGATACGGCTTCACGGCTGCTGCGCCGATCCCGAACCGGGCCCGCCCGCCGACGATGCAGGCCGGCCGTCGGCCTGAGGAGGCGGGCGCGAGGGCTTGAGCATGGGGACGTGCGGGATTCCGTCGTCGACGAAATCCTCGCCGTCGCGGACGAATCCGTGCTGGGCGTACATGTCGGCCAGGTAGGTCTGGGCGTCGATCCGGCACGGGTAGTCGCCGACCTCGGCCAGCGCGGCGCGCAGCAGCCGGGTGGTGTGGCCCTGGCCGCGCGCGCTGCGCTTGGTGCACAGCCGGCCGATGCGGAAGGCCTTCTCGCCCCCGGCGTGCTCCTCCATCAGCCGCAGCGTGCAGATCACCTCGCCGTCGGGCGTCTCGAGCCAGAAGTGGCGGGTCTCGGCGAGCAGGTCGCGCCCGTCGAGCTCGGGATACGGGCAGGCCTGCTCGACCACGAACACCTCCACCCGGAGCTTGAGCAGCTCGTAAAGCGTTGGGACGTCGAGGTCTTTGGACCACACGCGACGCAGCGCTTCGCTCATGCGCGCCACTCTCCCCCGCAAGCGGGTGGTGCCCCCACTGCATCGCCGCCGGCGCGACTCACGACGCCTCCAGCCGCAGCGCCTCGGTCCCCCAGGACCACACCTCCTCGAACAACCGTGGCTCGCGCGACAGCTGCACGCCCAGCGACGGCACCATCTCCTTGAGCGCGGGCAGCCACGAGTCGTAGCGGTCGGCGAAGCACCGCCGCAACACGTCGAGCATGGCCGGCACGGCGGTCGAGGCCCCCGGGGAGCCGCCCAGCAGCCCGGCGATGCTGCCGTCGGCGGCGCTGAGCACGGTGGTGTTGAAGTCGAGCACCCCGCCCTTGCGCCTGTCGCGGCGGATCACCTGGACCCGCTGGCCGGCCACCGTCGGCTCCCAATCGGAATCGCTTGCGCTGGGCGCGAATTCGCGCAGCGCGCGCACGCGGTCCGGTTCGGAGAGCCGCAGCTGGCCGATCAGGTAGTTGACCAGTGCCAGCTGGGTGGCCCCGACGCCGAGCATCGACAGCACGTTGTCGGGCTTGATCGAGCGGGGCAAATCGGTGAAGTGGCCGTGTTTCAAGAACTTCGGCGACCAGCCGGCGTACGGCCCGAACACCAGCCAGGACTTGCCGTTGACGAGCCGGAGGTCGAGGTGCAGCGCGCCGAGCGGCGGGGCCCCCGGCGCCGGTGCGCCGTACACCTTGGCGCGGTGCGCGGCGGTGAGCGCCGGGTTGTCGGCGCGCAGGAACCGCCCGCCGATCGGGAAGCCGGCGAAGCCCCTGACCTCCTTGATGCCCGACCGTTGCAGCAGCGGCAGCGCGTCCCCGCCGGCGCCGACGAAGACGAATTTGGCGTTCAGGCGGCGCTTTTCGCCGGTGCGGCGGTTGCGGACCAGCAGCGTCCAGCCGCCGTCGGATCGGCGGGCCAGGTCGCGCACCTCGTGGCCGAACAGCACCGTGGCGCCGCCCCGCACGCAGAAGCCGATCAGTTGCCGCGCCAGCGCCCCGAAGTCGACGTCGGTGCCGTCGGCCGCCCAGTTCAGCGCGACGGGTTCGGAGAAGTCGCGCCCGGCGGCCATGAACGGCAGCCGGCGCGCGAACTCGTCGGCGTCGTCGATAAACTCGGTGCGCGCGAACAGCGGGTTGCCCGCCAGCGCGCGCTGCCGCCGCCGCAGGTAGTCGACGCGCTGCGCCCCGCGCATGAAGCTGACGTGCGGGATCGTGTTGACGAAGCCGCGGTCGGTCAGGATGCCGTTCTCGACGGCGTACGCCCAGAACTGGCGGGTCACCTGGAACTGCTCGTTGATGCGAACCGCTTTGGTGATGTCGATCGAGCCGTCGGGGTTCTGCGGGGTGTAGTTCAGCTCGCACAGCGCGGAGTGCCCGGTGCCGGCGTTGTTCCAGGGGCTGCTGCTCTCGGCGGCGGCGGCGTCCAGGCGCTCGACGAAGGTGATCGACCAGTCGGGCTCCAGCCGACGCAGCAACGCGCCCAGCGTTGCGCTCATGATGCCCGCGCCCACCAGCACGACATCCGTGCGTGCGATTCCGGCCAGCCCTGACACCGTCCCAGGTTATCCCGACCCCCTCCGGGGACTGACGACGTGCGGCCCACCGGTGACCAGCAAAACCTCTAAGCTGGCCTGGTGACTGGCGGGGCGACTGGCTGGGTGCCCGACGTGCTGCCCGGCTATTGGCAGCGCACCATCCCGCTCGGGTCGGATCCCGCCGGCGAGGGCGACATCGTGGCGACGCTGATCCGGCGCGGCGAGCCCACCGGCGCCGATGAGCACGCGGTCCTGGCCGTGCACGGCTACACCGACTACTTCTTCCACACCGAGTTGGCCGATCATTTCGCCGACCGCGGCTTCGCCTTCTATGCGCTGGACCTCCAGAAATGCGGCCGGTCCCGGCGCGACGGCCAGACCCCGCACTTCATCACCGACCTGGCCCACTACGACGGCGAACTCGGCCACGCCCTGTCGGTCATCCGCGAGCCGGCCACCGGCGGTGCGGCACAGACCAAGGTGCTGGTGTACGGCCATTCCTCCGGCGGGCTGATCGTCTCGCTATGGCTGGACCGGCTGCGGCGGCGGGATCCCGCCGCGCACTCCGGCGTCCGCGGCCTGGTGCTCAACAGCCCGTTCCTGGATCTGCACGGCCCGGCGCTGCTGCGCCTTTCGCTGACGTCGGCGCTGATCGCCGGCCTGGCGCGGGTGCGGTCCAGGGGCGTGGTCCGGACGCCGACCGAGGGTGGCTACGGCACCACCCTGCACCGCGACTACCACGGCGAATTCGACTACGACCTGCAATGGAAGCCGGTGGGCGGCTTCCCGATCACGTTCGGCTGGCTGCACGCCATCCGCCGCGGGCACACCAGGCTGCAACGCGGGCTCGAGGTCGGCGTGCCGAACCTGATCCTGCGGTCGGACCACAGCGTGGCCGAATCCGACGACCCGGAGTCCATGCACCGCGGCGACGCGGTTCTCGACGTCACCCAGATCGCCAGGTGGGCCGGCTGCATCGGGAATCGCACCACCGTCGTGCCGGTGGCCGACGCCAAGCACGACGTGTTCCTGTCGTTGCCGGAGCCGCGGCGGATGGCCTATCGCCACCTCGACGTGTGGCTGGACGACTACCTGCGCGGCGAGAATAGCGACGACAGCCCGGCGTCGGCTTCCCCGGGGAAGGGGTGAGGGCCCGGGGATGGAAACCTACGACCTCGCGATCATCGGAACCGGTTCGGGCAACACCATTCCCGACGAGCGCTATGCCGGCAAACGCGTGGCGCTCGCTGAACACGGCACGTTCGGCGGCACCTGCCTCAACGTCGGGTGCATCCCGACGAAGATGTTCGTCTACGCCGCCGAGGTCGCGGCGACCGTCCGGGACGCGGCGCGCTACGGCGTCGACGCGCGCATCGACCGGGTGCGCTGGGACGACATCGTCTCGCGCATCTTCGGGCGCATCGACCCCATCTCGATGAGCGGCGAGGAGTACCGGCGCTCGTTGCCCAACGTCGACCTGTACGAACGGCACACCCGGTTCGGGCCGGTTCAGCCCGACGGGCGCTACCTGCTGCGCACCGACGCGGGCGAAGAGTTCGCCGCCGACCAGGTGGTGATCGCGGCGGGGTCCCGCCCGGTGATCCCGTCCACGATCCTGGCGTCCGACGTGCATTACCACACCAGCGACACCATCATGCGCATCCCCGAGCTGCCCGAGCACCTGGTGATCATCGGAAGCGGCTTTGTGGCAACGGAATTCGCGCACGTCTTCTCCGCGCTCGGCGTGCGGGTCACGCTGATCGTCCGGGGCTCCACGCTGCTGCGCCACTTCGACGACACGATCTGCAAACGGTTCACCCGGATCGCCTCGCGCAAATGGGAGTTGCGCACGCACCGGATGGTCGCGCGCGCCGCCAACCGGGGCTCCGGCGTCGCCCTGGAACTCGACGACGGGTCCACCCTCAACGCCGACGTGTTGCTGGTGGCGACCGGCCGGTTGCCCAACGGCGACCTGCTGGGCGCCGAGCAGGCCGGCATCGACGTGCAGGACGGCCGGGTGGTGGTCGACGAATACCAACGCACGTCGGCGCGCGGCGTTTTCGCGCTCGGCGACGTCTCGTCGCCCTATCAGCTCAAGCACGTCGCCAACCACGAGGCCCGGGTGGTGCAGCACAACCTGCTGTGCGACTGGGACGACACCGCGTCGATGGCCGTCACCGACCACCGGTTCGTGCCGTCGGCGGTGTTCACCGACCCCCAGCTGGCGACCGTCGGGCTGACCGAAAATCAGGCCATCGCACGCGGATTCGACATCTCGGTCGCGGTGCAGGATTACGCCGACGTCGCCTACGGCTGGGCGATGGAAGACACCACCGGATTGGTCAAACTCATCGCCGAGCGCACCAGCGGACGCCTGTTGGGCGCCCACATCCTGGGCCACCAGGCGTCGTCGATCATCCAGCCGCTGATCCAGGCGATGAGCTTCGGGCTGACCGCCAGGGAGATGGCGCGCGGCCAGTACTGGATCCATCCGGCGCTGCCCGAGGTGGTCGAGAACGCCCTACTGGGCCTGGGTTAGACGGCGATCGCAAGCGCGGCGTAGCCGGGCGCGGCGGGTCGCCGCCATCGACCCAGCGGCGATCGCAAGCGCGGCGTAGCCGGGCGCGGCGGGTCGCCGCCATTGTCAGCCGCGCTGGCACTTTGGGCACAGACCGCGCAGCGTCAGGCCGGCCGCCTCCGACAGCGCGAACGAACTGCCCGCCATCGCGTGCTCGAGCGCCGAGCTCAGCTGCCGGGCCGGCACCTCGATGATCGAGCCGCACCGGGTGCACACCGCGTGGTGATGGGGCGCGGTTGCCAGCCCGTAGGTGGCGACGCCGCCGTCGAGGGTCAACGCGTGCAACACCCCCTGATCGACCAGGGTGGTCACCGTGCGGTAGATGGTCGCGACGTCGGGCGGCTGGGCGCCGGGCGGCAGGCAGGCGCGCACCCGCTGGTGGATCTCCGCCACCGGCAGGTGCCCCCTGACCGGCTCGAGGACCGCCAGCACCTGGATCCGCGACGCCATCCGGCGCAGCCCGTGGGCCCGAAGCATGTCACCGATGCGTTCGGTGACGGCCGGGTCCAGCACGGGGCCCTGTTGCACGGCCTTGGGCGTCACCCGTTCAGTGTCGCGCCCGCTCCGCGGGATCGCCAGTTTTCGGCCCGCGACTCCTGCAATCGACTTGCAATTGGCTCGCGGCCGCTCCTAATGTCGTGCGGGTGACCAGGCTTCGGGGCGCGCTTGCGCCGGCCGAGTGGTGGAGGCTGGGATCGATGGTGGCGGTGATCGCCGCACTGCACCTCGTCGGCTGGACCACCCTGGTGGTGATCGTCGACCCGGAGCGGCTGAGCCTGGGCGGCAAGGCATTTGGCATCGGCGTCGGGCTGACCGCCTACACCCTGGGGATGCGGCACGCCTTCGATGCCGACCACATCGCAGCCATCGACAACACCACCCGCAAGCTGATGAGCGACGGGCAGCGCCCGCTGGCCGTCGGGTTCTTCTTCTCGCTGGGCCACTCCTCGGTGGTGTTCGCGCTGGCGCTGCTGTTGGCGGCCGGGGTGAGGTCCGTCGTCGCACCGGTCGAGGACGACTCCTCGGCGCTGCATCACTACACCGGGCTGATCGGCACCGGCGTCTCCGGCGTGTTCCTGTACCTGATCGCCCTGCTCAACGTCATCGTGCTGGTCGGCATCCTGCGCGTGTTCGTGCGACTGCGCCGCGGCGAGTACGACGACAACGAACTCGAACGGCAGTTGCAGAACCGCGGGCTCATCAACCGATTCCTCGGGCGGTTCACCCGCTCGGTCACCAAGTCCTGGCACCTGTACCCGGTCGGGCTGTTGTTCGGGCTCGGGTTCGACACGGCCACCGAGGTCGCGCTGCTGGTGCTGGCGGGGACCAGCGCCGCGGCCGGCCTGCCGTGGTACGCGATCCTGTGTCTGCCGGTGCTGTTCACCGCCGGCATGTGCCTGCTGGACACCATCGACGGCTCGTTCATGAACTTCGCCTACGGCTGGGCCTTCGCCAGCCCGGTCCGCAAGATCTACTACAACATCACGATCACCGGGCTCTCGGTCGCGGTCGCCCTGCTGATCGGCAGCGTCGAACTCCTCGACCTGTTCGCCGACCAGCTGGGGTGGCGCGGCCCGTTTTGGCGATGGCTGGGCGGCCTCGACCTCAACACCGTCGGCTTCGCCGTCGTCGGCCTCTTCGTGGTGACCTGGGCGATCGCCCTGCTGGTCTGGCGCTTCGGGCGTATCGAGGAGAAGTGGAGCACCGCCGAAACCGCGGGCTGACCGCCGTGCGGGTGTAGACCTCTTGAAGGTGTAGAACAGTGCCATGCACGAGCTGTCGTTGTGCGAGGCCATCGCCGGCCTGGTCAAGACGCACGCCGACGGGCGGCACGTCGACGTGGTGCGGGTGCGGATCGGGGCCCTGCGGCAGGTGGTTCCCGAATCGCTGTCGTTCTGCTGGACGCTGGTGCGCGACTCCGAGGAGATGCCGGACGCCGAGCTGGAACTCGAGTGCGTCGCCGCCGAGGTGCGCTGCCGGTCGTGCGGCCGCGAGTCGGAGATCACCTCGGCCTGGTCGATCTGGTGCCCGGAGTGCGACAGCCCCGACGTCGAGGTGCTGCGCGGCAACGAGTTCCTGGTGACGTCGTTGGACGTCTCGTAGGGCCGGTAGCCAAACCGCAGGACGCTCAGGCGCTTTGCCGCCCCGGCGCCGAACGTGAAATTCACGACGTGACACGCCGGTGACGTGTCGCGGATTTCACGCTCGGGCGGCCGGGTTGCGCCGCGCATTAGGATTCGGCCATAGGCACGCGAACGGATTCGATCATGGGCAGATTTCATCGGCACGATGACGGCACCGTGCACGCCCACGATCACGACCAGCCCGACCACGAACACGGCGACCACAGCTCCTACCGGACGGGCAGGCAGCGCGTCGACGTGCTGGAGGCGATTTTCGCCGAGAACGACGTTCTCGCCGACGCCAACCGGGCGGCCTTCGAGAGCAACGGGATCCGCACGCTGAACCTGATGAGTTCGCCCGGGTCCGGGAAGACGACCATCCTGCAGGCGACGCTCGACGAGCTCACCGGGGAATTCGCGATTGGCGTGATCGAGGGCGACATCGCCACCGACCTGGACGCGGCCAAGCTCAGCGGTCGCGGCGCCCAGGTTTCGCTGCTGAACACGAGCAATGGGTTTGGCGGCGAATGCCATCTCGACGCGCCGATGGTCAATCGGGCGCTGCCCGGCCTCGACCTGCCCGGCCTGGACCTGGTGATCATCGAGAACGTCGGCAACCTGGTCTGCCCGGCCGAGTTCGACGTCGGCGAGCACGCCAAGGCGATGGTCTACTCGGTGACCGAGGGCGAGGACAAGCCGCTGAAGTATCCGGTGATGTTCCGGTCGGTGGATGTGGTGCTGCTCAACAAGATTGATCTGGTGCCGCACCTCGACGTCGATGTCGACTCGTACATCGCGCACGTGCGCGAGGTCAACGCGGAGGCCGAGATCCTGCCGGTCAGTGCCCGCACCGGGGCCGGCATGGGGGCCTGGTTCGGATGGCTGCGGCGGTTCGCCGCGGACTCCGCGGGCTGACCGGCCGGCGCAATTCATTCGGCCCCGGAAATCCTGCGAATGGATCGCATGACGCCTTTTTCGTTCGCCTCCCTCATTAGGCTGGCTCACGGGTTGGTGACGCCGCGCCGGGGCGCCGTACTTCCTTGCCGGGCAACGGCAATGGCCGGCCCGTGGGCCTTGTGAGGCATATGTGCATTTGCCGGCAAACCAAGGACCGTTGACAACGGTGTGCGGCGGGAGTAGACCCAAAATCAACGCTGCGCAAGTGGGCCGACGGTCGACTCCGGCAGCGTAGGAGCATCCCAGCCCAGCTCCGGAAAGCTGCGTCATGCCAACAGAAGCGGCAGTCAAAGCAGAAGAGACATTGATCCACGTCCTATGGATCAATGCGGGGCTCAGTTGTGACGGCGATTCGGTGGCGTTGACTGCTGCCACCCAGCCCAGCGTCGAGGAAATAGCACTCGGTGCGCTTCCGGGCTTGCCCAAGGTTGCCGTGCACTGGCCCCTGATCGACTTCGAATGCGGACCCAACGGGGGGGCGGACGACTTCCTCGAGTGGTTCTTCCGAGCCGATCGCGGCGAGCTCGAGCCCTTCGTGCTCGTCGTCGAGGGATCCATCCCCAACGAGAAGATCAAGGACGAGGGTTACTGGTGCGGGTTCGGCAACGACCCGGCCACCGGCCAGCCGATGACCACCAGCGAGTGGCTCGACCGGCTGGCGCCCAAGGCGACCGCGATCGTCGCCGTCGGGACTTGCGCCACCTACGGCGGCATCCACGCGATGGCCGGCAACCCGACGGGGGCGATGGGGGTTCCCGACTACCTCGGCTGGAATTGGAAGAGCAAGGCCGGCATCCCGATCGTCTGCGTCCCCGGCTGCCCGATCCATCCGGACAACCTGTCGGAGACCCTGACCTACCTGCTCTACATGGCGACCGGTCAGGCACCGATGATCCCGCTCGACGACGCGCTGCGGCCCAAGTGGTTGTTCGGCAACACCGTGCACGAGGGGTGCGACCGCGCCGGCTACTACGAGCAGGGCGATTTCGCCACCGAGTACGGATCGCCCAAATGCATTGTGAAGCTTGGCTGTTGGGGTCCCGTCGTGAAATGCAACGTGCCCAAGCGCGGATGGATCAACGGCGTCGGCGGCTGCCCGAACGTCGGCGGCATCTGCATCGGCTGCACCATGCCGGGCTTCCCGGACAAGTTCATGCCGTTCATGGACGAGCCGCCGGGCGGCAAGTTGTCCAGCACGGCGGTCGGGTTGTACGGCAGTGTGATCCGCAGCCTCCGCGGCGTCACGGGCCGCACCGTCGACAAGGAGCCGCGCTGGCGCCACAACGGCGACCAACTCACCACAGGAGCCCGCCGCACCTGGTAGATCCCCTCTACCAGGGCCGGCGCGCTTCATCCCCACTGCACAGGGAGACATTTCGATGACAACAATCGTCCCCGAGCCGACCACCGCCAAGCGGGAACCCGGCCAGCTCGTCGACATGGCATGGGACCCGATCACCAGGATCGTGGGCAGCCTCGGCATCTACACCAAGATCGATTTCGAGAACCGGGAAGTCGTCGAGTGCCACAGCACCTCGTCGATCTTCCGCGGCTACTCGATCTTCATGAAGGGCAAGGACCCCCGCGACGCCCACTTCATCACCAGCCGGATCTGCGGCATCTGCGGCGACAACCACGCCACCTGTTCGTGTTACGCGCAGAACATGGCGTACGGGGTCAAGCCGCCGCACCTCGGCGAGTGGATCGTCAACCTCGGCGAGGCCGCGGAATACATGTTCGACCACAACATCTTCCAGGAAAACCTGGTGGGCGTCGACTTCTGCGAAAAGATGGTCAGCGAGACCAACCCGAGCGTGCTGGCCCTGGCGGAGAAGACCGCGGCGCCGCAGGCCGGCGCGCACGGCTACCGGACCATCGCCGACATCATGCGCTCGCTGAACCCGTTCAGCGGCGAGTTCTACCGCGAGGCGCTGGCGGTCAGCCGCTGGACCCGAGAGATGTTCTGCCTCATGGAGGGTCGCCACGTGCACCCGTCCACGCTGTACCCCGGCGGGGTCGGCACCGTCGCGACGATCCAGCTGATGACGGACTACATGACCCGGCTGATGCGCTACGTCGAGTTCATGAAGAAGGTCGTGCCGATGCACGACGACCTGTTCGACTTCTTCTACACCGCACTGCCCGGCTACGAGAAGGTCGGGCTGCGCCGCACCCTGCTGGGCTGCTGGGGCTCCTTCCAGGACCCCGAGGTGTGCAACTTCGCCTACAAGGACATGGAGCGCTGGGGTAACGCGATGTTCGTCACCCCGGGCGTGGTGGTCGACGGCAAGCTGGTCACCCACTCGCTGGTGGACATCAACCTCGGCATCCGGATCCTGTTGGGCAGTTCGTATTACGACGACTGGACCGATCAGGAGATGTTCGTCAAGACCGATCCGCTCGGCAACCCGGTGGACCGCCGGCATCCGTGGAACCAGCACACCAACCCGCACCCGCAGAAGCGCGACATGGAAGGCGGCAAGTACAGCTGGGTGATGTCGCCGCGCTGGTTCGACGGCAAGGATCACCTGGCGCTGGACACCGGTGGCGGCCCGCTGGCGCGGCTGTGGGCGACCGCGCTGGCCGGGCTGGTCGACATCGGCTACGTCAAGGCCACCGGCAACAGCGTCAAGATCAACCTGCCCAAGACCGCGCTGAAGGGCCCGGTGGAGTTCGAGTGGAAGGTGCCCAAGTACGGCAGCAACACGATCGAACGCGACCGGGCGCGCACCTACTTCCAGGCCTACGCGGCGGCGTGCGGGTTGTACTTCGCAGAGAAGGCGCTCGAGGAGATCCGCGCCGGGCGCACCAAGACGTGGGAAAAGTTCGAGGTGCCCGACGAGGCCATCGGCTGCGGCTTCACCGAGGCCGTGCGCGGCGTGCTCAGCCACCACCTGGTGATCCGGGACGGCAAGATCGCCAACTACCACCCGTACCCGCCCACCCCGTGGAACGCCAACCCGCGCGACAGCTACGGGACGCCGGGGCCCTACGAGGACGCGGTGCAGGGGCAGCCGATCTTCGAGGAGAACGGCCGGGAGAACTTCAAGGGCATCGACGTCATGCGCACGGTGCGCAGCTTCGACCCGTGCCTACCGTGCGGCGTGCACATGTACCTGGGTAAGGGCAAGACCCTGGACAGACTGCACACGCCCACGCAGTCACCCGTCGGGGAGTGACGATCGCAAGCGCGGCGGAGCCGGGCGCAGCGGGTCGTCACCGTGGTGAAGCAGTGACGATCGCAAGCGCGGCGGAGCCGGGCGCAGCGGGTCGTCACCGTATTGGAGGTGGCATGGCGGATCGCCCGGAGCTCCTCGACGACGCGCAATGGCGCATGGCGGGCGATCGGATCCAGACGCTGCTGGATTCCTGCGCGGCGGGTGGGGCCGCCGCGCACGAGCGCGCCCAACAGCTGGTAAGCGAGGTGGTCGGGCTCTACGGGGCCGCGCTGGAACGGATCATGCGGGCCGGTGACGCCGGTTTGGCCGAGCGGCTGGCCACCGACGACCTGGTGGCCAGCCTGCTCCTCGTCCACGGGCTGCACCCGCACGACGCGCACCGGCGGGTGTCGGACGCGCTGGACCGGGTGCGACCGTACCTCGGCTCGCACGGCGGCGACGTCGACCTGCTCGAGATCGACGGCGACACCGTGCGGCTGGCGTTCCGGGGAAGCTGCAAGACCTGCCCCTCGTCGGCGGTGACGCTGGAGCTGGCGGTCGAGGACGCGGTCCGTGCGGCGGCGCCGGAGATCACGTCGATCGAAGTGGCCACCGCCTCGACGGAGGAAGCCGCCACCGTGATTCCGGCCGAATCGCTGATGGCGCACGTGAAGTCGAACGGGCACAGCGCCGGCTGGCATCCGGTGCCGGAGGTGGGCGATCTCGCTCCCGGCGAGGTGGCGGGGTTCCTGGTGTCGGGCACGCCGCTGCTGGTATGCCGGGTCGGCGACCTGCCGCTGGCCTACCGCGACCATTGCCCGGTGTGCGACGACACGCTGGCGGGCGCGCAGCTGAGCGACGCGCTGCTGGGCTGCCCGCGCTGCGGCACGCAGTTCGACATCGTGCACGCGGGCGCCGGCCCCGACGGAACTCACCTCGAGCCGCTGCCCCTGCTGCTTCGCGAGGGGATGCCGTCGGTGGCGCTCGGCGAACCCATGGGGGCCCGGCCGTGAGCACCCCGTTCGAGGTGCTGAGCCGGATCCGAAGCAACCGGGCGGCCCCCGAGCCGGCCGGGGAACGCTGTGAGATGTGCGCCGAGGCGATCGCCGACGAGCACCAGCACGTGGTCAACGTGGGCGCCCGGCAGCTGATGTGCGTCTGCCGCGCCTGCTACCTGTTGTTCACCGATTCGGCGGCCGAGCTGCGCTATCGGGCGGTGCCGGACCGGTACCTGGCGTTTCCGGGCTTCGCGCTGGACCGCCGCGCGTGGGAGGCGCTGCAGATCCCGGTCGGCGTCGCCTTCTTCTTCACCAACTCCGAGCTCGGGCGCACGGTGGCCTTCTACCCGGGCCCGGCCGGCGCGTGCGAATCCGAACTCGATCTGGACGCCTGGCGCTCGGTCGGCGGCGCCGACCCGCGGGCGGGGCTGGTGGCCGACGACGTCGAGGCGCTGCTGGTCCGGGTGCCCGACGACGACGAAAACGCCGAGCCGCAAACCTATTTGGTTCCCATCGACGCCTGCTACGAGTTCGTCGGGCGGCTGCGGATGATGTGGCGGGGATTCGACGGTGGCCAGGAGGCCCGCGCGTTCATCGACGGCTTCTTCGCCGACATCAAGGCCCGCGCGGTAGAGACACCGCCATGACCGCAGAACACATGGACGTGAACTTCGCGGTGCTCGACGTGGCGCCCGAACCGTACTCGGTGAGCCCGGTGTTGACGGCGCGGGTCAGCGTCGCCACCGGCGGTGACGATCCGGTGCACGCGATCTCGCTGCGCTGCCAGGTCAGGATCGAACCGCTGCGGCGTTCCTACTCCGAGGAGGAGGCGGCCGGGCTGCTCGACCTGTTCGGGCCGCGCGAACGCTGGGCCACCACCCAGCGCACCTTCCTCTGGCAACACGCCACCGCGATGGTGCCCGGCTTCGCCGGGAACACGACGGTCGCGCTCCCGCTGGACTGCACGTACGACTTCGAGGTTGCCGCCGCCAAGTACCTGCATGCCCTGCGCGACGGCGCGCTGCCGCTCCAATTCCTTTTCAGCGGAACCATTTTCGTGAAGTCCGAACGCGGGTTCTCGGTCCAGCAGGTGCCGTGGGACTGCGAATATCGCTACGACATGCCGGTCACGGTCTGGCGGGACCTGATCGCACAGCACTACCCCAACGCCGGCTGGGTGCGCCTGAGCCACGAAACCATCGCGGCGCTGGCCGCCTACAAGTCGGCGCAAGGCCTGCTCGACCTCGACCACGCGGTCACCTCGCTGCTGGACACCGACCGCGAGGAGGCCCGATGACCTCCGGCTGGGACCGGGCCCGCGCCGTCGCCGACGCGGTGCTGTACGAGGGCTACCTGCTCTACCCGTACCGGGGGACGTCGACCAAGAATCAGTCGCGTTGGCAGTTCGGCGTTCTGGGCCCGCCCGGCGCCGCGGACGCGGGCCTGGGCGAGGACGACAGCCTCGCCGCGGACTTCCTGGTCGACGGGGCCGCCCAAGCCCTGACGCTGGTGGTGCGGTTCCTGCAGTTGCAGCACCGGCGTGCCGAGCGAGAGTTCGCCCACGGGGAATTCGAACCGGTCGACGAGCTGCGGACCGCGGCCGGGTCGTGGCTGACCTGGGACGAGGCGGTGGAATGCGAACGATCGTTCGGCCCGCTCGCCTTCGAGGACGGGCCGCGCGAACTGCCCTTCGCGGCGGACGCGGCGACCGACGTCGAATACGTCGACGGCGGGCGCCTGGTGCGCCGGCGGCAGGAGGTGCGGGGCCTGCTGACGGTCGCCAGCGAGCCCGACGGTGACCTGCGCCGGGTCTCCGTGCGGGTCGGCAACGTCGGGGAGGCCGTCGGCGACAAAGCCGACGCGATCGCCCGGTCCATGATCGGCACCCACGTCATCGCCGAAGTCGTTGGCGGTGAGTTCGTTTCGCTGCTCGAGCCGCCACCGGGCGCCGCCGAGGCGGTGTCGCGGTGCGGCCGGCACCGGTGCTTCCCGGTGCTGGCGGGACCCGTCGGCACCCGGGACATCCTGCTGATCTCGCCGATCATCCTCTACGACCACCCGGAGGTCGCCGAGCAGAGCGGCACCGCACTGTACGACTGCACGGAGATCGACGAGATCCTCACGTTGCGCGTGATGACGATGACGGAGGAGGAGAAGGCGCAGGCCCGGGCCACCGATCCGCGGGCCGCGCACATCATCGACCAGTGTGACGCGATGTCCCCGGAGTCGATGGCGCGCCTGCACGGTGTACTGCGCGACCCGCACGCCATCTCGGGCCTCGTCCCGGAGATCCCCGAGGGGGTCGACTGGTGGGATCCGCTGGCCGACAACGCGGTTCGCCCGGAGATCGATGCGGTGCTGGTGAACGGGGTACGGGTCGCCCGCGGCAGCAGGGTCCGGTTGCGGCCGAGGCGCAACGCCGACGCCCAGGACATCTTCGTCGCCGGCAAGGCCGCCCGCGTCACGTCGGTGCACGAGGACGTGGAGGGCAACAAGCACGTCGCGGTCGTCGTCGAGGACGACCCCGCCGCCGAACTGCACGACTGGTACGGCCGCTACCTCTACTTCTCCCCCGACGAAGTGGAGCCGCTCGAAGCCTCGCAACCCGCGACGTGAAAGGAGTTCGAAATGGAAGTCTTGGGTTGGATATTCCTCGCCATCATCGCCCTGGTGGTCGCGATCGGGCTGGTGTTCGGGCTGGTGTCGATTCCCGACGCCCGCCGCTACCTGAAACTGCGGCGGATGTAGCCGCCCGGGCGAGGAGATGACAACGCGCATCCTGGTGGCCGGGATCGGCAACATCTTCCTGGGGGACGACGGGTTCGGCTCGGAAGTGGTCCGCAGCACCGAGATCCCGCAGGGCGACTCCCGCGTCCGCGTCACCGACTATGGCATCCGGGGTATGCACCTGGCCTACGACCTCCTCGAGGACTGGGACACCCTCGTCCTCGTCGACGCCGTGCCGAGCCGCGGCAACCCCGGCACACTGCACGTATTCCAGGCCGACCACGAATCCGGTTGTGGCACAGCTGGTCTCGACGGTCACAGCATGGATCCGGCCGCCGTGTTCGCCAGCCTGCGTGCCCTCGGCGGCAGCCCGCCCTACACGGTCGTCGTCGGGTGCGAGGCGGGGAGCGTCGAGGAGGGCATCGGCCTGACCGAGCCCGTGGCCAGGGCGGTCCCCCGCGCCGCACGGGCCGTCGAGGAGATCGTCGCGGCGCTGCAGGCGTCCGCGCGGGTGGACCGCTGATGTGCCTCGGGATACCGGGCCAGGTGATCCGGATGCTGGACGGCTACGAGGGCCAGCTCGCGCTGGTCGACGTCGCCGGTGAGCAGCGCAGGGTCAACGTCGGCATGCTGCCGGAGGAGACGTTCTCCCCCGGCGACTGGATAATCATCCACATGGGGTTCGCCGTCGAAAAGACCGACCGCGCCGGCGCCGAGCAGGCGATGGCCGGCCTCGAGCTGATGGGCAGGGGCCGCGCCGACCCCACGATCGGCCCGGAGGCCGGTTGAGATGACCGAATCCCCCCTGCTGCTGCGGGCCCACGATGTCCGGCGGCGCTTCACCGTGACCGGTGTCGTCCAGGGGGTCGGCTTTCGGCCTTTCGTGCACCGCATCGCCAGCGAGCTGGGCCTGGCCGGGTTCGTCGGCAACGACTCCGGCGCCGTCTTCCTCGAGGTGCAGGGCGACCGCGCCCGCATCGACGAATTCGCCCGCCGGCTGCGCGCGGACGCGCCGCCGCTGGCCCGGATCAGCGCCATCACCGCAACCGAGATCGCCGCCGGTGACGGCGGCAGCGGGTTCCGCATCGTGGCAAGCCGGACGATCACCGGTGCGGCAACGCCGATTCCGCCCGACATCGCGGTGTGCGACGACTGCATCCGCGAGTTGTTCGACCCGCGCGACCGCCGCCACCGGCATCCGTTCGTGACGTGCACGAACTGCGGGCCGCGGTTCACCATCATCCGCGAGTTGCCCTACGACCGCCCGGCCACCACCATGTCGGCGTTCGCGATGTGCGACCGCTGCGCCGCCGAATACCACGATCCGGCCGATCGCCGGTTCCACGCGCAGCCCATCGCGTGCCCCGATTGCGGCCCGTCGCTGTGGTTTTCGTCGCCGGCGGGGCCCGTCACCGGGTCGGACGCCGCGCTGGCGGCCACCCAACGCGCGCTGGCCGCCGGCGCGCTGGTCGCCGTCAAGGGCATCGGCGGTTACCACCTGGCCTGCGCCGTCGCCGACGGCGCGGCGGTCGCGGCGCTGCGGGCACGAAAGGCGCGGGGCGCCAAGCCCTTCGCGATGCTGGTACGCGACCTCGACGTCGCGCGCCGCTACGCGCACGTCGACGCCGACGAGGCCGCGGTGCTGTCGGGTCCGGCCCGCCCGATCGTGCTGCTGCGACGCCGACCCGGCGCGCCGGTCGCCGACGCCGTCGCTCCCGGCAGCCCGCTGCTCGGCCTGATGCTGCCGTACTCCCCCATCCATCACCTGCTGCTGGCGCCCGTGCCCGGCGCCGCCGCGCCGGTGCCCGACGCCCTGGTGCTCACCAGCGCGAACCGTTCCGACGAGCCCATCTGCTTCACCGATGACGATGCCGCGCGGCGGCTTCCGGCGCTGTGCGACGCGGTCCTCGACCACAACCGGCCGATCCACGTGCCGTGCGACGACTCGGTGGTGCGGGTGGTCAACTTCGCCTCGGCGAGCAGACACAAAAGCCCCGGCACGCCCGGCGTGTCGGGGGCTTTTGCGTCTGCTCGCGCCGGGAGGCCCACGGAACTGCCCATCCGACGGTCACGCGGGTATGCGCCGTTGCCGGTCGATCTGGGCCGGGCGGGCCCGGCCGTCCTCGCCGTGGGCGGGGAGCTGAAAAACACCTTCTGCCTCACCGACGGCTCGCGCGCCTACCTGTCCGGCCACATCGGCGACATGGCGACGTGGGAGACGCTGCGGGCCTTCGAGCGCGCGGTGGATCAGCTCACCGGGATACGCGGCGCGCCGGCGCGGTTGGCCGCCGACCTGCACCCCGGCTACCACACCCGCGACTGGGCCGAGCGGCACGCGGGCGATCGGCCGCTGGACCTCGTCCAGCACCACCACGCGCACGTCGTCGCGCTGCTCGCCGAGCACGGGCGCATCGGCGAACCTGTCATCGGGGTCTCGTTCGACGGAACCGGCTATGGCCGCGACCACACGATCTGGGGCGGCGAAATCCTCGCCCTGGGCACCGAGAGCCACCGGTTCGTTCGCGTCGGCCACCTGCTGCCGGTCCCGCTGCCCGGCGGCGACGCCGCGGTGCGCAACCCGTGGCGGATGGCGCTGTCGCAACTGTGGACGGCGGGTGTCGACTGGACCGGGGACCTCGCGCCGGTCGCGGCCGCGACCCCGGACGAATTGCGCCTCACCCGTTCGCAATTGGAGAGCGGCGCCGGATGCGTTCCGTGCTCGAGCATGGGCCGGCTGTTCGACGCCGTCGCCTCGCTGCTCGGGGTGCGGCACCGGATCGACTACGAGGGCCAGGCCGCCATCGAGCTGGAGGCGCTGGCGGAGTCGGCGCTTGACGCCCCCGGCCCGGCGCTGCCGCTGACGGTGCGGGCCGACGGGGTGATCGACCCCACCACGACGGTGCGGGCGGCGGTGGCGGCGCTGCGTGACGGCGCCCGGCCGGCGGCCCTGGCCGCCGCATTCCACGAGGCCGTCGCCGACGCCGTCGCCAAGGCGGTCGCCCAGGCGGCCGGCGAGACCCGGCTCGTCGGCCTCACCGGCGGGGTCTTCCAGAACGTGCTGTTGCTGCGCGCCTGCCATGAGCGGCTGCGCCGCAGGGGGTTCGAGGTGCTGACCCACCACACCGTCCCGCCGAACGACGGCGGGCTGGCGCTGGGTCAGGCCGCGGTCTCCATGCTGAGGGGGATGGAGGACGCGCAATCATGACCACTTCCGCCATCGATCGCGGTCTCGGCGCCGGACTGGCCGAGGATTTGGCCGCCACCGCGTTCACGCTGGCCAAGCGGTTCGCCGCGGGGGCGACGATGTGGTCCATCGCGCCGTCGTGGGAACCGCACGCGCAGCACATCGCGGTGGAGTTCGTGCACCCGGTGATCATGGGCAAGCGGGCGCTGCCCGCGGTGGCGCTCACCGGACCCGACCTGGTGGACCTGGTGCGGGTGTCGGTGCGGCCCGGCGACATCGTGATCGCGGTCTCCGGCGCGGACGACCCGCAGGTGCGCTCCGTGATGCGCCGCGGCCCCGCCTGGGGCGCCACCACGATCTGGATCGGCAGCGGCCGGCGCCCGGCGGCCGGGATGGCCGACCACGTGCTGTGGCTCGACGACCCCGACCCGCGGGTGCCCGCGACGGGCGGGTTCGTGCTGTTCTATCACCTGCTGTGGGAGCTGACCCACGTGTGCTTCGAACATGCGGGGCTGCTGAAAGACGAATGCTCCGAAACTGTTTGCGTGACGTGCAGCGACGAGGGGCGCCTGGGCGAGGTGGTGACGGCGTCGGCCGACGGGCAGGCAACCGTGCGCACCGCGCGGGGCGTCGAGGACGTGGTCACCACGCTCGTCGACCCAGTCGCCGCCGGCGACCTGGTCCTGGTCCACGCGGGCACGGCGATCAGCAGGCTGGACGAGGAGGGCTGATGAGCCAGGACGAACCCACCAACTTCCTGTACCCGTTCATCGACGCACAGGAGGACGACCCCCGCTCGCTGCTGGCCGACCTCGCCGCCTCGGCGCAGGCCAAGGCCGCCGAGAGCCTCGCGCTGCGCCGCTCCACCCTCGATGCCAACGCCGACCGACTGGAGACGGCCGCCACCGCGATGGCGGCCCGCTTCGCGGCCGGCGGGCGGTTGTTCACCTTCGGAAACGGCGGCAGCTGCACCGATTCCACCACCCTGGCGCGGCTGTTCGCCCGGCCGCCGCTCGGCAAGCCGCTGCCCGCGTGGCCGTTGACCGCAGATCAGGCGGTGATGACCGCGCTGGGCAACGACGTCGGGTTCGAGCTGGTGTTCGCCCGCCAGCTGATCGCCAGGTCGAAGGCCGGCGACATCGCCATCGCCATGTCGACCAGCGGCGGTTCGCCCAACCTGCTCGCGGCGCTCGCCGAGGCACGCCGGCGCGGCCTGTACACCGTCGGCTTCGCCGGCTACGACGGCGGCGCCTTCGCCGACAACCCGAACGTGGACGCCTGCTTCGTCGTTCGGTCGCAGAGCGTGCACCGCATCCAGGAGTCACAGGCCCTGTTGGGCTATCGGCTGTGGCTGAGCGTGCACCAGCGTTTGGGCGATGAAGATTTGGGGGCGGCATGAGCAAGCCGGCGGGCGAATACCTTTCGTCGGGGCCGCGGTTCGCCGAGGGCGAGGTGATCGAGCGCATCGAGTCGTTCCGCAGGCGCCGCCCCCGGCTGCTCGACGACCACGTCACCCTGGCCCACGGGGCCGGCGGCAAGGCGTCGGCGGCGCTGGTGGACGCGGTGTTCCTGGAGGCCTTCCGCAACCCGCTGCTGGAATCCCTGGGCGACGGCGCGGTGTTGGCACTGCCCGGCGGCGAGCGCCTGGCGATGTCGACCGACTCGTTTGTGGTGCAGCCCAGGCGTTTTCCCGGCGGGTCGATCGGCGAACTCGCCGTCCACGGCACCTGCAACGACCTCGCGATGGCCGGCGCCGTGCCGTCGTGGATCTCGGCGGCGTTCGTCATCGAGGAAGGTTTCGGAATCGCCGAGTTGAAGGAGATCGTCGCCGACATGGCGGCCGCCGCCGTCGCCGCCGGGGTGCAGATCGTCACCGGCGACACCAAGGTGGTGCCCAAGGGCGCGGCCGACGGGCTTTTCGTCACCACCACCGGGGCCGGTGTCATCCCGGCCGGGCGCACGCTGTCGGCCGGGTCGGTGCGCACCGGTGACAGGGTGCTGCTGTCGGGCTCGATGGGCGACCACGGCATGGCCGTCATGTTGGCCCGCGGCGACCTGGCCATCGAGGCCGACATCGTCTCCGACACCGCGTGCCTCAGCCCCGTGGTGGAGCTGCTGATGGCGGCGGCCCCGTCCACCCGGTGGATGCGCGACGCGACCCGCGGCGGGGTCGGCACCGTCTGCAACGAACTGGCCCAGGCCTGCGGCCTCGGCGTGCTGCTGGACGAGGAGCGACTGCCCGTGCGGCCCATGGTGAACGGCGCCTGCGAGCTGCTCGGCATCGACCCGCTCTACGTGGCCAACGAGGGCAAGTTCGTCGCCGTCGTCGCGCCGGAGGAGGCCGAGGCCGGGCTGGCGGCGCTGCGCTCGCACCCGCTGGGCGCCGAGGCCGCCGAGGTCGGGGAAATCGTTTCCGAACCGGCCGAAAGCGTGGTGCTGCGAACAGGATTCGGTGGGACCCGGATCGTCGACATGCTGGTCGGCGACCCGCTGCCGCGGATCTGCTGAGAGGAGATGAACTGAGATGTGTCTTGGGATTCCGGGCCGGATCGTCGAAATCACCGACCGCGCAAACTATCTGGCGAAGATCGACGTCAGCGGCGTCCAGCGCACGATCAGCGTGCGGCTGCTGGAAGACGACATGCCCGAGCCCGACGACTGGGTCCTGGTGCACGTCGGGTTCGCCATGGCCAAGATCGACGAGACGGAGGCGCTGCTCACCCTGGCCGCCATCAAGAAACTCGGTGAGGCCTACGCCACCGAGATGGAAGCCTTCGACTCGTCGGCCATCGTTTAGGGAAGGCGCGCAATGAAATTCGTCGACGAGTTCCGCGATCCGGCCGCGGCCCGCAAGCTGCTGGGCGCCATAAAGCGCCTGGCCGGTGATGGCGGCGAAGAGTTCAAGTTCATGGAGGTGTGCGGCGGGCACACCCACACCATCTACCGGCACGGCATCGAACACCTGCTGCCCGACAACGTGGAGCTGGTGCACGGGCCCGGCTGCCCGGTCTGCGTGATCCCGATGGGCCGCATCGACGACGCGATGTGGCTGGCCGGCCAGCCCGACGTGATCTTCACCTGTTTCGGCGACATGATGCGGGTACCCGGGTCGGCCGGCAGCCTGCTGGACGCCAAGGCGCGCGGCGCCGACGTGCGGTTCGTCTACTCGCCGCTGGACGCGCTGAAGATCGCGGTCGACAACCCCGACAAGCACGTGGTGTTCTTCGCCATCGGCTTCGAGACCACCGCGCCCTCGACGGCGGTGACGCTGGTGCGCGCCCGCGACCTCGGCCTGCCCAACTTCAGCGTCTTCTGCAACCACGTCACGATCGTGCCGCCGATCAAGGCCATCCTGGAGTCACCTGATTTGCGGCTGTCGGGTTTCATCGGCCCCGGGCACGTGTCGACGGTGGTGGGCAACCGCCCCTACCGGTTCGTGCCGGAGGTGTACCGAAAGCCGTTGGTGGTGGCCGGTTTCGAGCCGCTGGACATCCTGGCGGCGGTCGCGATGCTGCTGACCCAGATCCGTGAGGGCCGCTGCGAGGTGGAGAACCAGTACAAGCGCGTGGTCCCCGAGCACGGGAACCCCGCCGCGCTGGCGCTGATGGGCAAGGTGTTCGCGCTGCGCCCGCACTTCGAATGGCGCGGGCTGGGATTCATCTCGCAGAGCGCGCTGCGCCTGCACGACGACTTCGCGGAGTTCGACGCCGAGCTACGGTTCGCCATGCCGGGCGTGCGGGTCGCCGATCCCAAGGCCTGCCAGTGCGGCGAGGTGCTCAAGGGCGTGCTCAAGCCCTGGGAGTGCAAGGTTTTCGGCACCGCGTGCACCCCCGAGACACCGATCGGCACCTGCATGGTGTCGCCCGAGGGGGCGTGCGCGGCCTACTACAACTTCGGACGCATGCACCGAGACGCGGTCAAGCTGGTGGGGCGCGCTTGACCGACAGCCGCGGTGTCGAGATGTTCGCGCGTTACGCCTACGCCCCCAACGCGCTCGGCTACTGCGGTCCCCCACTGGGGGCCACCCTGCGAGACGGCTCGGTCGACGAGGTGCGCGCTGCGGCGACGAGGTTTTCCGGTGCCTGGCCCTACCTGCAAGTCCTGTCCAGGCTGACCGGCATCGCCGACCCGCTGGACTACCGGCTCGTCGAATCCTATTGGCTCGGCGGCGGTGTGGGCGCCGGCCTGGACCCGCACGATTTCTTCGACACGCTGCTGGCGATCATCGGCCCGCAGGCCGGCCGCTACTGGTCACACCTCACGGCCGCCCTGGCGGGCGAGGCCGCCGCCAACCACTGCTTTCACGTGTTCGGCGTATACCCGTGGACCCGGTTCTTGGGGCGGGGCATGGACGAGCATCCGTTGAGCGTGCTCGACAACTGCCGAATCGGCTGGGGCACAGTGGTTTCCCGTGACAACGACAACGTCGCGGTCAGGTGTCGGCGGCTCCTCTGGGACGGCCGGGCACTGACACTGGCCGACCCCGCGGCGCGAACGCTCGACGTCTGGGCCGACGGGTACAGCGCCGTGCCCGACGTGGCCGTCGGCGACGAGGTCGCGGTGCACTGGGGCCGGCTGTGCGGCCGGTTGTCCCCGCAGCAGGTACGCGCGCTCGCCGACAGCACCGAGCGGCAGCTGCGGGTGACCAGCCAACGGCTGGCGCCGGTCTAGTCTTGCTCCCGTGCCCGGTTCCATCTGCGACGTGCTGCCCGCCGCGGCCGCGTTGCTCGGGGCGCCGGGCGCGGTCGACCGCCTCGGCCTCGTGGAGTCGGTCGGCGCGAAAGACCGCGTCGCGGTCGTCCTGGTGGACGGGCTGGGCCGGCACCTGCTACCCGAGTTGGCCGGGACCGCGCCGATGCTGGCCTCGGTGCTCGCCGGCGAGGTGGGGCGGCTCACCGAACTCGCCTGTACCTTCCCGTCGACCACGCCGAGCAGCCTGGTGTCGCTCGGCACCGGGGCGCGGCCCGGCGAGCACGGCATCCTGGGTTTCACGCTCAACGTGCCGGGCACGGATCGGGTGCTCACCCACATCGTGTGGCGGGACGACCCGCCGCACGCCGAATGGCAACCGCTGCCAACCTGGTTCGCGCGGCTGGAGCGGGCCGGCATCGCGGCCCGCGCGGTGCTGCCGGCGCCGTTCATCGGCAGCGGGCTGACCGACGCCGCTTACGGCGGGGCCAGGTTTCGCCCGACGCGGCCGAGCGACGACTACGCCGCCGTGCTGGCCGGTGAACTGATCGCCGCGCCGGGGCTGGTCTACGGCTATACCGCCGACCTGGACACCGCGGCCCACCTGTTCGGCATCGGTTCGCAGCGGTGGCACGAGGCCGCGGCCCGCGTCGACGCCCTGCTGACCCGGCTGGTCGAGGCGCTGCCCCCGGACGCGGCGTTGCTGGTCACCGCCGACCACGGCGGGCTGAACGTCCCCGCGGACGCCCGCGTCGACCTCGACGCCGACCCGCGGCTGGGTGCCGGGGTCCGGGTGGTCGCCGGCGAGCCGCGGGTGCGCTACCTGCACACCGAGCCGGGGGCGGCGGCGGATGTGCGGGCCGCCTGGAGCGAGGCGCTCGACGGTCGCGCACACGTCTACAGCCGCCAGCAGGCGGTGGCCACCGGCATGTTCGGCCCGGTCAGCCCGGCCCACCTGCCGCGAATCGGCGACGTCGTGGTCGTCTGCACCGGCGACACCGCCGTGCTGGCGACCGCGCACGAGCCGCCGGAAACCGCTCGGCTCATCGGTTTTCACGGCGGCCCAACCCCCGCCGAGATGGCCATCCCGCTGATCGTTTTCTGAGCCGCCGAGCTACCCGGCCCGTTACCACCAGGCCACGCGGAACCGGGCTACGTCCCTCAGCCGGGCGAGGGCCTGTCGCGCCCGCATCCGAATAGCCGCGGGGACCAGCGGCCTGCCGTCGTGGCGCCGCCGGCGGCCTCGGCCACGCCGAGGTGAGGCTCCCTGCGGGGCGGAGTCGGTGCCCACGCCCGCCAGCCACCGGGGTGCGCCCGCCAATTGAAAAGGCATGGGTTCGTGCAACATCCGGGGCCGGCTCCCGCTGCCCGACTTGCGGCAACAGAAGCCGTTGGGATCACTTTCCACGGACCCATCGCCGGGGATCCACACTCCCGACGGGTGCTGGACAATTTGCCTGCCACAGTGGCGGCAGGTGGCCGCGTACAACGTTCGCCCCTTGTGATATTCGCTGACAGTTCCGCGGCGCCCCGACCGCATCGCGGTTATGTCAACCCTACGCCACAAATGAACGCGCATGTTTTCAATACCGCGGCGCGGTGTCGAGCGCGGCGGACAAAGACCGGCACGTCGGCGCCGCGAACCAGACACCCGACTTTGCGGGTTTTCACAGCTCGCTCCGATCGTTCTTCCGGTTCCGCGTTGTAGATTCGGGCCACTGTGACATCCCGAGGCGCCCGCGAAGCCCGACGATGGCGGTCGGCCATCGCGATCGTCGCCGCGCTCGGCGTCTTCGTCGCCCTCGTCGCGGGTTCGGCGTTGCGGCCACAATTCGCCGCGGCGGCGCCGCCGGAGCCGGCCGCCTGGTCTCAGGCGATACCGGACGCTGGCGCGCACGCTTCGCACGACGCCGCGCCCACGCACAAGAAGCCGTTCCACGCGACCTGGATGACGAAGGACCGGCCCCCGGCATGGAGCCCCGTGTCGCCGCCGTTGGTCGCGCAAGTCTCGTTCGCCGCGTTCGGTTTTCAGCCCCGCGGGGCGCGGCCGTGCGCGCCCGCGGCCATCCGGGCCGGCCCCGACATCTTGACCCGGTTCTGCGTCGCGCGCCGCTGATCGATCAGCGAACCAACCGTGTAACCCCTGCGTCTATCTCAGGGGAGAGTCCATGTCAAAACCGAGGTGGTAATGGATTTCGCGACGCTGGCACCGGAAATCAACTCCGGGCTGATGTATTCCGGTCCCGGCGCGGGACCGATGACCCTGGCCGCCGCGGCCTGGGACGGGCTGGCCGTTCGGCTGAGCACCGCGGCCGCCGACTACCGCGCCGTCACGGCAAAAATGGCACGACACGACACGACGCCGTACACCGACTGGCTGGACATCGCCGCCGCCCAAGCCCACCAGGCGGCGACGCGGCTCGCGGCGGCGGCCGACGCCCATCGCTCGGCATGCGAGGCGATGGTGCCGCCGCTGGAGATCACCGCCAACCGTGCGCGGCGGCGGTCACTGGCCGGCGAAAACTGCCTGGGGCAGGCCAGCGCGGCGATCGCGGACGCCGACGCGGAGTACGAGCGGATGTGGGCCCGCGACGCCGCCACGATGTACGCCTACGCCGCCGCCTCGGCGGAGGCGACATCGCTGACGCCGTTCGCTTCGCCGCCGGGCGACCACGGCGCGGGCACCTGGGCCCTGAAATCGGCCCCGGACGTGGTATCGGCCGGCGCCCGGGTGATGTCGACGATTCCCGAAGCGTTGCAGGCGCTTTCGGCGTCGCCGCTGACGTCGTTGGACGCCCAGCTCGCGCCGGCCACAGCCGCACTGTCCAGGCTGAGTTCGCTGTCGGCGCCGTCGGACTCCGCGATCAAGCACCTGAATGCCCGCAACAAACGCGCGGCGTTGTGCGCCCTGCTCACCAAGCCGGGCCGCCCGGCTTCCGGCCCACGGCTCGGTCGCGGGACGCCGGTCGGGACGCTGTCTGCGCCGCCGGCCTGGGCGACGGCCTCGGCGCCCGTCGCCGTGTACCGCGGCACCGTCGCCTAGTCAGAGCGGGGTGACGTAGGCCGAGCTGATGCCGCCGTCGACCAGGAACGTCGAGGCGGTGATGAACGACGCGTCGTCGCTGGCCAGAAAGGCCACCGCGGCGGCGATTTCGTCGGGCTCGGCGAAGCGGCCCAACGGAACGTGCACCAGGCGGCGGGCGGCGCGCTCGGGGTCCGTGGCGAACAGCTCCTGCAGCAGCGGGGTGTTGACCGGCCCCGGGCACAGCGCGTTGACGCGGATGCCCTGCCTCGCGTACTGCACGCCCAGTTCCCGCGACATCGCCAGCACACCGCCCTTGGAGGCGGTGTAGGAGATCTGCGACGTCGCCGATCCCAGCACCGCGACGAACGACGCCGTGTTGATGATCGAGCCCTTCTGCGCGGGCACCATGTGGCGCAGCGCGGCCCGGCAGCACAGGTACACCGATTTCAGGTTGACGTCCTGAACCCGTTGCCACGCAGCAAGTTCCGTGGTCTCGATGACATCGTCGTCGGGCGGAGAGATGCCGGCGTTGTTGAACGCGATGTCGACCCGGCCGTAGGCCTGCGCCGCCGCGTCGAACAGCGCGTTGACCGCGCCCTCGTCGGAAACATCGGTCGGCACGAACAAACCGGACAGCTCCTCGGCGGCCGCGGCGCCCGCGTCGCGGTCGACGTCGCCGACCACGATGGTCGCGCCTTCGGCGTGCATCCGCCGCGCGGCGGCCAGGCCGATGCCGCCGCCACCGCCGGTGACCACCGCGACGCGGCCCGCCAGCCGTTGGGTCAGGTCGATCACTTAAGGCTCCTCGATCGCGATGAAGACGTTCTTGGTCTCGGTGAATTGCAGCGGCGCGTCCGGGCCGAGCTCGCGGCCCAACCCCGACTGCTTGAAACCCCCGAAGGGGGTGTTGTAGCGGACCGACGAGTGCGAGTTCACCGACAGGTTGCCGGACTCGATCGCCCGCGACACCCGCAGGGCGCGGGACAGGTCGTCGGTCCAGATCGACCCCGACAGGCCGTAGGCGGTGTCGTTGGCCACCGCGATGGCGTCGTGCTCGTCGTCGAACGGCAGCACGGTGACGACCGGGCCGAAGATCTCCTCGGTGACGCTGCGGTCGGTGCGCCGCGGCGTGAGTACCGTTGGCGGGAACCAGAACCCGGGGCCCGACGGCGCGGTGCCGCGAAAGGCGACGGGGGCGTCGTCGGGCACGTAGGAGGCCACCCTGTCGCGGTGCGCCGCCGATACCAGCGGGCCCATCTCGGTGTCCCTTGAGGCGGGGTTCCCGACGGCGACGGCCCGCACCGCGGGCTCGAGCAGTTCCATGAACCGGTCATACACGTTGCGCTGCACCAGGATCCGGCTACGGGCGCAGCAGTCCTGCCCGGCGTTGTCGAACACCCCGGCGGGGGCGGTCGCGGCCGCGCGCTCCAGGTCGCAGTCGGCGAACACGATGTTGGCGCTCTTGCCGCCCAGTTCCAGGGTCACCCGCTTGACGTGGGCCGCCGCGCCGGCCATCACCCGCTTGCCCACCTCGGTTGAGCCGGTGAACACGACCTTGCGCACGCCCGGGTGGGTGACGAGCCGCTCCCCCACCACCGCGCCCGTGCCGGGCAGCACCTGCAGCAGGTCCGGATCGAGCCCGGCCTGCGCCGCCAGCTCGCCGAGCCGGAGCGTGGTCAGCGGCGTCCATTCGGCGGGTTTGACCAACACGGCGTTGCCGGCGGCCAGCGCGGGCGCGATGCCCCAGGAGGCGATCATCATCGGGAAGTTCCACGGCGTGATCACGCCGACCACGCCCAGCGGTTCGTTGAACGTCACGTCGAGCCCGCCGGCGACCGGAATCTGCCTGCCGGACAGGCGTTCCGGGCTGCCCGCGTAGAACGTCAGCACGTCGCGGACGTGGCCGGCCTCCCATTCGGCCGACGCGATCGGGTGCCCGGCGTTGGCCACCTCCAGCGCGGCCAGCTCGTCGGCGTGCGCGTCGACCGCGGCGGCGAACGCCCGGAGGCCCTCGGCGCGTTGCGCCGGGGCCAGCCGCGCCCAGCGCCGCTGGGCCGCCGCGGCGCGCGCCACGGCGTCGTCGACCGCGGCCGCGTCACACAGGTCGACCGACGTCAGCACCTCCTCGGTCGCGGGGTTGACCAATTGCGTTGCGGTCATCGGCTTTCCGCGGACGATCGCGCGGCCTGCACCAACGCCTTGAACAGCCGCGGGTCGTCGAGCGACTTCTCCGGGTGCCACTGCACCGCGAGCACAAACGGCTCGCCGGGCAGCTCGACGGCCTCGACCACGCCGTCGGCGTCGATCGCGCTGACCACCAGGCCGTCACCCACCTTGTCGATGGCCTGATGGTGATAGCAGGGCGCGTCGGCGGATTCGCCGAGCAGCGCGGCGAGCCGGGTGCCCGCGACCGTGCGCACCGGCAGCCGGGTGAACACCCCGTTGCCCGCCCGGTGCCCGCCGTGACCCAGCACGTCGGGCAGGTGCTGGTGCAGCGTGCCGCCGAACGCCACGTTGAGCACCTGGGCGCCGCGGCAGATGCCCAGCACCGGCAGGCCGCGGTCCAGGGCGCCGCGCAGCAGCGCGAATTCCAGGTCGTCGCGATCGGTGCGGGGCGCGTCGGTGGCCGGGTGCGGATCCTGGCCGTAATGGGCGGGGTCGAGGTCGTAGCCCCCCGTGATCACCAGCGCGTCCAGGCTGTCCAGCAGCGCACCGGCCGCCTCGGCGTCCATCGGCTGCGGCGGCACCAGTGTCGCGATGCCGCCGGCCATGACGACGCCCTCGAAGTAATCGGCGGGTAGATATCCGGCGGCGATGTCCCACACCCCGGTACGGATCTGCTCGAGATAAGCCGTCAGGCCGACGACGGGCCGGCTACGTGGCGATCGCAAGCGCGGCGTAGCCGGGCGACGCGGGTCGCCACCGTCCGACTCAGAGCCGCTCAAACCCACGCATCCTCTCCCAGTCCGTGACCGCCGCATTGAAGGCCGCCAACTCCACGCGCGCGTTGTTCAGGTAATGCGCGACGACGTCGTCGCCGAACGCCTCCCGCGCGAGCGCCGACGCCCCGAACACCGCGGCCGCGTCGGCCAACGTGGTGGGCAGCCGCTCGAGTCCCGTTGCCTCGTAGGCGTTCCCGACGTACGGCGCCGGTGGTTGCAGGCCCTGATCGATACCGTGCAGCCCCCCGGCGATGAGCGCCGCCACCGCGAGGTAGGGGTTGACGTCGCCGCCGGGCACCCGGCATTCGACGCGGATGTTGCGGCCGTGGCCCACCACCCGCAGCGCGCAGGTGCGGTTGTCCAGCCCCCAGGCCACCGCCGTGGGCGCGAAGCTGCCGTCGGCAAACCGCTTGTAGGAGTTGATGTTCGGCGCGTAGAACAACGTCAGTTCGCGCACGGTGGCCAGCAGGCCTGCGAGGAAACTGCCGAACGTCGCGGACATGCCGTGCGGGCGGTCGCCGTCGTCGAACACCGCGACGCCGTCCCCATCGCGCAGCGACAGATGGATGTGGCAGCTGTTGCCTTCGGCCCCATCGTATTTCGCCATGAACGTCAGGCTCTTGCCGTGCTGGTCGGCGATCTCCTTGGCGCCGTTCTTGTAGATCACGTGGTTGTCGCAGGTGACCAGCGCCTCGTCGTAGCGGAAGCCGATCTCCTGCTGGCCCCTGTTGCACTCGCCCTTGACGGCCTCGAACCGCAGGCCCGCCCCCGCCATGCCGTGCCGGATGTCGCGCAGCAGCGGCTCCATGCGCGACGACGCCAGCATCGCGTAGTCGATGTTGTAGTCGCTGGCGGGCGTCAGCCCGCGGTAGCCGCCGGCCCAGGCCTGCCGGTACGACTCGTCGAACACCATGAACTCGAGCTCGGTGGCGACGTCGGCGGTCAGCCCGCGGGCGCCCAGCCGGTCGAGCTGGCGGCGCAGGACCGCCCGGGGCGCGACGGCGACCTCACCGCCGCCGGCCCAGCCGAGGTCGGCGATCACCAGCGCGGTGCCGTGCAGCCACGGGGTGAGGCGCAGGGTGGACAGGTCCGGGGTCATCACCATGTCGCCGTAGCCGGTCTGCCAGCTCGACATCGCATACCCGGACACGGTGTTCATGTCGACGTCGACGGCCAGCAGATAGCTGCAGCACTCGGCGCCGTGCGCGGCGACCTCGTCGACGAACAGCCCGGCGGCCATGCGCTTGCCGACCAGCCTGCCCTGCATGTCGGCGAACGCCACGATGACGGTGTCCACCACGCCGCGTTGCACCAGCTGTTCCAGCGCGGCCAGCGACAACATCGCCGAGTCCGAACCGCCCGCAGAACTCACCGCGGCTACCAGGTGCTGGTGCGCAAGACGATCTCGGCGGCCAGCTGCGCCGTCGACTCCTGCACGGTGCGCCGGCCCAGGTCCACGACGCGGTATTCGGCGTAGACGTACCGCTGGCTGGCGTCGGCCGCAGCCTTGGCGGCCGCGGAGCTGACCAGCACCGTGGTGCCGATTTCCACCGGCGGGCAGTGCTCGTCGCGGACCACCCCGCCGGGGTCGGGCACCCGCGGATGCCCGCGGTCGATGACGATCAGACCCACGAACCGGCCCAGCCGCGTGGCCGCCAGTTCCCAGGCCAGCTCACCGCCGGCGCGGTCGCCGAAGACCACGGCCCAGCGGATGCCCAGCGCATCGAGGATGCCGACAACCGATTTGGCCGTCAGCCGTTGGTCCAGTCCGATGACGACGGTCCGCAACGAGGCGGTGTGCAGGCGCTCGCACACCGCGTCATACGCGACGGGGGCACGCTCCTGGTCGCCGAGGATGACGACGACGACGCCCTTTTCCGGGCCGGCGACGGACACCGGGACGGGAAACCCGTCGAGCGTGTTCATCATCGAGTGCACTCACGCACGCTACAGCCAATGGGCCAGCTCGCGCGAGGTTTCACGGCTGCAGCCGGCTCGCGAGACACGGCCGCCGCGGCGGCGGCCCGTCCAAAAGGCCCAGGACGGCGTCGACGTCGAGATGGGCGGCCAGCAGGTCGGCGATCGCGTCCAGTTGGCCATCGCGCCGCGCGGTGACGTCGGTGTCGGCGAACACGAACCCGCTGCGCCCCGCCGCGGCGGCGACCCGGGTGAGCCACGCGCGGCGGAAGTCGTCGTTGTCGAGCAGGCCGTGCCAGTGGGTCCCGTAGACGGCGCCCCTTACGATGCCGTGCGGTTGCGACCCGACGGTGAACCACGGGTCCTCGGCGCACCGGGCCAGCCGCCCTTGGTGGATCTCGTAGCCGGCCAGGGGCCGCTCCCAGCGGCGCAGCACCTTGGTCGGCTCGAAGGCGATGTCGGCGTCCAGCAGGCCCAGGCCGGCGACCTCGCCGGCACCGGATTCCACCGTGTCCTCGATGCGCTCGCACAGCATCTGGAACCCGCCGCAGATGCCCAGCACCGGCTTCCCGGCCCGGGCGTGGCCGGCGATCGCGCCGGCCAGGCCGCGCTCGCGCAGCCAGGACAGGTCGGCGACGGTGGCCTTGCTGCCCGGCAGCACGATCAGGTCGGCGTCGGCCAGGTCGGCGGGGTCGGCGGCCCAGCGCACCAGCAGCCCGGGCTCGCACGCCAGCGCCTCGACGTCCGTGGAGTTGGAAATCCGGGGCAGCCGGACCGCGGCCACCCGCAGCCACTCGTCGCCGCGCGGCGGCGCCGGCGTTCCCACGACGCGGTGCGCGACCACCGACAGCGAGTCCTCGGCGTCCAGCCACAGCTCGTCGGCGTAGGGCAGCACGCCGTAGGTCGGGCGGCCGGTCAGGGCGTGCAGCCGGCGCAGCCCGGGTTCCAGCAGCGCCGGATCCCCGCGGAACTTGTTGACGACGAAGCCGGCGATCAGCGCCTGGTCGTCGGGCTCGAGCACCGCGACCGTCCCGAACAGGTGGGCCAGCAGTCCGCCGCGGTCGATGTCGCCCACCAGGATCACCGGCAGGTTCGCGGCGCGGGCCAGCCCCATGTTCGCCAAATCCGTGTCCCGCAGGTTGATCTCGGCGGGCGACCCGGCACCCTCGCAGATCACCGCGTCGAATTCGTCACGCAGGCAAGACAACTCGTCCGCGACGATGCCCGCGAGCCGGTCGCGGTGCCGCACATAGCCGGCCGCGGTCACCGACTCGGCCACCTGACCCCGGATCACCAGCTGCGACGTCCGGTCACCGCCCGGCTTGAGCAGGATCGGGTTGAATCGCACGCTGGGGGCGAGCCCCGCCGCCCGCGCCTGCAGCGCCTGGGCGCGCCCGATCTCGCCGCCCTCGACGGTGACCACGGAGTTGTTGGACATGTTCTGCGCCTTGAACGGCGCCACCTTGACGCCGCGCCGCGCCAGCAACCGGCACAACCCCGCCACCACCACCGATTTCCCGGCGTCGGAGCTGGTGCCGGCCACCAGCAGCGCCCCGCTCACCGCCATGTGGCGAACAGACGCAAAAGCCCCCAATTTCGGGTCGAAACAGGGGCTTTTGTGTCTGCTCGCGCTAGAGACAAGTCAGGATCTCGGCGCCGGTGTCGGTGACCAGCAGGGTGTGCTCGAACTGGGCGGTCCACTTGCGGTCCTTGGTGACCACGGTCCAGCCGTCGCCCCAGATCTCGTAGTCCAGCGCGCCGAGGTTGATCATCGGCTCGATGGTGAACGTCATGCCGGGCTGGATCATCGTCGCCACGGAGGGCTGCTCGTAGTGCAGGACGACCAGCCCGTTGTGAAACGTGGTGCCGATTCCGTGGCCGGTGAAGTCGCGAACCACGTTGTACCCGAACCGGTTAGCGTACGACTCGATGACGCGGCCGACGACCGAGAGCGCGCGGCCCGGTTTGACGGCGTTGATCGCGCGCATCGTGGCCTCGCGCGTCCGCTCCACCAGCAGCCGGTGCTCCTCGGAGACGTCGCCGGCCAGGAACGTCGCGTTGGTGTCGCCGTGCACGCCGTCGATGTAGGCGGTGACGTCGATGTTGACGATGTCGCCGTCCTCGATCACCGTCGAGTCCGGGATGCCGTGGCAGATCACCTCGTTGAGGGACGTGCAGCACGACTTCGGGAAGCCCTTGTAGCCCAGCGTCGACGGGTAGGCCCCGTTGTCGATCATGTACTCGTGGGCGATCCGGTCCAGCTCGTCGGTCGTCACGCCGGGAGCGACCGCCTTGCCCGCCTCGGCCAGGGCGCCGGCCGCGATCCGGCCGGCCACGCGCATCTTCTCGATGACCTCCGGCGTCTGCACCCACGGCTCGCTGCCCTCCTGGGCGGTCGGCTTGCCGACGTATTCCGGGCGCGGGATGCGGCCCGGCACGGGCAGAGTCGGCGAGATCACTCCCGGGGAAAGGGCGGTGCGAGCAGGCATGGGGCCAGCTTAATCACGCCTCGCGCCGCGGCGCAGAAGAGAGCGCCGCGGCCCCCGGACGGTCACCGACCCACACACCACCCGGCCCGTCAGCACGACGTGCGGCCTGCCCTCGCCCGGCGCGTCCTTGCGGCGGTCGCTGGCGCTGCCGACGTACACCTCGACGTCGTCGATCGAGGCGCTGGCGCCGTCGGGCAGCCGGACCTCCACCGAACCGAACCTGATGTCCAGTTCGATGACCACCACCGGGCCCGCGAAACGGGCCCGGGTCAGGTCGAGATCGACCGAACCCAGCCGGCGCACCAGGGCCAGCCGGGTGGGCACGGTCCATTCGCCGTGACGCTTCAGCGAGCCCGCCCAGCCGCGCAGTTCGACCCGGTCGGCCGCGGACGTGACGATGGCGCCGGGCCCGGGCAGGTCGCCGACCAGCCGGTCGAGCTCGCCGCGGGTGCGCGCGTAGGACACCTGCGACGAGCGCTGCTCGAACTCGTCGATGTCGATCAGCCCGAGCGCGACGGCGTTGTGCAGCCGCCGCATCGTGCCGTTCCGGTCGGCGTCGGAGACCCGCAACGCGACCATGTCCCCGCCGGGTGTTTCGCCCACCCTCGCAATTTACCGCCGCGACGGGCCGGGGGCTCTAGGCCAGATAGTCCCGCGGCAGCGACTCGAACATCACCTTGGTCATCCGCACCGCGTACTCCGAGCTGCCGCCCCCGACGATCAGCGCCGCGAACGCCAGGTCGCCGCGGTAGCCGGCGAACCAGGAATGCGATCCGCCGGGGAACTCGGCCTCACCGGTCTTCCCGTAGATCTCGCCGCAGCAGCCGGCGATCTCCTTGGCGGTGCCGTTGGTCACCACCAGCCGCATCATCGGCCGCAGCGCGTCGACCATCTTCGGCGAGATCGGGGTGTCGTCGCCCTCGACCGTCGTCGGCCGCCCCGCGATCAGCTGCGGCACCGGGGTCTTGCCGGCGTCGACGGTGGCCGCGACCAGGGCCATCCCGAAGGGGCTCGCCAGCACCTTGCCCTGGCCGAAGCCGTCCTCGGTGCGCTCGGCCAGGTCCACCGTCGGCGGCACCGACCCCGTCACCGTGGTGATGCCGTCGACGGTGTAGTCCAGCCCGATGCCGTAGCGGTTGGCCGCCTGGGTCAGCCCGCGGGGCGGCATCCTGCTGCTCAGCTCGGCGAACGTGGTGTTGCACGAACTGGCGAACGCGCGTGACATCGGCACCACGCCCAGGTCGAAGCCGCCGTAGTTCGGGATGGTGCGGTGCCCGATGTCGATGTGGCCCGGGCAGCCCAGCATCGTGTTGGGCGTGGCCATGTCGCGGTCGACGGCGGCGCCGGCGGTGACCATCTTGAACGTCGACCCCGGCGGGAACAGGCCGTTGGTGGCCGGCAGGCCGTCGGCGTCGGCGCCGTTGTTCTGCGCGATCGCCAGGATCTCCCCGGTCGACGGCTTGATCACGACGATCATCGCCTTGCCGCCGCGGGTGTCCACCGCGTGCTGCGCGGCGTTCTGCACCGCGCGGTCCAGGGTGATCGACACCGACGGCGCCGGCGACCCCTCGACCTCGTGCAGCACCTCGACGTCGACGCCGTTCTGGTTGACGGTGACCACCCGCCAGCCGGCCTGGCCGTCGAGCTGGTCCATCACGGCCTTCTTCACCTGGGCGATGACGGCCGGGGCGAAGTGCGGGTCGGTGGGCAGCATGTCAGCGATCGGCGTGACCACCACGCCGGGCAGCTTCCCGATCGCGGGGAAGACCTTGTCGTTGTCGTCCGGCTTCAGCGTGACGCCGAGGTCGATCGGCTGGGTCGCCGAGCTGGCTTGTTCGGCCAGCAGCTGCGGGTCGGCCAGCGCGTTGTTGATGGGGTGCAGGACGTCGACGACGGCGTGCGCGGTCCCGATCAGGGCGGGCCCGGCCTGGGTGGCGTCGAGCGTGTAGTGGTACAGGTAGCCCGGCGCGAGCACGTCGCTGCCGCCGAGCTCGTTCACCGAGGCGCGCCGCGGCTTGTCGGCGCGCAGCGCGAACGTCTGGTGCTCACCCAGCTTCGGGTGCAGATCGGTGGTGACCCACCGGACCTCCCAGCGCCCCTCGTTGCGGGCCATCCGCAGCTGGCCGTCATAGCTCCAGGCCCGGTTCTTGGGCAAGTGCCAGGTGAACCGGTAGTCGACCGTGCCGGTGTCCTCGGCGTACTTGGCGCTGAGCACCTGCGCGTCCAGGTGGGTGGCCTGCAGCCCGGCCCAGGCGGCGTTGAGCGCCTCCCGGGCCTCGTTCGGGTTGTCGCTGAGCTGGGCGGCGGTCGCGGTGTCGCCGATTCCCAAGGCGCGGAAGAACTTGTCGGCGGCCGGGCCGGGGCCGTCGGGCCGCGGGGTGCACCCGGACAGGGCTATCACCGCGACGAGCAGCAGGCTGGCGGTCGCTGATACCAATGGGGTTTTAGTGACCATCGGTACAGATGTTATGAACCGTGGGCCGCCGACAGGCGCCGACACACCGAGACCGAAGCGTTATGCGCGTCGGGTCGACGCCGAGTGTGCGGCCAGCCGCACACTCGCGGGGGCGGGCCGCCGATCAGTCCAGCAGGACCGTCGCGAAGGTGCCGACCTCGGTGAAGCCCACGCGGGCGTACGCGGCGCGCGCGACGGTGTTGAAGTTGTTCACGTACAGGCTGGCGATCCGGCCGCTGCCGACGATCACCGCGGCCACGGTGGCGGTGCCGGCGGTCCCGATCCCCTGGCCGCGCCACTCCGGGTGCACCCAGACCCCCTGGATCTGGCCGACCCCCGGCGACTGCGATCCCACCTCGGCCTTGAACACCACCTGACCGTGCTCGAAGCGCGCCCAGGCGCGCCCCGCCGCGATCAGGCTGGCCACCCGCCGGCGGTAGCCGCGGCCACCGTCGCCGATCCGCGGGTCGACGCCGACCTCGCCGATGAACATGTCGACGGCGGCCACCAGGTAGGCGTCCAGCTCGTCCGGCCGGACCTGGCGCACGCCGACGTCGATGTCGCAGTTGGGGTGGCGGGTCAGGGCCATCAGCGGCTGGTCGTCGCGCACGTCGCGGGCCGGGCCCCACACCGGCGCCAGCCGCTCCCACATCGGCATCACCAGCTGCGCCCTGCCGACCAGCGAAGAACAGCGCCGCGTCCCGCTCATCGCCTCGTCGGCGAAGGCGTTGAGGTCGGCCGGCGCGCCGCGCAGCGGGATGAGGTTGGCGCCCGCGAAGCACAGCGACTCGTCCGGGCCGCGACGGGTCCACAGTTCCCCGCCGATCGAGTTGGGTTCGATGCCGTGGTCGGCCACGCGGGCCGCGACCATGCACGAGCCGACCGGATCGGCGTCGAGCACCCGCCAGACGGCGGCGGCGTCACGCACCACCGACACCCGTCGCTCGCCGACAAGGCGCATGATGGGCGGAGCCGACATCTACGGAACTCTCTGTGGTGCGAAAAGACGATCAGTGCAGGGGCACAAAACCCCTATCAGCTTACGGTCACAATCGGCGAACCGCTCGATTCTGTTCCAACACCGTGATCGTCGCCCATCTCGGCGGCCAGCCGCATGGCCTCCTCGATGAGCGTCTCGACGATCTGGGCTTCCGGCACGGTCTTGATGACCTCGCCCCGAACAAAGATCTGTCCCTTGCCATTTCCCGACGCGACACCCAGGTCGGCCTCGCGGGCCTCCCCCGGGCCGTTGACGACGCAGCCCATCACGGCCACCCGCAGCGGCACGTCGAGCCCGTCCAGCCCGGCGGTGACCTCGTTGGCCAGGGTGTAGACGTCGACCTGCGCGCGGCCGCACGACGGACAGGACACGATCTCCAGCCCGCGCGGCCGCAGGTTCAGCGACTCGAGGATCTGGATGCCGACCTTGACCTCCTCGACCGGCGGCGCGGACAGTGACACCCGGATGGTGTCGCCGATGCCCTTCGACAGCAGCGCCCCGAACGCGACCGCGGACTTGATGGTGCCCTGGAACGCCGGGCCCGCCTCGGTGACCCCGAGGTGCAGTGGATAGTCGCACTGGGCCGCCAGCTGCTCGTAGGCCGCGACCATGACGACGGGGTCGTTGTGCTTGACGCTGATCTTGATGTCGCCGAAGCCGTGCTCCTCGAACAGCGAGGCCTCCCACAGCGCCGACTCGACCAGCGCCTCGGGCGTGGCCTTGCCGTACTTCTCCAGGAACCGCTTGTCCAGCGAGCCGGCGTTGACGCCGATGCGGATCGGGATGCCGGCCGCGGCGGCGGCCTTGGCGACCTCGCCGACCCGGCCGTCGAATTCCTTGATGTTGCCCGGGTTCACCCGCACCGCGGCGCAGCCGGCGTCGATGGCGGCGAAGATGTACTTCGGCTGGAAGTGGATGTCGGCGATCACCGGGATCTGGCTGTGCCGGGCGATCTCGGCCAGCGCGTCGGCGTCCTCCTGGCGCGGGCAGGCCACCCGCACGATGTCGCAGCCCGCCGCCGTCAACTCGGCGATCTGCTGCAGCGTCGTGTTGACGTCGTGGGTCTTGGTGGTGCACATCGACTGCACCGAGATCGGGTGGTCGCTGCCGACCCCGACGTCGCGGACCATCAGTTGGCGGGTCGGACGCCGGGGCGCCAGCGTGGGCGGCGGGGCGTCCGGCATGCCGAGGCCAACGCGGCTCATTGGAACAGCCTGATCGGGTTGACGAGGTCGGCGGTCACGGTCAGCAGCATGTAGCCGACCACGAACACCAGCACCACGTAGGTGGCGGGCATCAACTTGAGGTAGTTCACCGGCGCGGCCGCGACCATGCCCCGGGCCGAGCGGATCAGGTTGCGCACCCTCTCGAACAGCGCGATCGCGATGTGCCCGCCGTCGAAGGGCAGCAGCGGCACCAGGTTGATCGCGCCCAGGATGAGGTTCAGCTGGGCCAGGAAGAACCAGAACGCCACCCACAGCCCGTGGTCGACGGTGTCGCCGCCGATGATGCTGGCCCCGACCACGCTCATCGGCGTCTGCGGGTCGCGCTGGCCGCCGCCGATGGCGTGCACCAGCGCGCCCACCTTCGTCGGGATCGTGACCAGCGCCTTGCCCACCTCGACGGTCAGGTCACCGGCGAAGGCGAAGGTGGCCGGGATGGCCGACAGCACGTTGTAGTGCGTCGGCGGGGTCTTGACGGCGCCGACGCCGATGGCACCGACGGTGGCGGCCTCGGGCTTGGCGCCCTTCGCCCCCGTGGTCACGTAGCGCTGCGTGGGGGTGACGTCGACGTAGGTGGTGATGGTGGCGCCGTCGCGCTCGACGACGACGGGGACGACGCCGTGGGACTTGCGCACGGCGGCGGCCATGTCCTCGAACGTCGACACCGGGGTGTCGGCGACCTTGACGACGACGTCGCCGGCGCGGATTCCCGCGAGCGCCGCCGGACCCGGCCCGGTGCAGTTGCCGACCTTGCCCGGCGCCACTTCCGGTGCGACGCAAGCGGTTTCGCCCACCACGGCCCGGGTCGGCGGGTGCAGGTTGGGCAGCCCCCAGACGAGCGCGATGCCGTAGATCAGCACCAGGCAGATGACGAAGTTCATGCCCGGGCCGGCGAACAGCGTCGCGACCCGCTTCCAGGTCGCCTGCTTGTACATCGCGCGGTCGGCCTCGTCGGGCGCCAGGTCCTCGACCGGGGTCATGCCCGCGATGTCGCAGAAGCCGCCCAGCGGGATGGCCTTGACGCCGTATTCGATCTCACCGCGCCGGGTCGACCACAGCGTGGGCCCGAACCCGACGAAGTAGCGGCGCACCTTCATGCCGGTGCCCCGGGCGACCCACATGTGGCCGCATTCGTGCAGCGCCACCGAGATCAGGATGGCGAGCGCGAACAGCACAATGCCGACAACGAACATCATCAGGCTGCTACGACCTTTCTCACACCATTCCCGAGACTTTGTGGGCACCCGCCAGGGCGAGTGCGCGCTGCGCCCGCTCCCTCGCCCAGCGCTGCGCGTCGAGTACCTCATCCACGTTAGCGGGTGAAAGCGCCCATTGGTCGGCGGCGTGCAGCACGTCGGCGATGGTTTTGACGATGGCGGGGAAGCCGATGCGGCCTTGCAGGAACGCCTCCGCCGCCTCTTCGTTGGCCGCGTTGTAGACGGCGGTCATGCAGCCGCCGATCCGGCCGGCATGGCGGGCCAGCTCCACGGCGGGGAAAACCGCGCTGTCCAGCGGCTCGAATTCCCAGCTAGAGGCGGTGGTGAAGTCGCAGGCGGCCGCCGCCCCTGGCACCCGGTCGGGCCAGCCCAGGGCCAGCGAAATGGGCAGCTTCATGTCCGGCGGGCTGGCCTGCGCGATCGTCGAGCCGTCGACGAAGGTGACCATCGAATGAACAATCGACTGGGGGTGCACGACCACGTCGATGCGGTCGTAGGGAATGCCGAACAGCAGGTGGGTTTCGATGAGCTCGAGCCCCTTGTTGACCAGCGACGCCGAGTTCAGCGTGTTCATCGGGCCCATCGACCAGGTGGGGTGGGCGCCCGCCTGCTCGGGCGTGACGGCCTCGAGGTCGGCGGCGGTCCAGCCGCGGAACGGGCCGCCCGAGGCGGTCAGCACCAGCCTGGCCACCTCGTTGGGGCTGCCGCCGCGCAGGCACTGGGCCAGCGCGGAGTGTTCGGAGTCGACGGGCACGATCTGGCCCGGCCGCGCCGCCCGCAAGACCAGCGGTCCCCCGGCGATCAGCGACTCCTTGTTGGCCAGCGCCAGCCGGGCCCCGGAATCCAGCGCGGCCAGCGTCGGCCGCAGGCCCAGGGCCCCGACCAGGGCGTTGAGCACGACGTCGACTCCGCTGGTCTCCTCGACCAGGCGGGTGACCGCGTCCGGGCCGCTGTAGGGGACGTCCCCGAGCTGCGCCGCCGCGCGCTCGTCGGCGATGGCCACGTTCGTCACCCCGGTCTCGGCGCGCTGCCGCGCCACCGCCTCCGGGTTGGCGCCGCCGGCGGCGAGCCCGACCACCTCGAAACGGTCGGGGTTGGCCGCGATGACCTCGAGCGCCTGGGTGCCGATCGAGCCGGTGCTGCCCAGCACCAGCACGCGCAGCCGGCGCTCGGTGGTCGCGTTCGTCACTCACCCATTGTGCCCGCTCGAGTCCCGCGGCGGGTGTGCCAGAATCTCCCTACCAGCCGATCACGAAGGGGATTCGCCGTGGCCAGTACCGAGGTGGAGCACTACAACGGCGTCGACGTCGCCGAGGTGCCGTCCGCTGCGTGGGGATGGAGCAAGATCAACGTCCGCACCTGGCACGCCACCGGGCTGTTCATCGTGATCTTCCTGCTGGCGATGCTGCGCGGAAACCACGTCGGTCACATCGAGAACTGGTTCTTGATCGGGTTCGCCGCCCTCACGATCTTCGTTTTGGTGCGCGACTGGTGGGGCCGCCGCCGCGGCTGGCTCAGGTAGCCGCCGCACCCGACGGCGCCGGGCGGCGGCGAACGCGCCCGCCACCAGCACGCCCAGGGCCACCGCCCAGGGCGCGGCGCCGTGTTGGTGCACCCACCCGGCCAGCGCGCCCTGCAGCCGCCCGGCCGAGGCGATCACCGCGTCCTGCGGGTTCGCGTTGCCGGTGAAGAGGCGCAACTCGTAGACGCCGTAGTAGCCGACATACAGCCCGACCAGCACCAGCAGCGCACCGCCGACGCGGCTGACGAACGGCAGGAGACGGCGCAGCCGGTCGGCCAGGGCCGAGCCGGCCGTCCCCGCCGCGATCGCCAGGACCCCCACGACCAGGGTCAGGCCCGCGACGTAGGCGAGATAGATCGAGACGCCCGTCACCACCGATCCGCCCCGCAAGCCGGCCGCTGTGACCGCGAGGAACGGCCCGATCGTGCACGACAGCGAGGCGACGGCATAGCTGACGCCGTACGAATACATCGACGCCAGCCGCACGGTCGGCGCCCACCGCGGGCCGAGCGGCCGCGGCGTGAGCGCCGTCAGCTCGCGACCCGACAGCAGCCAAAGCCCGAGGGCGACAAGCACGACGCCGATCGCCGCGGTTCCGTAGGGCAGGTAGCGCTGCACGGTGCCGGCCGCCGAAATGGTCAGCGCGCCGAACGCCCCGAACACCGTCAAGAAGCCCAGCGCCATTCCGGCGGTGGCGCCCAGCGCGCGGCCCAGCGCGGCCGGAGCCCGCCGTTCGCCGGACCGCTGCCCCCGCACGACGAGGAGCAGGTAGGCGGGCAGCATGGCAAACCCGCAGGGGTTCAGCGCCGCGACCAATCCGGCGGCGAAGGCCAGGCCGATCAGACCCCGATCCACGGCGTCAGCGCAGCGCGGCCACCCGGCCGGCCAGCTCGCTCTGGGGCATGGCCGCGGTGGGGTTGTTGACGAACGTCGAGCTGCCGTCGGCGCGGTAGAACACGTAGGCCGGTTGCCAGGGGACGTGGTAGCGGGCCCAGATCGAGCCGTCGGCGTCGTTGAGGTTGGTGAAATTCAGGTTGTACTTGGAGACGAAGTTCTGCATGGCCCCGACGTCCGAGTGCGCCGCGATGCCGACGAACGTGACGCCGGGATTGGCGGCCGCCACCTGGCTGACGCCGGGGGCCTCGGCGTTGCAGAAGGGGCACCACGGCGTCCAGAACCACAGCACCGCCGGCTTGCCCTGCAGGGCGGCCCCGTTGAACGGAGCCCCGCCGAGCGTGGTGGCGCTGAACTGCAGGCGATCGTCGGCGGCCGCCGAGCGCGGCGCCTCGGCCAGGCCGAAGATCAGGGCAACGGCGACAGCGGCCGCGGCAAACAACTTGAGCGGCGAGAACAAGCGAACCATCACGGCATCCCCTCGTTTGCTGGTTTATGCCCTAAAGACGTGTTCGGCGCCGCTGAGGTTCATCCTTCGGCTCATCCGCCGATCTCCCGCCGAGCGTGAAACCAGAGCGAAAATTTCGCGGAAAACTCGCCACAGCTTCACGTTCGGCGCAGGCCGCCTTCGGCGGCCAGCTGTCCGCAGGCCCGCCGAATCGCCTGCGCTCCAGCTACCCGCCTTCGGCGGCCAGCTGTCCGCAGGCGGCGCTGATCTCACGCCCCCGCGTATCCCGCACCGTGCAGGACACCCCGGCCGCGCGGACCCGCCGCACGAATTCCCGCTCCACCGCCTTCGGGCTGGCGTCCCACTCGCTGCCCGGGGTCGGGTTGAGCGGGATGAGGTTGACGTGCACCAGCGGGCCGAGCGCGCGGTGCAACCGCTCGCCCAGCAGGTCGGCCCGCCAGGGCTGATCGTTGACGTCGCGGATCAGGGCGTACTCCACCGACACCCGCCGACCGGTCACGTCGGCGTAATACCGGGCCGCTTCTAGCGCCTCGGCGATCTTCCACCGGTTGTTGACGGGGACCAGGGTGTCGCGCAGCTCGTCGTCGGGCGCGTGCAACGACAGCGCCAGCGTCACCGCGAGGCGTTCGTCGGCGAGCTTGCGGATCGCCGGGGCCAGGCCGACGGTGGACACCGTCACCGACCGGGCCGAGATGCCGAAGCCGTGCGGCGGCGGCTCGGTGATGCGCCGCACCGCGGCCAGCACCCGGGCGTAGTTGGCCAGCGGCTCGCCCATGCCCATGAAGACCACGTTCGACAGCCGGTCACCGAAGTCGTCCCGCAGCGCCGCCGCGGCCGCCCGCACCTGTTCGAGGATCTCGGCGGTGGACAGGTTGCGGGTCAGCCCGCCCTGTCCCGTCGCGCAGAACGGGCAGGCCATGCCGCACCCCGCCTGCGACGAGATGCACACCGTGTTGCGGTCCGGGTAGCGCATGAGCACCGACTCGACCGTGGCCCCAGCAGGGTCGTTGACGGCCCGCCACAACGTCTTTCGCGTCTGCCCTTCGTCACAGGTGACCTCGGCCGCCGCGGTGAGCAGCGTCGGGAACATCGCCTCCGCGATCACGTCACGCACGGTCGCGGGAAGATCCGTCATCTGGTGCGGGTCGGCGATCAGCCGGCCGTAGTACTGGTGAGCGAGCTGCTTGGCGCGAAAGGCCGGCAGGCCGAGCTCGGCGACGGCCGACGCGCGGCCCGCCGCGTCGAGGTCGGCCAGGTGCCGCGGCGGCTTGCCCGGGCGCGGTTCGGTGAAAACCAATTGTTGGACCATGACCCGTCCAGTATCGGCCACCTCAGCGCACGAGCGTCAGGATCGTCCACGTCGCGACCGCCGAGGGCAGCACCCCGTCGAGCCGGTCCATCAACCCGCCGTGACCGGGCAGCAGCCGGCCCATGTCCTTGATGCCGAGGTCGCGCTTGATCTGGGACTCCACCAGGTCGCCCAGCGTGCAGGTGATGACCAGCACCACACCCAGCAACGCGCCGACCCACAGCGGTCTGTGGGCCAGCAGGGTCGCGGTGAGGATCGCGGCCGTGATGCCGAAGACCAACGAACCGGCGAACCCCTCCCAGGACTTCTTCGGGCTGATCGCCGGAACCATCGGATGCTTGCCCAGCAGCACGCCGACGGCGTAGCCGCCCACGTCGGAGGCGACGACGGTGATCATCAGGCAGAACACCCGTCCGGCGCCGTCCTTCGGGTACACCAGCATCGCGGCGAACGAGGCGAACAGCGGCACCCAGGCCGCCAGGAAGACGGTCGCGGACGCGTCGCGCAGGTAGTTCGCCGAGGGCGAACCGGCGAACGGCTCCGGCCGCTTGCTGTTGTCCTGCTGGAACAGCCGCCACACCATGCAGGCGACGACGGTGGCCCCGAAGCCGGCCAGCGCGCCGGCGGAGCGGTACGGCCAGGTCAGCCAGAGGGTGACCTGCCCGCCGATCAGCAGCGGGATGAGCGGGATGACGTAGCCGGCCTCGCGCAGCCGGCGCACCACCTCGTGGCTGGCGACGAGGATGGCCCCGGAGCACAGCACCACCCACAGGCGCGGGGCGAACACCAGCGTCACGACGAGGACGCTGCCGATGCTGACGCCCACCGCGATCGCCGCGCGCAGGTCGCGTCCGGCCCGTGAGGTCTTCTTGGCCGGCTGCTGCGTCGTCTCCTCGGCCCCCCGCCCCGGCTCGTCGGACGGGGTGCCTGCGCCGGTAGTCACCACGGATAGGTTGCTGAGCGGCCGCTAGACCTCCAGCAGCTCGCCTTCTTTGTGCTTGACCAGCTCATCGATCTGGGTGACGTACTGCTGGGTGGTCTTGTCCAGATCCTTTTCGGCCCGGCCGACCTCGTCCTCGCCGGCTTCGCCGTCCTTGCGGATGCGGTGCAGCTCCTCCATGGCCTTGCGGCGGATGTTGCGCACCGACACCCGGGCCTCTTCCCCCTTGTGCTTGGCCTGCTTGACCAGCTCGCGGCGGCGCTCCTCGGTCAGCTGCGGCACCGCCACCCGGATCAGCGTGCCGTCGTTGGTCGGATTCACGCCCAGGTCGGAGTTGCGGATCGCCGTCTCGATGGCGTGCAGCTGATTCGCCTCGTAGGGCTTGATGACGACGAGCCGCGCCTCGGGGACGTTGATGCTGGCCAGCTGGGTGATCGGGGTGTGGGTGCCGTAGTAGTCGATCACGATCCGGGAGAACATGCCGGGGTTGGCACGCCCGGTCCGGATGGTTGACAGGTCGTCACGGGCCACGGATACGGCCTTCTCCATTTTCTCTTCGGCGTCGAAGAGAGCCTCGTCGATCATCGCGTCTTCCCCTCAGGTGGTGACCAGCGTCCCGATCTTCTCACCCGCGACCGCGCGAGCGATATTGCCACTGGTCAGCAGGTTGAACACCAGGATCGGCATGCCATTGTCCATGCACAGGCTGAACGCGGTGGCATCGGCCACGCGCAGCCCGCGGTCGATGACCTCGCGATGGCTGATCGCGGTGATCAGCTCGGCCTCGGGGTTGATCCGCGGGTCCGCGGAAAACACCCCGTCGACCGCCTTGGCCATCAAGACCACCTCGGCTCCGATCTCCAGCGCCCGCTGCGCGGCCGTGGTGTCCGTGGAGAAGTACGGCAGGCCCATGCCGGCCCCGAAGATCACGACCCGTCCCTTCTCCAGGTGGCGGACGGCCCGCAGCGGCAGGTAGGGCTCGGCCACCTGACCCATCGTGATCGCGGTCTGCACGCGGGTGACGATGCCCTCCTTTTCCAGGAAGTCCTGCAGCGCCAGGCTGTTCATGACCGTGCCCAGCATGCCCATGTAGTCCGACCGGGTGCGCTCCATGCCGCGCTGCTGGAGCTGCGCGCCCCGGAAGAAGTTGCCGCCGCCGATCACCACCGCGACCTGCACGCCGCCGCGGACCACCTCGGCGATCTGGCGGGCGACCTGCGCCACCACGTCGGGATCCAGGCCGACCTGGCCGCCGCCGAACATTTCGCCACCGAGTTTGAGCAAGACCCTCGAATACTTGGATCGACTCTCCGGTGACGATGGCGGTACGCCGTTGGCACTTCTCGTCGGCTCCGTCATCAGACTCCTCGCATGAGAGTGCCATCCCGGGCGAACTCATCCGGAACGGCATTTCACATCCTGCCTCATCGCAACACAATGCGGCGTCGGCGGGGTGCATTATCTGCACACTTGGCGAATTCACGGGATTGTCGGGTGCTTGGGCCCACGTCGATCCGGCCGTCCACGCCGGCGCGGCTTTGCTTCCGGCGCCGGATGTTTGAGCGGGCGGCGGCATGGGGAATAGGCACCATCGCGGGGGGCGAAGCCAGCGGTCTTGAGAATAAGGACCACGCCCCGCCGTGTGACGGGTCGGTCGTTTCGGCGATCGGCGCTGAGCAGTTGCTCAAGTACGGACGCCAATGAGGAGGAACAATTCATGGCGGACAACGAGAACAAGTCGGGACCTGCGGAAGCGGTCAAGGGCGTCGTCGAGGACGTCAAGGGCAAGGCGAAGGAAGCCGTCGGCGCGGTGACCGGGCGTGACGACCTCACGCGCGAAGGCCAGGCCCAGCAGGACAAGGCCGAAGCTCAGCGCGACGCGGCCAAGAAGGAAGCCGAGGCGGAGGCCGCTCGCGGCGGCGCCAAGGCAGCTGAGGAGCGCCAGAAGGCCAACCAGTAGCGCTTGTCGCAAGGATGGGTCCGGTCCGTGTCAACGGGCCGGGCCCATCGGCTTTCCCCGACCAGAGCATTGACCCCGCGAACGCGGACAATAAACTTTGCATAGTTTGGCTCTGATTCGGGTACTCAGCGCTGCGCTGGCAGACATCTCGCCGTGAGGTGCCTACGGGTGGGGGGCGATACAAACTCACGAGTTTGGAGATGTCGTTGGACGTTTTACTTCTTACGGACGAAGACGACTTCGAATCGGCCCTGCCCACCCTGCGGTCGTTCACCCACTCGGTGCTGCACCTGCCCCTCACCGACGGCGTCGACGAGCATCGCGCTGACGCCGACGTCGCGATCATCGATGCGCGCACCGACGTCGACTCCGCCCGCAGCGCCTGTCGCCGGCTGGCCTCCGCGGCACCGTCCGTCGCGGTGGTGGCCGTCGTGGCGCCGGCGGACTTCGTCGCGGTGGACGTCGACTTGCACTTCGACGACGTGCTGCTGCCCGCCGCCGGGGCCGACGAGCTGCAGGCGCGGCTGCGGCTGGCGATCTCGCGCCGGCGCAGCGCGCTCGACGGCATCCTGAAATTCGGCGACCTGTTGCTGCACCCCGCGAGCTTCACGGGCTCACTCGGCGGCGCGGACCTGGGCCTGACGCTCACCGAGTTCAAGTTGCTGAATTTCCTTGTGCAACATGCCGGCCGGGCGTTCACCCGCACCCGGCTGATGCACGAGGTGTGGGGCTACGACTGCAGCGGGCGCGTCCGCACGGTCGACGTGCACGTGCGGCGGCTGCGGGCCAAGCTGGGGCCCGAACACGAGTCGATGATCGACACCGTCCGCGGGGTCGGCTACATGGCGGCCACGCCCCCCCAACCCGAATGGATCCTCGGCAGCGGGTCGACGCTGGCTCCGCTCTGGACGTCGACGACACGCCCCGCCACCGACCACGAAACGGCCGGCCGCGCATAGCTTTTCGCCGGTCCCGGTTCACGCGAACAGCGGCAGCGCCCGCTTTCGCGCCAGGGCGTCCATGCCTTCCTGGATCGAGTCCTCGACCTCGTGGTACTTGCGCTCGACGTAGGCGTCGTCCTCTGCGCGCGCCGGATCGTGGTCGACCTCGACGGCCGGCATGAACCGGGTCCTGATCTTGGCCGGCAGCGGCAGCTGCGGCAGCGCCGCCGGCGCGATCCCCCACGGCAGGGAGACCGCCAGCGGGAAAACCTTGAGCCGCAACACCCGGTCGAGCCTCAGCGCCTTCGACAGGCGGTCGCCGCGGATCAGCACCGGCATCGCGTCGGCGCCGCCGACGGTGGCGATCGGCACGATCGGCACGCCGGCGCGAATCGCCATCTTCACGAAGCCCTTTCGCCCCGCAAGGTTGGCGCGGTCGCGCTCGGTCCACGGCCGCAGCGAGTCCACTTCCCCGCCGGGCCACAGCGCCACGTCGCGCCCCTCGGCCAGCGCCGTGGCGATCGCGTCCGGGGCGGCCGGCAGCACGCCCATGGAACGGAAGTAACGCCCGAAGATCGGGATCGCCATCAGCGCGTCGTGCGCCGTGCCGTGCAGCGGGCGGTCCTGGCCGAAGCGCCGCCACCATTGCAGCCCGACAGTCCAGGCGTCCCAGACGAACGGGGCGCCGGAATGGATGCCCACCAGCAGCGCCGGGGGTGCGGGGATGTTCTCCCAGCCGTCGATCTCCATGCGAAACCAGTAGTCCACCAGCACATTCCAGAAGAATTTCTGGCGCTGCAGGGTGGCCTCGTCCTGGCCGCTGAGGTCCCACCTGCCGGCGCGCTCGGCGAGCCAGCCTGCGAGCCCGCCATCCTGCTTGCTGCGCCGCTCGTCCATCGTCACCCGCGCCCGCTTGGCGTAGAGCTTGGCTTGTGCACGTATTTCGGCTGGCCTGTGATCGGGATTACTCATAGGGGTCGGGTACCCGATTCGGTCGCGCGGGATTCCCCGCAGACGCAAAATCTCCCCGCGCCAATTGGGGAGGCGCGGGGAGATGGTTGCGACCGATCAGGTGTGCGGCGCCGGCGCCGGCGGTTGGCCCGGTGCCGGGCTCGCGTTCGGCGGTGCGCCGGGCGTCGAGGCGCCCGGGACGTTCGACGTCCAGATCAGGACGTCTTGCAGCCCGTCGTTGTAGACGACGCCGTTAGGCGGCGCCCCGGTCACGTCGAAGTACAGCGTCCCGGTCGACTCTTGGCCCTGCGGGATCGGCGCCGGGTTCAGGCTGCCCGGAGCGCCGGCCTTGTCGATCAGCTTGTACGTCTGACCGTTGGGCCCGCGGGCGCTGAAGTCCTTGACCATCGGGGTGACGAGTCCGGCGTCCGACCGGGCGGTGATGTCCGCCTGGTAGAGCGTCCCCTTGGGGGTGTAGCCCGGAATCGAGACGTTGCTCGGCTGCAGGTTGCTCACCGTGTAGTTGGTGATCATGGGCCCGTCGACGAGCTGTTCGCTGGTGCCGAAGCCCTGGATGTTGGGCGGCGCAGCGGAAGCGGTTGCTGCTGCGAAAACGCCAGCGGCCGCGATGCCCCCGGCGGCAATGGCACTCTTGACAGCGGTTTTTGTGACCTTCATGGTATTCCTTTCGTGTCGAACAATCGCTCCCACTTAGGGCGATAACCGCACTCCGAAGGCATAACCGCTCGGCCGCGAAGGTAAACCCCAGGTATCGGCCGAATTCCGCATAAGTCGGTCCTCAGCTGCATTTACCGCGCCGTTGTTGCTTTATCCCGCAGCCCCTTTCGCGTCACAGAATTCACATTTGCATCATTGCCATCACCGCTGGAACCGGCGATCAGTTCCGCCACCGAGGGGTAGCCGCACCGAGAGAGCCGCGGTGAAGAGCCGCTTACAGCGCGCGGGTGCCCCGTGAATCCTGAAGCGGCGCGAAAAGCGAAAGCGCGAAAGGACGAGTCACAAATGAGTTTTGCGGCGCAGCAACAAGAAGTTCCGGGCGTGCAGGCGCGAATGGATCCCGTGCCCGACTGCGGCGAAAAAAGTTACCGGGGCTCGGGAAAGCTGACGGGAAAAAGGGCGATCATCACCGGCGGCGATAGCGGCATAGGCCGCGCCGTCGCCATCGCGTTCGCCCGCGAAGGCGCCGACGTCCTCATCTCCTACCTCAACGAGGACGATGACGCGGCCATCGCCAACTTCTCGGCCAGCCTCGCCCAGTTGCTGGGCGACAAGGGAATTCGGGTCAACAGCGTGGCACCGGGCCCGATATGGACACCGCTCATCCCGTCGACCATGCCACCGCAGAGCGTCGAGTCGTTCGGCGACAACGTGCCGCTGGGGCGCGCGGGCCAACCGGCCGAGTTGGCGCCGATCTATGTGCTGCTGGCCTCCGACGACGCGAGCTACATCTCCGGGGCGCGGGTCGCCGTGACGGGCGGCCGGCCGATTCTCTAGGCGTCGCAATTCATGGACGGAACGGGCACGCGGCGCCCGGGGTCCAGCCAAGCGGGACCGCCGGGTTGGCCGGGTCCGGCGGGCACACCCGGCTGCACTGGGTCCCCCCGAAGCCGAGTACCGAGACGCTGACGCAGTGGTCGTAGCTGCCGTCGGGGTACGGGTTGCTGTCGCAGTAGGTGCCACCGCCCCACGGTGTCCATCCGCCCTGACACCCGGCCGTCGGCAGGCTGTCAGGCCCGGCGAGCGGGCCGTCCGTGGATGTCAAAGGCGCACCGGCGCAAAGGAGTCCGGCCTCAGCGGAGGCCGGGCGGTCATCGTCGAGGTCGTCGCCGCGGTGTTGCCTACTGAATGTGAAGCCGCCGAACGCCACGGCCGCCGCCACCAGGCTGGCAGTGAATCCGGCACCCCAGGCCGGCGCAACGCCGTCCTTCATGACACTTCCTATCCGGCACGGCCGAACGCGAATGCTTGCGCACCGTTGCGCAAGTCTGAGCGACGGGCTCGATCGGCAGATAGGGCCTCAGGTCACATGGGGCAGGGCACTCGGTAGGCGCTCAGGATCCCCGGTTTTCGCCCAACTCCTCGACGATCGGGCTCTGGGCGGCGTTGCCTGCGTCGTCGTTGTCGTCGGCGATCGTCACGGACGCGGCGACCTGACCGACGTTGGTGTAGGTCTCGGGTGGTATCCCACGCAGCGCGCGGACGGTGTCGTCGTCGCAGCCGTTGCGAACGGCGGAATCGATCAGGTCCTGCTTGTTAGCCGGAAAGTCGACGTCTGTGAGGCACTTTCGGAGTTGACTGCGGGTGGTGGTCGCGACCATGGCTGCCGGGATGCCCAGCGGAAGTCGGCCTAAACCCGGCCCGCTCAGCGCCCTCGCACCCGCCGGTTCTCCTTCTTGATCGCCTCGACCAGCTCCGACTTGCTCATCGTCGAGCGGCCGCGCACCTCAAGACGTCGGGCCACGTCGAGCAGGTGCTTCTTGCTGGCGTTGGCGTCGACGCCCTCGGCCGAGCGGCCGGCGTTGTCCAGACCGCCGCCCTCGGCCAGCTCGTCCGACGGACCCTTCTGGTCCTTGGGTTCCCAGTGGTCGCCGACCTTTTCGAAGCTGTGCTTGAGCGCCGAGTAGGCCACCCGGTGGGCGCGCTCCTCGCTGCCGTACTCCTCGGCGGCCGAGTCGTGGGTCTTGGCGAAGGTGCGCTGCGCCTTGGCGTTGGAACGCTGCAGGGTGCTCGGCAGCTCACTTTTCTTCGCCGCGCCGCCTTTGGTGGTCTTGGGCATCGAACCTCCTCGCGTTGTCAGCCCTCGGTGATCTGCTGTGCCTTCGCGTAGGCCAGCTGCAGGAAGTCGGCGCCGGCCAGTGCGGTGAAGGTGCCCGCGATCAGGCGGGTCGGCCTGGGCGCGAAGATCAACCCGATCACGAACGCGGTGGCCACCCACATGTCGAGGCAGAAGGGGCAGGTCAACAGCTCGCCCAGGCTGTGGCGCAGGGCGCTGCCGTGCCGCGTCTCCTCCATCACCTCGGCCGGGCCTCCCGAACCCGCGTACCGGGCGAACGGGGCCCGCAGCGGGCTGGTCACGGCGTCCTTGGACACCGTGCGCGACAACTTGTGGGTGCCGACGGTCACGGTCAGCAGGTCCTGGACGCCCCAGCGCTCGGGTAACCGTCGCCCGGTGGCCGCGGCGATGGCGCCGGTCAGGGCGACGAGGGCACCGTAGATCGCGAGGACCACCGTGTAGCCCTCCAGCGGTCGGGGGCTGTCCCCGCGGTACGCGTCGGCTTCCCGCCGCGCGCGCTCGGCCACCCCTTCGGTGATGCCGGTTGCTTCGCCCATGGGCGCTCCTTCACGTTGTGGATCCCCTGTGGGTTACCCGGTTGGGCGCCCGGGAACCACGATCCGCCGAACCGCACCGGCGCGGGTGCGCATCTGCGCGTCCCGGATATGTCAAGATCACTGACATGGGTCAGGCCGAAGACGCTCCGCTCGGTTTCCTGCTGTACCGGGTGGGAGCCGTTCTGCGCCCGGAGGTTTCCGCGGTGCTGGGGCCGCTGGGCCTCACGCTGCCCGAATTCGTTTGCCTGCGCATCCTTTCGCTGCACCCGGGCATGTCCAGCGCCGAATTGTCCCGGCACACCAACGTCACGCCGCAGGCGATGAACACGGTGCTGCGCGGGCTGGAAGACGTGGGGGCGGTGGAACGGCCGGCGTCGGTGTCCTCCGGGCGGGCGCTGCCGGCCACGCTGACCGGCCAGGGCCGCGCCCTGCTGAAGCGCGCGGAGGCCGCGGTCCGCCTCGCCGATGACCGGATCCTGGCCAAGCTGACCGACGCGCAGCAGCGCGAGTTCAAGCGGATGCTCGAAAAACTCGGATCCGACTAGAGCGCGGCGTAGCCGGGCGCTTGGGGGTATCCCCGCGGAGCCGGGGGACGGGTCGCCGCCATCAGGCCTGGACGGTAGGGGGCCGGGGCCTTTTCACGCCTGGATGCGGGCCCACGGCCGCGCCTCTTCGAGCTCGTAGGCGAGTTCCAGCAGCAGCGATTCGTGCCCCAGGTCGGCCGAGAGCATCATGCCCACCGGCATGCCGTCGGCGGATTGGGCCAGCGGCAACGAGACCGCGGGCTCGCCGGTGACGTTGTGCAGCGGGGTGAACGAGACCCAGTCGATGAGCCGCTCGATGACCTGGTGATAGTCGGTCGGCGCCAGATGGCCGATGCGGGGTGTCTCGTCGGCGAGGGTCGGCGTCAGCACCGTGTCGTAGGTGCGGTAGAGCTCGGCGGTGCGCCTGCGTACCCGGCGCAGCCGCACGATCGCCAGCGGCAACCGGTGAATGTTGCGGCCGGTGTTTCGCTCCAGCCCCAGCGTCAGGCTGTCCAGTTTGGCGCGGTCGAACGTTTTGCCGAACAAGCGGGGCCCGGTGCGCACCTGCGCCAGCGCCAAAAATCCCCAGTACAGAACGAAATCCTCGACGAAACTGGCCGACACCGGCGGCGTGTCGAGGTACTCGACGCGGTGGCCGAGTTCCTCGAGCAGAGCGGCGGACTTCAGGGTCAGCTCGCGCACCTGCGGACTGGATTCCCGCTGCACCGACCGGGTCAGCACCGCGATCCGCAGCCGCCGCCGCCCGGGACCGGTGACGTCGCCGATCGGCGCCAGCTTGGGGTTGCGCCAGATCCGCTCGGCCTCGCGATAGAACGCCGCGGTGTCGCGCACCGAGCGGGTCACCACGCCGTTGGCGACGATGCCCACGGGCATCCGGCGCAGATGGGGGTCCAGGGGCAGCCGTCCGCGCGACGGCTTGAGCCCGACCAGCCCGTTGCAGGCGGCCGGAATGCGGATCGAGCCGCCGCCGTCGTTGGCGTGCGCGATCGGCACCACGCCGGCGGCGACGAACGCGCCCGACCCCGACGACGAGGCGCCGGCGCTGTAGTCGGTGTCCCACGGGTTGCGGACCGGCCCCAGCCGGGGGTGTTCGGCGGACGCGCTGAAGCCGAATTCCGACAACTGTGTCTTGCCCACCGGGGCCAGCCCGGTGGCCAGGTACAGCCGGGTGAACTCGCTGTCGCTGGTGGCGTTCCAGGGCGTCCACGCGTCGGTGCCGTGCATCGTCGGCTGGCCGGCGACGTCGACGTTGTCCTTGACGAACGTCGGGACGCCTTCAAAAAACCGCGAGAAGCCCGTGCTCGGGCTGCCCGACGCGGCGGCGCGGGCCTGCTGGTAGGCCTTGTGCGCCGTCCCGTTCAGGACCGGGTCGACGGCCTCGGTGCGTGCGATGGCGGCCTCGATGACCTCGGCCCTGCCGACCGACCCGGCCCGGATGGCCTCGGCCACGCCGACAGCGTCGAGATCACCGAGGGCATCGTCAAAGAAGGCGTGGACACGTCGCATGACACGACGCTAGCCGCTGGCGCCCGCCGGTCAGGCCTGGCCCACCTCAAAACGGACGAACCGGGTCAGCGTCACCCCGGCGTCGTCGAGCAGGGCCTTGACCGTCTTCTTGTTGTCGGACACCGCGGGCTGCTCGAGCAGCACCACGTCCTTGAAGAAGCCGTTGAGCCGGCCCTCGACGATCTTGGGCAGCGCCTGTTCCGGCTTGCCCTCGGCCTTGGCGGTCTCCTCGGCGATGCGGCGTTCGCTGGCCACGACCTCCTCGGGCACGTCGTCCCGGGACAGGTACTTGGCTTTCAGCGCGGCGATCTGCAGGGCGGCGGTGTGCGCGGCGTCCTGGCTCTCGCCGGTGAACTCGACCAGCACGCCGACGGCGGGCGGCAGGTCGGCCGCACGCTTGTGCAGGTACGTTTCGACGTTGCCGTCGAAGTACTGCACGCGGCGCAGCTCGAGCTTCTCGCCGATCTTGGCCGACAGGTCGGCGATGGCCTGCTCGACGGTCGTGTCACCGATCTTGGCCTGTTTCAGGGACTCGACGTCGGTGGCCTTAGCGGCCAATGCGGCGTCGACGACCTGGTCGGCCAGTGCCTGGAACTCGGCGTTCTTGGCGACGAAGTCGGTCTCGCTGTTCAGCTCGATCAGCGCGCCGCCCTTGGCCGCGACCAGACCCTCGGCCGTGGCCCGCTCGGCGCGCTTGCCGACGTCCTTGGCGCCCTTGATCCGCAGCGCCTCAACGGCCTTGTCGAAGTCGCCGTCCGTCTCGGCCAGCGCGTTCTTGCAGTCGAGCATGCCGGCGCCGGTCAGTTCCCGAAGCCGCTTGACGTCGGCAGCGGTGAAATTCGCCAATGCTCAGCCTTCCTATGAGGGTTCGGTAGTCGGTTCGGTCGGGCCCGCAGCGGCGTCGGTGGGGGCGGCGGTAGCGGTCGCGGTCGCCGAGGCCAGCAGCTCCTGCTCCCACTCGGCGAGCGGCTCGGCGGACTCGGCCTCGGGCTTGCCGTCGCCGCGGCCCACCCCGGCGCGCGCCTGCAGGCCCTCGGCGACCGCGGACGCGATCACCTTGGTCAACAGGGCGGCGGAGCGGATCGCGTCGTCGTTGCCCGGGATCGGGTAGTCGACCTCGTCGGGGTCGCAGTTGGTGTCCAGGATCGCGATGACCGGGATGCCGAGCTTGCGGGCCTCGCCGACGGCGATGTGCTCCTTGTTGGTGTCGACGACCCAGATCGCCGACGGCACCTTGTTCATGTCGCGGATGCCGCCGAGGCTGCGCTCCAGCTTGTTCTTCTCCCGGGTCAGGCCGAGGATTTCCTTCTTGGTGCGGCCCTCGAAGCCGCCGGTCTGCTCCATCGCCTCGAGCTCCTTGAGGCGCTGCAGCCGCTTGTGCACCGTGGAGAAGTTGGTGAGCATGCCGCCCAGCCAGCGCTGGTTCACGTACGGCATGCCGACGCGGGTCGCCTCGGCCGCGACCGACTCCTGCGCCTGCTTCTTGGTGCCGACGAACAGCACCGACCCGCCGTGGGCGACGGTCTCCTTGACGAACTCGTACGCCTTGTCGATGAACGTCAGGGTCTGCTGCAGGTCGATGATGTAGATGCCGTTGCGGTCGGTGAAGATGAACCGCTTCATCTTGGGATTCCAGCGACGGGTCTGATGCCCGAAGTGGGTGCCGCTGTCGAGCAGCTGCTTCATGGTTACGACAGCCATTGCCGCCATTCCTTTGTTGTCGGTTGTCGCCCGGCATCGGGTGAGGCCGGGCCCTGGCGCCTGCGGATTGCCGCGCCCTCCCCGGATGTCTTGGACGTCCGGGACGGGACCGCACGGCAGTCGGTTGGCTGCAGGCGCGCGAAGTCAGCCCGCTAACGAGCTGCGAGCAGCAGTTTACACCGACTCAGCAGGTGGTTTTTCCACAGCGGTGAGTGGCGGGGTCACGCGGGCCGCGCTGGACTGAGCGCGTGCGGTGGGTGGCGCTGGTCCTGACGTTGGGCCTGGTCAGCGCGCTACCCGCCAGCGCCGACGACGTGCGGTTGGACTGGCCGCTGCGGCCGCCCCCGGCCGTCGCGCGCGGATTCGACGCGCCCTCACCCGACTGGCATCCCGGTCATCGGGGCGTCGACCTGCCCGGCTCCCCCGGTCAACCGGTCTATGCCGCCGGCGCCGCGACCGTGGTGTTCGCCGGGCTGCTCGCCGGGCGGCCGGTGGTGTCACTGGCCCACCCCGGCGGCCTGCGCACCAGCTACGAGCCGGTCCTGGCGGTCGTGCGGACGGGCCAGGCGGTGACGGCCGACACGGTGATCGGTTCGCTGGTGGCCGGGCATGCCGGCTGCCCGGCCGCCGCCTGCCTGCACTGGGGCGCGATGTGGGGTCCGGCGTCGCGCGCCGAGTATGTCGACCCGCTGGGGCTGCTGAACTCCACGCCGATTCGGCTTAAGCCGCTCAACGGGTAAGCCCGTGCGCTGAGGGCTTTGGGTGTGCGCCCAGGGCGGCCCGCCACGGCGTGTCGCCGCCGGCCTTTCACACTCAAAGCCCTGAGTGCACACTCAGGCCCGCGGGTGGGCCTGGTCGTGCACGGCCCGCAACCGCGACACCGCGACGTGGGTGTAGAGCTGCGTGGTCGCCAGGCTGGAATGGCCGAGCAACTCCTGGACGACGCGCAGGTCGGCCCCGCCTTCGAGCAGGTGGGTGGCCGCGCTGTGGCGCAGCCCGTGCGGCCCCATGTCGGGTGCGCCGTCCACCGCGGCGACGGTTTGGTGCACGACGGTGCGCGCCTGGCGCACGTCCAGCCGACGTCCCCGCGCGCCGAGCAGCAGCGCCGGCCCGGACTCCGCGGTCGCCAGGGCGGGACGGCCGTCGGCCAGCCAGGCCTGCAGTGCGTCGGCGGCCGGCGCCCCGAACGGCGCGCTGCGCTGCTTGTTGCCCTTGCCCAGGACGCGGACCAGCCGGTGGTGGCCGTCCACGTCGTCGAGGTCCAGGCCGCACAGCTCGCTGACCCGGATGCCGGTGGCATACAACAGCTCGACGATCAGCCGGTCCCGCAGGGCCAGCGGATCACCCTGCTCGGCACCGGATTTCGCGGCCGCCATCGCCTGCAGCGCCTGGTCCTGGCGCAGCACCGACGGCAGGGTCCGGTGCGACTTGGGCACCTGCAGCCGGACGGCCGGATCCTCCTTGAGCAGGCCGCGCCGCGTCGCCCAGGCGGTGAACGCCTTGATCGCCGAGGTGCGCCGGGCCAGGGTCGTGCGGGCCGCGCCGGCGCCGGCGGCCGATGCCAGCCACGCCCGCAGCACCGGCAGGCTCAGCGCTTCCAGGCCCCGCTCGTCGAGAAACGCGAACAGCGAGCGCAGGTCGCCGAGGTACGCCCGGCGAGTGTGCGCAGAACGGCCGCATTGCAGGTCCAGGTACTGGTCGAACTCGTCGAGGATCGCCTCCACGCCCCCACGTTCGCAGGCGCCGCGGGCTCGGCTCAGGTGACGCGCCGAAGCGTGTCCGGGGTGAGATCTTTGAGCGTGGGATAGCCGTCGACGGCCATGATCAGGTCCGCCTCGGCGAGCATTGTGCGCAGCACGTGCACGACGCCGTCGACGCCGCCCAACGCCAGTCCGTAGGCGTACGGGCGGCCGACGCCCACCGCCGTCGCGCCCAGCGCCAGGGCCTTGACGACGTCGGCTCCGCTGCGGATGCCCGAGTCGAAGAGCACGGGCAGCCCGTCGGCGGCCGCCACCACCCCGGGCAGGCAGTCGATGGCCGGCAGCCCGCCGTTGGCCTGCCGGCCGCCGTGGTTGGAGCAGTAGATGCCGTCGACGCCGCCGTCCCTGGCGCGCCGGGCGTCGTCGGGGTGGCAGATCCCCTTCACCAGCAGCGGCAGGTCGGTCAGCGAGCGCAGCCAGGGCAGGTCGTCCCAGGTCAGCGCGTTGCCGAAGAGCTGTATCCAGCGCAGCACGGCGCCCTGCGGGTCCTCCTCCGGCGGGCGGGGCAGCCCGGCGCGGAACACCGGGTCGCTGGTGTAGTTGGCCAGGCAGTGCCCGCGCAGCTGGGGGAAGTTCGACGTGCTCAGGTCGCGCGGGCGCCACCCGGTGACCCAGGTGTCGAGGGTGACGACGATGCCCTTGAACCCGGCCGCCTCGGCGCGGTGCACCAGGCTGGCGGCCACCTCCCGATCGGTCGGTGTGTACAGCTGGAAGAAGCCGGGCGTGTCGCCCAGGGCGGCGGCGACGTCTTCCATCGGATCGACCGTCAGCGTGGAGGCCACCATCGGCACGCCGGTGCGGGCGGCGGCACGCGCGGTGGCCAGGTCGCCGTGGCCGTCCTGGGCGCAGATGCCGATGACACCGATGGGCGCCATGAAGAGCGGGGACGGCAGGGTCATGCCGAACAGCTCGACGGACAGGTCGCGCCGGGCGGCGCCGACGAACATGCGCGGGATGAGCCCCCAGCCCTCGAAGGCCGTGCAGTTGGCCCGCTGCGTGCGCTCGTCGCCGGCCCCGCCGGCGACGTAGGACCAGACCGACGGCGGCAGCGCGGTGGCGGCCTTGGCCTCCAGCTCCGCGAAGGCCATCGGGAACGGGGGCACCACGCCGGCCAGGCCCTGCAGGTAGATCTCGTTCTGGTAGTCGCCGAAGTGCGCCATGCGCCTAGGCCCCGGCCTCGGCCTCGGCCAGTTCCCTCTTCCACTGCCGGAACGTCTCCTCGGTGCGGCCGCGCCGCCAGTAACCCGAGATCGACGACGCCCATTTCGCGTCCACGCCGCGCTCCTTGCGGATGTAGGGCCGCAGGTTGTGCATGACGGTTTGCGCCTCGCCGTGGATGAACACGTGCACCTGTCCGGGCAGCCACGGCGCGGTGGTGACCGCCTCGATCAGCGGTGCGAAATCCCCGGCGCGGTCCTCGGGGACCAGGTCGGCGCGGCCACCGCGGTACACCCAGCTCACCTCGACGCCTTCCGGTGCGGTCAAACCGATTTCGTCCTCGGGGCCCCCGACCTCGATGAACGCCTTGCCAACGGCGTTGGGCGGCAACGCTTCCAGCGCGACGGCGATGGCCGGAAGCGCCGACTCGTCGCCGGCGAGCAGGTGCCAGTCCGCGGTCGGGTCGGGGGCGTAGGCGCCGCCCGGCCCCCTCAGGTAGATCGGCTGGCCGGGCTGGGCCGCCGCCGCCCACGTGCCGGCCACGCCGTGCTCGCCGTGCACCACGACGTCCAGGGTGAGCTCGCCGGCCGCGGCGTCCACGCTGCGGACCGTCATGGTCCGCACGGAGGGCCTCTTCTCCGGGGGGAGCTCGTTGAAGCTGTCCAGGGTCAACGGCCGCGGCAGCCCCGCCACGTCGACGTCGTCGGCCACGAAGGCCAGCTTGACGTAGGAGTCGGTGAACTCGCTGGGCGCGAAGGTGTCGAAGTGGTTGCTGCCGAGCACCACCCGGACCATGTGCCGGGTGAGCTGTTCGGTGCGCACGACTTCGAAACGTTGCAGAGGTCGACCTGCCACTTGGTCCTCCTGTCCGGTCCTCCTGTCCGGACCCGACCCCCGTCGACTATACGAGCCGCGCCGCCGAGTGCCGGGCCCCAGCGGCCCGGACGATTCGCCACCGCCCGCCGTCGCGCTGCGCCAACCCGGCCACCTCGAGGATGGCCAGCGGCCCGAGCACCTGCTCGGGCGGCAGCGCCGACGCGATCGCGATCTCGTCGACCGTGGCGACGCCGCGGCCCGGCAACGCCTCATAGACCCGGCGCTCGGCGTCGCCCAGCCCGTCGAGCGCGGTGCTGGGGCGCTGCTCTTCGGGCGCCAGCTCACCGATGCGGCCGACCAGCTCGACGACATCGTCGGCGCGGGTGACCAGCTGCGCGCCGTCGCGCAGCAGCGCGTGACAGCCCGCCGACGCCGAGGAGGTCACCGGCCCGGGCACGGCGGCCACCACCCGGCCCAGCGCCCGCGCCCAGGCGGCGGTGTTCGCGGCGCCGCTGCGCAGGCCCGCCTCCACCACCACCGCCGCCCCCGCAGCCGCGGCCACCAGGCGGTTGCGGGTCAGAAACCGGTGCCGGGCCGGACGGACACCCGGCGGGTATTCGGTGAACACCAGCCCGCTCTGGCCGATGCGGTGCAGCAGCCCGGAATGCCCCGCCGGATAGGGGATGTCGAGGCCCCCGGCCAGGACCGCCACGGTGATCCCCTCGCAATCCAGCGCCGCGCGGTGCGCCGCGCCGTCGATGCCGTAGGCGCCGCCGGAGACCACCGCGACGTCGCGCTCGACCAGCCCGGCGGCCAGGTCGGCGGCCACCTGCTCGCCGTAGGCGGTCGCGGCACGGGTGCCGACCACCGCGGCCGCGCGCTGGGCCACCTCGTCGAGGCGTTCGGGCCCCAGCGCCCACAACACCAGCGGCGGGCCGCCGCCGGCCTTGGCCGCGGCGCCGCCGAACGCCGCGAAGGCCAGCACCGGCCACTCGTCGGCGCCGGGGGTGATCAACCGCCCGCCGCGACGGGCGAGCAGCTCCAGATCGGCTGCGCTGCGGTCGGTTTCGCGTCTGGCCTCGGTGCGTCGCGCCAGGTCGTCGTCGACCGATCCGCGCCGAACCCGGTCGGCCGCCTCGACCGGGCCCACCCGTTGTACCAACGCGGCCAGCTCCGCGCAGGGCGGTTCGGCCACCCGCGACAGGTACGCCCACGCACGCAGCAGCGGATCACTCATCGCCGGGCTCCCGGTTGCCGGAAGCTCAGCGCGGTACCGACCTCTTCGACCCCGGGCGACACCCGGCCCGCCAGGTCGGCCAGGCTCCACGCGACGCGCAACGTCCGGTCCACGCCGCGGATGCTGAGCAGCCCGTTGTCCAGGGCCCGCTTCAGCGGCTCCATCGCGGCGTTGCCGGGGCGAAACTTGCGGCGCAGCAACGTCCCGCTGACCTCGGCGTTGGTGCCGAACCCGTGTGGTCGCCAACGCTCGGCGGCCGCATCGCGCGCCGCGGCCACCCGCCGGCGAACCTGCGCCGTCGACTCCCCGGCGGTGGCCGCGAAGGCCCCGGCGCGCACCGGATGCATCTCCACCCGCAGGTCGACGCGGTCCATCAGCGGCCCGGACAGTTTGCCCAGGTAGCGGCGTTTGACCGCCGCCGCGCAGAGACAGTCGCGCGGATCGGCGGGCGCGCACGGGCACGGGTTTGCGGCCAGCACCAGCTGGAAGCGGGCCGGGTAACACGCCACCCCGTCGCGGCGGGCGAGGCGGATTTCGCCGTCCTCCAACGGGGTTCGCAGCGCTTCCAAAACACTGACGCCGATCTCGGCGCATTCGTCCAGGAACAACACCCCGCGATGCGCCCGGCTGACGGCGCCTGGCCGCGCCATGCCCGATCCCCCACCGACGAGCGCCGCGACGCTGGAGCTGTGGTGCGGCGCCACGAAGGGCGCCCTGGTGATCAGCGGCGTGTCCGCCGACAGCAGCCCGGCCACCGAGTGAATGGCGGTGACCTCCAGCGCCTCACCCTCGGACAGGGGCGGCAGCAATCCCGGAAGACGTTGCGCCAGCATCGTTTTTCCCACGCCGGGCGGCCCGGTCAGCATGAGGTGATGCGCCCCGGCGGCCGCGACCTCGACCGCGAACCGAGCCTGCGCCTGCCCGACCACGTCGGCCAGATCCGCCGCCGGCTCGGGGTCGCCGGCCGCCGCGCCGATCCTGTGGTCGAGGCCGCCGGAGCCGTCGAGCCAGCGCCTCAGCTGGCGCAGGGTGCGCACGCCCCAGACGTCGATCCCGTCGACCAGGCTTGCCTCGGCCAGGTTGTCCGCCGGGACGACGACGGCCGGCCAGCCTTCGCGCTTGGCGGCGAGCACGGCCGGCAGCACCCCGCGCACCGGGCGCACCCGACCGTCCAGCGACAGCTCGCCGAGCAGCACCGTCTTCTCAAGTCGCTCCCACGGTTGCTTGCGCTGCGCCGAGAGCACGGCGGCGGCCAGCGCGATGTCGTAGACCGAACCCATCTTCGGCAGCGTCGCGGGCGACAGCGCCAGCGTGAGCCGCGACTGGGGCCAGGCGTCGCAGCAGTTGGTGACCGCCGCCCGGACCCGGTCCCGCGACTCCTGCAGGGCGGCGTCGGGCAGGCCGACCAGGTGCACGCCGGGCAGCCCGGAGGTGATGTAGGCCTCGATCTCCACGATCGCCCCGTCCAGCCCGCGCACCGCAACCGAGAACGCCCGCCCCAGCGCCATTAGCCGACTCCGCGCAGGTGGGTGAGCTCCGGGGCGCGGCGCGAATTCCTCGGCCCGATGCGCACGCCGATCACGTCGATGCGCAGCGCCGCCCACCGCGCGTCCTGGCCGGCCAGCCAGAGCCCGGCCAGCCGGCGCAACCGCCAGACCTTGCGCGGGGTCACCGCGTACGCCAGCCCCCCGTAGCCGTCCCCGGTGCGGGTTTTCACCTCGACGAAGACGACGGTGCGGGTGGCCTCGTCGGCGGCGATCACGTCGAGCTCGCCGTAGCGGCAGCGCCAGTTGCGGCCCAGGATCCGCAGCCCCAGCCGGGTCAGGTGATCCACGGCGAGCGCCTCTCCCAGCGCGCCCAGCTGGGCCCGGGTCATGCTCTGTTCGGTCGTCATGGCGGCCACGCTGCCCGGCGATCCCGACACGGCGTGCCGCCGCCGGGTGCGAACGGCGACGGAAACGACCGGTTATCCCCAGTCGCGCGCCCGTCCACAGCCGGTTACGTGATGCGGTCGGCCCGGGTGTAGACGTTCATCGAGTCCTCCCGCAGGAAGGCCACCAGCGTCAGCCCGGCGTCGTCGGCGAGCGAGACCGCCAGCGACGACGGCGCCGACACCGCGGCCAGCACGGGAATGCCCGCCATCACGGCCTTCTGCGTCAGCTCGAAGGAGGCGCGCCCGCTCACCAGCAGCACCGTGGCCGAAAGCGGCATCCGCCGGTGTTCGGCCGCCCAGCCGATGACCTTGTCGACCGCGTTGTGCCTGCCGATGTCCTCGCGCACCACCTGCATCGTGCCGTCGACAGCGAAAAGGGCCGCGGCGTGCAGGCCGCCGGTGCTGTCGAAAACCTTTTGCGCGGAACGCAATTGGCCGGGCATCGCCTGGAGGGTGGCCGCGGCGACGGTCGCCGCATCGGCGCCGGGTGGGAACCGGCCCGACAGGCGCACCGCCTCGAGCGACGCCTTGCCGCACACCCCGCAGGACGACGTGGTGTAGAAGTTGCGGGTGACGTCGAGCCCGGGCGGATCGACCCCGGGAGCCAGGGTCACGTCCACGACGTTGTAGGTGTTGGCCCCGTCCCCGCCCCGACCGCCGCAGTAGCGGATGGCGAGCACGTCGCCGCGCCCGCCGATCACCCCCTCGGTGAGCAGGAACCCTTGCGCCAGTTCGAAATCCGAGCCGGGCGTCCGCATCGTCACCGTGACCGGCGCGCCGTTGACGCGGATCTCCAACGGCTCCTCGACGGCCAGGGTTTCCGGCCGGGTGACGGCCCGGTCCGCGGTGAGATGATGCGCGTGCCGGCGCGCCGTTACGCGGCTCACCCGCGCCGGGACCTCATGCAGCCAAAACTACATTGGCCGACGTCACACCGCCCTCGGACCGCCCCCGGCCAGCGCCGCCAGCGTCTCCGCCGACGAGTGCAGCGGCTGCCACCCCAGCTGGGTCTTCGCCTTCGCCGTGTCCATCACCACGGACGTCCGCGCGATGTGCAGCCACTCCAGCAGCGAGGGGACGAACGGGAGCCGGGACAGCGCCGCCGACGCCGCCGACGCTGCCAAGGCCGGGACGCGCACCGGCCGGCCGCCCAGCGCCCTGGCCACCTCGGAAACCGTCACCACGCCGTCACCGGCGATGTTGTACGCCCCTGGGGGCGCCGGAGCCGTCGCCGCCAGCGCGATCGCCTCGGCGACGTCGTCGTGGTGGACGAGCTGCAACGGAAAACCCGGATCGGGCACGACCGGCTTCAGCACCGGCACCACCCTGGAAATGGCGCGCACCGGGCCGGGCAGCTGGTTCCATGGCATCGCGTCGGCCAAAGCGGTCGCCTTGGGCCCGGCGACGATGCACGGCCGCAGGACGAACACCTCGAGCGACGACTCCTTGGTGACCTCCGCCAGCAGCGCCTCGCACGCCGCCTTCTGCGCCGAGTAGTAGTGCTCGGCGGATCCCCGCGTCGGCACCTCCTCGGTGAGGGGCACCGGGTTGTCGGAGTGGTAGCCGTACGCCGCCACCGACGACGTGTAGACCAGCCGCCGCGGCCGCCCGGCGGCGGCCCCGGCAGCCACCGCCTCGAACACGTTTCGGGTGCCCTGCAGGTTGATGCGCGAGCTCTCCTCGCGCGAGCCCATGATGATGAACGCCAGGTGGATCACCACGTCGGCCTGCGCCACCAGGGCGTCGACCGCCTCCCGGTCGAGGATGTCGCCCCGCTGGTAGACGGTCTTGACCCAGCCGCACGACACCGGGTCGAACGGCCGGCGGGCCATCCCGATGATGGTGTCCACCGCGGGCTCGCGCTCGAGCGCTGTCACCGCGGAGATGCCGATTTCCCCGGTCGGCCCGGTCACCGCAACGGTCAGCCCCATTCGAGATGAGCTTCCCTGCGGCGCCGCTTCGAAACCACAAGTGACCAAAGTCGCAAGTCGATATTCTCGACAAGGGAGCGTGAGCAGCCACGCCGCCTATACCCGGCAACTGGCCATACAGCGTTTGCGGTCGTGTTGGCGACCGATAATCTACGGCGATCGCGGGCCGAACACCGGCAGCGCAGGAATGGGGACACGACGTGGCACAAGACGCGAATGCGGTCGCGGACGGTCCGCCACCGGGCGGCGAGAAGGCCGACCCGGGGACGGTCTTCGCCGCCCTCGCCGAGATCATCTATCAGGGCTCGGACGCCAAGCAGATGTACGCGGCCATCTGCATCGCGGCGACCCTGACCGTGCGCGGCTGTGACCATGCCAGCCTGATGGTGCGCGAGGGCGACCGCTACGTCACGGTCGGCGCGAGCGACCGCCTCGCTCACCAGATCGACGAGCTGGAGCGGCGCGCCGGGGACGGGCCCTGCATCGATGCGATCGAGGAAGAGACGCCCCAGATCGACACGGACCTGACCACGCCGTCGCTGTGGCCCAAGCTGGCATCCGTCCTCGTCGAGGAAACCCCGGTGCGTGGGGCCATGGGCTTTCGCCTGCTGGTCGACAAGCGCAAGGGGGCCGCGCTGAACCTGTTCAGCGACACGCCCAACATGTTCGACGCCGAGTCCGCCGGCCGTGCGGCGGTGCTGGCGGCGTTCGCCAGCGTGGCGATCAACGCCGTCGCCAAGGGCGAGGACGCCGCCAGCCTGCGACGGGGCCTGCTGAGCAACCGCGAGATCGGCAAGGCGGTCGGCATGCTGATGCTGCTGCACGGCATGAGCGAAGACCAGGCGTTCGACCTGCTGCGGCGCCACTCCCAGGCGCTGAACATCAAGCTGGCCGACGTGGCGCGTGCCGTCATCGAAAATCGCGGCGCGCTGCCGTCGGACGCCGAGAATCAGCCGCCGCCGGACGCCTGACCGCGTTACTCGGGCAGCCGCAGCTCGGGCTTTTCGACCTCTTCGATGTTGACGTCCTTGAAGGTGACCACCCGCACCTGCTTGACGAACCGGGCCGGCCGGTACATGTCCCACACCCAGGCATCGGACAGCCGGAGCTCGAAGTAGACCTCGCCGTCGGCGTTGCGCGGCACCATCTCCACGCTGTTAGCCAGGTAGAAGCGCCGCTCGGTTTCCACGACGTAGCTGAACTGGCCGACGATGTCCTTGTATTCGCGGTACAGCGAGAGCTCCATCTCGGTTTCGTACTTTTCGAGATCTTCTGCACTCATCTGCCACTCATCTGCTCAGACGCCTCCGTCGCCACGCGGGAACCTGGTCCCATCTTTCCTCACCGGTATCCGTCACGCTCGGCCGGAGGGTCCGGTTTGCACTCGGCCACTATCCGGGCCCCCGATCCGGTTGCCACGCGCCGGACGTTGATGAACGAATAGCGGTGCTCGGCGCAGGGCCCCAGCTCGGTCAGGGCCGTCGAGTGCGCCGGCGTGCTGTAGCCCTTGTGATCGGCGAAGCCGTAGCCGGGATGCTCGGCGTCCATGGCGACCATCAGCCGGTCGCGGCTGACCTTCGCCAGCACGCTCGCCGCGGCGATGCAGGCGGCCGCGGCGTCGCCCCCGATCACCGGCAGCGACGGCATCGGCAGGCCGGGCACCCGGAACCCGTCGGACAGCACGTATCCCGGACGAACGGCCAGGCCGGCCACCGCGCGCCGCATGCCCTCGATGTTGGCGACGTGCACGCCGCGCCGGTCGACCTCTTCCGACGGGATGAACACCACGTGATAGGCCAGCGCGTAGCGGCGGATCAACGGAAACAGCCTCTCCCGCACCTTCTCCGTGAGCTTCTTCGAATCATCAAGGGCGGCAAGGCTTTCCAAGCGCCCCGGTCCCAGCACGCAGGCCGCCACCACCAGCGGGCCCGCGCAGGCGCCGCGGCCCACCTCGTCCACCCCGGCCACCGGCCCCAGGCCGCTGCGATACAGCGCCGACTCCAGGGTGCGCAGACCCCCGGCCTTGCGGATCACCGTCCGCGGCGGCCACGTGGTGGCCACGGCTACTGGCCCTGTTGGGGATTCACCGATCTGACTCCGCCCCACCGCGACGGCGGCCACACGATGAATCTGGCCTTGCCGATGACGTTGGACACCGGCACGGTTCCCGAGTTCGGGTCACCGGTGCACAGGATGCCCTTGAGGGCTTCGGCCGGGACGCTGGTGCAGTGGGCCCGCGAGTCCGCCGAGTGCGTCCGGTTGTCGCCCATCACCCACAGCCGGCCCGACGGGACGGCGACCGGACCGAACTCGCTGCCCAGGCACGGATACTTCGCCGGGTCGGCCATCATGGTGTTCGGATCCAGGTAGGGCTCCTTGAGCGGCTTGCCGTCGACCGTCAACCCGGTGTCGGCCCGGCACTGCACGGTCTGGCCCCCAACCGCGATGACGCGCTTGACCAGGTCGTTCTCGTCGGGCGGCACGAAGCCGATGAACGACAGCCCGTCCTGCACCCAGCGCAGCCCGGTGTTGTTCGAGCGGATCGACTTGTATCCGGCGTTCCACGACGGCGGACCCTTGAAGACGATCACGTCGCCGGGCCGCGGCTGACCGAAGCGGTAGGTCAGCTTGTCCACCATGATCCGGTCGCCGACACAGCCCGTGCACCCGTGCAGCGTGGGCTCCATGGATTCCGACGGAATCAGGTACGGACGCGCGATGAACGTCAGCATGACGTAGTAGAGCACCACCGCGATCAGCGCGAGGATCGCGAGTTCGCGCAGCGTCGACTTCTTCTTGGGCTCCGGCCCGGGCGGCACGGTCCGCTCGGCGGCGGGCGCCTCGGTGTCACCGGGGTCGCGGGTGGATACCTTCGGCTCCGGCTGGCCGGCGTCGGACGGGGCCTCGGAGGGGTCCGGGTTGTCGGTCACGGGATCAGCGTAGCCAGCATGGTCGGCGCCCCGGTGAACCGTGTCCGGTCAGCGCTTTTCCTTGATCTTGGCCTTCTTGCCACGCAGTTCGCGCAGGTAGTACAGCTTCGCGCGACGGACGTCGCCACGGGTCACCACCTCGATGTGGTCGATGTTCGGCGAGTGCACCGGGAAGGTCCGCTCGACGCCGACGCCGTAGCTTTCCTTGCGGACGGTGAACGTCTCGCGGATGCCCCCACCCTGGCGGCGGATGACCACGCCCTTGAACACCTGGATGCGCTCCTTGGCGCCCTCGATGACCTTGACGTGCACGTTGATGGTGTCGCCCGGGTTGAAGGCCGGGATGTCGTCGCGCAGCGACGCCTGATCGACGAAGTCCAGCCTGTTCATCGTACGAAGACACTTCCTTGCGGTCGCGGCTTGCGATGGCCGCCCACACCCGCGGGCGTGGGGCGGTCATCAAGCCGATGGGTTTCGGGCTCTTGGTGTGCATCTCGCGGCGGCCGGGAAGGAGCCCGGCCCGCTGACGGGTGCGAGACAACTGAACAATTGTGCCAGACGGCCCGCTTGCTTTGAAAATCACATGTAAACGCTGCGGTTCATAGCCCGCCGAAGACCCTGGTGAGTGGTAAATATGACTCGGGTCCACGTGCGCCGATCGACCCGACGACGTCAGGCGAAACCAAGGAGACCGACCCATGCGCCCCCGCCCGCTCACCGTGCTCGCCGCCGTGGCGGCGGTGACGCTGGTGTTGGCAGGGTGCGACGAGGCGCTGGTGGAGCGGCAAAGCCAACCGAAGGTGTCGGGCAGCCCGGAACGCAGCGCGCCGGTGCTCGAGTCGCCGAAGCAGCCTGAGACGGTTCAGCTGCTGCTGGACAGCCTGCCGATGCACGGGTCGCCGCAGGCGCTGTCCGGAACGGTGTTCGGCGGCCTGCCGGCGCGGATTCAGCAGGCCATCGACGAGGCGGCCGCCGCCGGAGCCACGCTCTCGGTGGCCGTGCTCGATCGCAAGACGCATGAGCTGGTCTCCAACGGCAACAGCCAGATCATCGGCACCGCCTCCGTGGCCAAGCTGTTCATCGCCGACGACCTGCTGCTGGCCGAGTCCCAGGGCAGGACCGCGCTGCCCCCGGAGGACCGCCAGGCCCTGGACGCCATGTTGCAGTCCTCCGACGACGGCGCGGCCGAGAAGTTCTGGGGTCAGGGCGGCGGCGACGCCATCGTCAGCCAGGTCGCGGCCCGCTACGGCCTGTCCTCCACCACCCCGCCCAGCGACGGCCGCTGGTGGAACACGATGAGCTCGCTGACCGACCTGGTCCGCTACTACGACATGCTGCTCGACGGGTCGGGCGGCCTGCCGGCCGACCGGGCGATGATCATCGTCAACGACCTGGCCCGGTCCACTCCCACCGGGATCGACGGTTACCCGCAGCGGTTCGGCATTCCGGATGGGCTGTTCGCCGAGCCGGTGGCCGTCAAGCAGGGCTGGATGTGCTGCATCGGCACCGACTGGGTGCACCTGTCGACCGGCGTGATCGGCGCCGACCACCGCTACGTCATGGTGGTCCAGTCGTTGCAGTCGTCCGACGACGCCACGGCGCGGCAGACGATCACCCAGGCCGTCAAGACGATCTTCCCCAGCGGTCGCATCTGAGCCCGGCCGGTCACGGCGCGAGCAGACGTAAACGCCCCTAATCTTCGGCGTGTCGCGGGGCTTTTGCGTCTGCTCGCGAGTCCTCCAATAAGTCGGGGCGGCGTTCCCGCGTGCGCTGCCGCGAGACCTCGCGTCGCCACGCGGCGATGCGCGCGTGGTCGCCGGACAACAGCACCTCGGGAACGTCGAGCCCGCGCCAGCTCGGCGGCCGCGTGTAGCTGGGGCCCTCCAGCAGCCGGTCCAGGGCCGGCGAGTGCGAGTCCTCCTGCAGCGACGCGGGATTGCCCAGGACGCCGGTCAGCAGCCGCAGCACGGCCTCGATCATCACCACGGCCGCCGACTCCCCGCCCGGCAACACGTAGTCGCCGATCGAGACCTCCTCGACCCGCATCCGTCGGGCGGCGTCCTCGATGACGCGCTGGTCGATGCCCTCGTAGCGCCCGCACGCGAACACCAAATGGCGCTCGGCGCTCCAGCGCTGCGCGGTCGCCTGGGTGAAGAGCGAGCCCGCTGGCGTGGGAACCACCAGAAGCGTTTCGCCGGAACACGTTTCGTCCAGCGCCTCACCCCACACCGGGGCCTTCATCACCATTCCCGGGCCGCCGCCGTACGGCGCGTCGTCCACCGAGTGGTGCACGTCGTGGGTCCACCGGCGCAGGTCGTGCACCTGCAGATCGACCAGCCCCGAGGCAATCGCCTTGCCCGGCAACGATTCTCGCAGCGGATCGAGGTAGGCCGGGAAGATGGTGACGACGTCGATCCTCATGCCAGATCCAGCAGCCCCTCGGGCGGGTCGATCTCGATGACGCCATCGTCCAGCGACACCGACGTCACGATCGCGGCGACGAACGGCACCAGGGCTTCGCCGGAGTCGCGCTGCACCGCCAGCAGCTCACCGGCGGCGGTGTGCAGCACCTCGGCGACGACGCCGACGTGCTGTCCGCCGGTGGTGCGCACGCGCAGGCCCTCGAGCTGGTGGTCGTAGTAGGTGTCGGGCTCGTCGATCGGCGGCAGCTCCGCGGAGTCAACCACGAACAGGCTGCCGCGCAACGCGTCGGCGGCGTCGCGGTCGTCCACCCCGGCCAGCCGCACCAGCAGCCGCGCGCCGTGCTCGCGCACCTGGTCGACGACGACGTTGCGTTCGTCACCGGTCCGGGAGTTCTTGGCGCGCAACGTGTTACCCGGGGCGAAGCGGGCGTCGGGATCGTCGGTGCGGACTTCGACGACCACCTCGCCGCCGATGCCGTGTGCCTTGACCACGCGCCCGACCGTCAACTCCAAAGGAGGCGCTCCGCTACTGGTCGGTGTCCACCACGTCGACGCGGATGCCGCGGCCGCCGATCCCGGCGACCAGTGTGCGCAACGCGGTCGCGGTGCGTCCGCCGCGACCGATCACCTTGCCGAGGTCGTCGGGGTGGACGTGCACCTCCACGGTGCGCCCGCGCCGACTGGTCACCATGTCGACCCGGACATCGTCGGGATTGTCGACGATCCCGCGGACCAGATGCTCGACAGCGTCAACGACGACCGTGCTCACCCCGGTCAGCCTTCCTCGGACGTCTCAACCGGCTGGGCCGGCTCGGCCTGCTCGCCGCCCTTGGCCGCCGGCTGTTCGGCGGCTTCGGCCGCCGGCTGTTCGGCGGCTTCGGCCGCCGGCTGTTCGGCGGCTTCGGGGGCCGCTTCCTCGGCCGCCTTGGCGGCCTTCTTGGCGGGGGCCTTCTTCTTCGGCTTGGCGGCCTCGGTGGTGGGTCCGCCGTCGGCCTCGGCCAGCGCGGCGTTGAACAGCTCCAGCTTCGTGGGCTTCGGCGGCGCGGCCTTCAGGGTGCCCTCGGCGCCGGGCAGCCCCTTGAACTTCTGCCAGTCACCGGTGATCTTCAGCAGCTTGAGCACGGGCTCGGTCGGCTGGGCGCCCACCGAGAGCCAGTACTGGGCGCGCTCGGAGTTGATCTCGATGAGGCTCGGCTCCTCCTTCGGGTGGTAGCGGCCGATGACCTCGATGGAGCGGCCGTCGCGGCGGGTGCGCGCGTCGGCGACGGCGATTCGGTACTGGGGATTGCGGATCTTGCCAAGCCGGGTGAGCTTGATCTTCACAGCCATGGTTGAGCGACTTCTCCTGTGGGTGTCACGCTGCAATTCAGCGATCCGGGCGGGATGCCCGGATCCGGTTTTGCCTCGCGTGTGTGACCACCGGGCGGCCGTAACCGCGCGGCGGACAGCCGCCCATTGTGCCAGAACGGGGCGGTCGCGCGGAAATTGCAGCGATCGCAAGCGCGGCGCAGCCGGGCGCGGCGGGTCGCCGCCATCAGATTCGTCTACATCACCTTCTGGAAGACTTTGGTCTCCACCCGGCGCGTCATGCGCCAGCCCTCGGGGGTCCGCACGAACTCGTCGTCGTACCAGAGCCCGCAGAACAGCGCCTGGTCGCCCCCGCCGGGCAGCACCATCGGGTTGAAGCAGATCACCCGCGACGCGGCCTTGTCCCCGTCGATGTGCACCGAGAAGTTGCCCAGCATGTGCGCGTACACCGGGAAGTTCGGCAGCACCTCCGCCAGCCATTTCTTGACCTCGGGGTAGTGGCCCTCGATGCCCCCGAGGGCGGTGTAGTCGATGTAGGCGTCCGGGGTGAACACCTTGTCCAGGTCGTCGAATCGGCGGTTGTCGATCGCGGTGGAGTAGTCCACCAGCAGCTGCTGGATCTCGAGGCGGTCGGAGATTTCGGCCAGGCTCAACATGGCTCGATTGAACACGACCGCTGGTCGCCGCGCTCAGCCGATCCGGACGACGAGCTTGCCGACGTGCTTGCCGTCGCGCAACCGTTCGAACGCCGCTTTCGCGTCATCGAATTCGAAGACGTCGTCGATCACGGGCACCAGCCCCGTGGCGGCCACGGCTCGCACAAGGTCCTGCAGATCGGACCGGCTCCCGACGGTGATGGACCGCGTCGTCGCGCCGGCCCCCTTGAGCAGGAAATAGTCGATGCCCGGATTGTCTTGGCTGAGAAAGCCGATCAGCGTGACCTCGCCACCCTCGGCGACCGCACGCAGCGACTGCTCGATGGTGGCCGGGCCGCCGACTTCGACGACGCGGTCCGCGCCGCGGCCACCGGTCAGTTCGCGTACCTGCTCACCCCAGTTGGGATTGCGGCGGTAGTCGATGACGTCGTCGGCCCCCAACCCTTTGAGGGTCTGGGCTTTCTCCGAGCTCGACGTCGTCGCGACCACACGGCCGCCCACCAGCTTGGCCAGTTGCAGCGCGAACAGCGAAACCCCGCCGGTACCCAGGGTCAACACGGTCTGGCCCGCGCGAATCGGCGCGGGGCCACCGAGTGCGTTCCAGGCCGTAACCCCGGCGCACGGCAGCGTCGCGGCCTGTTCGTCGGGTATGGCGTCGGGAATGCGCACGACCGCCTCCCGGGACACCACCTTGTACTCGGTCAACCAGCCGTCCTGGCCGCTGCCGTAGCTGTCCGAATTCGCCGTCGCAGGCATTGGGCCGCCGAACCATCTCGGCTGGAACGAGCCCACCACCCGCTCGCCGGGACGGTAGTCCTCGACGCCCTCGCCGACCTCCACGACCTCGGCGGCGGCATCGCTGCACGGCACCAGGCCCGGTGTGCTGTCCCGCACGTACCGGCCCAGGGGAATCGCCACGTCTCGGTAGTTCAGCGAGACCGCTCGTATCCGAAGCAGCAATTCTCCTCGCTGGGGCGACGGGACGGGTTCGTCGTGAATCCGCAATCCGTCCAGCCCGGTGAAGTCGTCGAACCGGTACACACGCATAACGCACTCCTCCCGATATCGGTCTTCAACACTTGCGGATGATTCCCTTGTTCCGCAGCCAGAAACCCGTCAGGTTAGTGTGAGTCGACGCGGACCGATAGAACTTTAGCGAGGGGGAGTTCGCCTGTCCCGCAAGCGATTCTACGTCGTGAACCGCGCCCGGTCGCCGACTTCGATCTCGGCAACGTCGCCACCCGAGTTGGGATCGGTAGCCGCGTGCGCGGTGTGCAGTTGCCACAGGATCGTCAGCAACGAGGGAGCTCAGATGAACCAACCGCGACAGCATTCCGGTCTTCCCAGGACACCAGCGGCGAACGAGCGCAATAATCCTGAATTTATGAGAGCGGCCCTCGCGGCTTTGGCAACGACGCTGTTGATGTTCGGCGGCTCGGGGCTGGCCGCGCCGTCGGCCGAGGCCGCCCCGTGCCCGGCCGGGAAGTCCTGCCAGCACTGGTGCCCGGGCGACGTCCTCCCGGCGGGCCGGCCCGTCCCGTGGGACGGCAACGTCTGCCACGACTACTTCTGGGACTACTACGGCGTGCACGACATCGGCGACGGGAAGTTCTACTCCTGGCGCGACATGCCCTGGCATTAGCGCCTCAACTCGTCAAAAACACTCGCCGGGAGGGTCGCAGGTCAGCCGGGCAGGCGCCGCCCGCACCGGCGGGTCTGATCAGCCCGGGGCCACCTCCGTCCGGCAGCGGGCCCACCGCACGAAGCCGGAAGTTAAACTGAGCGGCCATGCGCAAGCTCATGGCCGCAGCCGCCGCCCTGCTGGCGGCCGTCGCGTCCGGTGCCACCGTCGCAGTGGTGCCCGCCTCGGCCGACAGCGCGCAGCCGGTCGGCTCGGTGCCGATCCCCGACGGCCCCGCCCAGACGTGGATCGTGGCCGACCTGGACAGCGGCCAGGTCCTGGCCGGCCGCGACCAGAACGTGCCCCACCCGCCCGCGAGCACCATCAAGGTGCTGTTGGCGCTGGTGGCGCTGGACCAGGTCAGCCTGGACTCGTCCGTCGTCGCCGACGTCGCCGACACCGAGGTCGAGTGCAACTGCGTCGGCATCAAGCCGGGCCGCAGCTACACCGCGCGCCAGTTGCTGGACGCGCTGCTGCTGGTCTCGGGCAACGACGCCGCCAACACGCTCGCGCACCTGCTCGGCGGCGCCGACGCGGCGGTCGCCAAGATGAACGCCAAGGCCGCGTCGCTGGGCGCGATGAGCACCCACGCGGCGACCCCGTCGGGCCTGGACGGGCCGGGTGGCTCCGGGGCGTCCACGGCGCACGACCTGGCCGTCATCTTCCGCGCAGCCATGGCCAACCCGGTGTTCGCCCAGATCACCGCCGAGCCGTCGGCGATGTTCCCCGGCGATCACGGCGACGAACCCGTCACCAACCAGGACGAACTGCTGGCGCGCTACCCCGGCGCCATCGGCGGCAAGACCGGCTTCACCGACGCCGCCCGCAAGACCTTCGTCGGCGCCGCCGCCCGCGGGGGCCGCCGCCTGGTGATCGCGATGATGTACGGGCTGGTGAAACCGGGCGGCCCGACGTACTGGGACCAGGCCGGCAGCCTGTTCGACTGGGGTTTCGCGCTGAACCCCGAGACCGGCATCGGCTCGCTCTAGGCGCCGGCCTCCGGCAGCGCCGCGTTCAGCAGCGCCGTCAGCACCGGGATCCGCTGCTGGGCGATCGCGGGCTGCGGCAGCACCCCCTCCACCACCGCCGCGCCGTCGAACACGTTTGTCATCAGCGCCACGACGACCGGGAACGTCTCCTCCGGGAAGGCCTCGGCCCCGGGCAGCGCCCGCGCCGCGTCTACGATCTTGGCGGAGTACTGCCCGAGCTCGTGTTGCAGAGTCTCCCTGAGCTTTTCGTCGGTGCGCGCGGCGATCAGGAGCTCGTAGACCACCGCGTTGGTGGGGCCGCTGGTGATGTCGCGCAGTATCGCCAGCGCGGCCTCGAGGGCCGGCCGGTCGGCCGGTATTTCGGCGACGCCCTTGGTGAAGGACTCCAGCTGGCGGCGCAGCACCTCGGATGCGGTGGCCGCCATGAAGTCACCCATGGTTTCGAAGTGGCGGAACAGGGCGCCGACGGACACCCCGGCGCGCTTGGTGATCACGGCGGCCGATGCCCGCGCGTAGCCGACCTCGATGATGGTGGCGATGCAGGCGTCGATGAGCCGCCCGACGGTCTCCTCGCGCCGCTGCTGCTGCGTCCGGGCCATGTCAGGCGCCCACGCTCAGCGCGGTCCGCTCGCCGGCCCGCAGGTAGCGGCCCGACTTCACCGTCTGGCCGTAGCCGTCGCGGAATCGGCCCCGCGCGAAGACGACGACCCCGCCGACACCGGTCGCGACGACGGCGTCGTCGTTGCGGTTGACCATGCGCCGCAGGCCGCCGTAGAACGGCACCGCTTCCTCGTGATAGCCGTCCACCGCCTCGTTGAGCCCGGCCGGGTCGATCACGACGAAGTCGGCCCGGTCGCCCTCGCGCAGGGTGCCCGCGTCGATGCCGAACCACTCGGCTAGTTCGCCGGTCAGCCGGTGCACCGCCCGCTCGGTGGACATGAACGGCGCGCCCGCCCGGTGGGCGTCGCGGGTGCGCTTGAGCATCTTCAGACCGAAGTTGTAGAAGGCCATGTTGCGCAGGTGCGCGCCGGCGTCGGAGAAGCCCATGTGGATGCTCGGCTCGTTGGCGAGCTTGTCGAGTTGGCGGGGGCGGTGGTTGGCCACCACGGTCGTCCAGCGCACGTTGCGCTCACCGTTTTCGACGAGCACGTCGAGGAACGCGTCCAGCGGGTGCAGCCCGCGCTCGTCGGCGATGGCGCCGAGGCTCTTGCCGATCAACGATTCGTCCGGGCATTCGACGATGACCGCGTCGTGAAAGTCACGGTGCCACAACGACGGTCCGAGCTTGACGCGGTCGAACTCGCGGCGGAACTTGCGGCGGTATTCCTTGTCGGCGAGCAACTCGTTGCGCTGCAGTTGGTCGCGCAGGTGCAGGGCCGCCGTCCCGGCGCCGAACTCCTCGAACACCGGCAGGTCGATCCCGTCGGAGTACAGCTCGAACGGGACCGGCAGGTGCTGGAACCGCACGGCCGAGCCGAGGAACCTGTTCAGCATCCTGGTGCCGAACCCGAACGTGTGCACCGCCAGCGGCATCGACTTGGCGTCGGCCGACACCAGCATGCTCATCCGAACACCCTTGCCGCGCCCGAAGATCCGGCTGCTGGTCAGAAAGAACATCAGCGCCGACGCCGGGTTCTCGACGTCCGGGGCGCTCTGCAGCATCCGCCCGCGCTTGCGCAGGACATTGATGAGCTTGCGCCGTTCCCGCCAGGTGGCGAAGGTCGACGGCAGCGCGCGCGACCGGAAGCGATCGCCGTCGAGCTTGTCGATGGCCGCGTCCATGCCGGACATGCCGAGCATCCCGGCGTCCAGCGCCTCGTCGAGCAGCGCCGCCATCCGCTCCAGCTCGGCATCGGTGGGCCGGACGGTGTCGTCGGTGGCGCGATCGAGGCCGAGCACCGCGGTCCGCAAATCCGAATGACCAAGCAGGGAGCCGACATTCGGCCCGAGCGGCAGGGTGTCGATCGCCTTGACGTACTCCGCGGCGGTCGACCAGGTCTTGTTGGAATCCAAAGCGCCGTAAACGAATTCGCGCGGCACCGCCTCGACGCGGCTGAACAGGTCGGCCGCGTCCTCGGAATCGGCGTAGACCGTCGACAGCGAGCAGTTCCCCAGCAGCACGGTGGTGACGCCGTGGCGCACCGACTCCCGCAGCCCCGGGTCCAGCAGCACCTCGGCGTCGTAGTGGGTGTGCACGTCGATGAAGCCGGGCATCACCCACTTGCCGGCCGCGTCGATCACCTCGGGGCAACCGGTCTCGTCCAGCGGCGCGGCCGAGACCGTGGCCACCACGCCGTCGCGGATGCCGAGCGTGCGAGTCTGCGGCGCGCCGCCGGTGCCGTCGAACCACAGCCCGTCGCGAACGATCACGTCGTAGGTCACGGTTTCCTCCAAGGTCGTCGAGTTGGCACGAACCGTAACATAGATAGCAAGTACTCGCAATCTTTCCGCGAAGGCCGGCGCGCCGCGCCGAAAGCGCTGGTCAGGCGGGCTCAGCGAGGGGGGCCGGGGGGCGAGGCGTGGGGGTCAAGGGCCCCCGCCGGGTCCGGGACCGTGACGCCCGACGGCAGGTCGCCGCTGCGGGTGGCCACCGCGGGCGCCCGCAGCACGGCCCCGAGCTGGCCGCATTCGTCGCTCTGCACGGTGACGGTCATGTCGCCGGCGAACTCGCCTTGCGGCCGCGGTCGCAGCGACAGCACCTGCGTGGTCGCTTGCATCCCGTCGGCCCCGTTCCGGCCGATGCAGGCGACGGTCGCCTCCTCCGGCCGCGACAGCCAACGACCGTCGCGGAAGTCGAGCACGACCGGCCTGCGGACGGTCGGCTTCGGCTGGGTGTGGTTATCGTCGTCCAGCGGCTGGCCGACGGCCGTGCACGGACCGGCCGCGCATGACGAGCGGAAGGCCCACCAGGTGGTCACGTCGGGTGGCTGCGGGTCGGGCGTGTCGTTGAACGTCTGCCGGGTGCGCTGGACCTCGAGGCGGTACGTGCCGTCGAGCGGGATCGCTGCCACGGGTGGCGCCGGCGGCGCGCTCGTTGACGGGCGACCCGCAGGGGCGATGTTCGTGTCGGTCTTGCGCCCGATGGCGACGCCGACGGCGAGCAGCGCCGCGACGAGCAGCGCCGCCGCGGCGGCCACCACGATCCTGCGGGGCCGGCGCCTCTTCGGCCGGGCCACCGCGGGCTCCCGCTCGTGCGGGGCGGTCCGCGTGAGCGCGTCGTCCAGGCGAAGGGCCGGCGATCCGGCCGCCGCTCGTTCGGCCGCGGCGGGTGCGGTATACGCCGGGTACTCGGCCACCAGGGCGGCCTCGGGACTGCGGTCACCGCTGAGGACGCCCGCCTGTTCGTTCGCCGCCGCGGCGAACTCCCGGCAGGTCGCGAACCGGTCGTCGGCGTTGGGGGCGAGCGCACGGGCGAACGCGCCGTCGAGGCGCGCCAGTTCCGGGCGTTGGTCGCTGAGCAACGGGGGTGCGGCGTCGGGTGGCGGCGGCGCGCCGGTCAGCAGGTGGAAGGCGGTGGCGGCCAACGCGTACTGGTCGGAGCGCCCGTCGACGCCCGTGCCCAGCAGCTGTTCGGGCGCGGCGTAGCCGGCCGTGCCCGGGTCGCGAACCACCCCGAAGTCCGTCAGCAGCGTCCGCTGTTCGCCTTCCCAGAGGCCGGTCAGCAGGACGTTGGCGGGTTTGACGTCGCGGTGCAGCAGCCCGCGCTCGTGCGCGTAGTCGAGGGCGCCGGCGAGCGCGGTCACCATGGCGAGCACCTCGCCCGCCGCCGAGACGGCCGGGAATCGGTCGGCGATCAACCGCGCGGCGTTGATGCCCTCGACGTACTCCATCGCGACGTACAGCTGGCCGTCGAACTCGCCGCGGTCGCGCGCCTCGACGACGTTCGGGTGGTACAGGCGCGTCGCGACCGGGACCTCCGCCAGGAATCGCCGACGGAATGCGCCGTCGTCGGACAGCGCCGGCGCAAGGACCTTCAACGCCTGCCAGCGCGACGCCCGCGGGTCCTGGACAAGGTAGACCGCGCCGGTCGCTCCAGAACCCAGCCTCCGCGCGACCAGGTAACCGGCGAAGGTCGCGCCGCTGGCCAACGCCATTCGAGGATCCTATCCGCGATCGCTACGCCGCGCCGCCTAGTCGTGTGGCCGAAAAATCTTGCCGCGCAATATCACAAGGTCCGGCCGGTTCAGGACCCCCGGACTCTGCCGTGGGTCCTGTGCGTAGCACAACAGGTCGGCCGACACCCCGTATTCCAGACCGGGCCGGCCCAGCCAGCGGCGGGCATCCCAGCACGCCGCGCCCAACGCCTCGGTCGGGCTCATACCGATGCGCTTGAGCGCCTCGACCTCGTCGGCGATCCGCCCGTGCGCGATCATGGTGCCCGCGTCGCTGCCGGCATACACGGCAACGCCCGCCTCGCGCGCGGCGGCGGTCCGCTGCAGGCATCGGGCGTGCAGGTCGCGCATGTGCGCGGCATAGGCCGGGTAGCGGCCCGCGGCGTCCGCGATGCCTTCGAAGTTCTCCAGGGTGTTGATCAGGGTGGGCACCAGCGCGGTGCCGTGCTCGACCATCAGCGCGATGGTGTCGTCGGTGAGCCCGGTGCCGTGTTCGATGCAGTCGATGCCGGCGTTGATCAGGCCGGGCAGCGCGTCCTCGCTGAAGACGTGCGCGGTGACGCGGGCGCCGTGCTCGTGTGCGGCAGCGATCGCGGCCTTGAGCACGTCGTCGGACCATAGCGGGGCCAGGTCGCCGATGTCGCGGTCGATCCAGTCGCCGACCAGCTTGACCCAGCCGTCGCCGCGCTTGGCCTCGCGGGCCACCGCCTCGGGCAGCTGGGATTCGTCTTCGAGTTCGTCGGCGAAGCCCCGCGAATAGCGCTTGGGCCGCGCCAGGTGCCTTCCGGCGCGGATGATGCGGGGCAGATCCTCGCGATCGTCGAGGCTGCGGGTGTCGGTTGGCGAGCCGGCATCACGCAGCAGCAGCGCGCCGACGTCGCGTTCGGCCTCGGCCTGGCCGATCGCCTCATCGAGGGGGATCTCGCCGTCGTCGCCGAGCCCGACGTGGCAGTGCGCGTCGACCAGCCCGGGCAGAATCCAGCCACCTTCGAAGACGGTGTCCGCGCCGGCCACCGGTTCGGTGCTGATGCGGCCGTCGACGATCCACAGCTGCAGCTCGGTCTCGTCGGGCAGCCCCCGGCCGCGCACGTGCATCCGCACCGCGCGGCTACTTCCGCCGGTGACGACCCGCTTCGCCCGGCTCCGCCGCGCTCGCGATCGTCACGATCTGACGGTGACGACCCGCTTCGCCCGGCTCCGCCGCGCTCGCGATCGTCACGATCCGCCGGTGACGACCCGCTTCGCCCGGCTCCGCCGCGCTCGCGATCGTCACGACTTTTTGCCCGGGAACTTCAGCTTGGACAGGTCGAAGTCGGCCAGCCCGGGCGGCAGCTCGTTGAGGCCCTCGGGCATCTGCGACAGGTCGGGGAATCCGGCCGGCATGCCGGGCATGCCCTGCATGAGCGGGTTCCTGGCCTTCGGCGGAGTCGGCCCGCGCCCGCCCTTCTTGCCCTTCTTTCCAGCCTTCCCCTTGGCCTTTCGGGTCGCCGACTTGCGGCCGATGCCGGGGATGCCCATGCCGCCGAGCATCGACGACATCATCTTGCGGGCCTCGAAGAAGCGGTCGACCAGCTGGTTGACCTCCGACACCGTCACCCCCGAGCCGTTGGCGATGCGCAGCCGCCGCGACGCGTTGATGATCTTCGGGTCGGCCCGCTCCTGGGGCGTCATCCCGCGGATGATGGCCTGCAGCCGGTCGAGCTGCTTGTCGTCGACCTCGGCCAGCGCGTCCTTCATCTGTCCGGCGCCGGGCAGCATGCCCAGCAGGTTGCCGATCGGGCCCATCTTGCGAATGGCGAGCATCTGCTCGAGGAAGTCCTCCAGCGTCAGCTCGCCGCTGCCGATCTTGGCGGCCGCTTCCTCGGCGCGCTGCGCATCGAAGACCTGCTCGGCCTGCTCGATCAGGGTCAGCACGTCGCCCATGCCCAGGATGCGGCTGGCCATCCGGTCGGGGTGGAAGACGTCGAAGTCCTCCAGCTTCTCGCCGCTGGAGGCGAAGAGGATTGGCACGCCGGTGACCTCGCGGACCGACAGCGCGGCGCCGCCGCGGGCGTCGCCGTCGAGCTTGGTCAGCACCACGCCGGTGAACCCGACACCCTCGCGGAACGCCTCGGCGGTGGTGACGGCGTCCTGGCCGATCATCGCGTCCAGGACGAACAGCACCTCGTCGGGGTCGACGGCGTCGCGGATGGCCGCGGCCTGCGCCATCAGCTCGTCGTCGATGCCCAGCCGGCCGGCGGTGTCGACGATGACGACGTCGAAGTGCTTGGCCCGGGCCTCCGCGAGCCCCGCCGCCGCCACCGCGACCGGGTCCCCCGGTCCCGACTCGGGCGACGCGCCGGGGTGCGGGGCGAACACGGGCACGCCGGCGCGCTCGCCGACGACCTGGAGCTGGTTGACCGCCGCGGGCCGCTGCAGGTCGCAGGCCACCAGCAGCGGGGTGTGACCCTGGCCGCGCAGCCACGCCGCCAACTTGCCGGCCAGCGACGTCTTGCCGGAACCCTGCAGGCCGGCCAGCATCACGACCGTCGGCGGCGTCTTGGCGAACGCCAGCTGGCGGGTCTCCCCGCCCAGGATGCCGATGAGTTCCTCGTTGACGATCTTGACGACCTGTTGCGCCGGGTTGAGCGCGCCGGACACCTCGGCGCCCCGGGCGCGTTCCTTGATCCGGCCGACGAACGCCCGCACCACGGGCAGGGAAACGTCGGCTTCGAGCAGCGCCAGCCGGATTTCGCGGGTGGTCGCCTCGATGTCGGCGTCGGTCAGTCGACCCTTGCCGCGCAGGCCCGCAAGGGCACCGGTCAACCGGTCGGACAGCGATTCAAACACCTCGCAAGCCTAGCGGGCGCGAGCGCCGCGAAGCCGGGCGCCGGGGGTGCCCCCGCTTGCGGGGGACAGGTGCCGCCGCGCGGGGCAGGGGGCTTGACGCGGAGGGGCCTGCTGGCAAAAAGTCAGCTCATGCTCGAGGTGATCGACAAGGGGTCCTGCAGCGACGCGCATCCCGTGCCGTTGCTGTTCGTGCACGGCGGCTGGCACGGCGCGTGGTGCTGGGACGACGGTTTCCTGGACTTCTTCGCCGACGCCGGCTACCGCGCGGTCGCGATGAGCCTGCGCGGCCACGGCGGAAGCCCCACCGCCGAGCCGCTGCACCGGGTTTCCATCGCCGACTACATCGACGACGTCCGTTCGGTGGCCGACGATCTGGGCGGCTCCCCCGTCCTCGTCGGTCACTCGCTGGGCGGCTACACGATCCAGCGCTACCTGGAGGACCGGGACGCCCCGGCCGCGGTACTGGTGGGATCGCTGCCGCCGAGTGGCGTGCTCGGGGCGGCGCTGCGGGTCTGGCGGCGCCGCCCGTGGATGACCGTGCACTCGTTCAACGACCCCACCTTGGTCAGGTTCCTCCGGACGGCGGCGCTGGCCCGCGAGTATCTCTTCTGCGCCGACACGCCCGAGGACGTCGTCCAATCGTGCTGGCATCGCGCCGGGCCCGAGAGCATCCGCGCGGCGATGACCGATCCGATGTTCCGCCGGGTCGACACCGAGCGGATCACCACACCGATGCTGGTCCTCGGCGGCGTGCACGACGGCTTCGTCAGCGTGCGGGCGGTGCGGGCCACCGCGCGCGCCTACCGCACCGAGGCGGAGTTCTTCGACATGGGGCACAACATGATGCTCGAACCGGGATGGGCCGACGTCGCCGCCCGAATCCACGGGTGGCTACAAGCCCGGGACCTGGCGGGCCACGCCGTCTAGTGGGGATCGCACGCGCGGCGTAGCCGGGCGCGGCGGGTCGCCACCATGAATCGACCCAGTGCGTCGCTGCTGCGCCGAAAAGCGTTGGCATGCTACATTTCACACCCGTCGCCGAGCCGCACCTGACGCGTCGAGGACGCAACTTTGGGGGGAACCTTTTCAATGCAGTCGGGCAGCGACACGGTCCTGGCGTTGCGGGGCTGGCAGCGCCGCGCGCTGGTCAAATATCTCGCCGCCCAGCCGCGCGACTTCCTCGCCGTCGCCACCCCCGGTTCCGGCAAGACGACGTTTGCGCTGCGGGTGGCGGCCGAACTGCTCGGCCAGCGCGCCGTCGAGCAGATCACGGTCGTGGTGCCCACCGAGCACCTCAAGGTGCAGTGGGCGCTGGCCGCGCAGCGGCACGGCCTCGCGCTGGATCCGAGGTTCTCCAACACCAACCCGCAGACCTCACCGGAGTTTCACGGCGTGATGGTGACCTACGCCCAGGTCGCGGCGCACCCGACGCTGCACCGGGTGCGCACCGAGCAGCGCAAGACACTCGTCGTCTTCGACGAGATCCATCACGGCGGTGACGCCAAAACCTGGGGCGAGGCCATCCGCGAGGCGTTCGGTGACGCCACCCGACGACTCGCCCTGACGGGCACGCCGTTTCGCAGCGACGACAGCCCCATCCCGTTCGTCACGTACGAGTCCGGCGCCGACGGCGTGGCACGCTCGCAGGCCGACCACACCTACGGCTACGCCGAGGCCCTGGCCGACGGCGTGGTCCGGCCGGTGGTGTTCCTCGCCTACTCGGGACAGGCCCGCTGGCGCGACAGCGCCGGGGAGGAGCATGCCGCGCGGCTGGGTGAGCCGCTGTCGGCCGAGCAGACCGCGCGGGCGTGGCGCACCGCGCTCGACCCGGCCGGCGAATGGATGCCCGCGGTGATCGCGGCCGCCGACGAGCGGCTGCGCCAGAAGCGGGCGCACGTGCCCGACGCGGGCGGCATGATCATCGCCTCCGACCGGACCGCGGCGCGCGCGTACGCCGCACTGCTGACCAGGATCACCGGGGAGGCGCCCGCGGTCGTGCTGTCCGACGACCCGGGGTCGTCGGACCGGATCACCGAATTCGCAGCGAGTACCAGCCGGTGGCTGGTCGCGGTGCGCATGGTGTCCGAGGGCGTCGACGTGCCGCGGCTGTCGGTCGGGATCTACGCCACCAGCGCCTCGACGCCGCTGTTCTTCGCGCAGGCCATCGGCCGGTTCGTGCGCTCGCGTCGGGCGGGCGAGACCGCGAGCATCTTCGTGCCGTCGGTGCCCGGCCTGCTGCAGCTCGCCAGCGAGCTGGAGGCTCAGCGCAACCACGTGCTCGGCCAACCGCACCGCGAGTCCGACGATCCCCTCGACGGCGACCCGGCCACCCGGACGCGGACCGAAAAGACCGACGCCGAACCGGGTTTCACCTCGCTGGGCGCCGACGCGGAGCTGGACCAGGTGATCTTCGACGGGTCGTCGTTCGGCACCGCGACGCCTGCCGGCAGTGACGAGGAGGCCGATTACCTCGGCATCCCGGGGCTGCTCGACGCCGAGCAGATGCGCGCCCTGCTGCACCAGCGCCAGGACGAGCAGCTCAAGAGGCGGGCGGCCGGCGCCCCCGGAGCCCCGGCGACGGCGTTCTCCATGCACGGCCAGCTTCGCGACCTGCGCCGCGAGCTCAACACGCTGGTCTCGGCCACCCACCACCGCACCGGCAAACCACACGGATGGATTCACAGCGAACTGCGCCGCCGCTGCGGGGGCCCGCCGATCGCCGCGGCGACCCGCGAGCAGATCCAGGCCCGCATCGAGGCCCTGCGCCAGCTGAATTCGGAACCGTCGTGACCCAGTGGGCCTGAGCCGGACCTATCCACAGTTGCGGTTTTATCCACAGATTGAATACGGGCTGCCCGAAGGTCAGGCGCAGCCGCGCGCACAACCGCGCCCGGACGGCCGGGACGGATTCGGCGCCGTCGGGGGGTTCGGCGATCTCGGCGAACAACCGATACATCAGGCCCCGGTTGGTGCGCTCCCGGGTCTCCAACCGCTCGGCCACCTCGACGCGAAACTCGTCGCCCACCAGGTTCGAGTCTGACGCAGCACGTCGTGCGCGGCATCGATCGCGTCAAGCGCGGCGCTGATTCGCTGCTGGGCCGCTGCAGACTCCGACCCACCCGACGAGGACGAACAGTGAGCCGCGCCGGGCCTATCCTGCAAGGCCGCCCAGCACCGCCAGCAGCTGCTTCTCCACCGCCGCCTGCGCGCCCGGCTCTTCGGGCAGTTCCACGCAGAACACGTCGGCGGCCGTCGACCCGAACGTGTGAACCTTGGCCCATCGCAGGTCGGCCCCCGCGCGCTCCAGCGCCCGGGCCAACAGCGCCAGTAACCCCGATCGGTCCATGGCGCGGACCTCGACGAGCGAGTGGCCGGACGCGGCGGGGTCGAGCCACTGGATGTGCGGCGGCGCCGTCGAGCGGGTGACGGGCACCCCGACCTGGATCTCGCCGGCCCGCGCGGTCGCCGCGTCGACGGCGTCAGTGTCACGCTTCTCCACCGCGCCGATGACGTCGACGTCGCCGTTCAGCGCGTTGGTGAACTGCTGCCGCAGCAGCCCGGCTTCGGGCGGTGATCCGAACAGCGGCGACACCACGAATTCGATGATCGCCGCTCCCTCGTGGGTGTTGACCGACGCCGAATGGATGCGCAGCGAGTTCAGGGCGAGCACCGCGGCGGCGTTCGACACCAGTCCGCGCTGGTCCGGCGCGACCATCACCAGGTTCAGGCGCTCGCCGCCGCCGGCCTCGATCTCGACATGCACCCCGCCGTCGGCGGCCAGCGAAAGGTATTGCGGCGCAATCGGTTGCGCCTGAGGCAGCGGCTCCCCGGCCATCACCAACCGGCAGCGCCGCACCAGGTCCTCGATCAGGGACGCCTTCCAGTCGCTCCACACTCCGGGACCGGTCGCCTTGGAGTCCGCCTCGGTCAGCGCCTGCAGCACGTCGAGCAGGAGCGGATCGCCGCCCAGGGCCGCCGACACACCCTCGATGGTCTTGGGGTCGTTGAGGTCGCTTCGGGTGGCCACCACCGGCAGCAGCAGGTGGTGGCGGACCAGCTTCGACAGGAACTCGGCGTCCTCGGGGGCGACCCCGAGCCGGGCGCCCATCTCGATGGCCATCTCGGCCCCCAGCACGCTGTGGTCGACGCCGCGGCCCTTGCCGATGTCGTGCAGCAGCGCGCCGAGCGCCAGCAGGTCGGGCCGGGCCACGCGGGTGGCCAGGGGCGCCGCGTTGACGGCCGTCTCGACGACGTGCCGGTCCACCGTCCACTTGTGCGCGACGTCGCGGGGCGGAAGGTCGCGGATCGCGGCCCATTCCGGCAGCAACCGCTCCCACAACCCGGTGCGGTCGAGCGCTTCGACCGTCGCCACCGCGGTCGGCCCCGCCGAGAGCACGACGAGCAAGTCGTCCAATGCCTCGCTGGGCCACGGGGCCGGCATCTCGGGCGCGCCGGCGGCCAGACGACTCAGCGTCGCGGCGCCGATCGGCACACCGGTGCCGGCCGACGCGGCGGCCACCCGCAGCACCAGCCCGGCGTCGGTTTCCGGCGACGCGTCGCGGGCGAGCACGATTTCCCCGGCGTACTCGACCACGCCCTCGTCCAGCGGTCGCCGCTTGGGCCGCCGGACGAGCACCGACACGCCGCGCCGCGGCAACGCGTTTTCGGCCGTCCGCAGCCCCGTTTCGGCGTGGTAGGCGATGGTGCGCCCGGCCCCGGACAGCTTGCGCGCCAAGTCGAATCGGTCACCGATGTGCAAGTGGGCGCTGATCTCGTCGGCGTACTGGGCCAGCAGCTGATCGCGGCCGCGCCCGGACACCCGGTGCAGCTCGGTGCGCACGTCGAGCAGCGTCAGATAGGCATCGTCGAGCGAACCCCCGGGCGTTTCCGGGCGGGCCATGCCGTGCCGGTCGATCAACTGGGCCACCCCCAGCGCGTCGAGCAGTTGCACGTCGCGAAGCCCACCGCGGCCCGATTTGAGGTCCGGCTCGGCGCGCTGCGCGATCCGGCCGCAGCGCTGCCAGCGGGCCTGCGTGATGTCGACCAGCTCGTCCATTCGTGAGCGAATTGCGCTGCGCCACTGCCTTCTTGCGCCGGCGATCAAGTCCTCGGACAGCCGCGCGTCGCCGGCGATGTGACGGGCGTCCAGCATGCCCAGCGCGGCGATCATGTCCGTGTTGGCCACGCCGAGCGCCCCGGAGACAGTCCGCACGCTGTGGTCGAGCCGAACGTTGGCGTCCCACAGGGGATACCACAGCTTGTCGGCGACGTCTTGGAGCACCTCGACGGGCTTGTCGTCGTGCAACAGCATGAGGTCCAGATCGGAGTACGGCAGCAGCTCGTGACGGCCCAGCCCGCCGATCCCGACGATCGCGAAACCGCTGCCGTCGGTGATCCCGATCTCGTCCGCCTTGGCGGTCAGCCACGACTCGTGCAGATCCTGCCACGCGTGCCGCAGCTCGGCGGCTCCCAACCCACGACCATCCGACAGCAAACGGCGCCGCGCGACAACCAAATCGCTTGCCGCGCAGGCGTTTTCCGCTCCCGCTCCGGATGACCCGGACGGGCCGGGTGGGTCCTGTTTCATACCCTCCCGGCCCGTCCGGCCTGGTTCAGCAATGCACGACTGGGGTCAGAGGGCATCGGTTCCGCGTTCACCCGTGCGCACCCGCACGATGGTTTCCACGGGGCTCACCCAGACCTTGCCGTCACCGATCTTGCCGGTGCGGGCCGCGCGGACGATGCTGTCCACGACCTTGTCGACGATGGAGTCGTCGACGACGACCTCGATGCGGACCTTCGGGACGAAATCGACCGAGTATTCCGCACCCCGGTAGACCTCCGTGTGGCCCTTCTGCCGTCCGTAGCCCTGGATTTCGCTGACCGTCATCCCCAGGACGCCGGCCTCCTCGAGGGCGGTCTTGACGTCGTCGAGGGTGAACGGCTTTACGATCGCGGTGACCAGCTTCATGAAGTCTCTGCCTCCACTTTCTTGACTGCGTCGTCCTGTCCGTTGAGACTTTCCTCCGCGCCGCCGATCCGGTGCGGAATGGACGAGGCCCCGATAACTGCGAACTCGTAAGCGGTTTCTGCGTGCTCCGACTCGTCGATGCCGCCAGCCTCGGCTTCCGGACTCAACCTGATCCCGATGGTGTATTTCAAGATAAGCGCCAGGATAAGCGTCACGATGAACGAGTAGAAGAGGACGCTGAACGCGCCGACCGCCTGCCGCTCGAGTTGAGACCAGCCACCGCCGTAGAAGAGGCCCTTCGACACGCCGGTCACGCCGTTGATCGCCGTGCTCTCCGGGGCCGCGACCAGGCCGACCAGCAGCGTGCCCGTCAAACCGCCGACCATGTGGACACCGACCACGTCCAGCGAGTCGTCGAAGCCGAACCTGAACTTCAGCCCCACCGCCAGCGCGCACACCGCACCACCGACGAAGCCGATCACCAGGGCACCGAGCACGTTGACCGACGAGCAGGACGGCGTGATGGCCACCAGCCCGGCGACGATGCCCGAGGCCGCGCCCAGCGTGGTGGGATGCCCGTCGCGGATGCGCTCGACCAGGAGCCAGGCCAGCATGGCCGTCGCGGTTGCGATCGTCGTCGTCATGAAGGTCGACCCGGCGGAGCCGTTGGAGCTGGTCGCCGATCCGGCGTTGAACCCGAACCAGCCGAACCACAGCAATCCGGCGCCCAGCATGACGAACGGCAGGTTGTGCGGGCGGAACAGCGTCGTGGGCCAGCCCTTGCGCTTACCCAAGACGATCGCCAGCGCCAGGCCCGCCGCACCGGAGTTGATATGGACCGCCGTTCCACCTGCGAAGTCGATCGCATGCAGCTTGTTGTTGATCCAGCCGCCGTGCTCGGAAGCGAAGCCGTCGGCCGCGAACACCCAGTGCGCCACCGGGAAGTAGACCAGCGTCGCCCACAGTCCGGCGAACACCAGCCACGCGGTGAACTTCAGCCGGTCGGCCACCGCGCCCGAGATCAGGGCGACGGTGATGATCGCGAACATCAACTGGAAGGCGACGAACACCGTGGCCGGCATGGTGCCCGCCAGGGGGATGTCCACCTGGGCGGCGCCCTTGGACGGATCCGCCTTGACGGCGTTGCCGCCGATGAGCTTCGCCAGCCCCCAGTAGTCGGACGGGTTGCCTACGACGCCGCCCTTGCTGTTGCCGAACGACATCGAGTAGCCGTAAAGCACCCACAGCACCGTCACCACGCCCATCGCGCTGATGCTCATCATGATCATGTTGAGCACGCTTCGGGTACGGACCATGCCCCCATAGAAGAAGGCAAGGCCCGGCGTCATTAACAGCACCAGAGCGGAACTCGCCAACATCCAGGCGGTATCGCCGGTATCGGGTTGGCCCAATTGCGGGAATGCCACGCGCTATCACCTCCGGTCGCACAGGAAAGGCCGTCAGACGTCCGTCCGTGGCCTGCCAGAACCATGCGCAATTGTTGTTTCGGCGATGGTGCCGCCGTGTTTCGGCGGTATTAACGTCGCGCTTGGCGTGTAAGCGGTCTCAGCCGAGCAGGGCGTCCACGAAAGCGGCGGGTTCAAACGGCGCCAGATCGTCCGGACCCTCGCCGAGCCCGACCAGCTTCACCGGCACCCCGAGCTCTTGCTGAACGCGGAAGACGATGCCGCCCTTGGCGGTTCCGTCAAGCTTGGTGAGCACCGCGCCGGTGATGTCGACGACGTCGGCGAACACGCGCGCCTGGGCCAGCCCGTTCTGCCCGATGGTCGCGTCGAGCACCAGCAGCACCTCGTCGACGGCGGCGCGGCGGCTCACTATCCGCTTGACCTTGTCGAGCTCGTCCATCAGCCCGACTTTGGTGTGCAGCCGGCCCGCGGTGTCGATGACCACCACGTCGGCGCCCGACGCGATGCCCTTGTCGACGGCGTCGAAGGCCACCGACGCCGGGTCGGCGCCTTCTGCCCCGCGGACTACCTCCGCGCCGACCCGGGACGCCCAGGTCTGCAGCTGATCGGCCGCCGCGGCCCGAAAGGTGTCGGCCGCGCCCAGCACGACGCGCCGCCCGTCGGCCACCAGCACCCGCGCCAACTTGCCGACGGTGGTGGTTTTGCCGGTGCCGTTCACGCCGACGATGAGCAGCACCGACGGGTGGTCGGCGTGCGGCAGCGCGCGGATCGAGCGGTCCATGCCGGGCTGCAGCTCGTTGATCAGCACGTCGCGCAGCACGGCCTTGGCGTCGGCCTCGGTGCGCACGTTGCCGCTGGCCAGCCGGCTGCGCAGCTGCGCGATCACCGACTCGGTGACCACCGGGCCGAGGTCGGCGATCAGCAGGGTGTCCTCGACGTCCTGCCAGGACTCCTCGTCGAGGTCGCCGCCGCCGATCAGGCCCAGCACGCTGCGCCCGAGCGCGTTCTGTGACCGGGCCAGCCGGCCGCGCAGCCGCTCCAGCCGGCCCTCGGGCGGGGCCTGCGGCGGCGCGGCCTCGAGCGTTTCGGGGTGCGGCAGTTCGACCTCGGAGATCGTGCGCCGGGGGGCGTCGCGGGGAATGGTGGCGTCGTCGCCTACCGCGGGCAGCCCGGTGGTGTCGATCGTCGGCGCGGACTGGCTGAAGGTGATGCCCGACGACGCCGTATAGCGCCCGGAGCGGTCGAGCGCGCCGGGCTCGGGCCGGGCCAGCCGGATCCGTCGGCGCCGGTATCGCACCAGGCCTGCGACCAGCGCGGCGATGACGAGCAGGGCGGCGACGACCGCGACGGCGATCCAAAGACCTTGTGACACGCCGACAATCCTTCCAGCCGCGGGTCACCCGGCGGTCGGCGGGCATTGGTGCGCGTGCCGGCCGTTGAGTGTGTTGCCTGGGCGTCGGGTGTGTTCTCCTGGCGGAAAAATCGCCGAAATCCCGCCGTCAGTACACGCTGAAAGCCGTCAGTTCACACTCAAGCCCCGACCGGCGCTAGTTGGAGCTGGAGACCAGCTGCTCGACCTGCTGACCACGCATCCGCTGGGAGATCACCGCGGTGATGCCGTCGCCCTGCATGGTGACGCCGTACAGCGCGTCGGCCACCTCCATCGTCGGCTTCTGGTGGGTGATGATGATGAGCTGCGAGCGGGCCCGCAGCAGTTCGAACAGGCCGATCAGGCGGCGCAGGTTGGTGTCGTCGAGCGCGGCCTCGACCTCGTCCATGATGTAGAACGGCGACGGCCGGGCGCGGAAGATGGCCACCAGCATCGCCACCGCCGTCAGCGCCTTCTCGCCGCCGGACAGCAAAGACAGCCGGGTGATCTTCTTGCCGGGCGGGCGCGCCTCCACCTCGATGCCCGTGGTGAGCATGTCGCCCGGGTCGGTCAGCCGCAGCCGGCCCTCGCCGCCGGGGAACAGGACGGTGAACACTTCCCGGAATTCGCGTTCCACATCGGTGAATGCGTCGCTGAACACCTGCAGGATGCGGGCGTCGACGTCGGCGATGACGTCGAGCAGGTCCTTGCGGGCCGCCTTGACGTCCTCGAGCTGGGTGGACAGGAAGTTGTAGCGTTCCTCCAGCGCGGCGAACTCCTCCAGCGCCAACGGGTTCACCCGGCCCAGCTCGGCCAGCTCGCGCTCGGCCCGCTTGGCCCGACGCTCCTGGGTGGCCCGGTCATACGGGATCGGGGCCGGCGCGAACACCTGCTCGCCGCGCTCCCGGGCCTGCTCGTACTCGGCCATCTCCAGCTCGGTCGGCGGCAGCGCAACCTCGGGGCCGTACTCGGCGATCAGGTCGGCGGGCGCCATCCCGAACTGCTCGAGCACCATCTGCTCGAGCTGCTCGATGCGCATCGCCGCCTGGGCATTGGCCACCTCGTCGCGGTGCAGCGAATCGGTCAGCTGAGCCACCCGCGCGCCGAGCGCGTGCACCTCGTCGCGCACCGCCGCCATCGCCGCCGAACGCTCCTGGCGCTCGGCGACAAGCGCGTCGCGGATTCCCGACGCCGCGGCGACCACCCGGTCCAACCGCGCCGCCAGCAACCGCCCGGCGTCGGCCACCGCCGCGGCCACGGCGGCCGCGCGCAGCCGCGCCGCGCGCGCCTGCTGCGCCCGCAGCCGCGCCTCGCGCTCCGCGGCGGCCGCCCGGCGCAGCGAATCCGCCCGCCCGCGCACCGCGTGGGCGCGCTCCTCGGCCGTCCGCACCGCCAGGCGGGCCTCCACCTCCGCGCCGCGGGCGCTTTCGGCGGCGGCGGCGATCTGGTGGCGGTCCACCGGTTCGGCCGCGTGCACGTGCTGCGTCTCCTGGGCGTTGCGCAGCCGGGTCTCCAGCGCCGTGACCTCCTCGACGGTCTGCGTGCGCCCCGCCTCGAGCTCATCGCGCTGGCGCAGCAGCCCGCTCCACTCTTCCTCGGCGGCGCGGGCCTCCTGCCCGAGCCGGCCCAGCTGCTCGTACATCGCCGAGATCGCGGTGTCGGACTCGTTGAGCGCGGCCAGCGCCTGCTCGGCGGAATCCTGGCGGGCGATCTGCTCGGTCAGCGCGCCGGACAGCGCCGCGGTCAGCTGCGCCACCTGCGCCTCGGCGGCGGCCAGCTCGGCGCCGGCCTTATCGATCTCCGACGTGAGCTCCAGCGTGGACAGCTTGCGGTCCGACCCCCCGCTCACCCAGCCGGCGCCCACCAGGTCGCCGTCGAGGGTGACCGCCCGCAGCTGCGGGCGGGCCGCCACCAGGTCCAGGGCGGCGCCGAGGTCGTCGACCACCGCGACGCCCGAGAGCATCGCGGTCATCGCCCCGCGCAGCCGCGGGGGCGCCTCCACCAGGTCGAGCGCCCACAGCGCGCCGTCGGGCAGCGCCGCCGGATGCGCGGGCTGCTCGGCCGGCCAGTCGCCCAAAACCAGGGCCGCGCGCCCGCCGTCGGCCTGCTTGAGCGCGGCGACCGCCGAACGGGCCGCGCCGAAGCTGTCGGCCGCCAGCGCGTCGGCCGCCAAACCCAGCACCGCGGCCAGCGCCGCCTCGTAACCCGACCGGACCTTCACCAGCTTGGCGATCGGCCCGAAAAGCCCCGTGCCGGCGTGGTTTTGCGCGAGCCAGGCGGCGCCGTCCTTGCGTTCCAGTCCCACCGAGAGCGCGTCGATGCGGGCGCGCAGCGAGGCCACCTCGCGTTCGGCGCCGCGCTCGGCGGCCTGCAGTTCGGCGACGCGCTCGTCGGCCAGCCGCAGCGCGGCCACGGTCCTTTCGTGGTGCTCGTCGAGGCCCACCTCGCCCTGATCCAGTTCGCCGACGCGGGCCTGCACGGTCTCGAACTCGGCCCGGGTCTGCTGGGCGCGGGCGGCGGCCTGTTCGATGCGCTCGGACAGCCGCGCGACGCTGTCGTCGATCGATTCGACGCGCGCCCGCATCGTCTCCACCTGGCCGGCCAGCCGCGCCAGGCCCTCGCGCCGGTCGGCCTCGGCCCGGACCGCCGCGAGGTGGGCCCGATCGGCCTCGGCGGCCTCGCGCTCGCGCTCGGCCAGCTCGGCGCGGGCGGCGTCCAGGCGGGTGCGGGCGGTGGCCAGCTCGGCCAGCAGGCGCTGTTCGGTCACCTCGACCTGCCGGGCCTCGGCCTCCAGCGCATCCGGGTCGGTGTCGCCGGCGGCCACCGGCTCGACGTCGAGGTGCTGGGCGCGCTCGCTGGCAATGCGCACGGTCGCGCCCACCCGCTCGGCCAGGGCGGACAGCCCGAACCACGTGTGCTGGACCGATTCGGCGCGAACCGACAGCTCGGCCAGCGCCGTCTCGTGCGCGGCGAGCTCCTCGGACGCCACCGCCAGGCGGGCGGCGGCCTCGTCGTGCTCGCGGCGCATGACGGCCTCGGCCTCGAAGATCGCGTCGCGCTCCACCTGCCGGCTGACCAGGTCGTCGGCGGCCAGCCGCAACTTCGCGTCGCGCAGGTCGGCCTGGATGGTCTGCGCGCGACGGGCCACCTCGGCCTGGCGGCCCAACGGCTTGAGCTGGCGGCGCAGTTCGGTGGTGAGGTCGGACAGCCGGGCCAGGTTCGCCTGCATCGCGTCGAGCTTGCGCAGGGCCTTTTCCTTGCGCTTGCGGTGCTTGAGCACGCCCGCGGCCTCTTCGATGAACGCGCGGCGATCCTCGGGTCGCGACTGCAGGATCTCGTCGAGCTTGCCCTGCCCGACGATGACGTGCATCTCGCGGCCGATCCCCGAGTCGCTCAGCAGCTCCTGCACATCCATCAAACGGCAACTGGTGCCGTTGATTTCGTACTCGCTGGCGCCGTCGCGGAACATCCGCCGGGTGATCGACACCTCGGAGTACTCGATGGGCAGCGCGTTGTCGGAGTTGTCGATGGTGACGGTGACCTCGGCGCGGCCCAGCGGCGCCCGGGACGAGGTGCCGGCGAAGATGACGTCCTCCATCTTCCCGCCGCGCAGCGTCTTCGCCCCCTGCTCCCCCATCACCCACGCCAGGGCGTCGACGACGTTGGACTTGCCCGAGCCGTTGGGCCCGACGACCGCGGTGATGCCCGGCTCGAAGCGCAGAGTCGTCGGCGAAGCGAAGGACTTGAAGCCCTTCAGCGTCAGGCTCTTGAGGTACACGGCGTGCCAGACTACCGCTCAAATTGGCGGCGCCGGCCCTCCCCGAGGGGTGTCGGGGCGCCTCAAATTTGCCTGCCGTTCACACTCTGACGCACTGGCCCCAGTGGCCACATCCGTCACGTCAGCGCTCCACGAAGCCTTCGAACCGCTCTTGCGGCGACGACCAGTCGGCGACCACCTTGTCGACCCGGCCCGGCCTGGCCGGCCACGCGGCGCCGCCTTCCAGCAGTTGCAGCAGTTTCTCGGCGGCCCGGCGCGCGCCCTGAGCCACCACCAGCACCCGGCCGTCGGCCTGGTTGGCGGCGTAGCCGGTGAGCCCGAGCTCCAGCGCCCGGCACCGCGTCCACCAGCGGAAGCCGACGCCCTGGACGCTGCCGTGCACCCAGGCGGTGAGCCGGACGTCAGGATCCGGCATCGGCGATCTCGAAGTTGACCGTCGTGCCGGATTTCAGCGTGCGCCCGACGGTGCAGACCAGGTCGACGGCCCGGTTGGCTACCACCAGCACGCGTTGCTTTTCTTCATCGGAGAGTCCCGAGAGATCGATCTCGAGCGTCTCCTCGAGCAGCGGATAGCGTTCCTGCTCGCGGTCGGCCGCGCCGGACACCCTGACGACGGCCTTGTAGTCGTCGCCCAGCCGGCGGGCCAGCGGCTCGTCGGTGGACATGCCGCTGCACGCGGCCAGCGCGATCTTGAGCAACTCGCCCGGGGTGAACACGCCCTCGACGTCCTCCGAGCCGACCAGCACCTGCGCCCCGCGCGAGCTGTATCCGGTGTAGCGGCGGGTTCCGGTGCGCTCGACCCACAGTTGCGTCATGGCTTCTTTTCTACCGGGCGTGCGTTGCGGCCAAGCGACGCGACCGTCGCGTGTGCGCTGACGGCTTTGAGTGTGAGCTGAGTCAGCGAATTTCGAGCTTGGGCTCACAGTCAAAGCCCTGCGCGCACACTCACCGCCGCGGCTACGGCGGGCATACTGCGTTGAATGGCCACCGTCGTCGCATTCCACGCCCATCCGGACGACGAGGTGATCCTCACCGGCGGCACGCTGGCGCGGGCGGCGGCGGCCGGGCATCGCGTTGTCCTCGTCACCGCGACCGACGGCCGCGTGCACAACGACGAAGGTGATCTCCGGTTGGACGAATTGCGTTCGAGCGCAAGCATTCTCGGCGTACATCGGGTCGAATGCCTCGGCTATGCCGACAGCGGCTACGGCCCCGACTTCTACCCGGATCCACCCGGGCGCGTCAGGTTCGGGCGGGCCGACATCGACCGGGCGGCGGGGCGGCTCGCCGAGATACTCCGCGATGAGCGCGCGGATCTGCTGCTCAGCTACGAGCGCAACGGCGGCTACGGCCACCGCGACCACGTCCAGGTGCATCACGTCGGCACGCGGGGCGCCGAACTCGCGGCGACGCCGCGCGTGCTCGAGGCGACGATGCCACGCGAATTGCTGGTGCGGATCGGCCGTCTCGCCCGTCTGCTGCGGCTACCGGCGCCCTACGAACCGGAGATCGCCCGCACCGCCTACGCGCCCAGAGCGGCCATCACCCACCGCGTCAACGTCTTCGGTTTCGCGCGGCACAAGCGCGACGCGATGGCCGCCCACCGCTCGCAGATCGGCGACTCCGGCCTCGCCGCGCGCGCGTTCGACGTGCTGCTTGCCCTGCCGCCCCAGGCGTCCGGCCTGCTGTTTCCCTTCGAGTGGTTCGTCGATCCGGCGGTATCGCCGGGCGCTTTGCGCCGCGACATCTTCGACTGACTCGCAGTTCTGCGCGCACATTCAACCCCGCGGGCGCGGCTGGCATCGCGGGCAGTAGAACGACGAGCGGTTCATGAACTTCTCCCGGCGCATCACCGCGCCGCAGCGGCGGCATGGTTCGCCTTCACGGCCGTAGGCGTTCAGGGACCGGTCGAAGTATCCGGACTCGCCGTTGACGTTGACATACAACGAGTCGAAGGAGGTCCCGCCCTGGCCCAGCGCGTCGCGCATGACGTCGGCGGCGGCGTCCAGGACGGCGGTCAGCCGGCGGCGGCTCAACGTGTCGGCGATCCGGGCGCCGTTCACCTTGGCCCGCCACAGCGCCTCGTCGGCGTAGATGTTGCCGATCCCCGAGACCACGGTCTGATCGAGCAGCTGCCGCTTGATCTCGGAATGCTTGCGCCGCAACACCTCAACGACGGCGCGCGCATCGAACTTCGGGTCCAGCGGGTCACGCGCCAGGTGGGCGACCGGCACGGGCACCATGCTGCCGTCCACGGTCACCAGGTCGGCGAGCATCCAGCCGCCGAAGGTGCGCTGGTCGGCGAAGCTCAGCACGGTGCCGTCGTCGAGCAGCGCGGAGATCCGGACGTGGTCGGCGCGCGGCACCTCCCCAAGCAGCATCTGCCCGCTCATCCCGAGGTGGACGACGAGCGCCGTGTCGGGATCGTCCGGGCTGTCCAGCAGCAGCCACAGGTACTTGCCGCGGCGGTCGGTTGCGGTGATCCGCGCGTCGAGCAGCCGGGCGGTGAGGTCGGCGGGCCCGGCCTCGTGCCGGCGCACCGCGCGCGGATGGTGCACCCGGACGGCCGTGATCGTCTTGCCCACCACGTGGGCCTGCAAGCCGCGGCGCACCACCTCGACTTCGGGCAGTTCGGGCATCGATTACGCCGACGTTTTCCCCGCGGTGTCCAGCGTCTCGAGCGCTTTCCAGGTGGCCGCCGCGGCCTTCTGCTCGGCCTCCTTCTTGGAGCGGCCCACCCCCGACCCGTATTCGGTCTCCATCACGACGACCACCGCGGTGAATTCCTTGTCGTGGTCGGGCCCGGTCGAGGTGACCATGTACGACGGTGCGCCCATCCCGCGCGCCGCCGTCAGCTCCTGCAGGCTGGTCTTCCAGTCGAGCCCCGCCCCGAGTGTCGGCGCGGCGTCGAGCAGCGCGCCGAACAGCCGCAGGATCACCTCGCGCGCGGTGTCGATTCCGTGCTGCAGGTAGATGGCCCCCAGCAGCGACTCCATGCCGTCGGCCAGGATGCTCGACTTGTCGGCCCCGCCCGTGTTCGCCTCGCCGCGGCCCAGCAGCAGGTGCACGCCGAGGCCCTCGTCGGACAGCTTGCGCGCCACGTCGGCCAGCGCCTGCGTGTTGACCACGCTGGCCCGCAGCTTGGCCAGGTCGCCCTCGGAGCGGTCGGGATGGCGATGGTAGAGCTCGTCGGTGATGGTCAGGCCCAGGACGGCGTCACCGAGAAACTCGAGGCGTTCGTTGGTCGGCAGCCCGCCGTGTTCGTAGGCGTAGCTGCGGTGGGTCAACGCCAGCGACAACAGGTCATCGGGCAGGTCGGCCCCGAGCGCGTCCAACAGGGCTTGCCGCGACGTCACCGCTCATCCCGCTTGATCTCCGGCTCGCCGGGCTGCAAGGGCAACAAGTCGGCCAACTTGGCCCAGCGCGGGTCGATGCGGTCGTGGTGATGGCCGGGCTCGGCCGCGAGGGCGACACCGCAGTCGGGGCACAACCCCGGGCAGTCCGGGCTGCACACCGGCGAAAACGGCAGCTCCAGCCCGACGGCGTCGATGATCGGCTGCTCGAGGTCGATGGTGTCGTCGACGATGTGGCCGACCTCGTCCTCCTCGGTGGTCGCCTCGGTCGTGCTGTCCGGATATGCGAAAAGTTCGGTCAACCTGACCTCGACGCGCCCGTTGACCGGCGCCAGGCAACGGGCGCATTCGCCGACGGTCGGCGCGGCGACCGTTCCGGTCACCAACACACCCTCGGACACCGACTGGACCTGCAAGTCCATCTCCAACGGGGCACCCTCGTCGATCGCGATCATCGGCAGGCCGATTCGCGCCGGGCTGGGCACGGTGTTGCGCAGGGTGACCATCGCGCCCGGGCGCCGGCCCAGTCGGGTGATGTCGACCCTCATCGGCGAGTTCGAATGGCGCTGCGCCGTGCTGCTGTGCTGCCGCGTCATAGGAGAAATCCTACGGCGCGCCGCGCGTAAGGAAAGGAGCGCTCGCGATCGCCGCAGGCCCGATGGCGGCGACCCGTCCCCCAGCTCCGCGGGGGTACCCCCAGCGCCCGACTCCGTCGCGCTCGCGATCGCCGCAGGCCCGATGGCGGCGACCCGCTTCGCCCGACTCCGCGGGGGTACCCCCAGCGCCCGACTCCGTCGCGCTCGCGATCGCCGCTAACGCGTCGCGTAGTCGTGGGTGCCGGCAGCCGTCCGCAGCTGGTGACGACCGCGGCCGACGGACCGCAGGGTGCCGTTGAGGAATTCCTCGAACTCGGCCAGCTTGTTGTCGACGTAGATGTCGCACTCGCCGCGCAGCCGGTCGGCCTCAGCGTGCGCCGTGTCGATGAGGCGGGTCGCCTCGGCGTTGGCCGCCTCCACCACGCTGTTCTGCGACACCAGCCGCTGCTGCTCCTTGATGCCCTCTTGCACGGCCTTCTCGTAGGAGATGTTGCCGTTCTCGATCAGCCGGTCGGCTTCGGCCTGGGCGCGGCTGACGCTGGCCTCGTACTCGCGTTTCGCCGCCGTGGCGATGCGGATCGACTCCTCGCGGGCCTCGCCGACCATCCGCTCGCTGTGCTGGCGGGCCTCGCTCACCATCCGATCGGCCTGCGACTTTGCGTCGGACAACAGCCGGTCCGCCTCCGCGCGGGCGTGGTTGAGCATCGACTCCGACTCGGTGGTCGCCGAGGAGACCATCGATTCGGCGTGCGACTTGGCGTCCTGCAGCATCGAATCGCGCGCGTCGAGCACGTCCTGGGCGTCGTCCAGCTCGCCGGGGATCGCGTCCTTGATGTCGTCGATCAGTTCCAGCACGTCACCGCGGGGCACGACGCAGCCGGCCGTCATCGGCACACCGCGCGCCTCCTCCACGATGGCGCCCAATTCGTCCAGCGCCTCAAAAACTCGATACACGGCCATGCCCTCCTGGCGTCTTGCAAAGAAACCCTGTTGTTACCAGTGTGCCTGCTGTTGCCTCTGTGACAGCGGTGGCGACGCCGGTGTGTCGAAGATTTGCCCGGTAAACCCGCCCTTTGCGGGTGAAATCCATAGGTTCTGCCCGTTCACGCCATGCCGCGGGGCCAGCCGCCGCGCGGGATTCGTCAGTCCATATTCTTTTGCCCGGTCCCCCGCACCGATTGTGGAGCCATTCTAGGGAAATCGGCGACCCGGGCCCGGAAATCGGCCCTCGGCGCCCTTGACGTATACCCCATGGGGGTATAGCTTCACTGGCGGGACGCGGCCCGAGCAACCGAAGGGGAGGACTCGATGAGGGCGCTGGCAGCGGTCGGTCATGCCTTGGAGCTGGCGGGGTCGATGACGTGGGAGATCCTGTGGGCGCTGATCCTGGGCTTCGCCCTGTCGGCGGTGGTTCAGGCCGTGGTGCGGCGCTCCACGATCGTGTCCCTGCTGGGCGACGACCGGCCGCGCACGCTGGCGGTGGCGGCCGGACTCGGCGCGGCCTCGTCGTCGTGCTCGTACGCCGCGGTGGCCCTGGCGCGCTCCCTGTTCCGCAAGGGCGCCAACTTCACCGCCGCGATGGCGTTCGAGATCGGTTCCACCAACCTCGTGGTGGAGTTGGGCATCATCCTGGCCCTGCTGATGGGCTGGCAGTTCACGGCCGCGGAATTCGTCGGCGGTCCGCTGATGATCGTGGTGCTCGCCGGGCTGTTCCGGCTGTTCGTGCGCTCCCGGCTCGTCGACGCCGCCCGCGAGCAGGCCGAGCGCGGCATCGCCGGCTCCATGGAAGGCCATGCCGCCATGGACATGTCGATCCAGAAGGAGGGCTCGTTTTGGCGGCGGCTGCTGTCCCCGCAGGGCTTCACCTCGGTCTCGCACGTGTTCGTGATGGAGTGGATGGCGATTCTGCGTGACCTCGTCCTGGGCCTGCTGATCGCGGGTGCCATCGCGGCGTGGGTGCCCGAAAGCGTTTGGCGGATCTTCTTTTTGACCGATCATCCGGTCTGGTCGGCGGTGTGGGGTCCGCTCGTGGGACCCATCGTCGCGATCCTGTCGTTCGTCTGCTCGATCGGCAACGTGCCGCTGGCCGCGGTGCTGTGGAACGGGGGCATCAGCTTCGGGGGCGTCATCGCCTTCATCTATGCCGACCTGCTGATCCTGCCGATCCTGAACATCTACCGCAAGTACTACGGCACCAAGATGATGCTGACGCTGCTCGGCACCTTCTATGCCGCGATGGTCGCCGCCGGCTACCTCGTCGAATTGCTCTTCGGCACAACGGGTCTCATCCCTCGGCAGCGCAACGCCACGGTGCTGGAGGCGTCGATCTCCTGGAACTACACCACGTGGCTCAACATCGCCTTCCTCGTCGTCGCGGCGGTCCTGATCGTGCGGTTCGTGACGTCGGGCGGAGTCCCGATGCTACGGATGATGGGCGGCTCGCCCGCGCCGGCGGACGGCCATGAGCACTGCCATCACGGGGACTGACGGCTGTGACGCGGGGATGACCGGGTCGCCGCCCATTCGTCATCGCTGATCGTGCTTCGCCAGTCCACCGGCAGGGCGTCCAGGGCGTCCTCGATGCACTCCCAGATCGACTCGAGGGGCGACGCGCCCGGCGCGGCCGCGGCAATCCGGTCCTCCACAGCGCAATTCGGCTCGTGCGGCGCGTCGTCGAACGGCGCGAGCGCGTTGATGGCGTCCATGACGCGGCGCCGACGTTCGGCGTAGGGCCAGGCCGCCAGCTCGTCGGGCATGATGGGCCGGCCGAAGATGTAGTCCTGCGCGGCGTGGCGATACGGCACCTCCAGCTTTCCGTCCAGCGGTTCGGTCGGCAGGCCCCCCGCGAAGTACAGCGGCACGATCGGCAGTGCCGCGTCGATCGCCAGGTCCAGCAGCGTCGAGGTGAGCTTCTCGACGCGCTGGCCGGAGCGCACGTAGCGGGTGCCGTCGGCGTGCACCATGGTCGACACCCCGTGGGCGGAGACGTCGCGCTTGATCTCGTCGACCAACCGCAGGAACTGCTCGGGGTTGCGCTGGTCGAAGTATCGGTTGCTGCGCGGCTTCCCGTCCGCCGCGGCGTCGGCCAGCCGCGTGAGGGCGCCGACCCAACGGGTTTCGTGCTTGGCGTGGGCGATCGTCACGACCTTCGTGTCGGTCAGCCACGACGCGATCGACGTGCCCAGGATCGACTCGACCTGCACCTGGTGGTTGGCGAGCAACAACACCGGCCGGCCCCGAACCGCCGCCATCGCGGCGGGATCCGTGACGATGACGTGCCTGACGTAGCGCGACAGCAACGCCCAGTGCAGCAGGTCGGCGAACCCGCCCGGCGCCAACCCCTGCCAGTCGGTCGACCAGCCGCGCACCGGCCGCCAGTCCGTCCGCAGCGACGCGCTGACCCGGCACGCGCCGGGCGTCCGCTCGACCTCGACCGAGATGCGCTCCAGTGGCAGCGCCGGGCAGCTCACCTGCCCGTCGGCGACGCGGACCTGTGCCGGGTGGATGGCGCCGTGGGCCGCGTCCGCGACGGCTTCCTTGGTCGCGATGTCGGCGATCAACGAATCACCGCGGCCCTCGGTGTCATACACCGCGCGCAAGGTTCCTTTGAACCAGTCCTGCGTTGCGGCCCGGGCGGAATCGAGCGTGACGACGCCGCGGCCCAGCCGCTCGCTCAACGCCATCCCGGGCACCGCGCGCCGCTGCGCCATGAACGCACGCCGCTTGCGGCCGTCGACCCGGACGAGATGCCCCTTCTCCAAAAGGAATTCGACGACGCGGAGGTAGGCCCAGGGCTTGCCCGCCACGCTGAGCCACAGATCGACGATCGGCAGGCGGGCAGCGGCGTCGGCCGCGTCGTCGAACCCGACGAACCGGGCTTCCACGTCCACCGTGCCCTGCGCGGGGGCGCCGCTGTAGAACCGCGCCCAGACCACGCGACGCGGAAAGCCGACGAGCGGATCCGCCGCGTCCGCGTACGACGCGACATCCGCAGTCTGTGTGGTCCATACGTTCATCGCGGTGTGGGGAACGATGTGAAACGCCCCGTCGAGCAGTCCGGGGTGCTGTTGACCCACGGGCACGGCGCAGCGCTCGACGGCCAGCCTCCCCGAGGATCCGTTGCGGCCTATCCGGGCGCCGTCCATCAGCGTCGCGAACGCGGGCCCGTGGAACACCGTGCCGTCGTACGGGCTGGCGTACGGCACCGCGTCGCGCAAGGGCGAGGGGCTCGGCGGTTCGCCCGAATACTGGTTCGCCGTGGCAATCACGGCCGTTGCGTGGGTTTCCCAGCGCGACAGCTCGGGCCTGGATGCGTCGCGCCACACCTCCAGGCGGCCCGTGAAGCGGCCCGGCCCGACGGGTTCGACCACCACCCGCACCCGCGTGGGCGAGTCGAGGACGACCCAGCGCACCAGTTCCAAGTCGGTGACCTCGACCACCTTGTCCGAGCCGGCGGCGCGGCCGGCCGCCTGTGCGAACAGGTCCAGCACCGACATCATCGGCAGGGAGGGGATGACATACGTCGGGCAGTGATCGCCGACCCAGGTGTCCCGGGCGGGATCGAGCGTGGTCTCCACCGTGGTCGCCGCGGCCTCGGTGGGCGCGGGGTCCGGTGCGGCTCCCGTGATGCGCATGCCCAAATCCGTGGCGCTGTAGATGCGTATTCCGTCGCACCACAGGGAGGCGTCGGCGACGGCCAAAACGCCCGGGGTGCCCTCGTTTTCGTGCACGATCCGGGTGATCTCCACCTCGGCGGTGATCTGGTTGTTCGTGGGCACGATCTGACCGCGATACCGCCACGTGATCGCGTGGTGCAGAGCGACCGGCTCGAAGCGCGCCGACGGTCCGGCTTGTTCGCCGAAACCGAGGTCGAGCATCGCGAATTGGATGAGCTGGAGCAGCATTTCGATGCCCAACGACCCCGGCTGGACCGGATCGCGGTAGAAGTGCGCCTTGAAGTACCACTCGGCGGGGTTGATGTCTTTGACGGCGCGCCAGCGGCCCAGGCCGGCGCCGCCCGCGGTGGGCCACCGGCCCGTGACCCGGTCGATCATCAACAGCATCGGGTCGGCCAGCCGGGCTCCCGGACCGAAGAACTTTTCCGGCCGGGTGCGCAGGTCGACGACCGGCGCCTCGCACCCGAGCTCCAACAGGGTGCGCTGCTCGGCGCTCACCGGCAGGCCCACCTGCTGCTGCAGTGCTTCGAGGCGGAAGTATCCGAACACCGTGTCGAAGGTGTAGACGACTCCGCCGTCCGCGGAGATTTCGCCGTCAAAGCTCACGATGATGGTTCCGCCCGCCTGGGCGATGCTCTTCAACACGGCCTTGACGGCCAGCGTTCCGGTCGACGGTGTGATCTCCCGGTGCTGTGTCCCCGTTCCGTCGAGGTTGCGGAAGAAGAGGTCCACGTCGAAGTCCAGCGGGCAGCCGGCGTAGGCCCCCAGCCAGCCGCAGGGCTGCAGCGCGATCTCCATCAGGACCGCGTTGGGCATCGTCGGTGTGCCGTTCGAGCCCTTGTTCTCGGCGAAATACCAAGCGTCGCGGGGAACGTCGTACTCCGCCACAACTTCCGCGCCGGGCTTTGCCACGCCGAGCTCACCGACCACCCGGGTGACCCGGGACATGAAGTGGTAGGGCGGCCCGGGCAGCCGCGCAACCCTGCGGTGCGTGTCGAACTTCTCGTAGAGGGGACCGACCGCCAGGGAAGGCTTGGCGATGGCGCAGGCGAGCATCGCTTGGTAGTCGAACTTGACCCCATGGCCTTCGGCGACGGGCTTGGGCTCGACGTAGCCGTCCAGCTCTTCGACGCCCATGTCCATCGGGCATCCGGGCGAAAGCCGCAGTCCCATGCGACGGCAGTGGAAGGCCGGCAATCCGTCGACCGTGCACAGCAGGTCCGCGAACACGGTGGGCTCGGGCCCGGCGATGACCTCGCGCACGAACACCTCGTAAACCAGCTCGCGTGATCGGGGCGTCACCTGACCGCGGCATGCCAGCTTGTAGGTCTCGAAGGGCACGGGCTCGAAACGCCAGCCGTCGCAATCCAGCGTCATGCCGAGACCGGTAATGTAGATGGCCATCGTCTGCAACGTCGCCTCGTACATGAGCGTGCCCGGCATGCACGGGTCGTTCTTGAAATGACCTTTGAAGAACCATGTCTCGGGGGTCACGCGCGCCACCGCACGCAAATAGCCCCTGCCCCAGGGCCCGCCGGTGAAGTCCAGCCGGGTCACCTCGTCGACGAACAGCATGTCGCCGCCGGCGATGCTCGGCGTGCGGGTGTGGCTGGCGGCGCGCTCGAAGCCGGCGCCGAACGTGTGCCAGATGTCGCCCGCGGCCATCGCCTCGAGATCAGCGCGCTGCAGTGCGGTGCGCGAGGTTTGCACCCGCGTCGACTCCATCGGCCCGCTGACGGTCTCGTCCTCGGGACGCCAGAGGATCCCGCCCGACGCCGCCAGCTCCTCGTCGGAGAAGAACCCGGCCTGGCCGTTGCGCATCGACATCCGCTCGACGCCGTCGATGGTGCAGTCGTAGTGGAAGAAGAACATGCGGATGTCGCCCTGGCTGGCGTGGCCGTCCACGTGGATGTCGAAGCGCAATGTGTCGCCGATCTCGGGCAGGCCACCCAGATAGGTCACCTCGCAGCCCAGCAGGCGGTACACCCGCTCCCCTTTGTTGGCGAAGTCGGCACCCATCCACGAGATGAGCATGAGGTCCGCCTGCCCCGCCTCGATCATGATTCCGGCCGGCATCCGGCCCTGATGCAGCCACCACGCGCCGGCGGTGACGTCGGTTTCGGTCCACAGGGTTCCGGTGCCGCTGCGGCCCGGCTCGGCGTCGATGCCCAGCAGGCGATCCGCCAGCAGCAGCGGAGGTTCGGGCATCCGCACCTGCCGCGCGTAGTCGTCCTGCACCGCGAACGCCGGGCCGTAGATCTCGGAGATCTTGCCCGACGCATGCACGCGCAGGCCGTCCTTGTCCAGCCGGAGGCCCACCGGTGTGCGTTTGGCGGTCGGCTCCGGCAACCGTTTGTCGACGGGCCGGGCCGGTTGGGTCGCCCGGTATGCGCCCGCGCCGGGCGGGGCGCCAGTCCTGTTGTGGCTCGGCGGTTTCCGGCCGTTCGTCGACGGCGGCGGTGGCGCGCCGGAGGCATCGGTCCCCGTGTGGACGCCCGAGCGATCGGCGGCCGGTTGCGAGTCCGGCGCAGGACCGATCGACAGCGGCTGCGGCGGCGTCGGGCCGAGCACGTCCGCGCCCAGCGGCACCCGCGCCAGCGCGTCGGTGACTTTCGGGAGAACCGGCGGAACGGGCAGGTGTGTTGTCATGCGCTGCTCCAGTCGAGGGGTGTCACCATTGCCGGCTCCGGCGCGAACGCGGGCCGGTAACCGAACGGGGGGCGGGTGAGCCGGAAAGGTCAACCGTGCGGGTTTCCCCGCACGGGATGCGGGGCGCACCAGGGCGTTAAGCGGGTCGACGCCGGTGCGTTCGGATGCCGTTGGCACCAGGACGATTTGCTGGCGCTGGCCGCCGAGCGCGTCGAGCGAGACGACGACCGAACGGTTTTCGGACGTCCATGCCGTGCCGTCGGGGCAGATGCCCATAAAGCCGTACAGCGCTCCGGCCGCGACATGCAGCAGTCCCGACGCGGCGTGGGCGTGGCCGAGCAGCGGCGTCAGGTTCAGCGCGCCGGGTGCGGTGCCGACATGCAGGCACTCCCCCTGTGGTTCCTGATCGGCCGGCAGGGTGGCGATGACGGTGTCGCCGTCCCGGCGCGCGTCGTCGGCGCGTTTGAGGACGACGACGACGGCGGCGTCGCCGGGGATCTGCTCGCCCGGTCCGAGCAGAGCGCGTGCCGACGCTTCGTGCACCGGCTCGCAGCTGAGGTCCACCGCACCGACGACGGCGGCGTCGACCTCGCGCCGCCGCAATTCGCGGGCCGCCATCAGCAGGGCCGTGGCGCCGGACAATTCTTCGCCGGACACCGTGAAACTCGGTCCCCGCAAGTCGAATTGCCGGTTCAGACGGTTGGCGACGATGTTCGGCATGGCTCCTACCACGCCGGCGGCCGTCCAGGCGGGCGCGACGGCGTCGCGCGCCTGCGCCAGTCGGACCGGGTCATCGATATCGCCGGCCAGCCGCCAGCGCAGTCCCAGCCGGGTGATCTCGGTGTCGCAGCCCATCCCGACGATGACGCTCGTCCCGTCCGGCGGCAGCGCGCCGATCAGCGCATCGATGTTGACGGCCGCGCCCAGCAGGGCCAGCTGCTGGGGCAGCGTCTGCTCGAGATCTGTTGGAGGGAAGCGTGTTTGGGTGATATCGAGACAGACCTCGGTCATCCGCGCGCGCCGGGCGCCGGCGGCGTCGGGGCTCGGGATCGGTTCGGATTTCCTCAGCCGCTCCGCCACCGAGGCCGTGTCGTGATCACCGACCAGCAGGCTGATGCCCACGATCGCGACGTCACCGCCGGCGACGCGGCCGGTGGCCACGGATGCCGGCCGGACGCGCCGTCCGCCAACGGGCTCGATCCATTCCTCCAGCAGCAGGTGGGCGTTGTTGCCGCCGAAGCCGAAGTTGTTGATCGCGGCGCGGCGCGGTCCGATGCACGCCCAGGGCTCGGCGTCGGTCAGCAGGCGGAACGGGGACTCGGCGACGAACGGCAACGGATCGTCGACGTGCAGCGTCGGGGGACGTATGCCCGCACGCATGGCCGCCAGCACCTTGATGGCTCCCGCGGCGCCGGATGCCGTGATCGAGTGTCCCAGATTGGATTTCAGGGATCCGATGGGTACGTTCGCCATACCGTCGAAGATGCGTGCCATGCTCATCAGCTCGGTCAGGTCGCCCCGGGAGGTTCCCGTCGCATGGCACTCGACGAGTGAGATGTCCTGCGGCTGTAGCCCGGCCATCTCGTAGGCGAGCCGCATCGCGCGCTCCTGCCCCGCCTGCGCGGGTACCAGCAGGCCCTGACCCCGGCCGTCGTTGCTGAGCCCGACCGCCCGGATGACGCCGAGGATGGCGTCCCCGTCGGCGATCGCGTCGTCGAGCCTCCTGAGCGCCAGAAACGCCGCGCCTTCGGCCGGGACCAGCCCGTCGGCGCCACGGTGGAAGGGACGCGACGTTCCGGTGCGGCTCAGCGCCTGGAGTGCGCTGAAGCCGACGTGCAGCAGGAGGTCACCGGCGCCGTTGACGCCTCCCGCCACCATCACGTCCGCGGTGCCGTCGTGGAGCCGATCGCACGCCAGCTTGATCGCGTACAACGAGGAGGCACACGCGGCGTCCAGCGCGGCGGCTCCTCCCGTCAGCCCCAGCGCGTCGGCCACGACGTGCGCCGGGAGCCCGGACATGAAGCGGTTGCGCCAGTCGATGCCGTGTTCGTCACCGCGCCAGACACTTTCGGCCAGGTCGGTCATCGATTTCGTCGGATAGCTCAGGTTGCCGAGAATCACCCCCGCCGGCCCCGGAACCTCACCGGGTCTCCAGCCGGCGCTCTGCACGGCTTGGCGGGCGGCCTCGAGGGCCCACAGGAACAGCGGATCGAGACCGTGGAACCGCTCGGCGTCGAGCAGGAAGCGGCCGGGGTCGAAGATGTCGTCGAAGCCCCGCACGTATCCGCCGCGGTCCGACCAGGCGTGGTCGAGGAACGAGGCGTTCTCGTCGTCGGCGACGATCCGCGCCGCGGGTACGCCCCAATAGCCGGGCGGGGGTGAGCCGAGCACGTCCCGGCCGTCGTGCACGGTCTGCCACAACTCGCCCGGGTTCAGCCCGCCGGGCAGGACGCAGCCCTGGCCCACGATCGCGATGGGCTCAAACTTCACGGCGGCTCCGCGGCATCGTCGAATCAGCCGCCGTAGGGGTACAACTCGAGCCTCCTGATGCCGGCAACCATGCGGTTGTCGGCGTCCAGGAGATCCAGGTCGCAAACGGCCCGGCTGTTGTCGGCGTCGCCGTTGGAGAGCACGCAGCGCAGTCCGTCGCCGAGTGCACCGGCCCGGTAGCGGGCGACCTCGCCCACCCGCAGCGGCAGCACCGTGCGGCCGAGCCGCTCGAAGCCCCACACCAGTGCCACCTGCAGGCACCCGTCGAGCGCCGCCGGATCCGTGGCCCAGCCCTCACCCCGCCAGCCCGCGCGCGTCAGGCCGTGCAGGGATGCCGTCGCGGTCGAAACCCCGCAGTCCACCGAGTCGAGGACCTGAAACGCCGGGCCGTGGAAGAGCGCGCCGCCGCCGTAGCAGGCGGCCCGGTCCAGCCGGCGGCCGCCGGCCGGCGTCGTTGGGGTCGCGGGGAGTGTGGTTGTTTCCCAACCCATTTCGGCCGTCGCCGAGTAGTGGGCAGTCGATCCCGAGCCGTCGGACAACGTGCAGGTCAGCCGATGCGGATGTCCCTCCACCGCCGCGCAGCGCACCAGCATCGGGTCGCCGTGCTGTTCGATGTCGGACAGCGTCACTCCCCGCAGCACCCTGAGGTCGAGGACACGGTCCACCCGGTGCCCCGGCCGGCAGGCCTCGGCCATCCGCACAAACCACTCCAGGGCCTGGACGATCGGCAGCACGACCTTGCCCCGGACGCGGTGATCGACCAGGTACGGCTGCCGGGTCACCTGGGCCACCACGCGCGCGACCCGGCCCTCGGCGGGGACGGGATGGGTTGGCAGGCCGGCCAATACGCCGTCGCCGAGGGTGACCTCGGGGGTCTCGGTTCCGCCGTCCAGGACGTCCGAGACGAATGCCCGAGCGCCGTCGGCGAGCGGGATCAACGAGATGCCCCGCGACTCGAACATCGCCTTGAGGCCGGGCGTGACCATGCCGGAGTCCCACGGCCCCCAGCCCAGGGCCCGCACGAGGCAGGCCGGACCGCGGCGCGCCTGCTCCGCCAGGGCCACCTTGTTGAGGATCTCGTTGGCCATGGCGTAGTCGCTTTGACCGACGTTGCCGCTGCGCGCGGCCACCGAGGAAAACAGGCAGATGACCTTCAGCGGATCGGCGGCCGTCGCGTCCAGCAGTGCGCCGAGGCCACCGACCTTCGTCTCGAAGACGCGGTCGAACCCGTCCAGGGTCTTCTTGTGCAGTGGCGCATCGGCCAAAACGCCTGCGCCATGCACCAATCCGGTGATCGGACCGAATTCGGCCCGCACGCTGTCCAGCAGCGGGCCGAGCGCGGCCGCGTCCCGCACATCGGTCGCGGCGTAGCGGACCCGTGAGCCGGCCGCGGTCAGGGCGGCGAGGGTGGCGCGCACCTCGCGATCGGCGAGGATGCGCTGCACCTGCTGCTCGAGCTGTCTGGGCGTGGGCTTGAGCCCTTGTGCCGCAGCGCTACCGAGCAGCGCGCGCTTGAGCTCGGCATCGGTCGCCAGCCCGCGCGCCGCGGGCGGTTCGTCGGACAGCTCCGTGCGCCCCAGCAGGACGAAACTCGCTTGCGTCTCCTTGGCCAGGGCGATCACCGACGCGGCGGTGACGCCGCGGCCGCCGCCCGACACCACGACCACGTCACCGCGGTCCAGGCGGCGCGTGTGGGTGGTCACCCGCCGCGCGTCCGCCGCGACCGTGACGCGACCGTGCGAGCTGCCCAGACCGACTTCGAGTTCCGCGCCGCCGGCCAGAATCTCCTGAGCGAGGCGTTCGGCGACGGCGACCGGCGGCAGCTGCCCAACCGCGATGTCGATCGCCTTGATCTGCGCGCGGGGCCACTCCTGTGCGGCCGTCTTGGCGAGTGCGGCGATGCCGCCGGCCCAGGCGCGCGGGCCGGGGTCGGTGAGCAGGCCGAAGGTGCCGCCGGTGTCCTGGACGGTGACGAAGACGCCGCCGTGTTCGGCGAAGTGCGCGGCGACGCGTTGGGCGTCGGCGAAAACCGTTCGATTGACGGCCAGCGTGTCGTCACGGGTGGCCATTCGCCGCAGACCGGCGAGGTGGATCACCGCCCGGGCATCCGCACTGGGCGCGGCCACGACTGTGGCGTCGACGCCGTGCGTGCGCAGGATGACGGCCAGGGCTTCGGCCGTGGCGTCCTGCTCGTCTCGCGTTGTGACGATCTCGACGCCGGCGGCGGTGTGGAGACCGGGCATTCCCATCCCGCTGGCCGGAGCGGGGATCGCGCGCACCGCGTAGCGCGCGACCCCCGCTAGGTCAAAAGGGAGGCGATCACCTACTTCGGTCGCCGGGCCGGTCAGGTTTTGTAGGTAATCGATGATCTCGCCCAGCGTGCCCAACGTGGCCATCGTCGACGTCTCCACCTCCGGCAACCCCGGAATCCGCTGCTGCACAGCGGACAAAATCTCCACCCGCTTGATCGAGTCGATCCCCAGATCGGCCTCCAACGCCATCGACAAGTCCAGCATCTCCACCGGATAACCCGTCTTGTCGGCCACCACCGCCAGCATCTGACCCACCAACTCCGAGCCGTCCACCGAAACGGCGACCGGCGCCGCGGACCCGTTGTGGGCGGCCGCGCTGCCGTTAAGGGCCACCGGGGCACTCAGGCTGTGCAGGTAATCGATGATCTCGCCCAACGTGCCCAACGTCGCCATCGTCGACGTCTCCACCTCCGGCAACCCCGGAATCCGCTGCTGCACAGCGGACAAAATCTCCACCCGCTTGATCGAGTCGATCCCCAGATCGGCCTCCAACGCCATCGACAAGTCCAGCATCTCCACCGGATAACCCGTCTTGTCGGCCACCACCGCCAGCATCTGACCCACCAACTCCGAGCCGTCGGCCGAAACCGCCACCGGCGCAAGCGTGCTGACGGGCGCCGGGGCCGCGGGCGGGACCGGCGCCGTCGTCCCGTTCCGAACGGCGACGTGGTCGTTGTGGACGGCCGGGACCGCCGGCGCTGTGGGCATCACCGGACCGCCATTGTGGGCGGGGGCCGGTGGTGGTGTCGGCATTGCCGGTTTTCCGTTGGGGACGACCGGCGGTGCGGCCGGTGGTCCGGCTACCGCGGGCTGCGGCACGAGAGCCTGCAGGGCCCTTTGTATTCGGCCGATGCCTTCCTGCACGGTTCCAACAGCGGCCAGCAGCTCCGTTACGACGTCGGCGCTGACGTGCGGCACGGGTGCGGCAGCAGCGCGGGCATGAGCACCGTTGCCGCCGAGCTCAGCCGGCGGGGCCGCCGTCGGCGCCGAAGGCACCGCGGCGGATGCCGTCGCGGGTGGGCTTGCGGGCGTATGCGATTCGGATGGCGCCAATGTGTACTCCGATTCGGTCCTGTGCCCGTTGCTGCGGACACTGCGGTCGGTAGGGGCTTCGACACCGATCGGCCGCCGCACGGGCTGCTCGCTCATGCGCGGCTTTCCGTAGTTGGATCCGTTGATCGTCAGCGTGAGCTTGGGTCGCTGGCGAGCGCGGGGGTCGTCGCCGGGGCGGTAATCGGCCCACAGCGGATCGAAATTCATCGGGACGCCGGCGGCGGCGAGTTGGGCCAGCCCGAGCCACAACGACCGAATGCCGTTTCGGCCCTTGGCATCCAGGGATACCGCGGTGTGCTCCCTGCCGGCCAGACACTTGCCGACGAGGTTCGTCAACACGCCGCCGGGGCCCACCTCGACGAAGGTGCGAGCGCCGGCCCCCCACATCGCCTGAACCTGTTCGGCGAACCGCACGGGCTGGGCGATCTGATTGGCGAGCGTGCTCCGGATCTGTTGGGGATCAGCACCGTACGGCTGCGCCGTCGCGTTGGCGTAGACGGGCACCTGCGGCGTGCCGAACGGGATATCGGCCAGGAACGACGCGAAGGGACCGGCCGCCGCGCTGACGATGTCGGAGTGGAAGGCGGTCGCGACGTCGAGGCGGCGCGCGGTGATGCCCACCTCGCCGAACCGTTGCGCCGCATGGTTGATGGCCGTCGTGTCGCCCGACAGCACAACCTGGTCGGGAGCGTTGTGGTTGGCGACGACAACGGGGAGCCCCCACTCTGCGATCAGCTGACGGACCTGCTCGACGGGTGCGCTCACCGCGCACATCGCCCCGTCGCTGTTGTTCGCCGCGTCGGCCATCAGCGCACCGCGAGCGCGGGCGATCAGGAGGGCGACCTCCTCGCCGAACACACCCGCGGCGCACAACGCGGTGACTTCGCCGAAGCTGTGCCCACCGACGGCGACGGGCGCAATCCCCAGCGCCCGGATCACGGCGAGCAGACTCAGGCTGTGCGCGCCGATGCCCGGTTGCGCCCACTCGGTCCTCGTCAGCTCGGCCGCCTGCCGCGCCCGCTCGTCGTCGGTGAACGCCGTCCTCGGCCAAACGACCTCGTGCAGGTCGCGATCCGCGTTCAACAGGCCGGCGCGGGCGACCTCCCATGGCGACAGTGCCGCGTCATGGAGCTGAGGCAGGTCGGCGCCCATGCCGACGTACTGGCTGCCCTGTCCGGGGAACAACAGCGCCACCGGCCCGGGTCGTTGTGCCGAGTAGTGGTAACCCTTCGGCGAGCTCAACGACGCCGGGCAGTCGGCTGCGCGGAGCCTGTCCGCGAGCTCGTCGAGCAACGCCCGCAGGTTCGAAACGCTGTCGGCCACGACGGCCAGGCGGTGCGGTTGCGCAGCGTCGTAAGCGGACTGGGTGCTGCGTGCGATGTAGCTGAGCATGTCGTTGCTGTCGACGAGCGACGCGGACAGCCGAGCGGCCTCGTCGGAAAGCGCCGGCGCGGACTGCGCGCCCAGCAGGATCAGCTCGGAATCCCAGGATCGGAACCGCCATGCCCGCTTCCCGGTGCCGGTGTACTCCTCGACCGTGACATGAAAGTTGGTGCCGCCGAAGCCGAATGAGCTGACGGACGCGCGCCTCGGCAAGCCGTGGTCGGCGATCCACGGCTTGGTCTGCGTCGAGAGGTAGAACGGCGTCTTCTCGATTTCGAGGGCGGGATTGGGCCGATCCACTTTGATGGTCGGCGGCAATGCCTTGTGGTGCAGCGCCATCACGGCCTTGAACAGGCCGCACGCCCCCGCCGCGCCCTTGGTGTGGCCGACTTGGGACTTCACCGAACCGAGCGCGCACCACTGCCGCTCCGCGCGACCCGATTCGTCGAAAACCTCGCGCAGCGCGGTGAACTCGGCGACGTCACCGGCCTTCGTTCCCGTGCCGTGCGCCTCCACGAGCCCGACCGTCTCCGGGCCGTAGCCGGCGGCGGCATAGGCTCGGCGAAGGGCCTTGGCCTGACCGGCCGGGCTCGGTGCGTAGATGCTCTTGGCCCGGCCGTCCGACGACGTGCCGAGGCCGCGGATCACGGCGTAGATCCGGTCGCCGTCGCGTTCGGCGTCGTCCAGACGCTTGAGCGCGAGCATCGCCAGACCCTCGCCGAGCATGGTCCCGTCCGATTGCGCGGAGAAGGGCCGGCAGTCGCCGGTGGGCGACAGCGCGGTGACCCTGGCGAAGCACATGAACATCAAGATGTCGTTGAACGCGTCGACTCCCCCGGCGATCACCATGTCGGCCGCACCGAGGTACAGCTCGTGCAGGCCCACCTCGAGCGCGGCCAGGGAGCTGGCGCACGCCGCGTCGATGACGCAGTTCGTGCCGCCGAGGTCGAAGCGGTTGGCGATTCGCCCGGCGATGACGTTGCCGAGAAGTCCGGGAAAGGTGTTTTCCTGCCACGGCGTGTAGGCGGACGCGACGCTCTCGCTGAATGCCGCGATCTCGCGTTCGGAAAGGCCGGCAGCGCGAAGCCCGCGCTCCCAGACCGGCCGGTGCAGGCCGCCGCCCATATAGTTGGTCATTTCGGTTCCGCCGGACGCTCCCAGCACCACGCTGACCCGCTCGCGGTCAATGTGAGACAGGTCACCGCCGGCGGCGTCCTCCAGTACCTGCTGCGCGACCATTAATCCGAGCAATTGCGCGGTGTCCGTCGCGGGCACTGCATTCGGTGGAATTCCGAAATCCATCGGCGAAAAGTCGATATCGGGCAGGAATCCCCCGCGGCGCGCGTAAACCTTGTCCAGCGCTTGCGGCGACGGGTCGTAGTAGTCGTCGACGCTCCAGTGCGAGGCGGGGACCTCCGACAACAGGTCGACGCCTCCGACGATGTTGCGCCAGAAGCGCTCGGCCTCGGGCGAGCCGGGAAACAGTGCGCTGACGCCGACAACGGCAACCGGGGGATGCTTGGATACCACGGGTCTCCTTCGCGCCGGTTATACGTACCGCGTCGGGATGTTCACCACGCCCCACTGACCGTCAGTTTTGCTGAATTGATCAACCGAGACTGGTCGAACGCTCGCCGGACGATACCAGAGCATAAGCCAGCGTATTGACGGATTGTCAATAACCCCGGATTCGTCTTAGGGCCGCCTTATGAGCAACGGTTTTGATTGGCCGCCATCCGATCCGGACCGCGCCGGGTTTCCTTCGACGCCGACGCGTATCGGCCGCCAAACCGAACCGCGATTACACGCGCGTAACTATTCGCCGCACGCAAATGCGCCGAGCGCGGAGATTGCCGCGCAATTCGGGCGCCGCGGCGCTACACGGACAACGGATGTGGCACGTAATGGAACGCGCTCGCCGGGACGGGCACCCCGCAGGTGCGCGCCTGCTGGGCCCGGCTGATCTGGGCGGCCCCCTCGAGCAGGTTGAGCGCCACCTGGTCGACGTTGCGGTGCTCGCACGGCTCCAGGTAACTGCCGGCCACCCAGCTGTTGAAGGCCCCCATGGCGGGACCACACCAGATCTGGTAGTCCAGGACGCGATCGGGTTGACCGTCAATCGCCCACCGGCTCGACAGGCCGAGGTACCACCGGAACACCAGGCCCATCTGGTACTTGGGATCGCGGGCGGCGAGTTCCAGCACCGCGGGGTCGCGCTCTTCCCAGTACCGGCGCGTTTCGGCCCAGACCTCGTCGACGCCCTTGCCGAGGATCTTCTCCAGCTCCGCGCCGTGCTTGGCCACGACGGTGGCCAGGTCCGGGTTGCCGGCGTACCACTGGTAGAGCTTTCTCGCTCGGGGCGCGAACATCGAGCCGCGCTTGAGCACCTGCAGGTTCACGCCCATCTCGAACATGTCGGATGCCGGGGCCATCATCACGTCCGCCACCCCGGCCTTGGCGAGCATTTCGCGCGCCTGTGGGGACAGCCCCGACTCGACGCACGACTGGTTGACCGAACCGGTGACCACGTAGGCGGCCCCCATCGCGAACGCGCCGGCGACGGACTGCGGTGTGCTGATGCCGCCGCCCGCCCCGACGCGCACCCGTGCGTTCAGCGCGTGTTGTCGCGCCAGCGTGTCGCGCAGCAGCACGATTTCGGAGAAAAGCGACGAAAGCGGGCGGTTGTCGGTGTGTCCCCCGCTGTCGGCCTCGACCGTGATGTCTTCTGCCACCGGCACGTGCCGTGAAAGTTCGGCCTCCCGCGCGGTGAGCTTGCCGGAGGCTTCGAGCGCCGAAACCAGCGCCGCCGGGGCGGGTTCCATGAACATGCGCGCGACCTCGGGCCGCGACACCTTCGCCATCACATTGTGCTTGCGGACGATGGCGCCGGCCGGGTCGGTCGACAGGCCGGACAGCGCGTAGTGGACGACGGCGGCGGTGAGCTTCATGAACGCCGATGCCTCGACGATGCGAACGTCCTGCGCGATGAACAGCTCGGCCACCCGCGCCTCCAGGGCGGGTTCGTTGGGCGAGTGGATCAGGTTCGCACCCCACGCGAGTCCGGTTCTGCCCGCCAGCCTCGCGTGGATGTCGGCCAGCCCCCGCTCGACGGCGGCGTAGGACAGGCCGCCCGCGCCGAAGAAGCCCAGCATGCCGGCCTCGGCGACCGCCACCACGAGCGCCGGTGTCGCGATGCCGTTGGCCATGGCCCCGGTGACGTACGGAAAACGGGTCCCGTGGGCCTCGCAGAACTCCCGGTCGCCCAGCCACTCCGGGTATATCGGGGGCAACGTCGCCACCAGTGACACGTCGGACGCGCCGGCGCCCACCAGCTCACCGCCCATGGCAAGCCCCAGCTGCCCGGTTGCGTGCTCGCGCACGACGTGAACCGGGTGCCGCACGTATCGCAGGATGTGCGCGATGTCTTCCGGGGCGAACGCGGGCGGCGCGGTGGTCGGGCGCCACCCACCAAGAACCGGGGTCACGTCGGCCTCGGCGCGATTCTCCACCGCGACGGCGGGTCCCTCATCCACTGCCAAGTCCCTTCGAAATCATCCGGCGCGCATTGCTTCGTTGGCAGAATGCCTCAACCCGGGCAATCGAGCACGCGTTTCTGGTGAATCACCGCTGCGACCACATTCCCCGGGCGCTGCCTCCATTCGGGTTCGGCGAGTGCCCACGGATCGCCGATCGCATCAAATGAGCGGTGTCACAGCGGAAGTCACGTTCGGGACCATTCGCTTCCCGGGAAAGCCCGATGGCGAACGCATGACGGACGGTATCCTGGCCTGCGGAAATCTGAATCTCACCGTCCTTCTATTCCAAGCCCAGTGACGAAGGAAGCCAAGATGGCGCGATCCGGGATGCCGACGCCGGCGGAGGCCGGTAACTATCCGCCACCGCCGGCCGGCCCGCCGCCGCCGGCCGACATCGGCCGACTGCTGCTGCGCTGCCACGACCGGCCCGGGCTGATCGCGGCGGTCAGCAACTTCCTGGCCCAGGCCGGCGCCAACATCATTTCGCTCGAACAGCACTCCACCGCGCCGGAGGACGGAACGTTTTTGCAGCGAGCGATTTTTCACCTGCCCGGCCTGGCCGCCGCCAAGGACGAACTCGAGCGCCAGTTCGCGGGCACCGTCGCCGACAAGTTCGCCATCGACTACCGGTTCACCGAAGCCTCGAAGGCCAAGCGGGTCGCGATCATGGCCTCCAAGGAGGACCACTGCCTGTTGGACCTGTTGTGGCGCAATCGCCGCGGCGAGCTCCAGATGTCGGTTGCCATGGTGATCGCCAACCATCCCGACCTGGCCGACCACGTGCGCCCCTTCGGCGTGCCGTTCATTCACATCCCCGCCACCCGCGACACGCGGGCCGAGGCCGAACAGCGCCAGCTCCAATTGCTCAGCGGCAACGTCGATTTGGTGGTGCTGGCGCGCTACATGCAGATACTGAGTCCGGAGTTTCTCAACGCGGTCGGCTGCCCGTTGATCAACATCCACCACTCGTTTCTCCCCGCCTTCACCGGCGCGTCACCCTATCGGCGCGCGCGTGAACGCGGTGTGAAGCTGGTCGGCGCCACCGCCCACTACGTCACCGAGGTGCTCGACGAGGGCCCGATCATCGAGCAAGACGTCGTGCGCGTCAACCACACCCACACGGTCGACGACCTGATCCGCGTCGGCGCCGACGTCGAACGCGCGGTGTTGTCGCGCGCCGTGCTCTGGCATTGCGAGGACCGGGTGATCGTTCACGACAACCAGACCGTCGTGTTCTGACCCACGCCTCAGGCGCGGCCCGACAGCTTCTCCCGCAACCGGCGGTTCACCGGTTCGGGCAGCAGCTCCGACACGTCGCCGCCCAGCCACGCGACCTCCTTGGCCAGCGAGGACGACACGAACGAATAGCGCGGCGTGGTCGCGACGAAAAACGTGTCCACACCGGCGATGTGCTTGTTCATCTGCGCCATCTGCAGCTCGTATTCGAAGTCGGTGCCGGTGCGCAGGCCCTTCACGATGGCCGTCATCCCCCGCGCCCTGACGAAGTCGACCACCAGACCCTGACCGGACTCCACCCGCAGGTTGGGCAGGTGCGTCGTCGACTCCTCGATCATCGCGATCCGCTCGTCGAGCTCGAACATGCCCTTCTTGGCGGGGTTGGTCAGGATCGCCACGACCACCTCGTCGAACTGGGCCGACGCGCGCTCGAAGACGTCGATGTGGCCCAACGTCACCGGGTCAAACGACCCCGGACACACCGCGCCGCTCATGCCGACTGACGCTACACGGCGGCGTCACGCAAATTCGGCCAGCTCCAGACGGGTGTCGCCGTACACGCGCTCCGACCACACGGACCAGCCCGGCGGCCAGGTCAGCGCCGCTGCGGCGGCCGGACGCTCAACGGCCGCGACGGTGCCCTCGCGCACCCAGCCGTGCGCGGTCAGTGCGGCCAGCACGGCGTTCAGCTCCGTGGTGTCGATGTCGTAGGGCGGGTCGGCCAACACCAGGTCCACCGCGGTGGCCCTCCCGCCGGTCAGCACGGTCGCGGCCGTGCCGCGGCGCACGGTGGCGCCGGGCAGTCCCAGGGCCTCGACGTTGCGCGCGATGACGGCCGCGGTGCGCGGGTCGGACTCCACGAACACCGCGGAGGCCGCCCCGCGCGACAGGGCCTCCAGCCCCAGCGCGCCCGAGCCGGCGTACAGGTCGAGCACCGCCAGGCCGGCCAGGTCGCGTCGCGCGGCGACGATGTTGAACAGCGATTCGCGGACCCGGTCGGTGGTGGGCCGGGTGCCCCGCGGGGGGACGGTGATGCGCCGCCCCCCGGCGACGCCACCGATGATCCGGGTCACGGGCAGACGTTCACAACAGGGTGGACCAGTAGTCCCAGAACCGCGCCATGATCAGCAGGAACACCGCGGTGAACCACAGCGCGGCGATCGACCACCGCCATTGGTAGAGCAACCAGGCCGGGCCGGATCGGTGCCGCAACGCCGGCCGAAAGACGATCGACGCCACCACCACCAGCAGCGAGATGGTGATCGCCCAGACGACCATGCAGTACGGGCACAACGCCCCGATGCGGTACAGGCTCTGGAAGATCAGCCAGTGCACGAACGCCGAACCCATCAGCACACCCACCAGCAGCCCGGCCCAATACCATTGCGGCAGAGCAACTTTGGCCACCGCCAAGACACCGGTGACGACCACCACGGTGAAACCCACCAGCCCGAGCAGCGGGTTGGGGAATCCGAGCACCGACGCCTGCGGTGTGACCATCACCGAGCCGCACGACAGGATCGGGTTGATGTTGCATGTCGGCACGTAGGAGGGGTTGACCAGGAGGTCGATCTTCTCCACGGTCAGCGTCATCGAGGCGACCAGGCCGACCACACCGGCGATGAGCACCCACCACGCGCTGGGCGCGGGCACCCGCGCCCGGTCGGGCGAATCCGGTGCCAGGCCGCCGGCCTCTTCGGCGGGTTGCGCTGACACCGGGGTCGTCATCGCGCCGCGGGAGAAACGGCGGTGTCGATGCCCGGCACGTCGCCCACGATGGACTTGATCTTGCTGACCAGCGCGTCGGGCGTCGACGGCTCGTAATCCTGGCCGTTGATCTTGATGGTCGGCGTCGCGGTGATGTGCGCGGCCGCGGCCTCGCCGGCGACCCTGGACAGGTACTTGCCGCTGTTGATGCAGTCGGGCACCTTGCCCACGACGCCGTCCACCCGGGCGATCTCGATCAGCCGCGCGTTGTCGGGGAAGCTGGTGCCGCGCTCGTCGGGCTGGATCTCGGTGCTGTACAGCGCGCTGTGGAAGCGGCGAAACGCGTCGATGGATTCGTCAGCGACGCACAGTGCCGCCGCGCCGGCCCGCGAGGAATAGTTCTGGTTCTTCTGGTTGTCGAGGATGGCCACCATGGAGTAGTCGGCCGCGATCGCGCCGATGTCGATGAGCTTGGACACCGTCGGCCCGAACGCCCGCTCGAAATTGCCGCAGGCCGGGCACAGGAAGTCCTCGTAGAAGCTCACCACGGCCTTGGGGTTGCTGGTGCCGGGCTGGGTGACCACCTTGCTCGACGCCACCCGGACCGTGTCGCCCTCTCCCGTCGCGCCGCCCTTCTTGTGATGCGATGTCACGATGTAGAAGACGAGCGCGACCGCGAAGATCACGATGAAGGCCGTGCCGCCGATCTGGACGAGTCGGCCGGATTTGCCGGTGGCGGACTTCACATCGAATCGCGGGGGACGCTTGGATTTGTCGGCCACAGGTACGCTGATCCTTCGGTGCTGGCCCGTCCGGCGGTCGGACGGAGGCGCCTCTAGAGTACCGGCGTTCCGCACGACAGCTCAGGCGCGGCTCAGGTGCGCGCGCAGGGCGGAAACCAGCTCGCTCGTCCCCACGGCGCTGTCACCGCCCAGCTGGAACAGGTTCGCGAAGCCGTGGGTGAGCGAGCCCATGTAGCGCAGGTCGACCGGGGTGCCGGCGGCCTGCAGCGCCGCCGCGTAGGCCTCGCCCTCGTCGCGCAGCGGGTCGAACCCGCCGACCGCGATCAGCGCCGGCGCCAGCCCCGCCAGCGACTCGGCGTGCAGCGGCGAGACCCTGGGATCGGTCGGGTCGAACGCCCTCAGGTACTGGGCGGTGAACCAGTCCATGTCGCGCCTGGTCAGCAGGAAGCCGCGGGCGAACAGGCTCATGGACCGGGTTTGCGCGGTGAAGTCGGTCCTCGGGTAGATCAGCCACTGCAGCACCGGGGCGGGGCCGCCCTCGTCGCGGGCCAGCTGGGAGACCACGGCGGCCAGGTTGCCGCCGGCGCTGTCGCCGCCGACCGCGACGCGCCCCGGGGTGGCGCCGAGCTCACCGGCGTGCTCGTGGGCCCACCTGAAGGCCGCGTAGGCGTCTTCGACGGCGGCGGGGGCCGGGTGCTCGGGGGCCAGCCGGTAGTCGATCGACAACACGTGGATGCCGGCGTCGCGGCACGTGAGCCGGCACAGGGAGTCGTGGGTGTCCAGGTCGCCGATCACCCAGCCGCCGCCGTGGTAGAAGACCAGCAGGGGCGCTTCGGCGCCGCCGGGCGGCCGGTAGTGTCGCGCGCGGATCTCGCCGGCCGGTCCCGACAGCGAGAGGTCCGCCACGTCGACGTGGATCTGCGGCCCGGGCAAGCCGGCGAGCGTCTCGCGCATCTGGGCGCGGGAGGCGGCCGGTTCGTCGTCGACGACGAGGCCGTCGATGCCGACGGCGCGCAGACCCGACAGCATCAGCTGAAGCGTGGGGTCGAGCGTGTTGCCGTCGATGATGACCGAGCGGCCGTGGAAAAGCACCCGCTTGGCGGCGCCCGGGATCCACGGAATCACCTTGACACCCGCGGTGGTGACGACGCCCTGCACGCGGCTGAGCCAGCGCATCTGTGCACGCTGGGCGCCAATGTCGAGGTCCGGCGCCCCCGGCAGACTTCTGGTCATGGCTGCTCCTGCTCCCCTGGCTGAAAATTCTGGCCACGCTGGACGACGGAAATGGGATACCCGTTGTCGGGCTCGAAGAGTCTTCCGGGTCCCGCCGGCGCAAATGCCGATTCCGACGTGCCGCGCGATCAACTCTACGTCGTCGCCACTGTGCCGCATTCGGCCATGCTCAGCCGCATTCGACCATGCTCGAGGCGCCACCGGGCGGCTGGGGCAGCCCGGGCGGCATTGATTAGGTGCATATCCGGCTGGGTAATATCGTGGTCCCCGGTCGGTGAAACGCACACGGAACCCGGCCGAAATGACGTCGAACTCGGGCTCGATGAGGGAGCCTGACTGGGTCGGATCTACGAACCTTCAATTCACAGGTAGGTGAATGACATTGACTGGCGAGTCGGGCACCGCCATACCCTCGATAGCTCTCAACGACGAAAACACCATGCCGGTGCTCGGCCTGGGCGTCGCCGACCTGTCGGAGGACGAGACCGAGCGCGCGGTCTCGGCCGCGCTGGAGATCGGGTGCCGGCTCATCGACACCGCCGCCGCCTATGGCAACGAGGCCGCGGTGGGCCGCGCGATCGCGGCTTCCGGCATCCCGCGCGCCGAGCTGTTCGTCACCACCAAGCTGGCCACCGCCGACCAGGGGTTCAACGGCGCCCAGCAGGCCTGCACCGCCAGCCTGGAGCGACTCGGCCTCGAGTACGTCGACCTCTACCTCATTCACTGGCCCGCGCCGTCCGTGGGCAAGTACGTCGACTCGTTCGGGGGTCTGATCCAGTGCCGGGGCAACGGCCAGTCCCGCTCGATCGGGGTGTCCAACTTCACCGAGGATCACCTCTCGACGGTCATCGACCTGACGTTCGTCACCCCGGCGGTCAACCAGATCGAGCTGCACCCGCTGCTCAACCAGGACGAACTGCGCAAAGCGAATGCGCAGCACAACGTGGTGACGCAGTCCTACACGCCGCTGGTTCTGGGCAAGCTGATGGACAACCCGACGGTGACCTCCATCGCCGGCGAATACGGCAAGACGCCGGCACAGGTTCTGCTCCGGTGGAATGTGCAACTGGGCAACTCGGTGATTTTCCGCTCGAGTAAACCCGAGCGCATCGCCGGCAACCTGGACATCTTCGACTTCGAATTGGCCGCCGAACACATGGACCTGATCAACGGCCTCAACGACGGCACCCGGCTGCGCCCGGACCCCGACACCTACGACGGTCCGTAACCCGTCGCGGCCTACCCCGCCGGGCAGGTGGCCGCGGCCTGGCGCAGCACACCCGCGGAGGCCTGGTCCACCGGCAGCTGGTAGCCGCGCAGCACGGCGATGAACTGCATGGCGTACTGGCACGCGAACGCGGTGTTCGGCGGCATCCACTGCGCCGGCGGCGAGTCGCCCTTGTCCTGGTTGGCCTGCCCCTCCACGGCCAGCAGGTTCGCCGGGTCGTTGGCGAAACGCAGCCGTTCGGGGAACGGCCAGCCGTAGGCCCCCATGTCCCAGGCGTAGGCCAACGGGACGATGTGGTCGATCTGCACCGCCTCGCCGACCTTGGCCCCGCGCTGGAACGCGATCGTGGTGTTGGTGTACGGGTCGTGCAGGGTGCCGGTGGCGACCGCGTTCGGGCAGCGCTTGGTCGACACGTACGTCTTGTCGACGAGGTCGCGGTTGAGGATGTCGTCGCGGGTGTCGCACCCGTTGTGCCCGAGGGGCGCGTCGTTGTCGTCATCCCAGGCGTCGCCGAACGCGGGGCGGCGGTAGTCGTAGCGGTGGGCGCGCTCCGGCAGCACCGCGACGCCGCCGAGCACGTCGGTGCCGGGTTGCACCGTGGGCACGTCGGCGCGGGCGGCCACTTCAGCGCGCTTGGCCGACTCCGATCCCAGCGTCTGGTAGGCGACCAGCACCGCGAGCAATGCGATCGCCGACAACCACAGCAGCAGTTTGCGATTCATGCTTTGTCCAGATAGTCGATCCGGTCGGTGTCGGTGAATCGCCTTGCCAGCAAGGCCAATTCGGGGTTCGAGGGGTCCCGCTCGTATGCCTGGACGGCGAATTCGCGGGCTGCTTCGATGTAGGTTTCGTGATCGGCCAGCGACAGCAGCCGCAGGGTGACCGCTCTGCCGGATTGGTTGCGGCCCAGCACATCTCCCTCGCGACGCTCCTTGAGGTCCAGGTCGGCGAGGGCGAACCCGTCCATCGTCTCGGCGACCGCGCGCAGCCGCCGGCCGGCCGGCGAGTCCGGGGGGACCCAGCTGGCCAGCAGGCACAGGCTCGGATGCTCGCCGCGGCCGATGCGCCCGCGCAGCTGATGCAGCTGGCTGATCCCGAACCGGTCGGCGTCCATCACCAGCATGACCGTGGCATTGGGGACGTCGACTCCCACCTCGATGACCGTGGTGCACACCAGCACATCGACCTCACCCGAGCGAAACGCCGCCATCGCGGCGTCCTTCTCGTCGGCCGACAACCGACCGTGCATCAGCGCCAGCCGCAGGTCCGCCAGCTCCCCGGAGCGCAATCGGTCGAAAAGCCCCACCGCGGTCGCCGAGGGCCGGCGGACCTCATCGCTTTTGTCCGCGTCGTCGGTCTCGTCGATCCGGGGTGCGACCACGTAGGCCTGGCGGCCCGCGGAGACCTCCTCGATAATGCGGTGCCAGGCCCGATCGAGCCAGGTGGGTTTGTCGCCGACGAAGATGACGTTGGTGGCGATCGGCTGGCGTCCGCGCGGAAGTTCGCGCAGCGTCGAGGTCTCCAGGTCGCCGTACACGGTGAGCGCGACGGTGCGCGGTATCGGCGTGGCGGTCATCACCAGCAGGTGCGGCGTGATGCCGGCGCGAGCCTTGGCGCGCAATTGATCTCGCTGTTCGACGCCGAAACGGTGCTGCTCGTCGACCACGACCATGCCGAGGTTGTGGAAGTCCACCGCGTCCTGCAGCAGCGCGTGGGTGCCGACGACGATGCCGACCTGCCCGCCGGCAACCTCATCGCGCACGTGCTTCTTGTGCGCGGCCGTCATGGAGCCGGTCAGCAGCGCCACCCGGGTCGCGTTGTCCGCCCCGCCCAGCTGGCCCGCCATCGCCAACTCGCCGAGGACGTCGTTGATGGACCGAAGATGCTGCGCCGCAAGAACTTCCGTTGGAGCGAGCAACGCGCACTGGTAGCCCGCGTCGACCATCTGCAGCATCGCCAGCACCGCGACGATCGTCTTGCCGGAGCCCACCTCACCCTGCAGCAGGCGGTTCATCGGGCGGGTCGCCGCCAGACCGTCCGACAGCACCTCGAGCACCTCGCGCTGTCCCGCCGTCAGCTCGAAGGGCAACCGCCGCAACAACTCCGCCGCCAGGCCGTCGTCCCGCCGCGGCGCTGGGGGCCCGGATTCGGACAGCTCGCCGTGCCGGCGGGCGACCAGCGCCCACTGCAGGCCGACGGCCTCGTCGAACGTCAATCGGTCACGCGCCCGTTGCCGTTCGCGCTCGTCTTCGGAAAGGTGAATCGCGCGCAGCGCCTCGTCCTCGGGGATCAGGCCGAGCCGCTCACGCAGCCCCGTGGGCAGCGGATCGGGCACCGGGTCGAGGACGTCGAGCACTTGCCGGACAGCGCCGAAGATGTCCCAGCTCTGCAGTTTCGAGCTGGCCGGATAAATCGCGTAGAAACGACCCTCGAGAACTTCCATTACTTCTTCGCCGCTGGCGGCGTGGGATGCGTTCGCGATGGTTTTCAGCGATTTGGTGCCGCGGTTGCGCCCGTCCGGTGAGTCGAGGACGAGGAAGGCCGGGTGCGTCAGCTGCATCGCACCCCGGAAGAACCCGACTTCACCGGAGAGCATCACGCGCGTGTTCTTGGTGAGGTCCCTGCTGATGTAATCCGCGTTGAAGAACGTCGCGGTCACCTTGCCGCGCCCCGACCCGACGGTGATGCGCAGGCACTTCCTCTTGGGCGTCTTCTTCATCGGGAAGGAGTGCGCATCGGTGATGGTGTCGACGATCGTGATGTGCTGACCCTCTTCCGGCCGCTCGTTTTCGGCGCCCCGCACGGCGGCGCCCTCGGTGTAGGCGCGCGGGTAGTGGCGGAGCAGGTCGTCGACGGTGCGAATGCCGAACACCTCGTCGAGGAGGGGCACGATCTTGCCGCCCACCACGTAATCCAGCCGGTCGGACAGCGACGCCACGGCTACTCGACCCCGATCAGCAGCACGTCGCCCCGGTGGCCGGTGCGGTAGGTCATCAGCTCGGTGCCCGGGTGGTGGTCGTGCACGTGGTCCTGCAGGATGTCGCCCAGGGCGGTGGCTCCCATGCCCGAATCCTCGATGCCGGCGCCGATCAACACCGTCACCAGGTCGCCACCGGAGGCCAGCAGCAGATCGAGCAGGCCGATCGCCGCCCCGGCCGCATCGGCGGCCACGATGAGCACCTCGTCACCCGCGATGCCGAGCCCGTCGCCCGGCTGGCAGCGACCGGCCCAGGTCAGCGCGCTGTCGGTCGCGATGCGCACCGAACCGTGCCGCGAGGCGCCGGCGGCGCGGGCCATCGTGAAGCCGTCGTCGACCGCCTGCCTCTCCGCGTCGTGCACGGCCAGCGCGGCCAGCCCCTGCACCATCGACCCGGTCGGGATCGGCACCACGTCGATCCCCCACCCGATGGCCGCGGTGCACCCGGCCACCAGTTCCTCGGCGGCGACGTAGCCGTTGGGCAGCACCATCACCTGGGCGGCGCCGGTGTCGACCACGGCCCGCACCAGCTGGTGGGCGCTGACGTCGGCCCCCGGTTCGGGCCGCAGCACGCTGGCGCCCTCGGCGGAGAACAATTCGGCGGCGCCGTCGCCGTCGACGACGGCCAGCACGGCCCGTTCGCGCGTCCAGCCGCCCGCCGGCAGCCCGGTGGCGCCGGAGCCGAGCGCCGAGATGACGATCCGGCTGAGCCGCCCGAGCGCCAGGCCCGCCTCGACGGCGGCGCCGGCGTCGTCGGTGTGCACGTGCACGGAGTAGCTGTCGAGCGGGGCGGATTCCCGCCCGGCCGCCTGCGCCAGGGCGACCGATTCGCCGAGCTCGTCGAGCCGATTGCGCAGCCGGTGCGCGGCCGCGGCGTCGCAGCCGTCCAGCCGGTACATCACCTCGAACTGCGGGCCGAGGTGCCGCGCGGGGGCGGTGGGTTCGGGTTCGCGCGGCGACGGCTCGTAGACCGTGCGGGGCGGGGCCTGCCCGCCGATGGTCGAACGCAGCGCGTCCAGCAGGACCAGCAGGCCGCGCCCGCCGGCGTCCACCGCGCCCGCGTCGGCCAGGACGTCGAGCTGCTCGGGCGTTTTCTCCAGCGCGATCACCGCCGCGTCGCCCGCGGCCGTGACCGCCGCGGCCAGCCCCTGGTCGGCGCACTCCTCGACGGCGCAGGCGGCCGCCCGCAGCACCGAGACGATGGTGCCCGGCACCTCGTCGCCGCCCATCGACGCGATGACCAGCTCGACGCCGCGCTGCAGCGCGGCCCCGAGGGTGGCCGCGTCCAGGTGGCGCAGCTCGCCGCCGGCGTCGGCCGCCGCGGCGGCGGTGACGTCCGCGATTCCCCGCAGGATCTGCGACAGGATCACCCCGGAATTGCCGCGGGCGCCGTTCAGCGCGCCGGCGGACAGGGCCGCCGCCGCCCGGGCCACGCACGCGGCACCGCCTTCCGTGCCGGCGCCCGCATTGGCCTCCGCCAACGCGGAACGCATGGTGAACAGCATGTTGGCGCCCGTATCGGAATCGGCGACCGGGAACACGTTCAGCCGGTTGATCTCGTCGATGTGGGTGATCAAGTCGCTGACGGCGGTGTGGGCCCAGTGCCGCAGTGTCGCTGCGTCCAGCAGAGCTTCCGACGTGCCCAAGCGACCCACCTCCCATCGGAGCCTCCCGGCGCCTGCCAGCGCCGGCCCCCGGTGGGCGCCAGCGTAGCCCGGCGACGACACGCGCGGCGGCGAGCCGCGTCGGCGCATTGAGCCTAGCCAGGATGGGCGACACTCCCGGCGCTACGTCGCCGGAGGCGTGTTGATCGTTTTGGCGGTTGCCCATGTCAGTCGGTATCCTGGGCTGGCCCGAGTCATTCCGGGCTGTCCTGGCCACCTGCCGGACCCACGAACCTCTGAGGAGTTTGAACCATGGCCGCTGTGTGCGATATCTGCGGGAAAGGCCCCGGCTTCGGCAAGTCGGTGTCGCACTCCCACCGCCGCACCAGCCGCCGGTGGGACCCCAACGTCCAGACCGTGCACGTCGTGACCCGTCCCGGCGGCAACAAGCAGCGGCTGAACGTCTGCACGTCCTGCATCAAGGCCGGCAAGGTCGGCCGGGGCTAGTCCGGGGCTAGTTCCGCACGACGAGGACGGTCTTGCCCGGGCGCCGGCCCGGTCGCCGACCGCTTTCGAACGCTTCCCTGCCCGCCTCGAGCGGAAACGTCGCCGCGATCTCCACGCGCAGCCGCCCGGTGTCGACGAGCGCGGCGAGCTCGGCGAGCTGATCCCGATTCGGCCGGACGATGAAAAACGTGGCCGTGACGCCGCTCGCGTCGGCCCGTCCCGGCGGCGGTGGGGCCGACAGGGTGATCAGCCGTCCGCCGCGGGGCAGCACCCCGAACGATCGGTCGAGCGTCGCGCCGCCGACGGTGTCGATCACGACGTCATACGGGCCGCTGTCCTCGAACGCCTGGGTGCGCACGTCGATCACGCGTTGCGCGCCGAGGTCGCCGACGAGCTCGCGCGCGGCACTGCGCACGGTCGCGGTGACCCGCGCGCCGAGCGCGGCGGCCAGCTGCACCGTCAGGGCGCCGACCCCGCCCGCCCCGCCGTGGACCAGGACCGCCTCGCCGGGTTGCACCCCGGCGTGCTCGACCAGCGCCTGCACCGCGGTAAGCCCGGCCAGCGGCAGCGCGGCGGCCACGACGTGGGACACGGTCGACGGCCTGGCGGCCAGGTCGGCGGCCGGCACGGCGACGAATTCGGCCGCGGCGCCGTCGCGGTCGAAGTCGATCAGCCCGTAGACCTCGTCGCCCGGCTCGAAACCCGTTACGCCCGGCCCGATTTCGGTGATCACCCCGGACACCTCGTGGGACGGGACCACTGGCGTCCGGTCGGCGCCGTCGCGGGTCCAGGTCTCCTCCCACGTCAACTCGTCGAACGTGATGGCCGCGGCGTGTACCGCGACCAGGACCTCGCCGGCCGCGGGGACGGGGACGGGCGCCTGCTCGACGACCAGCACCTCCGGGCCACCGCGGTGGTGGGCGCGCAGGGCCGTCATCCCGGTCACGGCAGCCGCCAATCGACGGGATCGGCGCCGAGCCCGGCGAGCAGCTCGTTGGCGCGGCTGAACGGGCGCGACCCGAAGAAGCCGCGAGACGCCGACAGCGGCGACGGGTGCGGCGACTCGATCGCCACGCAATTGCTTTCGGCCAGAATCGGTTTCAGTGTCGAGGCGTCGCGGCCCCAGAGGACGGCCACCAGGGGCAGCGATCGCGCCGCCAGCGCGCGAATCGCGCACTCCGTCACCACCTCCCAACCCTTGCCCCGGTGCGACGCCGGGTTGTTGGGGCGCACCGTGAGCACCCTGTTCAGCAGCAGCACCCCGCGCTGCGACCAGGGCGTCAGGTCGCCGCACGACGGCCGGGGATGACCGAGGTCGGCGGAATACTCGTCGAAGATGTTGGCCAGGCTGCGCGGCAGCGGGCGCACCTCGGGTGCCACCGAGAAGCTCAGCCCCACGGCGTGCCCGGGGGTCGGGTACGGGTCCTGGCCGACGATCAGCACCCTGACGTCGTCGAAGGGATACGTGAAGGCGCGCAACACGTTTGGCCCCGCCGGCAGGTACCCGCGGCCGACCGCGATCTCGGCCCGCAGAAACTGCCCCATCAGGGCGACCTGGTCGGTAACCGGTTCGAGCGCCGCCGCCCAGCCGGACTCGACGAGCTCGCTCAACGGGCGCGCGGTCATAGGAGGCCTTGCACGAGCAGCACCACCGTGTCGGCGCCCGCGCGACGGTCCTTCGCGATTTCCTCGTATTCGGGCGACTGCACGAACTCCCGAAATGCCGCCTCGTCGGGAAAGGACATCAGCACCACCTTTTCGCGGTCCGACCGCCCCTCGACCACCCGGGGCGCCTCGTCGGCGGCCAGCAGCGTTCCCGCGTAACGGCTGAAGACTTCCATGAACCTCGCCTGATACCGGTCGTAGGCTGCCCGGTCGGTGAACTTCAGCTGTGCGATGGCGTAGACGGTCACGTTGATATTTAACGTCACCCTAGTACGACTGCCACCCCGCGTAGCCGCTCCACTCCGCGCCGTCGACGAGCACGCCGGCCGGCCCGTCGAGCACGCGGCCGATGACGCGCCAGCCGGGCGGCGCGGCGGACGCGAAACACGCTGCCAGGGCGTGATCCTCACCGCCGCCCAGCACCCACGCCAGCGGGTCGGCGCCGACCGCGTCCGCGGCCGCCGCCACCGCGTCCCGGTCCGCGGCCAGCGCCGCGGTGGACACGTCGATGGCCACCCCCGACGCCTCGGCGACGTGCCGCAGGTCGGCGACCAGCCCGTCGGAGACGTCGATCATGGCCTGCGCCCCCGCGGCCGCGGCCGCCGCGCCCTGTCCGTACGGCGGCCGCGGCACCAGGTGACGGCGCCGCAGTTCCTCGAATCCCTCGGTATGCCCACCAATGCCCTTGTCCCACAACGCATATCCGGCGGCGGAGCGGCCCAGATCACCGGTCACCCCGATCACCGAGCCGGCCTTCGCCCCCGACCGCAACACCGGCGTACGACCGTCGAGCTCGCCCAGCACCGTCACCGACAACACCCACAGCGGGCAGCTGACCAGGTCGCCGCCGGCGATCCCGGCGCACAGTCGCCCCGCCTCGTCACACATCCCGTCGACCAAGGCGTCCACCTGGTCCGCCGGCGTGTCACCGGGCGCGGCGAAGCCGGCCACGAAGGCGGTGGGCCGCCCGCCCATCGCCTCGATGTCGGCGGCGTTCTGGGCGATCGCCTTGCGGCCGACGTCGTGGGGTGTCGACCAGTCCAGCCGAAAGTGCCGGTCCTGCACCAGCACATCGGTCGAGACCAGGGTGCGGCCGTCGCCCGCGGACACCAGCGCCGCGTCGTCCCCGGGCCCCACCAGCACCGCGGCGGGTTGCCGGCGGCCCCGCACCAACCGGTCGATGACGGCGAACTCGCCGAGCCGTTGCAGCGTGGGGGGTCGGCCCGGCGTCCCGGGATCGTCGTCGCGCACGCCACCTCCTCCGGCCCCTCGCGGCCGGTAAGTTGGATTCCTGCCCGCGCGAGCGGACCGCGCCAGTCTACGAGATCAGGAGGTGCGCGGGCGGTGGAGACCGATCCCGATGCCGTCGCAGCCGCCGACGACGGACCGCCGCGCGCGGTGCTGATCGCCGCGGTGCTGCTGGCGGTCGTGGCGATCGGCGTGATCCTGGCCGTCGCGGCAACGCGCCAGGCGCCCACGTCACCGGTGGCCGTCGCAGCGGCCCCGGCGCCGCACGCGAACGACGGCGCGTGCCGGTCACTGGCCGGCGCGCTGCCGCAGCGGCTGGGTGACTATCAACGCGCCCAGCTGGCGCAGCCGGCCCCCGACGGCGCCGCGGCGTGGCGGACGCAGGCGGGCGGCGAGCCGGTGGTACTGCGCTGCGGACTCGACCGCCCGGCCGAGTTCGTGGTGGGATCGCCGATCCAGGTGGTCGACCGGGTGCAGTGGTTCGAGGTCTCGGCCGGTCAGCAATCCGCGGGCGACGCCGGCAGGTCCACCTGGTACGCGGTCGACCGGCCGGTGTACGTGGCGCTCACGCTGCCCCCGGGCTCGGGGCCGACGCCCATCCAGCAGCTCTCCGACGTGATCGACCGCGCCATGGCGGCCGTGCCCATCAACCCAGCGCCCGCCGGCTAACGGAGCCCCACGCCGCGGGCCAACGCCGTCTGCACCATGGTCGCCAGCAGGGTCGGATAGTCGACACCGCTGGCCGCCCACATCCTGGGATACATCGAGATCGTGGTGAACCCCGGCATCGTGTTGATCTCGTTGATGATCGGGCCGTCCTCGGTCAAGAAGAAGTCGACCCTGGCCAGTCCCTGGCAGTCGATGGCTTTGAAGGCCCGGATTGCCAACTGGCGCACCGCATCCGCGACGTCGTCGTCGACCTTCGCGGGCACGTCCAATTCGGCGGCGTCGTCGAGGTATTTCGTCGCGAAGTCGTAGAAGGAGTCCTCGCGCCCCCGCACCCCGGCCACCCGGATCTCGCCCACCGTGCTGGCTTCGACTGTGCCGTCGGGCATCTCGAGCACCCCGCACTCCAGCTCGCGACCGTTGATCGCCGCCTCGACGATCACCTTCGGATCGTGCCGGCGAGCATCGGCCACCGCGGCGGCCAGCTCGTCCCAGCTCGAGACCCGGCTGACGCCGATCGAGGAGCCGCCCCGCGCGGGTTTGACGAACACCGGCAGGCCGAGCCGCTCACGCTCCGCGAGATCCAGTGCCGACCGCGACGGGCGCAGCACCGCGTGCGGGCCGACCGGAAGTCCCTCGGCGACAAGGAGTTTCTTGGTGAACTCCTTGTCCATGCCGGCGGCGCTGGCCAGCACGCCGGCGCCGACGTAGGGCACACCGGCGAGTTCGAGCAGCCCCTGGATGGTGCCGTCCTCCCCGTAGGGGCCGTGCAGCACCGGGAACACCACGTCGACGGACGCCAGGACCTCGCTCGCACCGGTCTGCAGCGACACCAGCTGGCCGCCGCGCCGCGGATCGGCCGGCAGGGCCAGCTCGGTGCCCGATTCGGCGGTCACCTCCGGCAGCCGCCGGTCGGTGATCGCCAGCGCGTCCGGATCGCCGTCGGTGAGCACCCAGGAACCCTCCGGCGTGATGCCGACCGCGACCACCTCGAAACGCTGCGGGTCGAGATTGCGCAGAATGCTGCCCGCCGACACGCAGGAGATGGCGTGCTCGTTGCTGCGGCCGCCGAACACGACGGCGACGCGCACGCGGTCGCTGGCACTCACAACCTTCAGAGGCTACCGGTTGAGGGCGCCCGGGGGCGGGTGGCGGGCCGCGACCTGCGGTTTGGTCATTCGGGCTTGGTGCTGCGGCCCAGCAGCAGCGCCATCGCCTCGTCGACCGACAGGCCCTTGTGGCACACCCGGTGCACGGCGTCGGTGAGCGGCATCTCGACGTCGTAACTGGACGCCAGCGCCAGCACCGCCTCGCACGACGTCACCCCCTCGACGACGTGCCCGTGGCCTGCCTCCGTGGCGGACTCCACGGTCCCGCCGCGGCCCAGGGCCTCGCCGAAGGAGCGGTTGCGCGACCGCGGCGACGTGCACGTGGCCACCAGGTCACCGACGCCGGCCAGCCCGGCCAGCGTCGCGCCCTTGGCGCCGAGGGCGATTCCCAGGCGGATGATCTCCGCCAGGCCCCGCGTGATGATCGCGGCCGCGGTGTTTTCGCCGAGCCCGACGCCGGCCGCCATCCCGCACGCCAGCGCGATGACGTTCTTGCACGCCCCGCCGATCTCGGTGCCTACCACGTCGCTGTTGGTATACGGGCGGAAGTACCCGCTGTTCAGCATCCGCTGCACGGCGACCGCGCGGCCGGAGTCGCTGCACGCGACGACCGTGGCGGTGGGCTGGCATTCGGCGATCTCGCTGGCGAGGTTCGGTCCGGAGATGACCGCGACCTGGGTCGGGTCCACGCCGGTCACCGAAACGATCACCTGGCTCATCCGCATCAGCGTGCCCAGCTCGATGCCCTTGGCCAGGCTGACCAGGGTGGCGCCGTCGGCCACCAGGGGCGCCCACCGCTCGAGGTTGCTCCGCATCGTCTGCGCCGGAACCGCCAGCAGCACTGTCGTCACACCGGCCAGGGCCTCGCCCGCGTCCGTCGTGGCGCGGATGCCCGGCGGCAACAGGGTCCCGGGCAGATAGGCCTGGTTGTACCGGGAGGCGTTGATCTCGTCGGCCACTTCGGATCGCCGCGCCCATAATTTGACTTCGGCTGCCGTTCCCGCGGCGTCGGCAAGCACCTTGGCCAGTGCCGTACCCCAGGCGCCGGCGCCCATCACCGCAACGGCGCGCTCCGAACCGGCCATCGACCACCCCGTCTGTCTGAAAGAAGCCCGTCTGTCTCAAAGAAGAATGTGACGTCACGCTACCGTGGCGCCGGGCCGCCGCGGCGGCGCTGGCAGGATGGCGGGATGAGCGGCACACGGGCCGATGGCGCGGGCAACGGCGCCGGTGACGTGGCGTTGATCATCGCCGTCAAGCGGTTGGCCGCCGCCAAGACCAGGCTGGCGCCGGTGTTCTCGGCGCGGACCCGGGAGAAGGTGGTGCTGGCCATGTTGATCGACACACTGACCGCCGCCTCCGCCGTGGCCGCGCTGGGCTCGATCACCGTCATCACGCCCGACGAGGCCGCGGCCGCCGCCGCCGCCGACCTGGGCGCCGGTGTGCTGGACGATCCGACTCCCGAAAACAACAGCGACCCGTTGAACACCGCGATCGCCACCGCCGAACGGGCGGTGGCCGGGGCCTTCACCAATGTCGTTGTGCTGCAAGGAGATTTGCCGGCGTTGCAGAGCCAGGAGCTCGCCGAGGCGATCGCCGCCGCGCGCCACCACCGGCGCAGCTTCGTCGCCGACCGGTTGGCGACGGGAACGGCCGCACTGTGCGCGTTCGGGGCCGCGCTCGATCCGCAGTTCGGCCCGGATTCCTGCGCGCGGCACCGGCGTTCGGGCGCGATAGAGCTGACCGGCGCGTGGCCGGGTCTGCGCTGCGACGTCGACACGCCCGCCGACTTGGCGGCCGCCCGTCGCCTCGGGGTCGGGTCCGCGACGGCCCGGGCCGTCGCGCAGCACTGACGACGACCCCGCAACAGCAAACCTGTACAGCCGGTGAACTGCGCGACAACGGCGAATGGATGTCCCCCGGGCGCTAGCAGCACCAGCGGGAATGAGCAATGATCGCAGGGTGACCGAAATCGAAGCCGAGGCGCGCCTCGAAGAACCCGTATGGCAGCCCGACGGCCCGGCTGTCGGCGCACCGCCCGCCGCAACCCCGGCGGCGATCGACGACGCGCTACCGGAGGACCGCTATCTCAACCGGGAACTGAGCTGGCTGGACTTCAACGCGCGCGTGCTCGCGCTGGCGGACGACAACTCGCTGCCGCTGCTCGAGCGCGCGAAGTTCTTGGCGATCTTCGCGTCGAACCTCGACGAGTTCTACATGGTCCGGGTCGCCGGCCTCAAGCGCCGCGACGAGATGGGACTTTCCGTGCGCTCGGCCGACGGTCTGACGCCGCGCGAGCAACTGGCCCTCATCGGCGAGCAGACGCAGCGGATCGCGACCCGGCACGCGCGCGTGTTCCTCGATTCGGTCGAACCGGCCCTCGCCGCGGAGGGCATCCACATCGTCACGTGGGCCGATCTGGATTCCGATGAGCGCGACCAACTGTCGACGTATTTCAACGAGCAGGTCTTCCCGGTCCTCACGCCGCTGGCCGTCGACCCCGCCCACCCCTTCCCGTTCGTCAGCGGGCTGAGCCTGAACCTGGCGGTCATGGTGCGCCAGCCCGAGGACGGCGGCCAGCACTTCGCCCGGGTCAAGGTGCCCAACAACGTCGATCGCTTCGTCGAACTCGAAACCCGCGGCGACACCGACGGAGCCGACGGGCCCGCCGTCGTCCGCTTCCTGCCGATGGAGGAGCTGATCGCCGCCTTCCTCCCGGTGCTGTTCCCGGGCATGGAGATCGTGCAGCATCACGCGTTCCGCATCACCCGCAACGCGGATTACGAGGTCGAAGAGGACCGTGACGAAGACCTGCTGCAGGCGCTGGAGCGAGAGTTGGCGCGCCGCCGGTTCGGTTCGCCGGTTCGGCTCGAGATCGCCGACGACATGACCGAGAGCATGCTGGAACTGCTGCTGCGCGAACTCGACGTGAATCCCGGTGACGTCATCGAAGTGCCCGGATTACTCGACCTTTCGTCGTTGTGGCAGGTCTACGGATTGGACCGGCCGGCGCTCAAAGACCCGGCCTTCGTCCCGGCCACCAGCCCCGCCTTCGCCGACCGCGAAACACCGCGGAGCATCTTCGCCACGCTGCGCGAAGGCGATGTGCTGCTTCATCATCCGTATGAGTCGTTCTCCACCAGCGTGCAGCGATTCATCGAGCAGGCCGCCGCCGACCCCAATGTCCTTGCGATCAAGCAGACGCTGTATCGCACCTCCGGCGACTCGCCGATCGTTCGCGCTCTCATCGCCGCCGCCGAGGCCGGAAAGCAGGTGGTGGCGATGGTGGAGATCAAGGCCCGCTTCGACGAGCAGGCCAACATCCGTTGGGCGCGCACACTTGAGCAGGCGGGCGTGCACGTGGTGTACGGGTACGTCGGGCTGAAGACGCATTGCAAGACCTGCCTTGTGGTGCGCCGCGAAGGCTCGACGATCCGGCGGTACTGCCACATCGGGACCGGCAATTACAACGGCAAGACGGCGCGGCTGTACGAGGACGTCGGTCTGCTCACGGCTTCCCCGGAGATCGGCGCCGATCTGACCGACCTGTTCAATTCGCTCACCGGCTACTCGCGGAAGGTGTCCTACCGCAACCTGTTGGTGGCGCCGCACAGCATCCGCACCGGCATCATCGAGCGCGTCGAGCGCGAGATCGCCGCGCACGGCGAAAGCGGCGGGGGCAGGATCCGGATGAAGATGAACGCTCTGGTCGACGAGCAGGTGATCGACGCGCTGTATCGCGCGTCGCGCGCCGGCGTGCGCGTCGAGATCGTGGTGCGCGGCATCTGCGCGCTGCGCCCTGGCACGGAGGGCTTTTCGGAGAACATCTCGGTCCGTTCGATACTCGGCAGGTTCCTGGAGCACTCGCGGATCATGCATTTCGCCCGCATCAACGAGTTCTGGATCGGCAGCGCGGACATGATGCACCGCAACCTCGACCGGCGCGTCGAGGCGCTGGTTCAAGTGAAGGACCCGAGGCTCACGGCCTACCTGGACGACCTGTTCGAATCCGCCTTGAACCCGTCCACCCGGTGCTGGGAGCTGGGCACCGACGGGCAGTGGACCGCGTCGCCGCAGGATGGTCACACGGTGCGCGACCATCAGGAGTCGCTGATGGAGCTGCACCGGAGCGCCTGAGGCCATGTGGTAGCTTTCCTGGTCGCGCCCATGGCCGGCGCGCCGTCGCCGAATTGACCTGCAGGAGTTGAGTTGCCAGCCCAGACCTCGTCCGGCAGTCGGCGCTCGGGCAGTCGGGTCGTGCACGCCGCGGGCGCGGTGCTGTGGCGACCGACGGATTCGAGCAACCCCGGCCTCGAGGTCGCCGTCATCCATCGCCCCCGTTACGACGACTGGTCGCTGCCCAAGGGCAAAGTCGATCCCGGCGAGACGGAGCCCGTGGCGGCGGTGCGGGAGATATTCGAGGAGACGGGCCACGGCGCCGTGCTCGGCAGGCGGCTGGACATGGTGAGCTACCCGATCGAGCAGGGCGTCAAGAAGGTTCACTACTGGGCGGCGCGCAGCACCGGCGGCGAGTTCACCCCGGGCAGCGAGGTCGACGAACTGGTGTGGCTGCCCGTCGCCGAAGCCAAGGACAGGCTCAGCTACCCGCACGACCGAAAGATGTTGCGCCACTTCGCGAAACATCCCGCCGACACGCAAACGGTACTCGTGGTCCGTCATGGCACGGCCGGCAGGAAGTCACGCTTTTCCGGCGACGACACCAAGCGACCGCTGGACAAGAGGGGACGCGCGCAGGCCGAGGCTCTGGTTCCCCAACTGCTCGCCTTCGGCGCCTCCGACGTGTATGCGGCGGACCGGCTGCGCTGCCATCAGACGGTGGAACCGCTCGCACAGGAGCTCGGTGTCACCGTGCACAACGAGCCGGCGCTCACCGAGGAGGCCTACGCCAAGAACCCCAAGCGCGCCCGCCAGCGGATGCTGGGCATCGCCGAGGAGGGCGGCACCCCGGTGATCTGCACGCAGGGCAAGGTGATTCCGGACCTGATCGACTGGTGGTGCGAACGCGACGGCGTGCGAGCGGATAAATCCCGCAACCACAAGGGCAGCACGTGGGTGCTGTCGCTATCAGGCGGCCGGCTGGTGTCGGCGGACCACATCGGCGGCGCGTTGGCCGCCAACGTGCGGGCCTGACACGCGGATACCCTCCGGGTGGCAGCGCTGCCATCCCGAAGGGTATCCGCGTATGCGAATTCCTAGCGGCGGCCGCGCCGCGCCGGAGCCTTCTTGGCAGGAGCCTTGCTGGCCGGCCTCTTTGATGCCGCCTTCTTGGCCGGAGCCTTGGTCGCGGCCTTCTTGGCCGGAGCCTTTTTGGCGACGGCCTTCGTTGCGGCCTTCTTGGCCGGGGCCTTGGTTGCGGCCTTCTTGGCCGGGGCCTTGGTCACTGCCTTCTTGGCCGGAGCCTTCTTGGCGGCGACCTTCTTGGCCGGAGCCTTCTTGGCCGCGGCCTTCTTGGCCGGAGCCTTGCTCGCGGCCTTCTTGGCCGGAGCCTTCTTCGCCGCCTTCTTGGCCGCGGCGCCGGCCACAACACCACGCTTCACTGCTGGTCCTTCCGCCGGGAGGCGCTGTGCGCCAGAGACAACCGCTTTGAATTGAGCACCGGGCCGGAACGCGGGGACCGATGTCGGCTTTACCTTTACCGTCTCGCCGGTACGCGGATTGCGGGCCACCCGCGCCGCACGCCGCCGCTGTTCGAACACACCGAAGCCGGTAATGGTGACGCTGTCGCCCTTGTGCACCGCGCGCACAATGGTGTCGACGACATTCTCGACGGCCTCGGTCGCCTGCCGCCGATCCGTCTTCAATTTCCGTGTGAGCTCATCTATGAGCTCTGCCTTGTTCATCCATACCCTCCGAAGCCAGTGGTCCTCGTTTGAACCGACTAGCGAACACGGTAAACCCTCACCCAGCAAATTTCCAAGAGCCACGCGCAATTTCGCCGAGCTAACAACGAAAATTTTCGCAATCCGGTTGCCGCCCTTGACCGGTGGCCGGGCCGCGAAATCGGCCGGTTTACTTAGCCGGCCGAGAAGAAAAGCCGTCCCGATCGACCTTTCAAGACGCGGTCGAAGTGCGCGGTTTGTACTCCGGCCGCGCGGCCTCGAACGCCTCGATGTCGTCGAGTTTCCGCAGCGTAAGGGCTATATCGTCGAGGCCCTCGAGCAGTCGGTAGGCCGTGTAGTCGTCAATCGTGAACGGCAGCACCGTTGTTCCTGCGGTGATATTTCGATCTTGAAGATTGGCAGTGATTTCCAAGCCCGGACTCTGCTCGATGAGCTTCCAAAGCAGTTCCACGCCGTCGGCGGAAACTTCGGCGGCCAGCAGGCCGGCCTTGCCGGCGTTGCCCCGGAAAATGTCACCGAATCGAGACGAGATGACCACCCGGAACCCGTAGTCCATCAGCGCCCACACCGCGTGCTCGCGCGACGAACCGGTGCCGAAATCGGGCCCGGCGACCAGAACCGAGCCGCGGTCAAAGGGGCTGAGATTGAGCACGAATGAGGGATCCGAGCGCCACGTGGCGAACAGGCCGTCCTCGAAACCGGTTCGGGTAACGCGCTTCAAAAACGCGGCGGGAATGATCTGGTCGGTGTCGACATTGGACCGCCGCAGCGGCACGCCGATGCCCGTGTGGGTGCGAAAGGCTTCCATATTTCGTCCTCGATTCGAAGTCAGTTGGAGTTCAGGTCGGCCGGTGCGGACAGCCTGCCCCGCACCGCGGTTGCGGCCGCGACGGCCGGCGACACCAGATGGGTGCGGCCGCCTTTGCCCTGCCGCCCTTCGAAGTTGCGGTTGGACGTCGCGGCGCACCGCTCCCCCGGCGAAAGCTGATCGGGGTTCATGCCCAGGCACATCGAGCATCCGGCCTGACGCCATTCGGCGCCCGCGGCGGTGAAGATCTCGCCCAGCCCCTCCGCCTCGGCCTGAGCGCGCACCCGCATCGAGCCGGGCACGACCAGCATCCGCACCCCGTCGGCGACCTTGCGCCCGCGCAAGACGTCGGCCACCGCGCGCAGATCTTCGATACGACCATTGGTACAAGAGCCGACGAACACGGCGTCGACGCCGATGTCGCGCATCGGCGTGCCCGGTCGAAGGTCCATGTACGCCAAGGCTTTCTCCGCGGCCTGGCGCTCGGCGTCGTCGGCCATCAGTTCGGGGTCCGGCACGACCGCGTCCAGCGGCACTCCCTGGCCGGGATTCGTCCCCCACGTGACGAACGGGCTCAGCGAGGCCGCGTCCAGATAGACCTCGGTGTCGAACACGGCGCCGGGATCGGTGCGCAGCTGCTCCCAGTACTCGACGGCGGCATCCCACCCCGCGCCGACGGGCGCGTGCGGGCGTCCGCGCAGAAAGTCGTACGTGGTCTCGTCCGGCGCCACCATGCCCGCCCGGGCGCCGGCCTCGATGCTCATGTTGCAGACCGTCATCCGGCCTTCCATCGACAGCGATTCGATGGCGCTGCCGCGGTATTCGATGACGTGGCCCTGCCCGCCGCCGGTGCCGATCTTCGCGATCAGCGCAAGGATGATGTCCTTGGCTGTCACGCCGGGGGGCAGCGGGCCGTCGACGTTGACCGCCATCGTCTTGAAAGGCCGCAGCGGCAAGGTCTGGGTGGCCAGCACGTGCTCGACCTCCGAGGTGCCAATCCCCATGGCCAGCGCGCCAAATGCGCCGTGCGTCGACGTGTGACTGTCGCCACAGACGATCGTCATGCCCGGTTGGGTGAGACCCAGTTGCGGACCGACCACATGCACGATGCCCTGCTCGATGTCGCCCATCGGGTAGAGCGGCACGCCGAATTCCGCGCAGTTGTGGCGCAACGCCTCGACCTGCGTGCGCGACACCGGGTCGGCGATCGGCTTGTCGATGTCGACGGTGGGCACGTTGTGGTCCTCGGTGGCCAGCGTCAGGTCCGGGCGTCGCACCCGCCGGCCGGCCAGGCGGAGACCGTCGAAGGCCTGCGGGCTGGTCACCTCGTGCACCAGATGCAGATCGATGTAGATCAGGTCTGGAGCGTCCCCCTGTTCGGTGTCGTCCCCCCTCACCACAACGTGGTCGTCCCAGACCTTTTCGGCCAGGGTGCGCGGATTGTCGGATCCCATCTCGAATTGCCCCTCTTCGGTCTCTCGCTGACATCTCACAATATGAGACGCTAATATCTCCTTATGAGACAGCATAGCGGGATCGGCGTCCTCGACAAAGCGGTGGTCGTGCTGCACACGATCGCGGAATCCCCCTGCGGGCTGGCCGAACTGTGCGAGCGAACGGGGTTGCCCAGGGCCACCGCCTACCGGCTCGCCGCCGCCCTGGAAGTCCATCGGCTGCTGGCGCGCGACGACGCGGGGCGGTGGCGGCTGGGTCCGGCGGTCGCCGAGCTGGCCGCCCGGGTCAGCGACCCGCTGCTGGCAGCGAGCGCGGCGGTGCTGCCCGCGTTGCGCGAGACCACCGGCGAGAGCGTCCAGCTGTATCGCCGCGAGGGCACCTCGCGGGTCTGCGTGGCCGCCCTGGAACCGGCTGCGGGTCTTCGCGATACGGTTCCGGTCGGGGCGCGGCTACCGATGACGGCCGGCTCCGGGGCCAAAGTGCTCCTGGCCTACGCCGACGCCGCCACCCAGAAGGCGGTCCTGCCCGCGGCCAAATTCAACGACCGTGCGTTGGCCGACGTGCGCCGGCGCGGTTGGGCGCAGAGCGTGGCCGAGCGCGAGCCCGGCGTGGCCAGCGTGTCGGCGCCGGTTCGCGACAACCGCGGCGCCGTCGTCGCGGCCATCTCGGTGTCCGGGCCCATAGACCGGATCGGCCGGCGCCCGGGAGCGCGCTGGGCCGCCGATCTGCTGGCCGCCGCGGAAGCGCTCGCCCACCGGCTCTAGTTGCGCGGCGAGCAGACACAAAAGCCCCCGACACGCCGACGAAAACGGAGCTTTTGCGTCTGCTCGCGAGGAGCCGCAGCGGACCTGACACACTGACCGCCATGGGAACGAATCAGCGCGCGAGCATCGTCATGTCGGAGGACGAGATCGCCGATTTCGTCGTGAAGAGCCGCACCGGCACGCTGGCCACCGTCGGTCCCGACGGCCAGCCGCACCTGACCGCGATGTGGTACGCCGTCGTCGACGGCGAGATCTGGCTCGAGACCAAGGCCAAGTCGCAGAAGGCGGTCAACCTGACCCGCGACCCGCGCGTGAGCTTTCTGATCGAGGACGGCGACACCTACGACACGCTGCGCGGGGTGTCCTTCGAGGGCGTCGCCGAGATCGTCGACGATCCGGACGTCGCGCACCGGGTCGGGGTCAGCGTGTTCGAGCGCTACACCGGCCCCTACACCGACGACATGAAGCCCTTCGTCGAGCAGATGATGAACAAGCGGGTCTGCGTGCGCATCGTGGGCCGCCGCGCCCGCTCGTGGGATCACCGCAAGCTCGGGTTGCCGCCCATGCCGGTGGGGGGATCGACGGCGCCGGCCGCGCTGCGGACCGGCCAGTAAAACGTGTTGTAGCCCCGATGGGATTCGAACCCACGCTACCGCCGTGAGAGGGCGGCGTCCTAGGCCGCTAGACGACGGGGCCAGAACCGATCCGAGCTGCCAGCATAGCTCACCCGGGAAGGCGCACCTAATCGCTGATCGTGCAGCGACCTTGCTGGGGTACCAGGACTCGAACCTAGAATGGCTGAACCAGAATCAGCTGTGTTGCCAATTACACCATACCCCATTGGCGGCCTAAAACCGCTGGTCACAACGGTTCTGCAGTGTCCTGCAGCCGGTGTGGCCAGCCGTAGCGGCCTTTGTGAACCGCAGTGCAGACTACCAAAAACTCAGACCGCATCGTCGCGCGCGGCCCGTAACCGCGCCAGGCTGCGGTCGCGGCCCAGCAGCTCCAGGGATTCGAACAACGGCGGGCTGATCGTCGTTCCCGTCGCCGCGACCCGGATCGGACCGAACGCCTTGCGTGGTTTGAGGCCCAGACCCTCGATGAGCGCGGCCTTGAGGGCGGCCTCGATTTCGCCGGTCGTCCAGTCCGCCACGCCGTCCAGCGCGGCCAGGGCCGCGTCCAGCACCGTGACGGCGTCCGGGCCGAGCTCCTTGCCGGCGGCCTTCGGATCGATCGCGTACTCGTCGTCGTTGAGGAACTTCAGCAGATCCCACGCGTCGCCGAGGACGACGATGCGGGTCTGCACCAGCTCGGCGGCCACGGCGAATCCGGCCTCGTCGAGCCCGGTGTCGTGGCCGTGCACAGCGAAGAAGTCCCGCAGCCTGGTGGCGAAGTCGCCGGCGTCCAGCATCCGGATGTGTTCGGCGTTCAGGGCGTCGGCCTTCTTCTGGTCGAAGCGGGCCGGGTTGGAATTGACGTCGACGACGTCGAAAGCGGCCACCATCTCGTCGAGGCTGAACAGGTCGTGATCATCGGCGATCGCCCAGCCCAGCAGCGCAAGGTAATTGAGCAAACCCTCGGGGATGAAGCCCCGGTCGCGGTGCGCGAACAGATTCGACTGCGGGTCGCGCTTGGAGAGCTTCTTGGTGCCCTCCCCCAATACCGTTGGCAAGTGCGCGAATTGCGGGGTTTGTTCGGCGATGCCGATCCGGATCAGCGCCTGATACAGCGCCAGCTGCCGCGGCGTCGAGGGCAGCAGGTCCTCGCCGCGCAGCACGTGGGTGATCTTCATCAGCGCGTCGTCGACCGGGTTCACCAAGGTGTACAACGGTTCTCCACTGGCGCGGGTCAGTGCGAAATCGGGCACGGTGCCCGCCGCGAAGGTCGTCGGCCCGCGCACCAGGTCGTCCCAGCCGACGTCTTCGTCGGGCATGCGCAGCCGCACCACCGGCTGACGTCCCTCGGCCAGATACGCCGCGCGCTGCGAGTCGGTCAGCTGCCGGTCGAAGTTGTCGTAGCCCAGCTTGGGATTGCGGCCCGCCGCGATGTGGCGCGCCTCGACCTCCTCCGGCGTCGAGAACGCGTAGTAGGCCTGTCCGGACTCGAGCAGCCTGGCCACCACGTCGCGATAGATCTCGCTGCGCTGCGACTGCCGGTACGGGCCGTAAGGCCCGCCGACCTCGGGCCCCTCGTCCCAGTCGAGGCCGAGCCAGCGCAGCGCGTCGAGCAGCGCCAGGTAGCTTTCCTCGGTGTCGCGCTGCGCGTCGGTGTCCTCGATACGAAAGACGAAGGTGCCGCCCGTGTGTCGGGCGTACGCCCAGTTGAACAGCGCGGTGCGGACCATCCCCACGTGTGGGGTGCCGGTCGGCGACGGGCAGAACCGGACGCGTACTGTCACGACTTTCCTTTTCGCACAACGGGATTGACGAGGCTTCCGATGCCCTCGATGGTGACCGAGACCGTGTCTCCGTCCTCGATGGGGCCGACGCCCGCCGGGGTTCCGGTGAGGATCAGATCGCCCGGCAGCAGGGTCATCACGGCCGAGATCCACTCCACGATCGCGCCGACGTCGTGGATCATCAGCGAGGTCCGGCTGTGTTGTTTCACCTCGCCGTTGACCTCGGTGCGCAATTCGAGGTCCGCCGGATCGACATCGGTGACGATCCACGGTCCGACCGGGCAGAAGGTGTCATGGCCCTTGGCGCGGGTCCATTGGCCGTCCGCCTTTTGTTGGTCGCGCGCCGAGACGTCGTTGGCGGCCGTGTAGCCGAGGATGTTGTCGGCGGCCTGGGCGGCCGTGACGTCCTTGCACGGCCGGCCGATCACCGCGGCCAGCTCGCCCTCGAAGTGCACGGGTGAGGCGTTGGCGGGCAACCGAATCGGCGCATTGGGTCCGATGATCGCGGTGTTGGGTTTGAGGAAGATGATCGGATCCTCCGCAGCGGGGCCGGTTGCGAAACCGGCCATCTCCGCGATGTGGTCGGCGTAGTTCTTGCCGACGCAAACCACCTTGCCGGCCAGTATCGGCGCCAGCAGTCGCACGTCGGCCAGCGGCCAGGAGCGACCGGTGAAGTTCGGCGTGCCGAAGGGGTGCTCGGCGATCTCCCGCGCGACCATGCCGGCGGGATTGTCGAGTTCGCCCTCGATGCTGACGAAGGCGACACCGTCCGGACTGGCGATTCGACCAAGGCGCATTTGCCTGAGCCTAATGGTCGTTTTCCGCGCTACCGCGGCCGGTGTCAGCCCTGTGGAAACTGCCATTCGCGGTCGCCACTAAAGCACCGAGGGCGACCCGCTTCCCCCGGCCACGCCGCGCTCGCGGTCGCCACTAAAGCACCGAGGGCGACCCGCTTCCCCCGGCTACGCCGCGCTCGCGGTCGCCACTAAAGCGCGGCGGCGATCCGTTCGCCGACGGCGCTGGTGGCGAGCCGTTCCGTCCCGCGAGTCGCCAGGTGATGCTCGACCGCACGGTCCACCCGGGCGGCGGCCTCGTCCTCGCCGAGATGGGCGAGCAGCAGCGCCACCGACATGATCGCCGCGGTCGGGTCCGCGATGCCCTGACCGGCGATGTCAGGTGCGCTGCCGTGCACCGGCTCGAACATCGAGGGATTGGACCGGGTGGCGTCGATGTTTCCACTGGCGGCCAAGCCAATTCCGCCGCACACCGCCGCGGACAGGTCGGTGATGATGTCGCCGAACAGGTTGTCGGTGACGATCACGTCGAAGCGGCCGGGGTCGGTGACCATGAAGATGGTGGCCGCGTCGACGTGTTGGTACGCCACCTCGACGTCGGGATACTCGTCGGCGACCTCGGCGACGATCCGCGACCACAGCTTGCCCGCGAACGTCAGCACGTTGTTCTTGTGCACCAGCGTCACGTGTTTGCGCCGCTGCATCGCCCGCTGGAACGCGTACTGCACCACGCGGCGCACGCCGAACGCGGTGTTCAGGCTGACCTCGGTGGCCACTTCGTGGGGCGTTCCGGCGCGGATCGCACCGCCGTTACCGGTATAGGGCCCCTCGGTGCCCTCGCGGACGACGACGAAGTCGATCTCTGGGTTCCCCGCGAGCGGGCTGCTCACCCCCGGGTAGAGCCGGCCCGGTCGCAGGTTCACGTGGTGATCCAGTTCGAACCGCAAGCGCAGCAACAAACCTCGCTCCAGCACGCCGCTGGGCACCGACGGATCGCCGACCGCGCCGAGCAGGATGGCGTCGTGCTCGCGCAATTCGGCGAGCACCGAGTCCGGCAGCAGCTCGCCGGTGGCGTGGAAACGGCGCGCGCCGAGGTCGTAGCTCGTCTTCGCCACGCCCGGCACCACGGCGTCAAGGACCTTGACGGCCTCGGCCACCACCTCCGGCCCGATCCCGTCGCCGCCGATCACCGCCAACCTCATCGGCGCCGCTCCTTGTCCTCGCTTCGTTCCGCATCGTCGCCGGCTCGCCTCACGAGAGGTCAACCACCTCGAGCTTCTTGGCGCTCACCGCGGCCGCGATCGCCGCCCGCACATCCTCGGGCACGTCCTGGTCGAGGCGCAGCAGGATCGTCGCGAACGGACCCTCGGCGTCCTCGGACAGCTGGGCCGCATGGATGTTCACCCCGGCGCCGCCCAGCAGGGTGCCGATCTTGCCGAGCGCGCCCGGCTGGTCGACGTAGTGCACGATCAGGTTGGTGCCTTCGGCGCGCAGATCGAAGTGGCGACCGTTGATCTGCACGATCTTCTGCACCTGCTGCGGCCCGGCGAGCGTGCCGGCGACGTTGACGGCCGAACCGTCGTGGGTCACGGCCCGCACATCGACCACGCTTCGATAGTTGGGGCTTTCCGACGCCGTCGCGATCTCGGCGGAAACGCCGCGTTCGGCGGCGAGCGCCGGCGCGTTGACGAACGTGACCGGCCCCTCGACGACGGCCGAGAACAGCCCGCGCAGGGCCGAAAGCTTCAGCACCTCAACGTCTTCGGAAGCCAGCTCGCCGCGCACCTGCACCGACAGCGACACCGGCGGCCCGTCGGACAGGGTGGCGACCAGCACGCCGAGCTTGCGCGCCAGGTCCAGCCAGGGCGCCACCTCCTCGTTGACCACGCCGCCGCCGACGTTGACCGCGTCGGGCACGAACTCACCGGCCAGCGCCAGCCGCACGCTTTCGGCCACGTCGGTGCCGGCTCGGTCCTGGGCCTCGGCGGTGGACGCGCCCAGGTGCGGTGTGACCACCACCTGCGGGAGCTCGAAAAGCGGGCTGTCGGTGCAGGGTTCGGTCGAGAACACGTCGAGGCCGGCGGCCCGAACGTGCCCGCTGCCGATGGCCTCGGCCAGCGCCGCCTCGTCCACCAGGCCGCCGCGCGCCGCGTTGACGATGATGACGCCCGGCTTGGTCTTCGCCAGCGCCTCCTTGTCGATCAGGCCCGCGGTCTCCGGTGTCTTCGGCAGGTGCACCGAGATGAAGTCGGCGCGGGCCAGCAGGTCGTCCAGGGGCAGCAACTCGATGCCGAGCTGCGCGGCCCGGGCCGGCGGCACGTACGGGTCGTAGGCGACCACGTGGGTGCCGAAGGCCGCTATCCGCTGGGCGAACAGCTGGCCGATCCGCCCCAGCCCGACGACACCGACGGTCTTGCCGAAGATCTCGGTGCCCGAAAATTTCGACCGTTTCCACGTGTGCTCCCGCAGCGTGGCGTCGGCCGCCGGGATCTGCCGCGCCGCGGACAGGAGCAGCGCCAACGCGTGTTCGGCGGCGCTGTGGATGTTCGACGTCGGGGCGTTGACCACCAGCACGCCGCGCTCGGTCGCGGCGTCCACGTCGACGTTGTCCAGCCCGACGCCGGCGCGGGCGACGATCTTCAGCTTGGGGGCGGCGGCCAGCACCTCGGCGTCGACCGTGGTGGCCGAGCGCACCAGCAGCGCGTCGGCCTCGGGCACGGCCGCCAGCAGCTTCGGCCGGTCGGGCCCGTCGACCCAGCGCACCTCCACCTGGTCCCCCAGGGCGGCGACGGTTGATTCGGCGAGTTTGTCGGCAATGAGTACCACAGGCAGATTCACGCGGCCAGCCTATCGGCTGTAATTGACCGGTGGACGTGACCTCGCACGTGACCATCGTCGGGAGCGGACCCAACGGGCTCACCGCGGCCGTCATCTGCGCCCGCGCGGGGCTGAAAGTGCACGTCGTCGAGGCCCAGCCGACCTTCGGAGGCGGCGCGCGCACGGCGGCTGACATCGGATTCCCAGAAGTTTCACACGACGTGTGCTCGGCGGTTCACCCGCTGGCGCTGGCGTCGCCGTTCTTCGCGGCGTTCGACCTGCCCGCGCGCGGCGTGCGGCTGGCGGTCCCGGAGATCTCCTACGCCAACCCGCTGCCCGGCCGCCCGGCCGCGATCGCCTACCGCGATCTCGGGCGCACCTGCGCGGAGCTGGAGCGCGGCGCGTCCTGGCGGCGGCTGCTGGGCCCACTGGTCGAGCGCTCCGAAGACGTCGTGGGGTTGCTGTTGGGCGACAAGCGTTCGGTGCCGCGCTCTTTGCCGTCGGCGTTGCGGCTCGGACTGCGGATGGTGGCGCAGGGGACGCCCGCCTGGGGGTCGCTGGCCGGGCCGGACGCCCGCGCGTTGTTCACCGGCGTTGCCGCGCATGTGATTTCGCGGATGCCGTCGCTGACGGCCGCCGGCGCCGGCCTCATGCTGGCTACGCTCGCCCATTCGGTCGGCTGGCCGATCCCCGTCGGCGGCAGCCAGGCGATCACCGATGCGCTGATCGCCGACCTGCGCGCGCACGGCGGCGAACTCACGGCCGGTGTCGAAGTCACCGGGCCGCCAGAGGGGGTCGTCGCGTTCGACACCGCACCCACCGCCCTGCTGCGGATCTACGGTGACGCACTTCCGGACCGCTACGCCACGGCGTTGCGCCACTACACGTTCGGACCCGGGGTCGCCAAGGTCGATTTCGTGCTCAGCGAGGACATCCCGTGGTCGGACCCGCGGCTGGCGCGGGCGCCGACCCTGCATCTCGGCGGCACCCGCGAGCAGATGGCACAGGCCGAGGCCGACATCGCCGCCGGGCGCCACGCGCGGTGGCCGATGGTGCTGGCCGCGTCGCCGCACATCGCCGACCCCGACCGCATCGACCTCGCGGGCCGCCGCCCGTTCTGGACCTACGCCCACGTGCCGTCGGGCTCCACCCTCGACGCGACCGAGGCCGTCACCGCCGCCGTCGAGCGGTTCGCGCCTGGCTTCCGCGACATCGTGCTGGCCGCGCGCGCCGTACCCGCCGCCCGGATGTCCGACCACAACGCCAACTACGTCGGCGGCGACATCGGGATGGGCGGCAACTCCGCCCGGCGCGCGATCGCCGGCCCGACGCCGCGGATAAACCCATGGAGCACACCCATTCCCAAGGTGTACCTGTGCTCGGCGGCAACCCCGCCCGGCGGCGGCGTGCACGGCATGTCCGGTTACTACGCCGCGCGCACGTTGCTGCGCCGCGAATTCGGGCTCGACATGCCTACGCTGACCCCATGACCAAACTCGCGATCATCTACTACTCGGCCACCGGTCACGGCACCGCGATGGCCCGGCGCGTCGCCGCGGCGGCCGAGGCCGCGGGGGCGGAGGTGCGGCTGCGCCACGTCGCCGAAACCCAGGACCCGGGTTCGTTCGCGCACAACCCGGCGTGGACCGCGAATTACGAAGCCACCAAGGGCCTCCCGGCGGCCACCGGCGACGACATCGTGTGGGCCGACGCGGTGATCTTCGGCTCGCCGACCCGCTTCGGTTCGCCCGCCGCGCAATTGCGCGCCTTCCTCGACTCGCTGGGCGGGCTGTGGGCCGAAGGCAAGCTCGCCGACAAGGTCTATGCGGGCTTCACGTCGTCGAACACGCTGCACGGCGGCCAGGAGACCACCCTGGTGGCCCTCTACGTCACCCTGATGCATTTCGGCGGCATCATCGTGCCGCCGGGATACACCGATCCGGTCAAGTTCGTCGACGGCAACCCGTACGGGGTGAGCCTGGTGGCCACCCACGACAACATCCACGAGTTCGACGAGGCGACCAACAACGCGCTGGACCACTTGGCCCGCCGGGTGGTGGCTGTCGCCGACCGGCTCCGCGACACGTAAACGTTTGCGACGACACGCCGAAAACGGTCGCAAAGGTTTACGTTTCGGCGCAGCCGATCCCTATGCCGTTTCCGTGATCGGGCGGTCCACCCAGCTCATCAGGTCGCGCAACCGCTTGCCGACGACCTCGATCGGGTGCTCGGCGTTCTGCTTGCGCAACTGCTCGAGTTCCTTGTTGCCGCCCTCGACGTTGGCGACGAGCTTGCGGGTGAAGGTGCCGTCCTGAATCTCGCGCAGGATCTCCCGCATCCGATCCCTGGTGCCCTCGTCGATGACGCGCGGGCCCGACAGGTACCCGCCGAACTCCGCGGTGTCGGACACCGAGTAGTTCATCCGGGCGATGCCGCCCTCGTACATCAGGTCGACGATCAGCTTGAGCTCGTGCAGCACCTCGAAGTACGCCATCTCCGGCGGATAGCCCGCCTCGACCATGATGTCGAAGCCCGCCTTCACCAATTCCTCTGTGCCACCGCACAACACGGCCTGCTCACCGAACAGATCGGTTTCGGTCTCGTCCTTGAAGGTGGTCTTGATGACGCCGGCCCGGGTGCCGCCGATGGCCTTCGCGTAGGACAGCGCCAGCGCCTCGCCCTGCCCCGTCGGGTCCTGGTCGACGGCGATCAGGCACGGCACACCCTTGCCGTCGACGAACTGGCGGCGCACCAGGTGGCCGGGCCCCTTGGGGGCGACCATCGCCACGGTGACGTCGGCGGGGGGCTTGATCAGGTCGAAGTGGATGTTGAGCCCGTGGCCGAAAAACAAGGCGTCGCCGGCCTTCAGGTTGGGCTCGATGTCGTTTTTGAAGATGTCGGCCTGGGCGGTGTCGGGGGCCAGCAGCATGATGACGTCGGCCCACTTGGCGACCTCGGCCGGCGTGTCGACGTCCAGGCCCTGCTCTTGGACCTTGGCCCGCGACTTCGAGCCCTCCTTGAGCCCGACGCGCACCTGCACGCCGGAGTCGCGCAGGCTCAGCGAGTGCGCGTGCCCCTGGCTGCCGTATCCGATGACGCCGACCTTGCGGCCCTGGATGATCGTCAGGTCCGCGTCGTCGTCGTAGAACATCTCTAATGCCACGATTGAATATCTCCTTGCTTGTTCCAGGGGTCTGCTACTTGGCGGTGCCGATGCCGCGCGGACCGCGCGACAGCGACACCATTCCGGATTGCGCGATCTCGCGGATGCCGAAGGGCTCCAGCACGCGCAGGAACGCCTCGATCTTGCCGCGGTCACCGGTGGCCTCGATGGTCAGCGATTCCGGTGACACGTCAATCACCTTGGCGCGGAACAGGTTCACCGCCTCGATCACCTGGCTGCGGGTGCCGGCGTCGGCCCGCACCTTGATCATCGCCAGCTCACGGGACACCGAGCCGTCCTCGTCCTGCTCGATGATCTTGATCACGTTGATCAGCTTGTTGAGCTGCTTGGTGATCTGCTCGAGCGGAGTCTCCTCGGCGGAGACCACGATGGTCATCCGCGACATGTCCTTCTGCTCGGTCGCGCCGACGGCCAGCGACTCGATGTTGAAGCCCCGCCGGGAGAACAGCGCCGCCACCCGGGCGAGCACACCGGGTTTGTCCTCGACCAGCACCGACAGGGTGTGCGTTTTCGCGTGCATCAGGCGTGCCCTTCGGTCTCGTCGTCGAACAGCGGGCGAATGCCGCGCGCGGCCTGGATCTCGTCGTTGCTGGTGCCCGCGGCCACCATCGGCCACACCTGCGCGTCGGCGCCGACGATGAAGTCGATCACCACGGGGCGGTCGTTGATCGCCCGGGCCGCCTGAATCACGTCGACCACGTCTTCCTCGCGCTCGCAACGCAATCCGACGCACCCCAGCGCCTCGGCCAGCTTCACGAAGTCGGGGATCCGGTGCGAGTGGGTGGCCAGGTCGGTCTGCGAGTAACGCTCCTGGTAGAACAGCGTCTGCCACTGGCGCACCATGCCCAGGTTGCCGTTGTTGATCAGCGCCACCTTGATCGGTGCGCCCTCGATCGCGCAGGTGGCCAGCTCCTGGTTGGTCATCTGGAAGCAGCCGTCCCCGTCGATCGCCCACACCTCGGCGTCCGGGCGGGCGATCTTGGCGCCCATGGCCGCCGGGATGGCGAACCCCATGGTGCCCAGCCCGCCGGAATTCAGCCAGGTGCGCGGCTTCTCGTAGGAGATGAACTGCGCGGCCCACATCTGGTGCTGACCCACCCCGGCGACGTAGACGGCATCCGGGCCGGCGATCTCGCCGAGCTTCTCGATCACGTACTCGGGGCTCAGGCTGCCGTCGCTCTGCGGGCCGTAGCTCAGCGGGTAGGTGGACTGGACGCTGCGCAGATACGCCCACCAGTCGGTCAGCTCGAGGTCTTTGGGCACGTCGTGGTGGCGCAGCATCGCGATGAGCTCGGTGATGACGGCCTTGACGTCGCCGACGATCGGCACGTCGGCGTGCCGGTTCTTGCCGATCTCGGCCGGGTCGATGTCGGCGTGGATGACCTTCGCCTCCGGGGCGAACGAGTCCAGCTTTCCGGTCACCCGGTCGTCGAACCGGGTGCCCAACGCGATCAGCAGGTCGCTGCGCTGCAGCGCCGCCACCGCGGCCACCGTGCCGTGCATGCCGGGCATGCCCAGGTTCTGCGGATGGCTGTCCGGGAACGCGCCGCGGGCCATCAGCGTGGTGACCACGGGGATGCCGGTCAGGTCGGCCAGTTCGCGCAGCTGCTCGGTCGCCTCGCCGCGGATGACCCCGCCCCCGACGTAGAGCACCGGTTTGCGCGCGGTCGCGATCAGCTTGGCGGCCTCGCGGATCTGCCGGTTGTGCGGCTTGGTGTTCGGCTTGTAGCCGGGCAGGTCCATGCGGGGCGGCCAGCTGAAAGTGCACTGGCCCTGCAGCACGTCCTTGGGGATGTCGACGAGCACCGCGCCCGGGCGTCCCGAGCGCGCGATGTGGAACGCCTCGGCGATCACCCGTGGAATCTCGTCGCCCGACCGCACCAGAAAGTTGTGCTTGGTGATCGGCATCGTGATGCCCGAGATGTCGGCCTCCTGGAAGGCGTCGGTGCCGATCAGGCCGCGCCCGACCTGCCCGGTGATGGCGACGACGGGGATCGAGTCCATCTGGGCGTCGGCCAGCGGGGTGACCAGGTTGGTGGCGCCCGGACCCGACGTCGCCATGCACACGCCGACCTTGCCGGTGGCGTGCGCGTATCCGCTGGCGGCGTGACCGGCACCCTGCTCGTGACGAACGAGCACGTGGCGCAGCTTTTTCGAGTCGAACAGCGGGTCGTACACCGGCAGCACGGCGCCGCCGGGAATCCCGAAGATCACTTCGACGTCGAGTTCCTCCAGCGCCCGAATCACCGACTGGGCCCCGGTAAGTTGCTCGGGCCCAACGCGTTTCGGTGCGGTCGCCGGCGTGTTTGCGGCCGGTTTCACCGCGTCGGTGGCGACGCCGGCCGCGTCAGGCGGCCGGGGTGATTGTGGCTTGGTGGGTGCGCTCACTGTCGTCCTCGCCCTCTTGTCCCGTCTGTTCACGCTTCGCGTTATGTTTCGTTGCCGCGCAAGAAAAAACCCCCGTCAGCTCGGCTGCTGAACGAGGGTTGCGCGTTGGTGCTGGATTGCTGCGAATGCCGAAGAGCAGTCAGCCACCAACGCGCTGACTAAGTACTACGAGCATTCCGGGCTTTCCGGCGGTATCCATAGCGTCCGACGGTAGCCTTCGCACAGCTCAGGAGTCAAATCCGGGCCCCGTCGGCCGCGCGGGCCTGCGGTGAAATGATGCTCTGGTGGCTACCGATTCCCCCGTGGTGATCAAGGTGTCGCCGATGGCCCACTTCGCCGTCGGATTCTTCACCCTGGGCCTGCTGATACCGGTGCTGGCCTGGCCGGTGACCGCGCCGCTGCTGATCATCCCGGTGGTGTTGTCCGCGTTGATAGTCCGGCTGCGCACGGTCGCCGACGCGGACGGCGTGACCGTCCGGACCCTGTTCGGCAGCCGGACGGTGCGCTGGGACGAGGTCGAGGGGCTCCGCTTCCATCGCGGCTCCTGGGCGCGGGCCAGGCTGAAAAGCGGGGCGGAGCTGCGCCTGCCCGCGGTCACCTTCGCGACACTGCCGCAGCTGACCGCGGCCAGCTCGGGGCGGGTGCCCAACCCCTATGATGTCAGGCGATCGGGTTGACCCCGTTGAGCAGCACCCACACCGCGATCCCGGCGGCGATGCCGGCCAGCAGGGCGACGAACGACCCGATGAAGGGCCGGTGCGCCCAACCCCGGTTGGCGTCCAGGCCGTAGCGGCCCGGCCCGCACAGGATGACCGCGGCGGCCAACACGATCAGCGTGATCTGGTATTCGTGGCCCTGCGGCAGGAAATACGAGAAGGCGTGTGAACGGGAGCCGCCCGACACGGTGGCCAGCAGCTCATTGATCAGGAACGCCAGCGCGCCCGCCGCGGCCACCGGGGTGAACAGGCCCAGGATCAGCAGCAGCCCCGCCGCGATCTCACCGCCCGCGCTGACGTAGGCCAGGATGTCGGCGTGGTGGTAGCCGACGTCGGACAACGAATTCCGCAGACCGGCCAGTCCCCCGCCGCCCCACCAGCCGAACAGCTTCTGCAGCCCGTGGGCCACCAGCACCACGCCCAGCCCGACCCGCAACACCAGCAAACCCAGGTGCTGGGTTCCGCGCCGTCCTACCTCGCGGTGCCTGGTGTCGGGTGCCGCATCGATCTGCGCCGGCTCGGTGGCCGAGATCGGCGCCGCCTGGATCGACTGCGGCTGGACGTAGGGCAGGGGTTCCTGCTGGTCGAGCAGGTGATATCCGCTCACGCCCGGCCCGGCGTGCTGGCTGGGGTCCTGGTAGGGGATGACCGTGGTGGTTCCGAAATCGCCCGGGTACCCGACTGGCGTCAGGTCATCCTCGGGGTCGACCAGGCGCGCGGAGGCGGGGCGCCCGGGGATTGGCTCCGGGGTTTCGCCCGGCCGCTGCCAAGGTGCGTCATTCGATTGACTGGTCACGCGTGTCAGGGTAAGGGCAAATTGGCCCGAATCGGGGATTTGAGCGGCGCTTTCGCCGGTTAGTCCGCCAAATCGGCCCCAATTGGCCCCAAATCGCCATTCCGGCGGTCCGCCGAGCTCGTCCCAGCGGCCGAAACGGGGAAAATCGGCGCTCCACCGGCACAGCTTGCGGAACCGGACGGGGCCCGCGTGTGGCGGCACCGCCCGCACAGTCCGTAGCCTGTCGGTCATGCGGATACGGGGCTCGGTTCGCGGCGCGCTCGCCGCGTTCTCCGCTGTGGTGCTGGTCGCGAGCGGGTGCGCGCGGTTCAACGACGCCCAGTCCCAACCGTTCACCACCAACCCCGAACTCAAGCCGCAGCCGAGCTCGACGCCTCCCCCGCCGCCCCCGCTCCCGCCGACGCCGTTCCCCAAGGCGTGCCCTGCCCCGGGGGTCATGCAGGGCTGCCTGGAGAGCACCAGCGGCCTGATCATGGGGCCGGACAGCAAAACCGCGCTGGTCGCCGAGCGCACCACCGGCGCCGTCAAGGACATCTCGGTCAGCGCCGAGCCGAAGGTGAAGACCGTCATCCCCGTCGACCCGTCCGGTGACGGCGGCCTGATGGACATCGTGCTCTCGCCGACCTACCAGCAGGACCGGCTGATGTACGCCTACATCAGCACGCCCACCGACAACCGGGTGATCCGGGTGGCCGACGGGGACATCCCGAAGGACATCCTGACCGGGATCCCCAAGGGCGCCACCGGCAACACCGGGGCGTTGATCTTCACCAGCCCCACGACGCTCGTCGTGATGACCGGCGACGCCGGCAATCCGGCGATGGCCGCCGACCCCAAGTCCCTGGCCGGGAAGGTGCTGCGCATCGAACAGCCGACCACAATCGGTCAGGCGCCGCCGACGACCGCGCTGTCCGGCGTCGGCTCCGGCGGCGGGATGTGCATCGACCCCGTCGACGGTTCGCTGTACGTCGCCGACCGCACCCCCACCGCGGATCGCTTGCAGCGCATCACCAAGACCTCGGAGGTCTCCACGGTGTGGACATGGCCCGACAAGCCGGGCGTGGCCGGGTGCGCGGCGATGGACGGGACCGTGCTGGTGAACCTGATCAACACCAAGCTGACGGTCGCTGTGCGGCTCGCGCCGTCGACCGGCGCCGTCACCGGCGAACCCGACGTCGTCCGCAAGGACACCCACGCCCACGCGTGGGCGCTGCGGATGTCGCCGGACGGAAACGTCTGGGGCGCAACGGTCAACAAGACCGCCGGGGACGCCGAGAAACTCGACGACGTGGTGTTCCCGCTGTTCCCGCAGGGCGGCGGCTTCCCGCGGAACAACGACGACAAGACCTAAACGGGCCCGTCGAGGGTGAACCTGATGCCGTATTTGCGCGGCTCGGCCGACGGCTTGTGCAGGACGAACCGTTCCGGCGCCTCGTGGCCGGGTTCGAGGTCGTCGAGATCGGACAGGTACAGCACGTCCTCGTAGGATTCGGGCGCCCACCCGCCGACGGGTTCCACGATGTAGCCCACGTGATCGCCGATGTCGATCCAATACGCGGTGCGCCCGACGAACCATGCGATCGCCTCGTCGAGTATCGGCATCCCGCGGGGGCCGGCGCGCCACGAGCAGCGAGCGAATTTGTCGGCCTGGTCGTCCGCGTCGTTCTCGAACAGCTCGGCCAGGACAACCTGGTGTTGCGCCAGCACGTGCACCGCCAGGTGCTCGGATGAGCGCGCCGCCTCGCAGGCGCCGCTGCTGCGCGGGATCGCGACCATGAAGCTCGGGGGCTGGACGCTGGTCTGGGTGGCGAAACTGATCAGGCAACCGGACGGCTGACCGTCGGCCTGGGTGGTCACGATGAACACCGGACCGTCCAGCATCGCCATCACGTCGTCGAACACATCACCATCATCGGTCCGCGCGACGCATTTTTAAAACACTATTTCCGCGGGGTCGGCCGGCGCCCGCGGTCAGCCCTGACCGCAGGCCGCCAGGACGAGTTCGCGCACCCGCGCCGCGTCGGCCTGCCCGCGCGTCGCCTTCATCACCGCACCGACGATCGCGCCGGCCGCCGCCACCTTGCCGCCGCGGATCTTTTCGGCGACATCGGGATTGGCGGCCAGGGCCTCGTCGACGGCGGCCTGGGTCACCGAGTCGTCGCGCACCAGCGCCAGGCCGCGCGCCGTCATCACCTGCTCCGGTTCGCCCTCCCCGGCGAGCACGCCCTCGACCACCTGGCGGGCCAACTTGTTCGACAGCTTGCCCTCGTCGACCAGTGCGATCACCGCGGCGACCTGGGCCGGGGTGATGGCCAGCTCGTCCAGATCGATGCCCTCCTGATTGGCCTTCTGCACCAAGAAGTTTCCCCACCAGGCGCGCGCCTGTTCGCTCGGCGCGCCGTGCTTGACGGTCTCGATGACCAGATCGACGGCGCCGGCGTTGACGAGGTCCCGCATCACCTCGTCGGAGACGCCCCACTCCTGCTGAATTCGCTTGCGGCTCAACCAGGGAAGCTCGGGGATGGTCTGCCGCAATTGCTCGACGAGCTCGCGGCTGGGCGCGACGGGCTCCAGGTCGGGCTCGGGGAAGTAGCGATAGTCCTCGGCCGTCTCCTTGGTGCGGCCCGGGCTGGTGTAGCCGGATTCGTGAAAGTGCCTGGTTTCCTGGATGATCCGGCCGCCGGATGCCAGGACCGCGCCCTGGCGCTGCATTTCGTAGCGCACGGCGACCTCGACGCTTTTCAGCGAGTTGACGTTCTTGGTCTCGGTCCGGGTGCCGAACTCGGCCGTTCCCGTCGGCATCAGCGACACGTTGGCGTCACACCGCATCGAGCCCTGGTCCATCCGGACATCGGAAACGTCCAACGCGCGCAATAGATCTCGCAGCGCGGTCACGTAAGCCCGGGCGATCTGCGGGGCTCGGGCCCCGGCGCCGACGATCGGCTTGGTGACGATTTCGATCAGCGGCACGCCTGCGCGGTTGTAGTCGATCAGCGACGTCGTCGCCCCGTGGATGCGTCCGGTCTCGCTGCCCAGGTGGGTGAGCTTGCCGGTGTCCTCTTCCATGTGCGCCCGCTCGATCTCCACCCGCCAGGTGCTGCCATCCTCCAGGGGCGCGTCCAGGTAGCCGTTGACCGCGATCGGCTCGTCGTACTGCGAAATCTGGTAGTTCTTCGGCATGTCGGGGTAGAAGTAGTTCTTCCGCGCGAAGCGACACCAGGGCACGATCTCGCAATTCAGCGCCAGCCCGATCCGAATCGCCGCCCGGACCGCGGCCTCGTTGAGCACCGGCAGCGAACCGGGCAGCCCGAGGCACACCGGGCAGACCTGGGTGTTGGGCTCGGCGCCGAACGCGGTGGCGCAGCCGCAGAACATCTTGGTCGCGGTGGACAGCTCGACGTGCACCTCGAGGCCGAGCACCGGGTCAAAGCGCGCGATGACCTCGTCGTACTCCATCAGGTCGGCGCCGGCGGCAACACTCATGACGTCGATCGTAGCGAGGGCGAGGCCGGCCGCCGCGGGTCACCACCCGACAGGAGCGACGGAAGATAGGGCGGCGCTCAGCACCGGCGCGGCGTCCGGCTTGCCCCCAATCGGAGGTTTCGCGGCGCACCCTGCTCGCCGAACATGTCGGCGATCGTGGCCGCCATCTCCAGGTAGCTGCGCCTGCTTTCCTTGCTCAGACGATCCAGACCGATCTCCTTGCCGTCATGCACGTGCCGATCGAACGGCAGCACGACGGTCGCCGCGACGCGGGCGGACAACTGCTCGAGCTCCTTGGCGGCCACCACGCCGACCTTGCCGGCCTCGACGTGGTTGATGGCGAGCACGGTCGACTTCATCAATCGCTGATAGCCGTTGTTGCGCAACAAGTCCAGCGTGGTTCTGGTCTTCCGGATGGCATCGATGGACGTGCTGGTGACCACCACGAGGGCCCGCGACTCCGGCAGCACGGTGTCCATCACCGCCGAGTTCACCGCCTTGACGCAGTCCACCAACACCACCGAATAGTGCTTGCGCAGAATCGAAAACGCGGTGACGACGTCGTGGGGGTCGAGCCGCCAGTCGGTGTGCGTATAGTCCGGCAGCCCGAGCACCTCGAGCCCGAAGCTGTTTTTGTAGGTGTGCGCGCGCACCTCGGAATATTGCGCGGCGCCGCCGTTCAGCAGGAGGTCGGCCAGGCTCAGCGGGTTGCGGCGGCCGTGGCGCTCCGCCAGGTCGCCGGCGTCGATGTCCACCGCGATGACCCGGTCGTCGCGCACCGCGGCGAAGGTCGAGCCCAGCGCCTCGACCACCACGGTCTTGCCCACGCCACCCTTGAGGTTGAGGACGGCGACGGGAAATGCAGCGGCGACGGGCGTGCGGATTCGATCCCGCAACTGTTGTTCGTATGTCGACTCCTTGCCCGGCCCCAGGTTGATTCCGGTGAGCCGGCGGATCAATTCTCGCCAGCTGAACGGTGCGGAGTCTTCGATCGGCTGCTCATCGAGGCTGTCGAGCGCGGTCCCGCCCACCGTGAGCTCGGGACGACGCCTCGGTGGGACACGCCGCGCCGGTGCGGGCTTGGTGGGCGGGGGCTGCGGCACCGTGGGCGACGCCGGGTCGTCCTCGACCCGCCAGCCCGCCGGCCGCGGACGGTCGGGCGGAACCGGGCGTCCCGCCGGCGCAGCAGGCTGCCGAATGAATCCGCGATTCGAACCGCGGTTGCTCATAACCAACGGTATAACCGCTTTGACCGGGCAGAAAACCACGAAAACGGCCGTGACCAGCCGTGAGCTGCTCCCTTCCGCGGCAAATTCAGGCGGTCGTCAATTCCGGGCCACCAGATGTTCGCAAGCGGGTGGCCGGTTAGCCGAAAAAGGCCGCGGCGTCGTCGTAGCGGCTTTCGGGCACCAGCTTGAGCTGGCGGGTGGCGTCCGCCAGCGGCACCCGGCCGATGTCCTGCCCGCGCAGCGAGACCATCTGGCCGTACTCCCCCGCGTGGGCGGCGTCGGCCGCGTTGACGCCGAACCGGGTCGCGAGCACCCGGTCGTAGGCCGTCGGAGTGCCGCCCCGCTGGACATGGCCAAGCACGGTCACCCGGACCTCCTTGTTGATCCGTTTCTCGACCTCGGCGCCCAGCTGCGCGGCAACACCGGTGAAGCGCTCGTGGCCGAACTCGTCGATTCCGCCCTCGCGCAAGCCCATTGAGCCGGCAAGCGGTTTGGCGCCCTCGGCGACCACGCAGATGAAGTGCGAATCCCCGCGCTGGAAGCGGCGTTTGACCAGCCGGCACACCTCCTCGACGTCGAAGGGCTGCTCCGGGATCAACGTCATGTGCGCGCCGGACGCCAGCCCGGCGTTCAGCGCGATCCAGCCGGCATGGCGGCCCATCACCTCGACCAGCATCACCCGCTGATGCGATTCGGCCGTGCTGTGCAACCGATCGATGGCGTCGGTGGCCACGGTCAACGCGGTGTCGTGGCCGAAAGTCACATCCGTGCAATCGATGTCGTTGTCGATGGTCTTCGGCACACCGATGACGGGAACGTTTTCTTCCGACAGCCAATGCGCGGCCGTCAGCGTGCCCTCGCCACCGATCGGGATCAGCACGTCGATGCCGTTGTCGTCGAGGGTCTGCTTGATCTGGCTCAGCCCGGCGCGCAGCTTGTCGGGGTGCACGCGCGCGGTGCCCAGCATCGTGCCGCCCTTGGCCAGCAGGCGGTCGTTGCGGTCGTCGTTCTGCAGCTGGATGCGCCGGTTCTCCAGCAGCCCGCGCCACCCGTCCTGGAATCCGACCACCGACGAGCCGTACCGCGAGTCGCAGGTGCGCACCACCGCACGGATGACGGCGTTGAGCCCGGGGCAGTCGCCGCCCCCGGTGAGAATTCCGATCCGCATCCTGTTATCTTGCCTGGCCGGCCCGGCGATGGGGCGCCTAACTCTCGACTAGACGGTCGGCGGAGCGGGCAACGCCCCGCGGGCCGCCTCGTAGGCGGCGCCCACCCGGTACAGGCGGTCGTCAGCCAGCGCGGGCGCCATGATCTGCAGCCCGACCGGCAGGTCGTCGTCCGGGGACAGCCCCGCGGGCACCGACATGCCGCAGTGGCCGGCCAGGTTCAGCGGCAGCGTGCACAGGTCGAACAGGTACATGGCCAGCGGGTCGTCGACCTTCTCGCCGAGCGGGAACGCGGTGGTCGGGGTCGCGGGCGACACCAGCACGTCGACGGATTCGTAGGCCCGGTCGAGGTCGCGGGCGATCAGCGTGCGGACCTTCTGCGCCTGGTTGTAGTAGGCGTCGTAGTAGCCGGCCGACAGCGCGTAGGTGCCGATCATGATGCGCCGCTTGACCTCCGGCCCGAAGCCGGCGGCGCGGGTCAGCGCCATGACCTCCTCGGCGCTGTGGCTGCCGTCGTCGCCGACCCGCAACCCGTAGCGCATCGCGTCGAAGCGGGCCAGGTTGCTCGACACCTCGGACGGCAGGATCAGGTAGTAGGCGGCCAGCGCGTGATCGAAATGCGGGCAGTCGACTTCTCCGACCTCCGCACCCAGCGCGGTCAACCGCTCGACGGCGGCCTCGAACGACGCGAGCACCCCCGGCTGGTAGCCCTCGCCGCGCAGCTGCTTGACGACGCCGATGCGCACCCCCTTGAGGTCACCGGTCGCGCCGGCCCTGGCGGCGCCGACGACGTCGGGCACCGCGGCCTCGACGGAGGTCGAGTCGCGGGCGTCGTGCCCGGCGATCACCTGGTGCAGCAGGGCCGTGTCCAGCACGGTGCGCGCGCACGGCCCGCCCTGATCCAGCGACGACGCGCACGCGACCAGCCCGTAGCGGGACACCGTGCCGTAGGTGGGCTTGACGCCGACGGTCGCGGTCAGCGCGGCCGGCTGGCGGATGGAGCCCCCGGTGTCGGTGCCGATGGCCAGCGGTGCCTGGAACGCGGCCAGCGCCGCCGCACTGCCGCCGCCGGAGCCGCCGGGCACCCGGTCGAGGTTCCACGGGTTGCGGGTGGGCCCGTAGGCGGAGTTCTCGGTCGAGCTGCCCATCGCGAACTCGTCCATGTTGGTCTTGCCCAGGATCGGGATGCCGGCGGCGCGCAGCCGCGCGGTGACCGTCGCGTCGTAGGGGGAACGCCAGCCCTCGAGGATCTTGGAGCCGCAGGTGGTGGGCATGTCGACGGTGGTGAACACGTCCTTGAGCGCCAGTGGGACCCCGGCCAGCGCCGACGGCAGCCGCTCGCCGGCGGCCACCGCCTTGTCGACGGCGGCCGCGGCGGCCAGCGCCTCGTCTGGCGCCACGTGCAGAAACGCGTGGTACCGGTCGTCGGTCGCCTCGATCCGGTCCAGACAGGCCCGGGTGATCTCGGTGGAAGAAAGCTCGCCGGCGGCGATCCGGGCGGCCAGCGCCGCGGCGTCGGAGTGGACGATCTCGGTCACTCGGCGTCCCCCAGGATCTGCGGCACGGCGAAGCGGCCGTCGACGGCTTCGGGGGCTTGCGCCAGCGCCTCGGCCTGCGTCAGGCAGGGTGTCGTCACGTCGGGACGCGTGACGTTGACGTCCTTCAGGGGATTGTCGGTCGGCTCGACGCCGGTGACGTCGACGGCCTGAATCTGGCTGACGTGGGTCAGGATTGCGTCGAGTTGGCCGGCGAAGCTGTCCAGCTCGCCATCGGTCAGCGCCAGCCTGGCAAGCCGGGCCAGGTGCGCCACGTCGTCGCGGGAGATCTGAGACACGACTGGAAAGCCTATCCAGATGGTCGCGACCCGCTGCGCCCGGCTTCGCCGCGCTTGCGATCGCTGCTACCGGGCGCCCGGGACCGCCGCGCAGTCAGGTTCGCCGAAATGTCGTGGATACATGGCTGTGCGACAGTGTTGGCCGTGCCGTCGTATCTGTTGCGCATCGAGCTGGCCGACCGCCCGGGCAGCCTGGGCTCGCTCGCGGTGGCGCTCGGCTCGGTCGGCGCCGACATCCTGTCGCTGGACGTGGTGGAGCGCAGCTCGGGTTATGCGATCGACGACCTGGTCATCGAGCTGCCGCCGGGGGCGATGCCGGACCGGCTGATCACCGCCGCCGAGTCGCTGCCCAACGTCCGGGTGGACAGCGTCCGGCCGCACACCGGGCTGCTGGAGGCCCACCGCGAGCTGGAGCTCCTCGACCATGTCGCCGCCGCCGGCGACAACGCCGCGCGGCTGCAGGTCCTCGCCGACGAGGCGCCCAGGGTGCTGCGGGTCAGCTGGTGCACGGTGTTGCGGGATTCCGCCGGCGACCTCGAGCGCCTCGCCGGCAGCCCGGGCGCTCCCGAAACCAAGGCCGATTCCGCCCCCTGGCTGCCGATCGAGCGCGCCGGAACGCTCGACAGCACGGGCGAGTGGGTGCCGCCGGCATGGCGCGACATGGACATCGCGATGGTCGCCGCTCCGCTGGGCGACCCGCACACGGCGGTGGTGCTGGGCCGACCGCGCCCGGAATTCCGGCCGTCCGAGGTCGCCCGGCTGGGCTACCTGGCCGGGATCGTCGCAACGATGCTGCGGTGAGCCCCGGCTGTCACTCCGCGCCCTTCGGCGGGCCCTCGGCCAACAAGTTTCGGAAGCCGTCCTCGTCGAGGATCGGCACGCCGAGTTCCACCGCCTTGTCGTATTTGGATCCGGGCGCGTCCCCGGCGACGACGTAGTCTGTCTTCTTCGACACCGAACCCGCGGCCTTGCCGCCGCGCGACACGATCGCCTCCTTGGCGTCGTCACGGGAGAAGCCGGTCAGCGAACCGGTGACCACGATGGTCAGGCCCTCCAGCGTGCGCGGCACGCTCGCGTCGCGTTCGTCGGCCATCCGCACCCCGGCCGCCCGCCACTTGTCGACGATCGCGCGGTGCCAGTCGACGGTGAACCATTCGGTGACCGCGGCGGCGATCGTGGGGCCGACACCCTCGACGGCGGCCAGCTGCTCGGTGGACGCCGCCTCGATGGCCTCGAGGTTCCCGAACTCGGTGGCCAGCGCGCGGGCGGCCGTCGGGCCGACGTGCCGGATCGACAGCGCCACCAGCACCCGCCACAGCGGCTGCGCCTTGGCTTTATCCAAGTTGGCCAGCAGTCGCTTGCCGTTGGCGGACAACTCACCGGCCTTCGTCCGGAACAATTCGGTGCGCAGCAGGTCGTCCTCGGTGAGGGTGAACAGGTCCCCCTCGTCGGCGATCACGCCAGCCTTGAGCAAGGCAATGGCGGCCTCGTAACCGAGTCCCTCGATGTCCAGCGCGCCGCGGCCGGCGACGTGAAACACCCGCTCCCGCAACTGCGCCGGGCAGGACCGGGCGTTGGGGCAGCGGATGTCGGCGTCACCCTCTTTCGCGGGTGCGAGGGGGGTGCCGCATTCGGGACACGTTGCAGGCATGACGAATTCACGCTCAGAGCCGTCGCGCAGGTCGACGACGGGACCCAGGACCTCCGGGATCACGTCGCCGGCCTTGCGGATCATCACCGTGTCGCCGATCAAGACGCCCTTGCGCTTGACCTCCGCGGCGTTGTGCAGGGTGGCCAGCCCCACCGTCGACCCGGCCACCTTGACCGGTGTCATGAACGCGAACGGGGTGACGCGTCCGGTGCGACCAACGTTGACCCGGATGTCGAGCAGCTTCGTCTGCGCTTCCTGGGGCGGGTATTTGTAGGCGACGGCCCACCGCGGCGCACGGGATGTCGAGCCAAGCCGGCGCTGCAACCCGAACTCGTCGACTTTGACGACGACGCCGTCGATTTCGTGGTCGATGTCGTAGCGGTGCTCGCCCCAAAACCTGATCCGATCCTCCACGGCGCCCACCCCGCGCACCCGTGTCGTCTGCTCTGCCACCGGGAGCCCCCAGGCGTGCAGCGCCGTGTAGGCCTGGTGCAGGGTCTTCGGGGCGAATCCTTCGGTGCGGCCGATGCCGTGGCAGATCATCCGGAGCTTGCGCCGCGCGGTGACGGCCGGATTCTTCTGGCGCAGCGAGCCGGCCGCGCTGTTGCGCGGGTTGGCGAACGGTGCCTTGCCCTCGTCGACCAGGCTGGCATTGAGCGCCTCGAAATCGGCCAGCAGGAAAAAGACCTCGCCGCGCACCTCGAGCAGGGTCGGAATCGCGAAGTGGTCATTGACCGTCAGCCGCTCGGGTACGTCTTCGATGGTGCGCGCGTTCAGCGTCACATCCTCGCCGACTCGACCGTCGCCGCGTGTCGCGGCGCGCTCCAACCGGCCCTCGCGGTACACCAGCGACAGCGCCACCCCGTCAACCTTGAGCTCGCACAGGTAGTAGGGGTCGCGGCCGATCTCGTTTTCGACTCGATTGCTCCAGGCGAGCAACTCGTCGCGGTCGAACACGTCGTCCAGGCTCAGCATCCGCTCGAGGTGCTCGGCCTCGGTGAAATCGGTGGCGAAGCCAGCCCCGCCGACCAGCTGCGTCGGCGAGTCGGCCACCCGAAGCTCCGGATACCGATCCTCCAGCGCGGCGAGCTCCTTGAACATCCTGTCGAACTCGGCGTCGGAGATGATCGGCGCGTCTTTGATGTAGTAGCGGAACTGATGCTCCCGGACCTCGTCGGCCAGTTCCTGCCACTGCCTCCGGACGTCCGGCGACACCGAATCAGCTTCTGCTGAGCTCACCCTGGCAGGTTATCCGAGGACGCCGACACGGCCCCGGCGCGTCACTGCCCCTCCACGTAAGCCCGCAACCGGTCCACCGCGGCGTCCCAGCGGCGCGACAACTGCGTGAGGTAGTCGCTGGCCTGGGCCAGCGGCTCGGTCCGCACGGTCCAGACGCGCTCGCGACCCCGTCGGCTGCTGGCGACCAGCCCGGCCCTCTCCAGCAGCTGCAGGTGCTTGCTGGCCGCCTGCCGGGTGACCGGAATGACCTCGGTGACTTGCGAAGTCGAGCTCGGACCGAGGTCGCAGAGCCGGACGATGATCCGCAGCCGATTGGGGTCCCCGAGCGCACTGAAGAGGGGGTACAGCGGCGCCCCGACCGCGTTCATACGCGGGCGTCCGCCAGATACCTGCGCACCAGGTCGGTTTGGATGGCCCAGCCCTCGGAGTTGGACTCGAACGCCGTCGAGCGACGCGCCGCGGGGATGGCGTCGAAGCCGGATTCGGTGATGGTGAGCAGCACGCCGTCGGGCGTCTCGGCGAGGACGAACTCGACCAGCGTGGTGGGCTCCTGGTCTTGGCCGTCTTGGGGGTCCGGGTCGCCGGGGCACGGACGCCAGCGGTAGGCGAACCGCCGCCGCGGTTCGACGGCGACGATCTGCCACGTTGTCGTCACCCCGGCGTGCGGCTCCTGGCGCTTGGCGACCTGCTCGTCGACGGTGGTCGGGGTGATGGTCGCGGTGACGGACTCGCCGGCCACGAATGGCCCGTCGAAGCGGACCCCGAACCAGCGACCGAACTCCTCGGCGTCGGTGATGGCCCGCCACACCCGGTCCAGCGGCGCGCGCAACACGACTTGCTTCTCGATGCGATCAGTGCTCATATGCAACCTCCTGGTTGCGTATGAGTCCATCACGGCAGCGCGCAAAATGCAACCTTCTGGTTGCATGACTAGATGGCGTCGGGGTCCTCCGCGAACGCCTCGGCGGCCTTGCGGGCGAGCCCGATCGCCGCGCGGGCCCATTCGGGCGTCGCCGAGGCCAGCCCGCACGTCGGTGTGACGCCGATGCGATCGCGCAGCGCCGAACGCCCGAAGCCCAGCCGATCGGTCACCGAAACCACGGCCGCGGCCACCTCTTCGACCGAGGGCCGACGCTGCGGCGCGCCGGCCTCGACGACGCCGAGCATGACGGCACGACCCGATTCGACGAACGCGGCGACTCCGTCCAGATCCGCCGCCCGCAGCGTGCTCGCGTCCACCGAGACGGCGCCGATCGCGCTGCGCCGCAACAGATCCCACGGCAGCCCGGGGCCGCAGCTGTGCAACAGCGCCTCGGCGCCCGCGCCCGCGGCGCAGGTGTCCAGCAGCGCGCCGGCGACGGCCTCGTCGAGCGCGGCGACCGGGCTCAGCGCCGTCACCCCGGTCAGTCGCCCGCCCAGCGCCGACGGCAGCGACGGCTCGTCGAACTGCACGACCACCGGTGTGTCGAGCCGCCGGGCCAGCGCCGCGCGGTGCGCGCCGACGCCCTCGGCCAGCGACGCCGCCAGGTCGCGCACGGCGCCGGGGTCGGTGATGGCCCGGTGCCCGTTGGCCAGCTCGAGCCCGGCGGCGAGCGTGATCGGCCCCGGAGCCTGCACCTTGACCACGCGTCCGGTGCCGCGCAAGCCCGCCGCCTCCCAGGCCTCCTCCAGCGCGTCCATGTCCTCGTCGAGGAGGCTGACCGCGCGGCGCGTCACCGCGCCGGGCCGGGTGGCGATGCGGTAGCCGCGCGGCACCGTGTCGATGGCGACGTCGATCAGCAGCGCGCCGGCCCGGCCCAGTAGGTCGGCGCCCACTCCCCTGGCGGGCAACTCGACGACGTGGGCCAGCGCGTCCGCCAACTCGCCGACCACGACCTCGGCGGCCGGGCGGGCCGCGGTGCCCGGCCAGGACCCGATGCCACTGGCGGTCGCGAAAACACTCACCGGCCAACCGTATTCGACGTCGTATCGCGCGCCGGTCGCCAGGGGTGTTCGGGACAGGTAGGTTCAACCCGAGAAGGGTGCGGCTCATGGGGAAATCGGCGCGGCCACTGTACTGGGTGTGCGTAGCGGTGCTGCTGACGGCCGCGTGCACCCGCGTGGTGGACGGCACGGCGATCGCGGGATTCGGCCCGGCCGCCAAGGGGGTGCACGGCGTGAACGTCGACACCATCCTGCTCGACCAGCCCCGGATGCGCGCGATCACCGGCGCCGGCGAGCACCTGACGATCATTCCCTCGATGGATGGCAGCCGCCCGGTGGACATCGACGCCCTCGCCGACACCACGCCGCCCGAATGCCGGTTCCTCTACGCCGAGACGGCGACGTTCGGCCCCGACCTCGAGGAGTTCCACAAGACCACCTTCCAGGACCCGCCGGATGGCGCCCTGATCTCCGAGGGCGCAGCGGCCTATCCGGATGTCGATGCCGCGCGGCGTGCCTTCGGCGCCCTGGTGGCCGCCGTCGGCAACTGCGCGGGTGGCTCTTCGGGCCAGGTGCTGGTCGGCGACTGGAACGCCAACGCCAACTCGCTGCACCTGGGGCCCGGTGGATGCGGGCGCGATTACCGGGTGCTGTCGGTGGCCATGGTCGAGGTCACGTTCTGCGGCTTTCCCCAATCGGTGTCCGACATCGTGATGACGAACATCGCCGCCAACGTGCCGGGTTAGCGCGGCGCGGCCGGGCGAAGCGGGTCGCCACCATCGGGTCAGCTCACCAGTGCGTCGGCGTGAACAACTCGAAACTCGCCTGACCGGAGTGGATCCACATCGCGACGTGCAAGGCCGTGAAGGCCACGGAGACCGCCGCCGCGGCGAGGGCGAGCGCGAAACCGTTCTGGTCGCGGTGCCTGGCCTGGCGCAACGCGAACACGGCAAGAATGCCGCTGACGGCCGGGCTGCCGTACATGCCCGTCAGGCTGAGCACGAACGCCGCGACGGCCAGGGCGTTGGTCCGAACGCCCGGCATCTCGCGCGCGGTGACCTGGGGTGTGCACATGTCTGCTGGTTCCTTTCCTCGCTGTCCAGGAAAGGTTCGGCCGCGGCCCTTGGCGGATCCTCAAGAAATCCTTGAAACCGACGTGCCGGCGATGGTGGCGCTGCCGAGCACCTCGTCGCCGTCGCGGTCCCGCCGGTACAGCACCAGCGTCTGGCCGGGCGAGACACCGCGCAGCGGCGCCCGCAACCGGACGACGAGCTCGTCGTCGACCAGCTCGGCCACCGCGTCGGCCGTTTCACCGTGTGCCCGCACCTGCACCGCGCACTCGACGGGGCCGCGCGGCGCGGCGCCGGCCGTGAACACCGGCGACCGCCCGACCAGCGCGTGGACGTCGAGGTCGGCCGCCTCGCCGACCCGAACCGTCCCGGTCTCGGCGTCGATCGAGGTCACGTAGCGCGGGCGGCCGTCGGGTCCCGGCCCGGCGATGCCCAGGCCCTTGCGCTGCCCGATGGTGAAACCGTGCACCCCGTCGTGGGTGGCCAGCACCGCGCCGTCGGCGGCGACGACGGCGCCGGGGCGCACCCCGATCCGCTCGCCCAGAAAGGCGCGGGTGTTCCCGGACGGGATGAAGCAGATGTCGTGGCTGTCGGGTTTCTGGGCGACGGCCAGGCCACGACGGGCGGCCTCGGCGCGGATCTGCGGTTTGGGGGTGTCCCCGATCGGAAACGCCGCGTGGCGCAACTGCTCGGCGGTCAACACGGCCAGCACGTAGGACTGATCCTTGTCCCGGTCGACGGCTCGGCGCAGCCGCCCACCCGAGAGCCGGGCATAGTGGCCCGTGGCCACCGTATCGAAGCCCAGCGCAAGGGCTTTCGCCGACAGCGCCGAAAACTTGATCCGCTGGTTGCACCGCACGCACGGGTTCGGCGTCTCCCCGCGGGCGTAGGACTCGACGAAATCGTCGATCACGTCCGCCTTGAACCGCTCCGCGAAATCCCAGACGTAGAAGGGGATTCCGAGTACGTCGGCGACCCGGCGCGCGTCGGAGGCGTCTTCTTTCGAGCAGCAACCCCGCGAGCCGGTGCGCAACGTGCCCGGCGCCGACGAGAGCGCCAGGTGCACGCCGACCACGTCGTGCCCGGCGTCGACCATGCGGGCGGCGGCGACCGACGAGTCGACGCCGCCACTCATCGCGGCGAGGACTTTCACTTACGGCGCCCCCGCGGCGGCCAGCGCGGCGCGTCGGGCGCGGTCCACTGCGCCGGGCAGCACCCGCAGCACCGCGTCGATGTCGGCGTCAACGCTGTTGTGCCCCAAGGAAAGTCGCAGCGACCCGCGTGCGCTCGCCGGGTCGGCGCCCATCGCGGTCAGCACGTGCGAGGGCTGCGCCACACCGGCGGTGCACGCCGAACCGGTCGAACACTCGATGCCGTTGGCGTCCAGCAGCATCAGCAGCGCGTCACCCTCGCAGCCGCGGAAGGTGAAGTGCGCGTTGCCGGGCAGCCGCTGGGGGTACCTCCCGCTTGCGGGGGACGGGTCGCGGGCGCCGTTGAGGCTGACGTCGTCGACGCCGGCCAGCACCCCCTCGACCAGGCGATCGCGCAGCGCCCGCAGCCGCGCGGCGTTGGGTTCCAGCCCGTCCACCGCGATCCGGGCGGCCGCAGCCATGCCGACGGCACCGGCGACATCGGGTGTGCCGGAACGGATGTCGCGTTCCTGGCCGCCGCCGTGCGACAGCGGCACGCAGGCGACGTCGCGGCGCAGCAGCAACGCCCCCACGGCGGGCGGACCGCCGAACTTGTGCGCGGCGACGCTCATCGCCGACAACCCACTGGCCGCGAAGTCGACGGGCAGCTGCCCCACCGCCTGCACGGCGTCGCTGTGCATGGGAACACCGAATTCGGCCGCCACCGCGGCGAGTTCGCCCACCGGCAGCACGGTACCGACCTCGTTGTTGGCCCACATCACCGATACCAGCGCGACGTCGTCGTGGCCCTGCAGCGCCTCGCGCAGCGCGGCCGCCGACACCGAGCCGTCGGCGGCGGTGGGCAGCCAGGTCACCTCCGCGCCCTCGTGCTCGACGAGCCAGTTCACCGAGTCCAGGACGGCGTGGTGCTCGACCGCACTGGTGATGATGCGCCGGCGCCGCGGATCGGCGCCGCGCCGGGCCCAGTAGATGCCCTTGACGGCCAGGTTGTCGCTCTCGGTGCCGCCCGCGGTGAAGATCACCTCGGACGGGCGCGCACCCAGCTTGTCGGCGATGAGCTCGCGGGACTCCTCGATTCGCCGCCGCGCCGCCCGGCCGCTGGTGTGCAGTGACGACGCGTTGCCGACCGTGCCGAGCACGGCCGTCATCGCCTCGATGGCGGCGGGGTGCATCGGGGTGGTGGCGGCGTGATCCAGGTAGACCATGACGCGCCCCACGATACCTGCAGGTCCGCAAGGGCCCTAAAGCTAGGAAGCCACCAGCACGTGGCGCCGGCCCGGGCGCTGGGGCACTCCTACGCCCACCGCCGACTGGCAACGGCGGGCCAGCGCGCGGCGGTCGGTGCCCGGCAGCTGCAGGGATTCCACGTGGACGTGCGCCCAGGTGCGGCGCACGGCCAGCAACCGGCACATCGACCGCCACAGGGTGTCGTCGCCGACGAAGGCCGGAGCGGTCGAGACGCAGCCGTCGACGTGGTGGTAGGCCAACCGGAGCGGCTGGACCGGGCGACCGGCGTCGATCGCGGCCTGGAACATCGCCGGATAGAACGACCCGCAGGCCAGCCCGCACCACGTGGTGCCCTCCGGAAACGCCACGACGGTCTGGCCCGCACGCAGCCGGTGGGCGACGGTCTGCACCACCCCGGGCAGCCGCCGCAGATCGGCGCGTTCGATGGGAATGATCTTGAGCAGGCGCACCGAGAGGTCGCCGAACAAATCGGCCCGGGCCACGAACGACCCGGGCAGCACCGAACCGATGGCGAACACGTCCAACCAGGACATGTGGGGGCTGACCACCAGCACCCCGCGCAGGTTCCGGATCGGACTGCCCGAAACGCTGATCCGCACACCGAAGCACCGCAGCAGCACCCGGCAGCAAAACCGTTGCACCCGCACCTGTCCCGGCAGCGGCAGCAGCGCCAGCGGCACCAGCGACACCAGCAGCACCGCCAGCATGACGCGCAGCGTCACCCGCAGCACCACCCGCCACCCCGCCGAGGCTGGCCCGACCCGCACACAGCTGCTGTCGCAGGTCGCGCGGGGCAGCCAGGCGTGGTCGGTGACTGCGGGGGCGCTCATCAGGCGCCGCCAACCATGTCGGCCGCCGCCGAGACGGACCGCAGCCGCTTCAGATATCGGGTGTCGGCGCGCCGCTTGTCCAGCAGCACGCAGAAGTCACCCACCCCGAAGTCCGGGTCGTGCGCGGGCTCGCCGCAGACCTGGGCGCCCAGCCGCAGGTAGCCGCGCATCAGCGGCGGCACCGCCGGGCGCGGCGGCGCGGGGATGTCATCGAGGTCCCGCCCGCCGACGCGGACCGGCCGGTAGGGGCGCACCCGGTAGCGCGGCGGCGCGGCGTGCCGGTTGAGGATGAAGTCGCGGACGCCGCGCAGCTGGCTGCCCGGCACGTCACCGTCGGATGCGTCGCCGATGGGCACCGACACGCAGCCGGTCACGTAGTCGTAGCCGTAGCGGTCCAGGTAGGCCAGGATGCCCGCCCACATCAGCAGCACCACGCCGCCGTTGCGGTGGCCGTCCCGGACGACGGCGCGTCCCATCTCCACCAGCGACGGCCGCAGCGCGTCGAAGGCGCGCACGTCGAATTCCGTTGCGGTGTAAAGCCCCCCGGCCGCGATCGCGCCCGCGGGCGCCAGCATCCGGTAACAACCCACCAACTCGCCGGTGTCGTCGTCGCGGACCAGCAGGTGGTCGCAGTGCTCGTCGAACCGGTCGACGTCGAGGTGCTCGGCGCCGCCGGCCGGCAGGGTGAATCCGGGTGTGCTGCTGAACACGTCGTAGCGCAGCCGCTGCGCCGCCTCGATCGAGCTGGGGTCGGTGGACAGCAACAGCGAATAGCGCGGGCCGGCCGAGCCGGTCGCCGTGCCGTCCGGCTTGTCGCTGGCTATCAGGACAGAAGCAATGCTCATGGGAAACAACGTCGCGTAGTCGTTGTGCTATTCGGCGTCGACGCTGTGACATGTCGGTGCACGTCAGATGACGAAATGTCGCGAAAAGCACCTCAAACTTCATCCGGCATTGCCGAATTTTGAAAACTGATACAGGATTTTGGGATGGCAGCGGTGAGTGAGACGGAAACTGGACTGCCGCAGGGCGGATACGCGAAGCGCCACCGGACGCGCGCGTTGATTCTCGATGCCGCACTCGCGGAGGCCAGCGAGCGCGGGCTGCATCGGGCGTCGGTGACCGGCATCGCCGCACGGGCGAAGACGGCGGTGGGGAACCTGAACTACCACTTCGGCTCCCGGGCCGAACTGTTGCGCGCGACGATGCGCAAGCTGATGGCGGATTTTTCGGCGAGGCTGGCGACCCTGGAAAGCCAACGCGGCGAGCGCACCGGCGATTTCTTCGAACGTCACCGCGCCGAGGTGCTCGCCTACGTCGATTACGTGCGTCACAACCCGGCCCACGTCCGATTGGTCGACGAGATCAGGTTTCTCGAGCCCGAGTTGTACCGCGAAGGCGTCACCGCCTGGGTTCAGCTGCTGTCCGCGCGGCTGCGCGACGGCATCGCGCACGGGTCGGTCCGTCCGATGGATGACGCCGAAATCGCCGCGCAGGCCCACTTCCTCGTCGGTGCCCGGCGGTTCCTGGAGGACCTTGTGTCCGATATACGGCACGAGCAAGAGATCGTGGACGCCTATCTTCGCTTGATACGGCAGGGATTGGGCGCGGTGCCGCCCGATGGCTAGGAGGTCGCAGCATGATTGACGGCACTTTTGACCCGTCGCGCTACCGGTGGAAGGAAGTGACCGGACGTCCCGGATCGACGTACAAGATCCACCACGACTACACCATCCTGGGCTACGACCGGGATGCCTGCACGCTGGACATGGTCGTGCGCTGGCAGGGCGACGGCGGCCACTGCCCGATTCACCGCCACGCCGCGACCACCAGCGTCATCGTGCTCGCCGGCGAGCAGCACCTGTGGGATGTCGACCGAGACGGCTCCATCGGCAACCACCGCTTTCGCCGCGCCGGCGACTACGCGCTGACCGGCAACGACCAGAAGCCCCATCTGGAGCGTGGCGGAAACGACGGCGGCTTGGTCTATTTCGGGGCCCGCCCCGACTCCCCCGACGGGCTTCTCTACGAGATCTACGACGCCGCCATGAATGTCGTCGCGGAGATCACTATCGACTCCTTGGTCACCGACTTCCACGCCGACCATGTCACAGCCTGACCGCCGGTGAACTTGCACATCGATCCCGAGGTGCTCGCGGAGCTTGCCCCGCTGCTGGCCGCCGCCGCCGACCGTGAGCCCCCGCCGGTCGGCGACGTCGCGACGCGGCGAGCGAACAGCCGTCAGATGTTCGCGCAACTGCTGAGCTCCCGACGCGCCGCCGACGGGGTGGCGGTGCAGAAGTTCACCGTCGACACCGACGACGGTGCAGCGCTGCCAGTGAGCTGGTATCGGCCCGACGGAGCCGATTCGTCCGGCGGCGCGGTGCTCTACTTGCACGGTGGCGGAATGATTTTCGGCCTGCGCGAACTGGGCGAGCTCTACGATTGGTCAGCACGCCGCTACGTCGCCGATGCGGGCGTGCCCATGCTGCTCGTCGACTACCGGACCGCTCCCGAGTTCGGCCACCCGGTTCCGGTGCAGGATTGCTTCGCGGCGCTCGTATGGCTGGTGGAGCACGCCGACGAATTGGGTTTCGATCCGGCCCGCGTGGCGGTGATGGGAGACAGCGCAGGCGGCGGGCTGGCCGCGGCCGTGTGCCTGATGGCCCGGGATCGCGGCGGCCCCGCGGTCGCGCTTCAGGTGTTGATCTATCCCATGCTCGACGATCGGACGACCCTGCCCGACCCCGAGTTGGCGCCGTTCGTGACGTGGACCTACGACGACAACATCACCGGCTGGCAAGCGTTGCTGGGAAGCAGCATCGGAGGGCACGGTGTGAGCGAATACGCCGCGCCGGCGCGGGCGGCCGACCTGTCGCTGCTGCCCCCGACCTACATCGACGTCGGGGACCTCGACATCTTCCGTGACGAGAACATCACCTACGCGGGGCGGCTGGCGGCGGCGGGCATTTCGACCGAACTGCACGTGCACCCCGGTTGTCCGCACGCATTCGAAGGATTGGCCCCGGGCGCCGCGGTCTCTCAGCGGGCCATGGCCGACCGCGTCCGGCGCTTGCGGGCTCTGTAGGGAACCGCTTCGCCTACGGCGCCGCGTCGAGCAGGCGCCTGACGACTTTGCCCGTCGCATTGCGGGGCAGCGCATCGACGAAGCGAACGTCACGCGGGACTTTGAACCGCGCAAGCCGTCGGCGCACATAGTCTTTGGCGTCGCCCTCGGAAAGCGACGCGCCTGGCCGCAAGGCGATGAAACTCCGTAGCCGTTGCCCGTACTCACCGTCCGGAACCCCGATGACCGCGGCTTCCAGAATGTCGGGATGGTTGGCCAAGGCCTCCTCGACCTCGGCGGGGAAAACATTCTCTCCGCCCGAGACGATCATGTCGTCGGAGCGGCCGTCGATGAACAGCCGGCCCGCGACGTCGAAGTGACCGATGTCCCCGGTTGCGATCAGCCCGTCGATCGACTCCTTGGTGCCGCCGCCGGTGTAGCCGTCGAACTGGATCCCGTTGGCCACGAAGATCCGTCCCGAGGTGCCCGCCGGCACCTCGCGACCCTGCTGGTCGAACAATTTCACTACGGTGCCCGGCAACACCCGGCCAACGCAATTCGGTTCGGCGGCAAGGTCTTCGGGCGTGGCGATCGTGGCGTAGGCGACCTCGGTCGAACCGTACATGTTGTAGATGACCGGCCCGAAGACCCGCGCCGCCTCCGTGCACAAATTCGCGCCGAGCTGTGATCCGGCGACGAAGATGATGCGCAGCGCGCCGAAGCCGTGCCCGGTCGACGCCTGAGGGCCGAGCTCGATGATGCGCCGCAACATGATCGGCACCGCGATCATCGCGGTGGCCCGATGCCTGGACAGGCTGTCCAGGGTGTCCCGGGGATCGAACCTGCGGCGCACCAGCAGCGTCGAGCCGAAGAGCAGAGCGAGCATCAGATGGCCGAAGCCCAACGCATGAAACAGCGGCACACAGCATTCGGTGACGCCGCGAGCGCGGAACGGCGCCTTGCTCAGCAGGGCGCCCACGGGCACGAGCGAGCGGGGTTCCGATCGGGGCGCGCCCTTGGGCGTGCCGGTGGTACCGCTGGTCAAAATCACCAGCTTGGGTTCGGCGCCGGGTCTCGGTGGTGGCGAGAAATCACCGCCGGCGATCATCGTTTCGAGCGCGGACCCCTCCGGCGAGTCGCTCCACGCCGTCATACAACCCAGCCGAACATCGAGCCCGGCAACCGCGTCGGTGTATTCCTCGTCGTGAACGAGTAAATCCACACCCTCGCGGCGCACGACGTCGGCCAGCTGCGCCGCGCCGAAATCGGTGTTGAGCAGGACGATCCGTGCGCCGCTCTTGGCGGCGGCGAACAGGGCGTCGAGGAATCCTCGATGGTTGCGGGCGAGGATCCCGACACCGGCTCCGCCGCGCAGCCCCCGGCTTCGCCATGCGTTCGCCACCGCGTTCGACCGCGCGTCGATGTCAGCGAAGGTCAACGAGCCGCGGTCATCGATCAGCGCGACTCGGTCACGGTGGCGGATCGCGGCCATGCTCACCGCCGCCCCGATCGGGCCGTAGTCGCGCGTCGCGCGCGATATCCGGCCGAGGCCGCGCAACGGCATTGGGCTCAAACCGCCGGCTCGCGCCAACTGCCATGCCGCCCAACACTCCTCACGGGCCCGGGCGGCAAGCCTGCCGGCGGATCGGGCGACATGGGCCATCAGGGCCTCAGCGGTCAGCTGGGCAGGCCGCGGCGCCGCCGCCGTAGTCGACCTGCCAATGTTTGATGCCGTTGAGCCAACCCGAGCGAAGCCGCTCGGGCGCCGAGATCGGCTTGAGGTCGGGCATGTGGTCGGCGACCGCGTTGAAGATGAGGTTGATCGTCATCCGGGCCAGGTTGGCCCCGATGCAATAGTGGGCGCCGGTGCCGCCGAACCCAACGTGCGGGTTGGGGTCGCGGAGGATGTTGAAGGTGTGGGGGTCGTCGAAGACCTCGTCGTCGAAATTGGCTGAGCGGTAGAACATCACGACGCGCTGGCCCTCGGCGATCTGCACGCCGGCCAGCTCGGTGTCTTTAAGCGCCGTGCGCTGAAACGCGGTGACCGGAGTGGCCCAGCGTATGACCTCGTCGGCCACGGTCTCGGGGCGTTCGCGTTTGAACAGCTCCCACTGGTCGGGGTATTCGGTGAACGCCATCATGCCCTGCGTGATGGAGTGACGCGTGGTGTCGTTGCCGGCGACGGCAAGGGTGAGGACGAAGAAGCCGAATTCGTCGTCGGACAGCTTTTCGCCGTCGATGTCGGCTTTCAGCAGCGTCGTGACGATATCGCTGCCGGGATTCTTCGCCCTCATGTCGGCCATCTGCATGGCGTAGGTCAACACCTGAACCGACGAAGCCTGCCCGTCGATGTCGGCGTATTCGGGGTCTTCGCTGCCGGTCATTTCGTTGCACCAGCGAAACAGCTTGTCGCGGTCCGTCAGTGGTACGTCGAGCAACTCGGCGATGGCTTGCAGCGGCAACTGACACGACACTTGCTCGACGAAATCCCCGGATCCCTTTCCCGCCGCGGTTTTGGCGATGTTCTGTGCCCGTTCGTTCAGCTCGTCGCGCAGGCGCCCCACCGCGCGTGGGGTGAACCCGCGAGAGATGATTTTGCGGAGCCGCGTGTGGTGCGGAGCGTCCATGTTGAGTAGCGATGCGCGCGCCGCATCAATGTTCTCCCGCTTCACGTCGTCGGGGTACCGAGGTAGCGCGGTGTTCTGATAGGTGGAGAAGACGTCGCTGCGCAGCGAAACCTCTTTGACATCTTTGTGTTTGGTGACCACCCAGAAGCCGCGGTCGTTGAATCCACCCTTGCCGATCGGCTGATCGTTCCACCAGATCGGCGCCGTCCGGCGCAGCTCGGCCAGCTCCTCGACCGGCAGGCGCTCGCAGTAGATGTCGGGGTCGGTGAAATCGAAGCCGGCAGGCAGGTTCGGGCAGGCCATCGGTTGAACTCCTCAGTCTCCGGGTTGTTCGCGAAACAATGTGCCGCGGATCAGGCGTTTGGCCGACCGCAACGTGGCGTGGTAGGCCTCGGGCCGAAGATTCGCCGCCTGCTCGGTGAGACCGCGGGTGAGCGCGTAGATCGCTTCGACTGTGCCGGCGGGATCGCTGTCCTCGGTCAGGGCGCCGCGTCGCAGCGCATCGTCGATGATGTCGGAGATGATGTCGCGCAACACTTTAAAGCCCACCCGGTCGGGATCGCCGCACCGCAGGTAGGCCGCACTTTCGGCGCGGATGGCCCGCTCGAAGGCGGCCAGGTGCGGATACTCGTGCATCAGCCGATCCGACTCGTCCAGCACCGCCTCCAACCGGTCCACGACGCTGCCGCCGCGCTGACCGGCCACGCGCAGCCGGGGCAGGGCGATCTCCTCGATCTCTTTCACAGTGGCTTTGAGTAGCTCCGACTTGTTCGGGAAATAGTGGTAAAGACTGCCGCTCGTGATCTGAGCCTCGCGCGCGATCTCCCGGATCGACGCCTGCGAATAGCCCTTCTCCGCCACACAACACATGGCGGCGGCGATGATCCGTTTCCGCGTCTGTTCGCCGCTTGCGCCAACCGGGCGGCCCAGCTGTGCCGTAACCGTCATACCGGCGCCGTCGTGCCGCTGACGCAACCCTGCATCTGCGCGTCCCAGAAACCAATCGGTCGGTTGATTAAATCAATCATCGGCGGTTGCCGGGGCACAGTCAAGGCTTGTTCCCCTTTCGGGGTTCCGATGAGTTCGGGCAGCACCCGCTCGCCGAGCAACCGCAGGACGCCCCAGCCGTCCTCCAGCGGCAGGCCCCCCATGAGCGGGTTGATGACAACCTCTCTGCGCCCCTCCCGGATCTCGCCGATCAGCTGCCGCGGAGTCAGGATTTCGACGTTGCCCAGGCCGCGTAGCCGATCGACCGAATCGGCCGGGACCTCGTTGGGCCGCCGCACGCCGGGGCGCCGCCACGAGCAGTACTCGGCCGTCTCGTTGAGGAGGAACGGCCCGAAGCTTTGCCATGCGGCGTCGGGATTCTCGCTGAGAAGGGTTATCGTGCTGCCGTTTTCGGGCCGATAGATGAAGCCGGTCTTGCCGCGGCGCTCGAGCTCGTCGGCGTAGACGGCCTCGACCTCGGGCATCGCCATCGGCGGAGAGAACGGCAGGCCGAAGCGCGCCGCGCGCCGGGCGGCGGCCGCGCTCATTCCGCCGATGAAGAAGAACGGGTGTGGCCGTGTCCACGGTTTCGGTGTGACGTTGACCGACCGGCCGTTATACGCGAACGGCTCGTCACCCCACGCCTTGAGCATGACCTCTAGGTTGTGGTCCATCAATTGGCCGCGGACCGACCAGTCTTTGCCGGCCGCGGCGTACTCCTCCGGCCGGTACCCGATGCCCGCCACGAAGGAGAATCGCCCGCACGCAACGTTGTCGAGCACCGCGATGTCCTCGGCCAGTCGCAACGGATCATAAAGCGGGACAAGCAACGCGTTGACACTGATGCGTGCCTTCTGCGTCCGCGCGGCGACGGCGGCCGCCAGGATCAGCGGCGAGGGCAGCCAACCCGTTGCCGCCAAATGATGTTCTTCACAGCTGATGCCGGTGAAGCCGAGTTCATCGGCGTACGCCGCCATGTCCAGGGCCGCGCGGTAGCGCTCGGCGTGGCAGGCCCGGGGATCCGCGACGTTGGTCATGTTGAGCCGCAACGCCAGCATCACACCCATCGCGACGCGCCTTCCTTCACCCATCCGCAGGATGCGCACAACGCCGGCCGGGAGTCAGGCAACCTTCATCCCGCCCCGGTGCACTCGCGGCCAACCGCGGAGGTGATACTCAAAACGGTCAATCAAGCAATTGATTGATTAGTTTAGCGCGCGGCGGCTGGACCGCGACGTCGCCGAGCTCCCCCGCGGTTGAGAGGTGACGCGTCCGGGTAGGAAAAGTATCTGTCGGCGGCCAATAGGACCAGTAGGAATCGCGCGTGAACAACCTTCCCAGCGGAACGAACGGGAGTCGACGGCGTTGGTGTTTCGCCGACCAGCTCGGCCCCCACTTCCTGGACCATCCGGACCAGCCGGTGTTGTTGATCGAGTCCCGGGCGGTGTTCGAACGCCGCCGATTCCACCGGCGTAAGGCCCACCTGGTGCTGTCGGCGCTACGCCACCGCGCGGCCGAACTCGGTGAGCAGGCCACCTTCTTCCAGACCCGCACTTATCGGGAGGCGCTACAGCGGGTCACCGAGCGGATCAGCGTATGTCAGCCCACCTCCTGGGCGGCCGATCGGTTCGTGCGATCGCTGCCGGACATCGACGTGCTGCCTGCACGCGGATTCTGTACGGGCCGAGACGAATTCGGCGAGTGGGCGCGGCGACAGCGCACGCTGCGGCTGGAGAACTTCTATCGTGCCGCCCGCCGGCGGTTCGACCTGTTGATGGACGGTGACCAACCCGCCGGGGGCCGCTGGAATTTCGACGCCGACAACCGCGAACCGCCACCGCGAAACGCCCGTGCGCTGGCCGTGCCCGCACCCTGGCAACCGGAAGAGGACGAAATCGACGAGCGGGTGCGCGCCGACCTGGACCGTTGGGAACGTGACGGCGCAGTAGCCTTCGTCGGCCGCGACGGACCGCGCGAATTTCCGGTCACCGCAACCGAAGCGCAGGCGGCGCTGCAGGTGTTCCTGCGAGATCGCCTGCCGCACTTCGGGCCTCACGAAGACGCCATGCTCAGCGCTGATCGTTTCATGGCGCACAGCCTGTTATCGGCGCCCATGAACCTTGGCTTGCTCGATCCCCTGGAATGCGCCTACGCCGCCGAGGACGCCTACCGTGGGGGACACGCCCCGCTCGCCGGCGTCGAAGGCTACATCCGCCAGCTGATCGGGTGGCGCGACTACATCTGGGGAGTCTATTGGTACTTCGGTGACGATTATCGCCATCGCAACGCGCTGCGGGCACGCACTCACCTGCCGGACTGGTTCGCGAATCTCGACGCCGACGCGGTGGACGCGCGTTGCCTCAAAGACGTGCTGGCGCAGGTGCGCGATCACGGCTGGGTTCACCACATACCCCGGCTCATGGTGTTGTCCAACTACGCGCTGCAGCGCGGCTGGCGTCCCGGCGCGGTCACCGACTGGTTCCACCGATGCTTTGTCGACGGCTACGACTGGGTGATGGTGGCCAACGTGGTCGGCATGTCGCAGCATGCCGATGGCGGGCTGATGGCCACCAAGCCGTATGCCGCGGGCGGTGCCTACATCAAGCGCATGAGCGACTACTGCGGGCCTTGCCCGTATCGGCCGACCGAGCGAGTCGGCGCGCGCGCCTGCCCCTACACCGGCGGGTACTGGTGGTTTCTGGATCGCAACAAGCAGTACCTCGCGGGCAACCGGCGGATGAACCAACCGCTGGCCGCACTGCGACGACTCACCGATTTGGACGAAGTCGTACGACAGCAGCGCCGGCTGGGCGGGGCGGCTCCATGAAAGGCGTCATGCTCACCGTCGGCAGAACTATCGCGGCGCCGTTCTCTCGGGACCGGCGCGAAACTCAGCCCTTGCGGGCCTTGATCGCGTCGGTCAGCTGCGGGGCCACCTTGAACAGGTCGCCGACCACGCCGTAGTCGGCGATCTCGAAGATCGGCGCCTCTTCGTCCTTGTTCACCGCGACGATCGTCTTCGAGGTCTGCATGCCGGCGCGGTGCTGGATCGCCCCGGAGATGCCCAGCGCGATGTAGAGCTGCGGGGACACCGTCTTTCCGGTCTGGCCGACCTGGAACTGGCCCGGGTAGTAGCCCGAGTCCACCGCGGCGCGCGACGCACCGACGGCCGCACCCAGCGAGTCGGCCAGCGCCTCGACGACGTTGAAGTTCTCCGCGCTGCCGACGCCGCGGCCGCCGGACACCACGATGCTGGCCTCCGTCAGCTCGGGCCGGTCACCGGCGACCGCCGGCTCGCGCGCCGTGATCTTGGTGGCGTTCTCGGCGGGCGCCGGAACCTCGACCGTGACCTGCTCGCCGGCGCCGGCCTGCGGCTCGGCGTCGATGGCCCCGCCGCGCACGGTGATCACCGGGGTGTCGCCGTTCGCCTGCGACTCGACGGTGAAGGCGCCACCGAAGATGGAGTGCACCGCCTTGTTGCCCTCCTGGACCCCCACCACGTCGACCAGCAGGCCGGACCCGATCCGGGCGGCGAGCCGGCCCGCGACCTCCTTGCCGTCGGCGTTGGCCGACAGCAGGATCGCGGCGGGCGAGTTCGACTCGGCCAGCGCGGCCAGCACGTCGACCACCGGCGTGATCAGGTACTTCTCGACGTCGTCGGACTCGGCGACGTAGATCTTGGCGGCGCCGGCCTCCTTCAGGCCGTCGGCCAGCGGCGCGGCCGTCCCCGGCGCGCCGACGACGACGGCGGCCGGCTCGCCCAGCGCGCGGGCGGCGGTGATCAGCTCGGAGGTGACTTTCTTCAGGGCGCCTTCGGCGTGCTCGACGAGCACCAAAACTTCAGCCATGGGTTATGTCGCTCTTCTCGTGTTTTGGGGGACGTGTGAAATAGGTGGGCCGCTAGATGATCTTCTGGCCGACCAGGTACTGGGCGACCTGATTGCCGCCCTCGCCTTCGTCGGTGACCTTCTCACCCGCGGTCTTGGGCGGCTTGGGCGTCGAGGACAGCACGGTGGACCCGGCGTTCGCGAGCCCGACCTCGTCGGCCTCGACCCCGATCTCCGCCAGGGTCAGCACCGTGACCTCTTTCTTCTTGGCGGCCATGATGCCCTTGAAGGAGGGGAACCGCGGCTCGTTGATCTTCTCGGTCACGCTCACCACCGCGGGCAGGGTGGCCTCGAGGCTGAACACGCCGTCGTCGGTCTCGCGCTCGCCGGTGATCTTGCCGCCCTCGACCGACAGCTTGCGCAGGTGGGTCAGCTGCGGCAGGCCGAGGTACTCGGCGATGATGGCCGGCACCGCGCCGCCGGAGCCGTCGGTGGATTCGTTGCCCGCGATCACCAGCTCGGTGCCCTCGATGGTGCCAAGCGCCCGCGCCAGCGCCCACGCGGTCTGGACCACGCAGGAGCCGTGCATGCCGTCGTCCTTGAGGTGGACGGCCTTGTCGGCGCCCATGGACAGGGCCTTGCGGATCGCCTCGGTCGCACGCTCGGGGCCGGCGGTCAGCACGGTCACCGAGCCCTCGGTGCCGTCGGCGGCCTCTTTTTCGCGAATCTGCAGCGCCTCTTCGACGGCGCGCTCGTTGATCTCGTCCAGCACCGCGTCGGCGGCCTCGCGGTCCAGCGTGTAGTCGCCGTCGGTGAGCTTGCGCTCCGACCAGGTGTCTGGGACCTGCTTGATCAGGACCACGATGTTCGTCATGAGTCTGGTTCGTCCTCCTCGAAGGGGTCCGCAGCGGTCGACTGCGGGACCTCGGTCACGCATTTTTTAACCGCACTTCCGTGTTACTGGCGGGTAACTTTGTGCGGTCTGCCTTCACACCATAGCCGGTCACGCAGGCACAACTGCCCGGCTCCTCCCCCGTCCGCCATCGCGGACGGCATCGGCGCCCGGCGGCAGCTTCTTTCGCCCTGTCCGCCGCCGCCAACAGGGGTGCCCACTTCGCGGTTCGCGAATCCGACACTTCGCGTTAGCCTGCCTATGCAATGAGCGCACACCTGTCCGACGTTCCCCCCGACGCCCCCGGCGACCCCGCGCCGGGGCCCGACGCGGTGCTGACGCTGACCGGCGAGCGCACCATCCCGGACCTGGACATCGAGAACTACTGGTTTCGTCGCCATCAGGTCGTCTACCAGCGGCTTGCGCCCCGCTGCGCGGGCGCCGACGTGCTCGAGGCCGGCTGCGGCGAGGGGTACGGCGCCGACCTGCTCGCGGAGGTCGCGCGCCGGGTGGTCGCGGTCGATTACGACGCGGCCGCCGTGACCCATGTCCGCGCCCGCTATCCCCGGGTGGAGGTCATGCAGGCCAACCTCGCCGAGCTGCCACTGCCCGACGGGTCGGTGGATGTTGTGGTGAACTTCCAGGTCATCGAGCACCTGTGGGACCAGCCACAGTTTGTCGCCGAGTGCGCCCGGGTGCTGCGCCCGTCGGGCCTGGTGATGGTGTCCACCCCCAACCGGATCACCTTCTCGCCGGGCCGCGACACCCCCATCAACCCGTTTCACACCCGCGAGCTGAACGCCGCCGAGCTGACCGAGTTGCTGGTCGGCGCGGGGTTCACCGGGGTGAAGGTCAGCGGGCTGTTCCACGGCCCGCGCCTGCGCGAGATGGACGCGCGCCACGGCGGGTCCATCATCGACGCGCAGATCGCGCGGGCGGTGGCCGATCAGCCGTGGCCGCCCGAGCTGGCGGCCGACGTCGCCGCCGTCACCTGCGACGACTTCGACGTCCTCGACGCCACCGTCGCTGATATCGACGCCAGCCTCGACCTGATCGCGATCGCGGTCCGCCCGTGACCACCTCCGAGGCGCGGGTGCCGGGCTTGTTCACCCTGGTGCTGCACACCCACCTGCCGTGGCTGGCCCACCACGGCCGCTGGCCGGTCGGCGAGGAATGGCTGTATCAGTCCTGGGCGGCGTCCTACCTGCCGCTGCTGCGGGTGCTGCACACGCTGGCCGGCGAGGATCGGCACCGGCTGATCACGCTCGGCGTCACCCCGGTGGTCAACGCCCAGCTCGACGACCCGTACTGCCTCGACGGCATGCATCACTGGCTGGCCAACTGGCGGCTGCGCGCCACCGAGGCGGCCGCGGCGACGAGCATGCGCCCGGCCCCCACCTCGAAGTCGGCCGGCTACCAGTCGTGCACACCGGAAGCGTTGCGCGCCTTCGGGATTCGCGAATGCGCGGAGGCGGACCGGGCCCTGGACGACTTCGCCACCCTGTGGCGGCACGGCGGCAGCCCACTGCTGCGCGGCCTGGTCGACGCCGGCACGGTCGAGTTGCTCGGCGGCCCGCTGGCCCACCCCTTCCAGCCGCTGCTGAATCCGCGGCTGCGCGAGTTCGCGCTGCGCGAGGGCCTGGCAGACGCGCAGCAGCGGTTGGCGCATCTCCCGACCGGGATCTGGGCGCCCGAATGCGCGTACGCGCCGGGCATGGAACACGACTACGCCGCCGCGGGCGTCACGCATTTCATGGTCGACGGCCCGTCGCTGCACGGCGACACCGCGCTGGGCCGGCCCGTCGGCGACACCGACGTGGTGGCGTTCGGTCGGGACCTGCAGGTCAGCTACCGGGTGTGGTCGCCGAAATCCGGCTACCCCGGCCACTCGGCCTACCGCGACTTCCACACCTACGACCACCTGACCGGCCTCAAGCCGGCCCGCGTGACCGGCCGCAACGTGGCGTCGGAGGGCAAGGCGCCCTACGATCCCGAGCGCGCCGACCACGCCGTCGACGCGCACGTCGCCGACTTCGTCGACGTGGTCCGCGGACGGCTGACGAGCGAGTCGGAGCGCATCGGGCGGCCCGCTCACGTCATCGCCGCCTTCGACACCGAGCTGTTCGGCCACTGGTGGTACGAGGGCCCGACGTGGCTGGAGCGGGTGCTGCGGGCCCTGCCCGCCGCGGGCGTGCGGGTGGGCACCCTGAGCGACGCGATCGACGACGGGTTCGTCGGCGACCCGGTCGCCCTGCCGCCGAGCTCGTGGGGCTCGGGCAAGGACTGGCAGGTGTGGGCGGGCGAGCAGGTGGCCGACCTGGTCCAGCTCAACACCGAGGTGGTCGACACCGCGCTGGGCACCGTCGACAAGGCGCTGTCCCAGCTGGCGTCGCTGGACGGGCCGACCCCCCGCGACCACGTCGCCGACCAGATCCTGCGCGAGACCCTGCTCACCGTTTCCAGCGACTGGCCGTTCATGGTGAGCAAGGACACGGCCGCCGACTACGCCCGTTACCGCGCTCATCTGCACGCGCACGCCACCCGCGAGATCGCCGGTGCGCTGGCGTCGGGCCGCCGCGACGCCGCACAGCGGCTTGCCGAGGGCTGGAATCGCGCCGACGGCCTGTTCGGGGCCCTCGATGCGCGTAGGCTGCCCCGGTGAGGCGGACCGGCTTTCGCGAGCGTGCGTGTCTGTACGTCGACACGCCGCCACGGCCGGCATTCTGTGCACGCTCGCGCTCGTGCAGGAGGCCGCACTCGTGAAGATCCTGATGGTGTCGTGGGAGTACCCACCGGTGGTGATCGGCGGGCTGGGCCGCCACGTGCATCACCTCTCGACCGCGCTGGCCGGCGCCGGCCACGACGTCGTCGTCCTGTCGCGGCGCGCCACGGGCACCGATCCGAGCACGCACCCGTCCTCCGATGAGGCCAGCGAGGGCGTCCGGGTGATCGCGGCCGCGCAGGATCCGCACGAATTCACCTTCGGCGACGACATGATGGCCTGGACCCTGGCGATGGGTCATTCGATGATCCGCGCCGGCCTCGGTTTGAAGAAACCGGGCACCGAGCGGCCGTGGCGTCCCGACGTCGTGCACGCACACGACTGGCTGGTGGCCCACCCGGCCATCGCGCTTGCCGAATTCTACGATGTGCCAATGGTTTCCACGATTCACGCCACGGAGGCCGGTCGGCATTCCGGCTGGGTCTCCGGGCCGATCAGCCGTCAGGTGCACGCGGTGGAGTCGTGGCTGGTGCGCGAATCCGATTCGCTCATCACCTGTTCGGCCTCGATGGCCGACGAGATCACCGAACTGTTCGGGCCCGGCCTGGCCGAGATCACGGTGATCCGCAACGGCATTGACGCGGGGCGGTGGCCGTTCGCGGCGCGCCGGCCTCGCCCGGGCCCGCCCGAGCTGCTCTACCTGGGGCGGCTCGAGTACGAGAAGGGTGTGCACGACGTCATCGCCGCGCTGCCGCGCGTGCGGCGCGCCCACCCGGGCACCACGCTGACCATCGCCGGGGAGGGTACGCAGCAGGACTGGCTTGTCGAGCAGGCGCGTAAACACAGGGTGCTCAAGGCGATTCGGTTCGCCGGGCATCTCGAACGCGCCGAGTTGCTGGCGGTGCTGCACCGGGCCGACGCCGCGGTGCTGCCCAGCCACTACGAGCCGTTCGGCATCGTCGCGCTGGAGGCCGCGGCGGCCGGCACGCCGCTGGTCACGACCAACATCGGCGGGCTGGGCGAGGCGGTGATCGACGGGCAGACCGGGGTGTCGTGCCCGCCCCGCGACGTGCGGGCGCTGGCGGCGGCGATCCGCGCGGTGCTCGACGACCCCGACGCCGCGCAGCGGCGCGCCCACGCCGCCCGCGAACGACTCACCGCCGCCTTCGACTGGCACACGGTGGCCGAGGAGACCGCGCAGGTCTACCTGGCGGCCAAGCGGGGCGAACGCCAGCCCCGGCCGCGGCTGCCCATCGTCGAGCACGCGCTGCCCGACCGCTAACGTTCGAAAGATGGGGCTGGAATATTCGAGCGTGGTCGATGCACCGCGCGCCGAGGTCTTCGCGTGGCACGCCAGGCCGGGTGCCTTCGACCGGCTGTCGCCGCCGTGGCAACCCATGCGGGTGGTCACCGAGGCGGCCTCGCTCGAGGACGGCCGCGCCGTGCTGGCGCTGCCCGGCGGCCTGCGGTGGGTCGCCCGACACGAGGCGGATTCCTACGACCCGCCCCGGCGATTCGTCGACGCCATCGACAGCGCGGGACCTGCGTCGCTGCCGGCGCGAATCGTGGTGCGCTGGCGGCACAGCCATGAGTTCGAGGATGCCGGCGGCAACCGGACCCGGGTGATCGACCGGGTCGACACGCCGGTGCCCGGCTCGTTGTTGCGCCCCATGTTCGCCTACCGGCATCGTCAGTTGGCCGATGATTTGGCCGCGCACCGGCTGGCGGCCGAGCACGGTCTGACGCCGAAGACCGTCGCGGTCACCGGATCGTCCGGACTGGTCGGCTCGGCGCTGACCGCGTTCCTGCGCACCGGCGGCCACCGCGTCATCGCGCTGGTCCGCCGCGCCCCCACCGGCGACGACGAGCGGCGGTGGAACCCCGACGACCCCGACCCCGAGCTGCTCGCCGGGGTCGACGCGGTGATCCATCTCGCGGGCGCCTCCATCGCCGGCCGGTTCACCGAGGGGCACCGAAAGGCCATCCGCGACAGCCGGATCGGTCCGACCCGCCGGCTCGCCGAGCTGCTGGGCCGCACCGATCCCCGGCCGTCGGTATTCATCTCGGCTTCGGCGATCGGCTACTACGGATACGACCGCGGCGACGAGGTCCTGACCGAGGACGGTGACCGCGGCGACGGGTTCCTGGCCGACGTCGTCGCCGAGTGGGAGGAGGCGACCGCGCCCGCGGAGGCGGCTCCGGTGCGGACGGTGCGGGTGCGCACCGGCATCGTGCAATCGCCCCGCGGCGGCACGTTGAAGCTGCTGCGCCCCCTGTTCGCCGCGGGGCTCGGCGGCCGGCTCGGCGACGGGCGGCAATGGCTGTCGTGGATCGGGATCGACGACCTGATCGACGTCTATCACCGCGCGCTGTGGGACACGGAACTGTCCGGGCCGGTGAATGCCGTTGCGCCGCAACCGGTCCGCAACTCCGAGTACACCCGCACCCTGGCCCGGGTGCTGCGCCGGCCCGCGGCCTTGCCGGTGCCGGCGCTCGGGCCCCGGCTGCTACTGGGCGAGCAGGGTGCCCGCGAACTGGCGTGCGCCAGCCAGCGCGTGATTCCTGAGAAACTCACCGCGGCCGGGCACCGGTTTCGCCAGCCCGACCTCGAAAGCGCCCTGCGACACCTCCTGGGGCGCAACGGGTAAGGCCTTAGCCCGCGTCCCTGCCGTCGCGGCTGTGCCGGTAGGCGCTCGCCCGGAGATCGGCGAGCCATTCCGGATACAGGCTCAGTCCCGGGGCGGTGTTGGCGACCGGATCGAACGACACGTCCGGCTCGCGGTCGAAGACCCGGTTCAGCGTCAGCCGGGCCAGGGGCGCGAAATCGCCCCTGCCGCAGGCCTGGTCGATGGCGAAGTCGATGCCGCCCCCGTCGATGGCGTCGCGGACGCTGTCCAGCGAGAGACCGAAACCGTTCACAGCACTGATGGTCTGCGCCCGCAACCACCAGATGTTTCCCCGATAGCGCAGCGGCATCAGGCTGGTCAGACTCTGCCCGGTCCACGACACCGTCGGCCGCAGCGCCACCGCCCGGGCCAGCACGCCGGAGCCCGCGGACACCAGCAGGATGTCCCACGGCTTGCCGCCCTCTTGCTGCGGCGCGACGCGGAACGCCAGACCGACGAAGTCGGGCAGTGCGCCCGGCGTCCCGGCGGCCTTGGAGACGCGGGCGACGACCTCAGACGACGGCAGCGGCAGCCCGTCCGCCGCGGGCGCGGTCCGCTCGATGAAACCCTGCGCCAACACGCCGGCGGGGTGGAAAAATCGGCGGCCGCGCAGCGCGGCCCCCCACTGGAAGGGCTTGGTGACGAGATCGGAAACGTTCACCGGCGCCGGGTTCCCGTTCTCGGTCGGCAGAAACCACGGGACGGATCGGCCGGCTGCACGTCCGCCGCCGGTGGAAAACACCACTGGCGAATCGGACGATCATTCAGTAAGTTAATGTTTCAATAACTTAAGCTAAGCGGCGGGCGGCCCGATCGAGCACGTCCGCGATCGGCCAGTTTTGTTTTCTCGTCAAAGGGGTACCAACGCGTGAATCCGAGCCGTTCGAGACTGACCGACCCGGTGAGGGGGGCTTCGGTGGGAGATGTGCGGGCTCTCCAGCGTGTGCGTCTTGCCGAGGCAGTTCCCTCCAGCCCGGCCGCCCCGCCCGATCCCGACCAAGTGGACGCCTGGCGAGCGGGTGTGCGGCAGGCCGTGCTCTTTCGCGTCGCCGAGTTCGTCGCCGACCGGCGCGCCGACGCGCTGGGCGAATGCGGCGTCGACGTGGCCGGCGACGTCTTGGCGGAGTTCGTCGGCGGGGGCAAGTGCCTCCGGTCGACGTTCATGTACCTGGGCTGGCTGTGTGGCGAACCGCCCAGCGACGCGGCGCTGACGGCGAGCGCCAGCCTGGAGCTCCTGCACGCGTTCGCGCTGCTGCAAGACGACGTGATGGACGAGTCGGCATCGCGGCGGGGTCATCCCGCCGCACACATCCAATTCGCCGCGTGGCACCGCCGGCGCGGGCTGTCCGGCTCCTCGCGCCGGTTCGGCGAGTCGGCCGCCGTCCTGCTCGGCGACCTGTGCTTGATCTGGGCCGAACAGCTGCTGCGCGACAGCGGTCTGCGGCCGCACCAGTTGCAGCGGGCGTGGCCGCGCTACGACGCCATGCGTACCGAGCTCGCGGTGGGGCAATTCGCCGATCTGGCGACCGACGTTCGAGACATGCCTACGCTGGAGGGCGTGCTCGCGGTGGCCCGGCGGAAGTCGGGAAACTACACGGTGCGCCGGCCCCTGGAGATCGGCGCCGCCGCGGCCGGCTGCGACGACCGGGTGCTGGCGGCGCTGGGCGCCTACGGCTCCGCTATCGGGGAGGCATTCCAGCTGCGCGACGACATCCTCGGCATCTTCGGATCCCCCGCCGCCACGGGCAAGCCCACCAACGACCTGGTCGAGCGCAAGGCCACCAGTGTGGTGGTGGCCGCCCACCAGCTGGCCGACCCGTCGACGCGGCTGCAGTTCCGGGAACTGATGACCAGCGAACGGCTCGACGATTCCGCTCTCGACCGCTGGCGAACCCTGATCCTGGCCACGGGAGCGGTGCAGTGGATCGAGCTACTCATCGCCCAACGTGTCGACACGGCACTGACGGCATTGGACGGCAATGTGTTCGACGGTCACCTGCTCGCCGCGCTGGTCGACATGGCGGGCCTGTGCACACGGCGCGCCGCATGAACGCCGGGGCGTCGCGCTGATGCGCGCGGTGCGGGGCCGAACCGACCGCGTCGTCGTGGTCGGCGCGGGGTTTTCGGGGCTCTCCGCCGCGCTGCAGTTGGCCGGCCGCGGCCGCGAGGTGACGGTGGTCGAGCGGGAACCCTGGCCGGGAGGACGGGCGGGCCGGCGCGACATCGACGGCTATCGCATCGACACCGGTCCCACGGTGCTCACGATGCCGGACATCATCGACGAGGCGTTCGCCGCCGTGGGCGAAACCTTCACCGACAGGCTCGAATTGCTGCCGCTGGATCCCGCCTACCGGGCCATGTTCGCCGACGGCAGCTCCATCGACGTGCACACCGATGCCGACCGGATGGCGGCCGCGGTGCGCGACCTCGCGGGCCCGCACGAGGCCGACGGCTACCGGCGGTTGCGCGAGTGGCTCGACCGGTTGTACCGGACCGAATTCGACGGCTTCATCGCCTCGAACTTCGACTCGCCGCTCGGCCTGCTGAACGGTCAGCTGGCCAGGCTCACCGCCCTCGGCGGATTCCGCCGCTGGGACACGATGGTCAAGCGCCACATCCGCGACCCGCGGCTGCGCCGGGTGTTCACGTTCCAGTCGCTGTACGCCGGCGTCGCGCCGCAACACGCCCTGGCGGTCTACGCGGTGATCGCCTACATGGACACCGTCGCCGGCGTGTTCTTTCCTCGCGGCGGCGTGCGCGCCCTGCCCGATGCGCTGGCGGCGGCCGCCGCCGACGCCGGGGTGCAATTCTGCTACGGCTCCACGGTCACCGGGCTGGAGCGCTCCGGCGAGCGGATCACGGCGGTCCACACCGACGGGGACCGGCGGCTGCCCTGCGACGCGGTGGTGCTGACGACCGAGCTGGCGCAGACCTACCGCCTGCTGGGGCGGAGCCCGCGACGGATCCTCCCGCTGCGCGCGGCGCCGTCGGCGGTGGTGCTGCACGTGGGCTGCCGCGCCGCGCCGCCGGAAAGCGCCCACCACACCATCCTTTTCGGCTCGGCGTGGGAGCGGACGTTCACCGACATCATCCGCGACGGCCGGCTGATGACGGACCCGTCGTTGCTGGTCACCCGGCCCACGGCCGGCGACCCGAGCCTGGCCCCGGCCGGTCGCGACCTGCTCTACGTGCTGGCGCCCGCGCCCAACCTGTCGCGCGGCCACGTCGACTGGTCGCGCACCGGCGGCGCGTACGCCGACGACCTCCTCGGGGTGGTGCAGGACAGGCTGCTGCCCGGCATGCGCGAGGACGCCCGGCTGTTGCATGTCGACACCCCTGCCGACTGGGCCCGCCAGGACATGACGGCCGGCACGCCGTTCGCGCTGGCCCACACGTTCGCTCAGACCGGCCCGTTCCGGCCGGCCAACACCGTGCGCGGCATCGACAACGCGGTGCTGGCCGGGTCGTCGACGCTGCCGGGTGTCGGGGTGCCGACCACGCTGATCTCCGGGCGACTGGCCGCCGACCGCATCACCGGGGCCGCCGGCAAGACGACCAGAACCGTGGACCTGAAGGCCGGATCGCGGTGATTCGCACCGAGCTGGACGCCGCCGGGATCGCGGATGCGAGCCTGCGCGCGGCGTATCGGAGCTGCCGGCGGATCGCCGCGCAGCATGGCCGAACCTATTTCCTCGCCACCCGCCTGCTCGCCCCGGACCAGCGCCCGGCGGTGCACGCGTTGTACGGCTTCGCCCGCCACGCCGACGACATCCTCGACGACCTCGACCCGGCGCTGGACGTCGGCGCGCGCGCCGAGGCGCTGCAGCGGCTGTCGGACCGCTTCTTCGCCGGCGGCGAGCACCACGACGAGCCCGTCCTGGCCGCGGTCGGCGACACCGTGCGCCGCTACGGCATCCCCGTGGATCTGTTCGGGGACTTTCTGGATTCGATGCGCATGGACCTCACCGTCACCGATTACCCGGACCGGGCGGCGCTGGGCCGCTACATGCGCGGCTCCGCGGAAGTCATTGGCCTGCAGATGCTTCCGATCCTGGGCACCGTGTGCCCCAGCGAGGAGGCCGAACCCTACGCGGCGGCGCTGGGCCGCGCCTTCCAGCTGACCAACTTCCTGCGGGACGTCGACGAGGATCTGACCCGCAACAGGATCTACCTGCCGGCCGACGAACTCGCGGCCTTCGGCGTGGACCGCGAGCTGCTGCTGTGGTGTCACGCCCACCGGCGCACCGATGCCCGCGTGCGGGCCGCCCTGTCGGCCCAGCACGACATCACCAGGGAGATTTACCGATTCGCCGCCGGCGGGATCGCGATGCTTGCCCCGCGTTCCCGGCCGTGCGTGGCAACCGCGTTGACGCTGTACTCCGAAATCCTGGATTGCATTGAGGCCGGCGACTTCTCGGTGTTCACCCACCGCGCCACCGTGGGCAATGCGCGGCGGCTGCGCGTCGCCGGCGGCGCGCTGCTGCAGTCGTGGCGGGCCCGGATGAGGGGCGCGGCGTGAGCGACCGGTGGCAGTACCTCGTCGTGCTGGGCCTGTGCCTGGCGATCACGGCGCCGCTGGAGCTGTTCGGCGCCGGCGTCTACCGGCAGCCGCGCCGGCTCGCGCGCTCCGTGGTCGGCGTCGCGGCGGTGTTTCTCGTCTGGGACGCGGTGGCGATCGGCGCCGGGGTGTGGACGTACAACGCCAAGTACATCAGCGGCGTCCACATCCCCTTCGGGATACCCATCGAGGAAGTGCTGTTCTTCCTGGTGATCCCGGTGTGCGGCCTGCTGACCTACAACGCCGTGAGCACCATCCTCGATCGGGCCAGGCGCCGATGACCGGGCTCGGCTACACGGTGCCGGCCGTCGCGGCCGTCCTGGTCGTCCTCGGGCTGGAGTTCGCGCTGCTGCGCACCGGGCTGTTCCGGCGGCTCGCCTATTGGGTGTCGATGGTGATCGTGCTCGGCTTCCAGGTGCCGGTCGATGGCTGGCTGACGAAACGCAGCGCCCCGATCGTGATCTACGACGACCGGCAGACCAGCGGCGTGCGGTTCCCGTTCGACATCCCCGTCGAGGACTTTCTGTTCGGCTTCGCGCTGGTCACCGCCGTGCTGCTGCTGTGGGAGCGACAACGTGCGCGTCGCTAAGACGGGTCTGCCCCGCGCGGACGTGCCCGCCGCGTTCGACGTCGGCGCCGCGGCGTACGACCGGCTGGTGGGCGCCAACCCGTACTACCACGCGAACCTGGCGCGCTCGGCGCAGCGGATGCGGCTGCCCGGACGCGGCCGCGGCCTGCGCCTGCTCGACGCGGGCTGCGGCACCGGCGCGTCGACGGCCGCGCTGCTGGCGGCGGCTCCCGAGGCGCAGATCGTCGCCGTCGACGCCGCCGACGGAATGCTCGACGCGGCAAGGGCGAAGGCGTGGCCACCGTCGGTCCGGTTCGTGCACGCCCGCGTCGAGGAGCTCGACGAGTGCGGCGTCACCGGGCCGTTCGACGGCATCCTGGCCGCCTACCTGGTGCGCAACCTCGCGGACCCGGACCGCCAGCTCCGCGCGTTTCGCGCGCTGCTGCGCCCCGGCGGCACGCTGGCGCTGCACGAATACTCGGTGCGCGACTCTCGCGCCGCGACGATCACCTGGCATGCAGTGTGCTGGGGCATCATCATCCCAACCGGCTGGTGGCGCACGCGTGATGCCACGCTGTATCGGCACCTATGGCGCAGCGTGCTGGCGTTCGACGGGGCGGCGCGGTTGCGGCGGCGGCTGAGCGACGCCGGATTCATCGACGTGCGAAGCGCTACCATGCCTGGTTGGGAACACAACGTCGTGCACACCTTCCTCGGGGAGGCGCCCCAATGACCGACCGCCGCCGCCACATTCACCCGGCCGCGCCGGGGCTGCCCCACGCGGGCGCGCTGTCGTCGCGTCCGCGCGTCGCGGTGGTCGGGGCCGGGATCGCCGGCCTGACGGCCGCCACCGCGCTCGCCGAACGCGGCGTCGCCGTGGACCTGGTGGAACGCGAGGGGTACCTCGGCGGCCGGGTGGGCGGCTGGACCGAACGCGTCGACGGCGCCGAATTGCCCATGAACCGGGGCTTCCACGCCTTCTTCCGCCAGTACTACAACCTGCGGGCCCTGCTGCGCCGGGTCGATCCGCAGCTCGGGATGCTCGCCCCCGTCGAGGATTACCCCCTGATCGACGGTGCCGGTCGCCGCGACACCTTCCGCGGATTGCCCCGCACGCCACCGTGGAACGCGTTGGCGTTCGCGCTGCGCAGCCCCACGTTCTCACTGCGCGACCTGGCGCGCATCAACGCCCGGGCCGCGGCGCCGCTGGCGGCGGTGTCGGTGCCCGACATCTACCGGCGGCTCGACCACATCGACGCCGAAACCTTCTTGAAGAGCATCAACTTCCCGGAGTCCGCGCGCCACCTCGCGTTCGAGGTGTTCTCCCGCAGCTTCTTCGCCGAGCCGGCGCAATTGTCCGCTGCCGAACTGGCGACCATGTTCCACATCTACTTCCTGGGCTCCAGCGAGGGCCTGATCTTCGACGTCGCCACCTCGAATTTCGATGTGGGGCTGTGGAATCCGCTCGGCGACTACCTGCGGGACCGGGGTGTTCGGGTGCACCTCGGCGCAAGCGCGGCCCGGATCTCCCCCGGCGGCGCGAAAACCCTTCGCGTCCAAACGGATTCGGGGGGGCACTTCGACGCCGACGCCGTCGTCCTGGCGCTCGACGTGGGCGGCCTGCAGCGGGTGGTGGGCGCGTCGCCCGGGCTGGGCGACGATCCGTGGCGCGACCGGATCCGGCGGCTCCGCACCGCGCCTCCGTTCGTGGTGCAGCGGCTCTGGCTCGACCGACCGGTCGACCGCGACCGCCCGGCGTTCCTCGGCACCGCCGGCCATGAGCCCGTCGACAACATCAGCGTGCTGGAGCGCTACGAACGCGAGGCCGCCGCGTGGGCGCGTCAGCACCGCGGATCGGTCGTCGAATTGCACTCGTACGCGGCCGGCGCCGAACCGACCGGCGCGGCGGCGATCGGGCGGCTGCACGAGCTGTACCCCGAAACCGCCACGGCGCGTGTGCGTTACGAACGCGAGCTGCGCCGCAGCGACTGCCCGCTGTTCGCGCCCGGAACGTACGGGCAGCGCCCGACCGTGGCCACGCCGCAGCCCGGGCTGGTGCTGGCCGGTGACGGGATCCGCATCGACCTGCCGGTGGCCCTGATGGAACGGGCGGCCAGCACGGGGTGGTCGGCCGCCAACCGGCTGCTGGCGTCGTGGGGCCTCGCCGGTCACCAACTGTGCACGGTGCCCGTCCGCGGGCGGTCGGCCCTGCTGCGGTCGCTGGCCGAGCGCCAGGGGCGGCGGCGATGAGCGTCGGCGACCGCCTGCGCCGGCGGTACAAGGACTGGCCCGTCGGCGTGATACCGCGTGTGGCATGGGCACAGCAGCGCCCGACCTACCGCGACGCGCAGCCGGCGATCATCAACGCCGCGTTGGAGCGCTCCCAGCGCCGGCCCACCGGGAACTGGTTCGTGTTCACGGCCAGCCGCGACGTGGGCATCGGCCGCCCCTTCGGCGCGCGCGTCGCCGGCGTCGAGCTGGTGGCCTGGCGGGACAAGCACGGCCGGCTGCGGGTTGGCCCCGCGAGCTGCCCGCACCTGGGCGCCGACCTCGCGACGGGCCTGGTGCGCGGGGGCGTCCTGTACTGCCGCTGGCACGGGCTGGCCCTCGACGGCGAAACGTGCGACTTGCGTTGGAAGCCGTTTCCCAGCCACGACGACGGCGTGCTGGCATGGGTTCGGCTGGACTCTGTGGGCGGCGAGGCCCCGATGGATCAGCCGGTGGTGACGCCGCGGCCCACGCATGACACGTTGACGGCGGTCACCCGCGTGGTCGGGCACTGCGAGCCGTCCGACGTCGTCGCCAACCGGCTCGACCCCTGGCACGGCGCGTGGTTTCACCCCTACTCGTTCACCCGGCTGGAGGTGCTCACCACCCCCACGGAGGAAGACGACCGCTTCCTGGTCTCGGTCACGTTCCGGATGGGCCGCTTCGGTGTGCCGGTCATCGCCGAGTTCACCACGCCAGAGGCGCGCACGGTCGTCATGCGCATCATCGAGGGCGAGGGCACCGGTAGCGTTGTCGAAACCCACGCAACGCCACTGGGTTCGGGGCCCGACGGCCGCCCCCGCGTCGCCGTGATCGAAGCCACCGTCGCAACCTCGCAACGCCCCGGCTTCCGAACCGCGCGCCGCGCGGGCCCGCTGATCACACCGCTGATGCGCTACGCCGCCACGCGGCTGTGGCGTGACGATCTGGCCTATGCCGAACGCCGCTACCAACGACGCACGGGTGGCTAGCTCCGGCCCGGCGCGAAACCGGGCGCGTCGCGCCTGCTTTCGGTACCTCGTCATCGTCACGGCGGTCGCGCACTTCGGCTACCTCGTCTACGTGCCCAGCGGCGGGTTCCTCGCGCTGCGCAGGCCGGGCACCCGCTGGGCGCACCTGGCGAGCGTCGGCTGGGGCGTGGCGATCGTCGCGCTGCGGTGGCCGTGCCCGCTGACGTCGCTGGAGAATTGGGCGCGCACCCGCGCCGGGATGAACCCGCTGCCGGCGAGCGGGTTCATCGACCACTACGTCGCCGGCGTCTGCTATCCGCCGGACCGCACCGGTACCGCGCGGGCCGTGGCTTTCGGGGCGGCCGCCGCGTCGTGGATCGCGCTGGGCGCGAAACATCGCGGCGCCCGGCGTGTTCAGCGACCCGGACGCGGGTACCCGACACTGGCCGATTTGAGGCCCACTTGAGGAAAGCGAAGACACTTGACCGACAAGAGGTTCCGCAAGGGCGACAAGGTCGAATGGCAAAGCCACGGCAGCACCGTCGTCGGAACCGTCCAACGCGAGATCACCTCGGACACCGAGGCCGCCGGGCGCACGGTGCGGGCGTCGAAGGATGAGCCGCAGTATCAGGTGCGCAGCGACAAGACCGGCGCGGACGCCGTCCACAAGCCGAGCGCGCTGCGGCACCACCAAGACTGATGGCCGAAGACGAGGGCGATGCCAAGCGACACCTCGCCCAGCGGCCGCACGGCGATGTCGGCGACGCCTCGTGGCGATACTCGCTGATGAACTGGGGGCACGATCCGGCGCGGACCTGACGCCGATCGCCGGACGGTTGCGGTAGGTTCGGCGCTGACGCGCGGCGGGTAGCCGTAGATCCGGGATTGCCGCGCGGTTACGCTGGTGTCTCTGATGAAGGATGCGGGTAGGTGACCAAGCGCCGGGCACAAGACGCGCCGCCGGACCGGACTGAGCTGGAAAAGCAGCTGTCGGCCGACATGCGCGCGATCACCGCGCAGTCCGACCGCATCGGCCGCCACTTCGCGCGGGAGAACGACGTGGGCAGCAGCGATTTCCACGCGCTGCTGCACATCATGGTCAGCGAGACCGCGGGAAAGCCGTTGACCCTGGCCCAGCTCAAGCAGCGCATGGACGTCTCGCCCGCGGCGATCACCTATCTCGTGGACCGCATGATCGAAGCGGGCCATATCCGTCGCGAGCCCGACCCCGAGGACCGGCGAAAATGGCTGCTGCGCTACGAGGAAAGCGGCATGACGTTGGCGCACGCCTTCTTCAGGCCCCTCGGGATCCACCTCAGCAAGGCCCTGGCGGAGTTCAGCGACAAGGACCTCCTCGCCGCACACCGCGTCTTCACCGCGATGATCACGGCGATGTCGACGTTCGAGGATGAGCTCGCCGACCAGCCCCCGAAACCGTCAAACCACCTCGGGCGAGGCGCCGCGGGCGCCCGGCGCCGGGAAGCCGCGCGGTAACACCCGTCCCGGCAGCAGCTGCTCGACCAGGTCCGCACCGCGCGCCACGCCGCCGGTCGCGGCGAACCCGGCGGCCACCCGCCGCGCGCCTTCGGTCATCGTCATCGCCTCGCGCACGGCCGCGCGCAGCCGCGCCGCGGTCAGCCTTCGCGCCGGCAACCGGGTGCCGCAGCGCGCCACCTGCACCCGGCGCGCGACTTCGGCCTGATCGCGGGCGAAGGGCACCGCGCACACCGGGACACCGCGGTCCAGCGCCTTCACGGTGGTGCCCATCCCGCCGTGGGTGACGGCACAGACCGCGCGGTCCAGCACGGCGCCGTGCTGCACGAAACGGCACACCGTGGCGTTCGGCATGCGGGGCAGCCCCGCGGGGACACCCGCCGGGAACGTCACCACGACGTGGACCGGTTCGTCGGCCAACGCCTGCAGGGCGATACGGCCCAGCGCCGCATCGGCCTGCGCGATGGAGGAGGTGCTGACCAGGACGACCGGCCGGTCGACGGAGGCCAGCCAGTGCGGGGCCTGCGCGGGTGACGGCTCGAACACGCACGCGCCGACGAAATGCACGCGGTCCCAATCCGGGTGCGGGTACTCGAACGGCTCGCCGCCGACCGCCAACAGCAGCGGGGCGCGGCGCATCAGCCCGTCCACCGACTTGACCGCCGGCACACCGAGTGTCGCGCGGACGGCGTTGACCCGCGGCACTATCCGCCGATCGAACAGGCCGCTCACGAACGGTCGCATCGACGCGTCGCGGATGGTCCCGGCGAGGCCGGGCAGCGGGCGCAGCCCGGGACCGAACGGCGGCGCGACGCTCGACCGCAGGTAGGGCGTGAACGGCGAAAACACCAGCCAGGGAACGCCACTGGCCTCGGCCATCGACATGGCTCCCCAGCAGTTGGCGTCGACGATGACGGCGTCGGGCCTGACCACTCTCAGCGCGCGCCGGAGGTCCTCGACCTCGATGACGGCGCGCCGGCACAGGACGTCGAGCGTCGTCTTGAGGACCCCTAAGGCGTTGCGCGCGAGCCAATCCCGGCCGGTGATGGCTTCGATCCGCGGATCGACGGCCTCGGCGTTCATGCCGATGGCGCGCATGGCCGGAACCTCGCTCGCCATGGTGCGCAGGTGAATCCGGTGGCCGCGCCGGCCCAATTCACCCAGCAGCGCGCCCAGTGGGTACAGGTGCCCCAGCGCGGGCGACCCATAAGCCAGGATCACGGCCACGTGCCCACACCTAGATCGGCGTCACGCCAACGTCGCGCAGGCCGCCCAAATCGCCGGCGCCGCAACCATGCAGGCAGATGCGCAGTTCATCGATGAAGCGCTGCAGCCAGGCCGTCGCCGCGTCCGCGGACTCGATCGCGGGGTGCAGCAGCGGCCGGGCGACGGCCACCATGTCGGCGCCCAGGGCCAGCGCCTTGGCCGCGTCCATGCCGGTCCGGATTCCGCCGGACGCCACCAGTGGGATGTCCGGCAGCGCGCCCCGCACCTCCCGTATCGCCTGTGCGGTCGGGATGCCCCAGTCGGCCAGGTCGGGGTAGCGCAGTTCGCCGTAGCGGACCAGTTGCTCGACGCGTGACCACGACGTGCCGCCGGCGCCGGCCACATCGATCGCCGCCACCGGCGGCTCGGCTGAAAACCGCATCAGATCCGCGACCGCGGCGGCGCCGATGCCATGGCCGACCTCCTTCAGCAGCACCGGGTACCCGAGCAGGCCGGTCAGGTCGTGCAGCCGGTCCAGCGAGCCCGTGAAATCGGTATCACCATGGTGCTGCATCGCCTCCTGCAGCGGATTGGTATGCACCGCAAGCGCATTCGCTTCGACCCGGTCGAGCGCCCGCACGATGTCGGGAACGGCGTCCTTGGTCAGCTGGGCCAGCCCGATGTTGCCGATCAACAGCACGTCGGGTGCCACGTCGCGCACGGCGAAGCTGGCGGCGGCCCGCTCGCCGGACACGCTGTCGAGCATGACGCGCTGTGACCCCAGCATCATTCCGATGCCGAGCCGTTGCGCGGCCGAGGCCAGGTTCCGGTTGATGGTGCCCGACAGCCGCGCACCGCCGGTCATGGCGCCCACCAGGATCGGCGCCCGCAGCCGAGCACCGAGAAAGGCCGTGGCCAGGTCGATGTCGTCCAGGCTGGTCTGCGTCAAGGCGTTGTAGGGCAGGCGATAGCGTTCCAGGCCCGTCGTCACGCCCCGATAACCCACATCGCCGTCGAGGCACACGTCGATGTGGCGGCGCTTGCGGGCGGTCAGCTCGCCCCGGTCGGCCGTCATGGCAGGTCGATTCTACGGCGCCGGTTCAACAGCCAGATGTGGGCGGACAGCACGAAGGCGAACGCGCACCAAACGGGGTAGAGCACCAGCGGCGCTGCGCGCCGTCCCCGCACGGCGATGGCGCGCCGGGCCAGGTCGGCGCTGCTGGCCGCCAGCACCGCGTTGACGACGGCCGCGGCCGCCAACCGGCGGCGATCGAAAAACACCCACGACCACGCCGCGTTCAGCACCAGATTGGCGGCGAGCCAGGTCGAGTAGGCGCGGGCGGCCGGCCGGTTCCCCGAGTCGCGCAGCGCGTCGACGGTCGCGGCGGACACGAGGGCGATGTCGGCGTACAGGACGGGCCACACGGTGGGGAACACCGCCCGCGGCGGCTGGTAGGGCGGCTTGCGCAACTGCCGGTACCACACGGACTGCACCGCCGGCCGGGTGGCCAGCCCACCCGCCGTGGCCGTCGCCACCACCGCCGCCGCGCCGGCGATCAACGTGGATCCCCGCATGGTCAGGCCGGCTCGACCGGCACGGCAATCTCGTTGCGGCGCAGCGCCGGGATCGTCCAGGGCGGATCGTAGAACCAGGCCGCGGGTGCGTCGACGGCCTTGAAACCGTTGGCGCGCAGGGTGTTCATCAATTCGGCGGTCTGCGCCGCGACGGCGCGCCGACCCCAGCCGCCGGTGAACCGGCGCACGGCAATCGTTTCCGCCGGCACGGTGACCAGCCGCACCTCGGCGTCGTCGGGCTCGGGCAGCGACTCGAGCGTCTTGTCGGCGGGCATGAAGAACCGGATGACCCATTCGCCTTCGCCGGCGGCCTCCTGGGCCACCGGAGCGGTCATCGCGATCTTCTCGCCCCGCTTGCCTGCGGGGCGTTGCGCCACCGGCGCCGTCATCGCGATCTTCTGATCCGCGTGGTTGGCGCCGAAGATGTAGCGCGCGAGCCGGCGGAAGCCCGCGTTGCGGGCCGCCTCTTCGCCGGCGGTGACCGTGGTTTCCGCGGCGATCCGGGCACCGTAGCGGCGAATCTCGACGTCCTCGGCCAGCTTCTCGGCGCTGTACTCCGGCTCCGCCGTCCCGTGCCGGTAGCCGACCACGGAGCCCGCGGCATCGATGACCGGGTCCATCACAGCCTTGATCACCCCGAGCACAGCCACCTCGTTCCTGGTCGTTCCGTCGTCAGGTGATACCCAGCTGCCCACCCGGCAAATCCACGGTCCACCGCGAGCGAGCCTAACGCAAGTTCCGGATTTAGTTAAGTACTTGAATGGTTAAAAACCTTAACGTACTGTCGGAGCTGCACGTCGGCGACGGCCGACGGCGCTGGAGCTTTCGGCGCGACGATTGTGAGTCCGGCGGGCGACCGGCCGACGACACGGGGGTCACTCCAGAGGGCGGCACATGATAAAGCGATCGGCCCGGCTCGCGGTTGCGACACCGCGACGGGTCCTGGGCGTGGCCCTGCTGTTCGCGATCGCCGCCGCCGTCTTCGGCATACCGGCCGCGAAAAGCCTGTCCGCCGGCGGATTCGTGGATCCGGCATCGGAATCGGCCCGCGCCAACGCGATCCTCTCCGAGAAGTTCGATCAGGGCGGCATGGGACTGGTGCTGCTGTTGAGTTCGGCGAGCGGCGCCAAAGACGGGACCGCGCGGGCCGCCGGCACCGACATCGCCCGACGGCTTGCCGAATCCCCGTTCGTGTCGCAGGTGACATCGCCCTGGGACCCGCATCCGGCCCCGGGCCTGTTCAGCGACGACGGCAAGATCGCGATGATCCTGGCCGCGCTGAAGGGCGACGAGAACAGCGCACCCGGGCATGCCCAGCTGCTGGCGGATCGGTTCGCGCGGGACCACGACGGGATCACGGTGCAGGCGGGCGGCTCCGCGCTGGCCTACGAACAGGTCAACCGGCAGACCGAGAAGGACCTGCTGCGCATGGAGGTCATCGCGATCCCGCTGAGTTTCGTCGCGCTGGTGTGGGTGTTCGGCGGGTTGTTCGCGGCAGCGTTGCCGATGGCCGTGGGCGGACTGGCGATCCTGGGTTCACTCGCGGTGCTGCGGGCGATTGCGTTGGTCACCGACGTCTCGATCTTCGCTCTCAACGTGACGGTGGCGTTGGGGTTTGCCCTGGCCGTCGACTACACCCTGCTGATCGTCAGCCGCTACCGTGACGAGCTGGCCGCCGGGACGAGCCGCGACGCCGCCCTGGCGAAAACCGTGACCACGGCCGGGCGCACCGTGTTGTTCTCCGCGACCACCGTTGCGCTGGGACTGGCGGCGACTGCTCTGTTTCCGATGTACTTCCTCAGGTCGTTCGCCTACGCCGGGACGGCCGTGGTGGCCTTCGCCGCGGTCTCGGCGATCGTCGTGGCGCCCGCGGCCATCGCTGTGGTCGGCGACCGGCTCGACGCGCTCGACATGTGGCAGCTGGGCCGCCGGCTGCTCCGCCGACCGGCGCCGGTGCCGGGGAGCGCGGAACGCAGCTTCTGGTACCGGACCGCGAAAGCCGTTATGCGCCGGGCGATCCCGGTTGGCCTGACGCTCACGGCGCTCCTGCTGGCGCTGGGCGCGCCGTTCCTCGGCGTCAGGTGGGGCTATCCGGACGACCGGGTGCTGCCGACATCCTCGTCGGCGCGCGCCGTCAGCGACCGGATCCGCAGCGAATTCCGCACGAACTCCGAGACCCGGGTGCGGATCGTCCTTCCCCAGACGGGCGGCCTCACCGACGCGGACCTGGGCAGCTACGCCGGCCGGCTCTCCCTCGTGCCCGACGTCGCGGCCGTGTCCGCGCCCACCGGCACGTTCGTCGCCGGTGAGTACCGGGGGCCGCCGTCGGCTCCGGCCGGATTGGCCCGTGGCAGCGCCTATCTGACGGTCGACAGCACCGCCCCGCTCTACACCGACGCCTCCGCGGCCCAATTGGACCGATTGCACGCGATCGCGCCGCCGCGACAACCCGTCCTGCTCACCGGAACGGCGCAAACGAATCGCGATTGCGTCGACGGCATCACGTCGCGGCTGCCGCTCGTGTTCGGTTTCATCGCGGTGGTCACGCTGGTGCTGCTGTTCCTGCTGACAGGCAGCGTGATACTGCCGGTCAAAGCGGTGGTCCTCAACATGCTGTCGCTCACCGCCGCATTCGGCGCTCTGGTCTGGATCTTCCAGGAGGGTCACCTGGGCGCCGCGGGCACCACGTCCACCGGCACGCTGGCGGTGAACGTCCCGGTGCTGATGTTCTGCATCGCCTTCGGGCTGTCGATGGACTACGAGGTCTTCCTGCTGTCGCGGATCCGCGAACACTGGCTGGCCTCGCCCCGGACTCGCGCGGACAACGACGAAAGCATCGCACTCGGCCTCGCCCACACCGGCAGGGTCATCACCGCGGCCGCACTGATCATGTCGATCTCGTTCGCCGCGCTGATCTCGGCCGGCGTGTCCTTCATGCGCATGTTCGGCCTCGGGCTCACCATAGCCGTCCTGATCGACGCCACACTGGTGCGCACGCTGCTGGTCCCGGCCTTCATGCACGTGCTGGGAGGCCTGAACTGGTGGGCGCCCGAACCGCTGGCGCGATGGCATCTTCGAACCTTTCACGGTGAATCGCAGGGGAAGGCAAGGCATGCGGCGCGACCCCGGCACCGGCGCGCTAAGGGCTTCGAGCGCGCAGTTCGTCTTGAAAGTGACCCATCGCGGCGATGAGCGCGCCGAACACCCGATGCGCCGCGGCAAGGTCGTTCTCGGGTAAATCGTCCAGCGCCGCGCGGGTGTGCGCCCCCAGCGGGGTGAAAAACGAGCGGGCGGTGGCCATCCCGGGATCCGAGTAACGCAGGACGACCTTCCGCCGGTCCGCGGCGTCCGAGTCGCGCCGGATGTGCCCGGAGTTGATCATGCGCTCGACGAGGTAGGTGATCGCCGCCGCGGACAGGCCCATCTTCAGGCGCAGCTCCCCCGATGTCAGTGGGGCACCCGATGTTTCGGCCACCATGATATGCAGCAGAGCGCGAAAATCGCTGGGACGCAACTGATGCACCGCGGCGAAGACGCGACCCAACTGGTCGGACTCGGCGGTGAGGGCACGCGCGTCGGCCGCGATCAGCGCTTCGAGCCGCGCGCGTTCGGTGGCGTCTTCCATCAGAATCGCAAGCATACCGCGCAAACGCGCGATTGTTAACTTGATTAATGTTTAAGCGACTGAAATGCTTGCGGGTGTGATGTGGGACGGGCTGGCCGCCGCGGTGACCAACCGGCGTTCGTGGCTGCCCGGACTGGCGGCGGTCCTACTGGGTATCGGCCTCGTGGTGCTCATCGGGGGAAACGCGGCGGCGGGGCAGGCGCCCCTGTCGGTGCCGTCCGACTCCGACTCGGCCAGGGTCGACACCCTGGCGCGCCAGTTCCCCGGCGGCGACCGGGTGCCGCTGATCGCCGTCGTCAGCCGCGCCGACGGCGGGGTGCTGGCGCCGGCGGACGTCGCCGCGGCGCGCGCGGCCCGCGACCGGATGCTGGCGCTCACCCGCGACACCGCGGCGGCACCGGTCACGGTCTCCGCCGACGGCAAAGCGGCCATCGGCGTGGTCACCGTGGACGCCGGGCTGTCGGGGCTGCCCCTGAACCACGCCGTCGCCGCCCTGCGCACAGCCGCCGGCGCCGACCTGCCCACGGCGCTGCGCTCCCACGTCACCGGGGGCCCGGCGTTCGGCGCCGACATCGCCAACGCGTTCACCGACGCCAACGTCACCCTGCTGGCGGTGACGGCGTCGGTGGTGGCGCTGCTGCTGATCGCGACCTACCGCTCGCCGGTGCTGTGGCTGGTGCCGCTGCTCGTGCTGGGGTTCGCCGACCGGGTGGCCGCCGCGGTGGGCACCGGCGTGGCGGCGCTGACCGGCCTGAGCTTCGACGGCGCCACCTCCGGTATCACCAGCGTGCTGGTGTTCGGGGCGGGGACCAATTACGCGCTTCTCCTGATTTCGCGTTACCGGCAAGAACTTTCGCGGCTCCCCGCGCACCGTGACGCGCTGCGCCGGGCGGTGCGCGCGGCCGGGCCGGCCATCGTCGCCAGCAACGCCACCGTGGTGCTGGCGTTGCTCACCCTGCTTTTGGCCGTCACCCCGAGCACCCGCAGCCTGGGCGCCCTGGCGGCGTGCGGACTGGTGGTCGCCGCGGTTTCGGTGCTGGTGGTGCTGCCGCCGGTGCTCGCGTTGTGCGGGCGGCGCCTGTTCTGGCCCTTCATCCCCCGCGCGGGCGACGGCGCCGCAACGGATTCCGGGCCCTGGCACCGAATCGCCACCTGGGTGGACCGGCGACCTGCCGTGGTGGCAGCGGTCGCGATCGCGCTGCTGGCGGCCCTCGCCACCGGCCTGCTGGGAACGCGAATCGGCCTGTCGCAGACCGAGCAGTTCCGGGTCCGGGCGGACTCGGTGGCGGGTTATGAGGTTGTGGCCGCGCACTTTCCGGGCGGCATGGCCGGCCCCACGCTGGTCGTCGGGCCGTCTGCGCGGGCGGCGGAACTGCAGCGGGCCATCGTCGCCACCCCGGGTGTGATCTCGGCGTCCGAAACGGGCCGGTCGAGCACGGGCCTGACGAAGTGGTCTGTCGTGATCGACGCCCCGCCGTCATCGGGTCGGGCGTTGGGAACGATTGCGGCACTGCGGGATTCGACCAAGTCCGTCGATTCCGGTGCGCTGGTGGGCGGCGCCGACGCACAGGCGCTCGACGTCCGCGACGCGGCCGCGCACGATCGGTCGGTGGTGATCCCGGCGATCCTGGCGGTGATCATGGCGGTCCTGTATCTGCTGCTGCGCTCGGCCCTGGCGCCGCCAACCCTGCTCGCCGCAACGATTCTCGGGGCGCTTGCCGCGCTGGGCCTCGGCGGCTGGGCCAGCATCCACGCCTTCGGATTCCCCGCGCTGGACAGCACCACACCGCTGTTCGCGTTCCTGTTCCTGGCGGCCCTCGGCGTGGACTACACCATCTTCCTGGTCACCCGCGCGCGCGAGGAGGCCGCGCGACACGGCGCGCGGGACGGCATGGTGCGCGCGGTGTCGGCGACCGGCGGCGTGATCACCAGCGCGGGCATCGTTTTGGCGGCCGTGTTCTGCGTGCTGGGCGTCCTGCCCTTGATCGTGCTGACGCAACTCGGCATCATCGTGGGACTGGGCATCCTGCTCGACACCTTCATCGTGCGCACCCTCGTCATCCCCGCGCTCTTCGCCCTGATCGGCGACCGCATCTGGTGGCCCGCCGATCCCACCCAACCGAAAGGAGGCACAGCGTGAACAAGTCGACGCTTGCCGCAACCACAGCCGCCGTCGCCATCGCCGCCGGCACCGGCAGCATCGCCAGCCCCATGCGGGTGCCCGGCTGGTACGCCCGGCTCCGCAAGCCGGCGTACCAGCCGCCCGGCGCCGCGTTCCCCCTGGTGTGGACCACGCTCTACGCCGACATCGCGGCCACCTCCGCGGCGGCCATCGACCGGTTCCGCGCCCGGGGACAGCACGACGAGGCACGCCGCTACGCCGCGGCGCTCGGCGTCAACCTGGCGCTGAACGCCGGGTGGAGCTGGCTCTTCTTCCGGTACCACAAGCTGGGCGCCTCCGCGCTGGGCGCCGCGGCGCTGACGGCGAGCAGCGCCGACCTCGCGCGCCGGGCCGCGCGGGCCGACCGGCGGGCCGGAGCGGCCCTGGCGCCCTACCCGTTGTGGTGCGCCTTCGCCACCGTGCTCGCCACCGGGGTCTGGCGGCTCAACCGCTGAGGAGGGGCACCGAATCATGCCGACGCTGTTGTGGTTTCGCCGCGACCTGCGGCTGAATGACCACCCCGCCCTGGCCGCGGCCGCCCGAGACGACGGCGACGTGCTCGCCTGCTTCGTCGTCGATCCGCGGCTGGAGGCGTCGTCGGGGTCGCGGCGGCTGCAATTCCTCGGCGACTCGCTGCGGCAACTCCGCGACGACCTGGACGGCCGGCTGCTGGTGATCCGCGGTCGGCCCGAGGAGCAGATCCCGCGCGTCGCCAGGGAAATCGGCGCGTCGGCGGTGCACATCTCGGACGATTTCGCGCCGTACGGCGCGCGCCGCGACGAAAGAGTGCGCGCGGCACTCGATTCCGTGCCGTTGGTGGCGACGGGCTCGCCGTACCTGGTGGCCCCGGGCCGGGTGACGAAGAAGGACGGCTCCCCCTACCGGGTGTTCACCCCGTTTCTGCGCGAGTGGCGCGAGGCGGGGTGGCGGGCGCCGGCCGCATCGGGCGCCGGCGCGGCGCGCTGGCTCGACCCGGCGCGGCTGCCGATCAAGCGGTGCGAGATACCCGACCCCGGCGCGGCGCTCGACGTGGTCGGCGGGGAGGCCGCCGCCCTGCGGCAGTGGAAGTCGTTCGTGGCCAACGGCTTGCATCGCTACGGCCAGGACCGCGACCGGCCCGACCTGGCGGGCACCAGCCGGATGTCGGCGTACCTGAAGTTCGGGTGCGTCCATCCACGCACCATGGTCGCCGACCTCGACCTGCGCGTCGCGGGGGCGCAAGCGTTCCTGCGGGAGTTGGCGTTTCGCGATTTCTATGCCGACGTGCTGCACCACTGGCCGTCCAGCGCGTGGCACAACTGGAACAGCCAGTTCGACGGCATCCGGACCGACGCGGGGCCCGACGCCAAGCGCCGCTTCGAGGCCTGGAAGGCCGGCCAGACCGGGTTTCCCTTCGTGGACGCCGGGATGCGGCAGCTCCGCGAGACCGGCTTCATGCACAACCGGGTGCGGATGATCGTCGCGTCGTTTCTGGTCAAAGACCTTCACCTGCCGTGGCAGTGGGGCGCCGAGTGGTTCCTGGACCAGCTGGTCGACGGGGACATTGCCAACAATCAGCACGGGTGGCAGTGGTGCGCCGGGTCGGGCACCGACGCCGCCCCGTATTTCCGGGTCTTCAACCCGGTCACGCAGGGCGAGAAGTTCGATCCGTCGGGCGACTACATCCGGCGCTGGGTTCCCGAGTTGCGCGCCGCCGACGACGCGCACCTGCGCACAGGGGAACGACCCCGGGGATACCCGGTGCCGATCGTCGACCATGGCGCCGAGCGCGCCGAGGCCCTGCGCCGCTATCAGAGCATCTGAGCAATTTCACGCACCTGAAGCGTTTTGGCATGCAATTATCAGCCGACTCACAGTTGCCGATTCGCCCTCGGGAGGCGCCATGGCTCGGTCGATCGTCCGGACATTGTTGGTTGCGGGGAGCGCCGCGGGGCTGATGGCCGGCGTCGGCGCCTGTTCGTGTTCGGTCACGTCGAAGCATGCGGTGAGCAAGGGTGACGTCGCCGGCCAGATCACCTCGAAGATGACCGACGCGGCCGGCAACAAACCCGAGTCGGTGACCTGCCCGGACGACCTGCCCGCCAAGGTCGGGGCGCAGCTGAACTGCACGATGAAGGTCAAGAACCAGACGTTCGACGTCAACGTCACCGTCACCAGCGTCAACGGCAACGACGTCAAGTTCGACATGGTCGAGACCGTCGACAAGAACCAGGTGGCCGGCATTCTCAGCAACAAGCTGACCCAGCAGGTGGGCCGCAAGCCCGACTCGGTGTCGTGCCCGGACAACCTCAAGGGCGTCGAGGGCGCCACGCTGCGGTGCGAGCTCACCGATTCCGGCCAGAAGTACGGCATCTCGGTGACCGTCACCAGCGTCGACGCCGGCGATGTCAGCTTCGACTACAAGGTCGACGACCACGCCGAATAGGGCTACCGGGCCGCCTTTTTCCGCTCGATGTCGGCCAGCGCCGCCGCGAGTTCGGCGCGCTGCGCGGCCGAGCTCTCCCACGACAGCTGCCGGTTCTTGACCACCTTGGCCGGCGCGCCGACCGCGATCGAGTAGTCGGGGATCACGCCGCGGACCACCGCGTGCGAACCCAGCACGCAGCCGCGCCCGATCGACGTGCCGCGCAGCACCGTCACCTTGACGCCCACCCAGGTGTCCGGGCCGATACGGACCGGGGACTTGATGATGCCCTGGTCCTTGATCGGCAGGTTGATGTCGTCCATGCGGTGGTCGAAGTCGCAGACGTAGCACCAGTCGGCCATCAGCACCGAGTCGCCCAACTCGATGTCGAGGTAGGTGTTGATCACGTTGTCGCGACCCAGCACGACCTTGTCGCCGAACCGCAACGAACCCTCGTGCGCGCGGATGGTGTTCTTGTCCCCGATGTGCACCCAGCGCCCGATCTCCATCTCGGACAGTTCGGGGGTCGCGTGGATCTCCACGCCCTTGCCGAGGAACACCATCCCGCGGGTGATGATGTGCGGGTTGGCCAGCTTGAACTTCAGCAGCCGCCAGTAGCGCACGAGGTACCACGGGGTGTAGGCGCGGTTGGCCAACACCCACCTCAGGGAGGCCAGCGTCAGGAACTTGGCCTGGCGAGGGTCCCGCAGGTTCGATCCGCGCCAGCGGCGGTGCAGCGGAGCATTCCACATGCTCGTCATGGCCGGAAAGCCTATCCCGCCGACGATGCACGCCCGAACGGCGGGCCGTGGAGGCGATCGGGTACGGCACAGCCCGCACGGGTTACCCTCACGTGTACGCGATCGCCACCCGCACAGAGGAGTTGGAAACCCGAGGTGCTTGCCCGACATCTCCTGCGTGGGCTTCGGCGTTCGGCCCGTGCGGCCCTGGCCGCCGCGCTCACGACCGGGCTCGCGGGCTGCGGCAACACCGACTCGTGGGTCGACGCCTCGGCCGCGCAGGGCTGGCCCGCGCAGTACGGCGACGCCGCCAACAGCGGCTACACCGCGACGGGCGGCGCGGCCAAGCTCTCGCTGCAGTGGACGCGATCGGTCAAGGGCAGCCTGGCGGCCGGCCCGGCGCTGAGCGCGCGCAGCTATCTCGCCCTCAACGGCCAGACGCCGGCCGGGTGTTCGCTGATGGAGTGGCAGAACGACGACAACGGGCGGCAGCGCTGGTGTGTCCGGCTGGTCCAGGGCGGGGGCTTCGCCGGCCCGTTGTTCGACGGCTTCGACAACCTCTACGTCGGCCAACCGGGGGCGTTCCTGTCGTTTCCGGTGACCCAGTGGACGCGATGGCGGCAACCGGTGATCGGAATGCCCACCACCCCAAGGTTTCTCGGACACGGCCAGCTGCTGGTCGCGACGCATCTGGGGCAGGTGCTGGTTTTCGACGCACACCGCGGCGAGGTATCCGGCAGCCCGCTCGATCTGGTGGACGGCGTCGACCCCACCGATGCGACGCGCGGTCTGGCCGATTGCGCCCCCGCCCGGCAGGGCTGCCCGGTCGCGGCCGCGCCGGCCTACTCCGCGGGCAACGGGATCGTGGTGATCGGCGTCTGGCAGCCGGGCGCACCGGCGGCGGGCCTGGTCGGGCTGAAGTACCACGCCGGCCAGTCCCCGCTGCTGAGCCGGGAATGGACCAGCGACGCGGTGGGCGGCGGCGTCATCGCCAGCCCGGTGTTGTCCGCCGACGGGTCGACCGTCTACGTCAACGGCCGCGACCAACGGCTGTGGGCCCTACACGCCCCCGACGGGAAGCCGAAATGGTCTGCGCCCCTTGGCTTTCTGGCGCAAACACCGCCCGCGGTCACCCCACAGGGGCTGATCGTGTCGGGCGGCGGGCCCGACACCCGGCTGGCGGCGTTCAAGGACGCCGGCGATCACGCCGACGCGGTCTGGCGCCGCGACGACGTCACGCCGCTCTCGTCGTCGAGCCTGGCCGGCGGCGGCGTCGGCTACGCGGTGGTCACCGGCCCGAGTGCCAATGGCGCGCCCGGCATGTCGGTGCTGGCCTTCGATCCCGGCAACGGCCACACCCTGGGTAGCTACCCGCTGCCCGCGGCCACCGGCTATCCCGTCGGCGCGGCGGTCGGCAACGATCGCCGGGTGGTGGTCGCCACCAGCGACGGCCAGGTCTACAGCTTCAGCCCGGCATGAGCACGCGCCGCCCGGCGGACGTGGTCGCCACAGTCGGCCTGCTGATCGTCCACGGGTTCTTGCTGGGCGCGACGGTGGTGCTGCTGGAGTTGCTCGTCATGGTCACCGACCCGTGCGGCTCGGTGCGCTGCGGCGACCCGGCCTGGATCGACCGGGCCATGATGCTGGGGATCTGGGGCGGCGCCACGGTCCTCATCGCAGACGTTGCGGTCTGCGTTTATCTGCTCGTCCGGCACCGGACCGCCTTCTTCGTGCCGATCATCGGCTGCGCGGCGCAGGTCGCGCTGGCGCTCGGCGCCGCGGCGATGGAGTGGCAGGCCGGGCCGGTTTGAGCCCGGGACCTGCACGCTGCGCTAGATGGCCAGCGGCGGAATGGCGTTGCGGGGCACCTGGGCCTGGGCCGGTCCGGCAAACGCGGGAAGCATCTCGCCCGGAGCGAAGTAGAAGATCAACTGGTCGTCGGTGATGGCGAAGTTCTGATAGTGCGACGGGTCGAGCCCGTTGGACGGCAATATCGCCGCCCCGAACGGGTTCTGGCGGTTCAGGTCGCGTTGCACCAGCGGGAAGATGGTGTCCAGCGGGGTCGTGCCCGGCGCGAACAGGTTGTCGAAGGTGATGGGCTGTTTGCTGCCGAGGTTGTAGTTGAACGCCTTGTACCAGGTGGACGTACGTGACCCGCCGACGTCCTGGAAGAACTTCAGCACGACGCTGCGGGTGTTGTGCGGCAGCTGGCCGGCGGTGTGCTGCTCGGTGGTGGCCTCCATCTGGTAGGGCTGGTCGCGGGGCCCGGACCCCTGCGCCACGTTGATGAACCCGTCGCGATTCTGGGTGATGTAGTCGGTCAGCGCCTGCTCGTCGGGATAGTCGGCGGGAAACGTCATGTTGAGTGTGTACATGGGGCCGCTGGCGTGCACGTGACACATCTGCCCGGCCTCGACGGCGCCGCCCAGGCCCGCGCACGACGGCGGCTCGGCGGCCGACCGAGGGGCCGCCGGCCAACCCAGCATGACCGCGGCGCACAGCACCGCGGCCGCTATCGGGTAACGCATCGTCGAATTGTCCTCGCAGATCAGGGCGGGGCGCCTACCAGAATGACCGCAGCCAGCCTACCCGCGCGTCAGCGGGAGGGACGGCAGACGAAGGCCGTCGCGCGACCGTCGGCCCCGGAGCCGATGCGGGCGATGACGACCGACAGCGGCCGGTCGCCGCGCGGCCGCAGCCGTCCGCGCAACGCGTCGGGGTCCACGCGCACCCCGCGGACGAGGATTTCCAGCGCGCCGCAGCCCAGCGCCGCCAGGGCCTGCCGCAGCCGGCGCTCGTCGAACGCCAGCTGCTCGAGAACCTCGAAGCCGCGCACGCCCGGCGGCAGCCGCTCCCCCGACAGGTAGGCGATGTCGGGGTCTAGTTGCCACAGCCCGTGGCGCGCCCCGTAGTGGCGCACCAGCCCGGCCCGGACCACGGCGCCGTCGGGGTCGACGATCCAGCGCCCCGCCGGTCGCACCCCGCACTCGTCCGGTTCGTTGTCGGTGACCTGTTCGCCGCGATCCAGCACGCTCGCCCGCCGGCGCACCCCCGGCCCCGCCAGGCCGGTCGACCACAGGCACGCCTCCCGGACCGACCCGCGATACGACGTCACCTCGATCTCGCCGTCGAATCCGAGGCGCCGCAACCGCTCGAAATTGATTCCGGGGGAACACTTCACGGCGAAATCGCGGTCCCGGTTGGTGTCGAGCAATCGACCGAGGCCGGGCTGGTAGTCGTCGACGCGGAAGCGCCGCCGCCCGCCGTCACGGCGCCCCGGGTCGGCGAGCACCACCGCGTCGCGGGTCACCGGGTGCAGCGCGTCGGCGCGGCAGAGGTCGGCCGCCGGCCCCAGGTTGTGGCGGGCCATCGCGAGGCGCACCGGGTCGATGTCGCTGCCCACGGCGCGGCTCCCGAAGCGGCGCAGCGCGGCCAGTTCGGTGCCGATCGAGCAGGTCGCGTCGTGCACCGGCACGCCGGCCTGCGCGAGCCGGGCGGCCCGGTGCAGCGCCACCGGCGCCGCGGTGGCCTGCTGCAGCGCCTCGTCGGTGAACAACCACTCCGACACGTCACCGAGCTCGCCCAGCTTGTCGGCCGCGCGGCGGCGCAGCAGCGTCGTCTCCACCAGCGCCGGTGCCCGGTCGCCGAACCGGGCGCGCGCGGCCGCGACGTCCGCGATCCTGGTGGCTTCGCTCAGCTCGAGTTCGCCGACGAAGTCCAGCGCCGCGGCCCCCGATTCCGACCGCAGGTAGCTGACGTCGTCGCTGCTGAATTGCAGCCCCGCACTCAGGAGGGTTTGACCCCGGTGACCATCACGTTGTAGAACCACCCCTTGGGCACCAGGTGCCGCGACACGTTGGCATCCAGCCAGCTCAGCGCCTTCCAGCTGTTGAACGCGAAGTGCGCCCAGCCCCAGCCCAGCCGCCCCGGCGGGACCGCGCATTCGAACGTGCGCAGCGGCCAGCCCAGCATCGCGGCGGTGAACTCCACGGTGGCGGTCCGCACGTCGACCGCGCCGGCGTTGCCGGCCATGCGCTCCAGGTCTTCGGGCGCGAAGGTGTGCAGGTCGACCAGCGCCTCCAGCGCGGCGGCGCGCGAGGACTCGTCCAGCTCCGCCTGCGGGCGGCGCCAGCCGGTCAGGCCCGGCAACCGGGTGACGTTGGTGACGACCCGCCAGGTCAGCGTCGAGAGAGCGCGCGCGTAGACCTCGCCGGCGTTGCTCGGCTCGCCGGCGAACACGAATCGGCCGCCGGGGCGCAGCACCCGGACCACCTCGCGCAGCGACAGCTCGACGTCGGGGATGTGGTGCAGCACGGCGTGCCCGACGACCAGGTCGAACGTGTTGTCCTCGTACGGGATGCCCTCGGCGTCGGCCACGCGGCCGTCGATGTCCAGCCCGAGCGATTGGCCGTTGCGGGTGGCGACCTTGACCATGCCGGGCGACAGGTCGGTGACCGACCCGCGTCGAGCCACCCCGGATTGGATCAGGTTGAGCAGGAAAAACCCTGTGCCGCAACCCAATTCGAGGGCACGGTCGTAGGGCAGCTCGGCGATGCCGTCCTCGGGGACGACGCCGTCGAAGCAGTCCCTGGCGTAGTCGATGCAGCGCTGATCGTAGGAGATCGACCACTTCTCGTCGTAGGTCTCGGCCTCCCAGTCGTGGTAGAGCACCTGGGCGAGCTTGCTGTCGTGCCGCGCCGCTTCCACCTGCTCGGCGGTGGCGTGCGGGTTGGGAACGGCGTCGCCTGGGAGATCGGTACTCGTCGTCATGAACGGCAGCCTAATCGGCTTGCGGTGGCGGGCCGAAAACGGCATTGATTCCCGCCTTGGCGGCGGCGAGGGCGCCGCGCGGCCCCTCCAGGAAGCGGCGCGCCCAGGCCGCGGCGGCGTCGTAGACGTCGTCGGGGGCCACCATCTCGTCGATCAGCCCCAGCGCCAGGGCCTCCTCGGCGTCGAAGAAGCGCCCGCTGAACACCAGCTCCTTGGCCCTGCTCGCCCCGGCGATGCGGGCCAGGCGCGCCATTCCCCCGCCGCCCGGGACCAGGCCGGCCAGGATCTCGGTGGCGCCGAACTTCACGTTGTCGCCGCTGACCCGCCAGTCGGCCGCCAGCGCCAGCGTGAGGCCCGCGCCCAGCGCGTAGCCGGTGATCGCGGCCACCGTCGGCTTCGGGATCGCCGCCACGGCGTCGACGGCCTCGCGGCGCACCCGGGCCGCGGCGTCGGCCTCCGGCGCGGTCAGCGTCCGCAGCTCGGGCAGGTCGTCGCCGGCGGAGAAGATCTCGTGGCCGCCGAACAGGATGACGGCGGCGACGTCGTCGCGCCGCCCCAGCTCGTCGGCCGCGGACACGATCTCGCGGTAGACCTGCCGGGTCATCGCGTTGGTGGGCGGCCGCGAGACGAGCAGCATCGCCAGCCCGGCGTCGCGCGTCCCGTCGCTGACGACGACGCTGACGAACTCCCTCAATGCCGCCATCCCATCCCGCCCGCCTCGCGGGCCTGGTGGTAGCGGTCGGAGTCGAAGAACTCGAAAACCCAGTTGTCGCCCTGGATTTCGAGGTGCGGCTGCACCGGGACGATCTGGCGCTCGACCGCCAGCACGTCGGCGACGGTGCGACCGGCCAGCGAGTCGAGTTGCGTCCAAGTCGGCGGCAGCAGGAAGCAGCGGCCGGCGGCGAAGTCGTCGATGGCGGCCTGCGGCGTCGTCCAGCCGGCGCGGTCGGACTCGGTGTTGTGCCCGTCCGCCCGCTGCCCCTCGGGCAGCGCCCCCACGAAGAAATAGGTGTCGTAGCGGCGGGTGCGCTCGGCCTCCGGGGTCACCCAGTTGGCCCACGGCCGCAGCAAATCGGAACGCAGCTCCAGGTTTTCGCGGCGCAGGAAGTCGGCGAAGGACAGCGTCCCCTCGGCCAGCGCGCGGCGCGCGTCGCCGTACACCGAGGCGTCGCCGACGATACCGTCCGGGTCACCGGCCGGCCCGGCGAACAGCACGCCCGACTCCTCGAACGTCTCGCGGGCGGCGGCGCAGACCAGCGCCTCGGCCAGGTCGGGCTCGATGCCGAACCGCTGCGCCCACCACCCCGGCGGCGGGCCGGCCCACGCGATATCGGCGTTGCGGTCGCGGTCGTCGACGCCCCCGCCGGGAAACACCATCGTCCCGGCGGCGAACTCCATCTTGGCGTGCCGGCGCATCAGGAACACCGCGATACCCTCGGGGTCGTCGCGGACCAGCATCACGGTCGCGGCCGGGCGGGGCACCAGGGGCGGCGGATCCGGCGGGGAAGTCGGGGAAGTCATAGTTGCCTCCGGTGGGCTGCGCGGGTGCGGACGCGGCGGGCGAAGTACCGCCCGTCGGCGACGTCGAGGGCGATGGACTGACCGAACGTGGCCGACAGGTTCTCGGCGGTCAGCACGTCGGGCAGCAGGCCGGCGGCCACCACCTTGGCCTCCGACAGCAGCATGCAGTGGCTGAAGCCGGGCGGAACCTCCTCCACGTGATGCGTGACCAACACCAGCGCGGGCGCGTCGGGGTCGGCCGCCAGGTCGGCCAGCCGGGCCACCAACTCCTCCCGGCCGCCCAGGTCCAGGCCGGCCGCCGGTTCGTCGAGCAGCAGCAGTTCGGGGTCGGTCATCAGCGCCCGCGCGATCAGCACCCGCTTGCGCTCCCCCTCCGACAGCGTGCCGTAGGTGCGGTCCGCGAGGTGTTCCGCGCCAAGGCTTTCCAGCATGTCGACGGCCCGCTGGTAGTCGACGTCCTCGTAGCGCTCCCGCCACCGGCCCAGCACCGCATAGCCCGCCGACACGACGAGGTCGCGCACCAGCTCGTCGGTCGGCACGCGCTGCGCCAGGGCCGACGAGCTCAGGCCGATCCGCGAGCGCAACTCGGACATGTCGACCCGCCCGAGCCGCTCGCCGAGGACGAACGCCACGCCCGACGACGGGTGCTCGCTGGCCGCGGCGATGCGCAACAGCGACGTCTTGCCGGCGCCGTTGGGCCCGATGATCACCCAGCGCTCGTCGAGTTCCACCGCCCAATCCAGCGGCCCGACCAGGACACGTCCGTCGCGCTGCAGCGACACGTTCCTGAAGTCGATCAGCAGATCGGGGTCGGCTGCCTCACTTCCGTTTTCGGGCACCGAACCATCGTGCCGTACCGCGCCCCCCGAATACCCGCCGGGTGTCCCTCCCGCGAACAGACGCAAAAGCCCCCATTTCGCGCCGAAATTGGGGGCTTTTGCGTCTGGTCGGGCACCTAATCCGGCGGGATCTCCACCCGGCGCAACTGGCCGTCGACCGCGTCGGCGGCCTCGATCTCCGCCCGCGTCACGCCCAGCAGGAACAGCACCGTGTCCAGGTAGGGGTGGCTCAGCGACGCGTCGGCCACCGCACGCAACGCCGGCTTGGCGTTGAACGCCACGCCCAGGCCGGCCGCGGCCAGCATGTCGATGTCGTTGGCGCCGTCGCCGACCGCGACGGTCTGCGCCATCGGCACCCCGGCCTGCTCGGCGAATTCCCGAAGGGCCGCCGCCTTGCCGGCCCGATCGACGATCGGCCCGAGAACCCGGCCCGTGAGTTTCCCGTCGACGATCTCCAGCTCGTTGGCGGCGACGTAGTCCAGCATCAGCTCGCGCGCCAGCGGCTCGATGATCCGCCGGAACCCGCCGGAAACCACGCCGCAGTGAAAACCCAAGCGCCGCAACGTCCGAATCGTCGTGCGGGCGCCGGGCATCAGTTCCAGCTGGTCGGCCACCTCGTCGATCACCGTGGCCGGCAGGCCCTCCAGCGTCGCCACCCGCTGCTCGAGCGACTGCGCGAAGTCCAGCTCGCCCCGCATCGCGGCCTCGGTGATCGCGGCGACCGCTCCCTGGGCGCCCGCGCGGGCGGCGAGCATCTCGATGACCTCGCCCTGCACCAGCGTGGAATCGACGTCGAACACGACGAGCCTCTTGGCGCGCCGTTCCAGGCTGTACTCCTCGACCGCGACGTCGACGCCCTCGTCGGCGGCCACCCGGGTCAGCGTGTTGCGCAGCGACCCGTCGGCCAGCGGCGGCGCCGACACCCGCAGCTCCAGGCCGGTGACGGGATAGTCGGAGACGCCGCGGATCAGGTCGATGTTGACGCCGAGCGCCGCCAGCTCGCGGGCCACCGCGCCGAACGCGCGGGCCGTGATCGGCCGGCCCAGCACGAAGATGGTGTGGGTCGACGGGTCCCGGATGATGGGCACGTCTTCGCTGCGTTCGATGCTGACGTCGAGGCCCAGCCCGCGGACGGCGGATTCGACGTCGGCGCCCAACACGCCGCCGTCGGCGACCTCCGGTGAGCAGCACAGCAGCACGCCCAGCGTGAGGCGCCCGCGGATCACCACCTGTTCGACGTTGAGCAACTCCACCCCGTGCCGCGACAGCACCTCGAACAGCGCCGACGTCACGCCCGGCTGATCCACGCCGGTGACGGTTATCAGCACCGACACCTTGAGTGGTGGGTTCACTCCCGGCAGCCGCCGCTACTGGTCGGCGGTCGAGCGATCGGGTTCGGTCCGCGGACCGAATCCCTTCGGCGACTCGAGCGCCGTCGCGTGGCGCCCCACGTGCGCCTCGGCGCGCAACCGCTCCACCATGTGCGGGTAGTGCAACTCGAAAGCCGGTCGCTCCGAACGGATCCGGGGCAGCTCGGTGAAGTTGTGCCGCGGCGGCGGGCAGCTGGTCGCCCACTCCAGCGAGTTGCCGTAGCCCCACGGGTCGTCGACCGTCACGACCTCGCCGTAGCGCCAGCTCTTGAAGACGTTCCACACGAACGGGAACATCGACGCGCCCAGGATGAAGGCACCGATCGTCGAGACGACGTTCAGGGTCGTGAAGCCGTCGGTGGGCAGGTAGTCGGCGTAACGCCGCGGCATGCCCTCGTCGCCCAGCCAGTGCTGCACCAGGAAGGTGGTGTGGAAGCCGATGAACGTGAGCCAGAAGTGCAACTTGCCCAGCCGCTCGTCGAGCAGCCGGCCGGTCATCTTCGGGAACCAGAAGTAGATGCCGGCGAACGTGGAGAACACGATCGTGCCGAACAGCACGTAGTGGAAGTGCGCGACGACGAAGTAGCTGTCGCTGACGTGGAAGTCCAGCGGCGGGCTGGCCAGCAGCACGCCGGTCAGGCCGCCCAGCAGGAAGGTCACCAGGAAGCCCAGCGAGAAGAGCATGGGTGTCTCAAAGGTCAACTGGCCCTTCCACATCGTGCCGATCCAGTTGAAGAACTTGATCCCGGTCGGCACCGCGATCAGATACGTCATGAACGAAAAGAACGGCAGCAGAACGGCTCCGGTGGCGAACATGTGGTGCGCCCACACCGCCACCGACAGCGCGGCGATCGACAACGTGGCATACACCAGCGTGGTGTAACCGAAGATCGGCTTGCGGGCGAACACCGGGAAGATTTCGCTGACGATGCCGAAGAACGGCAGCGCGATGATGTACACCTCGGGGTGGCCGAAGAACCAGAACAGGTGCTGCCACAAGATGACTCCGCCGTTGGCCGGGTCGTAGACGTGCGCCCCCAGGTGGCGGTCGGCGGCCAGCCCGAACAGCGCCGCCGTCAGCAACGGGAACGCGATCAGCACCAGGATGGAGGTCACCAGGATGTTCCAGGTGAAGATCGGCATCCGGAACATGGTCATGCCGGGCGCGCGCATGCAGACCACGGTGGTGATCATGTTGACCGCGCCCAGGATGGTGCCCAGGCCGGCGACCGCCAGACCCATGATCCACAGGTCACCGCCGGCGCCGGGCGAGTGGATGGCGTCGCTCAGCGGGGTGTAGGCGGTCCAGCCGAAATCGGCCGCACCGCCCGGCGTGATGAAGCCGGCCATGCCCAGCGTCGCCCCGAACAGGAACAGCCAGAACGAGAAGGCGTTCAGCCGCGGAAACGCGACGTCGGGCGCCCCGATCTGCAGCGGCAGCACCAGGTTTGCGAAGCCGAACACGATCGGGGTGGCATAGAACAGCAGCATGATCGTGCCGTGCATGGTGAACAGCTGGTTGTACTGCTCGTTCGACAGGAACTGCAGGCCCGGCGCCGCCAACTCGGTGCGCATGAACAGCGCCAGCAGCCCACCGATGAAGAAGAAGATGAAGCAGGCGACGCAGTACATGATGCCGATCATCTTGTGATCGGTCGTGGTGATCAGCTTGTAGACCAGATTCCCTTTGGGACCCGTCCGGGCCGGGTACGGACGGACGGCCTCGAGTTCTCCCAGCGGGGGGGCTTCGGCTGTCAACAGCTCCTCCAAACATCGTCGGTCACGGCCCGAACCAGTATTGACTTCGAATCTTAGCCTCCGGACAAGTCGCCGTCAGGGGCAGTCCTACAAACTGTCGTAAAAGGCTGCGGGGTCGCCGGATGTTAGCGTCGGACCCGTGCCGGGGAGGCGATCGATCGTGGCGGCGGCCGCCCTGGCGGCCGCGGTCCTGGCCTGCGCCGGATGCGGTTCGGAAGGCTCCAAGGCCTCGGCGCGATCGCTCGTCACTCCCACCACACAGATCGCCGGAGCCGGCGTGTTGGGCAACGACCGCAAGCCCGACGAGTCGTGCGCGCGCGACGCCGCCGCGGCCGATCCGGGGCCACCGACGCGGCAGGCCCGCAACGCGGCGGGCCTCACCCCCGACACGGTCGCGGTACCCGCGGAGCCGCAGCGCATCGTGGTGCTCTCCGGCGACCAGCTCGACACCCTGTGCGCGCTCGGTCTGCAATCGCGGGTGGTCGCCGCCGCGCTGCCCGACGGGGCCTCGAGCCAGCCCGCCTATCTGGGCAACGCGGTCCACGGCCTGCCCGGCGCGGGCACCCGCACCAACCCCGACCTGGGGGCCATCGCCGCGGCCCACCCGGACCTCATCCTGGGCTCGGAGGGGCTGACCCCGAGGCTGTACCCGCAGCTCGCGGCCATCGCCCCCACGGTGTTCACGGCGGCGCCCGGCGCCGCCTGGCAGGACAACCTGCGCGCCGTGGGCGCCGCCACCGCGCGCACCGCGGCCACCGACGCGCTGATCAGCGGCTTCACCCAGCGGGCCACCCAGATCGGGACCAGCCACGACGCGTCCCACTTCCAGGCGTCGATCGTGCAGCTGACGACCAGCGCCATCCGGGTCTACGGGGCCAACAACTTCCCGGCCAGCGTGCTCGGCGCGGTCGGCGTGGACCGCCCGGCCGCCCAGCGGTTCACCGACAAGCCCTACATCGAGATTCCCGCCACCGACGCCGAACTCGGCAAGAACCCGGACCTGTCGGCCGCCGACGCCGACGTGGTCTACGTGTCGTGCGCCACCCCGGCCGCCGCGGACCGCGCCGCCGCCGTGCTGGACAGCAACCCCTGGCGCAAGCTGTCGGCCAATCACGACAACCGGGTCTACGTGGTCAACGACGAGGTGTGGCAGACCGGCGAGGGCCTGATCGCGGCCCGCGGCATCGTCGACGACCTGCGCCTGCTCAACGCGCCGATCAACTAGCCGTCCTAAGCTGGCACGCGGGGCGCCACCCGCCAAGTGGCCCGAGAACATTACCTTAGCTAAACTTCTTTACGACGCAATCGAGATCAAAGAGGGATATTTCATGAGCACAGTTTCGGCGTACGCCGCCACCTCGCCGACGGCACCGCTGACCAAGACCACCATCGAACGTCGCGACCCCGGCCCGCACGACGTCGTGATCGACATCAAGTTCGCCGGCATCTGCCACTCCGACATCCACACCGCCAAAGGCGAGTGGGGCACCCCGAATTACCCCGTGGTCGTGGGACACGAGATCGCCGGCGTCGTGACCGAGGTGGGTTCCGAGGTCACCAAATACCGGGTGGGCGACCACGTCGGCGTGGGCTGCATGGTCAATTCCTGCGGGGAGTGCAGCAGCTGCCAGGCCGGACTCGAGCAGTACTGCAAACGGGGCGCGATCTTCACCTACAACTCCACCGACAAGGACGGCACGCCGACGCAGGGCGGCTACAGCCAGGCGATCGTCGTCGACGAGAACTTCGTCCTGCGCATCCCCGACTCGCTGCCGCTGGACAAGGCGGCGCCGCTGCTGTGCGCCGGCATCACGCTGTTCTCCCCGCTGCGGCACTGGAAGGCCGGGCCGGGAACCCGCCTGGCGATCATCGGCCTGGGCGGCCTGGGGCACATGGGCGTGAAGCTGGGCGCCGCGATGGGCGCCGAGGTGAGCGTGCTGTCCCAGTCGCTGAAGAAGATGGAGGACGGGCTGCGGCTCGGTGCCGGCAACTACTACGCGACGGCCGACCCGGACACCTTCAAGAAGCTGCGCGGCAGCTTCGACCTGATCCTCAACACCGTCTCGGCGAACCTGCCGCTCGACGACTATCTCAATCTGCTCGACGTCGACGGGACCCTCGTCGAGCTCGGGATCCCCGAGCACCCGATGGAGACCCACGCGTTCGCGTTGGCGCTCATGCGACGCAGCCTGTCCGGCTCCAACATCGGCGGCATCGCCGAGACGCAGGAGATGCTGGACTTCTGCGCCGAGCACGACGTGACGCCCGAGATCGAGCTGATCGAGCCCGACTACATCAACGAGGCCTACGAGCGGGTGCTCGCCAGCGACGTGCGCTACCGCTTCGTGATCGACATCTCGAAGCTATGACGGGGTTTTCGACACGCCCTGGCAGGCAACCTCTTCGGCCGCCTCGGCGTGGTCGTCACCCGGGCATACCTCGCTGACGTCGATGCCGGCCAGCGGCCAGCCGGCCGCGGCCAGCGTCGCGGCCACCCGGATGATGTCCTCCCGACCGGGGTCGTGGTGGGTGGTCTGGGAGATGAACTCCTCGATCTCGTCGCGGCTGACTGAACCGTCGCCCTCGGCCTTGTGCTTCGAGACGATGTTGTGCACCACTTCGTCGAGCTGATCCTGGGTTAGTGGCGTGCTCTTGAGCAGGGCGAACAATGCGACCTGGTCCGGCCCGGGGACGCCCTGCGGGTACCCGACGTCCAGCCAACGGATCACTGACCGGAGAAACTTGGCGTGCTTGTGGTTCTCGTGGGTTGAAGTCACGTCATAAGTCTCACGTCGGCGCGCTCGCGGGGCGTCGCGGCCGACCCACAATTCATGCGCCGTTCACGACGGCGTCAGAAGTCGCAGTCCTCGGTAGCACGGCCCGCCGCGGCCCTCGCGTCCGCGCCTGCTCATCGGCTGTTCTCGTCACGCGAGGCTTGGATCGCCAAGTTGTCGAGCAACTGCCGGCCGTCCGGGGTGCGCAGCACGGGCAACAACGCGGAGACCACACCGGCGGCGGTGAGGGCGAGGCGGACCAGACCGTCGGGCGCCCTGTCCGCGTCGCGCAGCACCTCGTACTCGGCGCCGGGATCTCCCGAATGTTGTGCCATGGCCATCCGAGCCACCAGCCGATTGTCACGGTCCAGGCCGATCTCGTCGTCGGCGGACGCCAAGGTCAGGGTTTCGCCGATCTCCGCGACTTCTTCCGGTTCGCAGAGCTGAGCCATCAGTTGCCACAGGATGGAGATGGTGGCGCGGATCAACTGTGGCAGCCGACCAGCCGGGATGACTTCATCGTCGACGATGACGCGCATGCCCGCCACGTCGCCGCGCTCGCCATGCCGGATGAGCGCCAATGCGCGACGGAAGTCTGCCGCACCCACGCTGTCGTCACTGCTCATTCCCCACATCCTGCCCGACCTGGGCTTGGCCGCAGCGCCGCGAGCGAGCTACGGCCGTCAGACGTCAGGGCGACGGCCTCGCCGATCACGCACCGCGAGCCGGAGCCGGCGAGGAAGTGGCGCTTCGCGTCGGACGGCCGTTGCCCGGCCCGGCCACCCGGCTTTCGTGGCGAGCCTGGTTCCCGCCGCTGCGTTTGGCGGCGTACATCGCGCGGTCGGCGATCGCGATCAGCTCCTCGATGCCGGCGTGGCTCTCGCGACCGCCGAACGATGTCAACTCGGCGCTGGCGGTGCCGATGCTCGCCGTCATCTTCGGGGAAAGGCCGGTCAGGGCAGCGCAAATCCGCGCCGCCAGCGGTGCTATCTCGGAAGTCGCGCACGTCAGCGCGATGAGGAACTCTTCGCCGCCGGCGCGACAGATGACGGCGTCGGGAGGCGTGTGCTCGATCAGCAGCCCGCTCACCGCCCGGAGCGCGTCATCACCGACGGAATGTCCGTGGGTGTCGTTGATGCGTTTGAAGTTGTCGAGATCGAGCATCACCACGGTCAGATGCGTGTGCGCGCGGGACGGGTCCGCGAGCCGATTGCCGACCGTCTCGACGAATGCGCGCCGGTTCAGCAGACCGGTGAGCGCGTCCTCCTCCGAGCGCTGCGCGTACCCCCCCATTGCCTGCGACAGGCCCCATGCACCAAGCAGCACAGACGCATTGACGAAGGTGATCAGCCAGAACGCCGCTATCGCCGCGGCGATGCCGACGTGGCCGGCCAGGCGCGCCACCGCCGCCAGCGCGACCGCGACAGCCACCGCCGAGTGGAACACCACGACCTTTCGACGGTGAAATATTGCGCTGTAGGCCCCGGTGACCGTCGTGGCGGTACAGGCCAGGACGGAGAGGGCCGCGGTGGGCTGGACCAAGCTCCACCCGCCGACCAACAGCACGCCAACGGCGGCGGCGGCCTCTGACTGCCGTCGCGTTGGAAAACGCATCAGCCAGAAAACGGTCATGCCGATGGTGAACGCGGCGGTGAGGCCGCCCATGACCACCGCGGCCTCGCTCTGCCGGTGCTGGCTGAACAACACGGTCAACGGCGGCAGCGCCGCCGCCGCGCAGACAACGGCCATGATCCGCTGCGCGGCTCGTAACCGTCCCCGCTGACGCAGAAACGCCTTGATCCACTCGTACTTGTCAGGCCTATTAGGCCAATACCTCGGCCGGGACATCCGTCGGCGAACCCCCCAAAAAAGCGTTGCTGCGCACAGCGAGAGAAAGCGGTAGGAACAGTGGGCCCGACGTCATGAGTAGACCAGATAAAGAAGGGCAAAAGTCTGTTTTACGAAGATTTAATTGACTTCTGCCCCGTGAAGTTGTGCGGCCTCCCGCGGCGGGTCTTCGGTCGCCGCTTCGCTGACATCCGCAGGTCTAGAAGTCCCAGTCCTCGTCCTCGGTGACGACGGCCTTGCCGATCACGTACGACGAGCCGGACCCCGAGAAGAAGTCGTGGTTCTCGTCGGCGTTGGGCGACAGCGCCGACAGGATGGCCGGGTTGACGTCGGTCTCGTCGCGCGGGAACAGCGCCTCGTAGCCCAGGTTCATCAGCGCCTTGTTGGCGTTGTAGCGCAGGAACTTCTTGACGTCCTCGGTCAGCCCGACCTCGTCGTAGAGGTCCTGGGTGTACTCAACCTCGTTGTCGTAGAGCTCGAAGAGCAGCTCGTAGGTGTAGTCCTTGAGCTCGGCGCGCTTGGCGTCGTCGACCAGCGCCAGGCCGCGCTGGAACTTGTAGCCGATGTAGTAGCCGTGCACCGCCTCGTCGCGGATGATCAGCCGGATCATGTCGGCGGTGTTGGTCAGCTTCGCCCGGCTCGACCAGTACATCGGCAGGTAGAACCCGGAGTAGAAGAGGAAGCTCTCCAGCAGCGTGGAGGCCACCTTGCGCTTGAGCGGCTCGTCGCCGCGGTAGTACTGCATGACGATCTCCGCCTTGCGCTGCAGGTTGGGGTTCTCCTCCGACCAGCGGAACGCGTCGTCGATCTCGGCGGTGGAGCACAGGGTCGAGAAGATCGAGCTGTAGCTCTTGGCGTGCACCGACTCCATGAAGGCGATGTTGGTGTAGACGGCCTGTTCGTGCGGGGTCAGCGCGTCGGGGATCAGGCTGACCGCCCCGACGGTGCCCTGGATGGTGTCCAGCAGGGTCAGCCCGGTGAAGACGCGCATCGTGAGTTGCTTCTCGTGGGCGGTCAGCGTTCCCCACGACGGCAGGTCGTTGGACACCGGCACCTTTTCGGGCAGCCAGAAGTTACCCGTCAGCCGGTCCCAGACCTCGGCGTCCTTCTCGTCCTGCACCCGGTTCCAGTTGATCGCCGAGGTCCGGTCGATCAGCTTCATGTTTTCGGTCACCAGAACCCCATCTCACCAGCCGGTTTGCCTTTGATATCCAGGCCACAAACACTACCCCTGGGGTACGACAAGGCGCGGCAACACAACCACTTGTGTTCGCCGTGTCGTGGCGTCATTCCAATCCGACCTCTCGCAAGGTGTGCGTGAGGCCGTCCTCGAGGGCGCGCAGCGCGACATCGGTGAGGCGACTGAGTTCGTCGACATCCTCGCCGCCGGTGCTCATCCAGGCCTCGAGCGACGCGAAGACGGCGGTGGCGAGGCTTTGCGCCGCGATGTCGGCGATCATCGCCCCCTCGGCGCTGGGCGCGGAACGCTCGTGGATGAAGCGGCCGATCTCGTCGGCGACCTGATCGCGCATCCGCCGGATGTGGGTGGTGATGATGTCCTGGTCGAGGTCGCGGGACCGGATCGTGGCCGCCTCGCGGACCATCGCGAAATCAAAGGGGAAGGCGTCCATGGCCTTTCGCACCGACGCCGCGATGGGTTCCCCGTGTGGTCGCAACGCCAGGGCGCGGGCGAACCATTCGAAGCCGATGTCGTAATCGGCGAAGATCACCGCGTGCTTGGACGGGAAGTGCCGATAGAACGTTCGCTCGGTGACCCCGACGTCGGCGGCGATATCCGAAACGCTGGTCCGGTGCACGCCGTCGGCGACGAAGCGCTTCATCGCCGCCTGCTGCAGCGCCTGACGGGTGCGCTGTCCACGAGATTCCACGGACCAAGGAGACACCAAATGTCACCATTGACGCAAATATGTCATATGTGACATTGTGCCTGCTGTCGGGTCACTACCGGAGGAGTCGGCATGGCGGACTATGACGCGATCGTCATCGGGGCAGGTCACAACGGTTTGGTCGCCGCGAACGTGCTGGCGAAGGGCGGCGCGAAAGTGCTTGTCGCCGAACGGGCCAACTTCCTGGGCGGGATGGCCGCGACCCGCGAACTGTTCGACGGGTACAAGCACAGCGTCGGCGCGTGGGCGGTGCTCATCTGGCGCCAGGAGATGACCGAGCGGCTGGAGCTCACCGAGTGGGGCTTCGAGCTGATGGATCAGTGGACGTCGACGTGCACCTTCGGCGACGAGGCCGACACCCCGTTCGTGATGTACAACGACCTGGCACGCATGGCGCGCCACCTGCTAGACGACCACGGCGCCGACACCGCGGCGGCCCTGGGCGCCCTGTTCGCCCACATCGGCCGATTCGCACCGTATTTCGTCGACTCGGCGTTCGGGCCGCCGCTGGACATCGTCGAGGTGATCGCCTCCCAGCCCACACCGGAAGACCGCCACGATTTCGCCCAGATGTGGTACGGCAGCACCATGGACACCGTCCGGCGCTTCCTGGCGCCGGATCAGGCCCGCTGCATCCAGGGCTCGCTGGCGGCGATGTCCATCGACGCCTTCGACGGCGGCCCCTGGACCCCGGGCTCCAACGCGTCGACGCTGTACCACTACCTGATCGGCGGCGGCAACGTCGAGTACATCATGCCGCGCGGCGGCATCGGGGCCCTGAGCGCGGCGCTGTGCCGCCGCGCCGAAGCGTTGGGCGCCGAGGTGCAGCTCAAGCAGCACGTGAAGCGGGTCCTGGTCGCCGACGGCCGCGCCACCGGGATCGAATTGCGCGACGGCACAACGATTTCGGCCGACGCGATGCTCTCGTCGCTCGACCCCTACACCACCTTCGTGAATCTGGCCGGCGCGCAGAACTTTCCGCCGGACTACATCCGCAAGGTCAAGGAGATCAACTTCAACCTCGGCTACATCCAGGCGCACCTGACCATCGACCAGGCGCCGCAGTGGATCGAGCGGCTGCAGCCGTTCATGCACGACAACGGCCAATGGTGTCCCACCGTCGCGTACGCGCCGTCGCCGGAATACATCAGCGACGCCTGGGAGCAATACCGCAAGGGGCAGCTCCCCGACGCCCCGCCGACCTATCTGTACATCCCCAGCATGGTCGACTCGTCGCTGGCGCCCGAAGGCAAGCACAGCGCAACGATTTTCACGCCCTACTTCCCCACCGGGCTGGACGCGGACGAAAACCGAAGCTGGAAGGAGCAATACGCCGACACCTGCGTGAGAATCTTCGACACGTTCGCGCCCGGGTTCGCCGACTCGATCACCAATCGCGTCGTCTTCTCCAACCGCTATTTCGGCAGCACCTTCAGCGCACACGCCGGCGACTACTCGCACGGCCTGCTGCAGCCCAACCAGCTGTGGACGGGCCGCGTCGTCGAGGGCGCCGACAAGTTCGCCACGCCGGTCGACGGGCTCTTCCTGTGCGGCCAGTGCACCCACCCGGGCCCGGGGGTGACCGGTATCCCCGGCTGGAACGGCGCCGAGGCGGCCCTCAAGCACCTCAACGCCCGCGTCGGATAGGCCCTAGGCACAGCCCGGCGGTTTATGTACCATTTGGTACATGATTACCGCAGACAGCATCGACATCGACGCAGCGCCGCAGGTCGTATGGGACGTCTTCAGCGACGTCGAACGCTGGCCCGAGTGGACCCCATCAGTGACGTCCCTGACCGGGCGGGACGGCTCCGCCCTGGCCGTCGGCAGGCGGTTCGCGATCAAACAACCCGGCATGCAGAAGCTGGTATGGCAGGTCACCGAGATCCAACCCGGCGCCTCCTGGACGTGGGCATACCGCGCCCCCGGCGTGCTGGTGACCGCCCGCCACCACGTCACCGCCCTACCCGGCGGCCGGGCGTGCGTGCGCCAGGAGCTCGATCAGCGAGGTGTGCTCGGCGCGCTGGTCGGCCGGTTGACGGTCAAGCGGACCAAGCGCTACCTCAAGCTCGAGGCCGAGGGCCTCAAGGCCCGGTCTGAGCAGCTCAGCCGCGCCCATGGCCCGCACGCCTGACACCGAACGGCGCCGCGAACTGCTGCACGCACTCTTCGACGAGTTCGCCGCCAACGGCATCGGCAACCGTTCGCTCCGCGATGTCGCCGCCGCGGTCGGCACCAGTCACCGGATGTTGTTGCACCACTTCGGTTCTCGCGAAGACCTGCTGATCGCGATCGTCGAGGAGGCCGAGCGCCGCCAGCTGGCCCTCGTCCCCGGCCTGCCGCACGATCCGGCCGACGGCTTCGCCGCGATGTGGGCCGACCTTCGTCGCCCCGAACTGCGCCAACTCGAACGGCTCTTCTTCGAGTGCTATGCGCGCGCCGCCCAGGGCGAAGAGCCGTTCACGCGACTGGTCCCCGGCGCCGTGGACGGGTGGCTGCGCGAGGTCGAGTCGGCCGCCGCCGGTGTCGCCTATGACGGCGCGCTGGCCAGGCTCGGGCTGGCCGTCACCCGCGGCCTGCTGCTGGATCTGGTGGCCACGAATGACGACGCCGGCGTGGACGCGGCCGCGAAGGCCTTCACCGACCTTTTGCAGCGCTGGTCCTGACCGGGCGCGCCTCACAAAGCCCGCGACGCGGACCGAACGCCGCGTCGCCCCAGCAGCACGGAGTTGACGACACTCCAGCTGATCAGGGTGCCCAGCGCGATCGAGAACACCGTCGCGACCGCGCTGATCAACGTTGAAAGATCGGCGGGTCCGCCGGTGGCGGCCTGCGACAGCGTCTCGAAGCTCAACGCTCCGGGCACCAGCGACCAAAACGCCGCCAGCACCATCACCAGGGCCGGCGGTGCGTGTTTGAGACGCGCGGCGATCAGCGCAACCGGCAGGACGAGTGCGGCCCCTAGCGCGCCCGCGTGCGCCGGGGTCAGAAACAAACTGCCGAGCTTCTGCCCGATCAGCGCCGCGGCGACCGCCAGGGTCAACCAGACCAGCGATCCGCGCGGCGCGGACAGGTAGACGTACAGCCCGACGCCGATCACCAGGATCGCCACATAAAAACCCCAGGGGCCGATTTGCGGCGAGGGTTGCTGGGGTGCGACGTTGCCCGCCAGCGCCACGCCCAGCGCCACCCCGAACACCAGCAGCATCAACTGGACGACGCCGTAGATGAGGCGGCTCGCGCCGGCGATGATCTCCGATCCCGCCAGCTCCATCGCACCGACCGTCAACGCCAGCCCGGGCAGCATCGCCACCAGCGAGGGCGCGATCACCCGCATCAGGCCGTCGTTGGCGGCGTCGGCGACAAACCAGGTGGCCAACACCGTCACGGTCATCGCCGCCAGGGTCGGCGCGATGGCGTTCAACGCCGGAACGAACCGTGCCGCAAGCAGAATCACGCCGACGACCGCCCCGAGAAACGCGTGCCCCCACAGCGACGCCCACGTCGGGTTGATGATCATGCCGAAGCCCAGTGTGGTGATCACGTAGCCGCCCACCGTCAGCAGCGGGTTGAAGCGCGGCGGCATCGCGCGGGCCTCGGCCAGCGCGGCCACCGCGTCCGCCGGCGCGATGGCGCCGAGTGTGGCCAGGCGGGTGATCTCGTCGATGCGTCCGGCCAGATCCAATCGGAAGCCCGCCGGCCTGGTCACGTCGATCTCGTAACTCTCGTTGCCCAACTGGATGAGCATGACCGTCGGCAACACCACGATCCGCACGTCTTTGGTCGTGTAGCGGACGATGACGCGCCGCAGGCGCCCCCGCACCAGATGCGTCGGGTGCATCATCTCGATCATCGCAAGGCCGAGTTCGCGCAGCATCGCCGCGATCTCGCCGTCGTCGAAGGTGTCGGGCGGGGCGATCGGTGCGGGCGACTCTTCGGCGCGTGCGAGCCTTTTCCGGACGGACTGACTACTCCACATAGCGCTTTCGATTGTGTCGCACCGGCACCCAGGCCTGCGGCCCGACGCCCCCGTACGACGGGCGCCGCGGTCAGTTCACGGCGGCCGGCGCCGATCGCTTGGCCGGTGAGCCCTTGCCGACCCCGAAGAACCGGTACTCGTCGGGCTTGACCGAACGGGTCGCGCGCCAGTATTGCCAGGTGTATCCGCCCCACAGCACCGTGTTCTTGCCGTGTTCGTCGAGATACCAGCTGGCGCAGCCGCCGGTGTTCCACACCGAGTGCGACAGCTTACGTTGCAGCTCGTCGTTGAAGGCGTCCTGCGCCTCGCGGGTGGGGGCGAGCGCCTGCGCGCCCATCTTGTCGCAGGTCTTGATCGCGTCGGCGACGTAATGGATCTGGGATTCGATCATGAACACCACCGAGTTGTGCCCGAGCCCGGTGTTGGGTCCCAGCAGGAAGAAGAGGTTGGGCACGTCGGCGACGGTGATGCCGCGGTGGGCGCCGATGCCCTCGCGGTTCCAGCGGTCGACCAGGTCCTCCCCGTGCCGCCCCTTGATCTGGACGTAGGTGTAGGAGTCGGTGACGTGGAAGCCGGTGGCATAGACGATCACGTCCGCCTTGTGCTCCCGGCCGTCGGCGGTGACGATCCCGTCCGGCGTGATGCGGCGGATGCCCTCGGTGATCAATTGGGTCTTCGGGTCCGCGACCGCACCGTAATAGGTGGAGGAGTTCAGGATTCGCTTGCAGCCGATGCGGTAGTGGGGGGTCAGTTTGCGGCGCAGCTCGCGGTCCTTCACCGACCGGCGGATGTTGTATTTGGCGTACGCCTCGATGACCTTCAGCGCGTTGGGCCGCTGGGTCATGCCGTACGCCAGCGCCTCCTGGGCCCAGTAGATCCCCAGCCTCGTCAGTGCGCGCAGCCCGGGGATGTTCTCCATGGCGCGGCGCAGGGCCACCGGCAGGTCCGGGTTGGAGCGGGGCACCACCCAGGGCGGGGTGCGCTGGTAGAGCTGCAGTTCGGCGACCTGCCCGACGATCTCGGGCACGATCTGGATCGCACTGGCGCCGGTGCCGATGATCGCCACCCGCTTGCCGGTCAGGTCGACGCTGTGGTCCCACTGCGCGGAATGGAAAGCAGGGCCCCGGAATCCGTCGCGGCCCTCGATGTCGGGGAACGCCGGGATGTGCAGCGCGCCCGCCCCGGAGATCAGGAACTGGGCGACGTATTCGCGCCCGTCGGCGGTGAACACGTGCCAGCGGTTCTCGTCGTCGTCCCAGTGGCCGCGATCCACCAGCGAGTTGAAGACGATGTAGCGGCGCAGCCCGTATTTGTCGGTGACTCGCTGCAGGTAGTCCCAGATCTCGGGCTGGTAGGAGAACGGGTTCTTCCAGTCGGGCTTGGGCTCGAACGAGAAGGAGTAGAGGTGCGAGGGGATGTCGCACGCGCAGCCGGGGTAGCTGTTGTCGCGCCAGGTGCCCCCGATGTCGCCGGCCTTCTCCAGGATGACGAAGTCTTGCCCGCTGAAGCCCTGCTTCTGCAGCGCGATCGCCATGCCGAGACCGGAGAAGCCGGTCCCGATGATCAGGGCGCGGGTGTGCACCGGCTCGTGCGCCTGAGTCGGCTCAACATGTGTCATGGCATCGGTCACGATGGTCGGTCTTCCTGTTGGCTAACGCAAATACCCGGTACCCAGGGTATCGGATGGCACGAGTGTTGACGATCGCCGCGGCGGTGTCAACGTGCCAAAAGTCCTCAGCTCGCGGCGGGCTTGGAGGGCACCACGCTGTGGATCGGCTGGTCAGGGTCCATCGAGATGCCGAGCACTTCCGCCGTGCCGACGATCACACCCATCATGATCGTCGTCAGGTGCGCGACGAACTGGTCCCGCGGCATGCGCCGCGGGCTGTCGGGATCGGGCCCCAACCACCACTCGGTGGCCGAGGCCGCCGAGCCGAACGCCGCGTGCCCGGCCAGCTCGACCGCCGCGTGGTCCAGCTCCATCTCGCGCAGCTCGTTGTCGAACATGTCGGCCACGGCCAGGGTGATGCCGCGGCCCTCCTCGAGGATCTGGGGACTCGCCGCCGAGCGGCCCTGAATGAAGACCCGCAGCACGTTGGGGTGCTTGTCGACGAGGATGACGTACTCCTCGACGGCGCGCCGGATCACCTCGCGGGCCGAGTCGGTCTTCAGGTCGATCGACGGGAAGATCGCCCCCCACAACATGTCGCGCAGGCGCTCCCCGATCGCCTGGAACAGATCGGACTTGTCGTGGAAGTGCCGGTAGATCTTCGGCTTGGCGGTGCCGGCCTCCTCGGCGATCTCCCGCACGCTCAGGTCGGGCCCCAGGCGGTCGATGGCGCGAAACGCCGCCTCGACGATTTCGCCGCGCACCTTCTTGCGGTGTTCGCGCCACCGTTCGCTGCGCGCGTCGACCTTCACCCCTGGCTTCACGCTGGGATGCGGTCTCGAAGGCCGAGGCATTCTCACCACATCAAGCACCATACCGCGTAGGACCCGCTGACCTGGGCGGACGGCGCTCTTGCTGCCGGGCGGTTCACCATCGCAGCATCGGAAACGGCCGTCGTGGGTGGGTGACCGCGTAGCCGGTGAGGCCGCGCACCAGGAAGGCATGAAAACCCAGGTAGGGCAATTCCCGCACGATCCCTTTGACGAACGATCGCTCGAGGGAACCGGTCAGGAGACCACGGCTGACGTCGATGCGGTCGGCAATGCGAAACGCCTCGCTCATCGGGTCGCCGACGGCGCGCAGCTTGTGATGTTCGGTGATCATCCTTCGCGCGTGGCCGACTTCGCCGATGCCGAACTCGCCGGCCAACCCCGACGCGAGGTCGGCCGAGGGCTCCAGGTAGTCGAAGGTGCCCGCGGTCCAGATGCCCAGGTCGTGCACCGCCCATGCGAGCGCGGCCCAGTCGGGCAGGGGGCCGCCCGACAGTTCCTGGTGGTAGGTCAGTCCGCGATAGACATGGTTGCGATACGCGGGCAGGTCAGCACCTAGCGCATCCCTATGGCGCCGCAGCACAGCGTCGACGATGGGGTGAGCGGTGACGGCGTTCATCTGCTACCGGCGCCGCGCTACAGCATGCAGGAGACGCAGCCCTCGACCTCGGTGCCCTCCAGCGCCATCTGCCGCAGCCGGATGTAGTACAGCGTCTTGATTCCCTTGCGCCAGGCGTAGATCTGCGCCTTGTTCACGTCGCGGGTGGTGGCGGTGTCCTTGAAGAACAGCGTCAGCGAAAGCCCCTGGTCCACGTGCTGGGTGGCCGCCGCGTAGGTGTCGATGATCTTCTCGTAGCCGATCTCGTAGGCGTCCTGGTAGTACTCCAGGTTGTCGTTGGTCATGTAGGGCGCCGGGTAGTAGACCCGCCCGATCTTGCCTTCCTTGCGGATCTCGACCTTCGACACGATGGGGTGGATCGAGCTCGTCGAGTGGTTGATGTAGGAGATCGACCCGGTCGGCGGCACCGCCTGCAGGTTCTGGTTGTAGATGCCGTGCGCTTGGACCGATTCCTTCAGCCGCTTCCAGTCGTCCTGGGTGGGGATGCGGATCTCGGCGTCGGCGAACAGCTGGCGCACCTTGTCGGTCGCCGGCTCCCAGACCTGCTCGGTGTACTTGTCGAAGAACTCCCCCGACGCGTATTTGGACTTCTCGAAACCCTTGAAACGCGTGCCGCGTTCGATCGCGATGCGGTTGGACGCCCGCAGGGCGTGGTAGAGCACCGTGTAGAAGTAGATGTTGGTGAAGTCGATGCCTTCCTCGGAACCGTAGAAGATACCCTCGCGGGCCAGGTACCCGTGCAGGTTCATCTGCCCCAGCCCGATGGCGTGGGAGTCGTTGTTGCCCTGCTCGATTGACGGCACCGACCAGATGTGGGTCTGGTCGCTCACCGCGGTCAGGGCGCGGATCGCCACCTCGATCGTCTGGGCGAAGTCCGGCGAGTCCATCGTCTTGGCGATGTTCAGCGACCCCAGGTTGCACGAAATATCCTTGCCCACTTGGGCATACGACAGGTCCTCGTTGAACAGCGACGGCGTGGACACCTGCAGGATCTCCGAGCACAGGTTCGAGTGCGTGATCTTGCCCTCGATCGGATTGGCCCGGTTCACCGTGTCCTCGAACATGATGTACGGATAACCCGACTCGAACTGCAGCTCCGCCAGCGTCTGGAAGAACTCCCGCGCCTTGATCTTCGTCTTGCGGATGCGCGCGTCGTCGACCATCTCGTAGTACTTCTCGGTCACCGAGATGTCGGCGAACGGCACGCCGTAGACCCGTTCGACGTCGTACGGCGAGAACAGGTACATGTCCTCGTTCTTCTTGGCCAGCTCGAAGGTGATGTCGGGGATCACGACACCGAGCGAAAGCGTCTTGATCCGGATCTTCTCGTCGGCGTTCTCCCGCTTGGTGTCCAGGAAGCGGTAGATGTCGGGGTGATGCGCGTGCAGGTACACCGCGCCGGCGCCCTGACGCGCCCCCAGCTGGTTGGCGTAGGAGAACGAATCCTCGAGCAGCTTCATGATGGGGATGACGCCCGAGGACTGGTTCTCGATGTTCTTGATCGGGGCGCCGTGCTCGCGAATGTTGCTGAGCAGCAAGGCCACTCCCCCGCCGCGCTTGGACAGCTGCAGCGCGGAGTTGATCGATCGCCCGATCGACTCCATGTTGTCCTCGATGCGAAGCAAAAAGCACGAGACCGGCTCTCCGCGTTGCTTTTTGCCCGAGTTGAGAAAGGTCGGGGTGGCCGGCTGGAACCGGCCGTCGATGATCTCGTCGACCAGCTTTTCGGCCAGGCCCGTGTCGCCGGACGCCAGCGTCAGCGCGACCATCACGACCCGGTCCTCGAAGCGCTCCAGGTATCGCTTCCCGTCGAACGTCTTCAGCGTGTAGGAAGTGTAGTACTTGAACGCGCCGAGGAACGTCGGGAAGCGGAACTTCTTGGCGTAGGCGCGGTCCAGCAGCGACTTGACGAAGTTGCGCGAGTACTGGTCGAGAACCTCGCGCTCGTAATAGTTTTCGCGGATCAGGTAGTCGAGCTTCTCGTCCTGGTTGTGGAAGAAGACGGTGTTCTGGTTGACGTGCTGCAGGAAGTACTGCCGCGCGGCGAGAACGTCCTTGTCGAACTGAATCCTGCCGTCCGCGTCGTACAGGTTGAGCATCGCGTTCAGCGCGTGGTAGTCCGTCTCACCGGGCAGCGCGTGCGCGCCGGACGTTACAGGCTCTGCAGTGACCGTTGGTGGCACGTCTGTTCCTTCCAGAATTCAGCCAGGCCCGCGCGGACGGCATCCACGTCGTCCGGGGTTCCCATCAGTTCGAAGCGGTAGAGGTAGGGGACGCCGCACTTGCGGGAGATCACGTTGCCCGCGTAGGCGAATTCGGCCCCGAAGTTGTTGTTGCCCGCGGCGATGACGCCCCGGATCAACGACCGGTTGTGCTCGTTGTTCAAGAAAGCGATGACCTGCTTGGGGACGTAGCCCCCCGCGTTGAGGTCCGGTGTGGCCCGGCCGCCGCCGTAGGTCGGAACGATCAGGACGTAGGGCTCGTCGACCTCGATGCGCCCGTGCAGCGGTATCCGCGTGGCGGGAACACCGAGCTTCTGGACGAAGCGGTGGGTGTTCTCCGACACGGAGGAGAAATAGACCAGGTTGCGCGACTGCACCGCAACCTCCTTACCTGACGTCTACCGCTGCTGCTCAGGCGCTGAGCGCCGACCCCGCGAGCGCCTTGATGCGGTCGGGCCGGAAACCCGACCAGTGGTCGTTGCCGGCGACCACCACGGGTGCCTGCAGGTAGCCCAGCGCCATCACGTAGTCCCGCGACTCTGCGTCCAGCGAGATGTCGACCTTCTGGTAGGCGAGGCCCTGCTTGTCCAGGGCCTTGAAGGTGGCGCTGCACTGCACGCATGCCGGCTTGGTGTAGACGGTGATGGTCATGGATGCCGCTCCTTTGCGGAAGATGGGAACGTGTCACGGACTGGCAACTGCTGGGGTACTGCAACAAACTGCGTCTTCACTGGTGTTCAGCGGCCCGCCAGACTCCGAGATTCCCGTCGAGCGGCCCTGGGAGCCGAAGGCGCTGCCTTCGACGTCTTCAAGCCGATTAGGGGAGGTCCCCCAAGCCCGGCCGGCCTGGGGAGCCTGGGATCTGCCGGTGCTCGAAACACTACACCTAGTGGCCGACAAGTTGTCCAGATACAAGATGTTCTGAATAACAATTTTGAAATTCCCTGGTCGTAAGGCCTCGACACGACACGCGCCCGGCGTGTCGCAGATCACATCGAGGTCAGGGATGCCCATGCCCACCGGTATAACAGCGGCCACCGACAAGGCCGGAAGCGACCGGCCGGCCGCGCCGCCCTCCGGCCGACCGCCAGCAAAGCGGCCCGGTGACCGGAACGTGGGCGGCGAGCGGCTTGCCGGCTATCGCCGGAGTCAGCCCACTTCCGCGGCGAGCTTGCCCAGAACGTCGCGCACGTTCGCCGTCAGCTCGGGGTGTTCGGCGGGCGCCCGACCGTCGAGCGTCTTGAACGGCACCGACAGCTTGATCGCCTCGACCACGCGAGCGCCCGCGATCCCGAACGACTTGCGGGTCTCGTCGTGCGCCCAAACCCCGCCGTACTGCCCGAAGGAACCCCCGATGACGGCCAGCGGCTTGCCCTTCAGCGCGCTGTCCCCAAATGGGCGGGACAGCCAGTCGATCGCGTTCTTGATGACCGCCGGAATGCTGCCGTTGTACTCCGGCGTGACCACCAGGGCGGCGTCGGCGTCGGCCGCCGCGGCGCGCAGCGCAACCACCGGGGTCAGCGGCGAGGCGTCGGCGGTCATCGCGTCGTCGATCTCTTCGTTGTAGAACGGCAGCTCATGCAGCCCTTCGAAAATCGTGACGGTGACGCCGTCCGGGGCGACGGACCCGGCCAACTCGGCGATCTGGCGGTTGATCGACGCCGCCCGCAAGCTGCCGACTAACGCCAAGACTTTGGTGTCTGCCACTGTTTCGTTCCCTTCGGTCATAGGTCCTCATTCTCGCATGCCCCAACCGGACTCTAGTCCGTTTTATTCCGGCGGCGTTAAAGTGCAGGAGTGAGAGCCGTCGAGCCGTTGGGCGAGTTGCCCGTGTCCGCGCACCAGGAGCGGGGCGATGCGGCGCGCAACCGCGCCCTGTTGCTCGAGGCCGCCCGCGCCCTGGTCGCCGAGCGCGGCGCCGACGCCATCACCATGGACGACGTCGCCGCGGCCGCGGGCGTCGGCAAGGGCACCCTGTTCCGCCGGTTCGGCAGCCGGGCCGGCCTGATGATGGTGCTGCTCGACGAGGACGAACGGGCCAGCCAGCAGGCTTTCCTCTTCGGTCCCCCGCCCCTGGGACCCGATGCGCCGCCCATCGATCGCCTGGTGGCGTTCGGGCGGGAGCGGATCCGGTTTGTGCACACCCACCATGCGCTGCTGTCGGAGGCCAACCGCGACCCCCGCAATCGCTACAACGCACCGGCCACGGTCCTGCGCACCCACGTGCGACTGTTGCTGGCCTCGGCGCACACCACCGGCAATCTGGGCGTCCAGACCGACGCGCTGCTGGCCCTGCTCGACCCGGATTACGTGGAGCATCGACTGGCCGAAGGCGGCCACACTCTCGAGACGCTGGGCGACGCGTGGGAATGCCTGGCGCGCAAGCTGTGCGGGCGATGACGGGCTGGATCCTGCACGTGGACCTGGACCAGTTCCTGGCGTCCGTCGAGCTGCGTCGCCATCCGGATTTGGCCGGGCTGCCGGTGATCGTCGGTGGCAGCGGCGACCCGGCCGAACCGCGCAAGGTGGTCACGTGCGCCTCCTACGAGGCCCGCGAGTTCGGTGTGCATGCGGGCATGCCGTTGCGCACCGCCGCCCGCCGCTGCCCCGAGGCCACGTTCCTGCCGTCGGATCCGGCGGCCTACGACGCGGCCTCCGACGAGGTGATGGGTTTGTTGCGCGACCTGGGCCACCCGGTCGAGGTGTGGGGCTGGGACGAGGCCTACGTGGCCGTGTCGGACCACGACCCCATCGAGGTCGCCGAGCAGATCCGGACGGTCGTCTCGTCGGAAACGGGGCTGTCCTGCTCGGTCGGCATCAGCGACAACAAGCAGCGCGCCAAGGTCGCCACCGGCTTCGCCAAACCGGCCGGCGTCTTCGCCCTCACCGATGCCAACTGGATGACGGTGATGGCGGACCGGCCGGTCGACGCGCTGTGGGGCGTGGGCCCCAAGACGGCGAAAAAGCTTGCGGCCCTTGGCATCACCACGGTGCGGGAACTTGCGCACGCCGACGCGGAGCTGCTGACGTCCACCTTCGGGCCGCGCACCGGCCTGTGGCTGCTGCTGCTGGCCAAGGGCGGCGGGGACGCCGACGTCAGCGCCGAACCCTGGATCCCGCGCTCGCGCAGCCACGTCGTCACCTTCCCGCGCGACCTCACCGATCGGGCCGAGATGGATTCGGCGGTAACGGAATTGGCGCGCCAAGCGCTGGACGACGTGCTGGCCGGGGGGCGGATCGTCACCCGCGTCGCCGTCACCGTGCGGACCGCGACGTTCTACACCCGCACCAAGATACGCAAGCTGCCCGCGCCCACCACCGACGCGCACGAGATCGTCGACGCCGCCCTGCGCGTCCTGGACCTCTTCGAGCTGGACCGCCCGGTGCGGCTACTCGGGGTGCGACTCGAGCTGGCCATGCCGGGATGACACCGGGGCGGGGCGCAGCGCGCGCGTGAAGATGACGTTGACCTGACGCATCGCCACGCTGTAGGGCCACCAGGCCAGCCGCTTGAACGCGTACAGCGCGCGGATGTCCGGCGACGTGTAGATGAGGTACCGGTTCTTTGCCACCCCGGACAGGATCTTCTCGGCCGCCCGCTCCGGCGACACGGCGTGGCCGCTGAAGCGGTCCACCCAGCGCGCGACGCCGGGGTCCTGGCGGTCGACGCCCGCGATCTCGACGGTGTCGACCAGCGGCGTCCGCACCGCGCCCGGCACCACGACCGACACCCCGATGCCCTGGCGGGCCAGGTCGAAGCGCAGCACCTCGGACAGGCCACGCAGCCCGAATTTGCTTGCGCTGTAGGCGGCGTGCCACGGCAACGCGACCAGCCCGGCCGCCGACGACACGTTGACCAGACGCCCGCCCCGCCCGGCGGCCACCATCGGCGGGACGAACGTCTCGATGACGTGGATCGGACCCATCAGGTTGATCGCGATCATCTTGCTCCACTGCTCGTGGGTCAGCCGGTCTACGGTGCCCCACGCCGATACGCCGGCGATGTTCAGCACGACGTCCATGCTCGGATGCCCGGCGTGGATGTCGGAGGCGAACGCCGCCACCTGGTGGTAGTCGGAGATGTCGAGCGTGCGGTGCACGGGCACCCGTGCGCCGAGGGCGCGGGCGTCGGCCACGGTCAGCTCGAGGCCGTCCGCGTTGCGGTCGGTCAAAAAGAGCTCGGCGCCCTGCGCCGCCAACCGCAGGGCGGTCGCGCGGCCGATGCCGCTGGCCGCCCCGGTGACCAGGCAACGCTTTCCCTCGAAGTACCGCTCAGCCGCCTTCCCCGCCATGGCCGTGACCCTACCGCGTCAGCTGTGGCCGCCACCCCAGAGCGAATGCAGCCACAGTTGCTCGAGCACGCGGACCCGGCGCTCCGGGTCGTCTTCGGGACCGACCAGGATGGAGTCACCCGTGAGCATCAAGGACGTGGTGCCCGCCAGGGTGCGCACCAGGGTGGGGATGTCGTCGCTGATCGGGTTGGCGGTGCCGGCTGTCATCTCGGCCTCGACCACCGCCGCGATCTGGCGGAGCACCACCTCGAACTGCCGCTCCAGAATGTCGCGGATCTCGATGTCGGTGTAGCGGGACACGTTGCAGGCCGTCATCACCGGGTCGTTGTGGGCGTAAACCGCCGCGGCGCTGCGGACCATCCGCTTGGCGAACTGCTCCGGCGACTCCCCCGGCTGGCGGGGGGCGAAATACTGCGTCAGCTCCTCGAGTTCCTCGGTCGCGTCGGCCACGATCTGGGCCAGCACGGAGTACTTGGAGTCGAAGTAGAAGTAGAAGCCGGATCGCGCGACGCCCGCCCGCTCGCTGATGGTGCTGACGGACAGCTCCGCGAACGGTTTCTCCTGCAACAGCTCGCGCACCGCCTGCATGATCGCCTGCCGGTGCTTGTCGCCGCGCCGGCGCGTCGCGGGTTCGCCCGGCGCGTCGGCGGCGTGACTGCTCACCCCCACGACCTTGCACCACGCCGTCGGAAAAGCAAACTTGACAGCCGTCAAGTTTTTCCCGAAGGATGTGGATCAGTGACCGCTGTCACCCGTCCCCCGGGCTTGCACAGGAGCGCAAAGGAGCCTCATGGCCGCCACCATCAGCACCCCGCACTACCTGCTCGACCAGGCGCGGCGCCGGCTGACGCCGTCGTTCAACAACTTTCCCGGCATGAGGCTGGTCGAACGCCGGCTGCTGAACACGCAATTCCCCGAGCACAAGCTCGCCGACCCGCCGGCGGGCAGCGGGCTCAAGCCGGTCCTCGGTGACGCCGGGCTGCCGGTCCTGGGGCACATCATCGAGATGCTGCGCGGCGGACCGGACTACCTGTTGTTCCTCTACCAGACCAAGGGCCCGGTCGTGTTCGGTGACTCGCCCGTGCTGCCGGGCGTCGCCGCGCTGGGCCCGGACGCCGCGCAGGTCATCTACTCCAACCGCAACAAGGACTACTCGCAGCAGGGCTGGGTCCCGGTGATCGGGCCGTTCTTCCACCGCGGCCTGATGCTGCTGGACTTCGAAGAGCACATGTTCCACCGGCGGATCATGCAGGAGGCGTTCGTCCGGTCCCGGCTGGTCTCCTACGTCGAACAGATGGACAAGGTGGTCTCGCGGACCGTCGCCGACGACTGGGTGGTCAACGACGCGCGCTTCCTTCTCTATCCGGCGATGAAGGAGTTGACCCTCGACATCGCGTCGATGGTGTTCATGGGCCACGAGCCGGGCACCGACCGCGAGCTGGTGACCAAGGTGAACCGGGCTTTCGCGATCACCACCCGCGCCGGCAACGCGATCATCCGGACCCCCGTGCCGCCGTTCACCTGGTGGCGTGGCCTCAAGGCGCGCGAACTGCTGGAGAACTACTTCCGCGAGCGGGTCAAGGAGCAGCGCGGCAAGAACGGCAACGACCTGCTGTCGGTGTTGTGCGAAACCGAGGACGAGGACGGCAACAAGTTCTCCGACGAGGACATCGTCAACCACATGATCTTTTTGATGATGGCGGCGCACGACACGTCGACGTCGACCGCGACGACGATGATCTACCAGCTTGCCGCCCACCCGGAGTGGCAGGAACGCTGCCGCGACGAGTCGGACCGCCTCATCGGCGACGGGCCGCTCGACATCGACTCGCTGGAGAAGCTGGAGTCGCTGGACTTGGTGATGAACGAGTCGATCCGGCTGGTGACGCCGGTGCAGTGGGCCATGCGGCAGACGGTTCGTGACACGGACCTGCTGGGCTACTACATCCCCAAGGGCACGAACGTCATCGCGTATCCCGGGATGAACCACCGGCTGCCGGAACTCTGGACGGACCCGCTGCGGTTCGACCCGGAGCGGTTCACCGAGCCGCGCAACGAGCACAAGCGGCACCGCTACGCGTTCGCCCCGTTCGGCGGCGGCGCCCACAAGTGCATCGGGATGGTGTTCGGCCAGTTGGAGATCAAGACGATCCTGCACCGCCTGCTGCGCCGGTATCGGCTGGAGTTGCCGCACCCGGGATACCGGGCGGAGTGGGACTACGGCGGCATGCCGGTGCCCAAGGACGGCATGCCGATCGTCCTGCGCCCGCTCTGACGCCCGCGAACAGCGTCACGCCAGCAGCCGGTTGGCGCACGCGATCACCGCGCGCAACGCCGACCGGGTCGGATCCTCGGAGAGGCCCATCGCCCATTCGGCGCGAATTCCGTTGCCGCCCTGGATGAAGGTGGCGGTGATACCGCCGGCCCGCAGCTGGTGAAACCTCAGCGTCTCCACCACGATGCCGCGCTCGTGCAGCATCGTGGTCAAAGCGGCGATCGGCCCGCCGGCGGCGGCCGTCGAGGTGCTGAGCTGATCGCCGACGGCAATGACGGCCCGATAGTTGCGGGCCTGCGGCCCGAGCCGCCCGGCGGGCCGCTCGTCGTCGGTGCACGCGAAGTCCCCGAGCCGCACCGGGCCGGCGGTGTGGCCGTAGGTGGCGACGAAGCTTTCCCAGGACACGGCGTCGGCCTGCTCCCGCAGACCGCGCGGCAGCGGGGCGCCGAAGTGGCGGCCGAACCATCCGCCGGCGCCCTCGGGCGCCGTGGGTTCGGCCGGGTTGAGATCCGGAAGGGTGATGGACATCGCGTCGGTCTTCTCTGGTCAGCGGGGGCGACCGACGGTAGTAGCTTCCGACCCACAGCGGGGGGTCGGTCTGGGATCAGACCCCGCTGCGGGTGCTGGCTACTACGGCACGTTTGACAAGACGCACGGGCGCGACGATAGACGCCCCATGCCGGCGATGCAAATTCATTTCGCGCGGCGCGGGAAACCCTTGCCGGGCAAGCGGTTCCGCCGTCCGCTCAGCCGTTCGGCCCCTGCGCCTGCTCGAACCGGAGGTAGGCCTGAATCGTCGTCCCGGCGGACGTGGTGTGCGTGCGCACCAGGTCGGATATGGCGTTCACCAGGAACAGCCCGCGGCTGGCGGGGGCGCTCGGGCCCGGGTCCAGGCGCCCGACCAACGGGTCGTCGAGCCGGCCGGTGTCGCGCGCCTCACAGACGAGATGGTCGTCCTGGCGCCAGAAGGCCAGTCGGCACGCGCCGTCGGTGTACATCAAGCTGTTGGTGGCCAGCTCGGTGGCGATCAGTTGCAGATCGTCGATCCCGTCCCGGGACATTCCCACCCAGCCGGCGTAGTTCACCGCGAACGACCGGGCCGGGCTGAGGTCCGCGGACTTCTTGACCATGTACGTGACGGCCCCCGGGTGGGCGGTCAGCGGCCGGTTGCAGCGTTCCAGGACGTCATGCGGCGCGTAGTCGGCGCTGGGCTGCAGGGCACCGCCGTTCCACAGATAGGGGTGGGTCGCGCGGGAGTCCGCCAGCAGGTCGTCATCGAGCCGGCTTGCGTCGTAGAGGCACAACTTCGTCGCCGGGTAGCCGTCGAGCGCCTCGTTGACCAGCGCCTCGTGCTCTGTGCAGGCGACGAATTCGTTGTCGCTGCGCCCGGGCCAGGCGATTTGGTTCACGATCCGCACCCGCCGATCGGGGTGTTCGTCGACGAAGGAGCCCTCCAAGGCCATGAAGCGGCTCGGATTGCGGCCCACCTCGGCGATGTCCAGCATGCGCAATTCGCCGGCGAACGATCCGGACAAGGCGTCCCGCAATGAGGCCAGCTTGTCGCCGGGCACCGCCACCAGGACCGCTTCGTCGGCCGTCAGCCCGTCGACGACGAAGCGAGAAACGAAATCCAGATACTCCCGCTCGGAGCGGTAAAGAAGCGCGGAATGGATGAAACCCGAACGGCCGGTTTCGGTTCCCCTCAAGCCCCCCCGCATTCCAGCCCTGTCGCTATCGATCACTACGCCAACCCCCTGCTGGACCGGCCGCCTACATTTCCACCTCCCCATACCCGATTGGGACCTTCGCTATGCAAACGAACGGATCACACCCGCGCGGACGCCCCGTTACAGCCACCACGACGCGGCGGCGTCCAGATGACGCCGGGTGCGGTAGCGGGCGAGGCTGTCGTCGCCGGCCTTGATCGCCTGCAGAATCCGCGCGTGAGCGTGCTCGACGGCGGCCACGTCGGCCGGGGTCGGCTCCGCCTGCCCGGTGCTGGACCAGTGCCGGTGAAACAGCTCGATGATGATCCGGAGGAACAGGTCGAGCAGCGCATTGCCGGCGAGCTGCGCCAGCCCGAGGTGAAACCCGACCTCGGCGGCGACGTCCCGCGCGCTGGTGTCGAAAGCGGTCAAGAAGGCCGCCACGCCGGGTTCGGCGCGCCGCTTGACGACTCTGGCGACGTTGTCGATCTCGATGGCGTCGCGCACGCTGCGCAGGTCTTCGCGGGTGGGCTTGCGGTACTGCAGGTACAGGGCGATGGTGTCGATGCTGGCCTGCGCCCGGGGGCGGCCGACGATCAGGCCGCCGCCGGGTCCGCGGCGCATCTGCGCCACGGAGTGATATTCGAGCAGCCGCACCGCTTCCCGGAATACCGCGCGGCTCACCCGGTAGCGATCCAGCAGGACCGTCTCGGTCCCGAACACCGAACCGGGCCGCCAGCCGCCGTCGGCGATCTCGTCGCCGATCGTCGCCGCCAGCATCTCGGCGAGCTTGCCGTGGGGCGCCTCGCCGTCGAGCGGCCGGCGGCGGGTCGGGCGCGGTCGGCCCTTGCCGCCGGGGTGATGCTGCTGCAGCCAAGCGGTCACCGCCTCGACGTGCCGCTCGGACAGCGACTTTGCGCGCGCCGCGTCGCCGGCGGTGACGGCGGCGACGATCTCGGCGTGGCGCTTGTGCATGTGGTCGACCGCCTCGATCGCCTCCGTTTCCGAGTCGGTCCGCGACTGCAGCGCGTATCGGGTGGTGAGCCTGATCAGGATGTCGATGAACAGTTCCAGCACCGGGTTCTTGGATTGCCCGGCCAGCGCGATGTGGAACTCGTCCCGGGGCGCCGGCAGACCCGGCCGCCACTGCTGCTCGGCGCGCAGCACCGCTCGCAGGCGCTCGATGCCGGCCTCGTCGATCCGCTCCGCGGCCACCGAGGCCGCCAGCGGCTCGAGCACCAGGCGCGCGTTGAGCAGGTCGACCAGGGTGGTGCCCGCGTACTCGAGGTAGATCACGACGGCGCGGGTGGCGGGGCCGGCATCCGGCTCACAGATCAGCAGCCCGCCGCCCGGCCCGCGGCGCATCCGGGCAACCCGGTGGTGTTCGACGAGGCGCACCGCCTCCCGCAGCACGGATCGGCTCACGCCGTAGCGCTGTTGCAGAGACTGCTCCGAGCCCAGCGACTCACCGACCGTCCAGCCGCGGCGGACGATGTCCGCCTCGATGTCGCGGGCAATCTGTGCGGCCAGTTTGTCCGCGGGACCGGAATCGTGCTGTGCCACAGGCTATCTCAACATGTGAGCAGCATGCATCCGGCGACCGGCCCGCCGCCCACGGAAACCACCCCGACCTCCGGGCGTTTCGGCACCTGGCGCTCCCCCGCCTCGCCGCGCAGCTGCAGGCAGCCCTCGTGCAAGGCCCAGTAGCCGTGCATGCGCCCGGCCGAGAGTTGGCCGCCGTAGGTGTTCAGCGGCAACCGGCCGTCGCGGGCGATCCGCGCGCCGCCCTCGACGAACGGCCCGCCCTCGCCGTCGCCGCACACCCCGAGGGCTTCCAGCCAGGCGAGGGTGAGAAACGTGAAACCGTCGTACAACTGGGCGACGTCGAGGTCGGCCGGCGTCAGCTGCGTGCGCGACCACATCTGCGCGGTCGCGTCCGACATGGCCATCTTGGGGTAGTCGGCGCGGTGGAACCAGCCGCCGGCGCCGTCGGATCCGCCGATCGCCTCCACCGCCACCGCGCGGTGCGGGCAGTCGCGGGCGTACTCCCCGTGCGACACCACCACCGCGATCGAGCCGTCGATCGGCACATCGCAGTCCAGCAGCCCGAACGGCGTGGACACCGGGCGCGCACCCAGGTAGTCGGCCATGGTCATCGGTTCCCGGTACACCGCAAGGGGATTCAGCCCGGCGTTGCGCCTGCCGTTGAGCGCCAGCCAGCCCAGCTGTTCCTTGGTGGTTCCGTACAGCTCCATGTGGCGGCGGCAGTTCAGCGCCAGCCAGTTCGCCGCCGAATAGGCATGGGCCGCAACGAGATCGTTGACGTCGTCCATCGCGCCGACGGCCGGCCGCGGCGCGCCCTCGGGCGTTTCGAACATGCGCGCCAGCGGCTGGGCGGGCGCGTTCTCCTCCCGCTTGACCGGCACCGTGCCGCCGAGCATCTGGATCGTCCGGTAGACGACCACGTGGCGGGCGCGCCGCTCGGCGACCGCGCGGCACGCCGACATCACCGGGCTCAGCAGGCCGCCGGTTCCGAAGCCGGCGCCGCAGTCGGCCGCTTCGATCCGCAATTCGGCGTTCACGTCCGACGCCGGCGTGTCGCCGAGCGTCGCGATCCCGTCGATGTCCGCGGGCGCCAGGCCGGCGTCGGCGATGGCGGCGCGCACCGCCTCCATGGTCAGCTCGAAGCCGGGAATGCCGGTGCGGCGGCCGATGCGCGAGATGCCGATGCCGGACAGGATCGCGTCCTTTTCGAAATACGCCATACGCACCGCCCGTTCCCGTGAGCCGCCACCCGCGCCGAATCAATAGAGTGTACTGTATTTGGCGTGTCAGGCCAGCTGCTGATCGAGCACTGCGAGCAGTGTGCGCGCTGGGTGCACCCGGCGACCGGCGAATGCCGCGACTGCGGCGGGCCGCTGGTGGCGCGGCCGGTGTCCGGCCGCGGCACGGTGTTCACCTACACTGTGAACCACCACCCGTACAACCCGGACATCCCGACGCCCTACGTGATCGCCATCGTCGAACTCGCCGAACAGAGCGGGTTGCGGGTGGCGGCCAATATCGTTGGCTGTGAACCGGATTCGGTGACGTGCGGGATGCCCGTCGCGATCCGGCCCGAGAAGGGCAGCGGCGGCGCGCCCCAATTCGCCCCCGCCACTTAGCGCGAGCAGACGCAAAAGCCCCTCATTTCGCGCCGAAATGGGGGCTTTTGCGTCTGCTCGCCGGGGGAACCGGCCTAGTTGATCAGCGGGTCGCGCGGCATGCCGAGGATCCGTTCGGCGATCTGATTGCGGGTGACCTCCGAGGTGCCGCCGGCGATCGACATGCCGCGCGCACCCATGATCATGCGGGCCGCCAGCGCGCCCTGGCCGTCACCGAGCGCGACCTCGGGACCCAGCAGGGCCGCCGCGATCGCGGCCCCGTCGACCATGTGCTCGGCCAGCTTGAGTTTGGTGACGTTGCCCTCGGGTCCCGGGCCCGCGCCTTCGACGCTGCGTGCGACGCGGCGCAGGTTCAGCAGCCGCAGCGCGTGGTCGTCGGCCAGGTAGTTCCCGACACGAATCTTGGCGCCCGCCAACTGATCCGGGCGCTGCTTGACGAGTTCGATCAGCATGTCCGCCAGGCCCTCGTAGAACGACCCGCTGCCGCCGATGCTGACGCGTTCGTTGCCGAGGGTGGCGCGGGCGACCGTCCACCCGGTGTTGGGCTCGCCGACGACGTCCTCGTCGGGCACGAACAGGTCGTTGAAGAACACCTCGTTGAAATCCGAGCCGCCGGTGATCTGCCGCAGCGGGCGCACCTCGACCTCGGGCGCCTTCATGTCGACGATCACCGTGGTGATGCCGGCATGCTTGGGCGCCTCCGGGTCGGTGCGTACGGTGGCCAGCCCCCGCGCGCAATAGTGCGCCCCGCTGGTCCACACCTTCTGCCCGTTGATCTTCCAGCCGCCGTCGACCCGGGTGGCGCGGGTCTTGATCGACGCCGCGTCCGATCCGGCGTCCGGCTCGGAGAACAGCTGACACCAGATCTCGTCCTTACGCAAAGCCTTCTCGACGAATCTCTCGATCTGCCAAGGCGTTCCGTGCTGGATCAGGGTCAAGATGACCCATCCGGTGATCCCGTAGTCGGGCCGCTTGATGCCGGCGGCCCGGAACTCTTCCTCGATCACCAGCTGCTCCACCGGGTCGGCCGCGCGGCCCCACGGCTTGGGCCAGTGCGGCATCACGTAGCCGGTCTCGATCAGCTTGTCGCGCTGTGCCTGCTTGTCCAGCGCGGCGATCTCGGCGGCGTCGGCGTGGATCCGGGTGCGCAGCTCTTCGGCCTCGGGCGGCAGGTCCAGGCTGTTCTCCCGCACGGCGCCGGCCGCGGTGCGCTCGAAGGCGTCGGCGGCCGGGGCGTCGCCGCCGAACAGCGCCGTGGTCACCAGCGCCCGGCGCAGGTGCAGGTGCGCGTCGTGCTCCCAGGTGAAGCCGATGCCGCCGTGCACCTGGATGTTGAGTTCGGCATTGCGAGCATACGCCGGGAACGCCAGCGCCGCGGCCACCGCGGCGACGAGGCGAAACTGGGCTTCATCCTCGGAGGAATCCTCCCCCGCCGCGCGCGACGCGTCCCACACCGCGGCGGTCGCCGACTCCGAGGCCACCAGCATGTTCGCGCAATGATGCTTCACGGCTTGGAAAGTCGCGATGGTGCGGCCGAATTGCTGGCGCACCTTGGCGTAGGCGACGGCGGACTCCACGCAGTCCGTCGCCCCGCCCACGGCCTCTGCGGCCAGCAGGGTGCGGGCGCGGGCCAGCGCCGACTCCCGCGCCCCCGCCACGACGTCGTCGGCGCCGATGCTCACGTTGTCCAGGCGGACGCGCCCGGAGCGCCGGGTCGGGTCGAGGTTGTCGGGTACGTCGACCGAGACACCGGACCGGCCGCGCTCCAGCACCAGCAGGTCGTCGCCGGCGGCGACCACCAGCAGCTCGGCAAGCCCGGCCCCCAGGACGATGCCGGCCTCGCCGGCCGCGGTGCCGTCGGTGACGCGCACGCGGCCGCCCAGGCCGATTCCTGCGGTGACGGTGCCGTCGATCAGCCCGGGCAGCAGCCGCGACTTCTGCTCGGGCGTGCCGTCTTTGGCGATCACCGCCGACGCGATGACGGTCGGCACGAACGGTCCGGGCGCCACCGCGCGGCCGAGTTCCTCGACGACCACCACGAGTTCGGGCAGCCCATAGCCCGAGCCGCCGTGTTCCTCGCCGATGTGCAGGCCGAGCCAGCCGAGCTCCACCAGGTTCTGCCAGAACGGGGGCCGGGATTCTTCGGCGGCGTCGAGCAGGGACCGGGCCGCCCACCGCGCCTTCTGCGCGGTCAGGAACGCGCGGGCCACCTCGGCGAGTTCGCGGTGGTCGTCGGTCAGTGCGATACCCATGAGGGGCCTCCTCGCGCCGCTGCCGGGATGGTGGCCTGCCCCGCTCCGAGGGGAAGCGGGGCGGCTGGGTAAAGAGTGTACTTAATCCCCGCGGCGGCCCGGGTGGGGGTGCCTACTTCGGCGCGAACCGCTGCCCGGCGTCCAGCCGCAGGCACTGACCGTTGAGCATCGGGTTGTCCACGATGGCCGCCACCAGCTTGGCGTACTCCTCGGGCCGGCCCAGGCGTTTCGGGAAGGCGGCGTCCTTGGTGAGCGCCGCGGCGAATTCGTCCGGGATGCCCTGGGTCAGCCCGGTGGCGAACAGGCTGGGCGCGATCGCCAGCACGCGGATGCCCAGCGAACCGAGGTCGCGCGCCATCGTCAGGCACATGCCCGCGATGCCGGCCTTGGCGGCGGTGTAGGCGACCTGGCCGATCTGACCCTCGAAGGCCGCGATCGACGCCGTGTTGATGATGACGCCGCGCTCTTCGTCCTCCGGCTCGTTCTTGGCCATATGGGCGGCCGCCAGCCGGCTGATGTTGAAGGTGGCGATGAGGTTGAGATCGATGACCGACTGGAAGGACTCCAGGTCGTGCGGACCGGACTTGGTCATCGTCCGCTTGGCGATGCCGCCGCCGGCGGTGGTGATCACGACGTGCAGGCCGCCGAGCTTGTCGACCGCGGCCTGCAGCGCCTCCTCGGTGCCGGTGAAGTCGGTGACGTCGACCGGGTAGAATGAACCGCCGACGGCCTCGGCGACGGTCTTGCCGTCGGAGCCCTCGCGGTCCAGGATCGCGACGTCCGCGCCGCGTTCGTGCAGCAATTCGGCGCTGGCGCGACCCATCCCCGACGCGCCGCCGACGACGACGACCTTCTTCCCGTTGATCTCCATCCGGGCCTCCTTCTCCAGGGTTGTCAGAATTCTCGAAATTTGTAACGTTAAGCGGACACGCTAGCGTGTCCGCCCGGCCGGGTTGTCGGCGAGCCATGCCAAGCTGAGCGACGTGCTCCTCCTCGACGTGGCAAGCACGTCGCTTACCGTCGGCGGCACGTCGTCGCGGCTGACCAAGGTCGCCCACATCGCCGACCTGCTGCGCCGCACCGCCGAAGAGTTGCCCGCCGACCCGCAGGCGGTGGCGGTCGTCGTGTCGTGGCTCTCCGGTGAGCTGCGCCAACGCCAGATCGGAGTCGGCTGGGCGTCGTTGCGCGAGCGGCCGCGGCCGGCGGCCGACCCGACGCTGACCGTCACGGCAGTCGACGCCACGTTCTGTCAGATCGGGGCGGTCGCGGGCAAGGGGTCACAGGCGCGGCGGGCCGAAATGCTGCACGCGTTGTTCGCCGCGGCGACCGAAACCGAGCAGGCCTTCCTGGTGCGGCTGCTCGGCGGCGAGCTGCGCCAGGGGGCGCTGGCCGGGATCATGGCCGACGCCGTCGCCAAGGCCGCCGGAATCCCCGTCGCGTCGGTGCAGCGCGCCGCGATGCTGGGCGGGGATCTGCCGGCCGTCGCTGTGGCAGCCCTGTCCGGCGAACCCGCGGCCCTGGGCGCCTTCACCCTGCGGGTCGGCCGCCCGGTCAGCCCGATGCTGGCCCAGACCGCGACCGGCGTGGCCGACGCCATCGAACGGCACAACGGCACAACGATTTTCGAGGCGAAGCTGGATGGCGCGCGCGTGCAGATCCACCGGGCGGGCGATCGGGTCACGGTGTACACCCGCAGCCTCGACGACGTCACGGCCCGGCTCCCGGAGGTCGTCGAGGCGACGCTGGCACTGCCTGCCACCGACCTCATCGCCGACGCCGAGGCGATCGCGCTGCGGCCCGACAACCGCCCGCACCGCTTCCAGGTCACCGCCTCGCGGTTCGGCCGGTCCGTCGACGTGGCGGCCGCTGTTGCGGCGCAACGGCTTTCGGTGTTCTTCTTCGATATCCTGCACCGCGACGGCACCGACCTGCTGGACGCGCCCACCACCGACCGGCTCGCCGCCCTGGATGCGCTGGTGCCGCCCGACCAGCGGGTCGACCGGCTGACGACGTCGGACCCGTCGGAGGCCGCGCGCTTCCTGGACGCCACGCTGGCCGCCGGCCACGAGGGCGTGATGGCCAAGGCGCCGCGCGCGCCGTACCTCGCGGGCCGGCGCGGGGCGGGCTGGCTCAAGGTCAAGCCGGTGCACACGCTGGACCTGGTGGTGCTCGCCGTGGAATGGGGGTCGGGGCGCCGGCGCGGCAAGCTGTCCAACATCCACCTGGGCGCGCGCGACCCTGCGAGCGGCGAATTCGTGATGGTGGGAAAGACGTTCAAGGGCATGACCGACGCCATGCTGGACTGGCAGACCGCCCGGTTCAGCGAGCTGGCCGTCGGCGGCACGGACGGTTACGTGGTCCGGCTGCGGCCCGAGCAGGTGGTCGAGATCGCCCTGGACGGCGTGCAGAAGTCGTCGCGCTACCCCGGCGGGCTCGCGCTGCGGTTCGCCCGGGTGGTGCGCTACCGCGACGACAAGGGCCCGGCGGAGGCCGACACCATCGACGCGGTGCGCGCCCTGTACTGAATCGCCTTCGCAAACACCCATTGTCAGCCTTGCGCGCGTAGGGTTTCCGCCGTGGCCGTTCAAGAACACGACAAAGACGTCAGCTACATCCGCACCCACGAACACCTGCCGCCGGTCGCCATCATCGACCGGTCCCCAATCACCACCCGGCACAAGATCGTCTTCGCCGTGATCGCGCTCGTCGGCGCCGTCGCCTGGGCGATCATCGCGTTCGCTCGCGGCGAGACGGTCAACGCCGTCTGGTTCGTCGTCGCGGCGATCTGCACGTACATCATCGCCTACCGGTTCTATGCCCGGTTGGTCGAGATGAAGATCGTCCGGCCCCGCGACGACCACGCCAGCCCGGCCGAGGTCCTCGACGATGGCACCGACTACGTGCCAACCGACCGGCGCGTGCTGTTCGGCCATCATTTCGCCGCCATCGCCGGGGCCGGGCCGCTGGTCGGTCCTGTGCTGGCCACCCAGATGGGCTACCTGCCGGGCGCCATCTGGATCGTCGTCGGCGCGGTGTTCGGCGGGTGCGTGCAGGACTACCTGGTGCTGTGGATCTCCACCCGGCGCCGGGGCCGTTCGCTCGGCCAGATGGCCCGCGACGAACTGGGCGCCGCGGGCGGGGCGGCCGCCCTCCTCGGATCCCTCGTCATCATGGTGATCCTGATCGCGGTGCTGGCGCTGATCGTGGTGAAGGCCCTGGCCGAAAGCCCGTGGGGCGTCTTCTCCATCGCCATGACCATCCCCATCGCCCTGTTCATGGGCTGCTACCTGCGCTTCCTGCGCCCCGGACGGGTGTCGGAGGTATCGGTCATCGGCTTCGCGCTGCTCCTGCTCGCGGTGGCGTCCGGCAGCTGGGTCGCCGAAACAACCTGGGGCGCATCGTGGTTCACCCTGTCACCGGTGACGCTGTGCTGGTGCCTCATCATCTATGGGTTCGCCGCGTCGGTGCTGCCGGTGTGGTTGCTGCTCGCGCCGCGCGATTATCTCTCGACGTTCATGAAGGTCGGCGCCGTCGCGCTGATCGCCCTCGGCGTCTTCCTCGCGCGGCCGGAGATGCAAGCTCCCGCGGTTTCGCAGTTCGCCACCAGGGGGAACGGCCCGGTGTTCGCCGGTTCGCTGTTCCCGTTCCTGTTCATCACCATCGCGTGCGGCGCGCTGTCGGGGTTCCACTCGCTGATCTCGTCCGGGACGACGCCGAAGCTGCTGGAGAAGGAAGGCCAGATGCGGCTGATCGGCTACGGCGGCATGATCACCGAGTCGTTCGTCGCCGTCATGGCGCTGATCACCGCGTCGATCCTCAACCAGCACTTGTACTTCGCAGTGAACGCGCCGGCGGCCCAGACCGGCGGCACGGCGGCCACCGCCGCGGACTACGTCAACCGGCTCGGCCTGTCCGGTCCGCGGGCCACCGCCGACCAGATCGGCCAGGCCGCCCGCAGCGTCGGCGAGAAGTCCATCGTGTCGCGCACCGGCGGCGCACCGACGCTGGCGCTGGGGATGTCCGAGGTGCTGCAGCGGGTCTTCGGCGGCACCGGGCTCAAGGCGTTCTGGTATCACTTCGCGATCATGTTCGAGGCGCTGTTCATCCTGACGACGGTCGACGCGGGAACCCGGGTCAACCGCTTCATGCTCTCCGACACGCTGGGCAACCTGGGCGGCCCGCTGGCCCGGCTGCGCAACCCGAGCTGGCGCCCCGGCGTATGGATCTGCAGCCTGGCCGTGGTCGCCGCGTGGGGCGGCACCCTGCTGATGGGCGTGACCGACCCGCTGGGCGGGATCAACACGCTGTTCCCGCTCTTCGGTATCGCCAACCAGCTCCTCGCGGCGATCGCACTGACCGTCGTCACGGTCGTCGTCATCAAGAAGGGGCTGCTGAGGTGGGCGTGGATCCCCGGCGTGCCGCTGCTGTGGGACCTGGCCGTCACGATGACCGCGTCGTGGCAGAAGATCTTCTCCGGGGACCCCGCCGTGGGCTACTGGACCCAGCACGCGCAGTACCTGGCGGCGAAACACGCGGGCAAGACCGCGTTCGGTTCGGCCAAGAATGCCCATCAGCTCGATGACGTCATCAGGAACACCTTCATCCAGGGGACCCTGTCGATCCTCTTCGCGCTGGTCGTCGTCGTCGTGTTCGCGGCCGGAGTCGTCGTCGCGCTCAAGGTGATTCGCGGCGGCGGCAGGCCGCTTTCCGAGGAAGAACCGGTGCCGTCCAAACGGTTCGCCCCGTCCGGCCTGATCGCCACGCCCGCGGAGCGGGAGGTGCAAAGGCAATGGGACGCGGCAGCCGCCCCGTGATCGGCTAACCCGATCTCATCCGGCATCGCGCTTGCCGTGCGGCGCCACGATCCATTCGCGCGCTTCGTCGGCCTTCGCCTCGGCGAACGTGCGGTACCTGCCGGGCCAGAGGAACCCGAAGAGCTCACTGAACCTGGCCATGTGCTTCACCCATTCCACGTCGCTGACGATCGCGCAGCGATCCCAGTCGAAGTAGTGGCCGATGCCGAACCTGGAATCCGCCCACACCGCGCCGGGTCCGAAACTCGTGAAGTCGGGCGCGATCTCGAGATAGATGCCCACCCGTTCGTGCCGGCTCAGTTTGTCCTCGAAGCCCGGTATGAGCACCGTGTCGTAATCGCTCTTGGTCACGTGCCCATGCAAAGCGAACGCGGCGACGTCGTCGGGGAAACCCTTGAGCATCTCGATCACGAAGTCATCGTCGGCGCACCGAGCGTGCGGGCCTAGGGGCGAAAGTCATCGATGCAACCAGCGCCCGCAACGGTTGAGGTAGTCGACTACGCATGCCCTGGGCGGTCGCCGACCGTACGGTGAGTCCACCAAGCGCCACATCGGAGAAGAGGTAGACGATGTTGGTATCCCCACCGGGAGTCGCGAGCACGACCGATCCCGTCGACAAGCCCACCCATCAACCGCCTCCCCCGGTTCAGGTGTCATCCACCGAGGTTGTGATCAGCACCCAGCAGGTGGTTTTCGGCAGCGCGGCCGCCTTGGGGGTGGTGCGCCGCAGGAGCATCGGCGTCCGGCTGGTCGCCGTCGCACGGCGAATGCTCACGACCACATTCGGTGAATCAGCCCCGCAGCAAAGGCATTGCCCGAAGCGGTACGAATTTCTCGAGAACGCCCTCATGGCGCGGGAGATGCACAGGCTATGAACGTCGTCCTGGCACTCGCGTCCGCGATGCTGATGGTGATGATCGCGAAGGGGCTGTACAGCCTGCAATGGTGGCTCGAGCGTACCGACTACAACCGTCACTTCGAGGATTGACCGGCACGCGCGGTCAAAGGTGGTGCCCAAGACGGTGACACGGTCCTAGAATTCTGCGGAATGAGGGTCGGCATCGACTTTGGCACCACCCACACCGTCGTTGCGGCCGTCGACCGCGGTAACTATCCGGTCATCTCATTCGACGGACTGGACGCCTGGCCGTCGGTCATCGCCGCCAATGCCGACGGGGACCTGAGATTCGGGGTGGCCGCGGCAGCCGTCCGCCACGAGCCGGGCTGGTCGGTGCTGCGATCCTTCAAACGCCTCCTCAACGAGGCCGGACCGCAGACTGAGGTGACCCTGGCCGGCCGCAGCCATCGTCTCGCCGACCTCCTCACCGGCTTTCTGGCCCAGCTGAAGAGCGACCTGCAGCGCCGCTCGAATGCCAGCCTGGCGCCGGGCGAGACCATCGAGGCCGCGATCAGCGTGCCCGCCAACGCCTCCAGCGCCCAGCGCCTGCTGACGCTGGACGCGTTCGTCGCGGCGGGTTTTCACGTCGTCGCGCTGCTGAACGAGCCGTCGGCCGCCAGCCTGGAGTACGCGCATCGATACCGCTCCACCATCACCGCCAGGCGCGAGTACGTCCTCGTTTACGACCTCGGTGGCGGCACCTTCGACGCGTCGCTGCTGAGGATGACCGGGCACGAGAACGAGGTGGTCGTCAGCGAAGGCATTCAGCGCCTCGGCGGTGACGACTTCGACGAGGCGATCGTCGACCTCGTCCTGGGCCGCCTGAACCTTCCCGAGGTGACCCCGGCCGCCCGCGACCTGCTCAGGGAGGAGTGCGCCGCCCGCAAGGAGGCCGTCGGGCCGCAGACGCGCCGTTTCCTGGTCGACCTGACCGGGATCGACGAGGTGGACCGGCCCCCGTTCTCCTGCCGGATCGACGACGTCTACGCCGTGTGCGCGCCCATGGTCGACCAGACGACCGAACTGCTGCACCGCGTCCTGCACGATCCGGCGGGCGGCCCGGACGTGACCTGGTCGGAGGTGGCGGGCATCTACGTCGTGGGCGGGGCCGGGGGCTTCCCGCTGGTCTCCCGGATGCTGCGTACGGCCTTCGGCGAGAAGCGGGTGAAGCGCTCCCCGCACCCGTTCGCCGCGACGGCGATCGGGCTGGCGGTCTTCCTCGACCAGGAGGCGGGTTTCGCCCTGTCCGAACGCTTTTCGCGGCACTTCGGGGTCTTCCGCGAGGCGCACGCCGGCACCGACGTGGTCTTCGACCCGATCGTCCCCAAGGATGCCTCGCTTCCGGCCGACGGGCATACCCCGCTGGTGGTGCGGCGGACCTACCGGGCCGCGCACAACATCGGGCACTTCCGATTCGTCGAGTGCAGCCGCCTCGTCGACGGCCGTCCCGACGGCGACGTGACGCCCTACGACCCGGTCCTCTTCCCGTTCGACCCGGCGCTCTACGACCGGGATGACCTCGGGCGGCAACCGGTCGGCCGCTGGAGTGACGGCCCCGACGTCGAGGAGCGCTACGTGGTGGCCCCCAGCGGCGCGGTGGAGGTGACGCTGACGACGCGCCCGACCGGCTTCGAGCGCACCTTCCGGCTGGAGCGGTGCGCGGCGGCGAGTTAGCGAGACGCTCCCCGGGCCGGCCTCATTCGATGGCGTCGGCGTAGATGTCCAAGAGCCGGAACCTCGTCGCATCGAGATATTCGCCGAGCACCGCGATCACGCGCTTCTGCAACTCGTAGCCGAGTTCGTGATCCTCTTCGCACTTCTCGCGCAGGCACTTGCCGTCGAAGACGATGGCCCGCGTCGTCTCCACCGCGCGTGCGTCGAACCGCGAGTTGTAGGGCGGCACCAGCCACGACCAGCCGAGGATCTCGCCGTCGCCGAGCGTCTGCACGGTCAGGCTGCCATGGCCCGGCGCGCGAGTCTCGAGCGCGATCCTGCCGACGCGGATGAGATAGAAGTGATCGGCCGGGCGGCCCTCGCGGAAGATCAACTCACCCGCGCCGAAGCGCACGTTGGCCGCGCACCCGACGGCCAACTGCAGGTAACGCGGGTCGATGCCGCGGAAGAAAGGGTGCCCGGCCAGCAGGCCTTCGAGCGTCCTCACTGTGTGCTTCCTTCGCTCTCGTCAACGCTTTCCTGAAGCGTAGAACGCGGCCGGCGGGGCGACCAGCACGATGCGCCCGCCGTCCCGATCGCCGGCGCCGACGGGGCTAGCGTCGGACTATGGCACAGATCGATTTGGAAACGCCATGCGTCACGTGCTCGCCAAATCCGACTACGACGACAAGGACGACGAGGTCGTGGGCGAGCCGGACCCGCGGATCGTGGGCCGCGCGCTGACCGACTGAGTTCCGCCCGACCGAAGGAGACACCGCATGTCCACCTGGCTCATCACCGGCTGCTCGACCGGGCTCGGCCGCGCGCTCGCCGAGGCCGTCATCGCGGCCGGCCACCACGCCGTCGTCACCGCGCGCGACGTCACCAAGGTCGCCGACCTGGCGCAGGCCGCACCGGAGCGGGTGCTCGCGGTGGCGCTCGACGTCACCGAGCCCGCGCAGGTCACCGCCGCCGTGCGGGACGCGCACGAGCGGTTCGGCGGCGTTGACGTCCTGGTCAACAACGCCGGCTATGGCTACCGCGCCGCCGTCGAGGAGGGCGACGACGCCGAGGTACGCGAGTTGTTCGAGACGCACTTCTTCGGCACCGTCGCGACGATCAAGGCCGTGCTGCCCGGCATGCGATCGCGCCGCAGCGGCGCGATCGTCAACATCTCCTCGATCGGCGCGACGGTCACTCCGGTGGGATCCGGGTACTACGCGGCGGCGAAGGCCGCGATCGAGGGGATGAGCGGGGCCCTGCGCGGTGAGCTTGCGCCGCTGGGCATTTCGGTGACGGTCGTGGAGCCCGGCGCGTTCCGCACGGACTTCGCCGGTCGCTCGCTCGTACAGTCGGCCGCGGTCATCGACGACTACGCGGCCACCGCGGGGCAGCGGCGCAAGGAGAACGACACCACGCACGGCACCCAGGCCGGCGACCCCGCCAAGGCGGCCACCGCGATCATCAGGGCCGTGGAATCAACCGAGCCCCCGGGGTTCCTGCTGCTCGGCCCCGACGCGCTGGGTCTCTATCGCCACGTCGCGGACGCGCGCGCGGCCGAGATCGCGAAGTGGCAAGAGCTCACCTGCGGCACCAACTTCGGGCCGTAACCGGGCCGAGGGCCTTTCAGCCCTACTTTCGATCAAGGCGGCCGACGTAGCATCTGCTCATTCCGGGGACGCTCGGCGTCCCTTCCCGAGCCGAAACGCGACCATGACCACTACGCAAAGCCAGCCCGCCTCCGGTCTCGAAGCACCCGCGCTTGCCGAAGAGCGCAGACGCGAGGTCGACGCGATCGTCGACGTGGCGGCCGAGGCGGCCCGGGCATTCCGCAGGCTCGACCAGGAGCAGGTCGACGCGATCGTCGAGGCGATGGTGCGCGCCGGGGTCCGCGCGGCGGGCGAATTGGCCAGCGTGGCGATCGAGGAGACGGGCTTCGGTGTCTTCGAGGACAAGGTCGTCAAGAACTATGTCGCCACCGAGTTCCTGCACGACTACCTGCGTGGCAAGAAATCCGTTGGTGTCATCGACGAGGACGTCGAACACAACATCGCCTATGTGGCCGAGCCGATCGGGGTCGTGCTGGGCATCACCCCCGTGACCAATCCGACCTCGACGGTGCTGTTCAAGGCGATCGTGGCCGCCAAGACGCGCAACGCGATCCTTTTTCGGCCGTCACCGTATGCGGTGCGCTGTTGCGAACGCAGCCTGGAAGTCCTCCGCCCGGCGGCCGAAGCGGCCGGGATGCCGCCCGGAGCGCTGCAGGTCATTCCGGACGCCGCGCACGAGGTGACGCACTACCTGTTCAAGCATCCCGAGGTCGACTTCATCTGGGTCACGGGCGGACCGAAGATCGTGGCGCTGGCGAATTCGGCCGGAAAGCCGGGTCTGTCCGTCGGTCCGGGCAACGCGCCGATCTACGTTCACAAGACCGCGGACCTGAAGGGCGCGGTCGTTGACATCCTGATCTCGAAAACCTTTGACTCGTCCGTTATTTGCCCGGCCGAGCAAACCTGCATCATCGACGACGAGATATACGACGAGGTGATGGCCGAGTTCGAGCGGATGGGCGCCCAACTGCTCACGCCCGCCGAGGCCGACGCGGTGGCGGAGTTCGCGTTCGGGTGCGGCGATAAGATCTCGCTCGAGGCGGTCGGGAAGAAGGCTTCGGAGCTGGCCGCCCGAGCCGACTTCAGCGTGTCACCGACCGTCAAAGTGCTGCTGGCACAGCTTCCCGCCGACCTGGACGAACTCGCCTCCCACCCCCTGTTGGCCGAGAAGCTGATGCCGGTGCTCGGGGTGGTGCGCGCAAGAGGCGTCCAGCACGCCATCGACGTGGCCGTCCTGGTCACCGAGCATGGGGGGCTCGGTCACACCTCGGCGGTGTACGCCAGCGACGAGGACGTCATCGAGGCATACGGTCTGGCGGTTCGCACCGGGCGCATCCTGGTCAACGCGCCCACCGCCGTCGGAGCCCTCGGCGGGGTCTACAACAACCTCACACCCACGTTCTCGTTGGGTTGCGGCACCTGGGGCGGGTCGAGCACGACGGAGAACGTCAACTACCGCCAACTGCTGAACATCAAGACCGTCTCGCGGCGCCGCACCCCGCCGCAATGGTTCCGCGTCCCCTCCAACACCTACTTCAACGAAGGCGCACTGGACAACCTGCGCGAACTCGACTGCGAAATCGTCGTGGTGATCACCGATGCCCTGACCGATGAGCGCGGCGTGGTCGACCAGTTGCGAGGCAAGTTACGCACCCAACACGTGCAGGTGTTCAGCGAGGTGACACCGGAGCCCGACGAGGCGACCATCCGCCGTGGCGTCGCGCTGCTGCAGCGGGTCCAACCCGATCTGCTGCTCGCCGTCGGCGGCGGCTCGGTGCTGGATGCCGGCAAGGCGATCCGGCTGTTCTACGAACACCCGGAGAAGAGCCTCGACGAGTTGACGATGCCGTTCCTCGACCCGCGCAAGCGCGTGGCCGACTATCCGACCGACCGCCATCGCGTCCAATTGGTCGCTATTCCGACGACGTCGGGGACCGGTTCCGAAGTCTCGCCGGCGGCGGTGCTGACGGTGCGCGGGAAGAAGGAAACGCTGGTCGACTACAGCCTGGTGCCTGACCTCGCGATCGTCGACCCCGTCCTGACCTCGTCCATGCCACCGAAACTGACCGCCGACACCGGCATCGACGCGCTCACCCACGCTCTGGAAGCGATCGTTTCGATCTTCGCGTCGCCGTACACGGACGCGCTGTGCGCCCAAGCGGCACGATTGATCTTCGACGCGTTGCCCAGGGCCTACGATGACCCCGGCGAGCTATCCGCGCGAACCGACATGTCCAACGCGGCAACCCTTGCCGGGCTTGCCTTTTCGAATGCGTTCGTCGGGACGAACCATGCGCTCGCCCATGCCGTCGGCGCGAGATTCGGGATCTCGCATGGCCGAGCCAACGGCATCTTCCTGCCGCATGTGCTGCGCTACAACGCAAGTCTGCCAAGCAAGTTCATGCCCGCCCCGGGATATTCCGCCTACGTGGCGCCGGACAAATACGCGCAGCTCGGCCAACTGATCTTCGGCGGGCATGAGCCCGACGAATGCCGCGGCCGGTTGTTCCACGGAGTTGACGATCTGCTGAAGCGACTGGACATGCCGCGATCGCTGCGGGAGTACGGCGTCGAGGAGGAACAATTCCTTGCGGCGCTGCCCGCGTTGGCGATGACGGCATTCGAGGATCTCAGCAACCGCACAAATCCGCGGATGCCCTTGGTCAGCGAGATCACCGCCCTGCTTCGGGTGGGCTTCTACGGCGACGCCGAAGCTGAAGCTCAGCCGCGCAGCTGAGGGAGTACGTCACCTTCCCACGCCGCGAAGAACCCGTCCATGTCCGGGCCGAACTGCCCCTGTGGCCCCGGGTGGCCCACCGGATCGCGCTCAAGTCGCGAGAATCCCTTCGCCATTTTGGAGAAGGCAGTTCTCCTGAACCGAGAGACGCTTTACGATCGGTGGGTGTCCCACACGCTGGAACTCGACCGGCCCGCCGACGGCGTCGTCGTCGTGCGCCTGAGCCGTCCGGAGCGGCTCAACGCCATCAACGCGGCCATGCAAGCCGAATTGGCCGCGGCCCTGGCCGATTTGGGGGCCGACCGGTCGACGCGTGCCATCGTGCTCACCGGAGCCGGTCGCGGCTTTTGCGCCGGCATCGACATGCGCGACTTCGGGCCCGACGTGCCCGAGGCGACGGCGCCGGCGCTGGACCGCATGCGCTTCCAGGAGAGCATGGCCGCGCTCGCCCAACGCGTCCGCGAGGTGCCGCAGCCCGTCATCGCCGCGGTCAACGGCCCCTGCGTCGGGGCGGGTTTCGCGCTGTGCCTCGCCGCCGACATCCGAATCTGTTCGGCGCAAGCCTCGTTCGGCAACGCCGCCATCCTGCTCGGGCTGTCGGGCGCCGAGATGGGCATGAGCTATCACCTGCCCCGCATCGTCGGCACCAGCGTCGCGGCCGACTGGATGCTCACCGGGCGCACGGTCTCGGCCGGCGAGGCCGAGCGGCGGGGGCTGGTCAGCGAGGTCGTCGGGCCCGATCGGTTGGTCGATCGCGCCGTCGAGTTGGCGTCGCTGATCGCCGGCCTGGCGCCGCTCGGCGTGCAACTGACGAAGCGCGCGCTGCAGGTGAACACCGACGCGGCGAGCCTGCCGGCGGCGCTGGAACTGGAGAACCGCAACCAGGTGATCGCGCATGCGACCGAGGACGCGGCCGAGCGCCGCAAAAAGTGGCAATGACCCGAGAAGGGACAACGGATGTCGTGGGACTTCTCCACCGAGCCGCAGTGGGCCGAACAACTGAAATGGGTCGAGGAGTTTGTGCGCAACGAGTGCGAGCCGATCGACCTGATCGTCAAGGAATCCCACGACCTCAGCGATCCGGTGCGGCAGGCCCTGATCCCGCCGCTGCAGGAGATCGTCAAGGAGCGCGGCCTGTGGGCCACCCACCTCGGGCCGCACCTGGGCGGCCCGGGCTACGGCCAGGTGAAACTCGCTCTGCTCAACGAGATCCTGGGCCGTTCGGAATGTGCGCCCATCGTCTTCGGTTCGCAGGCCCCCGATTCGGGCAACAGCGAGATCCTCGCGCATTACGGCACTCCCGAGCTCAAGGCGCGCTACCTCGAGCCGTTGCTGGACAACCGCATCGTGTCCTGCTTCTCGATGACCGAGCCGCAGGGCGGCGCGGACCCCAAGGTGTTCCGCACCACCGCGGTGCCCGACGGCGATCACTGGATCATCAACGGGGAGAAGTGGTTTTCCTCGTTCGCCTCGATGGCTTCTTTCCTCATCGTGATGGCCATGACCGACCCCGAAGCGCCGCCATATCAACGCTATTCGATGTTCGTCGTACCGGGCGGCACCCCGGGCATCAACGTGCTGCGCGATGTCGGGTTGGGGTATCAGCCGCCGGGCGGCGGTCGCGAGGGGTACGTCCGTTACGAGAACGTGCGGGTGCCCGCCGACCACATGCTGGGCCCGCGCGGCGGGGCGTTCGCCGTCGCCCAAACCCGCCTGGGCGGCGGGCGAATTCACCACGCGATGCGCACGGTGGGCCTGGTCCGCCGCATCTTCGACATGATCTGCGAGCGGGCGGTGTCACGCTACACCCAGGGCGAGGTCCTGGCCAACAAGCAACTGGTCCAGGAGATGGTCGCCGACTCGTGGATGGAGATCGAGGCCTTCCGGCTGCTGACGCTGCAAACCGCTTGGAAGATCGACCAATTCAACGACTATCACGCGGTGCGGGCGGACATTTCGGCGGTCAAGGCGATGATGCAGAAGGTGTTGCACGACGTGTCGGCGCGGGCGCTCCAGCTGCACGGGTCACTGGGCACCACCCACGAGATGCCGTTCGTGCAGTACCTGGTGGAGTCGTTCGTGCTCGGCCTGGCCGACGGTCCCACCGAGGTGCACAAGGTGACGCTGGCCCGGCTCCTGCTCAAGGACCGCTCACCCGCGCCCGATCTGTTTCCCTCCGAACACCTGCTGCGCCTGCGCGCGGCCGCCGAGGCGAAGTTCGCCGACCGGCTGGCGGGCATACCCCGCGGCGTGGCGATGGCTAGCGCGGCGGAGCCGGGCGAAGCGGGTCGCCACCATCGGCCTTAGACGGCTTTGGTGACGCCGACGTAGGACAGCACCACGTCGGATTGATCGGTCTCCCGGGTCAGCGTCGCGTAGGAGCGGATGAACGACTGCCCCACGCAGCCGTCGATCTTGACGTGGAAGTTGCTGACCATCACCCAGGGACTCGGCCCCTTGAACTGCTTCTTGACCACCGGCACCACGATCACGAGCCCCGGCTTGAGGCCCACGGTGATCACACCGTTGACAGGAACCGTGATCAACGGCACGGGGGTCACCACGCCGGTGAACGCGCCCGCCAGGCCAAGACCCGGGGTGACGCCTGCACTCCCGCCCATCGTGACGCCGTTGGAAGTGCTCATGTCGATCCCGCAGCCGATCTCGTAACCCACCTCGAGGGTGCCCCGCGGCTGCTCAGGCCCTATGAGCGAGCCGACGAACGTCCCGCTCGCCAGGTATTCACGGGACGAGACGGCGGTGGTCAGCGGCGCCACCGGAATCTGCGACTCGTCCTTGGCGCCGAGGCCCAGGGTCCAGCCGTCCGGGGTCTTGAGGATTGCCGGCGCGTTCGAGGGCACGCCACCGTCCGGCGCGGGCACTGTTACGGCGGCGGGGTCGACGTCGGGATCCGCGCTTGTCGACGGCGCCGCGGCCACGGCCACGAACAGACAAACCGCGATAACCGCGGCGCGGCGAACGACCACGGTTACCGGCCCCACGCGCGACACCGTAGGCGCGGCGCGAAACGCGTCAGGGAATTTGCTGGGCAACCGGTCGAAGTCGTTGTGCGTTCGTAACACATCCGCGATATGGCCCCGGAACGTTGCGCCGATCCTGTATCGGTTTGTTTGCCAGGGGGCTACAATAGGCGGGCGACAGAGAGGGCGGGAATGAAGCGGGTTTTGGTGGCCGGCGCGATGAGCGCGATGGCTCTCGCCGCCAGTTCGGCCGTGGCCAACGCCGATCCCGACCCTTTCTCACCGCCGGCGCCCGGGGTTGTCGATCTGATCACGACGGAGAGTCCGGCGCTGTTCGTCGACCCGGCCGACGAGGGCGGCCCGTCGCTCGCCTGGGGCGGCGCCGGGATGTACTGCGAAAACATGTTCGTGCGGTGCCGCTGATCCACCGTTAGCCCAGCATCGACCGCGCCCGCTCCAGCAACCGCGGCGGCGTCGCGGCCATGGCCTCCAATTCGGCCCGGGGAGAGCGCCTTCGGCGGTTGTGCTTGACGATCAGCGACCACGTCGCGGCCGACTTGAAGCACGCCAGCGCGCCGAACCAGCCCAAGTCGGTGACTTCCCAACCTGATTCGCGTTGATAGATCTCGGCCAGTTCGCCGGCTGGGGGCGCGACACCGGCGGAGGACGGAACCCGTTGGTACGTCTCGGGGTCGCAGTTGATCAGCAACCAGCCCAGATCGATGCGCGGGTCGCCGATCGACCAGATCTCCCAGTCGATCACGGCGGTGATCCTGGCGCCGACGGCCATCAGGTTGCCCAGCCGGAAGTCACCGTGCACCACGCTGGGCCGCAAAGCCCTTGGCGCGCAGGCAAGCAGCGCGTCCCGCACACCGCGCCAGTCCGGCACCAGCTCCGCATCCACGGTCCGCAGCGTGTCGCACCAGCGCTGGACCTCGGCGGCCGCATCGACGACCGGCTCGCCGGCCAGACCCAACTCGGACGGCGACAGGCTGTGCAGGGCGGCCATCACCCGGCACGCGTTGCGGTAGCGCTCGAACAGCCCGGCAGCCGGCGGGCAGCAGTCGAACAGCGGCTCCACGCACTGTCCTGAGGCGTGGGACATCACGAACAGCGGCGGGGTGTCGGGCGGGTCGCCCGGATCCTGCCACACCACCTCGGGCACCGGAACTCGCGTCCCGGCAAGCGCTTTCATGATCCGGGCCTGGCGCAACACGTCGCGGTGCGCGACCGGCTCCACGCCCGGCGGGGCAACCTTGATCACCACCGGCCGGGCGTCGCGCGCGCCGCGGAACGTGAGGCTGGACGCGCCCCCGGCGAGCGCGGCGACGTCGACCACCCCGGCGGCCGCGAGCCGCCGGCGCAGCCCCTCGAGATCGAGCTCGGGCATTCAGCCGGCCCGGCCGACCTCGGCCAGGAAGGACTGGGTGTGCGCGATGCGCCCGGTCATGGTCCTCGGATCGCAGGTGCACAGCCGCAGGGCGGTCTCGGTGATCAGTTCGATGTCCTCGGTGTCGGTCTTGGCCAGATCCAGGGCGCCGGCCCCCGGCGTCGCCACCGGGTTGGACGGAGCCGCGGCGTTGACGGCGATGCCGTCGTCATACAGTTCGGCGGCAAGGCTTTTGGTGAGCCGGTTGAGCGCGGCCTTGGCGGTTCCGTAGATCCCGAAGCCCGCGGTCCGGTCGAATTCGGAGAACGGCGGTCCGGGCGGCAGGTCGCCGCCCACCGACGTCAGATTCAGGATCCAGCCCCGCCCGCGCTCGCGCATCGCGGGAATCGCCAGCTGGCTCAGGTGCAGCGGCCCCAGCACGTGCATCTCGATCATCAGCCGGGCCCGCCGTTCCGGGAACCCGTCGAGCGGCCGCAGGAAGGTGACCGCGGCGTTGTTGACCAAGATGTCCGGTGCACCGACGGCGCGCACGACCTCGCCGAAAAGCCGTTCGCGTTCCTCGGGGTGCGACAGGTCCGCCGGGATGGCGACCGCCCGGCCACCGGCGGCGACGATCTCTTCGCGGGTCTGGCGGAGCGATCCCTGGTATTTGGGGTCGGGGTCCATCGTGCGGGCGGTCAGCGCCACCGTGGCACCGCGCGCGGCAAGCCGCGCCGCGATCGCCTTGCCCAGGCCCCGGCTGCTTCCGGTGACCAGGGCCACCATCCCGTCGCATCGTTGCTCCGTGCCCACCGACGACCTCCTCCGGAAATGGCTTCTCCGCTCAAGAGAATGCCATTATCGCCAGGAGATAGGAAGTGTCACCCCACCGCGGAGGGCGTCGACCGAATATCGTCCGCCGCCGGTGAAGACCAGCAGGAAGAAGGCGAAGCAATAAAGGATCGCCATGGCGCCGCCGTTGCCGTCCGGAGGCTCCCCGACGGGCCAGAGCCCCCGCGGTTGATGCATCCAGAAATAGGCGACCGCCATGTGCCCCGAGGCGAAAAACGCCGCAGCGCGGGTGAACAGGCCAGCCGCGATCAGAAGTCCGGTCACGAGCTCGATCAGGGCGGCGTACCAGCCGGGCCAGGCCCCGAACGCGGCGGGATAGCTGGGACGGGCGGGCCAGCCGAACAGGACCACCGAGCCGGAGGCCGCGAAGAGCAAACCGTAAACCAGGCGAAAGAGGCTCAGCACGGCCGGCGCATGCCCGGCGAGGCGTTCCTCGAGCGTCTTCATCACATCGCCGACGTTACGGTCGCCGCCCAGCCGAGCAGGCGCCTCCAGAGCCGCCGGCGGCTCGACGCCATGTTGTGGCAGTGCGCGCTGTCGGCCAGGACCACGGTCGTGATGTCGGGGCTGCTGCGGAACAGGCCGGCCTCCGCCCGCGGGTCCGGCGAGACGTCGACCGCGCCATAGCCCAGCAGCACCGGGACATCGATCCGCGCGGCGTGCTCGGCGACGACGCCGGGGATCATCGCGGTGCCGAACACCCGCGGCACCACCGACTTTGCCGTGACGCAGTCGGCCGCGACCACGTCGGCAGGCACGTCGGGGAGGTGAAACCAGCTCTGCAGGTATTCGCGGGGGGCCTCGGCATAGGGCTCGGCAAGGGCGGAAAGGATCTGGCGCGCCAGCTCGTCGCGGCCCTGCGGGGTCGCGGCCCGGGCGATGAATGCCGCATCCAGGTTCAGCGGCGCGACGTGTCGATTGGTGCACCCGAGGGCCGCCAATCCGGCGTAGCCGGGAAACAGCGATTGCTGAACGATCGCCAGATAGGCACCCAGCGAGTGCGCGACGGCCACCGCGGGTGCGTGGCCACCTGTCAGCGCCGGCAACTCCGAGACCGCCCGCGCGAGCGCGGCGGCGATGTCGGTGAAACCGAAATCCCTTGCGGGCTTCGAACTTTCGCCCGTACCCAGGGGGTCGATCGTGACGACGTCGTAGCCGTTCCCGGTCGCGAACTCGGCGAAGCTGTAGCCGCTACGGCCGGGGATCTTCAGGTCCCAATATTCGCGGCTGTAGGTGCCGCCCGGCAGGCACACGAGCACCGCGTCGGCGGGGCTCGCGGCCGGGTAATAGGTCGCCGCCAAAAAGGCCTGCTCGCCGACCACGTCGCCGACATCGAAGCGCACCAGTCGCGGGGAGACGGTCATGGCTGGCCTTCCGTCGTAGCCGTCATCGTTTTCACCGTCGTAGCGTGATAGTTGATTGAAACAGGTGTGCTCAGCCTCGACGGCACGGTGCGGTGGGGAGTTGGTCATGAGTGAACGGCCCGTCGACGGGCAATCGCGCCCGGCGGAACGCGCGGCACAGGTGGAGCAGCGAGTGAAAGAACTGCGCAACCGCAGGGCGGAGTTGGCCGCCGGCCAACGGCCGTCCCCCGAGTCGGTCAGCCTGGCGCGACACCGGGCGGAGGAATCTCTGCAAGCCGCGGCGGCCGCCCACCACGCCGCCGCCCAACGGCACGAGGAACTGGCGCGCGTCCACGAGCAGACGGCGAACACCTATCAGCGAGCCGCCATGGACGGACTGGGCTCGTCCGCCCAGCTGCAGCGGGCGGCCGACGAGCACTGGCAGGCCGCGCACGACAGTCACCTGGACGCCGTCGCGGACGAGGCGCAGGCCGAAAACCCCAAGAAATCGTCGTCGGACTAGCGCGTTGACGTACCTGTTCCTGCTGTGCGCGATCTTCGCCGAGGTCGTCGCGACCAGCTTGCTCAAGAGCACCGAGGGATTCACCCGGCTGTGGCCGACGGTCACCTGCCTGGTCGGCTACGCCGTTTCCTTCGCGCTGCTGGCGCTGTCCATCTCGCGGGGCATGCGGACTGACGTCGCCTACGCGCTGTGGTCGGCGATCGGGACGGCCGCCATCGTGCTGATCGCGGTGCTGTTCCTGGGCTCCCCGGTGTCGGTGGCGAAGGTCGTCGGCGTCGCGTTGATCGTCGCCGGTGTGGTCACGCTCAACCTGGCCGGCGCGCATTAGGTAACGCGGGGGCCCCCAGCGCAGACATTCACAGCATGATCGTCACCCGGGCCGCCGGTCTCGCAGCGCTGGGCGGCGCCGCCGCGCTGGTCCTCGCCGTGGGCACCGCGCACGCCACGCCCAACCCGCCCCGCGGGCAGGGCACGGTCTACGGAGACCCCGCGGCGGCCGCCGCGTTCTGGCGCTACCAGGGCTACGACGACGACTGCGTGGAAATGGCCGTCGCCGACGTGATCGGTGAGCTGACCGGCCGGGCGCCCTCCGAACAGGCGATCGTCAAGCTGGCCCAATCCACGCCCAGCACCGTCCATTCCGGGCCGGTCTACACCAAGCCGAAGAAGCGCCGGCCCGGCGCCGGCACCTCGTTCGACGACGAGCCGGCGCTGCTCGCCCACTACGGCATCCACGCGGTGTCCACCGACAAGGCCGGCGCCGCGAAGAAGGGCGTCCCCACGGGCATGACGGCGCTGGAGCAGGATTTGGCCAAGGGCCGCAAGGTCATCGTCGGGGTCAACTCCGAACTCATCTGGCGCGAGCCCGTCGAGGACAAGACCCCGGACGGGCAACCGGAGGCCGACCACGCCGTCGTGGTGACCGGCGTCGACACCGCGGCCGGCATCGTGCACCTCAACGACAGCGGCAGCGAGCAGGGCCGCGACGAGCAGGTGCCGATCGACGTCTTCGCGCAATCGTGGGCCAGCAGCGACGACCAGATGACCGTCACGGATTAGCCGACGGGAGCCACGCTCAACAGGCGCACCAGCGCGTCGGTCACCTCGCGGGGCCGCTCCTCCATGACGTAGTGGTCGGCGCCGCGCAATCGTGGCTGATTCCGGGCAGCATCTGCCGGGCGAAGTGCGCCCCGGTGCGGACGGACAGCACCGCTACGAACGCGCCGAACAGGCAGACCGTGGCGGTGATGATCATCGCCACTGAGAAGCCGGGCCCGAGCGGATGCCCCGGTCCGGCGGTGATGCCGGACGCGACCGGCAGCACCGCGACGGCAAGCAGGCCGGCGAGGCGGGCAAGGGCGTTGTTGACGCCGGAGGCGGTGCCCGCGTAGGCGGCGGGCACGGCGGAGAGAACGGCCGCGGTCAGCGGCGCCACGGTGATCGCCAACCCGACACCGAAGACGACCACGGCGGGCAGCACCGCGCCGAGATAGGTCGCCCCGGGCACGATCCGGGCCATCAACGCCAGCCCCGCCGCGGCGACCATCGGGCCGACCGTCATGGGCAGCCGCGGCCCCGCGCTCTGCCCGAGCGCGCCGGCCCACGGCGAGCCGATCAACATGATGATCGTCATCGGCGACATCGCCAGCCCCGCCGCGAGCGCAGAGTAGTGCAGGCTTTGTTGCAGCTGCAGCGCCAACAGAAACAACGCGCCGCCGACGGCGGTGTAGACGGCCAGGGTCGTGAGGTTGGCGCCGGTGAATTGCCGGGATCCCAACAGCCTCAGCGGCAGAAGTGGCGATCGCGCGCGTCGTTCGATCGCCGGAAAGGCAAGCAGGGCCACCGTTCCCACGATCCCGGCGGCCGCTGTGACGAACGTCCAACCGCGCGAAGGCGCCTCGATGAGCGCATAGATCGCCCCGGACAACCCGATTGTGACAGCGGCGGTCCCCAGGACGTCCGGGCGGCCCCGCGCGGTCGGATCGCGCGATTCGGGGATGTGCCGAGCGGCGATCCACACCACCGCCGCGGCGAGCGGAAGGTTCAAGAAGAACACCCAGCGCCACGACGCCGCGTCGACGAGCCAGCCGCCGACGAACGGACCCAACGCCGTCGTCACGCCGGACATCCCCGCCCAGATCCCGACGGCCCGGCCCCGGTCGTCGTCGATGATGCCGGCGTCGATCAACGCGAGGCTGCCGGGAACCAGCGCCGCCGCGCCGACGCCCTGCACCAGCCGGGCCCCGACCAGCCAGCCGACGGTCGGCGCAAGACCGCAGACGACAGAGGCCGCGGTGAAGACGACCAGCCCGGCGATGAACACCCGTCGGCGGCCGTAACGGTCGCCTGCGGCGCCTCCGGAGAGCAGCAGCGCGGTGAGGGTCAGCAGGTAGCCGTCGAGGACCCACTGTTGACCGGTCAGGCCCCCACCCAGGTCGCGCCCGACGGCCGGCAGCGCCACGTTGACGACGGTGCCGTCCAGCAGCGCGATGCCCGAACCGAGTACGGCCGCCGCAATCAGCCAGCGCGCACCGGACGACGCCAGCGGCAGTCGGCTTTGCTCGGCCGATTTCCCGCTCGTGGGCTGATTCATCGTCGAGAATTCTGCGCCGGCGTTCGTCGGGTTGACATCGGGCCTACGATTTCCCGCATGCCGATTCTCGGAAACCAGACCGTCGTGGCCGCGCGGGTGTCGAGGGCGACCTCTAACGCGTTGCGGATCGAGCTCACCGCGGCCGACGGCACCGAATTGGCCCGCGCCCAGCAGAAGGGCGGCGTCGGCGTTCTGCTCGGATTCAAGAACGGCGGCAAAGCCGACTACACGCTGTCCGGCGCGGCGGGCGACGAACTGAGGCTGGCGGTCGCCGGAACGACCACAGTCACCAACCCGGACAGCACCGTGGGACGGATCGTCCCGGCCGACGGCGCGGCGCGGCTGGAGGACGGCGGCGGCACCGTCCTGGCGGTCGTCCGGCCGCACACCGGGTCCAAGGCCGACGGCGCCTGGCATCACCCGATCCTGTCCCCCGCCGGCGACGAACTGGGCGTCCTGACCCTGATGACGGTGCACACCGGCTGGAGCGACATCGAAACCGAGGCAATCCAATTGCTGACCAACCGCAACGTCGCCACGCTGAAAGCGCCGTCGGCCGGTGCGATGCTCAGACTCCGCGCGCCGGTCAACGCCTGGCTGGGCGACATGCTGGCCGCGGCCTGCGTCGACTTCTCCGTGCTGCCCCGCGGCTACATCGCGTAAGTCCCTGCCCCGGAAGCCGTTTCGTCGCCCGCAGGTGGGCTCGCGTTCACGTGGCGGATGCCCATTGCGCGCCTGGTGTGCAAACACCGCTGCCACACTGACTCACCTGCGCGCCGCCGGCATGCCCAAGGGAGTAGGACTCACGATGACCGATCTCGATCAGACACCCCCCGACGGAAGCTCCCCCAGCCCCACCCGGGCCGACCTCGTCGAGCACTCCCGCACCGGGATGAGCGCGGCCGCGCTGCAACGGGCGATCAACGACCACCTGCGCTACTCGATCGGCCGTCCGGCCGCCGCGCGACGGCCCGAGCACTACTACCGGGCGCTCGCCCTGGCCGTGCGCGACCGCATGCAGGACCGCCGGGTGGCGTCGACGCAGACCTCACTGGACCTCGGCCGCAAGGTGACCTGCTACCTGTCGGCCGAGTTCCTGATGGGCCCGCAGCTGGGCAACAACCTGCTGAACCTGAACATGGAGCGCGCGGCGCGGGAGGCGCTGTCGGCGATGGGCCAGAACCTCGACACGGTCCTGGCCTGCGAGGAGGAACCCGGCCTGGGCAACGGCGGCCTCGGCCGGCTCGCCGCGTGCTACCTGGACTCGCTGGCCACCCTGGAGCGGCCGGCGATCGGTTACGGGATCCGCTACGAGTTCGGCATCTTCGACCAGGAGATCCGCGACGGCTGGCAGGTCGAGCAGACCGACAACTGGCTCGACCACGGAAACCCCTGGGAGATCGCCAAACCGGACGTCACCTACCTGGTCAAGTGGGGCGGCTACGCAGCGCACTACACCGACGACGACGGCCATGACCGCGTCCGGTGGGTGCCGGGCCGGCTGCTGAAGGGCGTCGCCTACGACACGCCCATCCAGGGCTACGGCGTCAACACGTGCAACGTGCTGACGCTGTGGAGTGCGCGGGCCGTGAAGTCGTTCGCGCTGGAGGCCTTCAACACCGGCGACTACTACGGGGCGGTCGAGGACGAGGTGATGTCGGAGACGGTCACGAAGGTGCTGTACCCCAACGACGAGCCCGAGGCGGGCAAGCAGCTGCGCCTGCTGCAGCAGTACTTCTTCGTGTCCTGCTCGCTGCAGCACGTGCTGCACATCATGGACGACCTCGCCGACGCCGGCGTGCGCGAGCTCCCCCAGCGATTCGCCTTGCAGCTCAACGACACTCATCCCTCGATCGGGGTCGCCGAGCTGATGCGGTTGCTGATCGACGAGCGCCACCTGGACTGGGACGAGGCCTGGGAGATCACGGTCGCGACGTTCGGCTACACCAACCACACGCTGCTGCCCGAGGCGCTGGAGACCTGGCCGCTGGAGTTGTTCGCCGAGTCGCTACCCCGCCACCTCGAGCTCATCTATGAGATCAACCGGCGATTCCTCGACGAGGTGCGCGCCCGGTTCCCCGGCGACGAGGACCGGGTCCGCCGGATGTCGCTGATCGGCGAGAACGGCGGCAAGAACGTCCGGATGGCACATCTGGCCACCGTCGGCAGCCACGCCATCAACGGCGTCGCCGCGCTGCACTCGGAGCTGCTGAAAACCAGTGTGCTGAAAGACTTTTACGAGATGTGGCCGGAACGGTTCAGCAACAAGACCAACGGCGTGACGCCGCGCCGCTTCCTTGCGCTGGCCAACCCCGGGCTGCGGGAGCTGCTGGACCGGACCGTCGGCGACGGCTGGCTGACCGACCTGGGCCGCCTGCGCGGACTGGAGCCGTTCGTCGAGGACGCGGCCTTCCGCCGGGAGTGGCGCGACATCAAGCGCACCAACAAGGCGCGGCTGGCCAAGTACATCCGCTCGGTGGCGGGCGTCGAGCTCAACCCGGACTGGATGTTCGACGTCCAGGTCAAGCGCATCCACGAGTACAAGCGCCAGCACCTCAACGTCCTGCACATGGTGGCGCTGTACCACCGGATCAAGCAGAACCCGGGGTTGTCGATTCCTCAGCGGGCGTTCATCTTCGGCGGCAAGGCCGCGCCGGGCTACTTCATGGCCAAGCGGATCATCAAGCTGATCAACGCGGTCGGCGAGACCGTCAACGCCGACCCGGACGTCAATCGCTTCATGAAGGTGGCGTTCGTGCCGAACTTCAACGTGCAGAACGCGCACATGATCTATCCGGCGGCCGACCTGTCCGAGCAGATCTCCACCGCGGGCAAGGAGGCGTCGGGGACCGGCAACATGAAGTTCATGATCAACGGCGCGCTGACCATCGGCACGCTCGACGGGGCCAACGTCGAGATGCGCGAGGAGGTCGGGCCGGAGAACTTCTTCCTGTTCGGGCTGACGGAGCAGGAGGTCGAGGCGGTCAAGGCGGGCGGGTACCGCCCGGCGGACTACATAGACGGCGACGACGAGCTGCGCGCGGTGCTGGATCTCATTGCGGGCGGGACCTTTTCGCACGGCGACACCGAGGTGTTCAAGCCGCTGGTGGACAACCTGCGCTACGACGACCCGTTCCTGGTCTGTGCCGACTATGCGTCCTACGTCAAGTGCCAGGAGCAGGTGAGCTCGGCCTGGCAGGACACGGAGTCGTGGACGAAGATGTCCATCCTGAACACCGCACGCAGCGGCAAGTTCTCGTCGGATCGCGCCATCGCCGAGTACTGCGACGAGATCTGGAACGTGTGGCCGCTGACCGTCAAGATGTGAGGCCGTGGGGCGCCTCGGTCGAGCGATTTTTCGCACCACGTGCACGTTCGGCGCGACGGCAGCATGGCCGGTCAGCGGTAGCCCGGCAGGTCCGGCACGCCGCTGGCGGTCAGCCAACCACCGCCGTCGACGACGAGCGTGGCGCCGGTGACGTACGAGGCCGCGTCGCTGGCGAGGAACAGCACGGCTTCGGCGACCTCCGTGGTCGAACCGCGGCGCCGCAGCGGGTTCTGAATCGTGCGGTGCTGGTCATCGCCGGCGATGCGCCGCACGCCCTCGGTGCCCGACATCGCGCCCGGCGCAACGATATTTACGCGCACCCCGGCGGGCCCCCATTCGATGGCGCAGCTGCGGGTCAGCGCGTCGATGCCGGCCTTGGCCGACACCACGTGCGCCTGCAGGGCCATGCCGCGATATTGGGTCGCCGCGCTGATGTTGATCACGGCGCCGCCGTGCTCGTGCAGCCATAGCTCGTAGGCCGCCTTCGACACGTTGAAGGTCCCCAGCAGGTCGATGTCGACCACCGCTTTGAACCCGTTCGGGCTCAGGTCGCTGATCGGCGCGGGGAAGTTTCCGGCGGCATTGTTGACGACGATGTCGAGGCGACCGAACGTTTGCACCACGTCCGCGACGACCGTCATGACCTCCTCGTAACGGCGGACATCGCACACGCCGTAGATCGCCTCGATCCCGGCACCCTGCAACTCCGTCACCGCGGATTGCAGGTTGGCTTCCTTGCGGCTGCAGATGGCGACGCGGGCGCCGTGGCCGCCCAGCACGCGGGCGGTCTCCAGGCCGAGACCGGTGGCGCCGCCGGTGACCAGGGCGACCCTCCCGTGCAGCAGGTCGGCCCGGAAGGGGCTGGGGCGGGCCATCAGCTGTCCCAGCTCGAGACCAGGCCCAGCGCGCGCATCAGGTGGCCCTCGAACCCGCTCAGCAGCGAGACCCCGGTGACCGGCGATTGCGGCAGCGGGAAGTTCAGGCCGGGATCGAGCGCCGGATTGAACGGATAGCCCGTCGGCATCATCGACTGCGGCAGGAACCCGAGATCGACCAGGGCCGCCTGTGGTCCCTGCACCGCGCCGTGCGCGAGGTCCGGGACGATGGTGAACGGGTCCGGCAGTTCGAACAGGCTGGCCGGGGTGGGGATGTTGGCGTACTCCCCCGATCCGTAGCCCATGTCGACGATCACCCGCAGATCCGGCTGCAGCAGGTCGGCCAGGGCGTTGCCGTAGGGCGCCGGCACGTACAGCCGCAGCGGCGAGACGAGCGGCAGGTTCTGGGTCAACAACTCGTAATAGCGGGTGGAACCGGTGTAACCGGGCGAGGTCGGCAGTTGGATCGCGCCCCCGATCTGTCCTGGTGTCGGGTCGACGTAGTCGTGGGTGCCGTGGTAGAGCGCGAACCCCATGAACGCGTTCAGGTCGCTGACCGGGTTGAGCACGTACCGGGGCAGGTTGGTCACCATGTCGTACTGGTTGGTGAAGATCACGGTGGGGTACGGCGAATCGGGGGGCGTCGCGCCGTTCATCAGGACGTCGAACAGCGGGATGTACAGCCCGGGAAAGCGTTCGAAGAACCCACCATTGGGGTTGCCGGGGTCACCGGTCAAAAAGAACGAAAGCCGGCTCGGGTCGGGCGGATTGGCCATGGCCATCAGGTTGCGGATCTCGTCGGTGGCCACGAGCGAACTCTGCGAGGTGCCGTACACGACCACGTTGTTGCCCGCCGCGAGTTCGGTGTTGATGGCGGTGTCGAGCAGCTGCACGCCCCGGGCCACCGACTGGCCCAGCGTCAGGTTGCCGAGTTGCGGTGTGAGCGGCCAGAACTGCTCCGGCGTGTAGATCGACTGCCCGAGCGCCCCGGTGAGCGGCGACAGCGCCGGGTTGTTCAGGAAGTTGGCCATGATGTTGCCGACGTACTTGGCGTCCGGCAGCGGGAACGTGGTGCCGCCGACGATCAGCGCCACCGACCCGTTGTGCGGCACGATCAGCGGCGGGATGCTGGTCGGAGCGGGGTTTTCGGCCTGCGCGGCGAACGAGATCAGGGGTGATTCCAACTCGCCGACCGCGTCGCGCAGCGCCTGCTGCGCGGCCTGTTCGGTCCCGGCATAGGCGATCCACGCCGCGCTCAGCAGTCGCGCGAATTGCCGCTGGAACGCGGTGACCTGGGTGGCAAGCTCCCGGTAGATCCCCGCCTGGTCGTTGAACAGCGGCGTGATCGCCGCGCTGACCTCGTCGGCCCCGGCGGGCACGATGCCGCTCGCCGGCAACGCCGCGTAGGCGTTGGCCCGGTCGAGCATCGCGCCGATGTTGCCGACGTCCTCCGCGGCCGACGCCAGCGCCTCAGGAACAACCTGGATCAGCGCCATCGGGACCATTCTCGGCAATGACGCGGGGGGCCGCGACCCGTTTGGCGAAGCTCGTGCCGTCGCGCGGCGAACGCGGGGCCTTACACTGGGCCGGCAAGGTGCGCGAGTGAAGGTGAACACCAGTGGGGATCACGAAAATCGCCGCCGGCGGGCTCGTCGGTCTGGCCGCACTGTTCGGCTCGGGGATCGGCTTGGGCATGGCGCGAGCCGACAGCAGCCAGGAGAAGGAAGCGTGCCGGCTGATGGACGATCCGGCGGGCCCCGAATCGGGTTACCTACCAGCCGAATACGCTTTCATGGTGTTGCGCGCCAAGGTGTCGGCCGAGGAAGCGCGCAATCTCATGTCCGAGGGGGCACACGACTACTGTCCCAATCACATCACCGACCTGCCGGCGGGCTGGCGGTAAGGAGGACGGGAATATGAGTACGGCTTTGTTTGGCTTCCTGACCGTGCTTGCGCTCGCGTTGGCGCTGGTGTTCGCCGCCATTGCCGGCGTGTACGTCCGGCGGCTGGGCGATCGAGCGACCACTCCGGTAAGCGAGCAAATCGGGGCCGCCAAGACGGTGCTGGCCAAAGTGCGCAAGGGCCAACCGATATCGCGCGAGGAGTTGGACTATGCGAAGCAGATCACGGCCGTCCGCAGCTCCCCGATGACGTTCTGCATCCCCGCCGCGCTGTTCTCGGTGGGCTGCTTTTATGTGTTCGGCAGCCTTTACCACCTGCACGGCGCGACGCCCTCCGAGCGGACGTTTCTCGGGGTGTTCCCCATGTTGGCCTCCCTCAATTTCACGACCCAGATTCTGCGCAGCGCACGCTTGAAGCGGCGACTGCGGAAGATGGCCTGACGCGGCCGAATCCCCCGGCCGCGGGCATGCCGCAACCCCCCGGTCGCTTTCCGGCCCCGGTACCGATACTCTTTGCACGATGTCCATTGGGTACATGACCGTCTACTATCCGCGTGGGCCGGGAGCCGGGAGCGGGGGGAGAAGGTGACCGAGTGAGCCCTCGTTCAGTCGGCAGGACCGTCCTGGCGCGGGTCTGGATGCCCCTGGTGGCCGTCGTCGCGATCGCCGCCGGCGCGGTCGGCATGTGGAAGGTGCACCAGTTCTCGGCTCCGCCGCCCGTGGTCACCGTCAACGGCCCGGCGGCACCGCCGGAGTTCAACCTCAAGCGCCTCACGTACGAGTTGACCGGCTCGATCGGGGAAGGCGGGATGCTCGTCTGGGTGGACGTCGACGGGCATCCGCATCAGGTCAATCTCACGACTTTGCCGTGGTCGCACACGGAGGCGACCACACTCACCGTGGTGTCGGGCAGCATCTCGGCGCAGGTTCGCGGCGGTCAAGTCGGCTGCCGGCTGCTGGTGAATGGCGTCGTCCGCGACGAGCACTCCGATGACCACCAGGATGCGCACGTCTTCTGTCTGGTCAAATCCGCATGAGCGAGCATTTGGCGGAGCAACGGCCGAGGCGGCCCTTCGTCCCCAGAATGGTTCGGATCTTCGCGATACCGATCATCGCCTTCTGGGCCCTTCTCGCCGTGTCGACGAACACCTTCATGCCACAGGTGGAGCGGGTCGCAGAGGAACTCGCGGGGCCGGTGGTTCCGCACTACGCGCCGTCGCAGCGGGCCCTGCTGTCCATCGGCGCGAAGTTCCACGAGTCCGATTCGACCAGCCTGGCGATGCTCGTGTTCGAAGCCGACCGGCCGTTGGGCGACGCGGACCACCACTACTACGACGACTTGGTCCGCCGGCTCAAGCAGGACCCCAGGCATGTGCAGTACGTGATGGACCTGTGGGGCAAGCCGATCACCGCGGCGGGGGCGCAGAGCCTCGACAGCAAATGCTCGTATGTGCTGCTGCGCCTTGCGGGCGATATCGGCCAGATGCAGGCGAACGAGTCCGTCGCCGCCGTTCGGGACATCGTCGCGAAGGACACGCCGCCGCCCGGGCTCAAGGTCTATGTCAGCGGCGCGGCCCCGCTCGCGTCGGACACGGTCGCCATCGCGAATTCGAGCCTGAACGACATCACGATCGTGACGATCTTCCTCATCATCGGGATGTTGCTGCTGGTGTACCGCTCGATCGTCACCCTCTTTGTGCCGTTGGCGGGGGTGCTGTTCGAGATGCTGGTCGCCAAGGGGATCATCTCGTTCCTCGGGCATTTCGGCTACATCGAGCTCTCGTCGTTCGCGGTGAACATCGTCGTCGCGCTGACCCTGGGAGCGGGGACCGACTACGGCATCTTCCTGATGGGCCGCTATCACGAGGCACGGCAGGCCGGCGAGACCAGGGAGGAGGCGTTCTACACCGCCTATAAGAGTGTCACGCCGGTCATCCTCGGCTCGGGGCTGACGATCGCGGGCGCGTGCTACTGCCTGACCTTCGCGCGACTCAACTACTTCCACACCATGGGGCCGGCCGTCGCCATCTCCATGCTGTTCACCATCGCGGCGGCGCTGACGCTCGGCCCGGCTTTCCTGACCGTGGGCAGCCTGTTCGGGCTCTTCGACCCGAAAAGCAAGGCCAAGGCGACTCTGTATCGGCGGATCGGCACGAGCGTGGTGCGGTGGCCGGTGCCGATCCTGGTGGCCAGCGCCGGTGCCGTCGTGTTCGGGGCGGTCTTCGTGCCGACGTACAAGCAGAACTACGACGACCGCCAATACCAGCCGCACAATGCCCCCGCCAACCTGGGTTTCGCGGCGGCGGACCGGCACTTCCCGAAGAGCAAGCTGTTCTCCGAGATGCTGATGATCGAGACGGATCACGACATGCGCAACTCGGCCGACTTCATCTCGTTGGACCGGGTGGCCAAGGCCCTCATCCGCCTTCCCGGCGTCGCGATGGTGCAGAGCATCACCCGCCCCCTGGGCCGGCCCCTGGAACACGCCACCATCCCCTACTTGTTCACCACGCAGGGCAGCGGCAGCGGTCAGCAGCTCCCGTTCAACAAGCAGCAGAACTCGAATACGAGCCAGCAGGCGCAGATCACCACGCACTCCGTCGAGGTCTTGCGGCAAGAGATCGTCTATTTCCAGAACATGTCGGATGAGTTGCACAAGACGGTTCTCACCGTGGAGGACCTGCAGAGGATCACCGCCGAGATGAACCAGGAAATCTCAAACGTCGACGATTTCTTCCGGCCGATCAAGAGCTATTTCTATTGGGAGAGGCACTGTTTCGACATTCCCATTTGCTGGACCTTCAGGTCGCTGTTCGATGCGCTCGACAACATCGACAAGCTGGCCGACGACATCACCGACGCCAAAACGTCCCTCGAGGCCATAGACAAGATCCTGCCGCAGGTGATCACGCAACTGAAACTCACCGCCGACGACTCGGAGTCGCTGGCCGGCCTGTTGGTCAGCAGCTACGGTCAGTCCGCGCTGCAGTCCACGCAGACCGCCCAGACCTTCGACGACCAGGTCAACGTGGGGCTGGACTTCGACCAGTCGCGCAGCGACGACTTCTTCTACATCCCCCATGAAGGTTTCGAGAACGACGACGTCAAGACGGGCATGCAGCTGCTGATGTCGCCGGACGGCAAGGCCGCCCGCATCATCGTCACGCACGAGGGGGACGCCAACGGGCCGGAAGGCGTGCAGCACGTCGAACAGTTCCCGACCGCGATCACCGTGGCGCTCAAGGAGACCTCGCTGGCGGGCGCGCGTGTCTACATCGGCGGCTCGGGCTCGACCAACAAGGACATCAAGGAATACGCCGCGTCCGACCTGCTCATCGTGGCGATCGCCGCCTTCGTGCTGATCTTCTTGATCATGTTGTTCCTGACCCGGAGCCTGATGGCCGCCTTGGTCATCCCCGGTACCGTGGCTTTCTCGTATGCCGGAGCGTTCGGGCTCTCCATACTCGTCTGGCAGCACCTCATCGGCCTGCCCCTGCACTGGCTGATATTGCCGCTGACGTTCATCATCCTGGTGGCGGTGGGTTCGGACTACAACCTGCTGTTGATCATCCGCGTCAGAGAGGAACTGCACGCGGGGATCCACACCGGCCTCATCCGCGCGCTGGGGAGCACGGGCGGCGTGGTGACGTCGGCCGGTCTGGTGTTCGCGTTCACCATGCTGGCGATGCTCACCAGCGATCTGCGCACGATCGGTCAGGTGGGTTCGACCGTGTGCATCGGCCTGTTGCTCGACACGCTGATCGTGCGTTCGTTCGTGGTGCCGTGCATCATCAGGATCCTCGGCCCCTGGTTCTGGTGGCCGACGCTGGTGCGTTCCCGCCCGCTACCGCAGGGTTAGGGCGTCGATCAAGTGGTGCGGGCGGTCTCGCGGGCGACGAACACCGAGACATAACCGATCGGGATGCCGGTGCGGGTGGCGATGCACCGCCGCGCCGCCACGTCCACCTCGGCCCGGCGGCCGACGCGGACGAGGCCACCGATCTCGGGAATCCGGATCATCCACCCGCCGGCATCTCGCGCGACTTCGATGTCAAAGCACTGACCGACCGTGGGGCAGTTCACCCGCGGGGCCGCGCGTCGCGTACGGCTGCGGCGCAATGCGTTTGGGTGCCGCAGACTGGGCTGAATGGGCATGTCTGCTTTCCTGGGTCAGAAACGGGCCGCGCGCAAGAGTAATCCGATTCGCGCCCAAAACCTAATCGGCCGACTGATCCCGCGCTAGCCGGCGCCCTTGCCGTTGTCGACGCGGTAGACGGCGCCGTGGACGGCGGCGGCGTCGTCGCTGGCAAGGAACGCGATGACATTCGCCACGTCGAGGGGCTGCATCATGCCGCGCGGCGAGGCCGTCCGCATGATCAGGTCGTAGTTCGGGTTCTCCGGCGCGCTGAACTGTTCGATCTGCGGTGTCAGCATGCCGCCCGGGCACACCGCGTTGACCCGCAGCCGATCCGCGGTGTACTCCACCGCAAGGGCACGGGTGAGGCCGATCAGCCCGTGCTTGCCGGCGCAGTACCCGGCCGAGTAGGCCTGGCCCTCGACGCCCGCGATGGAGCTGACGTTGACGATGTTGCCGCCGCGCTCCAGCAGATGGGGCAGCGCGGCCCGGCACAGGTAGAACGGCCCGTTCAGGTTGACCGCGAGGTCTTGGGCCCAGTCGTCGTCGGTCATCGACTCCGTGCGGCGCATCTGGTGCTTTCCGGCGACGTTGATCAGGACGTCGAGCCCGCCGAACTGTTGGACGCACTGCCGCACCGCGTCCCGGCAGGCCTGCGCCGAAGCAACGTCCACCGATGCGTACGAGCCCTTGATGTCGGCGAACACCTCGGCCAGGCGCCCGACATCCCGTCCGATGCCGAAAACCGTTGCGCCCCGCCGGGATAGCAGCCGCGCCGTCTCCGCGCCCAGGCCCGACGACGCCCCGGTGACCAGGATGACCTTGCCCTGTAGTGGTGACATACCGCGCAAGGCTACGAGACAATCAGCTGATGTCCAACGAACCCCCACCTCCCCAGCGCCCCGCGCCAAAACCGTCGCGGGAGCAACTCGCGCCCGAGGACTTGGAAAGGTTCGGCGACGAGGAGCAGGCACGCGCGGCGGACGACGAGCGGCGGCTCCGCGACGAGCGACCCCCGCACCACCGCTAGCCTATGTGCGCACCAGGTCTTCCGTGAGCGCCTCGTCGGCCAGGTCTTCGAGTTCTTTGCCTTTCGTCTCGGGTCCGAGCAGGTAGCCGCCCAGCGTCAGCACCCACAGGCCGGCGAGCGCCAGGTACGGCGTCTGCAGCCCGTAATGCGTGATGCCCCACCCGACCACGGCCGGGGCCGCGATGGAGACGATGCGGCCACCGCCGACCGCGATTCCGAAACCGGTGCCGCGCAAGACCGTTGGGAAGAGCTCGGAGACATAGGTGTCACCGACGCCCCACAGCCAGCCGAGGGTGGCGATGGCGATCGCCCCGAAGACCAGGTATCGGTCCAACGAGTGAGAGGTGGCCGCCAGAATCGTCGAGAGGAACTCGATGACCGCGGCAAGGATCGCCGAGGGACGCCGGCCCACCCAATCGGCGAGCGCGGTGCCCAGGTACACGAAAACCACCTGCAGCAAGAAGAACAGCAGTGCGTACCGGATCGCGTCGATCGGGGATGCGTGGAACCTCTTCACGATGTAGGTCGTCAAAAAGACTGTCACGCCCCAGTAGCCGACCGCGTTGGCGGTGTAGATGAGCCAGCCGGCGACGAGCCGTCGCCGCACCCCGGGCAGTTTCCACAGCCGCGGCTTGGCGACCCCGCGCACGATCTTCGTCTGCACGTCGGTGTAGCGGTGCGATTCGGTGATGCCTCGCCGGACCAGGAACAGGACGACGGCCGGGACGATCGCCACGATGAACGCCGATTGCCAGCCGAAGTGCGGCACCAGGGCGAGGGCGACGGCCGCGGCCAGCACATAGCCCAGGGAGAACAGCGAGAAGATCACGCCGCCCACACCGAGGGCACGGGTCTTGGCGGGCCACACCTCGGCCGTGTACGGCGCCCCGACCGCGAGCTCACCGGCACCGCCCACACCGGTGAGGAAACGGAGTCCGGTGAAGGCGGCGATGTTCGTCGTGAGTCCGGCCACCGAGGTGGTGATGCCGTAGAGCAGGATCGACGCCCCGAGCGTGGCCTTACGCCCCCACCTGTCCGCCGCGTACCCGAACCCGATGGTGCCGATGGTGTAGCCCAAGAGGAAGATCGAGCCGATGTATCCGGCCTCGGCGTCGGTGATGTGCAGCGTTCGTTTGATGTCCGGCAGCACCAGGCCGTAGATGTTGACCGCATAGGAATCGAAGCCATAGCCCAGCCCGGCCGTCACCGCGACGAAGAGGGCCTGCTTGAACGTTGCGGGGGTGGCCCGGGGTATCCGGGTGGGGACGCTGCCCACGCTGGAAGTCATCCCGGAAACGTATGCGGACGGGCTCCCGGCGCGGAAGGATCAGGATCCGCTTGATCGGAACGGAATTTTTGCCCTACTCAGTTCTCCACCAGGTCGGGAAGGGGTTCCGCGTCCGTCAGCCAGTGGCGCCCGGTCCGGCGGGCCGCCTCCCACTTGGGGATGCTCACCGCATCGTCCTGGCCCAGGTCCTCCGGGGTCGGGCCGATGCGCGCGGCCAGCGGGGCGAGGGCATCCAGGTCGAAGTTGTACACCTCGGCCGCGGCCAGGCCCAGCATTTGTCGCGTCTCCTCCACCGGGATGTCCCAGAAGGAGCGGTGCAGCCAGTCGCGGGTGTGCGGCCAAGTCCCCTCAGGGTGGGGAAAGTCGTTGCCCCACAGCATGTTCGACACGCCGATCTCGTAGCGCCGGGCCAGCTCCCTGCGCTCGGTGGTGGTGGCCCCGATGAAGCAGTTCCGGTCGAAGTACGCCGAGGGCGGCATCGTCAGGTCGCCCTCCATCTGATGGCTCATCTTCTTGGCCGAGTGCTCACGCAGGTACCGCGTGTCCATCAGCCACAGCAGGTCGTTGGCCCAGAACGCGCCGCACTCGGTGACCCCCCAGCGCAGCCGGGGGAAGCGCTCGAACACACCGGACCACAACGCGAACCACAGGGGCCGGGCGCCCCACCAGCGCACCTCGGTGACATAGATGCCCAGGTGCCCGCCGTACTCCTCCTGCGGGGCGGGACCGGAGTGGGTGTGCACCGGCATCTGCAGGTCCTGGCAGACGGCCCAGACCTTGTCGTAGCGACGGTCGTGGTAGGGCGGGTAGCCGACCCAGCGCGCCGGGATCAGGATCCCGCCCCGCAGTCCGGATTCCGCCGCTCGGGTGATCTCGGCGACCGCCGCGTCGACGTCCGCCAGTATCGGCACGACCGCGACCCCGGCCCGTCGCTCGGGGCTGTGGCTGCACAGCTCGGCCAGCCATCGGTTGTGGGCCCGCGCCCCGGCCATGGCACGCCCCGGGTCGAGGTCGCCGGACTGGCCCAGGCCGGCGCCGAACGGGGCCCCGGCCACCCCCGTCACGGCGTCCGCGTCGGGGAAGATGACCTCGCCGACGACACCGTCACCGTCCAACTCCTTGTCCCGCAGGCCCACATCCCATCCGCCGGCGATGCCGTCGCCATGCTCGGCGAACCATTGTTCGGCGAACTCCTCGTCGATGAATCCGCCCGCCTGGGCCGCGGCGGTCTTCTCGGCCAGGTAGACCTCGAAGTCGTCCCGGTATTCCGGGTCGACGTATTCGCGGTACCGCTCGGTCGGCAGCTCGGCGTGGCAGTCCGCCGAGATGATGAGATACGGGTCCACTGTGCTCCTTTCAGGTCCCATGGCGCTTACCAGGCACGGATGGGGTCGGGCTCGAAGACGGTGCTGCTCGCGTCGGCCGGCACGACGGCCAGTGGCTCGGCAACCTCGGCGACGGTCGGGCCGATTCGGCTGACCAGGGGCGCGAGGGCCTCGAGGTCGAAGCCGTACACCGCCGCCGCGTTCCCCCCGACAATGGCCGCCACCTCGTCGGCCGGGACGCCGCTGAAGGTGTGGCGCAACGCCTCCCGGGTGTAGGGCGCGGTGCCCTCCAGGTGTGGGTAGTCGCTGCCCCACATGATCTTCTCGACGCCGATCCGGTGGCGTTCGGCGCATTCGACGGGTCGCATGAAGCTGGCACCGACGTAACACTGGCGGGTCCAGTACTCACTGGGCTTGAGGCTGAGCGAGCCGGCGGTGGGCCCGGCGAAGCGGGCGATCGCGGAATTCGCCCGCCCGTAACGGGCCGCCGCCACGTCGAGCGAGTCGAGAGTGGCCGGTATCCACCCGGAGCCCTGCTCGGTGAACACCACGGTGAGGTCCGGATGGCGATCCAGCGCGCCGCTGAAGATCAGGTGCCACAGCGCCCGGTGCGCGAACCAGTGTGTCTCGTACACCCACACCGCGAACGAGCTGCCCCACCCGTCCGTCGGGTTGGGTCCGGCGTTGCCGCCGTGGTGGTTGACCACCACGCCGGCGTCGTCGCACGCCGCCCACAGCGGCTCCCAGTGCTCGGCGTAGAGCTGGGGGATGCCGGCGCCCGGGGGAATCCCGGGCAGCAGCACACCGCCGCGCAGGCCCAACTTGGCGATCTGCGGTACCTCGGCGACGGCTTCGTCCAGGTCCCCCAGCAGGATCTGGCCCACCCCGGCGCGCCGCTCGGGCGACGAAGAGCAGAAGTCGGCCAGCCAGCGATTGTGCGCGCGCAGGCCGGCCCAGCGCAGCTCGAGCTCGCGGGCGTCCACCGGTTGGGGGGCGGCCAGGCTCGCCTGAGGGAAGAACGGTGGCACGGTGTTGGGGAAGATGACTTCGCCCGCGACCCCTTCGGCATCCAGGTCCGCGTTGCGCCGGTCGCTGTTCCAGTTGCGCTCGGCGTCGGCCTCCGTCAGGTCTCCGAACGGGTTGACGTATGCCCTTGCCCAGCAGTCGAATTCGTCCCGGTACTGCCGATCGAGGTACTCGCGGTAGTCGAGCAGGTCAGCTCCGGCGTGGCAGTCGGCCGAAATGACCGTGTACCGGTCCATGGCGCTAGGCCCGCGCCGGCTCGGGCCTGGGGGCGGCGAGCAACGCCACATCGTCGTAACGCTGGTGCACATACGGCAGCAACCACTCCTGCGGCACCCGCTGCGCGATCCGCCCCACCTGGATGGTGCGGCGGCGACACCAGGTCATCGACCTGATTTCGCGGATCACGATGTCGGCCACCGGGTCCAGCGGTGACTCCCCCAATTCGACGGTGCCGTCGATGTTTTCCAGCACTTCGTAGTGCCGGTGGTATTCGCCGTAGACCAGGTGGGGGTCGGTGATGCCGCTGCCGTCGGGGGCACGCAGGAACTTGAAGTAGAACTCGGTGTTCACCTGGTCGGGCGGCAGCTCCGCCGGGCCTGTGATCCGGCCGTTCACCTTGATGAGCGGATAGCCCAGCCGGTCGACGGTGGCGGTGACGCGATCGCCTTCCCGCTCGACCTCGATGTGGGCCAGTTTCTTTGGCTCGCCGAATGTTTCGCGCCCGCCCGTGACCGACTGTTCGGTCGACTGGGGCATGAAGAGCGGATAGTCGCCCGCGAGGTCGCCGTGCCGCGCGGTCACCGAGAACACCGCCGACCCGAACGGCGGCCTGCCTTCTATCCGGACGCGCTGAAGCTGAACGCGTACCAGTGGTTCGGCCGCCGGCTCCAGCGGCTTGGGCAGCACGGCCGCGACGATCTGCGGATCGGTGAGGTAGGTGACGGTGATCGCCTCGGTGGCGATGGGCGCCTTGGTAGCGTCGATCTCGTGGTCGACCTGCGCCTCGGGCGCGCGAGGACCGTAGCGAATTTCGTTGGTGCTCAACGTGTTCCTCCTTCGGTTTTCTCGGCATGCCGGCCGAGGACGTCGACCAGGTAGTCGGGCTCGCCGCGGCCGAGGATCGACGCAGCCTTCTTGCTCACGACTTGATCGGCCGGCGTGGGTGGCCCCATCATCCAGAACCGGTCCGCCCGGATTCCGTCCACGACCAGGTCGGCGACCGTCTCGAGCGGGGTGAACTCGACGCGCGCGCCGGCGGCCTCGAAACGGGCCACCACCTTTTCCAGTGTCGCCTCCGGTGTGCGGCGTTCCTGCGTCGCGGCGTAGCGCTCCGGGCGGTGCCGCCACGACTCCCAGATCCCGGTGTTCAGGAAGCCGCCGGGGAAAAGGACGTGCGCCCGCACCCCCGTCCCGGTCATCTCCAGGTGGGTGTACAGGCTTTCGGTCAGGCACAGCACCGCGGCCTTGGTCATCGGATAGACCGCCGTGGCCGGCCCGCCCATGGCCCCCCGCGCGATGGGCGCGAACCCGCCGTTGCCCGAGCAGGTGTTGACGACGTGTCCCTCGCCCTGCTCGAGCAGGATGGGCACGAAAGCCTTGATGCCGTGGATGACACCGAGCACGTTGACGTCGATGCCCCAGCACCAGTCGGCCAGGTCGTGTTCCCACATGTATCCCTCGGACACCCCGCCGGTGCCGGCGTTGTTGCACAGCACGTGCACCGCGCCGAAGCGGTCGAGCGCTTCCTTGGCGAGCGAGGAGACCGAGGAATAGTCGGTGACGTCGGTGCGTACCCCCGCCACGTCGATGCCCTCGTCCGCGAGTGCCCGGGTCGCCTCCTCCAGCGGTTCGGCGAGGACGTCGGCAAGCACCACCTTCATGCCTTCGCGGCCGAAGCGCCTGCCCAAGGCTTGGCCGATGCCGCCGGCTCCCCCGGTCACGACCGCCACCTTGCCCTCAAGGTCCGTCTTCCTGGCAATCACCGTGGCCATCGTCACATGGTCGCGCATGGCACCGCAAGGAGTCGCATTATGCGACCATTGGCTGCATGGCTCCGCGCCCCTCCCCACAGACCGAGCGGGTCGTGAACCTGTTCGAGCAGCTGGCGGCCGATGGAAGCCGGGGGATGGCGGGCATGACCCTGGCCGAGGTGTCGCGCGAGTTGAGCGTGCACAAGGCCAGCTGCCACTCGATGCTGTCCGAACTGCTCCGGGCGGGCTGGCTGCTGCGCGACCCGGTCCGCAAGACCTACCACCTGGGTCCCGCCCTGGTCCGGCTCGGCCGGGAGGCGGCGGCCCGCTATCCGGCGCTCGTGTTGGCGCGCTCGGCGATGGCGGAGCTGTCGGCCGCGACGGGCGCACACTGCGTTGCCTTCTCGGTGAGCGACGACTCCTCGACCGTCGTCGATCAGATCCGAAGCCGGCACGGCGGCGGTCACCCGATGCCCGTCGGCACCCAGTTTCCGCACCGCCCGCCGTACGGGGCGTCGGTCGTCGCCTGGGCCGGGCCGGACGCCCGCGAGCGCTGGCTGGCCACCCTGCCCGGGGACGTCCGCGATCGCTATCGCCGGGCCCTCACCACGGCCAAGCGGCGTGGCTACGCGGTAGGTCTGCACATCCTGCCCGATCTGCGCCTGCGGGAACTGGCGCAGATCGTGCGGAGCGCCGAGGTGCGGTCCACCCGGCTGAGCCGGCTGGCGCAGGAATTGACCGACGAACTGATCCATCAGGAGGAGTGGTTCCCGATCAGCCTGGACCCCGATCGCACGTACGAGGTGAGCCACATCGACTCCCCCATCCTGGAGCCGGGGTCCGGCATCGCCCTGATGCTCAGCCTGGTTCCCAGCGCCGAGCCGATGAGCGGCGCGGCCGTCACCCGCCTGGGGAAACAGCTCACCGCTGCGACCCGCCGGCTCAGCGCCGCGTTGGCCGACGAGTCCTAGCCCCGCTCCGGAGCCAGCCGCTTGAGGGCGAGGCCCCCTTCGAACGGCCGGAAGCCAAAAGCGGCCGGGGCGCGATAGCCCGTGTCCTCCAACGGATTACGAACCTCGGCGACGGTGGGCCCGATCCTGGCGGCGATCGGCGTCAGCGCATCGAGGTCGAAGCGGTACAGGCGACCGGCGTTGCCGCCCAAGATCTTTCGGCAGGCGTCCTCCGGCCTGTCGTGCAGGGCCCAACGAATGGCCAACTTGGAGTGCGGCGCAAAGCCCTCCTCGTGGGGATAGTCACTGCCCCACATGATGTGATCCGGGCCCATGAAATCGATCATCGCGCCGTCGAAAGGCATCAGCTCACTGGCCAAATAGCAGTTCCGCTTGACGTATTCGCTCGGGGTCAGGGTCAGCTCGTCGACCGACGATCCGCCGAACATCCCGTAGGTGCGGTTGTGGGCCTCGGACTTCATGGTGGGCACCATGGCGTCGAGGATGCCGAGTTGCCCGGGCACCCAAAGCGTGCCCTGCTCGGTCGGCACGAATCGCAGCGTCGGATACCGCTCGAACACCCCGGCCAGGATGAGGTGGCCGAGTGTGCGCTGGGCCCAGATCGCCATCTCGGTGATCAACACCGCGTTCGACGCCGGCTGGTCCATCGGCATCTCGGGGCTGCCGGCGCCCGCGTGCTGCACCACCGTGAGGTCCAGTTCCGCGCACAACGCCCAGATCGGTTCGTAGCGGGTGTGGAAAAGCGGGGCCACCTGCGGGTCACCGGGCGAGACCGCGGGAATCAGCACACCGCCAAAGCAGTCCTGCTCGGCGCCCCAGCGGATTTCCTCCAGCGCCAACTCGACGTCGTTGGGAAAGATCTGAATCAAGCCACGGCGTCGGGCCGGGGCCAGCGAGCAGAAGTCGATCTGCCACCGGTTGTGGGCCTGCACGCCGGCCCAACGCTTCTCGAACTCGTCACGGGTGCGGGGCAGGCTGATGGTGATGTTCGGGGTGGTCGGGAAGAACGGCGGAATCGTGTTGGGCAGCAGCACCTCCGCGGCCACCCCGTCGGCGTCCATCTCCGCGATGCGAAGCTCGTGGTCCCAGTTCCGGTTGGCGGTGGCGATGACCAGGTCGTCGAACGGGCTGGCGTACGACTTGGCCCACGCATCGAAGTCATCGTGCAGCCGTGCCGGCAGATACGGTTTGTAGTCGAGCAGATCCGCCCCGGCATGAGTGTCGGTCGAAATGACGACGTAACGGTCCAGCGTGTCCCAAGCAGCCATCGCACCTCCAGCGGTATGTGGAGTATAGGAGCAACGCATCGGCCGGCGTAGGGTGCGACCCATTGAGCGGAACGCACGGAGTGCATCGATGGAAATCGTGCCGTTGGGCCCGGGCTTTGCCGCCGAACTCCGCGGCGTGACCATCCACGACGTTGCGGCAAGCGAGTCCGCGTACGCGGCGGTGCGCGCGGCGTTCGAGGAGCACTCGGTGCTCGTCCTGCGCGACCAGGACGTCACCGATGACGCGCAGCTCGCTTTCTCGCGCCGCTTTGGTCCGCTCGAGGTCACCAAGGTGGGTTCGGCGGGCCACGGCGGCAACCTCGTGATCCTCAAAACCCTCGACGAGGAGGGCAACGTCGTGCCCGGCGATCACCGGATCGCCTTGGAAAACAAGGCGAACCAGCTCTGGCACACCGACAGCACGTTCAAGAAGGTGCCGGCGCTGGCTTCGGTGCTGTCATCGCGCACCATTCCGGGCCGGGGCGGCGAGACGGAATACGTCTCCACCCGGCTCGCGTTCGAGCGCCTCGATCCGGCGCTGCAGTCGCGGTTGGAAAACTCCTTCGCCTGGCACGAGTACGCCTATTCGCGCGGCAAAATCGCGCCCGACCTCGCCACCCCGGCGGAGCGTGCGGCGCTGCCGCCGCAATGCTGGCGTCTCGTGTGGACGAACCCGGTCAACGGCCGCAAGGCGCTCTACGTCGCCTCGCACGCCTACGCGATCGAGGGCATGGAGCGAAAGGCGGCGCAGGAACTGCTGGCCCAGCTGATCGACGCGGCGACCTCCCCCGGTCGCAGCTACCTGCACACGTGGCGCGAGGGCGACGTGGTGATGTGGGACAACCGCGCGACCATGCATCGCGGCCGGCCCTGGCCGGCGTCGGAGCCGCGGCACATGGTGCGCACCACGATCTCCGCGACGGAATCGGACGGGCTGGAGGCGATGCGTCGACGCGCCGCGGAGATCAGCGGCTGATCTCGAGCGTCGTCATGACGACAACCCTTGGCCACCTATCCACAGGGGCGGCTCCTGGCCGCTGTACATGCTCCCGGGCTGCCATCGCTGCCTGCGCAACAGTCGACCGGCGTGGTGCTCGGCAACATCCTTCAGGTACTCGACGTCGTCGCTGGTCCACGGGTGCTGGCCGGTCCCGTCCAACCACCACCTCGGTTGGCCGTCCTGCTTGTAACGGGTTATCCGGTAACGCCAGGCTACGTGCCTGCCCATGGCGTCAACCCGCCAGTCCAGTAGCCGCGGAAGGATTGCCTCGGGCGTGGACTGCAGAGATTCCCACGGGTGAGTTATCCGGATCTCGACGAACTCGCCACCCATGAATCAACCCTAATGAATTGATCGAGGTCTGTGTCAGACAAAATTCGGCGAAGCCGCAAGTGCCGGCTGTCGGTGCCGGCATTTAGGTTGGAGTCATGAGCGACATCCAGTCGCAGGTTTCGGCCATGAAGCGAACCGCCGATTCGGCCGTCGCGGATGCCATTGCACGGCTGATCGAGGACGGTGAAGATCATGAGCTCAATCGAATCAACGCCCTGGACTTTTCCAAACGCGCCGGCCTCGACGAAGAAAAGGTGATTTCCGGCCTCCTGCATGCCTCGCGGCTTGGCCTGTTCGATCTGAGCTGGAACGTGCTTTGTCCCGGTTGTAGCGGCGTCCTGGACGCGCATGACACGCTGAAATCGCTGCGTGATGACGACTATCGCTGCGGATTATGCGCCTGCGGCTATGAGCCTTCCGTCGACGAGCAGGTCGAGGTGGCCTTCACGGTCAGTCCCAAGGTCAGGCGGATTGCCGCCCACGATCCCAACACCCTGCCGCTCTGGGACTACTACAAGCAGGTGTTCTGGAGTTCGGGCATCGACCTCGGCAAGGAATCCTTCGCCTCGCTGACCGGGGAAGTGACCCTGGATGCGCTTGCGCTGCCCTCAGGGGAAAAGACGGTGCGCTCGCTGCAGCTTCCACCCCAATTCATCATCGTTTTCGAGCCGGTGACGCATTCCGCTCATTTCATCGACGTCCAGGGCGAGCCGACCGCGGAACCTCAGGAGCTCCGGCTGATCTTCAACAAAGCGCATCCGCCGACCGGGTCCATCACATTGCGTCCGGGTCCGTTGCGGCTCGCACTCGACAACGAGTGCCCCCTGCGTACGCTGCCCACCGTCTTTGTCGCCGACGCGCTCCACCATCTGCTGGGCAAACGCAGGCCGTTCCTCACCGCCAAGCGGATGCTGTCGAACCAGACGTTCCGCGAGGTGTTCAAGGCCGACAATCTCAACATCGATCAGCGTCTGAAAATCACCTCGCTGACGTTTCTGTTCACCGACCTCAAGGGGTCGACCGCGCTTTACGAGCGAGTGGGCGACCTCGCCGCGTTCGACTTGGTGCGCGCGCACTTTCGGGCGCTGCTGGAGATCATCGCGGCCGAAAAGGGCGCCGTGGTCAAGACCATCGGGGACGCCGTGATGGCGACCTTTGTCCAGCCGGACCACGCGCTCGTCGCGGGCCTGCGGATGCGGGCCGCGATGGACAAGCTCAATGCCGAGCGCGGCAAGTGCGACCTGATCGTAAAGATCGGCATCCATGAGGGGCCGTGTCTCGCGGTGATGCTCAACGAGCGGCAGGACTATTTCGGCCAGACCGTGAATATCGCGGCACGGGTGCAGAGCCTGTCGACCGCGCAGGAGATCCACATCACCGGTCCCGTGATCGACGCGCCCGGCGTCGCCGCCATCCTGGAGAAGGAGGCGATCCGGCCGATTCGGAAGGAGGCCGCGCTGCGCGGCATCGCCGACAAGATCGTCGTGTACGAGATTCCATAACTGTCCACCGCACGACAGGCCCAAGATCGAGCCACCGTCGTTGAGCAGTGGCAGTGCCTTCCGCACCGTGAAGAGCGTGCCGCGCGCGTTCAGCCCGAAGGTGGCATCGAAGTGCTGCTCCGTGATCTCGCCGAGCTTGCGCTCCTCGCACTTGTCCACAACACGTCGACGGCGCCCTTTTCCTGCTTGACCGCGTCGACCAACCGGTCCTGATCGTCCAGGTTGGCCGAATCGGCCTGCAGGCCGGTCACGTTCCGGCCGATGAGCTTGACGGCTTCATCCAGCGCTTTCTGCCGCCGACCCGAGATGAAAACGTGAGCTCCCTCGTCGACGAACAACTCGGCACCGGCCAGCGCGAGACCACTTGATCCGCCCGTGATCACCGCCACCTTGCCGTCAAGCCTTCCCATGATCACCCCATCGGGCAATTACCCGGCCGGCGAAGTCAAGCATCTGGTCAAGGCTGGGGAACATTGCGAAGGCATCCACGATCGCCTCATCAGCACCGGATCCCGCGAGGCGCTCGAGCCTGCCGACAACCGAGTCAACGGACGTGCCCGGTTCGAGGTTGATCCGCATGGCCGTCTTCAACGCGTCAGGATCGCGGCCGGCGTCCTTCGCCGCGCGGCGCGCAATCGACCACAGGTGGTCGGTGACCTCGTCCTGGAGCCCCTCGACCCCGAGCCAGCCGATGCCGCTGCGTCCGACCCGGCGCATCGCGGCCTCGCTGGCGCCGCCGATCCAGATGGGCGGACCGCCGGCCCGGACCGGGCGCAGGTCGGCATGGACCGGCGGCAGGGAGAAGAATTCGCTCTCCCAGGACACCGGGCTGGTCGTCCACCACTCGCGCAGGAACGCCAGCAGGTCGTCGAGCATCCGCCCGCGCCGGTGCCAGTCCGCGCCGCGGGCGATGTCGTGCTCGTCCTTCATCCACCCGATGCCCACGCCGACGTCGAGGCGGCCGTCGCTGAGCACGTCGAGCGTGGTCAGCAGCCGGGCCAGGTGCACCGGCTCGTAGTAGAACGTGCTGAGCGTGCTGGAGTTCAGCCGCACCCGGCTGGTCGCCGTCGCGGCGACGGTCCACAGCAGCACCGGATCGAGGTAACGGGTCATCTGCGGCGGATACGGCTGCTCTTTGCCCGGATAGGTGCTGTGCATGTCGACCGGCGTGACCAGGCGGTCGCCGACCCACAGCGTGTCGTAGCCCAGGTCCTCGAGTCCGCGGCAGAACGCGCTGAGACCAGCGGCGCTGCTGATTGCGGGCCCGACGATGGGAAGTGCGAAGCCAAGCTTCATTGCGAGAATCCTCCCCTTTGGTGATCCATCAACAATTATTTGGGCGGATGGTGCCCTCGTTCGTTCACTGCTTGGACCGTCGGGGGTGCGGCTCAGCCGGGAACGGCGGCGCCGAGGGCGAAGTCGAAGTTCCCCACGCCGTGGCGGGCGAGACCCATCATGACCAGGCCCGTTCCCTCCAGCCAGTGGGCCATGTTCAGGCCGCCGACGTCCAGCGGGCGCAGCCCGAGGCTGTCGATGAACTCCGCCACGCGCGCCTTGGCGCGCGCGTCGTCGCCGGCGAAGAAGACGTCGAGCGGCCGCCCCTGGGCCAAGACGACACCGAAGATGGTGTTGAACGCCTTCACCACGCTCGCGCTGGCCGGGGCGGCCTTGGCAACTTCCTGCGCGATCGAGGTGTCGTCAGGGATGGCTAGCCCGTCGGCCGCGGCATTGAACGGGTTGCTGATGTCGACGATGATCTTGCCCGCGAGGGCGTCTCCATAGTGGATGACGATCGGAACGACGTTGGCGTACAACACGGAAACGATCACGATGTCCCCGGCCGGGACGGCGCCGAACTCTGCCGTCGTAGCGTTGCCCCCGAGAGCCTTGGCCAGGCCGGCGGCCTTGGTCTGATCGCGCCCGATGACCTCGACGCTGTTGCCGCCCGCTACCGCCAGCGCGCCGATGGCGCGAGCCATGTTCCCGGTGCCGATGATGCTGATGTTGCTCATGAGGTGTCCGTTCTTGGATTGAGGCCGAAAAAGTTGACGTGTCCACCTTAGGCCTATGTTTGTTGATGCGTCAACCAATCGGCTAGCATGGACGCTGATGGAACCGAATTGGCTGAACCCGCGTGAAGACCGCGCCTGGCGGGCCTTCCAGCACGCGCATCACCAGCTTGATGTGCACCTGAACCGCGGGTTGCAGGAATCGGGCCTGTCCGGCGCCGACTACGAGATCTTGGCGGTGCTCTCGGGTCACGACGGCGACCGCATGCCCGCCCACGAGCTGTGCAACACACTGGGCTGGGAGAAGAGCCGCGTCTCCCACCAGGTGCGGCGGATGGAAAAGGACGGGCTGATCTGTCGCGAGCCCAACCCCGACGACGCCCGCAGCACGATGGTCTGCCTGCTGCCGGCCGGCCGCGCCGCCATCGAGAAGGCGGCGCCCGGGCACGTGGAGGACGTCCGCCGGAACTTTATCGACCTGCTCAGCCCGGCCGAGCTCGACATGCTCGCCGCGCTCAACGAACGCGTCCTGCGCCACCTGGCCAAAAACGACGACTCCCCCACCGAAGACGAGCCCTAATAGCCCGCGGCCGCGGGGTCCTGACCCAGCCATTGACTCAGGCCGGTGAACCACAAAGACCGATTTGATATCGACTACCACACGCTACTTCTGTTGACAAAAGTCAAATATTTACCATCACGCGATGCAGGACTTGTCGGTGAATGCGCGCCTCCGGCGATCGCGCGCCATTCCCCGGCGCGACGTATTGCGCTGCGCCGTCGCTATGTCCGCACTGCCGGGGCTGTTTGCGGCATCGGCAAATATCGCCGTCCCTACGGCGGCTGCCATCCCTACGGCACCTGCCGCCACCCCCAAACTGATCGACTTCGCCATGCGCCAAATTCCGGCGGAGCACATCCGAGCTGCCGGCTACGCCGGGGTCATCAACTACGTGTCGCTATCGCGTCCCGGCTCGTCCATGGGCGCCAAGCCGATCACCCGGCCTTACGCCGAGCAGCTGACCGCTGCCGGGCTGATGATCGTCAGCAATTACCAATACGGAAAGCCCGGCGGGACAGCACCATCGGACTTCAGGCGCGGGTTCGAGGGCGGCGTCGCCGATGCTCGCACCGCCTGGCAGCTGCATACCGCGGCGGGCGGCGGTCAGAGTGCCCCGATCTTCTTCAGCGTCGACGAGGACATAAACCACGACACCTGGAACAATCTGGCACTCAAGTGGTTTCGCGGAATCAATTCGGTACTCGGAGTCCAGCGCACCGGCGTCTACGGCGGTATCGATGTATGCCGATGGGCCGCCGCCGACGGCGTCATCGGAAGTTCGCGCACCCCCGGCCGCCGGTGGGCTTGGCAGACCCGGTCCTGGTCCCGCGGCCAAGTCGACCCTGCCGCGGTTCTCTACCAACGCGTGGTGAGTACGGCGTCGAATCCTGGCCCGGTGGTCGGGGGACTCGAGGTCGACGTCAACGACGTCCTTGCTGAGGATTGCGGTCAGTGGAACCTACATCCCTGAGCCTGTGACTCGTGGGGGTGTGCGGAAGCGCCGAACACGAAGGGTATTGGAGGGCAATAGATGAGCACCGCGACTAGCCCGTCCGCCGCGATTTTGGAACGCCTGCCCGAGATCCGGGAATGGCAGGAGGATCTCTATCGCGATATCCACCGGCACCCCGAACTGTCGCATCAGGAACACCGCACCGCGGAGCTGGCGGCCGAGAGGTTGCGCGCATGGGGCTACGACGTCCGCGACAACGTCGGCGGCACGGGCGTCGTCGGAATCCTGCGGAACGGCGGTGGACCTACCGTGCTGGTGCGCGCCGACATGGACGCGCTGCCCGTCGAGGAGGCGACCGGCCTTGCGTATGCCAGTACGGTCCGCGCTACGGACGCCGCCGGCGATGAGGTGCCAGTCATGCACGCCTGCGGCCACGACGTGCACGTCGCCTGTCTGCTCGGCGCGGCCTCGTTGCTTGCCGACGGAGCTCAGCACTGGCACGGGACGCTCGTGGCGTTGTTCCAGCCGGCCGAAGAGGTCGCCGACGGGGCACGGGGCATGGTCGATGACGGGCTTTCTGACGCTGTTCCGTCCGTCGACGTCGCCCTTGCCCAGCACGTCCTTCCCGCACCCGCCGGCCACGTCGGCACGCACCGTGGGCCCGTGCTCTCGGCCGCCGACAGTATGCGGATCACGGTTTACGGTCGGGGAGCGCATGGATCGATGCCGCAGGCGGCGATCGATCCCGTCGTGCTGGCATCGATGATCGTGGTTCGGCTGCAGACGATCGTGTCCCGGGAGGTCGCACCGACCGACACCGTGGTCCTGACGGTCGGAAGCATCCACGCGGGCACCAAGAGCAATGTGATTGGCGATCATGCCGTGCTTGAGCTCAATCTGCGAACGTATGACGAATCTGTCCGCAAAGCGGTGCTCGACAGCATCCGGCGCATCGTCGTCGCTGAGTGCCAGGCGTCAAACTCGCCGCAGGAACCCGAGTTCGAGCTTTATGACCGCTTCCCGCTCACCGTGAACGACGACGAAGTCACTGACCGCGTCAGCGACGCGTTCGCGGTTTACTTCGGCGACCGGTTCACCCCGATGGCCCCGCAGTCGGCAAGCGAGGATTTCAGCGATATCCCGAACGCACTCGGCGTTCCTTACACCTACTGGGGCATCGGCGGCATTGACGAGCAGCAATACCGCGAGGCGGTCAAATCCGGCCGGGTCGCCCAGGACATCCCGGTCAACCACTCGCCGACCTTCGCGCCCGTGATCCAACCCACGCTCGACACCGGGACCCAAGCCATCGTCGTCGCCGCACTTGCCTGGTTAGGCAATTGACTCAACAATGATCCGGCCCGGGCTCCGAGCTCGCCGCCCCGGAATCGCCCCCTGGCGGGCTTGGGGCGTTCAGGCCGAATCGCACGCCGAGCATGCGGATGACGAAGCAGACCGCTGCTGCCGCCAGCGCGGCCGGTAGGCCGTAGACACCCGACTGGACAGTCGCGACCGTGATACCCGCCGCCACTATGGCGGGAATTGCGTATAGCTCGCTCCGCAGCACAGTAGGGATCTGTCCCACCATGACGTCGCGGATCGTGCCTCCGCCTACCCCGGTGACGGCGCCAAGCAGAATCGCCGGCGCGATGCCGAGTCCAAACTCCAGCGCCTTGCGCGCGCCGATGACCGCAAACACACTCAGCCCGATGGCATCCAGCACGATGATCGGGGTCTCCAGCCGATCAAGCCACTTGCTCAGCGCAAACGCAATCAAGCCACCGCCAATGGCAAGTGTGAAGTACCGCCAATCCCTGAATGTGGCTGGCGGTATGTCACCGATGAGAACATCTCGAAGCGCACCGCCACCCACCGCTGTGATCAAGCCGAGGGTTACCACGCCGACGATGTCGAGTCGCACCGCGCGCACCGCGGTCAGCGCCCCGTTCAGTCCGAAAGCGAACGTGCCAGTCAAGTCCAGTGCAAGGAGGAGCGGCGGCTCGGTCACGTACCGTGCCTATCACGGGCCGTCTGACTCGATCACTTGCTTGGCCGACCGCGGGGCAGTTCGATAACCAAAGCCGTTCATCTGGACAGCACAAAAAATAGGACGGTCCGCTCGCGGCAGTCGCAGTGCGGCAAACGAGAGCCCCACATCTGCCTCAAACTTCTACCTGTGGAGCTAAGGGGACTCGAACCCCTGACCCCCACACTGCCAGTGTGGTGCGCTACCAGCTGCGCCATAGCCCCAAGTCGTGCCAATCGAAGCTACACCACTGGCAAGATGGGTTCAAAGCCGCTGGTCAGGCGATTAACCGATCACCTGATTGACCACATCGCGCGCGGCCTTCTGCACCTCGGCCAGGTGCTCGGGCCCGTTGAAGGACTCGGCATAGATCTTGTAGACGTCCTCGGTGCCGGACGGCCGGGCGGCGAACCACGCGTTGGCCGTCGTCACCTTCAGCCCGCCGAGCGGGGCCCCGTTGCCGGGGGCGGCGGTCAATTTCGCGGTGATCGGCTCCCCGGCCACCTCGGTCGCGGTCACCTGCTCGGTCGACAGCCGGGAAAGCCGGGCCTTCTGCTCACGATCGGCCGGCGCGTCGACCCGCGCGTAGAACGGCGTGCCGTACTTCGCGGTCAGCTCGTCATATCGCTGCGACGGGCTTAGGCCGGTGACGGCCAGGATCTCGGAAGCCAGCAGCGCCAGGATGATGCCGTCCTTGTCGGTGGTCCACACCGAGCCGTCGCGCCGCAGGAACGACGCCCCGGCCGACTCCTCGCCGCCGAAACCGATCGTGCCGCCGATCAGGCCGTCGACGAACCACTTGAACCCGACCGGCACCTCGACCAGCTTGCGGCCCAGGCCGGCGACCACGCGGTCGATGATCGACGAGCTGACCGCCGTCTTGCCGACGGCGATGCCGTCCGGCCACGACGGGCGGTGCGTGTAGAGGTAGTCGATGGCCACCGCCAGGTAGTGGTTCGGGTTCAGCAGGCCCGCGTCGGGGGTGACGATGCCGTGGCGGTCGGAGTCGGCGTCGTTGCCGGTGGCGATCTGGTAGCGGTCCGAGGTGGCGATCACGTTAATGAGCCCAGCCATCGCGTCCGGCGAACTGCAGTCCATCCGGATCTTGCCGTCGTGGTCGAGCGTCATGAACCGCCACGTCGCGTCGACCAGCGGATTGACCACGGTCAGGTCCAGCCCGTGCCGCTGCGCGATCTCGCCCCAATAGTCGACGCTGGCGCCGCCGAGCGGGTCGGCGCCGATCCGCACCCCGGCCGCGCGGATCGCGTCGACGTCGACCACGTTGGGCAGGTCGTCGACGTAGGTGCCCAGGTAGTCGTAGCGCTGGACGGCCTGCAGCGCGCGGGCCAGCGGCACCCGCTGCACGCCCGACCCGCTGCGCAGAATCTCGTTGGCGCGCTTGGCAATTGCGTTGGTTGCGTCGGTGTCGGCGGGCCCGCCGTTGGGCGGGTTGTACTTGAAACCGCCGTCGGACGGCGGGTTGTGCGACGGCGTGACGACGATGCCGTCGGCAAGCGCGTCGGTGCGGCCTCGGTTGTAGGTCAGGATGGCGTGGCTGACCGCCGGCGTCGGGGTGTAACGGTCGCGCGAATCGATCATCGCCACAACGTCGTTGGCGGCCAGCACCTCGAGCGCCGACACCCACGCCGGCTCGGAAAGACCATGCGTGTCACGGCCGATGAACAGCGGCCCGGTGGTGCCGTGGGTCCGGCGATACTCGACGATGGCCTGGGTGATGGCCAGGATGTGGGCCTCGTTGAACGCCCCGCCCAGGGCCGACCCGCGGTGACCCGACGTGCCGAACACCACCTGCTGGGCGACGTCCTCCGGGTCGGGTTCGATCGAGTAGTACGCGGTGACCAGGTGGGGCAGATCGACGAGGTCTTCGGGCTGGGCCGGCTGACCGGCGCGCGGGTGGGCCATGGTCACCAATTCTGCCCGTGCCCGGCGCGCCCCGCCGCCTTGGACTTCTCAGGTACTTCCCGGGTTCACCTTCTGGTAAGTCGACCCCCTACGCTGCTAAGCGCAGCACTCGCACACCGAAGGGAAACCGACCGTGGCACACGACTATCGCGAGTTGGCCGCGGTTTTCGTCGGTGGTGCGATCGGTACTCTAACCCGCGCGGCGTTGAACACCCTCGTCATCCGCGACGCGGAGCACTGGCCGTGGTCCACCTTCACGGCCAACATCGTCGGCGCGTTTCTGGTCGGCTACTTCACGACCCGCCTGCTCGAGCGGCTGCCGCTGTCGAGCTACCGGCGACCCCTGCTCGGCACCGGACTCTGCGGCGGGTTGACCACCTTCTCGACGATGCAGGTCGAGACCGTGAACATGATTCAGCACGGCCATTGGGTCAAGGCCGCCGCATACACCACCAGCAGCATCGTGTTGGGATTGCTGGCCGTGTACCTGGCGACCGCTTTGGTTCGCCGGGTACGAGTCCGTCGATGACCGGGATATCAACGGCCTTGCTGTGGACCGGCGTAGCGCTCGTCGGCGGCTTCGGGTCGGTGCTGCGCTTCGTGATCGACGGTGCGGTGGCCCGGCGAGCGGCCCGGGCCTTTCCGTTCGGGACGCTCGCGGTGAACGTCAGCGGCGCCGCGCTGCTCGGTTTCCTCGGGGGCCTGGTGTTGAGCAGGGACGCGGCGCTGCTGGCCGGGACGGCGTTCGTCGGCGCCTACACCACCTTTTCCACCTGGATGCTGGAGACGCAGCGCCTCGGCGAGGAGCGCCAAACCTGGACGGCGCTGGCCAACATCGTCGTCAGCGTCGCGCTCGGCATCGCCGCCGCGACATTCGGGCAATGGGTCGCCCAGCAGTGATCAGGTGGCGCGAAGCCTGGGCACGTCCCCGGGTGTGCGCGGCAGCGCGAACAGCGCCATACGCCGATTCGACATGTCGTGCTCGCCGAGGAATGCGCAGCCGGCGCGCTCGCAGAATCGCCGTGCCGTCTTGTTGCGGTGGTCGGGATCGAACATGATCCGGCGGCACAACGGCTCCTGGCCCAGCACGCTGGCCACGAAATGCGGCAGCACGTACCCGGCGATGCCCTGGTTCACCAGCCCTTCGTCGGCGATGGCCGCGTGGATCCCCAAGTCGTAGGGATCGGCTTCATACCGGGTGGCAATGGAATCCTTTGCGGCTCGGTACAATTCGATGTAGGCGCGGTCTTGCCCATCCAGACTGGCGAAAAACGGTCGCGAATACTCACCGTCCAGTTGCGCGCCCAGGTAGCGATGCCAGCGCTCGGCCGGCCAGGCGGATTCCCAGGCCTCGGCGAGCGCGGGCCGGCTCATCCACTCGGCGACCATCTCCGCGTCGGCGTCCGGGTCGGCGAGCCGGAAAGCGTAGGGCTCGGGAACCTCAGCCGTGCTGGGCGGCGGGGGCACCTGACGCACCTCATCGCTGATGTCGGCCAGTTCCCGCGGCAAGATCATTTCGGGTTCGGTCATATCCACCGACCAGCCTACCGAGCCGCCCGCGGATCACCGGCTCGTGAGCAGCTCCGCCAGGACCGCGGCGTGACTGCCGTCGACTTCGCGGGTGGCCGTCACCAGGGTCACGGCGCCGCGCTTGGTCAGCTTTCGCAGCTCCGCCAACGCCGGGCTGTCGTGCAGTTCGTCGGCGTAGCGCGCGGCGAACTGATCGAACTTTCCAGGGTCATGGTGGTACCACTCGCGAAGTTCCTTCGACGGCGCGACGTCCTTGCACCACCTGCCGACCCGCGGATCGTCCTTGCGTAACCCGCGCGGCCAGATGCGGTCCACCAGGACCCGCTGGCCGTCGTCGGGATCGGCCTCCTCGTACACCCGCGCGACCCGGATTCGGCCCATGCAGCCAGCGTAACGGCATCTTGTCGGCCGGTCAGGTATACTCGAACACATGTTCGATGATCGACAATCGGCGCTGATAGAGCGCATCGCCGAGCTGGAGAGGGTCAAGTCCGCTGCGGCCGCGCATCAGGCCCGGCTGGCGGTCGCCCTGGATACCGAGCGCAGGGCCGCCGAAGCGGCGACCGGGGTCCCCGCGGCGCGGCGCGGACGGGGCGTCGCCGGCGAGATCGCCCTGGCGCGGCGGGATTCCCCGGCCCGAGGTGGCCGGCACCTGGGTTTCGCCAAGGCGCTGGTGCACGAGATGCCGCACACGCTGGCCGCGCTGGAGTGCGGGGCGCTCTCGGAATGGCGGGCCACCCTGATCGTGCGCGAAAGCGCCTGCCTCGACGTCGAGGACCGCCGCAGGCTCGACGTCGAGATGTGCGCCGATCCCGCCGGCCTGGACGGGATGGGTGACGCGCGGGTGGCAGCGGCCGCCAAGGCGATCGCCTACCGACTGGACCCGCACGCGGTGGTCGAGCGCGCGGCCAAGGCCGAGAACGAGCGCACGGTCACCATCCGGCCCGCACCCGACACGATGACGTATGTGACCGCGTTGTTGCCGGTCACCCAAGGCGTTTCGGTGTTCGCGGCTCTCAAGCGGTCCGCCGACACCACCTTCGATGACCGCTCGCGGGGACAGGTCATGGCCGACACGCTCGTCGAACGGGTCACCGGGCGCCCGGCGGCGGTCCCTACCCCCATCGCGGTCAATTTGGTCCTCACCGACGAAACGCTGCTGGGCGGCGCCGACACACCGGCCGATCTCGGCGGCTACGGGCCTATTCCGGCGGCGGTCGCGCGATCGCTGGTCGCCGGCGCCGTCAGCGACCGGCGCTCGCGGGCCACCCTGCGCAGGCTCTACGCCCACCCGGCGGCCGGGGCGCTGGTGACCATGGAGTCACGGGCGCGGCTCTTCCCGCGCGGCCTGGCAAGCTTCATCGAGCTGCGAGATCAACGTTGCCGCACGCCCTATTGCGACGCGCCCATCCGCCACCGTGACCACGCGCAGCCCTGGGCCCGCGGCGGGCCCACCACCGCCGACAACGGCCTGGGCTCCTGCGCGGCCTGCAACTACACCAAGGAAGCCGCCGGCTGGCGGGTGCGCACCATGGTCGACGACAACCATACGCACACAGCCGAATTCACCACACCGACCGGGCATACCTACCGATCGGCCGCCCCGCCGCGGGCACCTGCAATCGACGTCAGCGAGACCGAACTGCGCATCGCCGTCACGCTCGCGAAGCACGCGGCGTAGCTCAGCTTTGATTGGTGAGGCGCTCCACGTCGACGACTTCACCGCGGTTGATGCTGACCCAATCCCGCCCATCGAGGTAGGGACGCAGGCTTCGCCCGATGAGGTCGAGATCGGCCGGCGCCTTGGGCCGCTGCAGTTCGTAGACGTGCGGCAGCTCGGCCATGCCGGTCACGACGCTCCACAGCGTCAGGGCGGGCTGACCGGTCGGCGGGTCGACCAACACCGGACCGAACAGGCACTGTCCCGCCAAGAACAGCGTCGGCACACCGAATCCGCCCGCATCGACGACGCGCTGGTGGTCCTGGCGAATGTCGTCGTGGGTGGTGGAGTCCTCCAACGCCTCATCGAGAATCGCGGGGTCGACGCCGATGTCGCCCAGCAGTTTTCGCGCAATCGCGGGGTCGTGTGGCTTGCCGCCCAACGTGTGCAGCTCGCGTCCTATCGCGGCGTACCACCGGTCCAGCAGCGCCATGTCCGTTCGGCGCAGCAGCGCCCCGATCCGCATCAGCGACCAGCCGTAGGACCACTGGCGTTCCCAGGGGTGCTTTTGGCCCTCGGACCTGTTGGTCTCCTCGAGGCTGAAGAATCGCCAATCGACGGTGATGCCGAGCTGGTCGCGAACATCCCGGATCCACAGCGAGGTCTGGTAGGCGAACGGGCACATCGGGTCGAAGTGAAAGTCCACGGCGTCGCTCATCGAACCTGTTCCCTGCCTAGTAGTGATAGGTGTCCGACGGGGCGGGCGAGTGAACGCGTTCTTCGTCGTCGAACTCCGACACTTCGATGCCGTAGGCGCGGGCCAGTTCGAGGATCTTCGTGGCCCTCGCAATCCGCGGTAGGTCGGAGCCGTTGCGAATCTCCCCGCCGTCACGTTCGAACTCAGCGAAAAACTCTTTGGCCCAAGAGATCTCGTCCTGCGACGGGGACAGCCCCTCGTTGACCACCGCGCACTGGTCCGGGGTGAGGCAGATCTTGCCCGTCATGCCGAACTCCACGGAAACCGCCGTGGCCTCGATCAGCTTCAGGGCGTTGGAGCCGATCGTCGGCCCATCGATGGCGCTCGGCAGGTTGGCCGCCTTGGCCGCGATCGTGAAGCGCGACCGGGCGTACGCCAGGGTGGTGGGGTCTTCCCCGAAGCCGGTGTCGCGGCGGAAGTCACCGATGCCGAAGGCCAGCCGGAAGGTGCCCTTGGCCGCGGCGATCTCGGTGATGCGCTCCAGGCCCCGGGCGGTTTCGACCAGCGCCACGATCGGCACGTTGGGCAGTCGCTGGGCGGTCTCGGTGACATGGTCCACCGATTCGACCATCGCCAGCATCACCCCGCCGACCGGAGTCTCGGCCAGCGCCGCCAGGTCGTCGGCCCACCACGGCGTGCCGAACCCGTTGATGCGGACCCAGTCGGTGTTTTCCGAGCTGAGCCAGCGCACGACGTTCTCGCGGGCCGCCTGCTTGCCTTTCGGCGCGACCGCGTCCTCGATGTCGAGAACGACGATGTCGGCGCGGGAATGCGCCGCCGCCTGGAACCGGTCGGCATGCGCGCCGTTGACCAGCAGCCAGCTGCGGGCGAGAACGGGGTCGATGCGCCAGCCGATGTCCGAGGGATCCGGCGCCTGGTCGTCGACCTGTTCATGCATCTGATCTGTCGCCATCTTCATTCCGTGGGTGCTAGCTGGTGTTTGTTAAACGGTAGCCGCATGGCGAACCGCCGATCAGGCGGGCTTGTGCGAGCGGCGCCATAGCAGTCGACCCAGGGCGAGCGCGACGACCAGGACGACCGCGAACAAGCAGGGACTGCAGCACGAAGACCGCGAAGTCGTTGACGTCGTAATAGTCGCCGTCGCCGACGCACTGGAAGCTGACAGTGGTCCCGGACTGGCCCGGCTTGTAGCTGTAGTGCGAGGTGTTGTAGGTCATTTCATATCCGCTGCGGCAGACGATGGGACTCATCCACAGCGCCGTCGAGGGGATCAGCGCGGTCACCGCCGCCGCTCCGCCGACGCAGAGGCCGATCCCCCCGCCGAGCACCGCGATGACCGGCCCGATCAAATCGGCCCCGCGGCGCTTGCGCTGGGGCGCGGCGTAGGCGGGGCGCACACCGGGCGTCAGCTGCGCGGCGGAGACCGGCTGCTCGACGGGTTGGTTCTCGCCGCGGGCGGCCGCCCTGGCGTCGGCCAGCCGGCGTTCCAGGTCGGCGATGCGCTGCCGGGGGTCGTCCATCAGCAAATGATGGCAGTTGGGGAGCGTGGTCGCACCAGGCCACGCGCCAAGCGTGCTCGGGCGAGGTTTCATCGCCGGCGCGCCGGGTAGCCCATCCGTTGCGACGCCAGGGACCTTCGTCTCGCGTCGCTTGTCGCAAGGGCTAGAGGCGACTGGTCCCGAACGCGTTCTCGGTTACCCCTCGGTCGAGACGACCACTCAAGGAGCAAACATGCGTAAGACCATTGCAGTCATTTCCGCCACCGGGGCGCTGCTGTTCGGTGGAGCCGGCGTCGCCAACGCCACCACCCAGGCCGCACCGGCGCCGTCGTCGACCACAACGACGTTGGCGGACAACAACAATGACCAGCACAGTGACAACAACAACGGCTTGTGGGGGCTGCTCGGCCTGCTCGGGCTGGGCGGACTCGTTGGGCTGAAGCGGCGCAAGGACACCGACGCCGTCACCGGCCTCGGGACAACCACGACGCCCGGGCGCGGCGTCTAGCGGTCCAGGCCGACGCCCCCGTCGGATGCTCAGGCGTCTGACGGGGGCTCGCCGCGTTTACCCGGACCCCCGCCGGGTATTTCTTCCATTCCCCTATCACTGGAGGTATCGGCGATGGCCGACATGATTGTCCAATCACCAGAGGAAGTCGTCGCATTCCTCAAAGCGCAACACAACCTCATCGAGGACATGTTCGAAGAAGTGCTGCACGCTTCGGATCCCAAGGCGCGCGAGAAGCCCTTCGTAGAGTTGCGCCAGCTGCTGGCCGTCCATGAGACGGCTGAGGAGATGGTGGTGCACCCCCGGGTGCGCCGCGAGGCCGACGCCGGCGACGGCATCGTCGACGCCCGCCTGCAGGAGGAGCACGAAGCCAAGGAGCTGCTCTCAGCGATCGAGAAACTCGACATCACGTCGCAACAGTTCATCGACGAACTCACCAAGCTGCGTGACGCGGTGCTCGACCACGCCCGGCATGAGGAGGACGACGAATTTCCCGTGCTGGAGCGCAAAGTCGACGCCGACGACCTCAAGCGGATGGGTTCGGCGGTGCGCGCGGCGGAGGCCATCGCGCCGACCCGCCCGCACCCGGGCGTGGAATCGGCGAAGCTGAATTTCGCCGTCGGTCCGTTCGCCTCAATGCTCGACCGCGCCCGCGACCTCATCCGGCAAGCCGTCGGATAGGCCCGGGCGTTCCGTAGTGTCGGTGGAGTGAGCGTCACACCGGAGACAACCGTCGCCCTGCACGACCGGTTCTTCCGCGAATTGCCGGAGTTGGCCGTGCGCTGGCAGGCCGAGGCGACTCCCGAATTGCGGCCCCTCGTGGTCAACGACCGATTGGCCGGCCAGCTCGGCCTCGACGGCGCCTGGCTGCGCAGTGCCGACGGGCTGCGGTTTTTGGTCGGCAACCTGGTGCCCGACGGCGCCGCGCCGGTGGCGCAGGCCTACGCCGGACACCAGTTCGGCGGCTACGTGCCCCGACTGGGCGACGGGCGGGCACTGCTACTCGGCGAACTCGTCGGCGACGACGGGAGCCTGCGCGACCTGCACCTGAAGGGGTCGGGGCCCACGCCCTTCGCGCGCGGCGGCGACGGCCTGGCGGCGGTCGGCCCGATGCTGCGCGAATACATCGTCAGCGAGGCGATGCACGCCCTGGGCGTCCCGACGACACGATCGCTGGCCGTGGTGGCCACCGGACGCCCGGTGCAGCGCGAGACGCCGCTGCCCGGCGCCGTGCTCGCCCGCGTCGCGAGCAGTCACCTGCGCGTCGGCAGCTTCCAGTACGCCGCGTCGCTCGGCGACCCGGGCCTGCTGCGGCGCCTGGCCGACCATGCGATCGCGCGCCACCATCCCGCCGCGGCCGGGGCCGACCGGCCATACCTCGCCCTGTTCGAAGCGGTGGTGGCCGCCCAGGCGTCGCTGGTGGCCCGCTGGATGCTGATCGGGTTCGTCCACGGCGTGATGAACACCGACAACATGACGATCTCCGGCGAAACCATCGACTACGGCCCCTGCGCCTTCATGGAGGCCTACGACCCGGAGACGGTGTTCAGCTCGATCGACTTCTGGGGTCGCTACGCCTACGGCAATCAGCCGGTCGTCGCCGGATGGAACCTGGCCCGATTCGCGGAGACGCTCCTTCCGTTGCTCTCCGACGACGTCGAGGAGGCGGTCGCGCTCGCGGAGGGGTCGTTCGGGGTGTTCCGGCAGGCCTACGACGCCGTGTGGGAGTCCGGCATGCGCTCCAAACTCGGCTTGTCCGGAGATGTTGCGGCACAAGCGGTTACGCGGTTGGTCGACGACCTGCTCACCCTGTTGCAGGAGAGCCACGTCGACTACACCTCCTTCTTCCGCCACCTCGGTCGGGCCGCCCGGGGAGAGGCCGAACCGGCGCGCGGACTCTTCGTCAACCTCGCCGGCTTCGACGCCTGGATGTCGCGCTGGCGGGACCTCGGTCCGGACGCCGAAGCGATGGACCGCGCCAACCCGATCTACATCCCGCGCAACCACCTCGTCGAGGAGGCCCTGACCGCGGCGACGGACGGGGACCTCGATCCGCTCGGGCGGCTGCTCAACGCCGTCACCGACCCGTATCGCGAACGACCAGGCCTGCGGCGCTACGCCGATCCGGCGCCGGAGGATTTCGGCAAGTACCAAACGTTCTGCGGCACCTGAGGTTTCGGCCGCACCGGCGGCCTCGAGGACCGCTATGACTGCCTGCAGGTCAACGACATCCGCATCGGCCTGAGCTGAAGCGTTTACAGTTCCCTGGTGACCACCAGCGTCGCCGTGATCGGGGCGGTCCCGGGCGGGCTGGTCGCGGCCCGCTGGTTGATGTCGCAGGGCTTCGAACCGACGATCTTCGAGAAGGCGCCGATGCCGGGCGGGCAGTGGACGGGCCTGCCCGGCCTGAGCGGCGTGTGGCCGGCTATGCACACCAACAGCAGTCGCACGCTGACGGCCTTCGGCGACCTCGAGCACACCACCGAAGTCGTCTACCCGCCGAATCGCGCGATCCTCGGCTACTTGCATCGATACGCCGAAACCTTCGGCCTCACCCCCCGCATTCTGCTCAACACGCGGGTCGACCTCGTCAGGCGGCAGGGCACGCGGTGGGTCGTTGGTCATGCCGGCGGCGACGAGAGCTTCGCGCGGGTGGTGGTCGCCAGCGGCAGGTTCCACGCCCCGGCGGTCCCCGCCGTGCCGGGCCTCGAGACGTTCGCCGGCTCGGCCGGGGCGATCTCGAGCTACCAATACCGCGACGCCGGCCCGTACCGCGACAAGCGAGTCTTGGTGGCGGGCTGCGCGATCAGCGCCCTCGAGATCGCCGCCGAGCTGGCCCATCTCGGCGCGGCACGCGTGGTGGTGACCCAACGGCGGCAGCGGTACGTCCTGCCGAAGTTCGCCGCCGGGGTGCCCACCGACTACCGGGTCTACACCCGCTACGGCGCCCTGGCCTTCGAGCGCCTGCCCAGGGCCGAGGTCGACCGGCAACTGAAGGAGATCGTCATCGAGGCGGCCGGGAGCCCCGACCAGTACGGCGCACCGCGGCCCGATGCGTCCCTCTTCGCGGCCGGGGTCACCCTCAATCAGCATTACCTACCACTCGTCGCCGAGGGCCGGATCACGGTGCGGCCGTGGATAAAGGCCATCGAGGGCACGTGCGTGACGTTCGCCGACGGGCACGCCGAGGACTTCGACGGGATCGTGTTCGGCACCGGGTTCGCGTTGTCTCTGCCCTTCCTGAGCGAGGACATCCGCGCCGTCCTCGACCTCGACGCGGTGCACCTGGACGCCGACCGCTACACGTTCCATCCCGACCTCCCGAATATGGCCTTCATCGGCATGTGGGACCAGTCGGGCGGATACTTCGTGCCGCTGGAACTCCAAGCCAGGTGGATCGCGTACACGTGGGGCGGCGCGATCGCGCCCCTCGATGAGGACGACCAGCGGAGGTCGCTCAAGGAGTACCGCGCGCGACGCGGGTCACCCCAGAAAACCCAAATGAACCTGGCCGCAATGACTTTCGCCCGAGCGGCCGGGGTGGAGCCACAGCTGGACAACTGGCCGCACCTGCGGCGCGCGTTGCTGTTCGGCCCGCTGGCACCGAGCTGCTTTCGGCTCGAAGGCCCGGATGCGTTGGCCCGGGCGCCGACCCGGTTCGCGCGCGAAGCCGCCGCCTTCGGCGCCATCACGTCGAACGAGCTCACCGGGCGCGAAGCGAAATACTGGTCGGCGGTCGAGGGCGCCGCGGGCTGACCGCGCCGCCCTACGCCAGTTTGGCGAGCTCCGCCTGCAACTCGTCGAGGCGCCGAAGCGTCTCGTCGCGGGGCTCGGTGGGCAGGTCCAGCAGCACCTGTTGCAACCCGAGGGTGCGGTAGCCCTCCAGCTCCTTTGCAGTCGGCTCGCCCCCGTGAAAGTTGATCACCGGCACGTCGTGGTCGGCGACGCGGCGCAACTCCTCGAGCTGGCCCGACAGCGCCTCAGCCGACGGAGTCATCGCGATCCAGCCGGCATTCAGCCGGGCGATGCGCGGAAAACTCGCCGGCCCGCCGCCCAGATACAGCGGCGGGTACGGCCGCGTCACCGGCTTCGGCCAGCTGTAGATCGGATCGAAATCGACCAATTCGCCGTGGAATTCGGCCTGATCCTGGGTCCAGATCTCGATCATCGCCCGAAGCCGCTCCTCGACCATCCGCCCGCGCACCTTCGGATCGACGCCGTGGTTGGCGATCTCCTCGCGCAGCCAGCCCACCCCCACGCCGAAGCGAAACCGTCCCTGCGAGACCAGATCGAGCGACGCAACCTCCTTGGCCGTCAGGATGGGATCGCGCTGCGGGATCAACGCGATCCCGGTCCCCACCTCGAGGCCCCGGGTCGCGACCGCCGCCGCCGTCAACGCCACGAACGGATCCAGTGTGCGGTAGTACTTCGGCGGAATCGGGCCACCGCCCGGATAGGGGGTCTTGGCGTTGACGGGGATGTGCGAATGCTCGGCCAAAAACAGCGAGGCGAACTCGCGCTCCTCCAGCGCCCGGCCCAGCTCGACGGGGCCGATCCCCTCGTCGGTGACGAATGTCAGGACTCCGAATCGCATGCTTGCTCCCATCGCCGTCACACATTCTCCCCGTCGCGGACCCTTCGGGTCGCGCCCCAGAGCCCGACGCCGATGCCGACCACGGCGCCGCCCAGGCCGATCAGCCGTTGCGAGGGCTTCAGCGCGTCGTGCACGCTCATGCCGCCGAGCAGGTCGGCCGCGTCCGCGCCGCCGGAGGCCAGAAACCAGCCGCGGGTGTCCCTACCCCGCAGCGCCGCCGCAGCGAGCAGCCCGCCGATCAAGGCGTCGCGGTAGCCCATCGAACGCAGCAGCAGTCGCGCCGTCGGCGCCGGCTCGTCCGGATCGCCCCACCAGCGGTTCGCCCGGAGCGGGTCGACGAGAAACGAAATGCCCGACGCGAGACGGATGCCGCCGGCCAGGAGGGCCGCCCGATCAATCGACATGGCCGCAGCCTAGGGCCTATCTCGCGGGTGAACCAGGGTTCACCGAAACGGCTGCTGCCAGACAGCGACGATCCGCCGGTCCGGCGCCGAGAAGTCCGGGCTCGTGATCCCTCTTCGCAAACCTGTTCCCGGCAGACGCATTTGCCGCATCAGCCTTGACGCCCCGTGAACGACGCCGGCATGACCTGCGCGAGTGGTGATCGGTGCGCCGGGACGGTGTCGACAGAAACAATTGTGCATTCGTCTAATAGAAGAGTGGGCGGCGCGGGCTTTGCGAAAGCGTGTGTGCACGAACTGTCCACGGATTATTTTTGTTAACTATGACGGGACAGGGGGATCCGGCAGCACATCCGCAGCACCATTTGAGCCACACGGTCACGCCTCGACGGAAGAAGCTGGCACCCGATCCCGACGTGCGCCGCGCCATTGTGGACGCCGCGTCGAAATCGGTTCGCGAGCAGGGGGTTCGAGGCCTCAGCGTTGCCACGGTGTTGGAACGAGCCCGGCTCAGCACGCGGGCTTTCTATCGGCACTTCGACTCCAAGGACCAATTGGTCGCGGCGGTCTTTCTCGAGATGACGCGCAGCGAGGTGCAGCGGCTGAAATCAAAGATGTCGGAAGCCACCGACCCGGTCGAAGCGGTCGCCGCGTGGATCGACGGGCGGCTCGACCTCGCGTTCGATGAGGACATCAAAGCGGAGCTGCACCAGGTGTCTTTGGAGGCCCAATCGAAATCATTCTCCACACCCGAGGCGGTCTCGCCCGCCTACGGTGCGATTCTCGAGCCGTTGATCGAGCAGCTGCAGCGCGGCCTCGAGCTCGGCATCTTCAGGGACATCATCCCGGCGACCGCGGCGAAATCGATCCACGGCGTCGTGTGGGCCGGCACGCAGCGCCAGTGGGCGACGAACCATTGGGACCGCGAGGAGGTCCGCCGACGGGCGGTGCGATTCTGCCTGCGGGGGCTGGGCGTGGCTCCCCACCTCATCGAGCAACTGAGCGCCGGCGAAGCCGCACGTTAGCGGAAGCGCAAACCCTGAAATTCATGTTTTCGGAGACGGGGGTAGGGGGTACCTACGCACTTATGACACGTCTGTGCAACCCCGACGGCCCGGTCAGGCGCGCATGAGCGGCCCGCTATCGCAACGGCGAAACAAGCTCGCCCCCGACCCCAACGTGCGGTGCGCCATCGTGGCCGCGGCGTCCAAATCCATGCACGAGCATGGAGTCCACGGGCTCAGCGTCGCCACCGTGCTGGAGCGCGCTCAGCTGAGCACCCGCGCGTTCTACCGGCACTTCGATTCCAAGGACCAGTTGGTCGCGGCGGTCTTCCTCGAAGAGGCCCGCGTCGAAACGCAGAGACTGAGGGCAAAGATGGCGGACGCCGCCGACCCGGTCGACGCGGTCGTCGCCTGGATCGAAGGGCGACTGGAACGCGCGTTCGGCGAACCCGCCGAGAACGGCGCCCGCCGGCTGCCGATGGACGCGCACACGAAAGCGGTCTCGTCGCCGGAAATGATTGCGCCCGCGTACGGCGCGATCCTCGAGCCGCTCATCGAGCAGATCGAGCGCGGCCTCGAACTCGGCGTGTTCCACGACGCCGTCCCGGCGACGGCCGCGAAATCGATACACGGCGTGGTGTGGGCCGGCTCGCAGCGGCACGGGCAGACGCAGCCTTGGGACCGCACCGCAATTCGCGAGCGGGTGGTGCGGTTCTGCCTGCGCGGTCTGGGCGTATCGCCCCTCAGGATCGAACGGGTCACCGAGGCCGACGCGGCCGCGGGCTGACCGCGAACACAGCTACTCGGCGGGGCAATTGTCGGCGATTTCGCGGCCACGCCGGCCACGACGCCGCCGTCATCCATCCGCGGACCCGCTACCATGGCCGTCATGGCCGAGCCGTCCCCGGCTGGTGACGAGACGTTCGCGCTCAACCGTGCCGAGACGGTTGCCGTACCCAATGACGCGGGTTCGGACGCGGCGGATCGCACGTCCGCGCGCGACTATGACGACGTCCCCGACGAGCCGGCGGCCGACCGCCAGTCCTGGAGCGCCACCTGGCGCAAGGCCGGAGCGCTGCTCGTCGGGGGGCTCGCACTGGCCGGGGCGATCATTCTTGCCTTCTGGCTGTTGAGCCCGGATTCCACCAGCCCTCGGCCGGCAACGCCCAAGGGCGGCGCGACGCCCGCGCCGACGGGCCCGTCGGCGTCCGCCGCTCCGTCGTCCATCGCCTCCACACCGGACCAGGACAACAAGTACGTACAGGACCTGAACGACCACGGCATCTCGTTCGCCAACCCCGAGGCCGCCATCTCGAACGGCAAGATGGTGTGCGATGACATCCGCCGAGGCGTGTCGGTGCCCCAGATCGTCAACGCCTTTCATTCGAGCAATCCGGGCCTCGACGCCGACACTTACGTGAGCATCTCCGTTCGCGCGTACTGTCCGCAAAATGGCAACCTGGTGGGCGGTGGGTCATAGCCGGCGCGGGAAGCGGCGCGCGGCCCGGCGGCCTGTACGGACCGGCGCGGCCGTGACAGACTTCGACACGGCGATTGACGTGTCGTTGAACGTCAGAATGCGAACGGTGCGATATTGATTGGACTTGGCGTTATCGGGGGACACCCGGCAGGGGGTGGGGCATGACTGTCGAGGGCCGCGATGTCCCGACCGGATCGGTGCCTCATCACGTAACACGGCCGGCGCGTCGCTCCAAGCAGACGCCCGCCGCGGTGCTCATCGGGGCCGCGGCCTTCGCCGCGGCCGCCCTGGCCGGTCTCATCTCGGTGGGGGTCTACCTGTCGCGTGACAAGACGGCGATGTCGCCGGGCCCGCAGACCGTGACGATCAGCGCCTCGTCGGCCGCGATGTCCCCGGCCGACGGCGCGGACGCCCAATTCCTGTCCATGCTGAACGGCTACGGCATCACCGACAACGGCAAGGCGGCCATCCGCCAGCGGTTCATGGAGTTGGGCCACCACACCTGTTTCCTGCTGTTGCCGCCGCGGCCGCAGTCGCTCGAGCTGACGGTCGGCAACATCTTGTCCGCACAGGACCAGGACAGCGCCGCCGGTAATCGGTGGCCGAAGCGGCTCAGTCATGATGACGCGGAACATTTGGCGCAGTCCGCCGTCGCCGCCTATTGCCCGAGCGCGCAGAAGTAGGTCGGCTAGCTCCCCTGCTGCAACAGCTTGGCCATCTCGGGGATGACGGTCTCAAGGGCCCTGAGCGGCCGCAGCATCACCTTGACCGAAGTGATCTCGCCGTCGTCGTTCCAGTGGATCATGTCGACGCCGTTCACGTGGGTGCCGTCGACGTCGGCGACGAACTCCAGCACGGCGGAGTGGTCGGAATACCACTGCTCGACGTAGTGGAAATCGGTGTCGGCGAACAGCTTCGCCGCCGCGGTCAGGTAGGCGGCGGCCTTGGCCCTGCCCTCTTGTGGGGTGAAAACCGCCGGCGAGTAGAAGACCGCGTCCTCGGCCAGCAGTTCGTGCAGGCCGTCGGTGCGGCCGCCGTCGACGATCTCGATCCAGCGTTGGATAACCGGTGGGGTCACACGGCAAAACTAGCGCCCGGGTTTTCCTACCGGCGCGGGGGTGTGGTGCTGCCGTAGAGGCGCAGGGCCCGGGCCGCCGCGGTGGCGACCTCCCCGCGCAGATCCGAGATCGGTGGGCTGCCTCGCAGATGGATCGAGTTGGAGAGCAGGACCACATAGGTGTCCGAGCCGGGGTCCAGCCACAGCGTGGTTCCGGTGAACCCGGTGTTGCCGAAACTGCCGACGGGAAAGACCGTTCCGCGGGGCCGGGAAAATCCGGTGTCGATGTCCCAGCCGAACCCGAACAGGTTTTGTCCCCTGACCGCCGGATAGTTGGCGGCCCGGGCGGCTTCGTTCGCCGCTTTGAGTTGTTGGGGGGTGTGTCCGGGTTGCTGGGGCGTCGTCATCAGTTCGAGAGTCGCGGGCTGCAGCGGAAAGTCGCTCGGGCGGCCCGCAAGCCGATCGAGCAGCGCCTGCGCATAGACGCCGACATCGTGCGCCGTCGCGAACACGCCGGCATTACCCGCCACTCCCCCCATGCGGCGCGCCGTCGGGTCATGCACGGTGCCACGAAGCAGATAACCGTAATCGGGGTTCTTGCCGGGATCGGCTCGGCTTTCCTCGTCAAGCGCCGTCGGCGCGATGCGCGGCAGGAGGCCGGCGCTCCATGCGCCCGCGGGACAGGGCTCCGGTTCGCGTCCCGGCGGCGCGGGAGCCCAGGCGATCGCAGACCCTCGAATCCGTTGTGGCCCACAGGCTTTGGCTGCGGGAAGGTAGCGGGTCTGCATGATTCCGAGCGGCGCGAAGACGTTTTGCTGAACGTAGTCGTCCTCCGCCTCGCCCGTGACCTTCTCGAGCAGCGCGCCGAGCAGGATGTAGTTGATGTCGGAGTACCGGAAAACCGCGCCGGGGCCCGACTGGAGCGGCGTGCTGAGCGCACGGTGGACGCCTTCCGCTTTGTCGGACCCGTCGAGTCCCCACGGATCGCCGAGGCTTACGTCTATCCCCTCGCCCGACGTGTTCGTCAGCAACATGCGGACGGTCACCTCGGCACGCTGAGGATCGTTCGCCGCGTTGAAGTCCGGCAAGTACTTCTGCACGGGATCGTCGAACTGCACCTTGCCCTGTTCGTACAGCTGCATGATGGCGGTCGCCGTCGCGAGACACTTTGTCAGCGAAGCCAAGTCGAAGATCGTATCCTCGGTCATCGGCTCGGCGGGCGCCGGCGCTCCGTCCAGCCCCGGTTCGCCCGCCAGCTTGCGCGAGCCGTAGGCCTGGTGAAAGGCGACCTTGCCCCCGTGCCCGATCACCACCACCGCACCCGGCAGCCGGCGTGCCGCGATCGCGTCGTTCATCAGCCTGGAGACGGTTGCGAACTCGGGCGCGGGGGGTGCGGCCGGCTCCTCCGGCGGCGGCGGCGCGGGAGGCGGCGGCGCCTGCGAAGCCCGAGGCCCGTCGCTGACGGCTGACGGCGCCACGTAGCCGGGCGCGGAAGCGGCGGCGAGCACGAGCAGGGCGGCGCCAACGGCAATGACCTTTCGCGCCGACCGCTTACCGGGCATGCCGCCAGCGTAGGCGGGATCGGCTGGGCAGTCCTATAGTTGGTGCCCCGTGCCATTCCCATTCACGTCCGGCAGCCGGTGGTTTGCCGTTCCGGCGGGCATGGCGGCAGCCGCCGTCATGCTGGTTCAGTGCAGCGCCGCTTCGTCCGCCCCCGGGGAGACCGTCCTGCCGGTGACGGTCGCAGAGCTCGGCGCGAGCTGGCGGCCCGGCTGTCCCGTCGAACCCGCGCAGCTGCGGCGGGTCGGCGTCGACCACATCGGGTTTGACGGGCAGACCCACCGCGGCGAGCTGATCGTGCACGAAGACCTGGTGCCCGAGGTCCTCGCGATCTTCGAGCGGCTTTACCGGCTGCGCTTTCCCATCGAGAAGATCCGCGCGGTCGACCACTACCCGGCCGCCGATGACGAGCTGTCGATGGAGGACGACAACACCTCAGCGTTCAATTGCCGAAGCATCCCCGGAACCGATCGATGGTCCCTCCACGCCTACGGCCGGGCCATCGACCTCAACCCGCTGCTCAATCCGTGCGTCTACTCCAGCGGCGCGATCGAACCGCGCAACGCCACGGAGTACCTGGACCGCGGCCGCACCGACCCGGGGATCTTTCATGACGGCGACCCGGCCGTTCACGTGTTCACGGACCTCGGCTGGCGGTGGGGTGGCGCCTGGACGACTCCCGTCGACTACCAGCACTTCGAGCGGCCCTAGACGTCCCTAGACGTCCCCTAGACGTCCCCTAGACGTCGTAGTAGAGGGCAAACTCGTACGGCGTCGGCCGCAGGTTGACCGGTGCGATCTCGTAGTCGCGCTTGTAGTCGATCCACGCCTCGATCAGGTCGGGGGTGAACACCCCGCCCTCGGTGAGGTATTCGCTGTCTTCCTCCAGCCGGTCGATGACCGCCGACAGCTGCGTGGGCGCCTGCGGGATCTCGGCCGCCTCTTCCGGGGGCAGCTCGTAGAGGTCCTTGTCGACCGGCGGCGGCGGCTCGATCTTGTTCTTGATGCCGTCCAGCCCCGCCATCAGCTGGGCCGCGAACGAAAGATAGGGATTGCCCGACGAATCGGGGCAACGGAACTCCAGCCGCTTGGTCTTCGGGTTGTTGCCGGTGATCGGGATGCGCACGCACGCCGAGCGGTTGCGCTGGCTGTAGACCAGGTTGATCGGGGCCTCGTAGCCGGGCACCAGCCGCTTGTACGAATTGACGGTGGGGTTGGTGAACGCCAGCAGCGAGGGCGCGTGGTAGAGCAATCCGCCGATGTAATGGCGGGCGGTGTCGGACAGGCCGGCGTAGCCGGTGTCGTCGTACATCAGCGGAATGCCGTCCTTCCACAGCGACTGGTGGCAGTGCATCCCGGACCCGTTGTCGCCGAACAGCGGCTTGGGCATGAACGTCACCGTCTTGCCGGCCTGCCATGCGGTCTGCTTGACGATGTACTTGTACATCTGATGGTCGTCCGCCGCGTGCAGCAAAGTGTTGAACTGGTAGTTGATCTCGGCCTGGCCGCCGCTGCCCACCTCGTGGTGGCCCTTCTCCAGGCTGAAGCCGGCGTTGGTCAGGTGGGTGAGCATTTCGTCGCGCAGGTCGACGTAGTGGTCGGTGGGGGCGACCGGGAAGTACCCGCCCTTGGGGCGGACCTTGTAGCCGAGGTTGGGGCTGCCGTCGGCCTCGGTCGCGTCTCCGGTGTTCCACCACCCGGAGCTCGCGTCCACCTTGTAGAACGAGGTGTCCGTGCGCGAGTCGAAGCTGACGGAATCGAAGATGTAGAACTCGGCTTCCGGGCCGAAGTAGGCGGTGTCCGCGATGCCGGAGCTGATCAGGTAGTTCTCCGCCTTGCGCGCGACGTTGCGCGGGTCGCGCGAATACACCTCCAGGGTGAACGGGTCGTGCACGAAAAAGTTCAGGTTCAGCGTTCTGGCGGCGCGGAACGGGTCGATCGTCGCGGTTTCCGGGTCGGGCAGCAGCAGCATGTCGGACTCGTGGATCGACTGGAACCCGCGAATCGAGGAGCCGTCGAAGGCCAGGCCGTCCTCGAACACGTTCTCGTCGAAGGCGTAGATCGGAATCGTGAAGTGCTGCATGGTCCCCGGCAGGTCGCAGAAGCGGACGTCGACATACTCGATGTCCTGGTCCCTGGCGAGTTTGAAGATATCGTCGGGCGTCGTCTCGGGCACGGAAGCTCCTTCAGGCAATGCTTTTCACGCGGGCAGCGGTGCTGCGATGGCTTTCTCTACGCCGCAACTATTTCGTCCGCGTGACGAGCCCGAGTCGAACCTGTTGCGTCCCATGAAGACCGGGCCGCTCCGGTGGCACTTCCCGGGCTCGTGGCCGATAGTCGTATTCATGCGGCACACCACGAAGCCACCCCGGTAGCAAACGAGCGAGACGGCCCGCGAAATGGGAGAGGTCTTTCAATTTCATCGCGAGATCATCGTCGGCGGCGATGATCCGCTGTCGAAGACGATCGCCGAGGAACTCAGGGGCGCCGGCGCGCGGATTATCAGGATCAACACCGCCGCGGATCTGCTCGGCGCCGGGGTGCACCGGGCCCGCGCCGTCGTCTGCGCCGGGCCCAACGACGCTGTGAATCTCGAAATCGCCTTACTGGCAAGGGAGTACAGTCCGAATGTCCGCGTGGTGGCGCGGCTGGCCAACGACGTGCTGCGGGAAGCGGTCACCGCCGTCAACGGCCCCGGCGCGATACTGGACGTCGCCGACCTCGCCACACCGTCCCTCGTGGAGGCCGTGCTGTCGCGTAACGCGCACCAGTTCGAAACAGCGGGAATCGAATTCGTCGTGTGGGGCGCCGAGGCGCCGTACGACGCGACGCTGCGCGAGATCTACGCCGACTTGGCGCCCGTCGCGGTCGTCCACGGCAAGAACTCACCCACTCCCGGCGAGGTGGTGCCCTGCCCCGGGCGGGATCTGCGGGTCTACGCCGGGGACTGGACGTCGATGATCGGCGTCAAAGACGAACTGGAGGCCCGTGGCATCAAGGTGCCTCCCCCGACGGGGACGCGCTCACGCCATTCCCGGCTCCGACGCGCAATCGATGCCGCGCGGGCCATGCGCGACGACGTCAACCCGATGCTGTTCCCCTCGTTGGCTTTTGCGCTGTTGCTGATACTCGCCTCGACCACCGTGATGCGCCTGACCTATCACAACCCGCGGATGTCGTGGCTCGACGCCCTGTACTTCACCTCCGAGACCATTACGACCGTGGGCTACGGCGAATTCAGCTTCGCCCAGCAGTCCACCGCCCTGCGACTGTACGTGGTCGCGTTGATGTTCGGCGGCGCGATCGTCACCGCCATCCTCGTCGCGTTCCTCGCCGACCTGATGCTCTCGCGCCGATTCGTGAAAACCGCCGGCCTGCTGCGGGCCCGCCACATGCGCAACCACGTCGTCGTCGTGGGGCTGGGTTCCATCGGCGTCCGCGTCGTCAGCGATCTCACCGCCGCCGGATACGACGTCCTGGTGATTGAGCCGGACGAGAACAACCGCTTCCTGCCGACCGTGGCCGACCTCGACGTGCCGGTGATCTTCGGGGATCCCACGATGCGCCAGACCTTGGAATCGGCGCGCGTCGAACGCGCACGCGGGGTGGCGGTGGTGAACCAGGACGACATGGCGAACATCGAGACCGGCATCGTCCTGCTGGAGATACTCGGATCGGACACCAAGGTGCCGATCGTCATGCGCGTTCAGGGCCGGGCGTTGGGCACCGCGGTGAACCGGCGGTTCGGTTTCGAAAACGTGCGGTCGATCGTCGACCTGGCCGCCCCCTGGTTCATCGGCGCGGCGATGGGTTTGCAAGTGCTCGGGACGTTTTGGGTGGGGCAGCGCTCCTTCATGGTCGGCGGAATGCTGGTGGCGCCGGGCAGCGAGCTCGACGGTCTGCGAATGGTGGAACTGTCCACGCAGACGCGCGTCATCGCGATCACGCGACCGGAGGGGCCGGTCAGGTTGCGCCCTCGCCGCGACGCCCGACTCAAGGCCGGCGACACCGTCTACATCATCGGCCCCTACCGCGAGCTGATCACGACCCTGCGCAAGGGCCAGCCCCCACCGGTGACGGCGATCAACGGCGAGCGGGCGGCGACCTTGGCGGCGGCGCGTTCGCACCGGCCGGACCCACGCCCGCCGAGGTGGGCGCCCGACATGGACGCCTGACGGAAGAGGGCACAAGTGCCCTAGCGGTTGCCGGGCGGCCATCGGGACCATGACACGAACGGATTGTCGTGGCCTAGGACGAGATGCGAGATGTCATTCATCATTGTGGCCCCGGAAACGCTGGCCTCGGTTTCCTCGGATCTGGCCAGTATCGGGTCGAGGATCAGCGAAGCCACCGCGGCCGTCGTGGGGCCGACCACGCACCTGACGGCCGCCGCCGCCGATGAAGTGTCAGCCGCCGTCGCGACGTTGTTCGGGTCGCACGGGCAGACCTATCAAGCGCTCAGCGCGCGGGCGTCGACGTTTCATCGGGAGTTCGTGCAGGCCCTGGCCGTGTCCGGAAGCTCGTACGCGGCTGCCGCCCCGACCCTGCAGAGCGTGGTCGACCAGACCGGTGCAATTCCGATTTGCCGGACGATCCAACAGGCAAACGAAAGTCTGCTCAATCGATTCACCCACGCGGTGGGCCGGCTCGAAAGGCCGTTGGTCCCCGTTGGCTGCCGCCGTCGATGATGCCGACCGCCTACCCCTTCGTGCCGATGCTGGACCCGCATCTGAACTTTCCCATCGGCCAGCACAGCGTGACCGGTCTTTCGCTGATCACAGGAGCTGAGGGGCAGCTGATGCGAAGTCTCGCCCTCATCCCGTCGTGGTGGGGCTAGTGTGCAGGAACAATGCGTCGACGAATTCTCTGGGTGCCGGTCTCGGTCGCCGCGGTAATGATGTGCCCGACGGCCGGGCCGGCCGCGGCCGCCGTCGACGCGGAGTGCGGCGTCATCGTGCCGGCGGCCGATCGGCTGGAGAACGTGTTCAACCTGGTGTCTCCCTCCGGTACACCGGCTTATCTGGCGAGCCAGGTTCGGAACGCTCTGGCTCCGCTGCACGGTTTGAAGAGTGCGGCCGCGGTCGACCTTCGCATTCGCTCGGACATGCTGGCGTCCCAGATCGACGCCAGTGATCCCTACCGGCCCGCAAGCCCGGAACAAATCGCCGGCGATCTCGCCAAGGCGAGGCAGCAGTTGGCGACCGCTCGCGACTACTGCGCGCCGTAGTTACTGCTGTCCCCTGCGCCACTGCCGGATCTGGAGGCGCTCGGCGTCCGGCCAGATGGCCTTGGCGGCCGGTGACCCGCAGAAGGTCTCCTCGGCCTGACGCAGGCTCATGTCCACCGCGTGCAGGCCGTCTTCCTGGTGGGCGCGGCACACGACGGTCAGCACCCGGTGCGTGTCCGGGTCCACCTCCTCGGCTTCGATGGTCAACACCACCACGAGCGTGTACCCGGCCCCGGTCGGCAGGTAGAAGGTGAGGTCCCGGCTGTCCAGCGCGCCGCCGTTGGTCACCAGGTAGCCGTCGCCGCTGGGATAGACGGCCTGCCCGACCATCTGGGTGCGTTCGTAATGGTTGCGGTCACCCGGCGCGCGCCACACCGCGAACCGGGTGTTGGCGCTGCCGTTGAACGGGTGTCGCGCGATCGGGATGATCAGCTCGTCGCGGCCGTCGCCG
>NZ_LZKL01000032.1 GCF_001668725.1 Mycobacterium sp. E787 | reverse complement strand
ATGTCCCCCGGCGGCGCAGCTTCCCGATGCTGGTCGGCAGCGCCCTGGTCGCCATCGCGGCCGTGGCGGCGGGCTCGGGGCGGGCACCTGCGCCTGTGGCGCGGGCTCCCGGTTCACCGGCGCGACGGCGTGCGGGATGGCCGGATGGGTGTCCGACGTCAGCGAAACCACCACCGCCCCCGCCGCCACGGCCGCGATGGCGACCAGGGCGCTGCCGACCAGCATCGGGAAGCTGCGCCGCCGGGGCGCACCGAGGTCGTCGGCTACGTCGTCCACGGCGCTGTAGGCCAGCGCACCCAGGTCGGCGTTGCCGGTGACGTCGAGGTAGGTCGGGCTGAGCGCCCGCGGACTCACCTCGCCGGTGCCCGGGTCCAGCGAGTAGGCCAGGGCGGCCGTCGAGGCCGCGAACAGCGGCGCGTTCGCCGACGCCAGCGCCGCGCCACGGGCCAGCGCCATCTCGGGTTCCTCGGGCACGCTCACGTCCAGCGCGGTCGCCGCCTCGAGCGCGGCCTTGATCGCCGCCACATCGCTCCCGCGGCCCGTCCCACCCCCCACGACGAACAAGCCGTCGGCCTCCGACCCGGGCGCGTCGAGCCCGGCGACCATGCCGGACAGTTCGACCGCGGTGTCCCCCACCAGTTGCCGCCGGTGCAGGTCGACGATCGAACCGTCGGCGACGTCGACCACGGCCAGCGTCGCGCTGTCGGGCTCGACGAACAGCATCGCGACGTGTTCATAGCCGATCGACTGACCGACCGTCTGCGCCAACGCGGCCGCGGCCAGCAACGGGGACACCAGCATCACGCTGCCGACGTCGTGGGCGGCGACCGCCTCGCGCAGCTCGCGCGCCAGCGCGGGATCGGTCCACGTCACGCCCGTCGAGGTCAGCTGATAGCCACCCTCGACCGCGCCTTCCCGGGTGCCGACGATCGCGTCGATCACCCGCGCGGGCGCGCCGGCGTTCGCCGCATCCTGAGCCGGCGCGACCTCGAATTCGTCCTCTTCAACGGTGACACCGTCGGCATCCTGGCCCTCAATGAGCACCAGACGGACGGCGGTCGGAGCCATCGACACTCCGAGCACGATGTCCACTTTGCGCCTCCAAGGTCCTCTAGAAACTTTCGGAGCCCTCACGAGGGCAACCAAAAACAGACCCCGCCCGAACCGGGTGATACCACGCTACCCCCGTCAGGCCGGACGCGCTTGTGCCAATCGACCCTTGATCGACCCCGAATGATCCAGGTCACAGCGGTTTATTGACGGGTTCGCCGATTCAGTACCCCGGGCTCAGAAAGGGGTTCTGCGAGTTCCCCGGATACTGCGGATACGGCGGAGCCTGGGGCGCCTGCGGAGCCTGGCTCGCCGGGACCGGGACCGGTATCGGCACCGGTAGCAGCGGAACGTGAATCCACTGCGTCGTCATCGGCACCGTCGTCGTCGGGGTGGTCGACGGCGCCTCGGCTGTCCCAGCTGGTCATCGGAATGTGCGCCGTGGTCGCGATGACCGCGATCGGCGGCGTGGCCTACACCCTGACGGGCATCGAAAACCGCCAGGCACCGCCGGCGCCCACCGTCGCGCCCCTGCCCGCGCCGCCGGTCAGCTCCCTGGTGCCCAGCCCGGTGCCGCCGCCGCCGAAATCGAGCAGCCCGACCACTCCGGTCGCCGCCAGGCACAGCTCCGCGTTCGCCGCCGTCAGCGCCGCGATGGCATCGGAGACCAGGCGGGGCGCCATGCCGCTTCGCACGAAGCCCAGATGTGTTCGCAAGGCGTCGCGCAGCGCCTGCACGTTCGCGGGTTTCCAGTACGCGGGAACGGCAATCGAGATCTCCGAGGCCGCCGCGTCGGCCCCGGCGGCCCGCACCATGGCGTCCAGGGCTTCCACCGTGAGGAGGTCGGGGTCGTGCGCCGAGCCGTCGGGCGACACCAGCGCGACCGAGTCGCCGATACGCTCGATGAAGCCGCGCATCAGCACGCCTGGTTCGCTCAGCGGCGGATTCTCAGACGGCAGACCGATTTTCGGCGCGCAGTGCGGATACAGGGTCAGCACGGCGCGGCGTGAAACCGGCGGAGTTCCGTTACACGCAGCGACCAGGTTCGTGGTCCCGATCGACAACCCAACTGGGTCGTACATAGAGCGAATACCTTCGTCTACAGGGGTCGGTGGCCAGCGTTAACCATAGCCGCCGACACGCGGAAAGCCGATGGCTTGCAATGCCATTGGTATCCGCTCGATGTGAGAGCGTCATCGAATCGGGACCGGAAACCTATTGACAAACCGGCCAGATCGGGCGAAAGTGGCGCCGCGCTACACCACGGTCAGCGGCAGCGACCGCCTCGGCTGGAATTCGAACGACGACCCGCCACTGAATTTGGCCACCGACACCTCCGGCAGTTCGGCTGCGGCGGCGTCGGTTTCGAATAGCTCCGCGGTCCAGTCGGTGTCCGTGCCGTCGACCCGAACCGCAAGGCGCGGATCGACGGCGGTGGCGATCGCCTGCAGCGGCTGCACGGATGCCGGGGAGCACAGCGAGATCCAGGCGCCGTCGTCGTGCGCCGGCGACCGGTGCACGCTCAGCCGGTTGTCCGCGGTTTCGGCGACGACGTAGCCCGCCGGGTTGAGCAGCGGGTGCAACTCGAACACCTGTCGCGCTCCGTCGATCCCGCCCGGGAGGCCGAGCGCGCGGTGGATCCGCTCCGCCGCCAGCCCCGCCACCCCGGTCAGGCCGCGGGTGCCCACCGAGACGGCCTGGGCGTCGTCGGCGGCCCTCGCCCGCACGGCGATGGCGAACGACAGGTACAACAGGTGCATCTGCAGGCAGACCTCGTCGGCCATGCGGACCAGCGCCGAGTGCGAGAAGGCGCCGAAGTCGAGGTCGGACAGCAACGGTCCCGAGTAGTCGGCATGCCCCTCGTCGGAAGAATCGATGGGGTCCAATTCCCAAGTGGCGGCGCGGGTTCGGCGAACGATGTCGAGCGCCGGGATGCCCTGCGCCTCGGGGTGCGACTCGTCGATGGTGACGGTCCAGGCGCAATGCGGCTGCCGGTCCGCGGGCACCCGCGGCGGCCGGTGGATCGGGCGCATCTGCGCGCGGGGGTTGGTCGCGACCGCGGTGGCGTCGAAGGTCGGGTCCTCGATGGTGTGGCACATGCCGAAGACGTACTCGTCGCCCATCGGCTCCACGTCGAGCAGCGCCCCGCAGTGGTCGAGCTGGAATTCGCCGTGCCAGCGGTCGTGGACGGTGTAGCGGAAATCCATGAATTGGGGCGGCGCGCCGATGTCGAGCTGCAGACCCTTGAAGATGGTCGGCACGTCGACGCCCTCGTAGTTCAGCGCCCGCTGCATGCGCTTGGTGTAGACGGGGCTTGCGCCGGCCCACTCCTCGATGGCGATCTGCACCATCTCCTCGCGACCGAATTCCGTGATGCACCACGCCATGCCGGAGCGGTCGATCATGTGGCCGATCAACAACAGTTCGGGGACCAGGACGGAGAGCTCCTGACGGGACAACCGCGCGTAACGGGATCGGCTCACCGCCCAAAAATAGTCGGGTTTATGTTATAAAGTCAACAATGCCCTCATCCAGGTCCATTGCCCCCACCCGGCATACCAGCGCGCCGCGCAAGCGCGGCGATGACACGCGCAGCAAGATCATCGACGAGACGGTGCGCTGCATCGTGGAGGAAGGGTTCGCCGCCGCCACGGCCAAGCACGTGGCCGAACGGGCGGGCGTGACGTGGGGAGTCATCCAGTACCACTTCGGCGACCGCAACGGCATGCTGATGGCGGTCGTCGACGACGGCGTGGCCAGGCTGGTCGACAGCCTGTCGTCGGCCGACGTCAGCGAGCTTCCGCTGCGCGAGCGCATCGAGGTCGTCGTCGACACCGCGTGGAGCTGCTACAGCAGCCCGACGTCGATGGCGGCCTTCGAGATCCTGCGTGCCACCCGCGGCGGCCCGGGCGCGTCGTCGCGGCGCCACCTGCTCGAAATGAACTCCGCGATCGGCCAGCTCGGCCGGCTGATCACCGACGATCCGGCCAATGCCGGTGTCGCCGAGGTGATTTGGGCCGCCCTGCGGGGTGTGGTGCTGGCGCAGATGGTCACCGGGACCGCGGTCGACTGGAGCCTCGAACGACGCGCCCTGATCGACATGGTCACGCGTGTGCTGCAATGACGGCCCAGGACGTCGCGACATATAACCTACGCACACGAAACGCCGATCCGGTTCGCAACCGTTTATATCTCGGCGAAAGCCCACGCTCTCCTACTGACCGCGGGCGCCCTCAACGTGTGTGCTGCAATGACGGGATGACCCCTCACGATGCGGCAGCCGACGTCGAAGCGATCAAACGGCTGAAGTACCGCTACCTGCGCGCTCTCGACACCAAGCACTGGGACGACTTCGCCGACACGCTGGCCGAGGACATCAAGGCGGACTACGGCCCGTCGATCGGCAACGAGCTGCACTTCACCAACCGCGCCGACCTGGTGGAGTACATGCGCTCGTCGCTCGGGCCCAACGTCATCACCGAGCACCGGGTGACGCACCCGGAAATCGATGTCTCGGGCGACACCGCCTCGGGCAGCTGGTATCTGCAAGACCGGGTGATCGTGGCGGACTTCGACTTCATGCTGATCGGCGCGGCCTTCTACCGCGACTCCTACCGGCGCACCGACGCCGGCTGGAAGATCAGCGGAACCGGCTACGACCGGACCTACGACGCGACAATGTCGTTGGCGGGCCTGGACTTCAAGGTCAAGCCCGGCCGCGCCTTGGCATAACCCGGCCACCCTTCGCCGAGCGTGAAGTCAGTGCGAAAAAATCCCGAAAAAGTCGCCGCGTCTTCACGTTCGGCGAACCCGGCCCGGCCTAATACTTGCCGAACACCATGGCCACGTTGTGGCCGCCGAATCCGAACGAGTTGTTGATCGCGTACTCGTAGCTGCCGTGCCGCGGCTCGCCCGCGACCACGTCCAGGTCGATCTCCGGGTCGAGGTTTTCCAGGTTGAGGGTCGGCGGAACCACCTGGTCCCGCAGCGCGAGCACGGTCAGGATCGATTCCACCGCGCCGACCGCGCCCACCGAGTGGCCCAGCGCGGCCTTGGGCGCGTACACCGCCGCGTTGCCGCCGTGCGGACCCAGCGCGTTGTTGATGGCCCTGCCCTCGGCCACGTCGCCCACCGAGGTGCCGGTCGCGTGGGCGTTGACGTGGGCGATGTCGCCCGGGGTCAGGCCCGCCAGCTGGATCGCCCGGCTCATGGCGTGCCCGGCGCGCTCGCCGTTGGGGTCGGGGGCCACCATGTGGTAGCCGTCGGAGGTGATGCTGGCCCCCATCAGCCGGGCCAGGATGTTGGCGCCGCGGGCCTTGGCGTGCTCCTCGGTCTCGATCATCATCACCGCGCCGGCCTCGCCGAACACGAAGCCGGTCCGGTCCCGGTCGAACGGGCGGCACGCGCCCACCGGGTCGTCGTTCTTGGTGGACATCACGATCCGCATCTGGGCGAACGCGGCGATCGCGACCGCCTCGATCTTGACCTCGACGCCGCCGCAGACCGCGACGTCGGCCTCGCCGAACACGATGCTGCGCCAGGCCTGGGCGATGCCCTCGGAACCCGACGCGCACGCGGACACCGGGGTGAGGACCCCGGCGCGGGCGTGCCGCTCCAGCCCGACGGCCGCGGCGGCGCCGTTGGGCATGTACTTCTGCACCGCGAGCGGCGACACCGCCTTCATCCCGCGGGCGCGCAGGTCGTCGTAGCTGAAGACGATCTGCTCGGCCGAGCCCAGACCCGTGCCGATGGACACCATCAACCGGTTCGGGTCGACCTCGGGCGAGCCGGCGTTCTCCCACACCCGGCGGCTGAGGATGGTGGACATCCGCTGCAGGTAGCCCATCCGGTGCCGTTCGGCGCGCGTCAGCCCCTCGTCGAACTCCTCCAGCAGGTGTCCGCCGATGCGCACCGGCAGGTCGTAGTGCTCGACGAAGGAGTCGTCGAGGGTTCGGATGCCGCTTTGGCGGTCCAGCAGCAACTTCCAGGTGGTTTCCGCGTCAGTTGCCAACGCGGTCGTCATGGCGATGCCGGTGACAACCACGTTCGGCAGCGTTTTCCCGGTAACCAGCTCTGTCATTGCGAAAGGCGCCTTCCGTGCTCGGGTACTTCACGCAAGCGTCGCCCACGTCAGCGAATCATGCAAACACCACGCCGCCGGCGGGGTTATTTGGTAATCGCGATCACCGCGCCGGGCCGCAGCCAGCGGATGATCGACACCAGCGTGGGGTCGTCGATCGCGACGCAGCCCTCGGTGGGGGCGCCGTCGGTGGTGTGGAAGAAGAACGCCGAGCCGCCGCCGGGCACCTTGTTCTTGTTGACGCCCATCACCACCGCGTGCTTGTACTGCGGGATTTGCAGGTTCTCGCTGGCGGCCGTGCTGAACGGGCACTGCGCCTTCTGGCAGACCTGCATGCTGTTGAAGGTGGGGCTGTGGTCGTCGCCGCTCCACCAGTGGTTGGGTCCGACCTGCGTATAGGGCAGTCCCCCACCGGGATTCGGCGCGGTGCCGAAGGCCGAGTCAAGGGTGTACACGCCCATCGGCGTCGCCGGGACACCGCTGCGGGCCTGCGGCGCCATGCCCGCGGAGCCGACGTGGGTCGGGATGCCCGTCTTGAGGGTTTGCCAACCGGCCGCGGTGCGCTGATAGATGTCCATCGTCGCGTTGGAACCGCCGGTGCTGACCACCGAAACCACCTGCGTCGCGTTGCCGACGGAGTTCGCGAACCAGGGGCTGGCCGCGCCGCTGACGGGTGCCAGCAGCACCGCGGCGACGATCAGGCACGCCACCGCGCACAGCGAAGCGAGCAGCCGGCGCATGGATTCAATCGTCGGGCGACGCGAACCTCGGGGTCAAGTAAAGCTTTAGACCCGGTTGGATAACCGCGCCGTGACAACCGGCGCGTGGTCGGCCGGCGCGCTCGCGAAAGGCCGAAACACCAACAGGCACAACAGGAAATAGAGGTATCCCAGCGACCACCCCGCCAGCACGTCGGACGGATAGTGCACGTTCAGCGCCACCCTGGCGATCCCGACCAACAGCAGGCTGAGCGCCGTCAATACCACCGCGACGCGGCCGAGCGGGCGGCTCAGCAGCGGCAGCGCGAAGACGAGCATGGCGAGCAACGCGGACGTCGCCTCCAGCGCGTGCCCCGACGGAAAAGACCAGGAGGGCGCCGCCACCAGCATGGTCGACGGCCGGGGACGGTCCACCAGGCCCTTGGCCGCCCACGTCACCAGCCCGCTGAGCGGCGCACAGGCGAACAGCACGAGCGCGGCCCGCACGTGGCGCCGCACCAGCGCGACCACCGCCGCCACCATCCCCAGCAGCCGCAACGTGACCGGCCCCAGCGCGAACGACACCGCGTCCCACCAACTCACCCACATCGGGTGCTTGACGCCGATCTCGTGGGCGGGATTCAACAACGACCCGTCGAGGCGCTGCGGCCAAGCCCAGTGCCGACAATAGCCCACCCACAGGACGGCGTAGATGAGCGCGGCGGCCAGGGCGACGCCCACGGCCCAGCCGGTCCGGGGGCGGGTCATCCCTCAACCGATACCAGCACCGCCCCGGCGGCGTCGCCGCGGCCGGTCATACTGGCGTCATGGCGGTCTTCGTCCGCAGGTTGTTCGGCATCGGCAAGCTGCCCGCCGACCTGCATGCGCAGGTCGAGGCGGAGGGCCTGCTCTACCTCGCCGACTATGTCGCGGTGACCCGGCGCTTCAAGGGAACCATCCCCGGCGTCCGGTTGCCGCACAGCGTCGCCAGCTACGTCGGCTCGCTGGCGTTCACCTCGGAGCGGGTGCTCGCGACGCTGTCGATGCTGCCCAAGCTGGCCGGGCCGACCGTCGACGCGCGCTGGGACGCACCCCAGACCGGCGCGGCCAAGGTCGAGATCTCGTCGACCGGTTTGCAGGTGCACGTCGATGTCGCCGGGGTCGACCCGAAGTTCAGCGGCGAACTGTCGCTGCACTACAAGGCGGCCATCCCGGCCGACGTGCTGGCCGGCCTGCCGCGGCGGTCCCTGGCCTTCGAGATGCCGCCCGAATACGTCTTCCGGGCGGTTGGCGTCACCTATTCTCCGTGATGGTCATCCGCGGCCAGGGTGGCTGCCGCAGCACCGCCAGGGTGCCGATCACCGCCGCGAGCAGGCCGGTGAGCACCCCGATCAGCGCGATCCGGTTCTGATCGACGGCGGGCACCCAGCGGGCCTCGCCCCCACGCACGACGAACACGCCCAGCGGTTTGGCGACGGGGATCACGGTGGCGCCGTCGGCGGTCCGATACGGCTCCGCGAAGCCGCGCCCCTGGGAAGGCGACTGGTCGAGTACGTCGGAAAGCTTCATGGCGCGCTCCTTTCTGGGCTCGTCCCGGGTTCACGCTAACGCCGATTTCCTACGATGGCGGGTGTGACCGAACCGGCCTTCAGCCCCGAGGAGCGGCGGGCCGTGTATCGGGTGATCTCCGAGCGGCGCGACATGCGCCGGTTCTCACCGGGCGGCGTGGTCCACGAGGAGGTGTTGGCGCGGTTGTTGCAGGCCGCGCACGCCGCACCCAGCGTCGGGCTGATGCAGCCATGGCGGTTCATCAGGATCACCGACGACTCGCTGCGCCGACGCATCCACGCCCTGGTCGACGAAGAGCGTCCGCGCACGGCGGCGGCGTTGGGAGAACGGGCCGAGGAGTTCTTGGCGCTCAAGGTCGAGGGAATCCTGGAGTGCGCCGAGCTTTTCGTGGCGGCCCTGTGCGACAACCGCGACAGCCACGTCTTCGGCCGGCGGACGTTACCGCAGATGGACCTCGCGTCGGTGTCGTGCGCAATCCAGAACCTGTGGCTGGCGGCGCGCGCCGAAGGCCTTGGCATGGGCTGGGTTTCCCTGTTCGACCCGCAACGGTTGGCCGCGCTGCTGGCGATGCCCGCCGACGCCGAACCGGTGGCGATCCTCTGTCTGGGCCCGGTGCCCGAGTTCCCCGACCGGCCGGCCCTGGAGCTCGACGGGTGGGCGTATGGACGGCCACTGCCGGAGTTCGTGTCCGAGAACGAGTGGGAATCGCGCCGAGCCTAACGCCCGGTGGACGCAAACGGCCTGCGGTATCGTCGCCGGTCGAGGTGACGGTATGACGGGCGAAGATGCCAGATGACGGTTAAAGACAACCTGCTGATCGTGCACTGGCACGACCTGGGGCGATATCTGGGTGCCTACGGCCACCCGGACGTGTCCAGCCCGCGACTGGACCGGCTTGCCGACGAGGGCATCCTGTTCACCCGGGCCCACGCCACGGCGCCGCTGTGCTCGCCGTCGCGCGGATCGCTGTTCACCGGGCGCTACCCGCAGAGCAACGGGCTGGTCGGACTGGCCCACCACGGCTGGGAGTATCGCAGCGGTGTGCGGACGCTGCCCCAGATGCTCTCCGAATCGGGTTGGTACTCCGCCCTTTTCGGCATGCAACACGAGACGTCCTACCCGAAACGTCTGGGCTTCGACGAGTTCGACGTGTCCAACTCCTACTGCGAGTACGTGGTCGAACGCGCCGAGGAATGGCTGCGGGACAGCGTCGAGAACCTTGCGGGCCAACCGTTCCTGTTGACCGCGGGCTTCTTCGAGACGCACCGGCCCTACCCGCACGACCGCTATGAGCCCGCCGACGCCGCGCAGGTCGACCCGCCCGACTACCTGCCCGACACCCCCGACGTTCGCGGCGACCTCGCCGACTTCTACGGCGCCATCACCACGGCCGACACCGCCGTCGGCCGGCTGCTCGACGCGCTGGCCGAAACCGGGCTGGACGACAGCACCTGGGTGGTGTTCTTCACCGATCACGGGCCGGCGTTCCCGCGCGCGAAATCCACGCTGTACGACGCCGGAACCGGCATCGGCATGATCATCCGGCCCCCGGCGAGACGGGCGGTGCCGCCCCACGTCTACGACGAGCTGTTCAGCGGCGTCGATCTGGTGCCGACGCTGCTCGGGCTGCTGGGCGTGCATGTGCCGGCCGACGTCGAGGGGGTGTCACACGCCGGCGCGCTGCTGGCGCCGGGCCCGCGCGGCGAAGCGGTCCGCGACCAGGTGTTCACGATGAAGACCTACCACGATTCGTTCGACCCCATTCGTGCGATTCGCACCAAGGACTACAGCTACATCGAAAACTACGCGGCGCGTCCGCTTCTCGACCTGCCGCTGGACATCCAGGAAAGCCCGTCGGGGCACGCGGTGGCTCCGTTCATCACGGGCCCGCGCCCGGAGCGCGAACTCTACGATCTGCGAACCGATCCGACCGAGACCGACAACCTGCTGACGGGTGACGCGGGCCCCGACGCGGACATCGAGGCGATCGCGGCGGATCTGGCTGTGCGCCTGCATGATTGGCGTCAGCGCACCGGCGACGTCATACCGTCGGAGTTCGCCGGCTACCGCATCGCCCTGCGTTACACCGAGACCTATCTGCAGATACACCGCATTAGGCCGAGCAGCCGGTCGGCGATCGCCGCCGACCGTGGCATCGCGGAGTAGGCCGCCACTAGCCGCCGGAGCGCTGGGCGCCGCCGACCTCGGCGACGATGAACACCCGCCGGAACGGGAAGATCGTCGTGCCGTCGGCGCGGGGCGGGTACGCGTCGTCGAGCAGCGGGATGAGCTCCTGGCGAAACTGCTCCCACGCCGCGTCGTCGAGCCGCTCGCGCACCGGCACCAGCGCGGTGCCGGTGATCCATTCCAGCACCGGGTTCGCACCGGTCAGCTGATGCAGGTAGGTGCTCTCCCAGACGTCGATCTTGCATCCGGCGTCGAGCAGCAGATTGGCGTAATTCATGGGCGGCTGGACCACCGCTCCGACCCGAAAGGGTATGTCGCGCATGAGTTTTGCGTAGGGCTCGCGGCGGGCCAGCGTACGCACCGTGGCATGGGACGGGGTTTCGAAGTTGCCGGGCATCTGCACGCCGATCCACGAGCCCGGCGCGAGCTGCCCGGCCCACCGCACCAGCAGGTCGGCGTGCTCGGGCACCCAATGCAGGGCGGCGTTGCAGATCACCACGTCGGTGTCGGCCTTGGGCTTCCAGTCCCGCAAGTCGCCGATGGTGGCGTCGATTCCGCGTTCCTTGGCCGCGGCGACCATCTCCGGTGAGCTGTCCACCGCCTCGATCACGGCTTCCGGCCAGCGCCGGGCCAGGTACTTGGTCAGGTGGCCCGGGCCGCAGCCCAGGTCGACCACCCGGCGCGCCTGGTTTGCGCCCACCCGCGACACCAGGTCGTAGAACGGGCGGCTGCGATGGTCAGCAAAGGCCAGATAGACATCGGGATCCCACATGTCGGTCCTCCTGATCAACACCAGCACGGGTCGGGCTGATTAGGTAAACCGTATTACCGCATGCGGCCACGGCGCCGACCGAGTGGGCGATAGCATCGCGTTTGTGACGCAGCGCGACCCGGATCCGGTCAATCCCCCGGTCCCCGTTCCGGACGTGCCCGGTGCCGACGTGCCGCCCGGCGCCGCCGGATTGCCGCCGCGCTCCGCGCTGTCGCCCCGTCAGCGAATGGTCGTCGAGGCGGCCGCCATCTCCGATCTCGCGCTGCGCACCGCGGTCGCGTCGGTACTGACCACCACGGTCACGCCGGCCGTGCTCGCCACGGCCGCGCGCGCCGGCAGCGAACGCGACAGCCTGCGCTTCTACGCCGAGCTCGGTGCGGAACGCGATCCGGCGAAGTCGTTTCCGGCGCCCACCGACGTGCCCACGGTCTCGTCGCGGCCGGCCAACCGGCTCGCGGAGTGGATCGCACACGGCGCCGTCGACAACATCTCGTTCCCCAGCAGCTTCCGGGCGATCAACCCCGACTTGCGGACGCGGTGGAGTGCCTTGTCCGCCAACAACATCGTGCACGCCCAACACTGGCGTCACGGCGACGGACCGCATCCCACGCTGTGCGTCATCCACGGCTTCATGGGGTCGTCGTACCTGGCCAACGGGCGGTTCTTCACGCTGCCGTGGTACTACCGGTCCGGTTACGACGTCCTGATGTATACCCTGCCCTTTCACGGCCCGCGAGCCGAAAGGTATTCGCCCTTCAGCGGTTTCGGCTATTTCGCCGGCGGCCTCAGCGGTTTCGCCGAAGCGATGGCGCAGGCCGTGCACGACTTCCGGTCCATCATCGACTACCTGCGCCACACCGGGGTCGAGCGCATCGCGCTGACCGGGATCTCACTGGGCGGTTACACCTCCGCGCTGGTGGCTTCGGTCGACGACCGGCTGGAGGCCGTGATTCCCAACTGCCCGGTCGTGACGCCGGCGACGATGTTCGACGAATGGTTCCCGGCCAACAAGCTCATGGGGCTGGGACTGCGGATGTCCGGGATCAGCCGCGACGAGCTCATCGCCGGGCTGTCGTATCACTCCCCGCTGAACTACCGGCCGCTCCTGCCCAAGGACCGCCGGATGATCATCACCGGCCTCGGTGACCGGATGGCCCCGCCGGGGCAGGCGGTCACGCTGTGGGAGCACTGGAATCGCTGTGCGCTGCACTGGTTTCCCGGCAGCCACGTGCTGCACGTCAGCCAGCTGGACTACCTGCGGCGGATGACGGAGTTTTTGCGCGGGGTCATGTTCTAGAGCGTCGGAGCTGACGACTCACGAGGCCAGCGGTGCCCGGTGCGCGCCGGCCGCGGGCGTGGGCCAGTCCAGCCGCTCCAGGAGGCCGGCGGGTTCTCCGGCGTGCCCGTCAAGCCGTTGCGTGGACGACAGATCCAGCGCCGCCAGCGCGGGCCGGTGATTTCCCCGTTGCGGGATGAGCCCGGGCAGCGGCGCCCGCGCCGCGGGGGGCGTGTCGGTGAGAAACGCACAGGCTGCCGCGACGGTGCGGTGCGCCTTGTCGCCGGCGATCTCCAGCGCCGTGCAGGTCTCGCGCACCGGGTGCGACCGGATCGCCTCCAGCGTGTCGGCCAATCCGTCGTCGACGCGGACCTGATAAGCCGCAACGTAATCCGAGTCGCCGCGCTGCACACCCCGCCAGGTCTCGCGCGCGTTCGGCGCCAGCAGCCGCGGGACATCGTCGGGCGCGACGCTGCCGGCGTCCCAGCCGGTCTCGCGGAGGTGGTCGGCCAGCCGGCGCGCGGCCACCTGGGCCGTCTCGGCCAGCGGGATCCGCGACGAGCGCGCCTGCAGCGCCGCCAGGTTGTCGACCGCCGACACCGTGAGCCCGATCCAGGTCTGGCGCCTCGACGCGTCGGATGTGTTGTCGCGGCTGGTGATTCGGATCTTGTCGGCGCGGATGCCGTAGCGGTCCAGGTACTCCGCGATCAGCGGCAGCGGGAGCACATCGGAGTCGCCGAGCGGCGGCCCGAGGCGCAGCAGGGCGGTTACTGCCGTGGCAGAGCCCGATTCGGGTACGAACCCGCTGCTGCGGCGCGACATCGCCAGGCGGCGGCGCAGGATCGTGGTGAGGTAAAGGCCGTGCCACCACGCGAACAACACGATCACGACGGCCGCCGCGACGCCGAGTACCCAGTAGTCGCGCGGCGATCGCCAGGGGTACGCCAGCACGGCGGGCACGACGGCCAGCAGCGCCAGCGTGATTCTGCCCCGGCCCGGAATCGGTATCGAGCTGCTCACGGGGTGGTCTCCTTCTTTCGGACGATGGCGGTGATCGCGGCGGCGGCCGCCACGACCAAGGCGAGCGCGGCGGTTCCGGCGAACGCGACCGTCCGCGGTGTGGTGTCCGTGGGGGTGGGCGCGGGCGGAACGGCGACGGGCCTCACCGCGCCCGGATCGGGATGGTTGCCGGTAGGCAGGTCCCACGTCAGCGCGGCCACCGGGTCCACGGCACCGGCGCCGACGAGGTTGGACGGCGCCCGGGCCCCGTTGTGCGCGGTCGCGGTGATGCGCTGGACCACCTGCGCCGCGGTCAGTTGCGGATACTTGCCGCGCACCAGCGCCGCGACGCCCGACACGTAGCCGGCCGCGTAGCTGGTGCCGCTCAGGGCGACCAGGTGCTGGTGCTCGTCGGGCAGGCCATTGGCAAGACCGGCAAGGCCGCCGCCGTCGCGGTTGCTCACCGACACGATGTTTTCGCCGGGCGCCGCGACGCCCACCCACGGCCCGGCCATGGTGAATTTCGAGGGCTGGGCGTCCGGCGTCAGCGACCCCGTCGACAGCACGTAGGGCTGCCACCACGACGGGACGGAGACCGACGTGACGCCGGCCCAGTTCCGCGGGTCGTCCGGCCGCCCGAGGTCGGTGAGCGGGTTGGAGTCACACGCCGTTCCCGAGGCGACGGATCCGGCCGGTCCGGTGTTGCCCGCGGCGGCCACCAGCACCGCGTCCTTGTCCACCGCCGCGTAGCGGATCGCCGCCCCGAGCGCGGCCTGGTCGACCGTCCGGTCGGCGGGCACGCAGGTGATGGCGGAGACGTTGATCACCCGGGCGCCGAGGTCGGCCGCGTGCACGATCGCCCGCGCCAGCGTCGCGACGTCGAGGGATGCCCTGGCCAGTAGCGGATCTCCGCCCGGCGTGCGCGGCGAGAACTTCGCGGACGTCATCCTGATCGACAGCACCCGCGCCCCGGGCGCCACCCCGGAGAACCCGTCGTCACCGGGCTGGCCGGCGATGATGCCGGCCACCAGGGTGCCGTGCCCGTCGCAGTCGGTCAGGCCGTCGGTCGTCTCGACGAAGTCGCCGCCGGGGTCGACGTTGGGCAGCCGCTGGCTCGGCCGGACCCCCGTGTCGATGACCGCCACCAGTTGGCCTTCGCCGCGGGAAAACTGCCACGCCGCAGGAAGATTGAGCATCGCCTGGCTGGGCGTCACCGCCGCCGGGTCGCTGCCCGGGATGACTCCGGAGGTGCTGCACGGGCCGCGCTGTTCCATCGGCTGCCCGGGCCCCGGGGTCCCGCTAGGCGGTGCCACGCCCGGGTCCACCTTCGGCTGGTCGATGGCGATCGCAGCCGGACAGGTCCACATCATGGCCGCCAAAGCGGCCGTGGCGCAGGCGAATCCGGCCCTCATCATCGATTGAGCACCCAGGCGAACAGACCGACCAGGTAGGCCATCACGGGAATCAGCGAGGCGTCGAGGCCGGCCGCGACGAAGCCCACCAGCCGCCGCAGCGGAAGCGAATAGCTTTCCGGCGAGGCGATGCCCGGGTTCAGCGCCACCACCACCCACACCAAGGACAGCGCGACGAGCACCACGGCCGCGCCCAGGGCGGCAGGGTAACGCCCCGTCGCCGTGTAGAGCACCAGGAGGACACCCGCCACCAGGTACGGCTGAGCGAGCAGCCAGGCCTTGCAGGCGGCCGAATCCCACACCCGGGCGCGCAGGACGGACGCCGCCGCGGTCGCCGCGACCACGTACCAGCCCGCGCTCGCCAATGCCTCGGGGCGCAGCGCGATCGCCACCGAACCCAGGACGCTGAGCAGCACGGCGCCGGCGATGAATCCGCTCTGATGGGCGTCGCCGATCCGCACCCGCCGCGGCAGGTCCTCGAGCACGCGCAGTGACGGCGCCGACGGGGTGGGATCGCCGGGCGCCGGGATGACCGGCAGCGGGAAGCGCGCCCACAGGGCGGACAGCTGGGCCGCCTCGACGGTGACCAGCAGCGCCGCGGTGATCAACCCGCACCCGATGCTCAAAACCGGTACTTGCCAAAGCAATTCGGTGCCAGCGGCCAGCAACACGCCGGCTCCGGTCACCGCGGTCGTGGTGAACACACCGACGACACGTTCACGCTGCGGCCCGGGAACCATCAAGGCGATGAGCGACCACGCGGTGACGCCGGCCGCGGCCAGCATCAGTTGGGCGGACCCGAATTTGCCGGGCACCGCCAGCGCCAGGGCGGCCGCGATCGGCACCAGCGCCGCAACCGACAGCGCCATCCCCGTGCGCACCGAACGCGGCGTGACCAGCAAGCCGGCGAGGGCGGTGAGCGCGGCGATCACGCCGACCGCGACCAGCCCGGACGGCGCGCCGGTGGCGACCCGGTAGCTGACTCCCAGCCCCGTCGCCAGGAATGCCACGACGATCGCCGCGGCCAGCGCCCCGAGCCGGATATCGGCGATGCCCCATGGCCTAAGCCGGGAGGTCGAGAAGATCATGGCGGCGTCGGCGATGTCCTCGACGATGCCCGGCGCGGCGGGCCCGACGGGCATGGGCTGCAGCGCCAGCAGGTCGCCGTCGACGACTCCGACGGTGTCCAGGCTGGCGTCCAGGCTGAACGGCGCGCCGCCGATGGGCGCCAGGCTCAGGTGGGCAGCCGCGCCGGTGTCGAAGGCGTCCTCCGCGTCACCGTTCGTCGCTGAGGAGCCCGCCAAACGCTTGACCGCGGGCAGGATCTCGCGCAGCGGTAGCTCGGTCGGCAGGGCCATCTCCGTCAGCCTGGTGTTCGCGAGGATAGCCACCCGGACGATCGGCATGACGGCGCCGGACGTCACCGGGCCCTCGAAGAATGCTCGGTCCGTTCCTGGGACATGGTTCTCTCTTCTCTATCTCGATGGTTATGCGTGTTGGGCGGAGAAATCTCGGTACAGCCGCTGGCCGGCGAACCAGTTGTCGTCCGGCAAGAGGGCGGTCAGTTGTTCGACGGCGACGGCGACGGCAATCGGGGTCCCTGGGCTGAATGTCGACACCCACTCGCCGTCGAACGCGCGGGACGGGCTGACCAGCACCCGGCCCGCGGTGGTGTCGACGATGCTCATCCCGACCTCGGTGGTCGAGTGCCGCCCGTCCCGTCGGCAGCCGGCGACGATTTCGACATAGCTGCGCAGGCCGGTGAACACCGACTCCACCACCGGTCGTGCCGATTTCGGGATACCCAGGTAGTCAAGGACTTCCGATAGGGAAGCGCCGGACCGCAGCCGTTCGTCGGCGCGTGCCCCGACGCGCATCGGCATGCTGAAGTCGTCGAATCGCGCCGGCGCCCGCTGCGCCAGGCCGACACCGAGGACCGGAACCAGCGCCCGAGGGTCGTCGATGTTCATGGCGGTGAAGGTGATCAGCTGCGCGCTGCGCAACGCCACGACGGTCTTAGCCGTTGCACCGCCGCGCTGCGCGACCACGCCGCGCAGCAGCTCCGCCGAGCCGGTGGCGTTGGCGGGCCCCACGTATCGCAGGTCGAGCCACCGGTCCGGAAAGCACACCACCCTGATCCAGTCGGCGACCGCCGAGTTGACGACACCGTCGTCCGACACCAGACCCATCCGGATCAGGTCGGCCTGCTGCCCTTCGAGGAACGCTTTACGCTGCGCGGTGTCGGAATAGGGCGGGGTGATCGCGAGTACCCACGGGAAGCTGCCGGCCCCAATGGTTTCCGCGATGAACCACGCCTGATCGACCGTCAGCTCGACGGCGTTGGGTGCTGAGTTCATTCAAGTCATCGAGACGCTGATCAGCCGCCCCATTTGGCGGCTTCGGCCGTGTCGCGGGCGAGCATGGCGGTGGTGTTGGCCTCATGGGTGGCGGACATCGCCTGATAAGCCCGCACCAACGACTCCATCGCCTGATTCCACTGGGCCTGCCAGACCTGATAGGTCATCCCGGTATCACCCTGCCAGGCATTCGACAGCGTCGCCTGCTCACTGGCGATATCAGCGCCCAACGCATGCAACGTGCCCGCATAACCCGACATATCCGCGGCATGACCCAACATCGCCGGATAGTTGTACATAATCTGCGACATCACAAACCCCTTCCCGAAAACCCCGCCGACTCAAAACCCGGTGTAACCCGACGCCGCCGCAGCATCAGCGGCCACATAAGTACCCGCGGCATCCCCCAAATTCGCCTGCGCGATATCCAACAACGCATTGATCCGCGCCGCGGCCTCCACAAACCGGGCATGGGCAGCCTGAAACGCCACCGACGACTCACCCTGATGAAACGCCTGCGCCGACACCGCCTCCTGCTCGGCCTGACCAATCGTGCTCCGCATCACCCCCGCCTTGGCACCAAACGCCGACTGCGCGGCCACCAACTGCGGAATATGCGCATCCAACAAACTCATGATGATCTGTCTCCCTTCGGAATTCCCTTCGGATTTCGATTACCGACTTGCGTGTGGCGAATCCTCGTCTCCCCCTCCCTCTGACTCGTGCCGATCCCAGGTGCCGGGCACCATCGGCACCGGCGGGCCGCCGCACTCATCACCGCCCAGCATGGTCAACCCGGCCGCCCGAGCGGCGGCGGTTTTGTGCCCGGTCCCCGCGAACCCCAGCGTCCCGGCTCCGTTCCGGGAAGCCATTACCGAGACCAGCCGCTCCGAGTCGCCGCGGTAGGACCCGTCACCCGTGTCGGCGTCCATATCCACGAATTCGTCGGCGTGGTCGCGCATTGCGGCCCGCCGGCGGCGCCGTGCCCGCCCTTCCGTCCGGCTCGTCGCTGCCGCAGCTGCGGCCGGAATGGTGGCGGCCGGCGCCCGGACCCCGCCCCGGCCACCCAACGTCGGCCCGGATTCGGCCCCCGGGTCATCGCCGCAAGCCACCACGTAGGCGAAACCCCCGGTTGTTGCCGCCGCGGCGGGCGCGGCGGCGGCCCCGGCACCCGCGGCGGGCGCGGACGTGGGGGCAGCCGCCGTGGGCGTCGCCACGGTGGGAGCCATGCCGGCCACGGGCCACCGCGACGGCGCGGTGGACGCAAGCGCCAGCGGCGCTCCGACGACGGGGGTTCCCGCGGCGACCGGCGCGATCTCGCCGAGCGGTAAGGCCACCGAGCTGAGGCTCAAGCTCACCCCCAGCGATAGCGCCATCAGCATGGGGCCGTATGTGGCGATGGGCGAGATCACCTCGTAGGCGCCGAAGAAAAGCAGCGGCGCGTAGGCCACCAGCGCCGCAACAGGATTCGTCGCGAACGCGGTGATGATCTGCTGCAACGTCCCGACCGGATTCTGCAGCAACGCCGAGAACTGGGCGGCCCCGTCCTCGTAGAAGTTCAGGAAGGATTGCAGCAGTTGCGCAAGCCCCGACACCGGGTTGCTCTGCACCGCTGAGCCCGGATTCACGATCGTCGGCGCCGGGGTGGTGCGAGGTGCGGAGGCCAGCGCGGCACCCGAGGCCGCCTGATAGGTGCTCATCGCGGTGGCGGCCTGCACCCACATTCGCACATAGTCGGCCTCGTTCAGCGCGATGGGAATCGTATTGATCCCAAAGAAATTCGTCGCGAGAAGCACTGCGTGAATGACGTGGTTGGCGACCAGTTCGGGCAGTGTAGGCATCGCCGCCAGCGCGCCGGTGTAGGCCGCCGCCGCGACCTCGTGCTGTGCCGCCACGCGGGCGCTGTCGGCGCTGGCTTGCTGCAACCACGCCAGATAGGGCGCGTGAGCCGTCGAGTATCGCTCGGCGCTCGGACCCTGCCACGCCCCCGCCTGCACCGCCGCCACAAGCCCACCGAGTTCGGCCGCCGCCGAGGCGTATTCGGCGCTGAGCGCGGTCCACGCGCCGGCGGCCGCCAACAGCGACCCCGGTCCCGGACCAGCGCTCAGCGACGCCGAATGCACTTCCGGCGGCGAAGCCATCCAGATGGGCGAGCTCATATCTCAGACGCCCGTGCCCCACGTCGCGGCGGCCGCGGTGTCACCGGCGAGATAGCTTGCGCCGGATTGACCGACGCCCACACCGGCGCGCCCCAGTTCTTCGACGCCCTGGGCGGCCACGGCGGCGTGCTCCTGACCCTGAGCGCTGAAACCGGCGGCCGTCTGCAGCGACACGGGATCCGCCGCCGGCGGCACCACCGCGGTGATCGCCGGCGCCGCCGCCGCGTGCGCAGCCGCCAGCCGAGCCGTCAGCCCCTCCACGGCCGCACTGGTCGCGGCCAGACCCTCGGGAACCACTCGCAACGTCATTGCCCCTCCTTAAGTTGCGTTTCGTTAACCATCAGTGGGCGAAACCATCGTCGGCGCCGCCGGCCACGGTTGCACCCACGAACGGGTTGACCAACTGCACGTACGTCGGACTGTCGCTGTCGCCCAACAGGACTGCCCGTCCGGCAGGCAACCGGCTGAATCGCTGGCCGCGGATCTTGCCGCCGTCTTGCGGATTGCCGGCAAGCATCAACGTGGTCGCCTGCAAGTCGTTGAAGCGGCGCAACAACGGGCTCGTCATCAACGCGTGCGCCGACCCGCTGGCGCGCGCCGTGACGATGACCCGCAGACCCAAATCGGCTGCCTGGGAGAGAATCCCGAGCAGCGGAGTCCACGGCCGCTGGCCGACGTACGGGCCGCTCATCGCCGGGGTGTCCGGTATCTGATCGACGTCATCGATGATCAGGTAATGGGTGTGGCCCCGGTAGGTCCAGCGGGACAACTCGGCCGGGGACAGGCCCACCGGCGGGCGCCTCGATTCGATCAGATTCGCGAGCCCGAGCATGGCCGGGACGATGCGGTCGATGTTGGCGGTGTATTCGTTGTCGGGGAACAGCGGCTCGTCGACCAGGTGTAGCCGCCGATCCAGCACCGTGAAGGCCACCTGGTCCGCCGTGGAGTTCTCCCGGACAGTACGGATGAGGTGGCGCAGCAGCGTGGTCTTGCCAGATTTGCTGTCGCCGAACACCATCAACAACGGGTTGTCGGCGAAGTCGAGGACGACCGGTGCGAGGTCCTCCTCGCGCTGCCCGATGACCACTTGCTCGCGACCCCGATAGAGCGGTTCCACCGCCTCGGGGGCGAGGTGGGTGGGAAGCAGCCGCACGGGTGGCGCGGCCACGCCCGGGTAGCGGGCGTTGATGGCGCCGATCTGGTCCAGCTCGGGTGCCGCGAACAGGAAATGCTCGGCGGCCATGGTCAACCCGCGGCCGGGCTGGTCGTGCGGCACGGCATCCGCGGGTCGGCGCAGGGCGCCGACCACCCGCACATTGCTGTCCCGCGCGTCGTGCAGCTTGAGCTCGAGTCGCAGTCCCAGGCCGTCGCGCATCGCCAATGGCACCTCGAGCCAGCTGGGGGTGGTGATGACGACGTGGATGCCGTAGGCCAGCCCCACGTTGACCAGTTCGGTTACCTTGGCCAGCAGTGGGTTTCGGGTGTTGAACTGATCGGTGTTGTCACGGCCGAACGCGTAGAGGTTGTCGATGATCAGGAACACCTCGCCGAAGCCGTCGTCGGGGGCCGAACGGTGCCTGTCCCGGAACGCCTCTCGCCGCTGCCGGGACAGCAGCAGCTGCTCCAGCTCGCCGAAGGTGCGGCGGATGCGTTCGGGTTCCAGCGCCGACGCGACACTTCCGACATGCGCCAGATCCTGCAGCGCCCGCAGCTGCCCGCCGCCGTAGTCCAGGCAGTAGAACGTGACCTCGCTCGGCGAGTGCAGGCTGGCGGCCGACATCATGAAGGTCTGCAGCGCGGTCGATTTCCCGGACTTGGGGCCGCCGTGGATCACCATGTTGCCGGCCGACGAGGTGGCGTCGAACACCAGCGGGTCGCGGCGCATCTCGAAGGGTTTGTCGATCTCGCCGAGCGGCCAGCGCCACTGCCGTTGCGGCATGCCGGCGCGGGCCAGCACCGCGGTCAACGGGATCGGCTCGTCGAGCGGCGGCAGCCACAGCTCCGGAGCCCGCGGGCCGTAGCGCGCCAGCTGGTCGCCGATGGTCGCGATCAGCTTGCGCGGCGGTCCGGCCGTGTCCTCATCGTCACCGCCGGATATCACCGTTGCCTGATCCGGCTCCACCCTGCTGGCGGTGAATGGCTTCGGCTCGGGAATAGAGTGCATCACAAGCACTTTGGCCGCACGGGGCGGGTCGTAGATGCCGTCGACGTAGGTGCTGCGGAACTTGATCGGGGCCGCGCCCGGGGCGGGCACCAAGAAGCCCTCGCCCTTGTGCTCTTTGCCCGATTCGATGTGGTACGCGTCCTCCACGCCGATGATCTGGCGGGAAACACTGGGACTGGCCACCTTCAGCCCGATGCGGTAGGAGGTGTTCTTGTCGATGTCCTTGATCTTGCCCACATCCAGGGTCTGCGAGGCGAACAGGATGTGGATGCGGAACGAGCGGCCCTTGCGGGCCACGTAGTCGAACAGCTCGGCGTATTCCGGGTAATCGGCCAACATCAGCGTGAACTCGTCGGCGACCACGAACAGCGTCGGGATCGGCGGCAGGTCATGTCCGGCCGCGATCGCGTTCTCGTACTCGGTCACCGAGTTGAACGCGCTGCCCTGAACGCGGCGACCGGCCTCGCGCAGCAGCGTCTCGCGGCGCGCCACCTCGCCGCGCAGCGTGTCGGCGAACCGGTCGGCCAGCGATTTCTTCTCGGCCATATTCGAGATCACCGCGACAACCTGCGGGAAATTCCGGAAACTGTCGGCGCCGGCCTCGCCCTTGAAGTCGGCGTAGATGACGATGAGCCGGTCGGCTGAATGAGTCGTCAACAGCGACAACAGGATCGACATCAGGGTCTGCGACTTGCCGGAGCCGGTCATGCCGATCATCAGGCCGTGCGGACCCATCCCGCCCTCGGCTTCGTCCTTGAGGTCGAAGATCAGCGGCTCCCCGGTCGCGGTGACACCGATCGGCACGCGCAACTCGTCGTCTCGGCGGCGCGGCGCCCATAGCGTCGGCACGTCGAGCTGTGACGCGTCCGGAATGCCCAGCAGCGTGGTAAAGCTGGCGCCGCGCGTCGCGGCCGAGCGTAACCCGGTGTGGGTCGGGTTCGAGTCCCAGCGGGAGAGCTGGCGGGCCAGATGGGCGGCCTCGTCGGCACCGAGTTGATCCGCGCTGTCGATGTAGGGCTGCCAACCGCCGGTCTGCCAGCGCTGGAGGGCGCCGTGCGCGATGCGCAGGATCGGATTTTCCGGATCCGGATACTGCTCGCGGTGCGGCGGTGTGGCGGAACGGTGCACGATGGTGACGCCCGCCCGACCCACCGCCAGTGCGGACGCGTTCAAGTCATAGTCCGGATCGTCGACGACGATCAGCAGGTGCCGCAGCCCGTCGTCCGGCCCGCCGGTGAACGCGGGGCGGTCGCGCAGCGCCGGATCCAGCAGGGCGAGCAATTCGTCGGGGTCGCTCGCCAGGAAGCGAGCCAGGCCGACGCCGTCAAGCTCACCGGGAATGTCGACGTGCGGCAACCATTTCAGCCACGACCAGTCGGGGCTCTCCAGCTCGCGGGTGGCCAGCGCCACGCCAAGCACCGTCGGGTCGTGCCAGGTCACCGCCTGCGCGACCCAGGCCCGCAACGCCGCCCGCACCTCGTCCGCCGCGCCCAGGACGGTGATGCGCGAAACCTTTGTCAGGTCGATTCCGGTCGGCACGTCCCGCACGATGCGGTGGGTGTCGAGCAGGCTGCGTAATGCACTGTGCGACACCGGTTCCAGGTCGATCTCGTCCGCTGTGTCGGTGACCCGCAGAGCGATGTCGAGGGGTGCGTCGTGCCGGCCGGCCCGCAGCACCATGAAGTCCGGGTCGTGCGGGTCACGCTCCCACTGACGGCGGGAGCCGGGCACCGTCGCCAGTTCGCTCGGGTCGGGATGCGACCATTGCGCGGCCGCGCGCTGCTGGGCGGCCTGGGTCCGAATGTTGTCCCGGACCACCGACAGGTAACGCAGGTAGTCGGCCCGCTCGGCGTCGACCTCCTCGGTGCGCATCTTGTTGCCGGTGCCGCGATAAAGCGCGGTGGCCGCCAACAGCAGCACGAACGGGAAGAACAGCGTCTGCGGAGAGATCACCCGCATCCCGGTCGCGAACAGCGCGACGATCATGCCCACGATGAGCATGACGATCACGACCGGCAGCGCACGCCGCAACAGCGACGGCGGGATCGCCCGGGGCAGCTCGGGAGGCGCCTCGATGTTGATCGCGCCTTTACGGGTGCTCGGCGGCGCCAAGCGGCGCCGGGCTTCGAAGATCAGACGGCTCATCGGGACCCTCCTTGGGCCGACGCGGGGCGACCGGGCCTGGCGTCGGGCGCCAGACCGTCGTGTGCCAGCAGCGCGTCGGCGCGCGACAGCGTCGGGCCGCTCGCGAAGAGCGACAACATGGACCACGGGATGGGAACTGCGGGGTCGCTGAGGCCAAGGGCCTCAACGGTTTTGGCCTTTCCACCGGTGTCGGACTCGTTGTCGATGCCGTAGCGCACCCCGGTGTCAGATACCCAGAACAAGGATCCGACGCCCGGCGACGACGGACCGCCGCTCACGGTCTGGGTGAAGTATCCGGTGCCGGCCGGCAGGGCGACGCGGCTGGCCATTCCCGGGGCGGCGCCGACCAGGTCGACGGTGTGGATCGACTCGGGCACCGGCAGCACCGAGCCGGACAGCAGGCTCAGTGAGCTGGTGGCCGCCCCGGCGGGTTTGCTCCAGTAGGCACACGTGACGGGTTCTTTGGCGGCGTCGATCGGGGCGACCTCCTGGTCCGGGTAGCGGGCGGTGTCCAGCGTGCGCGACACCGGCAGCTTGGCCACCTGGTCGGCGCCGAGTCGCGGCGGCTGGTCCAGGCCGTAGGAATTGGTGTTGCGCAGGATCGCTGCGAGCACCGGCGAAATGGGCTGCAAACCGTCCGGCAACACCGCGTAGTACCGCGCGCTGCCCGACGAGTTCTGCTCCAGGCCGAAGGAGACCACCACCCCGCCGATCGGTGCGGGCACCGAAAAGTTCGGTGGGTTACCGGCGTTGGGGATCGGCGGCGCCGTCAGCGCCGGGGATTCGGGTATCGCGTTGAACAGCCCTTGCGCGATGGGCCGGGGCGCGGGCACGTCAGAATTTCCCACGCCCAAGCCAAGCGCGTTGGTGACGGCGTGGTTGGCCAGGTCGATTGGGCTGCGCTTGCCGCCCCACAGCAGCCACGTGCTGCCGCCGTTATCGACCAGGATCCCCTGGTTGGCGTGAATTGCGGCCGCCCGCGCGCCGTCGCCGTCGGGCGTACCCGCGATCACCGTGACGCCCGTGCTATGGGCGGCGTGGGTGGTCCCGGTGACGGCGTCACACACCGTCCAGTTCGCGTCGTGTGAGCTGTTCTGCACCATGCGCTCGGGTGCGCCCGGGATGCCGATCAGGTTGCCGCGCGGGAAACGGTCCAGCTCACTGCTTTTCACCGTGGTCGGGTTGACCGGGCGACCGACGATCAGCCGCGCGGAGGTCAGGTTGAGCACCGGGTGCAGATCGTCGCCAACCCGCACATACAGCGCGTCGGTGGATCGGTCGGCGAGCACCGCATTGTTACCCGCCGACCCGCTGGGCCGGATCAGGGAGAACACGAAGCAGCCCGCCAGGCCGGTGATCAGGATGAGCACTCCCATCAGCACCGCGCGCGACTGGGTGCGCAGGGGGTCGACGAGCATCCTGGTGTCGTGCAGGGCGATACCGGAGGCGATCCGGCGCATCACGAAACGCCAGCCGGTCACCTGGTGCCGGGTGACGAATCCCCGGCGGTAGACCACCTGGTCGGGATTTTCGTTGACCGGGGTGCGCGAGGAAAACGAACGACGGTCCGCCACCCATTCGCCGTCCTGCTCGTGCTTGTTGCTCGTCATGCCGGCACCTCGAGGCCCAAGCCTCGCAGCAACGGTTCAACCGAATATTGCACGTCCTGGTCGGTGATCGTTATCAGTTCCTCGTCGGTGAACTCGCCGGTTTCGGCGTGCGCGGAGTGGTCCAACCGGAATTCGCGTTCCTCCTCGGCCTTTTCGACCACGTTGCGGACGAACCGGCCGTTGCCCGCGATGTCCAGGCCGCGGCGTTCGACCCCATTGAAATCGGGCTTCGAGGTTTCGGCCAGGTGCGTGAACAACGCCTCGAGATGCTCGAGCGCGGCCTGATCGAAAGCGCTGTCGCGCTTGTGGGCCATGAAGTTCGCGATCTCGATGAGCTCGGCCGGTTTGTACGACGGAAAGTCGATGCTGCGGGTGAACCGCGACCGCAGGCCTTGGTTGGTGTCGAGGAACTTGTCCAGGTCGGTCCGGTACCCGGCGATGATCACCACCAACCGATCCCGGTCGTTCTCCATCCGGGCCAGCAGGGTGTCGATCGCCACGAGGCCGAAGTCGTTCTTGGCGCCGGTGGCCACCAACGCGTAGGCCTCGTCGAGGAACAGCACCCCGTCCAGTGCGCTGTCGATGACCGCGTTGGTCTTGGCCTCGGTCTCGCCGATGTGCTGGCCGATCAGGTCGGCGCGGTGCACCTCTCGGATGTTCTCCTTCTTCAAAAGCCCAAGGCCGCAATAGATTTTCGCAATGACGCGCGCGATGGTGGTCTTACCCGTGCCCGGCGGCCCCGTGAACACCAGGTGGTGGGTGCGCTGCGCCACCTCCAAGCCGCGCGCCTTGCGCACCAGCTCCATGGCCACCGCACTCTTGAGCCGGGCCACCTGGTCCTTGACCTGCTCCAAGCCGATGAACTCATCGAGCTCGCGTTCGGCCTCCGCGAGCAGCACGTGCTTGCGCTCCTGGGCTCCGGGGTCGACGAAGTCACCGGGACTCGGCTCGGTGTTGGGGTCCCACGGGTCCGTGCGCGCCGCGATGCGATCCGCGGTGGTGGTCACAAACCCGAAACTGGTGTCGGACAGGGCGTGTTCGACCTGCTCGTTCTCGGGATGGGCGGCGTAGAGGTCCTGCAGCACCTCGCTCGCCGACTCCTCGTCGACGTGCGCGCGCAGCACCAGGCCCTTGGCCAGCGCGCCGTCGACCGCGGCCACCGTGACCGGGCCTTCGGGCTCCTCGAGGTACGACAGCGCCGGGGCGAACATGCCCAGCCGTGCCAGCGCGATGCCCATGGTGACCTTGGCCGCGTGGGCGAAAGCGTCATCGAGGTCGGAATCGTTGACGATCGGGGTCAGCAGCTTCACCACGTCCGACCAGCGCTCGGCGCGGTAGTTGATGACGACGGCGACCCACCGCGCCTCGCGCCAGCTCGGGCGGCGCTCGGTGAGGCCTGTGACGATCTCGTCGGCCCTGGCGAACTCTCCGGCGGTCGCCAGGGCCGACGCATAGGCGAGGTGGAAATCGTCCGGGCTGGTGGCGCGAAACTTCAGGTACAGGCCGGTGTCGTAGCGAAAACCCAAGGCTCCCGGTGCCAATTCCACCCGGCGCTGCAACACGCCCGCCGTCGCCGCGGTGCTCGAAATGGCCGTGAGCACCCGGAGGGACACGTCACCCGCGGCGGCCAGGCCGGTCCAGGCGTCGCACTGGTCGTGGGCGATACGGGTCAGCGCGGTGAACCCCGAGCGGGCCGCGGCCAGGTCGGCCGGCCGCTGGCGTTCGTAGACGACGATGCCGAGCGCGCGGCAACACGTGGCGAACCTGCTGACGACGTCGTCGTCGACCCTGCCGTCTACGCGAGAAGTGGGGGATTTCGCTGCGAGCACGCCGGTGTCACCGCGTTCCATGGCCGCTTCTCCCGAACATAGTGTCCCCTAACTTGACCCGCCTGAAGTTAGCATTGCATAAGCTAACTGTCGAGGTGCTCGCACTCCATCGATTCACGACTCGGCTCCCGTTTCCGGCGCGCTGATCAGGATGTTTCGGTTGGCCATGGGTCCCGTTCCGGGACAACATCCACTAAGCAGCGCAGCTTACTGAAAATCGTTGTCATTAGCAAAGCGTGGTTACTCCGCCGTCGTCTCCCCCTCGCCGGGCTCCCGCTCGTCGGCCTGCCAGGTGCGCGGCACCATCGGGAGCGACGGCCCGCCGCCGAATTCGTCGCCGGCCAGCGTGGCCAGCCCCGCGGCTCCGGCGGCCTTGCGCGCCGTCCCGGCAAAGCCCAGGGGCCCCGCCCCCTGAACGGACGCGACAGTAGCCGCGGCCGGCTCCGCATCCCCCGGGCCGTCCCAGTGAGGGAGTACGTCGAAATTCATGTCCATGTACTCGTTGCCGTGGCCGCGCAGTCGCGCGCGGCGGCGTCGGCGCGCCCGTTCCCTCTCCCGCGCCGAGGCTCCCGCCGCCGCGACTGCGGCGGCACTGTCGGGCTCCCGCGCCTTGCGCGGTGCGCTGGTGCTCATCCCCGTACCGGCCCCCATGCTCGGGCCGCCCACCAGGTAAGGAAAGGCGCCTGCCTCGATGCCGGCGGGTGGCGGCGGTGGTGCTCCCGGCGCCGGTGCGGTCGCCGGCGCGGGCGCGGGAGCCGAAACCGGAGCCGACGACGGGGCGGGACCCGGGGCCGCGGCGGCGCTGATCGCCGGTGGGCTACTGGTAATGGGCAGGCCTGGTGTCTGTGGCATCGGTGCGGCCGCCACCGGAACCGCTTGGGGCTGAATTCCGGCGAGACCGCTGATGCCCGCGAGGCCGCCCAAAGACCCAACGCCGGCGGCGGACACAACGAGCGCAAGCGGCACAATCTCCTGTAATTGCGGGAATGTGCTCAAAACTTCGCCCACGTGGGTGGTCTCGTCCGCGATCAGCGCCGGGATGTCGGCCTGCACCTGCTGTATCGCGAGGGAGGGGTTCTGCGGGAACTCCAGTGCGTCCCGCCACAATGTCTGCGGGACTTCGAGGAATCGATTTATCCACCAACTCAGCTGTGTTGGATCGCCTGCATCATTGTCGACGATGTCCTGCAGACCGCTGTCGCCGCTGTCGGAGCTTGCGGCGGGGTTCAGGATTTGGGGCGCCGCCGTGGTCTGCGGCGCAGATGCCATCGCCGTCGTGGAGACCGCGTGATAAGTAGCCATTGAGGTGGCCGCCTGGATCCACATCCGCACGTAATCGGCCTCGTTGAGGGCGATGGGAATCGTGTTGATCCCGAAGAAGTTCGTGGCCAGCAATACCCCGTGGATCGCATGATTGGCGGCCAGCTCCGGCAAGGTCGGCATCGCGGCCAGTGCGGCGGTGTATGCGGCGGCCGCGGTCTCGTGCTGGACGGCCACCTCCGCGCTGTTGGCACTGGCCTGCGCCAGCCATCCCACATATGGCACGTGCGCGGCGACGTAACGCTCCGCGCTTGGCCCTTCCCACGCCCCGGCCTGCACCGCTGCCACGATCGCGCTGAGCTCTTCCGCGACTGAGGCATAGGTCGCACTCAGCGAATTCCACGACTCAGCGGCGGCCAGCAAGCTGCCCGGGCCGGGACCGCTGCTCAGCAAGGCGGAATGAACCTCGGGTGGCGAGGCCATCCACACCGGCGCGGTCATGCAACCACTCCTTAACGATCGGGTGGACTTTTAACGATCGCCAGGGCTGTCGGCGGCGTGGCGAGCATGCAGCCATTAGTCGGCCGGCGGCCGGCAAAAGTTCCCGCCCGCGGCCCGGTCATGGCAGATTCTTCAGCGACAACCGCGCGAGGGATCGAATGAAGCGGTTCGGCCGCCCTCGCCATACTGTGGACGCCAAGCACCACGACGCCGAAGAGGGTCACCATCGAGCCGTCGGCGGCCTGGCTGCTTCAACCCCTTGCGGCGGACCTGGGCTGCGGCGCATTACCACGTCAGGCGAGGCTGCGCCGGCTCCTCAATGGCACGTTCGAGCAGACCGGCGTCCGCAAAGACTTGCCCACGCATCGAGATCCCTCGTCTCACGCGCCACACGTGTGCAGCGCCGATCGCTCAGCGCCATCGCCCCATGCATTGACAACGATTATCATTTTTATTCACCGGGCTTCGGTTGAAAGGGTTCGTCGTTGATGGTGGCTAGCTTTTCCCGGCGGCCTGCTGGTGCGGTCACAACGACAGCGGGGCGCTCCGGCGAGTCTGATCGGAATCGACGGTAAGGAGCGCAGACCATGGCCGCGCAACCGGCAGGACCGCGACGTCGAATCACCGCCAAACGACAAGCCGTCCTGGACGCGCTGAGCAGGAGCAACAATTTCCGCAGCGCCCAACAGCTCTATTTCGAGGTCCGTCAGCAGCGAGCGACCCGCATCGCGCTGACCACCGTCTACCGCATCCTGCACGCCTTGGCCGAGGAGCGCATCGCCGAAACGCAACGCGCCGAGGACGGCGAGGTTCTCTACCGTCTGCGCACCGACTCCGAGCACCGGCACTACCTGTTGTGCCGGCGCTGCGGCGATGCGGTGGCGTTCGTCCCCACCTCCCTGGAAAAGCACACCAGCGAGCTAACCGCCAAGCACCACTACGCCGACGTTGCCCATCACATCGACCTGTACGGGACCTGCCCTCGATGCCTTGACGATTGACCGGGTCAGTCGCGATGTCCCCGTGGGTATCGAGCAGCCGGCTCGGTATGGCCACGCAAAGGCGCCGGATGCTTTGTGCGTGCGAAAACGCGCCCTGCGCTTTATGCTAACGACAATCATTATCATTTCACCCTGCTGGCTGGCCGATCAGGAGTTGCTGTGACTGCCCGAACCCGTCGTCGCGTGGCGGTCCTGATCGCCGCAATGCTGTCGACCCTTGCCTTGGCGGTGACCGGTTGCGGCTCGAATTCAACGTCGCGATCGCCTTCGACGACAGGCACGCATCCGGTCGACGTGGTCGCCGCGGAGAACTTCTGGGGCGACATCGCCAAGCAGATCGGGGGCAGTCATGTGAACGTCACCTCGGTGATCAGTGACCCTAGCGCGGACCCGCACCTGTATGAGTCGGACGCGAGAACAGCGGCGGCGGTGAGCAAGGCCCAGCTCGTTATCGTCAACGGTCTGGGCTACGACGATTTCATGGGCAAGCTGCTGTCCGCGTCGCCCGACCCGAATCGCAAGGTCCTCACCGCGGCCGACCTGATGCAGATTTCAGGTCCCAGCGCCAACCCGCACATCTGGTACGACACCGCGAAGGTCCCGGCGGTGAGCTCGGCGATCGCCGCGCAGCTGGGCGCGCTCGACCCGGCAGATGCGGCCGCCTTCACGGCCAACGCCAAGACCTTCAGCGATAGCCTGGCACCCATCAATGCTGCGATCGCGAACATCAAATCGAAATACGCCGGCGCGCCAGTCGGCTACACCGAGCGGGTGCCGGGCTACGTCTTGGACGCCGCCGGGTTGAAAGTGGCCACGCCCGCCTCCTTCGCCCAGGCCATCGAGGACGGCAACGACCCCAGCCCCGCCGACAACTCGGCGATGAACACGGCGGTCAAATCCAGGGCGATCAAGCTCCTGCTGTACAACGCCCAGGTCACCAGCCCGGCTACCGACGCGGTGAAGACGCTGGCCCAGCAAAGCGGCGTGCCGATTGTGGGTGTGACCGAGACACTGCCGCCCAGCGACCCGAACTTTCAGGCCTGGCAACTGCGGCAGGTCAACGAAATCGCCACGGCGCTAGGTGAAGTGGCCAGATGACAAGCTCCCCCGACCGTAAACCAGCGGCGCCGATCGTCGAGCTGCGTGCCGCCGGGCTGACCTTCGGGTCGCGGCAGCTATGGCAGAACGTGGATCTCGACATCGAGCCCGGCGAGTTCGTCGCCGTGCTCGGTCCCAACGGCTGCGGCAAAACGTCGTTGATCAAGGTGCTACTCGGATTGACGGCTCTATCGTCGGGATCGGCACGAGTGTGCGGTGCCCCGCCCCGGCGCGGCAACCACACGATCGGCTACATCCCGCAACACCGGGGCTTCGACCGTGACCTGCCGATCCGCGGGACCGATCTGGTCCGGCTCGGCGTTGACGGGCACCGATGGGGAATCGGGCTGCCCAGCGCGGCACGTCGGAGCCGCGTCGAGGCTGCGGTCGACGCCGTCGGGGCGTCCAGCTTCGCCGACGCCCCGATCGGGCGGTGCTCCGGCGGAGAGCAGCAACGCCTGCGAATCGCCCAGGCCCTCGTCGGGAACCCGAAGCTGTTGCTGTGTGATGAACCGCTGTTGTCGCTTGACATCAGATATCAAGGTGAGGTCGTAGACAGCCTCGACCGACAGCGCCACGCGTCCGACATCGCCGTGGTGTTCGTGACCCACGAGATCAACCCGATCCTCAAGGTCGTCGACCGGGTGCTCTACCTAGTGGGCACCCGTTGGGCGATCGGGACCCCTGACGAGGTGCTCACCAGTGCGAAGCTCTCGGAGCTGTACCAGACCAGCGTCGAGGTGCTGCGGGTACACGGGCGGATCGTCATCGTCGCGGCACACGACGCGGTGCGGGTCGGCGGCCATCATGACGACGCGGTGCTCGCGCTGTGACGCTGTCGGACTATCTGAGTGACACGTTTGTTCAGAACGCCCTGATCGCGGCGACCCTGGTGGCCGTGACCGCGGGGCTGATCGGTCCGTTCGTCATCATCCGCGACCTCGCGTTCGCGGTGCACGGCGCCGCCGAACTGGCGTTCACCGGCGCCGCGGCAGGCCTGCTCGTCGCGAACAACCCCGTCCTGGGTGCGCTGCTGGGATCGCTGGTCGTGGCCACCGCCATCGGGTTGCTGGGTGATCGTCCCCGCGAGCGCAACTCCGCGATCGGGGTGATCCTGGCCTTCGGGCTGGGGGTGGGCGTGTACCTGCTTTCCCTCTACACGGGCTTCGCCACGGCCGCCACCAACATCCTGTTCGGTCAGCTCTTCGGCGTCAGTCGAAGCCAGATCAACCTTCTCATCATCGTCGCGATCGCCGTGCTGATGACGATGACGCTGCTGTACCGCCCGTTGCTGTTCGCGTCCGTCGATCCCGACGTCGCACTCGCACGGGGGGTTCCGACCCGATTGGTCGGGCTGCTGTTCGTCTACCTGCTGGCGCTGACGGTCACCGAAGCCGCGCAGATCGTCGGCACGCTGCTGGTTCTGAGCCTGGCGATCACGCCGGCGGCCGCGGCCGCCCGGCTCACCGCCCGCACACCGGTGCTGATCGCCTTGTCTATCGCCTTTGCGTTGATCGCCGCCGACGGCGGACTGCTGCTGGGTCTCCTCAAGCCGCATGTCAAAGCGAGCGTTTTCATCAGCGCGATCAAGGCATGAGCCTGCCCGGCGAACTAACGATGGAGCTGATCACCGAACCGACGCGGTGATCGCCCGGCCACGCGCGCGGCGCGGTGCCAGCCGGCTCGCTGGCAAGCGTTACTTGCTCGCGAGCTCGCCACGGCTGGAAGCCATCCACTTGGCCGCGCGGCGACCGGCGACGGCCTGGCGGAAGCCCGGACCGGCCAGCCGGACCACGGCATAAATCGCGAAGCTGATCGCGCTGATGAAAACGCTCGCTTTGACATGCGGCTTGAGGAGACCCAGCAGCAGTCCGCCGTCGGCGGCGATC
>NZ_LZKL01000031.1 GCF_001668725.1 Mycobacterium sp. E787 | reverse complement strand
TCGCACGTCGCTCATGGTCAGCGAGACGCCGAGCTCGTGGAGCTGTTTTTGGGAATGCGCGAGAATCGTGTGCAGCAGCATGCTGCCGTCGGCCGGCAGCACTTCGTAGGCCATCTTGAAGAAGCGGCCCCAGCGCTGCCGCCCGAAATGCTCGAAAGCGCCGATGGAGACGATGCGGTCGACCGGCTCGTGGAACTTCTCCCAGCCCTCCAGGAGCACTTGGCGGCCGCGGTGGGTGTCCATCTCGTCGAACATCTTCTGCACGTGGGCGGCCTGATTCTCCGACAGCGTCAGGCCCACGACGTTCACGTCGTACTTCTCGATGGCGCGCCTCATGGTGGCGCCCCAGCCACACCCGATGTCCAGCAGCGTCATGCCCGGCTCGAGGTTGAGCTTGCTCAGCGACAGGTCGATCTTGGCGATTTGGGCTTCCTCGAGCGTCATGTCGTCGCGCTCGAAGTAGGCGCAGCTGTAGGTCTGGGTGGGGTCCAGGAACAGCCGGAAGAAGTCGTCCGAGAGATCGTAGTG
>NZ_LZKL01000030.1 GCF_001668725.1 Mycobacterium sp. E787 | reverse complement strand
GCAGACCTTTTCGGCCACCCGCGGATTGTCGCCGGTGGCGATCTTCACCTCGATTCCCAGCTCGGCAAGCTGATCAAGGGATTGCCGGGCGGCGGCCTTGGGCTCGTCGGCAAAGACGCAGAACCCGACCAGCATCAACTCGGATTCGTCGTCGGCGGTGATCGTGGACAGGTGTGGCGCCGGCTTGGCCGCCACGGCAACCACTCGGCGCCCGGCCGCGAACAACTCGGACAACGTCTGTTGAGACTGATCGGGTGCGCTCGAGCAGCGGGCCAGCATCTGCTCGGGTGCGCCCTTGACCACCAGCAGTCGCTTTCCATGGTCATCGACCAAGGCTGAGGTCGCACGGCGGATGTGGTCGAACGGCAAAAAGGCCACCCGGTCCATACCGTCGCCGACGAGCTGCCGTGCGGCGGGGTGCGCCCAGAGCGCGCCGTCCAGCGCGTTGGTCGCGGCGCCGCCCGCGGCCGGATCGATGTCACAGGCCAGCAGGGCCAGCCGCAGCACCGAGTCGTTGCGCACTCCGGCCGGGTTGACGGTGTCGACCAAGCTGATGCGGCCCTCGGTCAGGGTGCCGGTCTTGTCGGTGATCAGGATGTCGATGTCGCCCAGGTCCTCGATGCACACCAGGCGTTTGACGAGCACCTTGGCCTTGGCCAG
>NZ_LZKL01000029.1 GCF_001668725.1 Mycobacterium sp. E787 | reverse complement strand
CGCTGCCCGGCCAACTCCGCCAACTCCTCAAACAACACCGCCAACCGCTCTTTATGGTTCACCCCCAACCGAGGCGGTGCCGTCGACAACATGACCCCATCATCACAGGGCGGTACGACAAAAACCCGCGCGCGGGAGCGAGCGGCGGGCTACTGCGGATGGTTCGCCACGTACTCCGCGGCCGGGATCGGCGATGTCGCGGCGTAGCCGATCGGAAGTAACACGTCGCCCGCGGTCGTGCGGCAATAGACGTCCCACCGGTAATACGCGCCGAAGGCGGATGGATCGCTGGCCATCAGCGAAGCGTATTGGTCCACTGCGCGAACGTATTGGTTGGCGTGGTTGTACTGATAGATCGCGTGATCGCGGTCGGTGGCGAAGCCGTTGGCCGCGAGGAAGCGCCCGGCCGCCGCGATACTGTCGCGGGGCGAGTCGATGTCGCCGCCCTGCCCGTAGCTGGCGAACGTCGCGGGCAGGAACTGCATGGGCCCGTGCGCGCCGGCGGTGCTGACGCCGTGGATGCTGCCGAGGCGGGTCTCGATGAGGTTGATCGCGGCGAGGTAGTTCCAGCCGACGCCGGATTCCGCCTCCGCCTGGTGGTAGTAGCCCAGCAGCTCGTCGGCCGGGGCGGGTGGCTCGATGCTCCAGGCGGGCAGGGTGTCCCGCACCGGCGTCATCGCGGTGAGCTGCCGGCGGGCGTCGACGTTGCGGTCGTATACGTCTAGCAGCGCCGACGGGATGCGCGGTCGGGTGGTCGCGTCCCATTCGGGGTGCTGGCCGATGGCGCGATAGGCCGCCTGCTGGCGCTTGGCCGCCGCCGTCCGCGCCGGCTCGGCCGTCGACGGGTCGTGCAGCGCGTGCTCGTCGGCGACGAGGTCGTCGGCCAGCTGCGCGGGGTCGGACGCCAGCTGGGGCTGCGCGCCGGTGGCGATGCTCGGCGCCTCGGCCAGCACGGTCGTCGGGGCGGCCACCGCCGGCGTCGGCCCTGCGGAGCCGGCGAGCGCGACGACGATCGCTCCCACGACAAGCGGCGCGGCGCCCGCACGGTTGCGGCTCATGGTGTCAACCGTAACGACATCGGCGGGCGATGCGAAGCGGGCTCTACTACCCGGTCAGAGCGTCCACGTGATAGCGGCTGGCGGTCCAGGGCAGGGTGCCTTGGAGCGGCGCCAGCGTGACGGTGACGCGATCTTTGCCCGCGGTGAGCGATTCGGGCACCAGGTAGGTGTCGTCGAGCCAGCGGTGAACGGCGTTGCTGCGGGCCTGCAGCCACAGTCCGGCGGGAACGCCGTCGACGGCCACCGCCGCCGCCTGGTAGCCGTTCGCCTGGTCCGACGTGCGGCGCAGCAGCAACCCGCGGTTGTCCGGGGCGACGGCGACGTCGAAGGCGATCGCGGCGCCGGTGGCGCGGACCAACCCGGCGATGGGGCGGGCGTCGTCGTTGCCCTCGTATTGGCTGACCAGCAGCTGATCGGTGGCGGCGTCGTCGCGGTAGCCGTGCAACAGCCGACTCACGGGATCGCTCGGGTAGACGTCGTCACCGGGTGCGACGGTGTCGCCGGGCTGCGTGTACAGGAACGCGGTCGAGCTGTAGTCGGGTTGGACCATGTCGCGTTTGCCGTGCTCGATGCCGAAGCGCAGCGCGGAGTGGTAGTCGACGGCTTCGGCGAGCGTCAGCCGGTACGCGGCGACGCAGTAGTCCGCGCATCCGCCGGTGGTCGTGCGTTGGTCGGGTTGCCCGGTCAGCGGGGCGCTGAAGTGCTTGCCGTTCTTGAAATACCAGCCGCCCTCGTAGAAGTCCTCGGTGCCGGTGCCGTACCACTGCGGCGACAGGGCACCGTCGGTGTACACCCGCTCGGCCCCTTCGAGAAAGTATGGGGCGTCGTCGCTGAACGACGTCCTGATCCGGGAACCGCGGATGGTGTGGCTGACGCCGACGAACTTGCCGTGACCGCGCTCGTCGGCGAACACCCAGTCCTGACCCGGAACGGTCGGTCCGGCGTGTGAGCGCGCGGTGAAGTACCCGGCGCGGCCGGTGGCCAGCGCGGGCGCCCACTGCGGGTCGGCGGTCGACACGACGTCGCTGTCGATCCGCGGCGCCGGATCCGTGGTCGTGTTGACCAGGGTGATGCTGGCGTTGCGGGCGAAAGGCATTGGCCACCAAGCAGATAACGACACCGACCCGTCGGGTTGTGGGCTCGTCGCGAACATCAGCGACCGGACGTCGTTGGCGCCCAGCCCGGCGCCGAAGAATTCCCCCACCGGCGAGTCGACCATGGTCCGGCCGTCGAACTCGATCTGCAGCCGTAACCCGGAGAGCAGTTGGTCCGCCGGCTCCGGCAAACGCAGGCGCAACGCCGAGATCGTGCCCGGGCCAACCGGTTCCGCGAGCGTCACCGCGGCGCCGGCGGGCAGGTCGACGACCCGATTGGCATGCGCCGCTTCGGGTTCCACCGGCTTGGGGTCGACGCTGCCCGCGGCGCGCAGCGTGGCCAGGACGTCTTGCGCCCGATCCGACGGCGAGAACGTGCGGACGCCGTCGGCGGTGGAGAACCGCCGATAGTCGACGTGGTAGTACTCCAAATGCGATGCGACGCTGATCCGCATCGACTGCCGGTACGGCATCGGCACCTTGATGTACACCCCGCCCGGCGATTGTGCGGCGTTGGCCACCAGCGGCCACGCGAACGGCGCACCCAACGCGCCGTCGACCACCGACTGCAGCGGCGCGTCGAGCACCGTCCGACCGTCCAACTCGATGCGGATCGTTCCCATCGCGCGCACGTTGCCGCCGTCGCGGGTGAACCAGATCGAATCCACCTCTCCGGCACCGTGATCCTCGGCGACCACACAGCCGGCACCGCCGGAAGCCAAGCAGCCGCCGCTGCCGTTCTTGTTGCCGGTGGAGATGTCGAAATCCCCGCCGCTGCGGTCGAAGCTGGACACCTCCAGGCTCTGGGTGTCGGTGCTGAGATACGGCAGGCGATCCAGTCGCCGGTAGATGTCCCAGCCGATCAGCCGTTCGCCGGGTGCCGCGACGACCGGCTCGGCGGACGCCGCGGGTGCGAAGGCGAGCGCGGCAAGCCCCGACAGCAGCGAGGCGAACACCGCGCAGCACGCCCGAACCGGCCCACTCTTGCTTCGCGAGCAGACAGTAAAGCCCCTTTTCGCCCGGCGTGTCGGGGGCTTTTGCGACTGCTCGCGCGGGATTCGCGCGTTCATCACGCCGGACTCTATGCCCTATTCGCCCTTCCCGCCCCTGCGGCGGCCATCGGCGACACCGGGGACAACGGCGGCCGTGCCGACGCCTCCGCTTCGGCTGCCTGACCGCGGCCCAGCGCGACGGCGGACACCGCCATCGCCAGGACAGCGATCGCCAGGACCACCGCGGCCGGTCCGCGTACCGCCACATGCTCACCGAGCACCACAACGCCCAGTGCCACCGCGACGACCGGTTCGCCCACCAGCATGATCGGCACCGACGCCTGCAGGGCGCCGGCATGAAAGGCCAACTGCTGCAACACCGTCAACGCGGCCGCCAGCGCGACCAGCAGGTAAGGGGCCGGCACGGTCAGCAGCCCGTGCCACCCACCGACGGCCAGACGGTGCGTGCAGATCTTGGTCAACACGGCGATCATCCCCAGCATCACCGCCACCGGCACCGCCAGCAGCATGGCGCGGGGGCGCCCGAGCGCGCGGCGGGCGGCGAGCACGCACGCCGTCACCAGCGGCACGGTCAGCACCAACGCGAGCGTCCACGCCGGGACCGGCGGCCGGTTATGGCCCTCGCGCGGCTGCCCGACGAGCACGAACATCGCCAGCGCGGCGGTGAGCAGCGCCGCCCAGCCCCACTCGGCCCACGTGATGCGTTGGTGGCAGAGCCTCGCGCTCATCGGCAACGCGAACAGCAGCGACGACACCAGCAGCGGTTGAACCAACAGCAGGGATCCGTGGGCCAGCGCCAGCGCCTGGAAGACGTAGCCGGCGGCGGCGGCGAGGGTGCCGGCCCACCACAGCGGATCGCGGACCACGGTCGTCGTCACCGCCGTCGACATGGCCTTGTCGGCGGAAACGCCCTGGGCGACGCGTTGCCGGACCACGATCCCCACCGCGGCCCAGAACGCGGCGAGCAACGCCGCCACGATCGCCACCGCATGCTGCGTCACCCACCCCATGACCCTGCAGGTACCCGGTGTCTCCGGGGGGCGAAACGCTACGGGCTCGGTGGTAGAAGGTGGTCGTCCCCACGCCACACGCTGTGGCTGCCCGCCAACGACATTCGGGACGGCGGGCGCGAAGCCGGCGCTAAGGGAGGTATGCAGTCCCCAATTGCGCCACCGCGGCCGATGCCGCCGCGTGGTAGCCGATCATCGCGGCCACATCCTGGGCCCACATCCGCTCGTAGTCGAATTCGGCGGCGGCGATCGCGGGGGCGTTCTGCCCGAACACATTTGAAGCCGCAAGCTGCGCAAGCCGATTGCGGTTGGCGGCGACAAACGCGGGGTGCACGACGGCGGTGATCGCGGATTCGAACGCGTCGGCCGCCGCCCGGGCCTGTGTGGCCGCCGTGTGGGCCTGGGTCGCCGCTTCGGTCAGGTACGCCCCGTATCGGGCGGCGGTCCGCATCATCGCCGCCGACGCCGGGCCTTGCCAGGCCTGGCCGGCCAACCCCGAGGTGATCGACGAGAACGAGTGGGCCGCGGAGCCCAGCTCGGTCGACAGCCCGTCCCACGCCGCCGCGGCGGCGAGCATCGGCGCCGAGCCGGGCCCGGAATGCAGCCACGACGCGATGGCCTCGGGGGGCGACGTCAGGAAACTCAACCCGCGGGGTGTCCTCTCAGCTCACGCTTCTCCCCCGCGCTGGCACGTGACGCCGCAGGTCAACGGACCGGCCGCGGCACAACCAGTAGCACTTTAAAAAAGTCGGAACCGAAATTCTCGAATTTCAGCGAACCGCCGGCATCGAGGCGACGGGTTGGGCCTCAGATCACTGGTAAACGGTCGAGTTGCCAGTGGTGTAATCGATGTATATCGGGTGCTGCTCGAAGATCAGGTTCCCGGTGTTCATCAACCCGCTCGAGATCGGCGTCGGGAAGTAACCGTCCGCACCCGTCCCGTTGTAGGTGAACTGGTACAGGAGGTGCGTACCACTGGTGTCGTAGACCTGAATTAAGTCCCCCGGTGACGCCCCCAGGATTGATGGGAGTGTTCCGTCCACACCACCGGAATCGACAATCGAGCCGATGCCGGTTTGCAGTGGCCCGTTACCGACCTTTACGTCCAAGCCGCCAGCGGGAATAGGCGATCCGGTGAGTGTCGTCAGCACGGGATTCGCGATCGTCGACGTGCCGCCAAATTGCAGGTAAGCGTGGGCGGGGTCAACTTGGTTGATCAGCAGGCCCTGATTGAACGTGCCCGGCAGCGCCTGCAGCGGGATGCTCGGGCCGGGGCCGCCGGCGTTCGGCCCGACGCCGAGAACGCCTGCCGCACCATCGGAGGCGAAGAAGGACTGGAACGTCAGGCCGTTGGTCATCGCGGACTGGATGGACACCGGCCAGGCGAACAGTTCGACGTTGACGGGTGTCGACCCGGTGACGAGCCCGCCGCCGAAGTTCACCGGCGCGTTGTAGGTGAGGTAGAGGTAGTCCAGTCCCCCGCTGTACCCGCCGATACCGCCTCCCCTGGGGATGCCCATCTCGAGCATGCCCAACAGCCCGCCGGCCCTGGTGAAGGGGACGACGAGGCCCGTGGATCCGGTGTCGACCAGCAGCGGGATGGCCGATCCGGGGCCCACGGAGGCGTTCACGATCGGCTCGGTGCCGCCGACCATCGTCAGCGGAGCGGTGGCCGTACCGCCGCTTATGGTCGCGCTGCCGCCGGTCGACTGGGGGCCGTAGGGGATCAGCTGACGCCCGAACAACAGGTCGGTGGGCGCGTTGATGACGTCGATGGCGTAGTGCTCGAGGCCCGTGAGCGCGCCGCCGAAGGGGCTGCTGAGGGACGCGGCGGGATTCAGGGAGGTGACCGCCGCGCCCAAGGGGCTGCTGGCCGCGGAGGTCAGCGGGCCCACCGGGCTGCCGGCGATCGCGGCGGCGGCCTGGGCCGGCAGACTCTGCAGGGCCGCCGACCAGGACGACAGCTGTGCCGCGGCCGCCGAAACCCCGCCGTGGTAGCCCACCATCGCGGACACGTCGGCGGCCCACATCTGCTCGTATTCGGCCTCGGTGGCGGCGATCGCTGGGGCGTTCTGCCCGAACAGGTTCGAGAACACCAGCTGAAGTAACTGGCTCCGGTTGGCGGAGACCAACGCGGGGTGCACCGTGGCGGCCAGCGCGGACTCGAACTCACCGGCCACCACCTGGGCCTGCGCGGCGGCCGTCTGCGCGTGCGCCGCCGCCGTGCTCAACACGCTCGTGTACTGCGCCGCGGTGGACAGCATCGCCGTGGAGGCGGCCCCCTGCCAGGCGTCACCGGCCAACGCGGAGGTGATCGAAGAAAACGACTGCGCCGCCGAACCCAATTCGGTGGCCAGCCCGTCCCACGCCGCCGACGCGGCCAGCATCGGAGCCGGACCGGCGCCCGAGTGGAGCAATGCCGAGATAATCTCTGGCGGCGACGTCAGAAAACTCATGCCCCGGATGTCCTTCCCCTCTAACCCCCACAACCACGTTCTGTACCGGGGACGGGCACGTCACGCCGCAGGCCGGTACGCCCGACTCTAGAAAAATCCCGGCCAAAATTCTCGGTATTCACCAAACGTTTGCGCGGCGACGGCCGTGGCCGCCCACGCGACTACGGTGGCGCTGTGACCGATCGCCGAGAACGCGCGATGTCCTTCGGGTCGATCGCCGAGGACTACGACGGGCTGCGGCCCCAACCCCCGCAGCAGGCGGTGGACTGGCTGGTCCCCTCCGATTGTGGCGTGGCCGTCGACGTGGGTGCGGGCACCGGGCTGTTCACCCGCACGCTGGTCGGCAGGGCCGCTGAGGTCTTCGCCGTCGAACCCGACGCGCGGATGCGCAGGGTGCTTGCGGAGCGATCCCCCGGCGTGCGCGTCGTCGAGGGCAGTGGCGAGTCGATCCCGCTTCCCGACGCTTCCGCGGACGCGGTGTTCGTATCGTCGGCGTGGCACTGGATGGATCACGAACGGGCCGTCCCGGAGATCGGCCGGGTGCTGCGCGACGGCGGTCGGCTCGGGCTGATCTGGACGAGCCGCGACCGCGAGCTCGACTGGGTGCGCAACCTGGACCGCTTGCCGGGGGACGAGGCCGCGGCCGCCGAGTCGGCAGCGCGGGCTCGCCGGCGCCTGGAGGTCGTCCTCCCGGAGCCGGCGATCTTCCGCAACGTCGCCCGCGAGACGTTCCGGTTCGCGCGGACCATGACGGTCGACGACGCGGTCGCGATGCTGGGCACCTACAGCCGGGTCATCGTCGCGTCACCGGATGACCGCGCCCGCAGGCTGGCCGAAGCGCGCGCCACGTTGGAGGCGCGGTTCCCCGGCGCCGACGTGATCGACGTCCCGATGCACGCGCGGTGTTGGCGGGCCGACCGAATCAGACGTTGACCGGCGTGGTGCGCGCGTTGATGAGGGTGGGCCTCTCGCGGTCGGCGATGCCGGCCTTCACCAACTGGATGACGTCATCGGTGGTGTCCGCTTCGTAGGCGTCGACGCCGTAGCTGGCGGCCGTTGCCACGACGTTGAGACCCGGTAAGTCGAGTCCCGGGACCCCCGGCGTCTTCTCCCACATGCCGAACTCTTTCACCACACCGTATTCGGCATTGGACGCGACCACGATGGTCAACGGGATCTTGTAGTGCGCTGCGGTCCACAGCGCGGTGATGGCGTAATGCATCGAACCGTCGCCCATCAGGGCCACGACGGGACGATCCGGAACCGCCAGTTGAGCGCCGACGGCAGCGGGCAGTCCAAAGCCGAGCCCACCGCCGGCGGCCGACAGGTGCGACAAGGGATTGCCGGGCCGAATGCTGTTGGTGATGGCGAGTTCGTTGCTGCCCGCTTCGCTGACCCACAGCGTCTCCGGGGGCGCGGCTCGCCCGACGGCCGTCCACAGGGCTTCCGGTTTGAGCGGTGCTTGCGCGCTTTCGAAAGTCGGGATCGGGGCGCGCGGCGCGGGGGCGGACCGCTGGCTTGGTTTCGCGGCGGCGCACAGCGCCGCGGCCGCGCTGGCCAGGTCGGCGACGATCGCGTCGCCGACGGGGGCGCGGGCGGCCTCGTCGGGATCGTTGGTGATGTGGATCAGGCTCGCGCCTTCGGGCAGGTAGGGGCCGGCCACCTGCGGGTAATACCGGAAAACCGGGGCGCCGATCGCGAGCAGCAGATCGTGTCCGGCCAGTATCTGCGAGATCCAGCCGGCGCCCGGCGGCAATGCGCCTTGATACAGGGCGTGGTCCTCGGGGAATCCGCTCCAGCCCGTCAGGGGGGCGGTCCACACGACCGACTGCGTGCGTTCGGCCAACCCGATGACCGCGTCCCATGCGCCATAGCGTTCGACGTCGCCGCCCACGATCAGCGCCGGCGATGCCGCGGATTCCAGTCGGGCGCAGATCTGTTCGGCCAATTCCGTGGGGAAGCCCGCGGCGGTAGTCACCGAGCGCTCGCGCACCGCCGCGATATCGGCCGCCTGGGTGTCGTCGAGCTCGACCGGCATGTCGTCCATCGGCAGCGAGACGAATACGGGCCCCATCGGTGGCGTCGTCGCCAGGTGGATCGCGCGAGCGAGCACAGCAGGGGCCTCGCTCGCAATGGCCGGCTCGGCCGCCCATTTCACGAAGGGCCGGGGCACGATGGTGGGCTCGATATTGGTGAGTAGGCAGTATTGGTTCTGCATCGTTCGCCGCTGGTTTCCCGCCGTGACGATGAGTGGGGTCTTGTTGACGAATGCGTTGTAGAGCTGCCCTTGAGCGTTGCCCATCCCCGGGGCGGTGTGCAGGTTGACCAGTGCGGGCCGACGGGTGATTTGCGCGTATGCGTCGGCCATCCCCATCGGAACCATTTCCTGCAGCCCGAGCAGATAGCGGAAATCGTCTGGGAAGTCTTGCAGCAGAGCCAATTCCGACGATCCCGGGTTGCCGAAGCAGGTCGTCAGCCCGTGTTTGCGGAGCAGGTCCAGGATGGCCTCACGGACAGTGGTCATACCGCCTCCAAATCGTCGAGTGGGCGACGGGCGGCGATCCGCCGTCCGGATGGCACTACTCCTACGTAGGCCGCGTCCCACCATACGTACGCCGTACCTGACCCGCAACAGCTGGCTTCGCCCGCGCCGCTTGACGCCTATAGGTACGGCGTACGTATAGTGGCTCACGTACACCGTACTTATGAGGAGTGGTGCTGGATGCATGGCAAGATCGCGCGGACGAACCGCGTCGGCTTCGACTCGCACGGCACGCGCTGCGCGGCCTGGGTGACCTATCCGGATGGCGAAAGAGCGCACCCCGCAGTGGTTCTCATTCATGGCTTGGGCGCCAACCACCAGATGATGCTGCGCCAGTATGAGCAAGCGCTCGCCGGAGCGGGGATCGCCACCTTGGCTTTCGACTACCGGAATACCGGCGAGTCGGAGGGAAACCCGCGCCAGCGGATCGTGATGCGGCGCCAGCACCAGGACGTCGCGGCAGCGCTCGAGTTTCTTCAGGCCGACAGCCGCATCGACGCCAACAGCGTCGGCCTGTGGGGCACCAGCCTCGGCGCCATGCATGCGCTGCGGACGGCGGCCGAACGTCCCGACGTCGCGGCGGTTGTCGTTCAATGCCCGATCGTGCATGGCCCGGGCGCCGCACTGCGCTCCGGCATCGCTCCCCTGCTTCGCATGACGATGCCCGTCGTGCAGGATTTGTGTCGAGCCGCCTTCGGCCTGCCGCGACGATACGTGCCCATCGTGGGCCCGCCCGGCTCGTCGGCCGTTGTGACGGTACCCGGTGCCGAAGAGGGATGGAATTCGACCGCCACCGAGGGAGCGACGTTCGACAACCGAATTGCGGCGGCCAACGTCCTCGGGCTCGCGATGATCAGCGCCACAACGAAGGCCGCGCGAATCAAAGCTCCTGTGCTGGTATGTGTTTCGAGGCATGAGACGCTGATGGATGTCAAGCATGTGTACGACGTCGCGCGCAAAATACCCAACGCCGTCATCCGCGCCTACGACGGCGATCACTTCGAGATCTACCACCCACCACTGGTGGCGGAGCTCCTGACGGACCAAATCGCTTTCCTGCGAAGGGAACTCCATGTCGGCTCGTGAGATGCTGGCCGAACACGACCGGATGTTCGTCGAGTTCGCGCGGACGCTCGCACCATCGGACTGGAAGCGACAGAGTCTTTGCAGTGAATGGAGCAACCACGACGTGCTCGCGCACCTTGTCAAGGGGTACAGCATCTCCCTGCCTTCGTTGGGGTCGGCGCTATTCGCAAACCGGGGAAGCTTCGACCGCGCCAACACGGCAGTGGCCCGGCGGCTGGCCGGCCGGCAGACGCCGGCGGAGCTGATCGATACGTTTGCCGGGCTCATCGAGCATCCGAAGGGCATCGGGAAGCGGTTCCCCGCCGGTCTTCTCCTGGGCGACCACGTGTTGCATCACCTGGACATCGCGTTGCCGCTCGGCCGCGAAGTCCTGATTCCCGGCCGCATCGTCGATGCCGTTCTCGACACCGAGGTGCGGGTTCCCAATCCCTTTGTGCCCGCTAAAAGCAACGCGGCTGGGCTGTCGCTGCGGACAACCGACACCGGATGGAGCTTCACCGATGGCAGGGCCGGCGCCGATTCCCTCGTCGAGGGGCACGGCATCCATGTCGCCGCGGCGCTCGGCGGACGTCGCTTCGCGTTGCCCTTACTCGGGGGTGCGGGGGTGGCCCGGTTGAAGGACAGGCTTATCTAGCCCACGAGATCGGATTCGCGGAAACGACTTTCAGCGCTTTCTCGGTTGCAGGCGCCGCCGCGACCCGCCCGGTGTCCCTTCCAGTCCGGTGACGAACATTTCCAGGCCGCGCCGAAAATCCTGTGCGGCAGTCGACCGTCGGGCCACATCGGCCAACGAGGCTATGTGCGGGAATTCCTTGCGAGCAAGCTCTTTGATTCGCGCCGCACCAGCGCGATTCGCCTCCTCGTGAAGGGGCGTCCCGGCGAAGATGCCGGCGAACTCGGCCTGCGCCGACCCCGTGACGAGGGCCAGCGTCGCCCGGAACGCCGCAAGAATCTGAACTTGGTCCAGATGCGATCGTGACAGGGCCTCGATCATCCGCTCCGCCGGGGCATAACTCCGTGCTGTCACGGGTCTTCGAGTGACGATCAACGGAACGGTGTTGGGATGCGCCCGCAGGGTCTCCCACAGCGCCGTCGCAGTCGCCATCAGATCAGCGCGCCAATCCTTCGTCGGCGCCGGTAAACGCACAGAGCTCATGACCGCATCGACGACCAGTTCTTCCAAGCCGTCGCGGCCGTTCACGTAGTTGTACAGCGTCATCGGCCCGGTTCCCAGCCGCGACGCGACCACCCGCATGCTGAGCCCGGCTACCCCGTCGCGCTCCACGATCTCCAGCGCGCACTTGGCGATCTCGTCGGCCGTGAAACGGGCCCGCACCTCACCGTTCCCCTCTCGAATAATCCGCTCAGCCAACGCGAACCGCAGGTAACGCGCGGGTCGGGCCCCGCCGCGTTTAGTACAGTGTACGTATCCTGCTTGATCGCGGACAGCAAATGCTTCGAGCCGGCCATGGCGGTCGCGCTGCCCGCGGTATGTCAGGATTTGGGCATGAATTCACGCAGCCTCGCCCGCCTCGTCGGTGTTTCGGCCGTGACGGCATGCGCGGCGCTGGCCGGGCCCGCCTTCACTTCCGTCGCTCCGGCCGCGTCCGCCGACCCCTGCACCGACGTCGCGGTGGTCTTCGCGCGCGGCACCCACCAGGAGCCCGGCCTCGCCAACGTCGGACAGGCATTCGTCGACTCGCTCACCGCACAGCTCGGGGGCCGGTCCATCAGCGCCTACGCGGTCAACTACCCGGCCAACGACGACTACCACAACAGCGCGACGGCCGGCGCCAACGACGCCAGCGCGCACATCCAGGACGTCGCCGCCAGCTGCCCCAACACGAAGATGGTGCTCGGCGGGTACTCCCAGGGCTCGACGGTGATCGACCTCGCCAGTCAGGCGCTCCCGGGTCCGGTGACCGATCACGTCGCCGCCGTCGCCCTGTTCGGCGAGCCCACCAGCGGGTTCTCCAGCATGTTGTGGGGCGGCCAGCCGCTGCCGACGATCAGCCCGGCGCTCGTCGGCAGGACCATCAGCCTGTGCGCCCCCGACGACCCGATCTGCTCCCCGGGCGGCAACATCATGTCGCACATGTCGTACATCGACAACGGGATGGTCAACCAGGCCGCCACCTTCGCGGTCAACAAAATCGGGCAGGCGCCGCAACGGGCCCAGAACGGCTAGTTCCGCCCGGGCGGCTTCCGATGACGCTTAGGCCGGAACGGTGAGATCCCTCGTCGCGTTGTCCCGCGACACCGTCGCCGTCCGGATTTTCATCGCCGTGCTCCTCGGCGTCGCGGTCGCGCTGGTGGTGGGCAACACGGTCGGCTGGCGGTTCGCGCTGGTCGGCTGGGTCGTCACCGCCGGCGTCTACGTCGGGTGGACGTGGCTGCTCCTCGCCGGAATGGACGCCGATCAAACCCGCGCGTACGTGACCCGCGAGGACCCGACCCGCTGGGTCGCCGACGCGGTCATCGTGTCCGCCAGCGTTGCCAGCCTAGCCGGGGTCGGCTACGTGGTGGCCGCGGGGACGCACTCCGGCGGCAAGGCCGTCGTGGCCGCCCTGCTGGGCATCGCGGCCGTCGCGGCGTCGTGGTTCTCGGTGCACACGCTGTTCACCGTGCACTACGCGCGGCTCTACTACGTCGACGAACCGGGCGGGATCAACTTTCACGACCCGGAGCTGCCCCGATTCCGGGACTTCGCCTATCTGGCCTTCACCGTCGGAATGACCTATCAGGTGTCGGACACCGAGATCGGGCAGACGTCCATCCGCGCGACGGTGTTGCGCCAGGCGCTGCTGTCCTACCTGCTGGGCGCGGTTGTCCTGGCCGTCACCATCAATTTGGTCGCGGGGCTGGGCTCCAAGCTGTAGCGCCGGGCTAATCTGGCCGGTATGGCCATCGAGTCCACCATGCTCGCCCTCGGCACCCCGGCGCCGTCGTTCACGCTGCCCGACCCGGCCACCGGCGCTGCCGTCAGCCTCGACGACCTCACCGGCCCGGCGCTGGTCGTCACCTTCATCTGCAACCACTGCCCGTACGTCAAGCACGTCGCCGCCGGGCTCGCGGCGCTGGGGCGCGACCTCGCGGACCGGGGCGTCGCGATGGTCGGCATCTCGAGCAACGACGTCGCCACCTATCCACAGGACGGGCCCGAACAGATGGTCGCCGAGGCCCGCGGCCACGGCTGGACGTTCCCGTACCTGTACGACGAGACGCAGGATGTCGCGCGCGCCTTCTCGGCGGCGTGCACGCCCGACACGTTCGTCTTCGACGGCGAGCGCCGGCTCGTCTACCGCGGTCAGCTCGACGACTCCCGCCCGGGTAACGGCAAGCCGGTGACCGCCGCCGATGTGCGGGCGGCCGTCGACGCCGTGCTGGCAGGGCGGCCGGTCGACCCCGACCAGCGGCCGTCGATCGGGTGCGGCATCAAGTGGCGTTGAGCCCGGCGCGCGCGGCCGGCGCGAGGTAGGTCGCGACTCGGTCGGTTTGGTTACCGCGTCGGCGGGTATCGCCAAGGGATCTATGACCGCGCAACCCCCCGACCCCGATCCCACGCATACCCCGGGCCTCGAGCCCGGCGGTGGCGTCGCACCGGGAACCACCCCGCCGGCGGCGCCGCAGACCTCCGGTGTGGCCGAGCCTCAACCGCCCCGGCGGATGCCGCCCAGCGGCGTGCTGACCATCATCGGCGTGTGCGTCTTCGCAGTGGTGTTCATCGCGGTGGCGGTGCTGCTGGTGATGAAAATCGTTGGGGTGCACTGAGATGCCGGGCATGACGATCACCGCTGACGACGTCCGGCGGCTGCTGGTCTGCCACGACGAGGACGCGGCGCTCGTGGCGCTGGAGGGCCGCATCGAGGTCGCCACCCGGGCGGATCTGAGTTCGGCGGGTTACCGCGGCGCCCTGCAGATCGCGACCCGCCAGGACGTGGTGCAGCGGGCGGGCGGCGCGCGGCTGTCGGATCGTGAGCTGGCCGAGCAGGCCGAGGATCTCGACACCGCGCTGCGCAACCTGGGCGGCTGAGGACACCGGGCCGGCCGAATTCCGGCGATCGCTGTCGCGGCCCGCCCCGGCCAAGTAATCTGCGCGCGAGGGGTCAGGTAGCCCGCGGGCGGAAGGCTCGGATATGCGGTTGGTAGTCGATCTCAACAAGTGCCAGGGTTACGCGCAGTGCGTCCCGCTTGCGCCCGAGGTGCTGAAGATGGTCGGCGAGGAGGCGCTGGCCTACGACCCCAACCCCGACGACTCCCAGCGCCAGCGCGTGCTGCGTGCGGCGGCGTCGTGCCCCGTGCAGGCCATCATCCTGGAAGTCGATCCGCCGGCCGACCGGGACACCGCGTGACGGCCGCTTCGCTCGTCGGCCGGCTCGTCGACGCGTTCAAGGCCGAGGGCCGCATAGTCATCGTGGGCGCGTCGCTGGCCGGCCTGCGAGCAGCGGAAGCCCTGCGGGAGAAGGGCTTTCGCGGGCCACTCACGATCGTCGGCGACGAGCCGCACGAGCCATACGACCGCCCGCCGCTGTCCAAGCAGGTCCTCAAAGGCTGGGTGCCCGCCGACCACACCAAGCTGCCCCGCCTGCGTCCCGTCGACGCGCAGTGGCGGCTCGGCGTGGCGGCGGTGGGCCTGGACCGGTCGAATCGTCAGGTGCTGCTGGCCGACGGCGAGACGGTGGACTACGACCGCCTGCTGATCGCCACCGGGACCAGGGCGCGCCCGTGGTTCAACCCGCATGAGGCCGCCCTGCGGGGGCTGTTCACGGTGCGCACGTGTGACGACGCCGCGAAGCTGGCCGCCGCGCTGCGGGAGCGGCCGCGCCGCGTGCTCATCGTCGGGTCGGGGTTCGTCGGCTCCGAAATCGCCTCCGTGTGCCGCGATCTCGATCTCCCGGTGACGGTGGCCGAGCGCGGCAAGGCGCCCCTGTCCGGCGCGCTCGGCGGCGTCATCGGGGACATCGCCGCCCAGCTGCAGATCGACGCGGGCGTCGACCTGCGGACCGGGGTTGCGGTCGAGGGCCTCGACGGCGACGCGGACGGCCACGTCCGCCAGGCCCGGCTCTCCGACGGCACCGTGCTGGACGTCGATGTGGTGGTGGCCTGCCTGGGTTCGATCCGCAACGTGGAATGGCTCGAGGGCGCGCAGTTGGCGAGCGGGTTCTGGGGGGTGGCGTGCGACGCCGGGTGCCGCGCCTTCGACATCAACGGTGTGGTGACCGACAACATCTTCGTCGCCGGCGACGTGGCCCGCGCCCCACACGTGTTGTACGAGTACCAGTTCATGTCTCAAGAGCATTGGGACAACGCGGTTTTCGGGGCCGCGGTGGCGGCCAACAACATGATCAGCCTGGAGCTGGGACGCCGACCGCACCTGCCGCTGCCGTCGTTCTGGTCCGGCCAGTTCGGCGTCAACATCAAGAGCGTGGGGGTGTGCTCGTTCGGCGACGAGATCGTGTTCACCCAGGGCTCGCCCGCGCAACGCCGGTTCGCGGCCGCCTACGGTCACCGCGGCCGCATCGTCGGGGCGGTGACGTTCAACCACGGCAAGTGGCTGCCGTACTACGCGTCGCTGATCGAGCGGTCCGCGCCGTTCCCGCCGCCCCCGCCGGGCTACGACCGCCCCGTCATCTTCGAGCCCATGCCGGCCCGGTTCCCCGACCCCCGCGAGCCGACCGCCCTGCCCGACGTGGTGCTCACCGGCCACGATCCCACCTCCCGCGGCGCCGAGTTCCGGCCCAGAGGCCGCTGACTCGAGGAGCCGACGATGGATGCCGAAACCGCCTGGGACGAGGCGATGAAATTCGAGAACCGCCCCAACCCCTATCCCTACTTCCGCGAGCTGCGCGGGACGCCCGTGGCCAAGGTCGCCGACGACACGTACGTCGTCACCGGTTATCGCGAGCTGCTCGCGCTCGCCCACGACCCGCGGATCAGCTCCGACATCAGCCGAAGCCCGGCGCGGCTGGGCGGCGAAAAGCCCGCCGCCGGAAGCGAACACATGCAGGCCTACGGCCGCGCCCCCAGCATCATCGTTTCCGATCCGCCCGATCACGACCGGGCCCGCCGGCAGGTGATGCGTCATTTCGGCCCGCCGCACTCACCCGACCTGATCCCGGGCATGGAGCCGTTCGTCGCCCGGCTCGCCGATGAGATGCTGGACAAGGTCAAGGCCCGCGGCAAGACCCGCCTGGACGTGGTGGAGGAATTCGCCTACCCGATACCCGTCGCGGTCATCTGCAAAATTCTCGGCGTGCCCGTCGAAGACGAGCCGATGTTTCACGCCTGGATCTTCGACTTCATGATGGGCAGCGACCTCGGCCCGGAGGGCGCCACCGAAGAGGGCCGGGCGCTGGCCGAAAAGGGCCGTGCCGGCACCGCCGCATTGCAGGACTACCTGGGTGGCCTGGTGGGCAGGTACGCCCAGACGCCCGGCGAGGGCCTGCTGTCCAAGCTGCTGCACGACGACGGGCCCGACGGCCCGATGTCGGTGCAGGAGACGACGTCCAACGCCATGCTGCTCTTGGTCGCGGGCCACGACTCCACGGTCAACACCATCACCAACTGCGTGATGACGCTGCTGCGCAACCCCGGCTCGTGGGATCTGCTGCGGCAGCGTCCGGAGCTGATCCCGCGCGCCATCGAGGAGGTGCAGCGGCTGCAGTCGGCGGTGCAGTTCTTCCCCAGCCGCAGCGCCACCGCCGACATCGAGATCGGCGGCACGGTGATCCCGGCCGGCTCGGCGGTGCACCTCGTCTACGCGGCGGCGAATCGGGATCCGCGGCGGTTCGACGACCCGGATCGTTTCGACCCGCTGCGGGAGGACAACGAGCATTTCGGTTGGGGCAGCGGCATTCACACCTGCATGGGCGGCCCGCTGGCGCGTCTGGAGGTCAACCTGGCGCTGGAAGCCTTCCTGCGGCGCGTCGAATCTCCGAAGCTGGTCGTCGACCCGCCGCCGTATCGGCACAATCAGGTGTTCCGCGGGCCGCGACACCTGTGGGTGGACTTCGCCGCGATCACCGACTGAAAGCGGCTATGTCCCAACGGTGACGGGGTCGCCGACGCGGATGACGCCCTGCGCCAGCACCTGCAGGTAGGCGCCCGCGCACGGCTGCGGTCCGTGACCGCCGGTGTTCCAACGGTTCTCGGTCGCGGGGATGCGAAGCGCCTGCGGGGCACGCGGCAGCGGGCCGTGCTCGAGCGTCGGCACCACGCACCGTGAGGTGGACGTCAGGGCGCGCAGCCGCGCCTCCCCGACCGCGATTTCTTTTCCGATCCAGTCGCTTTCGCCATACGGCGGGTAGCCCGGTGGCGTCGCGATAACCAGGTTCGGCCGGTAGCGCAGCGCCTCGACGCCGATGTGGTCGAGGGTGGCCGTCGTGATCGCGTGCAGCGGGGCCTCGTCGGTGAACGAGTCACCCGGGGTCGACTGAGCGATCTCGAGGATCCGGCCGCCGACCTCGGCGTCCGACGCGTCCAAGCCGAACTCCAGCAGCTTCTCCGGATCCGGGCGTTCCAGCGTTGCGCCGTCCGGTCGCTGCCTGACCAGCCGGACCTTCCGTCCCAGCAACCTCGACAGCGCGTCGTCGATGTCGGGGTCGTCGGACGCGACGTTCGTCCCGTCGGGCAGCCGGATGCTCACCCGCCCGGCGCCTGCGGCGGTGCACTTCAGCAGGCCGCGCCACAGCCGTGCCTGTTTGGCGCTCGCCACGTGCCCGGTCTCGGTGTCGATGAGGGCCAGCCGCCGGTCGCCCTCGGCGCCGCCCTCGTCGACGAACAGGCTGTCGACGCTCTCGCCGAGCATGGACTTCACCGGGTACCGGCGCAAACTCTCCACCCGCATCGGCACCTCCCCACCCCGCGCACATCGCACACACCGTGATGGAAACAGTATGTGTTCGCCGGGTGGAGCGAAGTGACTAGCCCGGGCAGTAGGTCGACTCCGCCGCGCTGACCCAGCCGGTCATGTCCGCGAACGAGAAGCCCTTCGAACTCATGCTGGAGTGCAAGTCGGCGGCGATCGCATCGGGCGTCTTGCCGGCCATCCGGTCGGCGCAGACCGCGTGCCCCATCGCGATCATGTCGGAGTCATTCGACGAGGGCCACGAGAATCCCAGGTTCTTCAGTTTGGCGAAGTATGCGTCGTCCGTGGCGTCGGCCGACGCAATGGCGGTGCTTGCGGTCAGCGCGGCGCCAACCATCACGGGGATAGTCAGTTTGGTCAGCCAGCGAGGTGCAGACATTTCGTGCCCCTTCTTTTCTTCGACGTCCTGGGTGTCGTCAGTATATGGGTGTTCACGCCGGGCGAATATTAAAAATATAAGAAACCTGGGGCAGCCGATTTGCGGGGTTACGACGATCGGCGCCCAGCCCGTGTGCCACCCGTTCGTGAAGGTGGTGGTCGGGATCGGTCGTCGGGGCGCCCCGCCGGAAGCGCCCTGGGCGGAAATCGCACAGCCGGTTCTCATATTCGGCGTGGCCGCCGGAGAAGTGGCAACAACGGGTTAACCCGGTGGCGGCAATGCGACGTTAGCGAATACGCGCGGTTACCGGCCGGCCACCCGCCGCCATTTGCCGTCAAATGGCAACTATTGCCCTGATCGACAATTTGCTACGGGCTCAATGGGCCAGCAGGCGCTTTTTCTGCGCGGTGAATTCCTCGTCGGTGAGCACTCCCGCATCGCGCAGGGACGCCAGCTCGCGCAGCTCGGCGGCGATGCTGGTGACCGGGCCCCCGGCCGGAGCCTCCGGCGGCGCCTCCTTCTCGTCGGCCTTGCCGCTCGTCGTGGGCAGCCCGATCCGCTCCCGGCGGCCGGGGCCGCCGCCGGCACCGCCGGTGCCCGCCATCGCACGCCCGGCCATGCCCGCCAGCGCCATCTGGCTGAACAGGCTCCCCGCGCTGCCGGCGGAGGCGTCCGCGGCGGCCGCGGTCGCCGCCGGCAAGGCGACCGCCAGCGGCCGGATCATCGTCGTCTCGTAGGTCCAGGCCGGTGGAACCGACAGCGCCCCAATCGTTTTCGCTTCGGCAAGACCCGCCGTCGCGGCCGAACCGCCGGCCAGGTTGGTGATCACCGGGAACGGCGTGGGCGGCACCGGCGCCGTGCCGGGCCAGGCCTGAATCCCCGCCCAGCCGCTGACGATGTCGTCGGTGTGGAAACCGGTCAGGGCGCCGACAACGTCGAAGGGAAGAGCCACGAGCGTCCCTGGCGCGTCGATACCAAGTCCCGCGACGCTGGCCGGCGCGTCGAGGAAAATCGCAATCAGATCGCTTATCAGGCCGAGCGCGTCCAGCGGCGTCGCCTGGGCCGGAGTCGCCGCGAGGCTGGTCAGGGCGCCGGGCACCGCGGACATCGCCTGCGGGACACTCGACACCGCGGCCTGCGCGTTGCCCGCCGAGGTGCCGGTGGCCTCCGCGACGGCCGCCGCTTGGGTGGCCGGCCCGGCCGAGTTGGTGTTCCGCGGCGGCGGCGAGAACGGCGTCAGCGCCGTCGCCAGCGCCGAGGCCGCGGCGTAGCCGTACATGGCGACCGCGTCCTGGGCCCACATCTCGGCGTACTGCGCCTCGGTCGTCGCGATCGCCGGGGTGTTCTGGCCGAAGATGTTCGTCGCGACCAGGGCCAGCAGCAGGCTGCGGTTTGCCGCGACCACGGGAGGCGGCACCGTCTCGGCGAACGCCGTCTCGTAGGCCGCGGCCGCGGCCTTGGCCTGGTTGGCGGTCTGCTCGGCCTGCGCGGCCGAGACGCTCGTCCACGCCACGTAGGGGGCAGCCGCGGCGGCCATCGATGCCGCCGAAGGGCCGAGCCACGGCCCGGCGGTCAACGCCGCGAGCTCCGATTGATAGGAACTCGCCGCCGAATGCAGCGCGGCGGCCAACCCGTCCCAAGCCGTCGCGGCGGCCAGCATCGGCCCGGACCCGGGGCCGGCGTAGATGCGGGCGGAGTTGATCTCCGGGGGCAGCGCTGCGTAGTCCATGTCGGTCCCTTCGATCGATGCAAACGTCGCCGGCGCATCGACGGCCTCGGCGGCTGGGCGGCGCAGTACTTTCCGTCACTAGTACATGTCCGGCAAATGAATGTTGCCGTTAACACGGTAAACAAACGTGTGAATGATCGGCGTCGGAGCCCGTCCCTGTGCGCCCGGGGAGCGGGTCGTGTAGAAGAGTCTGGTGGACGAGCCACCCCCCAAATCGTTCGATCGCTCGATGTTGCGCGACGCGATGGTCAGGCGGATGTATCGCCGATCATTGGCCGAGGGCCAGATTACCGTGCCGGCCGTCCCGGGCATGCTCGACGAGTACGTCGAGTTGTGCGCCAACCTCTGTGCCACCCTGGGCGTTCCGTACACACCGGAACAGTCGATTCAGCTCAGGAAGGTGCTGGAAGGCGAGCTGGCCAAGGCGTTCAAGGCCTCCCAGCGTTCCGACATCGCGATCTCGTTTCAGCTGCCTTTCGGGACCGGCCTGAACTACCAGGTCAAGGCCGAATGGCGGACGGTCGAGGCGGACTACGACAACTGGGTGGCCACCCGGCCGCCGCCGCTGTTCGGCACCGAGCCCGACGCACGCGTGGTGGCGCTTGCCCGTGAGGCGGCCGACCCCGCGACGTTCCGGGTGCTGGACGTCGGCGCCGGAACGGGCCGCAACGCGCTGGCCCTGGCCCGGCTCGGCCACCCCGTGGACGCGGTCGAGATGGCGCCGAAGTTCGCCGATCTCATGCGCGCGGAGGCCGAACGTGAATCGCTGGGCGTGCGCGTCATCCAGAGCGACGTCTTCACGGCCGTGGAGGGCGTCCATGACGAGTATCAGTTGATGGTGCTCGCCGAGGTGGTGCCCGACTTCCGGACGACGCACGAGTTGCGCGGCCTGTTCGAACTGGCCGCCGACTGCCTGGCCCCCGGCGGACGCCTGATCTTCAACGCCTTTCTGGCGCGACCGGGCTACACGCCCGACAGCACCGCCCGCGAGCTCGGGCAGCAGTGCAACACCATGATCTTCACCCGGGACGAGGTGGCCGGCGCCGGGGCGGAGCTGCCGCTGGCGCTCGTCGCCGACGATTCGGCCTACGAGTACGAGAAAGCCAACCTGCCCGAGGGCGCCTGGCCCCCGACGGGCTGGTTCGAGGGCTGGGCCAGCGGCCTCGACGTCTTCGACGTCAAGCGGGACGAATCACCGATCGAGTTGCGCTGGCTGGTCTACCAGAAATCGGGCTGAATCGTTCGAATATCATTGACGCACACGGTATTGGGGGTGCGTGATGGGGTATCTGGAATCGAGCAGGCGTTCGTTGCTGATGGCGGCGCCATTGCTGCTTGCGGCGGTCGCCGCCGGCGACAAGTCGCGCAGCACGGGGCACCTGACGGATATCGATTTGTCGCCGCCGCCCGGCACCGGCCCGGACCCGGCCGAAACTTTCGTCCTGCCGTACGACAAGATCGGTTTCCAGGCGTGGGGCAACCTGCCGCCCCGCAGCGGCGAGATGGCGATGCTGTACGGGGATTTCAACCAGCCTGGACCCTACCTGGTCATGATGAGATGGAATCCGGGATGGTTCAGCGCGCCCCACACCTATGCCACAGACCGGATACAGGTCGTCGTATTCGGCACGTGGTTCGTCAACAGCGGCAATGACTTTCGGCCTCAGGACGCGGTGCCCGTCGGCCCGGGCGGTTACGTCAAGCGGACCGCCCGCACCCCCCACTACGACGGCGTCCCGGCGAATCAGCCCAACCCGGCCGTGATCGCCGTTTTCGGGGTCGGCCCGGTCGACATGCAGCTGGTCGACCCCGCCCAGCCGTCGTGGCGTCAGGTCTGACACCTAGGCGGTCAGGTCGCGGGTGGCCGGCCCTTCCAGCAGCGTTCCGTCCGGCGCGAACCGCGAGCCGTGCAGCGGGCACTCCCACGCCTCGTCGGCGTCGTTCCAATTCACGATCCCGCCCAGGTGCGGGCACACCGGCGACACGCGGTGCTCGGTGCCGTCCACGCGGCAGCGCGCCTCGAGGTGCCACGGCGGCCCGCTCACCACGCCGCCCTCGCCGTTGACGGGGCTGCGACTCCCGGTGCGCAGTACCGGCGTGATCCAGCCCTTCGCCAGGTCGAACCCCACCTCGGCGTTGAACTGCATGGCCGTCAGCAGACCCGACAGCTCGTGGGGGCTCCAACTGGCGAACGCCCTGGACCAGTCCATCCGTCCGCCCAGGATGCGGCTGGACAGGGCCAACGCCGCGGCGACGCCGTTGGTCATGCCCCACTTGTTGAAACCCGTTGCGACGAAGATGGTTTCGGTGTTCGGCAGGATGGGCCCCACATACGGCAGGTGGTCGATGGGCGTGTAGTCCTGCGCCGACCAGAAGTGGGTCTGCACGGCGCCGGGATAATGCTTGCGCGCCCAGTCCGAGAGTTCCGCCAGGGATTTCGAGGGGCTCTTCTTACGGCCCACCGTGTGGCCGGCCCCGCCCACGATCAGCCGCTCGCCGTCGGCGGTGGGCGCGTAGCGCACCGAGCGCGTCGGCGAGTCGGTGGAGATCATCATCGGCCGGGTGATGTTGCCGGGAACCTTGAACGCCAGGCAGTAGGACCGGCTGGGCTTCACCCGCGCGAAATAGCCGCCGCGGTCCAGGATCGGGATTCCGGTGGCCAGCACCAGCTGTCCGGCCTCGAGCTCGACATCGCGCTGCGCGGCGTCGTCGACGTGCACGCGCACGCCCCCGCCGCGCCAGGACACCCGCCGGACCCGGGTGTGCTCGACCAGCCGTCCACCGCGAGCGAGTAGCTCGGTGGCCAGCGAGTCGAGGAACGGCATGGGATCGAACTGGGCCTGGTCGGGCAGCCGCACGCCGCCGTGGTACGGGAACGGCACGTCCGCGTCGTCGTCCCACACCGCGGGCAGGCCGACCGCCTGGCAGGCCTTCAGCTCGGCGCGGGCGGACAAGACGCCCTTCGCGGACTGGGCATAGGTGTAGGCGTCCTCGCGCTGCACCGCGATGCCGTGCGCCTCGCAGTGCTGCAGCACCCACTCCTGGCCCTCCCGGTTGCCGTCGACGTAGGCCCGAGCCACGTCCCGGCCGTGCCGGGGCAGGAGCCGCGACAGCTGGGTGCCCTGCAGCAGGCTGATCTTGGCGGTGGTGTTGCCGGTGGCGCAGGCACCGACGGTGCGCGCCTCCAGCACCAGCACGTCCATGCCGGCGCGGGCCAGCAGGACGGCGGTCGTCAGTCCGGTGATCCCGGCGCCGACGACGATGACGTCGGCGGTTCGGGGACCGTCATCAAGCTGGCTTGCAGCCCAAGGCTGTTCGGCTCGGTCGGCCAACCATAAAGAAGTCACGGCTGGGCTGATACCCGCGGATCACCGGCGAAAACCTGGCCGCCGCCCGCGTGGTCGCGATCACGCCCGTTTTAGCTGCGCTTTTGCCTCTTTGACCGATTCGGCGGCGGCCCGGCCGGCCCGCTGCGCCTCGTCACAGGCGGCTTCGGCTTTGTCGAGTCGGCGTTCGGCGTCGCGCAGGACCGCGCGCGCTTCGTCGCGGCGCTGCCGGGCCGCGTCGCGGTCTGCCTTCCGCTCCGACAGGGTGCCGTCGGCCTCTGCCTTGGCCCGCTCGGCGTCGGCCAGACCTTTCTTCAGTTTCTCCTGACGCCGCTCCGCGGCGGTGCCGGATCGCTCGGGGGGCGCGGCCGCGGGTGCCGCCTCGCCGACGCCGAAACCCGACCAGCTCTCGGGCTTGGCCAGCCGACCGAGCCGCTCGGTGATGTCGGGGTCGGCGATCGCGGCCTGCAACGTGCCGGCGACGTCCTCGCGCACCGCCGCCGACGGCCGGTTCACCTCGGCCGCTGCCAGCGCGGCCCGGGTGAGTTCGTCGATCAGTTTGTGCTGCTCGGCCGACAGGGCGCGGATGCGTTCGCCGTCCATCTCGGCGTGCGCGGCCCGCAGGCGATCACCCAGGTCGGCCAGGCGCTCCTTGGTGTCCTTCCGGTCGAGCGCGAGCCGGTTGACGATCCAGGCCGCCGTCGTGGGTTTGCGCGCCGCCCCGATGTGTTTGGCGGCCGCCGCGTCGCCTTGCCGCTTCGCCTCGGCGACCAACTCGGCGCGCAGCGCGGTGAACGCGTCGGGCTCCGCCCAGTACAGACTGTCGAGTGCGTCGTCGGCCATGACGCCATGATCCCCCGCGGGCGGCCTGACGTTTCGCCGCGAACGCCGTGGGCTACATGATGCTCATGCCCGCAAGCGACGCAAACAGGGGTTGGGCTCCATGGCCCCGCCGGTTCTTGTCGGCGTTGCTTGTGGTCCTCGGCGTGGTCGGCCCGACCCTGGTGGCATCGTGCTCGCGCCACGGTGCCGCATCGAAAGCGCCTGCCGCCGCCCAGATAACGATCACGCCGGGCACCGGCGCACACGACGTCGACCCGCTCGCACCGGTCATGGTGAAAGTCGACGGCGGGACGCTGACCGACGTCAGCATGGTCAACGAGAGCGGCAAATCGGTCCAGGGCGTGATGACGCCCGACAACACCGTCTGGAAGCCGACCGTTCCGCTCGGGTACGGGCGCACCTACACGCTGACGGTCAACGGCCGCGGACCCAACGGCGCTGCGGCCACGCAGGTTTCGACGTTCTCCACGCTGAAGCCGTCCAACCAGACGAAGGTCTCGTTCACCACCACGTCCGAGGCTTCGCTGCACGACGGCGGCACCTACGGCGTCGGAACCGTGGTCGTCGCGCACTTCGACGAGCAGATCGCCGACCGGGCCGCCGCGGAGCGTCAGCTGAAGGTGACGACCAACCCGCCGGTGTCCGGCTCGTGGTTCTGGGTCGACGGCCAGAACGCGCACTGGCGCCCCGAGCACTACTACGCCCCGGGAACCACCGTCACCGCCGAGGCCAAGATCTACGGAATCGCGTTGGGCGACGGCCTGTTCGGGCAGGACGACACGCGGGTGTCGTTCCGGATCGGCGACGCGCACGTATCGATCGCCGACGACGCCACCCACCAGGTCAGCGTCTTCAACAACGGGGCGCTGGTGCGCACCATGCCGACCTCGATGGGGATGGGCGGCACCGAAGACGTCGCCGGCCACACCATCTCGTTGTGGACCCCGCCGGGCGTCTACACCGTGCTCGACAAGGGCAACCCGGTGGTGATGGACTCCTCGACGTTCGGGTTGCCCAAGAATTCGCGCCTCGGGTATCGCGAGACCATCAACTGGGCCACCAAGATCAGCACCGACGGCATCTACCTGCACGAGCTCGATGCGACGGTGTGGGCGCAGGGCCATCGGGACACCTCCCACGGGTGCCTGAACCTCAACGCCGACAACGCGAAGTGGTTCTACGACTTCTCGGTGCCGGGTGACGTGGTCGAGGTCCGCAACAGCGGCGGACCGCCGTTGACGCTTGCGCAAAATGGCGACTGGACGCTGAACTGGGACCAGTGGCGCAAGGGCAGCGCCCTGCAGCCGGCCTCCTAGACCCGGCTGTCGAATTGCGCTCGGGCACAACGCCCGTCGCCCACCGCTGGGCGTGTTGGCGGCCAACGTTCACCGGCTATTCGGCGACACTCCTTTTGTAAAGTCTTGACTGATTCAAAATTAGAGAGTGATATGGACCACGTGTCCTCATCGGCGAGTAACGCGGACCGGCTGCGGATGGCCGACCTGCGGGTGACCCGGCCGAGGCTCGCCGTGCTCGAGGTCGTGCACGCCAACCCGCATGCCGACACCGACACGATCTTCACCGCGGTGCGCGACGATCTGCCCGACGTGTCGCGCCAGGCGGTCTACGACGTGCTCAGCGCCCTGACGGCCGCGGGCCTGGTTCGCCGGATCCAGCCGCTGGGGATGGTCGCCCGCTACGAGGCGCGAGTCGGCGACAACCACCACCACGTCGTGTGCCGCTCCTGCGGGGTCATCGCCGACGTGGACTGTGCGGTCGGTGAGGCGCCGTGCCTGACACCCTCGGACGACAACCACGCTTTGGAGGGTTTCGTCCTCGACGAGGCCGAAGTCATCTACTGGGGCATGTGCCCCGCTTGCTCGACAGCAGATTCTTGATCACTCCGGTGATCACAGCCCGATTCACCTAACCCCGAAAGGAATGTTGTGTCCGAGAGCGAAAACCCGGTAATCCCCGCGCCCGAGCCCAAAGCCCATGCGCCCCTGACGATCCGGGACTGGTGGCCCGACCAGATCGACGTGTCGACGCTGCACCCGCACTCGCCGCAGGCCAACCCGCTCGGCGACGACTTCGACTACGCCGCGGAGTTCGCCAAGCTCGATCCCGAGGAGCTCAAGAGGGACGTCATCGCGGTGATGACGAACTCGCAGGACTGGTGGCCGGCCGACTACGGCCACTACGGCGGCCTCTTCATCCGGATGAGCTGGCACGCCGCGGGCACCTACCGCATCTTCGACGGGCGCGGCGGCGGCGGCCAGGGCATGCAGCGCTTCGCGCCGCTCAACAGCTGGCCGGACAACGTGAGCCTGGACAAGGCCCGCCGGCTGCTGTGGCCGGTCAAGAAGAAGTACGGCAACAAGATCTCCTGGGCGGACCTGATCATCTTCGCGGGCAACTGTGCGCTGGAGTCGATGGGATTCAAGACCTTCGGCTTCGCGTTCGGCCGCGAGGACGTCTGGGAGCCCGAGGAGATCCTGTGGGGCGAAGAGGACACCTGGTTGGGCACCGACAAGCGCTACTCCGGCAAGCGTGACCTCGCACAGCCCTACGGCGCGACCACCATGGGCCTGATCTATGTGAACCCCGAAGGCCCTGAGGGCAAGCCCGATCCCATCGCCGCCGCGATCGACATCCGCGAGACGTTCGGCCGGATGGCGATGAACGACGAGGAGACCGCCGCGCTGATCGTCGGCGGGCACAGCTTCGGCAAGACGCACGGCGCCGGCAGCGGCGACCTGGTCGGGCCCGAGCCGGAGGCCGCCCCGATCGAGCAGCAGGGGCTGGGCTGGAAAAGCTCGCACGGCACCGGCGTGGGCAAGGACGCCATCACCAGCGGTCTGGAGGTGGTGTGGACGCCCACGCCGACCAAGTGGGACAACACCTTCCTGGAGACCCTGTACGGCTACGAGTGGGAGCTGACCAAGAGCCCCGGCGATGCCTGGCAGTTCGTCGCGAAGGACGGCGCCGGTGCGGGCACCATCCCCGACCCGTTCGGCGGCCCGGGCCGCGCCCCGACGATGCTGGTCACCGACATCTCGATGCGCGAGTCCCCGATCTATCGGGACATCACGCGGCGCTGGTTGGACCACCCCGACGAGTTGACCGAGGCGTTCGCCAAGGCCTGGTACAAGCTGCTGCACCGCGACATGGGGCCGATCAGTCGCTATCTGGGGCCGTGGGTTCCCGAGCCGCAGCTGTGGCAGGACCCGGTTCCGGCCGTCGACCACGAACTGGTCGACGACAACGACGTCGCCGCGCTGAAGAAGAAGGTGCTCGACTCCGGCCTGTCGGTTCCGCAGCTGGTCAAGACCGCCTGGTCCGCGGCGTCCAGCTTCCGGCGCACCGACAAGCGCGGCGGCGCCAACGGGGCGCGGCTGCGCCTCGAGCCGCAGCGCAGCTGGGAGGTCAACGAGCCCTCCGAGCTGGACAAGGTGTTGCCCGCGCTGGAAAAGATCCAGCAGGACTTCAACGCGTCGGCGTCTGGCGGAAAGAAGATCTCGCTGGCCGACCTGATCGTGCTGGCCGGATCCGCCGCGGTCGAGAAGGCGGCCAAGGACGCCGGCTACGAGATCTCGGTGCACTTCGCGCCGGGGCGCACCGACGCCTCTCAGGAGAACACCGACGTCGAGTCGTTCGCGGTTCTCGAACCGCGGGCCGACGGGTTCCGCAACTACATCCGCGCCGGCGAGAAGGCCCCGCTGGAGCAGTTGCTGCACGAGCGGGCCTATTTGCTGGGCGTGACCGGTCCGGAGATGACGGTGCTCGTCGGGGGTCTGCGCGCGCTCAATGCCAACCACGGCGGCAGCAAGCACGGCGTGTTCACCGACCGGCCCGGTGTCCTGACGAACGACTTCTTCGTCAACCTGGTCGACATGGACAACGCGTGGAAGACGTCCGAGTCGGCGGAGAACGTCTACGAGGTGGTCGACCGCAAGTCGGGCCGGCTGAAGTGGACGGCCACCGCCAACGACCTGGTCTTCGGGTCGAACTCGGTGCTGCGTGCGCTGGCCGAGGTCTATGCCCAGGACGACAACGAGGGCAAGTTCGTCGAGGACTTCGTCGCCGCCTGGGTCAAGGTCATGAACGCCGACCGGTTCGACCTCAAGTAACGCCCGGATAGACGCGACGCCCCGCGGGCCGCTGGTTCGCGGGGCGTCGTGCGTCAAGAGGTCGTTCCCGCGACACGTAAACGACGCACACGACGCGCCGCCGGCGGTCGCAGACGCTTATGTCTGGGTTCAGCGCGGGAAGTCCCACTGGCCGTAGTCGGGCGCGAGCACGTCGTCGATGTCCACGTTGATCCCGCCCAGCAGCGGACTCGGGTTGGACGGGCTGTTGACCACGGCCTGATAGAGCACCGCCGCCGGTTCGCGCTCCCCGTTCGACCACGACCTGGTTTGCCACGCCCACCGGTGCCCCGGCGTGCTGGAGTTCCCTATCACACCGTCGCGGATCGCCCACCCGCAGGCGCGGGCATGCCCATAGACGCCGGTGCGGCCCACGCCCAGCACCGAGTTGATGCCCCGAAACCACTGCACCGCAGGGCCGTTCCACGTGTTCTCGTCGATGTTGTCGTCGACGCTGAAGAAGATCGGGGCCGAGGCCGTCCCCCCTGCCGCGTTGTGCAATTGCAGGGCGGTGTGCGCATCGGCCACGCCGCCGTCGTACCCGCGGGTGAAATCCGACGGGTCGGGCCAGCCCGGTTTGCCGTACTGGAAGTTGCTGACGATCTGAAGGCCCGCCGCCCGCAGCGCGTCCGCGTACTGGCGGGTGATGGGCTTGGCCTCGAAGTTCGCGCCGGGCCGCGACTCGGACACGTAGTTGACCACGCCGCCGTAGCCCGCCGCCTTGATCTCGTCCGGCGCGATCCTTTTCTCGGCGAAATCGATCAGCCGCACGTCGGCGGCCCGCGCCACGTCGTCCGGCGCGGCCGCCGCGCCCAGGCCCAGGAGAACCGGTGCGGCGAATTTGAGGACGTCGCGCCGTGAGACCGATCGCACGGCGCGATGGTAACAAAGTCAGATTCGGTGCTCGGCCTGGATGAATTGCGCGGCTTTCGGCGTCGAAGTGGTCCCGGTCGCCGCGGTGCCCGCGCCCCCACACCAAGATCTGGCGGCACGCGAGGGCGAGGCGAAGGGTGCAACCAGCCGGCTCGCCTAGGCCGGAGCTGACCGAGAATCGGACACACTCACCTGTGGGTTTACTCGGTACGATCGCGTTGGGTAGCTCCCCCAGTGGAGGGTGATTCATGGCCCTGAGTTCGCGCCGGCCGGCCATTGGATGGATCACGGCGGCGTCGGTTGGTCTGGTGACCGCCGGATGTCTGGCGTCGTGTGGTGTTAACAGTGCGGGCCAGGGGCCCGCTTCCTCGAGCCCGGCTCAGCCGGCGAGTGCCGGCGCGGAGGTTCGCCTCGCGTGCGGAACGTATTGCCAGAGCGCCGGCGGAATCGGTGGCACCGGGGGCACCAGTCGGCCGGCAGTCACGATTGTGGCCCGCGGAACCGTCACCCTCGACGCGGATGGCCACGTACCCGTGACCTTGACATGCAATCTGCCGGTGCAGTGCAGGGGTGCGCTTATCGTTGACCTGAACTCGATCAACGACGGCAGTCGCGGCCGATCGGACCTTCTGGTGAACGCGGGCGCGACGTCGACGCTCGGTGTATTGCTGCCGGCACCGTCGGTCGCCTATCTCCGCTCCCATGGCCCGACCACACTCGAAGTGACCGCCGACAGCGGCCAATCGCCGGGGACCGCCCACTGGGATCCCTCCGCTGCGGGTGGGCCGTGGGTCGGCGGAATCACGCCGGTCGACGTCAGGGGTCTGACGGTGGTCGCCGCGTGACGACGTGAAGCAGTCCAGGTTCCGCCCCACCCGCCGCGGCATGCTCGTCGGAGCGGTCGCGACCGTCGACGCGGTCCTGGTGCTGGTTCTCTATGCGGCGGGGGTTTTGGACAATGTCGAGCGGCAGAGCGTCGACGAGCGATTCGCATGGCGGGGAACAAGATCGCCCGGTAACGACATCGTGATCGTGGGCATCGATCAGACCACGCTGCAGGCGATGGGCACCCGGCCACCGCTGCCACGTTCGGCTTATGCCGAGGTGCTCGATCGTGTGCGCGCGGCGTCGCCACGCGTCATCGGCATCGACACGCAGTTCTTCGGGCGGTCCGATCCCTCGGACGATAAGACCCTGCTGGACGCCATCTCCCGCGACGGACCCGTCGTCCTGGGCACCCTCGTGGGGTCCCAGGGGCCGATCAAGGTGCCGGCAGATGTGGCCGACGCGCCGGGAGCGGTGGCCGCGAGCGTGGCGATCGACAAGGACCCCGGCGGTGTGCTGCGCCGGATGGGGTACGCGCAGGAGCGGCTGCAAACGTTCGCCGTGCGCACCGCCGAGATGTATCGCCGACAGGCGGTGAACCCGGGCGACTTCCCCGGCGGCGAGGCCTGGATCGACTTTCGCGGGCCCCCGGGCACGTTCCCGCACTACTCGTTCTCCGACGTCTTGGCAGGCACGATCCCGCGGACCGCGTTCACCGGCAAGGCGGTGCTGATCGGTGTCACCCTTCCGGTCGGCGAGGATGTGTTCGTCACTTCGGTCTCTCCGATTCCGATGCCGGGGGTCGAGGTCCACGCCAACGCGCTGTGGACCGTCCTCGCCGGCTTCCCGCTCAAGTCGGCGGGGACGCCGGCGGACGTCGCGCTCGTCCTCGCCCTCATCCTGATCCCCGCGGCGCTCGGCGCTCGCAAACCGAGCCTGTACACGCTGGCGGGATCGGTTGTCCTGCTGGTCGCCTTCGTGTTCGGGGCGCAGCTCGCGTTCAACGCGGGCTGGATCGTCACGGTCGTCTACCCCATCGTCGGTCTGCTGGCCGCCACGGCGGGCATGGTCGCCGCCGACGCATATATGGAGCGGCGGCAGCGGAAGGCACTCGAACTGGCGCTCGGGGACCTCCTGCCGCCGCAGAACCCCCCCGCCTTCTTCATCAGCTACCGGCGCGGCCAGAACACCTGGCAGGCGCGGGACATCCGGCGAGAGCTCGCGCGACGCTATGGAGACACCAGCGTGTTCATGGACACGTCGTCGATCGAATACGGCGAAACCTTCCCCGACCAGATCGCCAGTGCGATCAGGGGCTGCAGCGTCATGCTCGTGCTGATCGGACCGCACTGGCTCGAGCCCGGCGCCGGCGCCCGGCGCGTCGACGATCCGAACGACTGGGTGCGCCGGGAGGTCGAGGCGGGCCTGCAACGCCGGGAAGCCGTGGTGATCCCGGTGCTCCTCGACGGCGCCGACGTCCCGGCCGCGGCGCTGTTGCCCGAACCGATCAAGGGCCTGGCGACTCGACACGCTGTCGCGATCACCGGCGACGACCTCGCCGCCGACATCGACAACCTGCTGCGGTCCGTGGAGCGGGGCCGTCGAAGAGCTGCCCATCGGGACAGCGATGCGTCCGCCGTCGCCCCACATCAGGGCTAGTTGTGGGGCCGTCCGGGCTCGTTGCGTCATTTAGGTCGGCGAACTATAGTCTGGACACATGTCCAGTTTGCTGTCGCGGGGTTCGGGAGTCCGTTGAGAGCGATGGATTGGGGGGCGGTCGCCCGCGTTCTTTCGTCGGCGGATAAGAGTTGAGTATGCGAATTGCCCTGCTGTCCTATCGCAGTAAGGACCATTGCGGCGGACAGGGCGTCTACGTGCGCCATCTCAGCCGTGGCCTGGTCGAGCTCGGCCACGACGTCGAGGTCTTCTCCGGCCAGCCCTATCCGGAGCTGCTCGATCCGCGGGTGCGGTTGACCAAGGTGCCCAGCCTGGATCTCTACCGCGAGCCCGACCCGTTCCGGGTGCCGCGCCCCAGCGAGATCCGCGACTCGATCGACCTGCTGGAACTCCTGACGGTGTGGACAGCGGGCTTCCCCGAACCGCGCACCTTCACCATGCGCGTCGCCCGGCTGCTGGCCGAACGGGCAAGCGATTTCGACCTGGTGCACGACAACCAGAGCCTGGGAACCGGTCTGCTGGCGATCGCCGACGCGGGCCTTCCGGTGGTGGCCACCGTGCACCATCCCATCACCCGGGACCGGGTGCTCGACGTGGCGGCCGCGCGGTGGTGGCGTAAACCCTTGGTGCACCGCTGGTATGGGTTTTCCAAGATGCAGGAGCAGGTGGCGCGCCGGATCCCGGACCTGTTGACGGTCTCGTCGTCGTCGGCCGCCGACATCGTCGCGGACTTCGGCGTCTCCCCCGAGCAACTCCACGTGGTGCCGTTGGGGGTGAACACCGAACTTTTCCAACCGGGTTCGCAGCCCCGCCAACCCGGCCGGGTCATCGCGATCGCCAGCGCCGACACCCCGCTCAAGGGCGTCCGCACGCTGCTGCACGCGGTGGCCAAGCTTCGCACGCGCCGAGACCTCGAGCTTCGGCTGGTGGCCAAGGTCGAACCCAACGGCCCCACCCACAAACTCATCGCCGAACTCGGCATCTCGGATATCGTCCACATCACCAGCGGACTCTCCGACGAGGCGCTCGCCGCCCTGTTCGCCTCGGCCGAGGTCGCCTGCATTCCCTCTCTCTACGAAGGGTTTTCGCTGCCGGCGGTGGAAGCCATGGCGAGCGGGACACCGATCGTGGCCAGCCGGGTCGGCGCCCTGCCCGAGGTGCTGGGCACCGACGGCGCCTGCGCCGAGCTGGTGCCGCCGGCCGACGTCGACGCGCTGACCAGCGCGCTGGGCGAGCTGCTCGACTCGCCGGAAAAGCGCCGCACCATGGGCAGGGCGGGCCGCGACCGCGCGGTCAGCGTGTTCAGCTGGGAGGCGGTGGCCGCCCAGACCGTGCGGGTCTACGAGCGGGCGATCGGGCGATGCTGACGGTCAACTTCGACCGGCTCGGCATCGGGCCGGGCACCACGATGATCGACGTCGGCTGCGGGGCGGGCCGGCACGCCTTCGAGGCCTACCGGCGCGGCGCCGACGTGGTCGCCTTCGACCGCGACGCGTCCGAATTGCGTTCCGTCGACACCATTCTGCGCGCGATGGCCGAGGCCGGAGAGGCGCCCGCGACGGCGTCGGCGAAGGTCGTCCTCGGCGATGCGCTGAGCCTGCCCTACCCCGACGAGACGTTCGACTGCGTCATCGCCTCCGAAATCCTCGAACACATCCCGCAGGACCGCGTCGCCGTCGCCGAACTGGTCAGGGTGCTCAAAGTCGGTGGCACGCTCGCGGTCAGCGTCCCGCGCTGGCTTCCCGAGCGGGTGTGCTGGCTGCTGTCCGACGAATACCATGCCAACGAGGGCGGCCACGTGCGGATCTACCGGGCGAGCGAGCTGCGCGACAGGATCGCCGGCGGCGGAATGGAACTGATGCACGCCCATCACGCGCACGCGCTGCACTCCCCGTTCTGGTGGCTGAAATGTGCTGTGGGCGTGTCGAATCCCGAGCATCCCGCGGTGGCCGCGTACCACAAGCTGCTGGTGTGGGATCTGATGCGGCGACCCAAGGTAACCCAGCTGGCGGAGGCGCTGCTCAATCCGCTCGTCGGAAAGAGCGTCGTCATGTATTTCACCAAAAAGCCTGCGACGGAAAGTGAAGCGGCCCTGGGGTATTCAGTTGCATCGGGGTAGCGCGCCGGCCGTTCCGGGTGTTCTCACGCCCGAGCAATGCCGGCAAACCGCGCACTCGATAGCAGACGCCCAGGAGCCGTCGGGTGCCATTCCCTGGTTCGCCGGCGGGCATACCGACCCATGGGATCACGTGGAATGCGCGATGGCGCTCACGGCCGCGGGGCTGCTGGAGCCCGCGCGGGCCGCGTTCGAATGGAGCCGCCGCACCCAGCGGCCCGACGGTTCCTGGCCGATGCAAACGCGCGCCGGGGTCGTCGAAGATCCCAACAGCGACAGCAACTTCTGCGCATACATCGCCACCGGCGTGTGGCATCACGTCCTGATCACCGGCGACAAGTCGTTCGCGGCCCGGATGTGGCCGGTGGTGCACAAGGCGATCGATTTCGTCATCGACTTACAGTTCGGCTACGGCGAAATCGCCTGGGCGCAAAGCGATGACGGGCCGCTGCCGGAAGCCCTGCTGACCGGCTGCGCCAGCGTGTTCCACAGCATCCGCTGCGCGCTGGCGCTGGCGGCTCTGGTCTCCGAACCGCAGCCGGAGTGGGAACTGGCGCTGGGGCGCCTCGGCCACGCGATCGCCGCGCATCCGGAGGCGTTCACCGAAAAGGACCGCTACTCGATGGACTGGTACTACCCCATCCTCGGCGGTGCCCTGCGCGGGCCGGCGGCCGCCGCGCGCATCAAGGAGCGCTGGGACGACTTCGTGGTGGGCGGCCTCGGCATTCGCTGCGTCGGCGACCGGCCGTGGGTCACCGGCGCCGAAACCTGCGAACTGGTGCTGGCACTCGACGCCATCGGCCACCGTTCGGCCGCGCATCGGCAGTTCGCCGCGATGCAGCACCTGCGCGAGGAGGACGGGTCCTATTGGACGGGCCTGGTTTTCGCCGACGGTAAGCGCTGGCCCGAGGAACGCACCACCTGGACCGGGGCGGCGATGATCCTGGCCGCCGACGCGCTGTCGGACACCACCGCCGGAAGTGGGGTTTTCCGGGGGAACGGGCTGCCGATGGGGCTGCAGACCGACTTCGACTGCGAATGCGTGGTCAGCGGTCCGGGGTGGTGATGGGATCACCCGCCCACCCGCCGGTGCGTTCGAGCACCCGCAGTGACCCGGTGGCCGAAACCTCGCGGAACTGAACGGAATCCAGCGCGCGGCGATAGATGTGGTACGGCGGGCGCCCGCCGTCGCGCGGGTCCGGGAACACGTCGTGGATGAGCAGCGCCCCGCCGGCCTCCACCCACCGCGCCCAGCCGTCGAAGTCCTCCGTCGCGGCCTTCTCCGAGTGGCCGCCGTCGATGAACAAGAACCGCAGCGGTGTCCGCCAGCCGCGCGCCACCACCGGTGACTTGCCCACGACGGCCACGACGTGGTCGTCGAGGCCCGCGGCGTCGAGCGTGCGACGAAACGTGGGCAGCGTGTCGAACAGCCCGGTGACGTCGTCGACCAACGAGGCGTCGTGGTACTCCCAGCCGGGCTGGTGTTCCTCCGAGCCGTGGTGATGGTCGATCGTGTAGAGCACACCGCCGGTGTGTTGCGCGGCAGCGCCGAGCAACAGCGTGGATTTGCCGCAGTAGGTGCCGATCTCGACGCCGACGCCGCCGTTGAGGTACCGCAGCGCGGCGTCGTAGAGCGTGCGCCCCTCGTCGGGCGGCATGAAACCTTGCACCCGCTCGGCCATCGCGAACAGGCGCTCGGTGGAACTGACGTCGGCGCGGCTCATCAGCCGAACCTATCGGTCGGCCTCAGCGGCCATTCGGGGTGGTCAATGGCGAGCGGCCCGGTCGCGATCGCTTTACCATCGTGCTGTGCGCGTGTCCGCCCGCAAATGGGTTGATGCCGGCTTGGCGGTGGTAGTGATCGCAGCCGGGCTGACAACGCTGCCGTCCACGATGCCGCGCGCCGCCGCGGCGAGCTGTCCCCCGGTGCAGGTCGTCTTCGCCCGCGGCCGATACGAATCGCCGGGTGTAGGGGCGCTCGGCAACGCGTTCATCAGCTCGCTGCGCTCCAAGGTGTCGAAGAACATCGGCGTCTACGCCGTCAATTACCCCGCCGACACGCAGATCGACATCGGCGCCAACGACATGAGCCGCCACATCCAGAGCATGGCCAACGACTGTCCCAACACCCGCCTGGTGCTGGGCGGGTACTCGCTCGGCGCGGCGGTCACCGACGTGGTGCTCGCGGCGCCCATCAGCGCGTTCGGATTCGACAGCCCCCTGCCGCCGGGGATCGATCAGCACATCGCCGCCGTCGCGCTGTTCGGCAACGGAAGCCAGTGGGTGGGTCCGATCACCAACTTCAACCCGATCTACAACGACCGGACGATCGAGTTGTGCCACGGTGCGGATCCCATCTGCAACCCGGCCGACCCGAACACCTGGAAAGAGAACTGGCCGCAGCACCTCGCCGGCGCCTACATCGATGCTGGCATGGCCAACCAGGCCGCCGACTTCGTCGCCGGCAAGCTCTAACCGACCAATTGGGCGGCCAGCTCCTCGAGCGCGATGCCGCGCTGGGCCGCGAGCGAGGCGAGCACGTCGCCGGCGTGACTCGGTTCGACGCCATAGCGGTCCGAAAGCAGTCGGGCCGCGGCGGCGACGGTGGCCGACGGGTCGACCCGGTCCGGGGTCCGCCGGGCGCTGGCGCGCTTGGCTTTGGCGGCCGCGGCCCGATGGACCTCGTCCGCTATCAAAGGCAGCACCGCCTCGTCGTACCACCGCAGCCAGCGACCGCACTGGCCGGCCAGCATCCGGACATGCCGCAGGTCGGCCTCGTCCGGGACGGCATCGCGGCGCCGTTGATGGGTCGACACGATGCCCAGGACCTTCCCGTCGCCGTCGACGATAGGGGTGGACACGCATGAGCGGACGTCGTTCGCCTGCAATATCTCCCGGGCGGATTCGCTGAACAACGGCGAGCTGTCCACGTCGGCGACCACCACTTGCCGGGCATCGACGAACGCGCGCCCACACGGCGTTCCATGTTCGTCGAGGTAGCTGAAGGCGTCGACGAACTCCTGACCGAAACCCCGCTTGCCTTCGATCTGCAGCCCACCGTGCAGGGGATCGCGCAGCTGAACGGTCGCCCGCTCGGCGCCGCAGCGGGTGAGCGCGGCGTGCATCAACTCCGCGAGCACCTCGCTGCGGTTCGAGCACGCGCGGCCCCCGATCGTGAATGGCAACGGCGGGGGCGGGCCCGTGGGCCGCGTTCGCCCGTCGCCTCCGGGCGACAGCAACTCGGAGGCGACGGCGCGCAGCTTCGCGTTGCGACGCTGCGAGACGTCCCGCAATACCTCGAAGGCCGCCTGCTCATCCAGCCCATAGCGGTGCTGAAGTGCCGCGATGGCGAGACGGATAGTCGTGCGCGACAGCCTGGCCCCCAGCGGCAGGATGGCTGTCTTGGGTGCGTCGCCGGTTGTGAGAGCCATCGGGTCCCCCTCGCCCCGCACGGAGCGTGTCAATGAACACCCGGGGGACCGACTGCTTGATCAACCCAGAACTGGCTGGACCATACACCATGGTCACCGTGTCGTTGGTGGTTTTTCCGGTTCCCGGCCGTCGGGCCTGCGGCGATCTCAGGATTCGTACGTGACCTGATACCAGTGGCGCACCGGCTTGTGGCCGGCGTCGGCCTGACCGGTGTCCGTCGCGCTCACCACGTTGACATCCGTCACGCCGGGATTGTGCGCCTCGATGTAGCGCTCCAGTTCGCGCAGAAGTGCACTGTGCGGTTGGGCCGGGTTGGCGAGCGCCTTCGTCCTGCGTGTTTCTGCCACGCGCAGGATTATCCCCCGGCATCGGCGTTCTCGCAGCGTTCGTTAATTGCCCGTCTGGGACGCGATTCCGTTATTGGTGATCGGGGACGCTCGGCGGCGAAATGCCGGATACCGCAAAAGGTGCGGCGGCGTTGTTTATCGCGATGTGGCGTCGGCGGCTTCAGGCCGGGGTATCGCCGTTCGAGTAGAGCTTGAAGTCGCGGACGCCCGGCACGGCCCTGCCGCCGGCGGCGGCGCGTCGGGCCAGGGACGACGGATGGCGACGCATTGCCGCCCGGCGCTCTCGTTCTTGCCGCCGAGCCGCGATCCACGCCGGATGGGATTGAAGGAAAATAACCGTCGCCCCCGGTGCATCCGTCACGATTTCCATCTCCTCCCGAGCGACCTGCAAAACCTACCAACAGTGGTTATCGGTTCGTGATTCCAGAATGCCCTGGGGATCCTGAGACCAAACCACGCGCCAACGTGAGAATTGGCCATGAATTTTGGCGCAATCCAAAACCACTACCCGCCGCCGTCCACTTTCCGCCGGCCGCGATCCACACCCTGACGACGGCCACCGACAGGTTTCCCGTTTCGCGCCCGGAGGGCGCCGGCTGCTATCGTGCCTTGCTTATGCCGGAGATCGACCGCCGCCGCATGATGCTGACTGTCGGGATCGGGGTGCTGGCAGCCACGCTGCCGGTCGCCGAGGCCCGCGCCTACCCACGCCGACGAGAGCCCGAGGTTCCGCCGCCCGCCGCGCCCAGCGGCCAGCCCGCAAGCTACATCTTCTCCGACGAATTCGACGGCCCGGCCGGCTCGGCCCCCGATGCGTCGAAGTGGGCGGTGGCCAAGGCCCGGGAGACGATCAAGGACCCGACATATTGGGAGCAGCCCGACCACATCGGGCAGTACCGCGACGATCGCCGCAATGTCTTTCTCGACGGCAACTCCAACCTGGTGCTGCGTGCGGCGAAAGATGGTCCCACCTACTACAGCGGCAAGGTGCAAAGCCTGTGGCGTGGCGGTGTGGGCCACACCTGGGAGGCCCGGATCAAGCTCAATTGCCTGACCGCCGGCGCCTGGCCCGCGTATTGGCTCGGCAACGACGACCAGGGCGAGATCGACGTCATGGAGTGGTACGGCAACGGCAACTGGCCCTCGGCCACCACCGTGCACGCCAAAGCCAACGGCGGCGAGTGGAAGACCCACAACATCGCGGTGGACAGCGCCTGGCACACCTGGCGCACCCAGTGGGACGCCGCAGGCATCCGGTTCTGGAAGGACTACACCGACGGGGCCCAGCCGTACTTCGACGTGCCGGCGAGCTCGCTTCCGGATTGGCCCTTCAACGGCCCCGGCTACACCGTTTTCCCGGTCTTCAATCTCGCGGTCGCCGGGTCGGGCGGAGCGGATCCGGGGCCGGGCACGTACCCCGCCGACATGCTCGTCGACTGGATCCGGGTCTGGTAGCCGGTCGGCACTCAGCCGAAGTCGAGCAGGGTGTAGGCCCCGCGGAATGGCTTCGTAGGGCCGAACCGCCAGAACGCGGGGAACAAGGTCCCGAAGAACACTCCCCGGCCTTTCGGCATCGGGATGTCGTGCACTGCCCGCACTCCCGGCATGGTGTTCGCCAGGTCGGCCAGTTGACGCACCGAGAGGCTGAAGGGCATCGGCGGCACCCGGTAGCGCCGGGACGACAGCAAACCTCGCGGTGCAAGCCTCTTGACGAAGGTCGGCGGCAGGTCGAAGAACATCTGGCCACCGGGAAACCGTTCGGCGCATTGGGCGATCAGTCCCATGGCCTCGTGCGGTTGCAGGTACATCAGCAGACCCTCCGCGGTGATGAACACGCCCTCGCTGCTGTCGATCCTGGGTATCCAGCTGTAGTCGAGCGCCGACTGCGCCAGTTCGGTGATCCGCGGGGAACGCGGCAGCAAGCGCTGTCGAAGTTGGATAACGGGCGGCAAATCTATTGACACCCAACGGAACTGGGCGTGCGGCAGCGCGTTGTCCAGGCGCCAGAAGCTGGTTTGGAGACCTTCGGCGAGTGCGACGACCGTTGCCTGGGGGCGCTTGCGGAGATAGCGGATTGCGCACCCGTCGACGGCCAACGAGCGCAACGCCATCTCCTGGCCTTTGCGTCCGAATTTCTCGAAATCGAAGTCGATCGCCTCGACGAGCTCGATCGCCATCGGGTCGTCGATGATCGGGTCCGGGCGGGCCGCCTGGTGGGCCCTGCCGTGGAGCGTCAACAGCGCGGTTTCCGAGACGCCCGTCAGCATCCTGGCGTCGAGCTTGTCGTCGGCTCGACTCATTCCGGCGTCATCGCCGAAAACAGGTCGTTCCATCGCACCTCCTGAACTGTCCGGTCCGGGTGGCCGGCGGGCGGGTCAGTGGGTAAGCAGCGCCGTCGCGCTCCAGACCCTGCCGCCCGGGTGACGCGGGTCCGGCTCGGGCAGCCAGAGCATCGGGCGCATCCACAGCGGCAGGCGGCGGAACCGGTGGGCGGCGAGATAGAGCGCTTGCACGTCCACCGCGCGCCAGCCGAGGGCTTCGAAGAAGGCCACTCCGTTCCGGGGCGCGAACTTGAACGGCGCGTTCTGCAGCATGCCGGCCATTGTCTTGTTCATCTTGTCCTTCAGGCCGGGACCGGCGAAGTCGAGCATCCACCAAGCGATCTCGGGTCGGGTGAATGCCGCCGACAGCCCGACGACGTCGCTGTCGTCCAGGTACATCAGCAGGCCTTCGGTCAGCACCAGCGCTTTGCGTGCGCCGGCCAGCGCCTCGTCGAGGAAAGCGGCCCGGGCCGCGCCGTCGGCGAGGTCGACGGCCGTCCGCGTCAACCGGCATCGCGGCGCTTGGTCGGCCAGCAGCTGCGTCTTCTCCTCGAGCAACGTCGGCAGATCCGCCTCCACCCACGTCAGTTCGGCCGGTAGGGCCAAACGGTAGGGCCGGGTGTCCAAACCGGCGGCCAGGTTCAGGACGCGGTCACACCCGTCCGCGATCGCTGCGGCGATGGTGTCGTCGATGATCTTTGTGCGTGCGACGAGCCACCAACCGCTGCGCGTCGATCGCGGCGCCTTGGCGACGATCTCCCGGCCGTGTTCACCCGCGAGACGCTCGGCGAGTGGGTCGGCGAAAAGCGCGTCGGGGCGGGCAGATTCGGTCGCCCGGTGCAGCGCCGTCCACCGGGCCGTGTCCGAGACGTGAGTGATCGAGGTCATGGGCCTGACATTAGTAGTTGCGAATTGGCGACACAGGGGAAGCTGCCCCGCTGCCCGCGAGGTGCTGCGCGAGTCGCTCGGGGCCGACGAACACCTACAGGAAGTTGGCGCGCCGAGGCACTTCGAACTCAACCCCGGCCTATTGACCGGCCTTGGGTCCGGCGAACCACGCCTCCGTCACGGTCCGGGTCTGCGGCGGCGGCAGGACGGCGTCGGGCGCGCCGATCTGGCCGACCTTGACCGTCCAGGCAGGAGACGAGCGGTCGATGCAACTGCCGGCGCCCTGGCTGGGCAGCCACAGCACCGCGGTATTGCCGCCGCCCCCGGGACCGCACCCGTAAACCGCGACATACCCGTCGGCGCGGCCACCCCAGGCGCCGCCGTTGCGGAACAGGCAGTGCGTGCCGTCGTCGAGCGCCAGCGCGAACGGGTCCGGGGTGGCGGTCGCCGTCACGGGCGGGAGCGGACCGCTGTATGTGACGCGATGCATGCTCTTGTCCCAAGGATTGTCCACGCACAGAAGCGATCCGGGCGTCGACGGCCAACAGGTGCCGGCGCCGGCCGCCGTCGGCGAGCAGTAGTACACGTTGTCGGCCACCGCCGACGGGGACGGAGTCGTGCAGTCGCTGGCCTGGCCGACGTTGCCGGGTCCGGACGCCACTTTGTAACCGTTGATCGGTTCGCCACCGGGTCCGACCGCCACGACGGTGATCTGCCGGGTGGGTGGCGGGTCCGCGGCGGCCGACCCGGCCGGCGCCAACGCCGCCGCTGTCAGCACTGCCGGCACGGCGACGGGGACCAAGATTCGCGACACCACGTTCATCGAGCCAATTTTGCGTCCGGCGAACGCGTTTTTGAAGGGCAGAGCGTCAATTCGACGCGGGTCCAGTACGGTGCGCTTATGCCCGATCGAAACCGCCGCTTCCTGCTCCGCGAACGCCCCACCGGGCGCATCGGCCCGCAGACCTTCGAGTTGAGCGAGGAGGCCATACCCGAGCTCGGCGACGGGGAGGCGCTCGTTCGCGTCGACTGGATCTCGCTCGACCCGACGAACCGGATGTGGATCAACGACACCCCGACGTATCTGCCGCCGGTTGGCATCGGCGAGGTCATGCGCGCGGCCGGCCTGGGCGAAGTCGTCGCGTCGAAGAGTCCGAACTATGCGGTCGGTCAGACCGTGCAGGGCCTGCTCGGCTGGCAGGAGTACGCAGTCGTCTCCCCCACCGCGTTCGTGATGCCCGTCGACGTCGCCGAGGGCATTTCGCCGAGCGCCTACCTGGGTGCGCTGGGATCGACCGGGCTGACCGCGTGGGTCGGCATCCGCGACATCGGGAAGCCGAAGCCGGGCGAGGCGGTCGTGGTCTCGGCCGCGGCGGGCGCCGTCGGGTCGGTCGCCGGGCAGCTCGCCAAGGCCGCCGGCGCGCGTGTCGTCGGGATCGCCGGCGGACCCGAGAAGTGCGCCCTGCTCACCGACCAGCTCGGCCTCGACGCCGCCGTCGACCACCGCGCCGGCGACTGGGCGGCCCAGCTCGCCGCAGCCACCCCCAACGGCATCGACGTCGACTTCGAGAACGTCGGCGGTGACATCATGGACGCGGTGTTCGCGCGGCTGAATATTGGTGCGCGCGTTGCGCTTTGCGGTCTGATCTCCGGCTACAACGCGGCCGATCCGCCGCCGGGGCCGCGCGCGTTCGGCAACCTGCTCATCCAGCGCGCGACGGTGCAGGGCTTCATCGTGCTGGACCACCTCGGTCGCGCGCCGGAGGCGGCCAACGAGATCGCCGGCCTGATCGCCGCGGGCAAGCTCACGCCGCTCGAGACGGTCGTCGAGGGCTTCGAGCAGTTGCCCACGGCCATCAACATGCTGTTCGACGGCAAGAACGTCGGCAAACTCGTGGTCAAAACGGATCCCCGCTGACGGGGGCGCCGCACGTGTTGAATGAAGTCAGCGGTCCCCAGGCCGCCGACGACGTCGGACAACTGCGGCGGGGCCTGGCGAATCGGCACCTCCAGCTGATCGCGATCGGCGGCGCGATCGGCACCGGTCTGTTCATGGGATCCGGGCGGACCATCTCCCACGCCGGTCCGGCGGTGTTGCTGGTGTACGGCATCATCGGCTTCTTCGTGTTCTTCGTGCTGCGCGCGATGGGCGAGTTGCTGTTGTCGAACCTCAAGTACAAGTCGTTCGTCGACTTCGCGGCCGACCTGCTGGGCCCCGCCGCGGGCTTTTTCGTCGGCTGGTCGTACTGGTTCGCCTGGATCGTCACGGGGATCGCGGAAATCGTCGCGATCGCCGGCTATTCCAGGTTCTGGTGGCCCGACGTGCCGCTGTGGCTGCCGGCGCTGGTGACGGGCTGCCTGATCCTTGCGTTCAACCTCTTCAACGTCCGCAACTTCGGGGAGATGGAATTCTGGTTCGCCCTGATCAAGGTCACCGCGATCGGGTGCCTCATCGTGGTGGGCGCCGTGCTGGTGGCGACGGATTTCGTTTCGCCGCAAGGGCATCGGGCGGGGGTGGAGAACCTCTGGAACGACGGCGGCTTCTTCGCGACGGGGTTCATGGGCCTGGTCGGCGGGTTCCAGATCGCGTTCTTCGCGTTCGTGGGCGTGGAACTCGTCGGCACCGCGGCGGCCGAGACGACGAACCCGCGCCACACCCTGCCCCGGGCGATCAACGCCGTCCCGCTACGGGTCGCGATCTTCTATATCGGTGCGCTGCTGGCGATCCTGACCGTCGTCCCCTGGCGGCACATCGCCGGCGGCGAGTCGCCGTTCGTCACGATGTTCTCCCTGGCGGGCCTTGCCGCCGCGGCGTCGATCGTCAACTTCGTGGTGACCACCGCGGCCGCCTCCTCGGCCAACTCCGGCGTCTTCTCCACCGGCCGCATGCTTTTCGGTCTTGCCGACAAGGGAAGCGCCCCGGCCCCGTTTCGTCGGCTCAACCGCGGCGGCGTGCCGGCGGTCGCGCTCTTTGTCACTGCGACGCTGCTGCTGACATCCATTCCCCTGCTCTACGTCGGCGGTTCCGTCATGGATGCCTTCACGCTGGTGACGACCGTTGCCTCCCTGCTGTTCATGTTCGTGTGGGCGATGATCGTCGTCAGCTACCTCGTCTACCGGCGCCGCCACGCGCAACGCCACGCCGACTCGTCCTACAAGATGCCCGCCGGCCCGGTGATGTGCTGGGCCATCCTCGGATTCTTCGCGTTCGTCGTCTGGACGCTGTGCACCGAACCCGAGACCGCAATCGCCCTGGCGTGGTTTCCGTTGTGGTTCGTGGTCCTGGCAGCCGGTTGGCTCGTCGTGCGGCGCCGGCCCGGCCGCGCCGAGCGGTATCGCCAATTCCGGGACGAGCTCAACCAGGCCGCCTGACCCGCTCGCGGCCCGGCGTTGTTGGGATCGGTAGCCGATCCGGCGTTCTGTACTTACCGCAACGACGACGCCAACCAGGCGGCGCCACCCGAAAGGAAGTCAGACAGATGAAGCTCGTACCCGCCAGCCTCGAAGAGCAGATCAACCGCGTCGACCGTCAGCGCGCCCTGTACATCGGGATCGCCAACGCGTTGGTCGCCGTCTGGAGCCTCTACCGCGTGATCTGGGGGTTTTACCTCGCAATGACGTTCAGCTGGGTCACCGGCGCCATGATTCCCCAGGTGCTGCTGTGGGGCGTGATCGGCGTCATCACGGGGGTCGTGGCCTTCGGGTTCCTGACCCGCTACTTCAAGGGGTCGTGAACGCTGCACTGGAAAGTCCCGAATCCCCTTGGGGTTCGGGACTTTTCCCGTTCGGCGGGTCAGCGCAGCTGCTGGATGCGGATGAGATTGCCCGCCGGGTCGCGCACGGCGCAGTCGCGAAGGCCGTACGGCTGCTCGGTCGGTTCCTGGACGATGTCGGCGTCGGCCGCTTGCAGGCGCTCGAAGGCGCCGTCGAGGTCCTTGGTGGCCAGCAGCAGCATCGCGTAGGTGCCCTTGGCCATCATCTCGGCGATGGTGCGGCGCTCGTCGTCGGTGATGCCGGGATTGGCCGCCGGCGGGTTCAGCACGATGGACGTACCGGGCTGGCTTGGCGGGCCGACGGTGATCCAGCGCATCTTGCCCTGTCCGACGTCGAGGCGGACCTCGAAGCCGAGCGTGTCGCGGTAGAAAGCGAGCGACGCGTCCGGGTCGTCGTGCGGGAGGAAGCTCGAGTGAATCGTGATGTCCATGGCCTCAGGCTAGGTGCGGCCCGGTGGCGGACGCTTCTCGATTCCTGATCGGTCGGGTCACCTGCTTGGCGACGCACGGCGGTATGCCCGCCGTCGCGTCGGCCGCATGCCTGCGAAACAGGCTGGGCGGCATGCCGACCAGCTCGGTGAACCGCGTGCTGAAGGTGCCAAGGGATGAGCAGCCGACCGCGAAGCAGACCTCGGTGACGCTCATGTCGCCGCGACGCAGCAGCGCCATCGCGCGCTCGATGCGCCTCGTCATCAGGTAGGAGTACGGCGATTCGCCGTACGCGCGGCGGAATTCACGGCTGAGGTGCCCGGCGGACATGTGCACCCCGCGGGCGAGCGCCTCGACGTCCAGCGGCTGCGCGTAATCCCGGTCGATGTGGTCGCGGACCCGGCGCAGCAGCGCCAGGTCGCGCAGGCGCTGCTCGGCGGAGCTTGCGGTCACGTTTGCCATGCTGCCACCAGGACCGGCGGCGCCGAAACGTAAGCCATTGCGAAGCGCGTCGGCGTTTCTTCGCAACTGGTTATGTGTCGCGAAAGCGCCTACGGGATCCTCGCGTCGCGCCAGGCCAGCGGGTTGAGGTTGCGATAAGGGTCGGTGGCGCGCAGCGCGCGCAGGTCCGTCAGGATTTGCTCGAGCGCCCGTTTGGTTTTTTCCTTGACGACGTCCACCCAGTGCTGCACGCCCAATCCCGGCGGCCTGCTCGTGTCGATCGGCGAACCGAAGCGCAGATACATGCGCTGCGGTCGCGGAATCAGCGTCGGCCCGATCCCCCGCAGCAACGGCATCCCCATGTCCGGGCGCAGGTTCAGCCTGCGGCCCAAGGCCTCGCTGAGCCTTCCGTACGCGCCGTCGCGGGTGGTCCAGCTGCGGTAGACGTCGTCGCCGCCGACGAGGCCGGCCGGCACGATCGGGTAGCCGTTTTCCACCGACAGGCGCGCGAAGCCCCTGCGTCCCTGCCAACGCAACCGGTACTCCTCGCCCTTGAACTTCGCGATCTCGCGCCCGCCCCCGGGGAAAACCAGGATGGTTTCGTCGTTACGCATGAGCTCCCGCGCGGTCTCCGGTGCGCCGACCACCGCGCCGTACGCGGCGATCAGGTCGGCGGGTAGCCCTCGCATCCGTCCGAAGCCCCGTTCGGCCAGCGGGCGCACCCGGGTTCCGATCGCGCGCCGCACGGTGTCGGAGATCAGGAAGACCTCAGAGCCGAACTGAGTGTGGTTGCCCACCAACAGGAATCGCCCGTCGTCGGGGAGGTTTTCGATGCCGTCGACATAGGGTCGGCCGAGGTTCAGCACGGGTCGCAGCCGGTCGGTCACGGTGTCCAGAACGCGACTCAAGGCCTGCACCCGCGGGCTCGGTTCGGTGATCGCCGCGAGATCAGCCACGGTCGCGCCCTTGCGGGCGGGAGAACACCACGGTGAGCACGGGCGGGCCGAGCCGGGTCGGGCTGGACAGCGTCTCGACCATCATGTCCGGATCGGCGGCGCGCCCAAGGGCTTTCAGTGCCGACGGGCTGTAGGCGCGCAGCGCGCTGATGAACCCGTCGTGCAGGCCCGGCTGAATCCACGACCACGGCACCAGCGCCAGGTGCACCGGCAGGGCGAAGACCGGAAACAGCATCGTCGCCAACGGGTGCCGCCGTTTGAGGTCGATCACCAGAAACCGCTTGCCGACGCGGGTGGCCTCGGCGATGGCGCGACAGGCCACCACCGGCGGGAGGTGATGGAACGCGAGTGCGAACACGACGAGGTCGTAGCTGTCGTCGGCGGCGTCGATCGCCGTGGCGTCGACCACCTGGGTGCGAGCCCGCGGGTGGTTGCCTAACTCCCCCGCCGCGATGTTGGCGACCGAGTTCGGGTTCACGTCGCTGACGGTGACCGTCGCGGTCGGATGAAGCCCGAGGATTTGCGCCGAGAGCTTTCCGTGCCCGGCGCCGAGCTCCAGGATGCGCGGATTGGGGATGTCGGCGACGACGTCGAGCGCCGTCCGGGCGTACCTCTCATGCTGACCGGTCAGGGTGCCGAGCCGATCCAGCATGCCGATGACCTTCTGTTTGACCTCGTCCGCAACGTCGTCGCGGTCGAGGTACTCCAGCGCATCCGTCTCGAATCGACGGTCCAACCACGACGCGTCGGGACCGCCCCTGGGCATCGTCGCAATGGCCCGGTCGAGAGCGCCGGTTATAGCCATCAGGTCGTCTCCTTTTCATCCGCCACGGCGCCTGCCGCGTGAGACCACTATAACAAACGAACTAGTTCGTCTGACTATGATGTTCCTCATGAGAACGAAGACCGAGCTCCGCGGCGAGATACTCGCCTCCGCCCGCGCGGAGTTCGCTCAATACGGCCTGGCCGGGGCGCGCATCGACCGCATCGCGCGCAGCGCCAACGCGAGCAAGGAAAGGTTGTACGCGCATTTCGGCGACAAGGAGACCCTCTTCCGCGACGTGGTCGCCGCCGATGGCGCGGAGTTCTTCCGCGCCGTCGAGCTGCGCCCCGATGAGGTGCCCGAGTTCGTCGGCGGCATCTTCGATTTGGCGCAGAGCCGACCCGAACACATCCGGATGATCACGTGGGCGCAGTTGGAAGGGTTTCCGCTCGACAAGCCCGAGTTCGACGGCGAACACCCACCCGAGGCGGCCATCGCCGCGCTGCGGCAGGCGCAGGCCGACGGCCACGTCGATCCCGTATGGGAACCGGAGCAGCTGCTGGTGCTGCTGTTCGCGATCGGCCTGGGTTGGGCGCATTGGCCCGACCCCGCCGCCTTGACCACGGACGCCAAGGTTGTCGCCGCCCGCCGCGCCGCCGCCGTCGAAGCGGCGGCGCGCATCGTCAAACCCGTTGCGCGGTAAGGAGTTAGCCGACCAGCTCCGGGTGGAACTTCGCCGCCATGCGGCGCAACCCGTCCTGCCAGTCGACCGTCGTGCCGCCGATGAGCTCGTGCATCCGCGCCCCGTCGGTGGGGTTGCCCCGCAGCGCGTGGGCGTTCTCCTCGAAGATCGGCTCCTTGCCGACCAGCGAGCCGAGGTAGCCGCACCAGTCCTGGAGGCTGACCGCCTGGTCGCCGCACCAGTTGACCGTCGTCGCCGGAACCGCCGCGGCCTCGAGCAGCTTGGGCACGGTGGCGATGATGTCGTCCTCGTGGATCGGGTTGTACAGCGCGGGTCCGCCGGGCGGGACCGGGATCGGGATGCCGGCCAGCATCATCTCCATGTGGTAGTAGGGCCAGCCGCCGTTGTTGCCATAGGGCACGTTGAGGCGGGCGATGGTGGTCGGGACGTCGAGGATGCGCGCCATCGCCCGGGCGACGACCTCCCCGGCGATCTTGGAGATCGAATACGTGGGGAACAGGAACTTGTGGTTGTCGCCCAGGGCGGCCCCCTCGGCCCGGGCCTCGTCGCCGGGCGGGTCGTACACCGCCGCCGAGGAGCAGTGCAGGAAGGCCTTCGCGGCGCGGCAGTGGGCCATCAGCAGGCCGACCGACTCCGCGTTGGCGGCGAGGTCTTTGTCCCAATTCCCACTCTTGGCCACCGCCAGGTTGAGGACGTAGTCGAAGTCATCCGGCACACCGGTGAAGTCGCCGGCCGCCAGGTCGACCGCCTGGCACCGGATCCCGGCCTGCTCGAGGCCTTCTCGTGCGGCGGGATCGCTGAAACGCGCGATGCCCCACACCTCGTTGTCGGCCGCCAGCGCCAGGGCGATGGGGGTGGCAAGTTGACCGGTCGGACCGGTGATCAGGATCTTTGAGCCGCGCATGCGCTGATAGTAGGCGCTGCCACCCGCCCGCACCGCCGGATCCCCGTGCGGCTGGCGCGATCCCCGACTTTCGCGCATTGTGCTCACTCGCGCGGTACTGTCTTTCGCATGGCCGCCCGGGGTCGCATCGACTTGCGGCTCGCCACCCAGGTGATGCTGCTGCAGCTCGTCATCGTGACGCTCACGCTGATCGTCGCCTTCGGGATGTTCGCATGGTTCAACCGGCAGCGCCTGGACAGCCAATACCACGTCCACGCGCTGGATATCGCTCGTGTGGTGGCCTCGTCGCCGACCGTCATCAACAACATCGCCCGCTACGACGATCCCGCCCTGACGGCAAGCCCCGCACTGACCGCCGAGCTGGCGACCGGTCCGATCCAGAGCGTCGCGTCGCGTGTCGAGCAGCGCACGCATGTGCAGTTCGTGGTGATCGGTAGCACGCACGGCGTCAGGCTCGCGGATCCCGACCGCAAGAGGTTGGGAGCCCATATTCAAGCGGACATCGCCCAGCCGGTCGCCGGGCACGAGATGGTGTCGCACGACTCGACGGTTTTCGGGCGCGCGATCGTCGCCAAAGTCCCGGTGCTGGAACCCGTTTCGAACCGCGTTCTGGGCGTGGTCATCGTCGGAATCTCCACGAAGTCTTTCGATGATCAGTTCTCGAAGAACCTGCGAGTGCTGGCCGCCCTGGGAGGCGTGGCGCTCCTGATCGGCGGCGCCGGCTCGGCCGCGCTGGCCCGCCGCTGGCGAGGCCTGACGCTCGGGTTGCGGCCCGCCGAGATCACCGAACTCGTGCGCAGTCAGGCGGCGGTGCTGGAGGGCATCGGGGAGGGTGTGCTGGCGACCGACACGGCCGGGAAGACCACCTTCGTCAACGACGAGGCGTGCCGGCTGCTCGAGATCGGCGCCGAACCGGGCCGGCCCATCGACGAGATCGGCCTGACACCGCGGGTGCTCGACGTGTTCCGGGCCGCGGACGCGACGCCGAGTCTGGCGACGGTGGGCGAGCGCATCGTCGTGGTCTCGGCGCGGTCGGTAGCACGCGAAGGACGCCAGCTGGGAACGGTTTTGGTGGTCCGGGACCGCACCGATGTGGAGTCGCTGACCCGCCAGCTCGACGCGGTGCAGGTGATGAGCACGGTGTTGCGCGCCCAGCGCCACGAATTCGCCAACCGCCTGCACCTGCTGACCGGCCTGTTGCACGGCGGTCACGTCGACGAGGGTCTGCAATATCTGGAGGAGCTGCTGGGGTCGGGGCCGCTGGGATCCGCGCTGCCCGGTATCGATGCCATCCGCGACGCGTACCTGCAGGCGTTCCTGGCGGCCAAGGGCGCGGCCGCCCGCGAGGCCGGCGTGACGCTGTCCATCGGTGAGAACACCTGGGTGCCCGGCCGGCTCATCCTGCCGGTCGACGTGACCACGGTCCTCGGTAACTTGCTCGACAACGCCATCGACGCGGTCCGGATGAGCGGCAACGCCGTCAGAGAAGTCGAAGTCGAACTGCTGCAAGAGGGTACGACGCTGCACATCACGGTGGCCGACAGCGGCGACGGCGTCGCGCCCGGCTTCGTCGACCAACTCTTCACCGAGGGAACCACGACCAAGCCCGACTCGGGCATACCGGGCGGGCGGGGCATCGGGCTCGCGCTGTCGCGGCAGATCACCCGCGCGCTCGGCGGCGACCTCTCGCTGGCCAGCGCCGGCAACGCGGAGTTGCGCCTGCGGGGCGCGGAGTTCATCGCCCGGCTGCCGGGCGTGATGGTTGAGGAGGCGCAATGGGCGACGCAGACCTGACGGTGCTGGTGGTCGACGACGACTTCCGGGTCGCCAATTTGCACGCCGAGGTCGTCAACACGCTTCCCGGCTTCACCGTGACCGCCACGGTCAACACGCTCGAGGGCGCTCGCAAGGCGCTCGCCGAGGCGCCCGACATCGACCTCGCCCTGGTCGACGTGTATCTGCCCGACGGCTCCGGGGTCGACCTGGTCCGCGAATTGCCCGGCGACAGCATGGTATTGACGGCCGCGACCGAGGCGGCCACCATTCGCGCGGCCATGTCGGCAGGGGCGCTGAGCTACCTCGTCAAGCCGTTCGCGACCACCGAGCTGGCCGCGCGGCTCGCCGGCTACGCCCGCTACCGCAAGATCCTGGCCGGTCCGGAGCTGAGCTCCGGCGACGTGGACGCGGCGCTGGACGCGCTGCGTCCCAGGGTCGCTCCCCCGGCGCCCGCCACCATTGCCGCCTCCTCCACCAAACAGCTTGTGCTGCAGGCGTTGCGCGCCTCGGACACGCCGATGTCGGCGGCGGAGGTGTCCGCCGCGATCGGGATCTCGCGGGCAACCGCCCAACGGTATTTGGCGGGCCTGGCCACCACGGGCGACGTCAGCGTCGGCTTGCGTTACGGCACCACCGGCCGGCCCGAACAGGAGTTCGCCGCGGCCGACAAGCGACGGCCGCGCCCACCCCGCTGACGGGTGGGCGCGGGCGCGCCGGGACCGCGGTCAGCGCGCGCCCTTGCCGGCCAGTCGCGACCGGTAAGCCGGCTCGATGCCCCCGGCGCAGGCGCGGCGGCGGCCGCCCGGCGCGTTGGGTGGGGCCAGTTTCCGCCGCCGGCTCGCCGCGGAGCGGCGAATGTTGCTGGTGACCAAGCCATGCGGCAGCTCACCGTGGACGCATTCGCCGGTCGCCGGCACTGCCTGCGCCACGGCATGGGTGCGGGTGCGAGTGGCGCGAATCCCCTTGGCGGGCCACCAGTTCGCCTTCCCGACCAGTGCCGCCAGGGCGGGCACCGTGATCGTGCGGACCACGAAGGTGTCGATCAACAGGCCCATGCCGATGATGAACCCGGTCTGCACCATGGTCGAGAGGCTGCCGAACAGCAGGCCGAACATCGAGGCGGCGAAGATGATGCCGGCCGAGGTGATGACACCACCCGTCGAACGGACCGCGCGGATGATGCCGGAGCGGATGCCCAACCGCGACTCCTCACGAATTCGGGTGATCAACAGCAGGTTGTAGTCGGCGCCCACGGCGACCAGCACGATGAAGGCGGTCGCCTGCACGTTCCAGCAGATCGCCTGGTGGAGCACGAACTGGAAGAAGACGACCCCCAGCCCGAGCGCGGACAGATACGAGATGGCCACGGAGGCAATCAGATACAGCGGCGCGACGAGAGCCCGGAGCAGGATGACCAGGATGGCGAAGACAACGAGCAGCGTCATGATGACGATCAGCCGGAAGTCGTCGTCGTAGTAGCTGCGAAGCGTGCTGTACATCGGCGTCATGCCCACCATCGAGATCGAGGCGTCGGCAAGCGAGGTGTTGGGCTGCGCGCCGTGTGCCGTGGCGAGGATCGACGCCACCTGATCCATCGCGGCGGCGCTGAACGGGTCGAATTTCGTCTCGACCAGGTAGCGCGCCGAATGGCCGTCGGGCGAGATGAACATCTTCGCGACGTTCTTGAAGTCGGCCGAGGTGAGCACCTGGGGCGGGATGTACATGCCCGCCATGGCGGGTCCCGTGGCGTCGCGCTTCATCGACAGCAGATACCCGGCGGCCTGGTTCATTCCGAGCCCCATCTTCTTGGTCTGGTCGACGAGCGTCCGCACGCCGTCGGCCAGCCGCCGGCTGCCGTCGGCCAACTGATCGGCGGCCGCCTGCATTTGCGCGACCTTCTGCTGCACGCCGGCGGTGCTGTTGCCGGCGGTCCGCAGACCGTTGCTCGCCGTCGCCAACAGTGCGGTCAGGTTCTGCACCTGTGCCTGAATGCCGTCCACCGAGGGGCGTGTGGCCACACCGCCGAACATCGGGCCGGCGGCCGCGGCGACGCCGTCGACCAGTGTCGACACCGACCCGTCCGCGAGCCCGCGCAGGTTGTCCAGCGTGTTGGCCGCCGCGGCCAGCGGCTGCTGCACCTGGTTGATGGTTGCGGCGAGTTGGGTGACGGGTCCGCCGGCGCCGCGGATCTGGTCGCGCACCTGGGCGAGGCTGGCCGCGAGTCGGTCGGCGCCGTTGGTCAGCGCGTCGAGGTCGCCGCTCTTGTCGCTGATCTGCGTCGAAGCGTCCTGCAGCTTGGAGCCGACCTCCCCCGCCTGGAAGCTGAGCTTGGCCTGGTCGAGCGGCTGGCCGGTGGGCCGCGTGATGCCGCGCACCGCAGCGATGTTGGGCAGCTGCGAGACCCGTTGCGCCATCTGGTCGAGGTCGGCGAGGGCCCGCGAGCTCCGCAGGTCTTGCGGCGAGTGGACGTAGATGTATTGCGGCAGTAGCGCGCTCGTCGAGAAGTGAGCGGCCATCGTCGAAAAGCCGACGTTGCTCGGCGCCGACTGCGGCAGCTGCAGGCGGTCGTCGAAGCTCGGCTGCAGGAAGAACGCGCAGCCCGCCAGCGCGACCAGCAGCGAAAGGCTGACCAACAGGTGCGTTTTGGGTCGGCGGACCAGCTGAACGGCGGACCGCTGCCACATGCGGCCGGTCAGCGCCGCTCGCGGCGCCACCCATCCGCGCCGGCCGGCGAGCACGAGGGTGGCCGGCAACAGCGTGACGGCGGCGAGGAACGCGATCCCGATCGAAATCGCCAGCGCGGGACCGATACTCGTGAACGCGGGCAGGCGGGTGAAGACCATGCCGAGGAAGGTGACGGCGACCGTGGCGGCCGAGGCCGCGATGACCTCGCCGATGGAGCTCAGCGCTTCTTGCACGGCCAGGTCCGAGTCGATGCCGGCGCGGAGGTACTCGTGGTAGCGGCTGATCAGGAAGACGGCATAGTCGGTGCCGGCGCCCATGATCATGGCCGTCATCAACACGATCGTCAGCGACGACACCCCGAGACCGACCTCAACCAGCCCGGACACCACACCCTGCGCCGACAGCACCGAAATCCCGAGCGTGATCAACGGGACCAACACCGTCACCGGCCGCCGGTAGATCACCAGCAGGATGAGCAGCACCAGCACGATGGTGACCATCTCGATCACGTGCGCGTCGCGGGTGCTCACGATCGTCAGGTCGCCGGCCAGGGCGCCCTCCCCCGTGATCTCGGCGGTGAGCGGCGAGCCCGCGGTGGAGCGCTTGGCGATCTCGGTGATCCGCTGGTAGGCCCGCAACGACTCGGGCGACCCGGCGGGCGCGCGGAGGTTCACCGCCAGGTAGAACGCCTTGTTGTCCGCGCTGACGAGCAGGGGACGCAACGCCGGCGTGGCGACGACGTCCTGCACGGCGGTGACATCCTCGGTGTCGCCGCGCAGGGTGGCGGCCAGCTTGCTGTAGACCTCGTTGTCGCCGGGTTGCAGGCCGCGATTGTCGGTCAGGACGACAACCAGGACGTTCTGTGCGGATTCACCGAAATCCTTCGCCATCTGCTCGGCGGCGGCCGTCGCCTCGGGTGGCAGCGGTTGCAGGGGCCGTCCCTCGACCACCTTTGTCAGCGGGGGGACCGCCACGGCCAGCACGGCGACCAGCGCGGCCCAGGCGGCGATGACCAGCCAGGGCGCGCGCACGACGAGCCGGCCCAGCATGGGGAACGCGCCCATGCGCGTCGCGGGGGCGGCTGAGGTGTTTCGCACGGCGGACTTCAACATGTTGTGACCCTTCGCATCTGGCTGCGTATGACTATCGGTTACCGCGAACCTATGGCGCCGCCCGCGTGGTGTCGCGCTTGTCAGCGATAGTCGGAATTAGCGACGATTGCCCGGTTTTGCGCATTGTGCTCACCCGCGCGACCACCCCGCCGCGCCCGCTGGCTCGCGGCACGGCCAGCCGATCGTGGCGGTCAGCGCGAGGTCGCTCAGCGCCCCCGAAAGCGCCTGCCGCAGCGCCGCATTCGAGTGCGAACGGCCCGGCTGATACGCGACGACGGAGACGAAAACCTCGCCGTTCACCCGCCCCGAGGCCAGCGACAACATTCCACCGAACCGGTCCATGATCGCCGTGCTGACGTCCGGGTGCGGAGCCTTGATGGCGAACTGGTCGGCCCGCGTGCCGTCGGGCCGATAGGCGTCCGGGTCGACCACGCCGATGTTGGAGGAGACGACCGCGGTGGGGCTGCCGGCGGCCACCCCGACGATCCGCCTGACCAGCCGCTGCGGCATCAGCGGAACGAGGGACAGCAATTCGCGCCGGTTGTCGGTGACCTCTGCGCGCCGGGTCAGGGCCCGCTTCGTCGCGGCGCGGATCTCGCGCAGGTCGGTCGCGGCGCGGGCGGGGTCGACGGTGATGTCGACATTGGCGACGGCGTTGGCGCGGGTGTCGTCCGCGGTGCGCTCGTTGACGGGGATCGCCAGGGTGACCGAGCCGTCGGGGGTCACCCGACCCACGCGCCGCGCGAGCCGGGCCGCGAGGCCCGCGAGCAGGCTGTTGCTTGTTCCCCCGAGCGCCTCGGCGCGGGCGTCCCACTCGTCGGCGCCGACGAAGATGGTTTCCGTCGGCAGCGTGATGGATTCGTCGGGGCCGGCGGACAACGCCGGTTGCGGGGCGGCCTGGACCGGGCCGTCGTCCTCGGGCCGCGCGAGTCGTGCGGCGGCTTTCAAGGCGCGGCCGATGTCCGGGAGGTCGCGCGCGGCCTGGCGGGCGTCCTCGCGCAGCGCCCGCCACCGCCGGCGGGAGCCCGCGGCGGGCCAGTTGATCGGGTCGTGGCGGCCCAGGGCGGCGTCGGCCAGGGCGTCGCACAGCCCGATGCCGTCGGTGAGGGCGTGCGGGACGACCAGGCTCACCCCGGCGCCGCCGTCGGTGAACGGCAGCACCGCCAGGTGCCAGCCGGGTCCGCGCTCGACGTCCAGGGGCGTCGCGGCCTGCTCGCGCAACCACTCGTCGAATTCCTCGCGCGGCCGCGGGGTCGCGACGATCTCGAGGTCGCACTGGCCGCCGGCGGAGACCCAGCGATGCCGGCCGAACGGCAGGGCCGAGCGCTCGATCCGCCGGGACAGCCGTCCCCGCCGCAGGTTGCGGTGGAACCGGCGCAGGCCGTCGAGGTCGATCGCGCGGTCGTAGACCCAGACGCACTGCAGCTGGCCGAGGACTTTCGTCGCTCGCTCCAGGGTGGCGAAGGTCTGGTCGAAGAGGTCGAGTGTGGTGTTCATGCGCTTGAGTTCCTTTGTCTATCGGGCCGCGGCTACGGGGGCCGGCCAGCCGCTGGTTGCGTTGAGTGAGAAGTCGTCCAGTGCGCTCGAAAGGGCTTGCCGCAGAGCGTTCTTGGAGTTCTGCCGTCCCGGCTGGTAGGCCTGGACGGAGATGAAGACCTGCCCGTGCACGCGCGCCGACAGCAGGGCCAGCACTCCGCCGATGCGCTCCATCGTCGCCTTGGTCATGCCCGGGTACAGCGAGGTCACCGAGACGTAGTCCGCGTCGGTTCCGTCCGGCCGGTTGACCTCCGCGGGCGCCGCGCCGAGGTTGGAGGAGACGACGCCGGTCGCAGTTCCGGTGGCGACGCCCACGCACCGCTTGGCGATCCGCTTGGGCAGCAGCGGAACGAGGGGCAGCAGCGCCTCCCGCTCGTCCGACGCCTCCCGGCGGTGCATCAGCGCCCGCTTGATCGCGGCGCGGATCTCCCGCAGGTCGGTCGCCGCGGCCGCGGGGTCGACCGTGACGTCCACGTTCGCGACGGCGTTTGCGCGGGTGTCGTCGGCGGTGCGCTCGCTGACTGGGATCGCCAGGGTGACCGAGCCGTCGGCGCCAACCCGTCCCACTCGCTGGGCGAGCCGGGCCGCCAGCCCCGCGAGCAGCGCGTTGCTGGTCCCCCCGAGCGCCTCGGCGCGGGCGTCCCACTCGTCGGCGTCGAGGAAGACCGTCGCCGTGGGGATGGTGATGGGCTCGTCCACGCCGGTGGGCGGCGCGGCGGTGGGGCCGGCCTGTTCGGCGCCGCCCTCGCGCCGGGCGCGTCGGGCCGCGCTCGCCGCGGCTTTCACCGCGCGCCGGATGCCCGGCAGGTCACGCGCGGTTTGGCGGGCGTCCTCGCGCAGGGCCTGCCACCGCCGGCGCGAGCCGGCCGCGGGCCAGTCGATGGCGCTGTCGTAGCCGCAGGCCGCTTCCACCACCGCCAGGCAGCCGGCCATGCCGTCGGCCAGGCTGTGCAGGGCGACCAGGCTCACGCCCGCGCCGCCGTCGGTGAACGGGAGCACCGCGAGGTGGAACCCCGGTCCGCGCTCGGCATCCAGCGGGGTCGCCGCCTGCTCGCGCAGCCAGGCGTCGAATTCTTCGCGCGGCCGCGGCGTCGCGACGATCTCGAGCTCGGGCTCGTCGGCGGGTGCGACCCAGCGGTGGCGGCCGAACGGCAGGGGCGAGCGTTCGATGCGGCGCGCCAGCCGGCCCCGCTGCAGGTGCCGGTGGAACCGGCGCAGGCCGTCGAGGTCGACGGCGCGGTTGTACACCCAGACGCACTGGCCCACGCTGGTGACACCGGTCGCCTCCTCGAAGCGGAAGAGGGTCTGGTCGAACAGGTCGAGTACGTTGGTCATTTTCTTGGTCCTTTCAGGGGTTTGTCAGAGGCTGATGACGGGCACGCCTTGGCCCGTGTTGGCGTGGTGCGCAACGACATCCGTCCACTCCGAGGTGGAGTTGACGGCGTAGGAGAACGCCTGGGTCAGCGCCGCCAGGTAGCGGTGCACCGACTTGCGGGCCTCCGCGTTGTCCGGGAACGAGATCGTGGCGGTGGTTTTGTCGGTCTGACGGTTGATCCACAGGTTGATTCCGCCGTGGGACAGGTTGTCGGCGTAGGTGCCCCAGTTGGTCTCCTCGAAGAGGCTGAAGGCGGGGATCTTCCGAAAGTCCATGAAGGACACCATCATTGCGCGGTGGTCGGGTGGTTCGATGCCCAATTCGAGCGGAGCTGCCAGCTCGAGCGCGCGCTCGACGGGCACGTCGGCGAGGGCCTTGGCGGCGTTGAACGAGTCCTGCGCCGCCCGGGCGGCCTCGGCGAAGGTGGCGGTGCAGATCGGCACGCTGACCGGGACGAGGTTGGCGAACCACCCCACGGTCATCGAGTCGACGCCCGGCGTGCGCGTGTCGTACGGCGTGAACCCGTGATACGTTGCGGCGCCGGTGAACTCGTGCTCCGCGAAGGCAGCGCAGGCCAGCACTCCCCCGCTGAACCGGGCGCCGGCCGCGTGGCAGGCGATCTCGAACGACTCGGTGTCCGCGGCGTCCAGCAGGTCGACCGTCACGAAGGTGCCCTTGTTGCCGGCCCCGTCACCGACCGGGAGCGGGAAGGTCGGCCACTCGCCTCCGGTGTCGCGCGCGAAGTCGATCCAGGCCTTGACCTCCGGCGAGGACAGCGTCAGGTCCGCGAGTCCGTCGCGCTGGCGCGTGGCGTAGCTGCGGTAGCTCGCGACCTGCGGGAGCGCGACGGCCTCGGCCCCGGTCTGTGACAGGTGCTGGTAGGTCATGTGGACGTCGAAGAAGATGAGGCCGGCCGACATCCCGTCGATGTGCAGATGGTCGACGCTGGCGTAGAAGGTGAAGTACTCGGCGTGCTGAACGATGCCGAACGTGAAGCAGCCCCACTCGAGCGTCCCCGGCGTTGTCGTCAGGGCGTGCGTGCGAATCTGTTCGGCGTCCAGGTAGCCGTACTCGGTGGGCACCAGGTCGATGGCCATGGGGTCCGCGATCGTGCGGCGGACGATGACGCCGTCCTCGAGCTGGAACCAGTCGTGGTAGGCGTCGTGACGGCGCACGTGCGCGTTGATCGTCGCCGTCATCGCCGGGATGTCACATTCGCCCGGAATGTCCCACGCCACGACCATCAGCCGGGGCAGCTGCGCGCCCCGCCCCGCGGCGTCGTGGGCGGCCCGAAGGTGGCGGGCCCGCTGGTAACTCGGCGCCAGGTCGCTGCGCGGCGCGTTGAGTGCCGCCGCGCGCGCCGCGGCCGAGGCCCGCCACGTGACGACCGGCCCCTCGCCCGGCTGCCACCCGTTGATGCTTCCCAGTGCGACCATCTTCCCCGACCCCGTTCTGTGTCATGCCGCAATGTCGTGCCGTGGCGCGCCAGCAACTGGACGAAAGTTGTTCGCAGGAACTGCATTTCGGGCTTCGCGCGGCGATCGTGCGGTCAATTCGGTTATCTGCTGGAACCGAAGTTACGGCGCGGCACCATGGGTGTCTCGCTTGTGGGCGATAGTCGAATTAAGCGACGATTACCCGGTTTTGCGCATTGTGCTCAGATCGCGCCGGGGCTCGCGTCGAAAGTCGACGAGGAGCGCGACGGCACCGAGGGCGAGAATCCGGGCGAGCCGGAATCCGGCGAGCGCCTGCTATAGCCCCGGCTGATCGTCGATGATGCCCAGCCAGATCTGGGCCGCGTCGATGGCCACCTTCTCGCTGATGAAGGCGTGCTGGGTTCCCGTGTACATGTCTCGGAAGGCGCGCTCCAGGCGGCTGCCCTCGCGGATCGAGCTGGTGCCCGCCACCAGGTGCGCCCACTCGGCGCAGGCCCGGGCCGTGTCGGTCGCATAGACGGCGGCCACCCGCATGTCGGCGCGCAGGGCCGGGGTCAGGTCGTCGCCGGCCGCCACGGCGGCCTCGGCGGTGGTGAACGCGTCGAGCACCAGCAGGCGTGCGGCGCGCCAGGCCGCGCGGTGGTGCGCCAGCCCTTTCTGGAAGGTGGGGCGGCTGGCCAGCGAGGCCATGTCGCTCATCCGGAACTTCGTCGCGGCAAGTTCCTGGACGTCGTCGAGCATGCTCTTGGCGACACCGAGCGCCCATGACGCATGACCGGCGGCGGTCACCGGCATCAGCCCCATCCGGGTGGCCGGCGACGCGCCGCGGTAGGGCTTGCGGACGAACAGCTCGAAGGTGCGGCTGGACGGCACGAACACGTCCTGGGCGCTGTAGTCGTAGGAGCCGGTTCCCTTGAGGCCCTGCACGTGCCAGCCGTCGTCGAAGCTGATCTGCTCCCGCGGGATCACCGCGACGCGCATCTCGGGAAAGCCCTCGCTGATCCACCGCATTTCGCCGTCGTCCATCGGTAGGAACCCGGCCGCGACGTATTCGGAGTGGCCGATGCCGGAGCCGAAGTTCCACGCCCCGGTCACCCGGTAGCCGCCGTCGACCGCGTTGCCCTGGCCGTTGGGAAAGAACTGCCCGCCCAGCGTGACGCGGTTGTCGTGCGCGGTGAACACCTCCGCGAACCCCTCGTCGGGCAGGTATGCCGCGGCGGCGAACGAGGACGGCAGATTGGCGATGCCGATCCACCCGAACGATCCGTCCTGCCAAGCCATTTCGATCCAGGTCTCGATCATCTCGGTGAACGACGGCTCCACGCCGCCGGCCGCGACGGGATTGAAGGAGGACATCAGCCCGCTGGCCCACATCTCGTCGACGATCGCCGGGGTGAGCGTGCGCGCCCGCTCGGACTCGACGGCTTCGGCCCGCACCAGGTCGCGCATGCCGCGGGCCAGTGCGACCACCCGATCGTCCGTGTCCGCAATCGACGTCATTGTCGGTTCCTATCGTGGAGAAAACTGATACCCGTGACCGTTCTTAATACCATCGCGACCGTCGTCGCCATAGTGCTTGGCCTGCACATCATCACTAAGTTCGCTTTCTTCGCGCTGCCCTACCGCAGACGGCGCGCCTTGCTGGACAAACAGTACGGTGGCAAGGCCTCGGCCACCGACACGTCCGACGTGGTGCTGATGGCCTTCACCCTGGGGATCGCCGCCCTGTTGCTGTGGCGCGGTGTCGAGTCCGTGAGCTTTCTGGGTGGGCTGTGGGTCGGCGCGACGCTGATCCAGCTGTACTTCCACCGGTTCCACCGGCCGGTGGGCCCCGAGCGCGCCGCCCCGCCGCCGACGTCACCGCTGAAGGAGATGTCCTACGCCATCCAGGATGCGCCGTGGCGACCGTGGCCCCAGTTGCTGACGCTCACGGTTCTCGTCCTGTTCAGCCTCGCGCAGTTGGTGTGGAAATGATTGCCCCGCAAGCGGTGTGGCCTACCGTGTGTCTGTGCGCTGGATCGTCGACGGCATGAACGTGATCGGCAGCCGCCCCGACGGGTGGTGGAAGGACCGCGGCCGCGCCATGGTGGCGCTGGTCGACAAACTCGACCAGTGGGCGGCGAGGCAAGGAGAGCGCGTGACCGTGGTGTTCGAGCGCCCGCCGGCGACCGCCATCGAATCGTCGGTGATCGAGGTCGCCTACGCGCCCAGGCCGGCCGCGGACTCGGCCGACGACCAGATCGTCCGGCTGGTGCGGGCCGACGCGCGCCCGCACGACATCCGGGTGGTGACATCGGACAAAGGCCTGACCGATCGGGTCGCGACGCTGGGCGCCTCCGTCTATCCCGCGGCGGGCTTCCGCGACCTGATCGACCCGCGCGGCCGATGACCGCCGACGGTGCGAATGGCTGGCGTCAGCCGACCGCCGCCAGCGCCGCGTCGTAGTCGGGCTCCTGGGCGATCTCGGGCACCAGCTCGGTGTACGCCACGTTGCCGTCGGCGCCGACTACGACCACCGCGCGCGCCAGCAGCCCGGCCATCGGGCCGTCGACGATGCTGACCCCGTAGTCCTGGCCGAAGCTGTCCCGGAACGCCGAGCCGGTCTTGACGTTCTCGATGCCCTCGGCGCCGCAGAACCGCGCCTGCGCGAACGGCAGGTCGTTCGACACGCACAAAACCGTCGCGCCGCTGGCGGCCGCACGCTGGTTGAAGGTCCGCACGCTCGTCGCGCACACCGGTGTGTCGATGGACGGAAAGATGTTCAGCACCACGGGCTTACCGCTGAACTGGTCGTTGCTGACCGCGCCCAGGTCCGTGCCGACCAAGGTGAAGGCCGGGGCCGGGGATCCGACGGCAGGAAGCTCGCCGACGGTGTTGATCGGGTTTCCACGCAAGGTTATCTGTGCCATGGGGCACAGTCTGCCAAGCCCGGTGGGGCGGCCCGGGGCCAGGTCGCCATGTCCTAATTCGTGGGGTACCGGGCGTAGACGCCATAACGGTGTCTGGCCGAGACTGAGTGCATGGCTCGCAGGGTTGTGATCGCCGGCTTCCCCGGCGTTCAGGCGCTCGACGTGGTCGGACCCCACGAGGTGTTCTCCGGTGCGTCGCTGCTGACCGGCGGCGGGTACGAGGTCGTCCTGGCGTCGGTCGACGGCCGGCCGGTGACCACCGCCACCGGCCTGGCCTTTTTGACCGAGCCGCTGCCCGACCCGAGCGACGCCCTCGACACCGTCGTGCTGCCCGGCGGCGGCGGCGTCGACGCGGCGCGGTCCGATCCCGAGCTGCTGGGCTGGATCAAACGGGTCACCGGGAACGCCCGCCGCGTCGTCAGCGTCTGCACGGGCGCGTTCCTGGCCGCCGAGGCGGGGCTGCTGGACGGCCGGCGGGTCACCACGCACTGGGCGTTCGCCGGCCGGTTGGCCCGCGAGTTTCCGGCGGTCGAGGTCGATCCGGACCCGATCTTCGTCCGCAGCTCGGACACCGTGTGGACGGCCGCGGGCGTCACCGCCGGAATCGATCTGGCGCTGTCCCTGGTCGAGGACGACCACGGCACCGAGGTCGCGCAGACGGTGGCCCGCTGGCTGGTGCTGTACCTGCGCCGCCCCGGTGGGCAGACCCAGTTCGCGGCGCCGGTGTGGATGCCGCGCGCCAAACGCAGCTCCATCCGCGAGGTGCAGGAGGCCATCGAGGCCGAACCGGGCGGGCAGCACAGCATCGGGGACCTGGCCCGCCGCGCGGCGATGAGCCCGCGCCATTTCACGCGTGTCTTCACAGACGAGGTGGGTGAGGCGCCGGGCCACTACGTCGAACGCATCCGGACCGAAGCCGCGCGCCGGCAGTTGGAGGAGACCGACGACACCGTCGTCGCCATCGCCGCCCGGTGCGGCTTCGGCACCGCGGAAACGATGCGGCGCAACTTCATTCGTCGCGTCGGCATTTCGCCGGATCAATACCGCAAGGCCTTCGCCTGATCGAGAAAGGACACCAACCATGACGCAGATCGCAATCGTGACCTACCCGGACTTCACCGCGCTGGACATGATCGGCCCGTACGAGGTGCTGCGCAACCTGCCCGGCGCCGACGTGCGATTCGTGTGGCACGAACCCGGGCCGATCACCGCCGACTCCGGCGTGCTGGTCATCGGCGCCACCCACTCGCTGGCCGAAACCCCTTCCCCCGACGTGATTCTGGTGCCCGGAGGCCCGTCGACCCCGGTGCACGCGCGGGACGACGCGCTGCTCGAGTGGCTGCGTCGCGCGCACCGAACCGCGAGCTGGACGACGTCGGTGTGCACGGGTTCGGTGATCCTGGCGGCCGCCGGTCTGCTCAAGGACCGCCGCGCCACGTCGCACTGGCTCGCGCTTGCCGCGCTGAAGGCGTTCGGCACCACCCCGGTCGCCGACGAGCGGATCGTGCGCGAGGGCGACATCGTCACCTGTGCGGGCGTGTCCGCCGGGCTCGACCTGGCGCTGTGGCTGGCCGGGCAGATCGGCGGCGAGGGCCGCGCCAAGGCGATCCAGCTGGCGATCGAATACGACCCGCAGCCGCCGTTCGACTCCGGCCACATGTCGAAAGCGTCGGCGACCACCAAAGCCGCCGCCACGGCGCTGCTGTCCAGGGACAGCGTCAAGCCGGCCCACCTGAAGGCCACCGCGCTGCTGGCCTGGGACCAGGCGCTCAGGGCCGTCCGGTCGCGGAGGCGCGTCAGCGCCGACAGTGAATTTCACGACGCGACACGCCGCTGAATCGTCGCAGGTTGCACGCCCGGCGGCCGCCCAGGGAGCCTGCTACGCCTGGGGTTGCAAGAACTTGTCGGAGGCGAACTGGCCGCCTGCCTGCAGCCAGGCGGTGACGACACGCGGCGCGTCGCGGTTGGGGTTGTAGATGTCCTCCTCGCTGGAGAACAGGCCGTCGCCGGCGTAGACCAGCCGGGTCCAGTTGGGGAACCAGAACGGCTCGCCGTTCGGGTCGGTCGGGTGGTCGAGCAGATTCCTGATCATGACGACGACGGCGTCGTTCTCGTCGTCGTAGGCGATCCAGTCGCTGGGGAAACGCATGTGCGGGAACGGCGCCATCACCGCGACGATCCAGTCCCGCACCGCCTCCCGGCCGTGGAAGACGCCGTAGTGGTGCTCGGTGTAGACGACGTCCTCGGTGAAGAGATCGGCAAAGGGTCGCCAGTCGCCCGAGGAGCTGCACTCCTCGACGACGGCCGTGTAGTTCGCGACGGCTTGCTCGATTTCGGCCCTGCTGAATTTGCCCATGGCGGACACACTAGAACGTGTTTCGGTGATAGGTGACTGGTCTGAATGGGGATATTTCGATGAGCGTGCTGAACTTGTTCGACTTGCACGGCAAGCGGGCTCTGGTGACCGGGGCGTCCAGCGGCATCGGCAAGGAGGTCGCGCTGGCCTACGTCCAAGCCGGCGCGGAGGTGGCAATCGCGGCGCGACATTCCGAGCGCTTGGAGCGGGTTGCCGGCGAGCTCACCGCGGCGGGTGGCCGGGCCGTGCCGGTCGCCTGCGACGTGACGCGGCCCGACCAGGTCGACGCAATGGTCGACCGGGTGATCGCGGAGCTGGGCGGCATCGACGTCGCGGTGTGCAACGCCGGGATCATCACCGTCACACCGATGCTGGACATGCCGCCGGAAGAATTTCAGCGCATCCAGGACACCAACGTGACGGGCGTCTTTCTCACCGCTCAGGCCGCGGCGCGGGCGATGGTCCGGCAAGGGCGCGGCGGGTCCATCATCACCACCGCCTCGATGTCGGGCCACATCATCAACGTCCCGCAGCAGGTCGGCCACTACTGCGCCTCCAAGGCGGCGGTGATCCACCTGACCAAGGCCATGGCCGTCGAGTTTGCGCCGCACCACATCCGGGTCAACAGCGTCAGCCCCGGCTACATCCTCACCGAGCTCGTCGAGCCGTTGGCGGAGAACCACGCCCTGTGGGAGCCGAAGATACCGATGGGCCGCCTGGGCCGGCCCGAAGAACTCAGCGCCCTGTACGTGTACCTGGCCGGTGCGGCGTCCAGCTACATGACCGGCTCCGACATCGTCATCGACGGCGGATACTGCTGCCCCTGATCACCCCGTTGTGGGGGCCGTAGAACGCTACCCTCGGCCTACGAGCCGTCGACAATCCACTCGCGCGCTTGCTCGACCTGCCCGGCGGGAAAGTGCTGGATCGTGGCCGACACAAAGTGCGAGCCGAGATGCTCGGCCACATCCCCGAGGTGCGAGTCGGTGACGACCGCGACCTTTTTGATGTGCTTGTGGTGGTCCCGAACGAAGCGGAGGTGGGTGACCAGCGCGCCGAAACTGTCCCAGCCGGGAAACGTCGGCGCGCTGATGATGAGGCCGGCGAGGTCGCCGTTGGCCTCGATTTGCGGGTCGACGGCCTTGGCGAGTTCGGTGAAGTCGTTCTTGTCGAGTGCGGACTCCGGGCGCACCAGCAGGATGTTGTGCGCGCTGTCCAGGTCGTAGTCGATCACGGCGTGCTCCTAGGCGATCGGTTGATGCCCTCATGATTCTTCTGAGGCGCGGGCGCCGATAAGAGGCGAAAGTCATCCCTCCAGCTGACCGGAGATTCCGCGCTCGATGCTGGCCCGCGTCGTGGACGGCAACACGACGAGGCCGTCGAGTTCCTTGCGGGCCAGGTCGAAGGCCTGCTGGCGCTCCTGTGGCGCGGCGGCGGGGTCCGCAGCGACCCGCAACAGGCTCTGGGCCCGCGCGATCCGCTGCCGGCCGTCCGGTGAGAAGTCGCTGCGGCGCCTGCGCATCGCCTCGGCCTCGGCGACGTTGAAGGCGGTGACGTAGTCCTCGACCGCGGCCTGATAGCGAGCCGCGGTCTCCCGATCGTCCAGGAGGTCTTCGGCCTTCACCGGGCGCAGGAAGTCCGCTCGCAGCTTGGCTTTGTGGAAACCGATCGTGAGCGGATCGCGCATGTCGGTCATCAGCGGGAAGTCGAGAAGCTTGGCGACGTCGAGCTCGTAGGAGAGCCACCGCGCGTCGGTGCGGCCGTGCTCGTCGATGACGCGACGGAGCGAACGCCATTGCGCCGCTTGGCTATTGGAATTGCCGGCCGAGGCGCTCACCGCTTCGGTGGGACGCGTTCGACCCACATCGTTCGGCTCTTCGGCGCGCCGCTTGTTGGCGGTGAACGCGCGCACCGCGGCGATCACCATGCCTGTCAGCGGCAGGATCACGATCAGGAGCTCCGCCAATCGGATGAGCAGACCCACACCGCCAGGATGCCACCCCGGCGCCCTCCGGCAAGGGCGACTCCCGCTCCCTAGTGCACTCCCAGTGTGCCGCTGAGGTATTGGGCGCGGCAGGCCCGTCGGGCCAGCTTGCCGCTGGTGGTGCGCGGGATGGCGCCGGCCGGCAGGAAACGCACGTCGGACACCGGCACACCGTGCCGGCGCGCCACCGCGTTGCCGATCGCCTCGATCGCCGGTCGGGGATCCGCGCGACTGGTGCCGGCGGCGCGCTCGGCGATGATCACCAGCCGCCGGCCGTCATCGTCGGCCGGCACGGCGAACGCGGTCACGTAGCCACGGCGCACCATCGGCGACGCCTCGGCGACGGTGGCCTCGATGTCTTGCGGGTAGTGGTTGCGGCCCGCGATGGTGACCAGGTCCGCGATTCGGCCCGTGATGTACAGCTCGCCGTCGAGGTACACGCCCAGGTCGCCGGTCCGCAGCCAGGCACCGCCGACATTCGCGCCGTCGGCGTGGCCGCCCTCCGCCAGCCGCGACCGCAGCGTGGCGCCGAACGCCCGCCGTGTCTCGTCGGGCAGCCCCCAGTACCCGCGGCCCACGTTGTCGCCCTGCAGCCAGACCTCGCCGATATCCCCGTCGGGCAGTTCGGATCCGGTTTCGGGGTCCACGATGATCGCCCGCAGGCTGCGTGCAACCCGGCCACACGACACCTGGGGCACGGCATTCGGGGCGTCCGCCTCGATGCGCACCGCGTGACCGGCGCTCAATTGCTCGCGGTCGAGACAGGTGACCGATGCCTCGGCCGACGGCTCGATGGTCGCGATCATCAGGGTCGCCTCCGCGATGCCGTACGACGGCTTGAACGCGGTGCGCGGCAACCCGTATGGCGCGAAGGCCTTGTTGAAGGTCCGGATCGCGTCGATGCTGACCGGTTCGGAGCCGATGATCAGCACCACGTTGCTCAGGTCGATGTCGTCGCCCGGGGCGGGCAGGCCGCGCTGCGCGGTCCACTCGTAGGCGAAGTTCGGCGCCGCGGTCACCACCCGGCCCTGCCTCGACCCGGCGGACAAGGCCTGAATCCAGCGCAGCGGCCTGCGGACGAAAGCGGTGGGCGACATCAGGGTGGAGTGTCCGCCGTACACCGCGGGAAAGCCGATCATCGACAGACCCATGTCGTGGTAGAGCGGTAACCAGCTGACGCCGTGGGTGTTCCGGTCCAGCAAGTCGATCGAGAGGATCATCTGCACGAGGTTGGTGCCCACGGCACGGTGGGTGATCTCCACGCCGACCGGTGGCCGCGTCGCGCCCGAGGTGTACTGCAGGTGCGAGACGCGGTCGATGTCCAGTTCGACGGGGACGAACAACTCCCCCGCCGAGTCGGGTACCTCGTCGATGACGATCAGGCGCGGCTTCCTCAGGTCCGGGAGGCTGTCCAGGAAGTTTTCCACCGCGTTCGCGGCGGCCGCCGTCGTGAGGACCGCCGCGGGTCGGGAGTCGCGCAGCGCCGTCTGCAGACGCTCGGCGTGACCGGGCAGTTCGGGCGCGAACAACGGCACGGCGATGGTGCCCGCCTTGATCGCGGCATAGAAGCCGGCGACGTAGTCGATGCCCTGCGGTGCCAGGATCGCCACCCGGTCGCCGTCGTCGGCGAACTGCTGCACCCGCGCGCCAATGGCCCGCAGTCGGATCCCGAACCGGGCCCAGGTCACTTCGAGGGTGTGCCCTTCCGAGCGGGCGTAGTCCAGGTAGCGATAGGCCACGGCGTCACCGACATTGGCGACGTTGCGCTCGATGAGGGAGATCAGGGTGGTGCCCGGCGGCAACGCCACCTCGCCGTCGGCGTCCAGGCAGTCCTCTATCAGTAGCAGGCCCTTTGGAGCCGCGGTGCTGTCTCGGGAACCGCAATTCATGAGCGCAGTCTAGGTGCCCGGCGCCGCCGGTCGGTGCCGCCGTACGGCGCTCGGGACCGCGCGTCCGCGGCTATCCCGGAGGGCGTCGCCGGCCGAAGAGGGCGAGCAGCCGGTCGCTCGGTGTGGCCGTCGCAGGTACCGGCAGCGGCTCGGCGAACACCTGCCCGGCCAGGCCGGCCCGGGCCAGCGGTGGCGAAAGCCACAACAGGGTCGAGGCGATCTCCGGGGGGATGGGCCGATCGTTTCGGCACGCCTGGCCGATATCCCACGCGTGCAGGGTCATCTCGATGGCCCCCACGAGGACAACGGTTTTGGCGGGCAGGGTTCGGCCCCGAATCTCGCACCACCGGCCCGTCGTCGGTAGCGCGGTCGACGCGATCAGAAAGTCGACGATCCCGGACCGCGCCGCGGCGACGGGATCGGAGGGGACGGGGGCCGGGTCGGGGGCGCGCGCCGCCAGCACCGCGGCGGCATCCGCCAACGACGTCCGGACATGGAACAGCAGGCGGCGCAAGTCCCAGTCGGGACAGGGCGTCGGCGCCGACAGGTCGGCCCCGCGAACCAGGAGGAGGCTGCCGAAGAGGTACCGCGTCGCCTCGGCCAGCACGGGCAGTTCGTCGGGATCGGACACGGTCCGCCCCCTCACCCCGGCGGTGCGGTGAACGCCTCGGGCAGCCCGAACCTGGCGACCAGTGTTGCCTCGTTGAAGGCGACGATGCGTGAAATGCGACCGGCGGTCAGCGACAGCACGTCCAGGCCGTGGGCTCGGAAAGACCCGTCCGGAGCTCGCCGGTACATGGCGAAAGCCGGGGCGCCGTTGGCCCGGGTGGGCGCCAGCCGCCATTGCCCCGGTGTGTGCAGCACGACCCGCGCCAGGAATGCGCACACCGCATCGCGACCGGTGAACCACGTGGGAATGGGCGGCATTTCGAGCTCGACGTCGGCACGCAGCAGTTGAGCCAATGCGTCGACGTCGGCGTGCTCGAAGGCCGACATGTAGCGGTCGAGCACGTCGCGCAGCTCGGGCTCGGTGGGTTCGCCGAGCTCGTCGAGCGCCGGACCGGCCTCGGCCAATCGCGCGCGGGCGCGTTGCAGGGCGCTGTTGACGGCCGGGGTGGACGTTTCCAGCATCTCCGCGACTTCGCCTGCCGGCCAACCCAATACGTCGCGCAGCACCAGCACCGCCCGCTGCAGTGGTGACAAATGCTGCAGGGCGGCGACGAACGCCAAGCGGACGCTGCTGCGCAGGGACACCACCACGGCGGGATCGTCGGTGGCGCCGTACAACAGGCTGTCCGGCGCGGGCTGCAGCCAGGGAATGTCGGATTGGGCCGGGGCCAGCGCGACGGCCGGGCTGTCGGCCGGGGCGCCGAGACCGGAGGGAAGCGGGCGCCGTTTGCGCGTCTGCAGCACGTTCAGGTACGTGTTCGTCGCAATCTTGTAGAGCCACAACCGGACCGAGGATCGGCCCTCGAACCTGTCGTAGGCCTGCCACGCCCGCAGGTAGGTGTCCTGCACCAGATCTTCGCATTCGTCGACGGATCCGAGCATGCGGTAGCAGTAGGCCCGCAACTCGGGCCGGTACCGCTCGGCGACTTGCGCGAAGTCGTCGACGCTGGCGTCCCGCATGCACTCAGCCTTTCACGAGTCGCGGCGCGCCGGCCGGGGATCGTTGGGGTTGCGCTCGCCCGGGTCGGGCTCGTCCCACCACTGCGGCTGCTGGTCGCCGTAGGCGTCGTGCCAGTTCCACCACGCGTACGCGGGGCCCTGCGGGTAGCCGTCCGGTGAGTCCTCCCAATCCTCTTGTCGCCCAAGGGCGGTCATGTCCAGGTAACTCCACGTGGTGCCGAGCGCCTCGTCGCCGCGGTTGTTGATGAAGTACGTGCGGAACACCCGCTCGCCGTCGCGGATGAACGCGTTGGTGCCGTGCCACTCGTCGACGCCGAAGTCGCGGTCGAAGTCGTCGGTGATCGTGTACCACGGCATGTGCCACCCCATCCGGGCCTTCACGCGCGCGATGTCGGGCTGGCCGGCGCGGGAAGCGAACACCAGCGTGGTGTTGCGGGCATTCAGATGCGCCAGGTTGCCGACGTGATCGGCGATCATCGAGCAGCCGCGGCAGGCGTGGTCGGGCCAGCCGTCCACCCCGGGTTCCAGGAATGCCCGGTAGACGATCAGCTGGCGCCGTCCACCGAAGAGGTCCAGCAGGCTGACCCGCCCGTCGGGGCCGTCGAACTGGTAGGGCTTGTCCACCGGCAGCCACGGCATGCGCCGGCGCTGAGCCGCCAGCGCGTCCCGCGCGCGGAAGAGCTCTTTCTCCTTGACGAGCAGGCGCCCGCGCGCGGCCTCCCACTCCGGGGCCGACACGATGGGCGGTGTTTGCATGGTCATCTCTAGCCCTTTCTGCTGTGGTGCAGTACTTTTCACGCGAGCTTCTGCAGCCCGGCGCCGGTCAGCAGGTAGCTGGGCGCAACGCCGGCGGTGTCCGCCTGTGCCAGCTCCACGACGGCCGCCCCGGCCGACTCCGGGCTGAGCAGTTCGCCGAGCTGCCTGACATATTCCTCCTCGGATTGGCCCCCGCGGGCCGCGTACGCCCGCACGGCGGGGCGGCCGAGTTCGGTCAGCGGGGTTATCCGGGGCAGCAGCGCGGTGAACCGGATGCCCAGGCCGGCGCGGTCCGCCTCCTCTTGCGCGTACCCGGCGATGAAGCGTTGGGTGGCTTTGGCGCCGGCGTACCCGCCGCTGAGCGGCGAGCCGGCCAGCGCCGCACCGCTGCTGACCACCACCACCGTGCTGCCGGGTCGCAGCGGTTTGAGCAGGGCCTCGCGCAGCCAATGAAAGGCCATCCGCACGTCGGTGTTCCAGTTGGCCGAGAACGTCTCCCAGGTGTGGTGCTGGAGCGGGCGTATCAGCGGCGTCGCCCCGGCGACCAGCACCAGAAGGTGCGGGTCGTGTCGGTCCAGGAGGCCGCCGGGCACCGAGGGGTCGGCCGCATCGGCGACGACCGCCTCGATGCTGCCGGCGCCGCTCGGCCGGGGAAACGTCGTTGCGCTGCGGGACACGGCGATCACGGAGGCGCCGGCATCGGCGGTGGCCAGCGCGATGCCCCGGCCCAGGCCGCGGCTTGCGCCGACGACGAGGGCGGTCGTGCCGGATAGGTCGTTCATCTTGTGCTCCTTAGGGTTTCACGCGTGCGCCGTGACGGGCGGCGCCGTCGCGAGCAGTTGGGCGTACTGGCGTTCCAGTTCCTTGGCCGGGCCGCCCTGCCAGGCTTGGGCGATGGATTGCGACACGGGGTCGGGGAAGATGTCCTCTTCGCCGCGTTGCAGCGCGTCGAAGACCCCGGCGGCCACGGACCGCGGGGTCGCCTTGGGGATGTCGAGCGCCCGGGTCATGTCGGTGTCGACCGGTCCGGTGAACATCGCGTGCACCCGCACGCCCTGCGGAGCCAGAAACGCCCGCAGCGACTGGGTGAGGCTGAACGCGGCCGCCTTGGAGACGGAGTACGCCGGAATGAGCGGCAGGGGCGCCACCGCGTTGACCGACAGGTTGTTGATCACGGCGCCCCGGGCACGGATCAGCGCGGGCAGGAAGGCCCGCGTCACCGCGAAGGTGCCGAAGAGGTTGACAGCGAGGTGCCGTTGGAGCACCCCGGGATCGCTGAGATCGTCGTAGAGCGCGATGCCCGCGTTGTTGATCAGCACGTCCAGCGATCCGGCCGTCGCGGCGGCCGCCCCGACCTGTGCCGGATCGGTGACATCGAGCGGCACCGGGACCACCCGCTCGTCGGAAGACGGCGAACGGTCGCGAGTGCCGGCGTATACCCGCCCCGCCCCCCTGCGCAGCGCCTCCTCCACGAACGCCCGGCCGATGCCGCGATTGGCCCCGGTGACCAGAACTGATTTGCCCGCGATTGGGTCCATGACAAGCCTCTCTGAACTCAAAAAGCCCCCGCACCGGTGTGCGGGGGCTTCGATGATGTGTCGACCGAGTCCGATCGAACTACGGATATAGACAATCGTCGGCACCGAAACTCATCGCGGTGCCGGGCCTCGATTTCCCGCACCCACTGGCAACCTCGGTTGTCATCGTCTCCGGGTCCCCCACAATTCACCTGCTCGCAACAAAATTGGGGTTGCCTTGGCCCCGGGTTTCGACAACGGACGAGTAGAGGAAAGTCAATGACCACAACACAGGCTCGACCGGTCGCACGACGCGGCCTGATTCAGCGGTTCACCGAGCTGTGCGTCCGTTACGTCGAACGCCTCATGCCCGATCCCTATCTGTTCGCGGTCATCCTCACCCTCCTCGTGGTCGCGCTCGTTGCGCTGCTGGTCCGTGGCGCCACGCCGACGGGCGTCCTCAAGGCGTGGTATGGCGGGGTGTGGGGGGCGCAGAACATCTTCACCTTCGCGTTCCAGATGGTGCTCGTGCTCGTGACGGGCTACACGCTGGCCGAGGCGCCGATCCTCAAGCGCGCCATCGTGCGGCTGGCCGGTAAGCCGGCCAACCAGGTGCAGGGGGCGCTGCTGTGCTTCGGCGTCAGCACGGTCTTTTCGCTGCTGAACTGGGGTCTCGGCCTGGTGGCCGGTGCGCTGGTCGCGCGGCAGGTGGCGAAACGCGTGTCCGGCGCGCACTTCGGCTACCTGATCGCCACCGGGTTCATGGGCTACCTCGTCTGGACCCAGGGCCTGTCGTCGTCGATCGCGCTGGCCAACACCGACCCCACCAGCCCCATCAACGTGATTCACAAGATCACCGGCATGACGGTGCCGTTGAGCCTGACGATTTTTCAGCCCTACAACTGGATCGCGGTGATCGCCGTGGTCGCCCTGCTCGCGATCGCGATCTGGCGGATGGCGCCCCGGCAGGGTCTCGAGCCGGATCCGGCCGTCTTCGACGAGGAGCCCGAACCGGTCGCGCCCACCGGCAAGCGGACGTTCGCCGAGTGGTTGGAGAACCTGTGGATCCTCAACGTCATCGTCTTCGCCGCGGGCATCGCGTACTTCGCGCTGAGCGGCTTCGCGCTGAACATCTCGTCGATGATCATGCTGTTCACCATCACCAGCGCGCTGCTGCACGGTACGCCGATCCGGTTCATCCGCGCCTTCTCGGGCGCGGCCAAGGTGTCCGGCCCGCTGCTGCTGCAGTATCCGCTGTACGGCGGGATCGTCGGCCTGTTGGGATATCTGCCGACGGGGTCGGGCAAGGCCCTGCAGACGGTGCTCGCCGAGGCGCTGGTCCGGGGCGCCGACCAGTACACGCTGCCCTTCCTGACGTTCGTCGGCTCGGTGCTCATCTCGTTGTTCGTGCCGTCCGGCGGTGGGCACTGGGCGGTGCAGGGGCCGATCGCGGTCGACTCGGCGCTCGCCATCGGCCAGCACTCGCCGGCCTACCTCGGGCTGACGTCGATGTCGGTCGCGGTCGGCGAGGGGGTTGCCAACATGATTCAGCCGTTCTGGCTGCTGCCGGTGCTCGCCATCGCGAAGCTCAATGTCCGCCAGGTGATGGGCTTTACGGTCATCGCGTTCCTGATCGGTTTCGCGGTGGCCAGCGCCATGGTCCTCGTCGCGCCCTATGTCATCTGAGGTGCGCCGCTCCCCCGTCGAGCGGGTGACCGCCGCGTACCGGCGGATCACCGAAGTCGACCGGCCCGAGGTCTGGATCACGCTGCGCGATCGGGCCGACGTGCTGGCCGAGGCCGCTGCCGTCGAGCGGCGGCTCGCCTCGGGCGAGGGCCTGCCGCTGGCGGGCCTGGTGCTGGCGGTCAAGGACAACGTGGACGTCGCGGGCCTGCCCACCACCGCGGGCTGCCCCGAATTCGCCCGCGTGCCGGCGACCACCGCCGCCGCGGTGGAACGGCTTCGCGCCGCCGGGGCGATCGTCCTCGGCAAGACCAACCTCGACCAATTCGGCACCGGCCTGGTCGGCACCCGCAGTCCCTATGGCGCCGTTCGCAATTCGCGCGACCCGGAGCTGGTGGCCGGCGGCTCCAGCTCCGGCTCCGCCGTGGCCGTGGCGCTGGGCATCGCCGACATCGGCATCGGCACCGACACGGCGGGATCCGTCCGGGTGCCCGCCGCCCTCAACGGCATCGTCGGGATCAAACCCACGCTCGGGATCATCCCCACCCACGGGGTGGTCCCGGCGAGCGCCAGCTTCGACGCCGTCTCCGTGCTCGCGGCCGACCTCGGCCTCGCCACCGCCGCGGCGGCGGTCATGGCCGGCCCCGACTCCCGCGATCCCCGCAGCCGCCGCTGGCCCGCCGACGTTCGCCTCGCCGCACCGCGCGAGCCGCGGCTGGCGATCCCGGAGGCCGCGAACCTATCCTCTCTCAGCGATGCCTTCCGGGGGGCCTTCGAGCGGACCGTCTCCCGCGCCACCGAGGCGGGATTGGCCGTCGAACCGGTCGACGTCTCGGTGCTGCTGGACGCGGCCCGGCTGCTCTACGACGGCGCCCTGGTCGCCGAACGCTACGCCGCCGTCGGCGAATTCCTCGACGGCGCACCGGCCGGCGCGGACCCCGTCGTGGCATCGATCATCACGGCGGCGCGCGCGGTTACCGGCCCCGCCTTCGCCGCCGACCTGGACGCGTTGGCACGGGCGCGGGCCGACGCCGCGGACCTGCTGACCGGGTTCGACGCGATCCTGCTGCCGACCACCACCGAACACCCCACCCTGGCCCAGGTCCAGGCCGATCCCTATTCGATCAACCGCCGCATGGGCACGTACACCAATTTCTGCAATCCACTCGACATGGCCGCCGTCGCGGTTCCCGGGGAGCCGACGGCGGCCGGCGGTTCATTCGGCGTGATGGTCGTCGTACCGGCGTTTCATGACCAGATCGCCGTCGACATCGCCGCACGCCTCAGCGGGGTGGCATCCCCGACCCTTGTCGAAACCGACTGCGAGATCGCGTTATTCGGCTTGGCTGCCGCGCGCCGGCGGCTCGAGCGGCTCGGCGCCCGCCACGCCGGCCAGGTCGGCGCGGGTGGGGAGCTGTTCCGGATCTCGGAAGCCGGCCTGGGCCGCCTGCTGGCCGACCTTCCCGCGCCCGTGGCGCTGACCACAGTCGAACTCGAGGACGGCCGCACGGTGACCGCGCTCGCCGAACGCAAGTCCTAGCTACTTCGAACCGCCGGTCCGCGACAGCCGCCTTTGGCGGTAGGGTACGCGGCATGTCGGGTCGCAAGTTCTCGTTCGAAATCAACCGGACCAGCAGCGCGCCTGCGGCGACGTTGTTCCGGCTGGTGGCCGACGGCGCCAACTGGTCCACGTGGGCCAAGCCCATCGTCCTGCAGTCGAGCTGGGCGCGTCAGGGGGATCCGGCGCCGGGCGGCGTCGGGGCCATCCGCAAGGTCGGCGTGTGGCCGCTGCTGGTGCAGGAGGAAACCGTCGCCTACGAGCAGGATCGCCGGCACGCCTACAAGCTGGTCGGTCCGCCCAGTCCCGCCAAGGACTACTTCGGCGAGGTGATCTTCACCCCGAATCCGGCGGGCGGGACGGACATCCGCTGGACCGGCGAGTTCGTCGAAGGGGCCCGCGGGACCGGTCCGGTGATGCGGGCCGCGCTGGGTGGGGCGGTCCGGTTCTTCTCGGGCCGGCTGGTTCAGGCGGCCGAGCGTGAGGCGGCCGGCGCGCGGTAGCGGATCGCCCTGCGGCCCAACGGATTTCGACGGCCCGCACCGGCTACGGATCGTTGGCCTGTTGCTCGGCGATCTGGGCCTGCTGCATGTCTTGCTGGAATTGCTGCTGGGCCTGTTCGTTTTGCTCCTCGGCCTGTTGCATCGACTGCTGCAGCTGCTGCTGGGCCAGCTGTTGCTGCAACTGCGCCTGCTGTTGCGCCTGGTCATCGCCGTCGTCGGCGGCGAAGCCGCCGAACGGGGCGGACAGCGTCGCATCGGTCGGGTGCGCCGGTCCCGCGGCACCGCAAAGCGCGAGGGCCGCGATGCCGGCAACGATCGGCCGCATCGGCCGGCGGCGGTCAGCGCGAATGGTCATGGCTCAGGTTCGCACCCGTCATTAGCCGCACGCTGGGACGCGGCTGTCGGCGCCATATGAGGTGGCACGATGTCACCGGGCCGAGCGGTTGTCGGACCCACGGCCGACTCCTAAGCTGGGCTAAGTGATTGATGCCGTCATCGCCGGCGCCGGCCCGAACGGGCTGATGCTGGCCGGCGAACTGGGATTGGCCGGGATCCGGCCCGTCGTGCTCGACCCGATGCCCGGGCCCAATCCGCAACCGCGCGCCAACGGCATTATCGGCCAAGGGGTTCGGATTCTGGACCATCGCGGCCTGCACGGCACGCTGGCCGGGACCGACGAGCCGCCCCGGCTCAACCCGCGCGCGATGTTCGCGGCGTTCCCGCTGGACCTCGGGCTGGCGCCGGACGCGCAGTTGTTCCTGCTGCCGGTCCAGCAGCCCAGGCTGGTCCGGGTCTTCGCGGAGCGCGCCGCCGGGCTCGGCGCGGATATTCGCTGGGGCCACCGAATGACCGGCTTCGATCAGCACGACGACAGCGTCACCGTCCACGTCTCCGGTCCCGACGGGCCGTACCGGCTCAGGTCCCGCTACCTGGTCGGCGCCGACGGGGGCACCAGCATGACCCGCAAACTGGCCGGCATCGATTTTCCCGGCATGTCGTCCTACGACCTGGTCGCCCGGATGGGTTTCGACGTGCTACCGCCGGACGAATGGGTCGACGCCGACGGCGGCCTCGACATACCGGGTTCCGGTCGCGTTCCGCCGCTGCAGTTCCATCGGGCCGACCAGGGCGTCTTCGCATTCGGCGCGCTCGGCGGCCGGGCCGCGGTGATCGTCTTCGAACTCGACAGGACGGCTCGCGAGGAACCCCGCGACGACGGCGACGCCGCCGACGGCCCGCCGATGAGTCTGGCCGAGCTGGAGGCCAGTGCGAAGCGTGTGCTCGGCGCAGACATCCCGCTGCGGCCCGCATCGCCCGGCGCGCCGCTGGATCTACGTCGGTTCTCCGGCATCAACTCCCGGATCGCCGCCAAATACCAAGTGGGACGGGTGATCCTGGTCGGCGACGCCGCGCACGTGCACTCGCCGATGGGCGGACCGGGCCTCAACCTGGGCCTACAGGACGCGGTGAACCTCGGCTGGAAGCTGGCCACCGTGCTCAACGGACGCGCCGGGCCGGCCCTGCTCGACACCTACGAGGCCGAGCGCCGGCCGGCCGCCGAGCGGGTCATCATGCACAGCCGGGCCCAGCTGGCCCTCGTCCGGCCCGGGCCCGAGGTCACCGCGTTGCGCCGGCTGTTCTCCGAATTGGTCACCGATCCGGCGATCGTGCGTCGCCTCACCGATCTGATCTCGGGAGCGGAGAACCGTTATGTCATGGGTGATGACACGCATCCGCTGACCGGCCGCTGGGTGCCCGACTTCGCTGTCGAAAACCGTGACGGCACAAGACGTATCGCTGAGCTTGCCCGCGACGGGCGGCCGCTTCTGGTCGACCTGACCGAATGCGGCGTGGTCGCGGCCGCCGCTGTCGAAACAGGCGGCCAGATCACCGTGGCCACAGGGCGCCCCGTCGGCGCGGTGCCCGCCACCGCCGTGCTGGTGCGCCCGGACGGCTACGTGGCGTGGGCGTCGTCGGCGGTCGCACCCGATGCCGACGAATTGGCTGAGTTGCGAATGACTCTCGCGCGCTGGTTCGGCGTGTGGGCGCCGGTTTGAACCGGCCACCCGCGCAGGTGTGTGGCTATGGGGACGACCACGCGCGGACGTAGTCGACGAGCATCGCCCCCGGCGCTCCGGTCATCGTCGGACTCCCTTGTCCCTGGCCGACATTCAAGACAAGGAACTGTGGTGAACTGGCCACGTTCTCATGGGTGATCACCGAACCGACTTGCACGCCGTCGTAATAGTAGACGACGTGATCCGTAAACCGTTGCATGGTAAAGACATGCCAAGAACCACCCATATACCCCGCGTTGCCACCGGACGGATTGCCGGTCGCGTCGATGTGGTGGGCTTGCACCAGACCGTGCAACGTTTCCGCGATGTCGTTCTCGCCATTCGTCGGCCAATTGTGGCCGACAGTCCACCACGCGCCCCAGTTGTAGACCTGGCTGCCGTTACCCGGGAAAAAGATGCGCGCTTCCACGACCCCGGTGGTGAACTGGAAGCCCGGGTGGGCGCCTTGGGTCACGTCCGTGCTGATCAGTCCGCCGTGCGTGGCGTCCGACAGTGTCAGTGTCAGATAGCCGTTACCTACTGTCACGTCGCTGGGAACGGTGTTGACGCCGTTCATGGTGCCGCCGTTGTACAACCATGAGGTGTTCCACTTGGTCGTGTCCAAGGTGGTGCCGTTGAACTCGTCGTCGAACGTCATGGTCCAATTCCCCGGCACCCCTGTGGGCTGAGGGAAGGGGCCGGGAATAGTGGCGCCGGCGGCGCCGGTGGCCCCGTTTGTCCCCCACAGTAGGCCGCCCCTGCCGCCGGCACCGCCGGCCGCGCCGGGTCCGCCGGTGCCGCCGGGTCCGCCGTTCCCTATCAGGCCGGCGGACCCGCCGGGACCGCCGGGCACCAAGCTGGCGGTGCTATTGCCACCGCGACCGCCGTTGCCCCACAAGATCCCACCGGGCTGGCCGGGCTGGCCCACCCCGTTAACCGTGCCCCCGTCGGCGCCGTTGCCGATCAACGGGTACAACGAGATCGCTTGGGCGCCTTCGAGCAGCTGCTGCGTCGAGGCCTCCGCACTGGCATAGGACCCCGCACCCGCGGTCAGCGCCCGCGCGAACTCGTCATGAAACGCCGCCGCCTGCGCACCGAGCGCCTGAAAACCCCGACCGCGGGCGGAGAACACCGCCGCAATAGCCGCCGACACCGCATCCTGCGCCGCCGGCAGAATCCGCGTTGTCGGGGCCGCCGCCGCTGTGGCGGCGCCCAGCGCCGAGCCGATGTTGGACAGATCCGTTGCCGCAGAGGCGATCAGCTCCGGCGCAGCGAGGACATACGACATGTCGGTCCACCTTCTCGCTAGCCCCTGGTTGTCACTAGCCCGGCGATCCTCCGTCGTCAGAACAGTTAAAGATTCTAGGCCGGTCAGGGGTTTGCCGAAACGGATTACCGGGCAGTTTCCGCAGGTATTGATGACGAAGGTCAGGGCCTGGTGGTTGAGGCAATGTGACCCCGTCCGGGCTCACGAATGGCATTGTTCGATCGAGCGCTTCGGATAAAATTTCGGCCGGGTGTGCAAACAGTTCGACTCGAGGGCCCGGACTTGCGGGTTTGCTGGTTAGGCCACCATGCGACCGGTGTCTGGACGGGTCGAAGGGCAAAACACGGCCGCTACTTCGAGCCGACCTCGTCCTGGTACTTCTTGGCCATGTGCTCGACGGCCTGCAGCTGAGACTGTGCCAGATCGTCACGCACCTGCCCGGCCCGCGCTGCGGCGTCCAGCGTCGGCTGCGCCTGGCCCTGGAAGTGCGGCATCACCTCGGCGGCGAACAGCTCGGCCGACCGCCGGGTGGCTGCGGGATTCGCCCACTCGTGGCCCATCTGCAGGAAGCAGCCGAAGCCGCCGGACTGATCCCAGAGCCGCTGCACCTGGGCCCGCGCCCGCTCCGGCGTGCCGATCACCCCGGCGCCGTTGTCGTTGATGATGTCGATCATCTCGTCGAGCCGCTCGCCCGGCATGGTCATCTGGGGGAAGGCCGCGACCTTCTGGAAGTAGTTGAACCACGACTCGATGCCGAATTTCACGTCGGCGCGGGCCTGTTCGTCGGTCTCGGCGATATGCATGGGGCCGACCAGGCTCCAGTTCTTGCGGTCGACCCGCGTGCCGAACGCCGCGGCGCGCTCCTCGACGATGCCCCAGTGGTAGGACAACGCGTCGAAGCCTTCGACGACCAGCGTCGCGCCGATGGACAGCAGGCCGATGCCGTGCTTGCCGGCCAGCCGGGCACCCGTCGGCGAGGCGACCGCCGCGACCGCCAGCGGTATCCCGCCCTCGCTGTACGGCGCGAGTTGCAGCTTGGCGTCGAACAGCTGGTGCGTGGCGGTCTTCGCGCTCACCGTCTCCCCCGCCAGCAACCGGACGACGATGTCGAGGTTGGTTTCCAGCAGCTCGCGGGTGTCGGTCGGGTTCAGCCCGATCATCGCCGAATCGGTCGGCAGCGAACCCGGTCCCATCCCACCGATCACGCGCCCGTGGGTCAGGTGATCGAGCAGCATCAACCGGTCGGCGACCCAAAGCGGGTTGTGGTAGGCGAGCGAAATGACCCCGGTGCCGAAGCGAATCCGCTTGGCGCGCTCGGCGGCCGCGGCGATGAACACCTCCGGGGAGCTGATGATCTCGCTGCCCGCGGAGTGATGCTCCCCGATCCAGGCTTCGTCGAAGCCGAGGGCGTCGAGGTGTTCGACGAACTCGAGGTCACGCTGCAGGGCCAGGGTGGGGTTGGTGCCGGCCCGGTGGAACGGGGCGATGAAATATCCGAACCTGAGGTTGGCCATGGGACTCCCCTTGCAGTCGAGTTGCGGAGAACCATAACTCAACCGCGCCCCGGGTCAGGTCGAAAGGGCGGACCCTCGAGAGTGCTCAGCCGGTGGGGCCAGATGTTCATGGCCCCACCGGCTATCGGAGCAAGTCTGCGCCGCGAGGGGACGGTCAGTAGCCGCCGCACAGGTTGCCGACGCAACCCCCGCCGCCCCCGGGTCCACCGCCGCCGCCGACGACCCCCCGCAGATCGCCGACGCCATCCACGCCGACTTCCCCGACCACAAGCTGGCCTACAA